>NZ_FPBV01000014.1 GCF_900116805.1 Paenalicyclobacillus macrosporangiidus | reverse complement strand
CTGGAGGACGGCCATCTGGAGTTGGATAACAACCGGAGCGAGCGGTCAATCAAGCCGTTTGTAATTGGTCGCAAGAACTTCCTGTTTGCCAACACCCCACAGGGTGCGAGGGCGAGCGCCATCGCCTACAGCCTGGTGGAGACAGCCAAGGAGAACGGGCTGGACCCGTATTTGTACCTGGAATACCTGTTCGAGCGGCTACCCAACATCCGAACGGATGACCGGGCAGCGATGGACGCGTTGCTCCCGTGGTCAGATCGCCTGCCGGAACGAATCCGGAGACGTGGAAAAAAAGGATAGCATGAGAAATCGCCCCGCTGGGTCTCCTGGCGGGGCTGATTGTTGTCGTCCATGACTGTCGCACGACGGTTGGAGAAACGCAAGGTGTGGGGGCTTTGACGCTTACGATCATGAGTGCGGCGTACCCCGAGTTCGCGTATTGCTCTGCCCACAGGACCAGTCCGTTTCCTCCCAGCCAAAGGCAGCCAGCGGTGATAGCCAGTACCCATGCGTCGCGTCCGGTGATCCGCATCGGGTGACGCCTGGCAGCGGCCCATGCAAAGAGAATGATGCCTGCCATGAGGACGCGTATTGCTCCCGTTGTGAATGGAGAAAATCCGTGGGTTCCGCTGACCGCGACTCGCATCGCGACATACGTGCTGCCCCACACGACGTACAGGATCAATAAATGGATGATGCCTCGATTGAGGAATGATATGGGCAGCGCTCGTTCGTTCACTCAGATTCGCCTCCTATTCTCTGTGTTGGTCGTAACGCTACACAACAAATGTGAGGAAAAGATTATATAATTACATAAACTCTGAGCACAAATCACAAAATGACTCGGGCTGCGGTTCGCACGGGAAGGGTTCATTGCCTTTTCCACCATGGGCCTTTGTTGACTCTTTCCCATGAGATTGTTTTCTTGGATACAAGTTAAAATCGGACCGTTCCTTGGCTGCACATGCCGTCCTCTCGGGGCCGCGGTGGCCAAGCCGAAGCCCCCGCGGTACAATCGGGTTGGTGACCATGCACCTGCAGGCATGACAGAGGGGGTGGCCTCCGTCGAACGGCGTCGGCTCAAACTGTGTGCGATGGTATGCCTGTGGATGCTGCTGACCATCGTTTTCTTCCCGTCCGGCGAGGCGGCCGCCCAGCCGGCCGTGTCGATGTCGACGGTCGTCGGATTTGGCGGGTATTACAAGCGAGACGATTGGGTGCCGGTGCGCCTGACGCTGCACAACCGTGGACAAGCCGTCCAGGCCCAGCTGCGGGTGGATGTCCATTTTTCCGTCGGACCCCAGCGCCTGGCGGACGGGGTGTTGCGGTGGGATGTGCGTCTGCCTGCTGCCACCAGCGTGGACAAGCTGATTGCGGTGCCCGGCGAGGCGGTCAGCGAGGGCGCGGTGGTCGAGTGTTTTGTGAACGGACAGGTGATTGCGGCCGCAAAGTTGACGGGGACGCCCCTCGGCCAGGTCACACTGGTGGCCGCACTCTCCGCGCAGCCGCAGGCGGCCCAGTTCCTCACCGGCGCCACCGACGGGCCGGGCGGGAACCCGGTGTTGCCGCTGTCCGTGCGCCCCGGAACGCTGCCTGCGGGACCGGACCTGATGAGCGGATTGACCGCCGTCGTCGTCACGCCGGACGTGTTGGCCCGGCTGACGGAGGACGAGGCGAACACGTTGGCCAACTGGGTGAAGATGGGCGGCGTGTTGATGGTGACGGGAGCGGGCCACGCGGGAGCCCGGTGGGACACTTGGCTGCCGCTTGCGCCCGGACCTGCGGCACCGCTCAACGGTGCGGAATTGGCCGCCCTGCTCGGCGACGCCGTGAGCCCACCGGCGGGAGTGACCGGTGCCCGCGCAACGCTCCGGGCAGGTGCCGAGATCTGGGCCGGGACGCCCGCGATGCCGTTGGTCGCCACCCGTACCGTGGGCCGCGGCATCCTCGTGCAGACGTCGTTCTCCCCGCTGCAGCCAGGGCTGGCGACTTGGTCCGGCAACGCGGCGCTGTGGACGACCATTCTCGGGCGTGCCAACGCCCATGGGCGCGCGTTTCCGAATTTCTTCAACCCCAGCCAGGCGCTGTCTCTGGCGTCCGCGAGCACGTCCTTGTCGCCGTTGCGGATCCCGTCGCTCGGCTTCTGGGCGATGGTGTTCGCCCTGTACGCGCTGTGCATCGGTCCGTTGGTGTTCGTCGCCTTGCGGCGGCGCAAACGCGAACCCTGGGCATGGCTGATTCTGCCTGCCCTCAGTGTGATCACCACCGTGGCCATCTACGGGGTGGGCGCCTCGCAGCGCCCTGCCGGCGTGCTCACCGAAGGGGTGGGGGTGCTCGATCTCGCGGGCGACGGCGATGGCCACGCCTACGGCATCCGGGCCTTCATGTCGCCGCAGGTCATATCCGCCCGGCTGGTGACGCCGCAACCGATGCTGGCGATGCCCCTGGCCGAGCAAAACGTCCGGCAGATTGGGGACGCCGTGGTCGACTACGGGCAGCGGGCGGTGTCCGACATGCGCGACATCGGACGGTGGGGGGTTCGCTACCTGTACACCGCCGGCATGGTGCATGACCAGGGAGAACTGGTCCTCGCGCTCACGGCGTCCCAAGGCAACCTGTCCGGCAGCGTGCACAACGGCACGCCGTACAACCTGCACGGGGTGGCGGTGTGTTGGAACGGGCGCCTGTACCCGGTCGGGGACCTGAAGCCGGGCCAAACCGCCTATCTGCCGGGTACGGTGATATCGCCAAACGGGGGTGGCGGATACCTGTCCGCGTACGCGGCGTACAATCGCGATCTCTCGCGCGGCATCGGGCGAACCCTGGTCAACTACGCTTCGACGGCGGGGTTGTTGAACGACTCCAACAGCGTGGACCAGGCGTTGGTGGTGGCCACCGTGACGGCGGCGGACGGCCCCCAGCTGCCCGCGCTGCCGCCGCTTCGGACCGCACAGCGCGTGGTGTCCGACCAGACGCTGATGCTGGTGCGCCAGTTGGCGGATGTGGCGGTGTACCCTGCGGCGGAGGTGACGCCGATTTGATTCAGACCGAGAACTTGTGCAAGCGGTACGGCAGGCATCTGGCCGTCCGGGACCTCAACCTGTTCGTCCGCCGCGGCACCGTGTTCGGTTTGGTGGGGGAGAACGGAGCCGGCAAGACCACCACCCTGTCGGTCCTGGCGACGTTGACGACGCCCACCTCCGGGCGGGCGTACGTCAACGGCTTCGAGGTGATGGGCAACCCCGCCGGCGTCCGGCGTTCCATCGGGTACATGCCGGACAGCTTCGGCGTGTACGACGATATCAGCTGCCAGGAATACCTTCAGTTTTACGCCGAGTGCTATCGGGTGCCGCGGGCGGTCGCGGAGGCGCGGTGCCAGGAGTACCTGGATTGGGTCGGACTGGCGGACCAGCGGGACACATATGTCAACCACCTGTCACGCGGCATGCAACAGCGCTTGGAGATCGCCCGCTGCCTGATGCATGACCCGCCGGTGTTGATCCTCGATGAACCGACCTCCGGCCTCGACCCGCGATCGCGCATCGAGGTGCGCCAGGTCCTGAAGCGGCTGCGGGAGCTTGGCAAGACCCTGATCATCAGTTCACACATCCTGCACGAGCTGTCGGAGGTGGCGGACGAAATCGGCATGATGCGCCGCGGAGAACTGATTGCGGTGGCGTCGGTGGAGGTGCTGCGCAGCCACACGTCCGCGTACCGCCGCCTCCACCTGGCCGGCGACGCGGATTTCGCGCGGTGGTCGGCCGTACTCCGCGAGGATCCACGGGTGATGGACGTGCATCCTGCCGCCGGCGGAGTGGAGGTCCTGTACGCCGGAACCGTCCTGCAGCAGGCGGATCTGCTGGCGCGGCTGGTTCGCGCGGGCATCGCGGTCACCCAGTTCGTGGAGCAGCCGACCGATATCGAGGCCTTGTTTCTTCGGCTGACGGAGGAGGGGCTGGCGTGATCCGCAATCCCCTGTTGCTCAAGGAGTTCCGCCAGCGCATGCGCACGGCGCGCGCGCCCATCGTGGTGTTCGGGTACGTGTGCGGGATGGCGCTGTTCACCTTTTTCCTGCTGTACGAAAACGTGCAGGGCCAATTGACGCTGCTGTTGCCGCAGCGAAGCGAGCAGGTGTTTCTGACCCTGAGCTTGGTGCAGATGACGGTCGCCGGGTTTCTCACGCCGGCGTTCGCGGCCGGTTCCATCAGCGGAGAGCGGGAGCGGAGGACCCTGGCGGTCCTGTTGACGACGCCACTCTCGCCCTTCGGCATCCTGGCCGGCAAGATCCTCTCGTCGACCGCGCTGCTGGTGCTGCTCCTGGTCGTCACCTTGCCGCTGTACAGCCTGGTGTTTCTGTTCGGCGGCGCGGTCCCGGGCGAGGTCGTGGCGGTTTTCGCGTTCCAACTGTTCACCATCCTGGTCATTGCGGCGCTGAGCGTGTGCTGGTCGACGCTCGTGCTGCGCTCCGGATGGAGCACCGTGTTGTCGTACGCGACCGTGGCGTGGATGCTCGTTTTCACCGGGGTGATGGGGTACGGCCTGCAGTTGGTGGCCCAGCGCTATCCTCTGGATCAGTTCTTGGCCGGTTGGGGATCGTTCCTGCTCAGCCTGAATCCGCTCTGGGTGCTGGCATTGTTGGAGGCTGCCGTCACGGGTCCGCCGCACGCCTGGGCGTGGTTCTGCCTGGTGTACGGCGGGCTCTGCGTGATCTTGATGACGGCCAGCGTCTGGCGGTTGCGGCCTCAGGTGCTTCGATTCCTGCCCTTGCGCCCGGAGGCGGACGAACGGGATTACCAGTGACCGCCCGGCCAGGCGTGACGCCGGAGGATGGCGCTGGAGGACGGGGCCGGCTGCGGACCGATGCGCGGTGGACGCATCCGAGTGCCATCCCGGCGTCCAGCCACGCTTTCCTTTTTCCCTGACCCGTATTACAATAAAATCGTTTTGTGAATGAAACATCAACAGGATAAACAAATCGCTTGAACGGGGAAGTGGGGGCGGAACATGCGCGCTCGGCAAATCCTGATCATCAACGTGATTGCCTTGATTGTGGTGGCAGCTGCGTTGGTCGGAGGGTACCTGTACTTTTACAACCAGAACAATTACGTCCGTGAGGAAGACGCGTATGTCTCCGCGGACACGCGCTACGTGGTCGGCACCGCGGCGGGCAAGTTGACCCGTTGGAACGTCAGCGAAGGGGCGGCCGTCCACCAAGGGGACACCCTGGGACAGGAGACCCTCCCGACGGGGCAGTCGGTGGCCATCACGGCGCCGATTGACGGCGTGGTCCTGAAGAACGCCGCCATCCAAGGCGAGGTGGTGGCACCCGGCATGGTATTGGCCGCCATCGGGGATCTCGATCACGAATACGTGATCGCGAACATCAAGGAGTCCGATGTGCGCAACGTGAAGGTCGGCCAGTCGGTGGATATCTACATCGACGCGTATCCCGGCGACACGTTCTCCGGGACGGTGGAGAGCATCGGCGCGGAATCGGCCGCGGAACAATCGCCGTTTCCGAGCCCGACTTCCACCACGTTCACGAAGGAAGTGCAGCGGGTGCCGGTCAAGATCTCGCTGTCCGGTCAGCAGGGCAAAGACATCGTGCCGCAAATGAACGCGACCGTGCGGATCCACAGGAATTCCGGCACCTGATGGGTGACCGGCGGCCGGTGCGGAAGACGGAGGTGAGTGCATGCCGACCACGCTGTTGGCGGTCGTCGCCCTGGCGTTGATAATCCTCAGTGCCTGGGTGTGGATGAATGTGTTGTGGGTCCGCCGTGCGCGCGAGCGGCGCGCGGCAGACCGGTCCGCCCAGCGGGCGGATGCCCCGGATGCGGATACAGGCGATGCGGACAAGGAGCGAGGAGCCGCCTCGGCGTCGCACCTCGAGGCGGCCGCTGGCGACGATGCGACGCGTGCCGTGGCCGCGGCCGATGCAGAGGGGGACGGGTGGGATCCCCGCCCGACCCAGGTGGAGGTCCTGCAGGACGGCGATACCGGCCCACGGCGGCGGGTCTTCGAACGACTCAAACTGCCCTTTGTGCTCAACGGTGCCGGCGTGCCGGCATTCACGTCGGAGCCTTGGATGGCGTGCTTCACCCGCCTCACGGAGGACGCGCGGGTGTTGGGCTGGATTGCGTTCCAGGGCGAGACCCTGGGCGCCGCCGACCGAGACTACGAACCGGGATTTCTCGACGTGCTGCGCACCTATCGGCGGACGGTGGAACGCGTCCGTGAGGAGGTCGGCCTGTCACACGTGGTGGAGACTTCCATCACCGGTGACGAGGGGAAGGTTTGGTTTCTGACGGGGATCGACGACACCTGGTTCGCCCTCTTTGTGGAACGGGAGACGGACGTCGACGAATTGAGCCGGCGGCTGTTGTCGGCGGTGACGGAAGTGGCGCCGCAGGCGTGAGGTGCGCCTCCGCGGCAACGCCGGCCGGAGAAACGGGCAGGGCGGAATACACGGACAGGGGGACGCGTACAGTGTAGGGACATGCTGTGCGCGATGGCCTGGGCGCACCCTGGGGAGGGGTAGCATGCAGATCGCCCTGTCCATGCTCCTGGCGTTGGCGATGATCCTGTTCGGGGCGGAACTGTTCACCAATGCGGTGGAATGGCTGGGTGCGAAACTGCACCTCGGCCAAGGGGCGGTGGGCAGTGTGTTGGCGGCCCTGGGGACCGCCTTGCCGGAGGCGGCGGTCCCGGTGGCCGCCATCCTGTTCGGAGGCGGCAGCCGGGCCGCGGAAGAGGTCGGCATCGGCGGGATCCTCGGGGCCCCCTTTTTGCTGGTCACGCTCGGCTCCGCCATTGTCGCCATCTCCCTGCTGCTGGTCCACCGGCGTGCGAATGACCGCACGCATCTGGCGGTGCAGCGGCAGGCATACCAGCGGGACATGACCTACTTCCTGGTTGCGTACGCCCTGAGTCTAGTGGTCGGTTGCGTGCAGAGCGAATGGGTGCACAAGGTGGCACCGATGGTGCTCCTCGGTGCCTATCTGGTGTTTGTCGTGCAGACGATGCGGGACCGATCCCTCCAGGGGGCCCATGCGCATCTCGCGCCCCTGTATCTGCAGTGGAAACAGCCGCAACCCGGCGGGTTCGCGGTCCTCTTCCAGCTCGTCGCGGCCCTGGCCATGATTGTCGGCGGCGCGCAGCTGTTGGCCGCCGGGGTGGAGCGCATCGCGGTCTGGTTGAACATCCCCCCCTTCGTCCTGTCGGCCTTGCTGATCCCTTTGGCGACGGAGCTGCCGGAGACGCTCAACAGCGTCGTGTGGATCCGGCAGGGCAAGGACGCCCTGGCGATGGGCAACATCACGGGGGCCGTGGTGTTTCAGAGCACGTTGGTTCCCGCCCTCGGCATCTGGCTGACGGGGTGGAACCTGACCGAGCAAGCGATGTTGACCGGAGGGCTGACGCTGGCGGCCGGGGCGCTCGTCTTCGGCGCCTTTCGGCTGAGAGGCCGGGTGACGCCGAGCGTCCTGTTCGCAGCGTCCCTGTTGTATTGGATTCTGCCCTTGCACACGGTCGCCGTGCGGTACGGCGTCTTCTCCGCCTATTGGCTCGGGTGGGCCGTGGTGGCCGGGGCGATGACGGCCCTCCTCGGCGCCGGATGGTGGCGCGGAGGGTGTGACGCCGCATAACGGATGTGTTACAATAAAATCTGCCTCTTGCAGGCAGGAGGAGGATGACCATGGCAAAAGAAGTCACGGACGCGACCTTCGCGGCGTTTGTGCAGTCGGATAAGCCGGTGCTGATTGACTTCTGGGCGACCTGGTGCGGCCCATGCCGGATGATGGCGCCGGTCATCGAGGAGATCGCCGAGGAGTACGCCGACCGGCTCGAGGTGGGCAAGCTCGACGTCGACCAGAACCCGCAGACGGCGAGCCAGTTCGGCATCATGAGCATCCCGACCCTGTTGGTGTTCAAGGACGGACAGGTGGTCAAGCAACTCATCGGTTACCGATCCAAGGCGGATCTGGTCAGCCAACTGGCCGACGTCCTGTGAGGGCGGATTCCGAATCGCGGATCGAGAACGGCCCGGTTCCAGGGTATCCTGGCGCCGGGCCGTTTTGTTTTGTTTGCCGTACCGCCTCGTCAGGCGTCGGACGTGGCAGCCATCTCGGCGAAGCTGGCGTCCACGGCGGCGAGGGTTTCCTCGATGTCCGCGTCGGTATGCTGGGCGGACACAAACCACGCCTCGTACTTGGAGGGGGCAATGAACACCCCGCGCCGCAGCAGGGCGTGGAAGAGGGCGGCGAAGCGTCGCCCGTCCGTCGCCTGCGCCCCCGCGTAGTCGCGGACGCGGTGCGATCCGAAGAACACCGTGAACGCGCCCCCGACCCGGTTGATGGTGATGGCCACCCCGTGCCGCTGCGCGGATGCGAGGATGCCCTGCTCCAAGGCAGCGCCCAGGCGGTCCATGTGGCGATACACCGCGGGATCGCGGAGCACTTCGAGACAGGCCAACCCCGTGCGCATGGAGGCCGGATTGCCCGCCATGGTGCCGGCTTGGTACACCGGCCCGAGCGGGGCCACCGACTCCATCACATCCCGCCGGCCGCCGTAGGCGCCGATGGGCAGCCCGCCGCCGATGATCTTGCCGAGGGCGTACAGATCGGCGTGCACACCGTACAATTGGGCCGCGGTCCCGTAGTGGAAGCGGAAGGCGGTGATCACCTCGTCGAAGATCACCAGGGCGCCCACGCGGTGCGCACGGGCGATGACCTCCGCCAGGTAATCCGGCCGCTCCGGCGGCACGATCCCGAAGTTGCCCACGATGGGCTCGACGAGCACCGCGGCCAGGTCCTCCCCGTGGACGGCGAGCGCCTCGTCGTACGCCTCGAGGTCGTTGTACGGCACCGTGATCACCTCGCCGGCGATGGCGCGCGTCACGCCCGCGCTGTCGGGCACGCCGATGGAGGACGGCCCCGAGCCGGCGGCGACCAGCACCGCGTCGGAGTGGCCGTGGTAACAACCGGCGAACTTGAGGATCTTGTTGCGGCCGGTCGCCCCGCGGGCGACGCGGATGGTGGTCATCACCGCCTCGGTGCCCGAGTTGACGAAGCGCACCCGCTCCAGGTCCGGGATGGCCGCCCGCAGCGTCTCCGCGAACTCCACCTCCCAGGTCGTCGGGGTCCCGTACAGGATCCCGTCGTAGGTAGCTGCCCGCAGCGCCTCCATCACCCGGGGATGGGCGTGCCCCAGCACCAGGGGCCCGTAGGCCGCCAGATAGTCGATGTACGTGTTCCCGTCCACGTCGACGAACCGCGACCCTTGGGCGCGCGCCATCACCACCGGCGTGCCGCCGCCCACCGATTTGAACGAGCGCGACGGGCTGTTCACCCCGCCGAGGATCACGGCGTCGGCGCGCTGCTGCCAGAGGTGGCTCTGTGTGAAATCCATCGCCTCTCCCCCTTCCGAATTCGAGTTCCATGGTATCACAACCCTGTGCGTCACATCCCTGCCTTTCGACACGCGCTCGCCGAGCATCCAGCCCTCCCGCATGCATGCCCTGCCGTGCGCCCAGCCACACTACGGAGAGGACGCTCCGACTTTGCACGGGAGGCGATGGCCGATGCGGGTGCGGGACACGGAGGGGGCGCGCATCCACCAGCTGTCGGACGCGCTGTACACACCCCGCCAGGAGGCGGAACAGGTGCTTGGCGGCGAGGAGGACTGGGATTGGCCGGAGGAGTGGGAACCGGCGCCGCGGGAGTGGAACCTTCGCCTGCAGCGGATGCGCCGGCATTGACAATGTTTCAGCCCTTCCGTATACTGGCCTGTATCATGATGAACAGCGATTCGATGACGGGGAAGAGTACCGTCCGCGCCTCGGCGTCCAGAGAGACCTGCCTGGGCTGGAAGCAGGTTCGCGGGCCTGGCGGGAAAGACACCCCCGATGAACCGGTGTGAACGGGTCCGCACCACCTTGGGGTTCAGCCCCCGTGCGGCACCCCAAAGCGCCGGCGGCGGCGCCCGTTACGCGCGAATGAGATGGACGAGCGCCCTGGGCGTTTTGTCCAAGCAGGGTGGCACCGCGGAACCACGCCCTTTCGCCCCTGCCCGATGGCAGGCGAAAGGGCGTTTTGATGTTCACGATATGGCCTGCGGGCCAGGACAGGAGGGACATGGCATGTTGACACAACGGCCGCGGGGGACGGCCGACATCCTGCCCGGCGAGAGCGGGCAGTGGCAGGCGATGGAGCAGATCATCCGCGACACGTGCGCGCTGTACCACTTTGAGGAGGTACGCACGCCGGTGTTCGAGCACACCGAGTTGTTCGCCCGCGGCGTCGGCGAGACCACGGACATCGTCTCGAAAGAGATGTACACGTTCACCGATCGCGGCGGCCGCAGCGTCACGCTCCGCCCCGAGGGCACCGCGGGGGTGGTTCGGGCGTTCGTGGAGAACAAACTGTACGGCCAGCCGCACACCGTCAAGCTCTACTACATCGGGCCCATGTTCCGCTATGAAAAACCGCAGCGGGGCCGCTGGCGGCAGTTCCACCAGTACGGTGTCGAGGTGCTGGGCCCCGAGCACCCGGCGGCGGACGCCGAGGTGATCGCCATCAACCTGGACCTGCTGCGGCGCTTCGGCCTGCGGGACCTGACGGTCGAGCTCAATTCCGTCGGCTGTCCGGTGTGCCGGCCGCGCCACCGCGAGCAGATGCTGGAGCGGCTGCGGCCGGTGGCCGACCGGTTGTGCGGGGACTGCCAGCAGCGGTTGGAGCGCAATCCGCTGCGCATCTTCGACTGCAAGAACGACCGCTGCCAGCAGGTGTTGGCCGAGGTGGGCGCCCCCACCATCCTGGAGAGCCTGTGCGACGACTGCCGCCGCCACTTCGAGCAGGTGCGCGCGTTCCTGGACGCGATGGACGTGCCCTATGTGCTCAATGACCGATTGGTGCGCGGGCTCGACTACTACACCCGCACCGCCTGGGAGGTCACGGTGCCCGGGTTCAGCTCCGTGGGCGGCGGCGGCCGGTACAACGGCCTGGTGGCCGAGGTGGGCGGGCCCGAGACGCCCGGGGTCGGGTTCGCCGGGAGCATCGAGCGCGCCTTGATGGTGCTGCGCGAGCAGGGGGGCGCGTTGCCGCAGGCGGCCAGGCTCGACGTGTGGGTGGCGGTGGCCGACGAGGCGGCGGAGGTGCCCGCCATGCGCCTTCTGCAGCGGCTGCGGTCCGAGGGGCTTCGCGCCGACCGGGACTACCTCGGCAAGGGATTGAAAGCCCAGTTGAAATCGGCCGACCGAATGCAGGCCGCCTACTGCGCCATCCTCGGCGCGGACGAGGTGGCGCGCGGGACGGTGACGCTTAAGGACCTGCGCACCGGCGTCCAGACGGAGGTGCCGGCGGAAGCCGTTGTCCATCACGTGAGCAAGGGAGGCATCGAGGATGGTTCGACAACCTGAGCTGTACCGTACCCATCGCGCCCTGGACGCGCTCGGCGTGCCCCCGGGCACAGAGGTGGTGCTCTCCGGCTGGGTGCAGCGCCGGCGCGACCTGGGCAGCATCATCTTCATCGACCTGCGGGATCGAAGCGGGATCATCCAGTTGGTCTTCGATCCCGCGCGCGGCACGCCGCCGGAGGTCATGGCGGAGGCGGAGCGGCTGCGCAGCGAGTACGTCATCAACGCGGCCGGCCCCGTGGAGCGGCGCGCGGAGCACACCGTCAACCCGCGGCTGGAGACGGGGACCATCGAGGTGCTGGTGCGGCGCCTCGAGACGCTCAACGCGGCCAAGCACCCGCCGTTTTACATCGAGGACGACATCGACGTGGACGAGGCGGTGCGCCTTCGCCACCGCTATCTGGACCTGCGCCGGCCGCAGATGCAGCGGATGCTGATGCTGCGCCACCAGGTGACGCGCGCCTTGCGGGAGTTCCTCGACGCGCGCGGCTTTGTGGAAGTGGAGACGCCCATCCTGACGCGCAGCACGCCGGAGGGGGCGCGCGATTACCTGGTGCCGAGCCGCCTGCAGCCGGGCGAGTTCTACGCCCTGCCGCAGTCGCCCCAGCTGTTCAAGCAGCTCTTGATGGTCGCCGGCCTCGAGCGCTATTACCAGTTGGCCCGCTGCTTCCGGGACGAGGATCTGCGCGCCGACCGGCAGCCGGAGTTCACGCAGCTCGACATCGAGCAGTCGTTCCTGTCCCTGGCGGAGTTCCAGTCGATGATGGAGCAGATGATGCAGCACGTTTTTCGGACGGTGCTCGGCGTCGAAATCCCGGTGCCGTTCCAGCGCCTGCCCTACCAGGAGGCGATGGAGCGCTACGGATCCGACAAACCGGATCTGCGGTTCGAGATGCCCCTGTCCGACCTGGCGGACATCGTCCGGGACGCCCCGTTTCGGGTGTTCCAGGACGCCATCGCACAGGGCGGGGTGGTCAAGGCCCTGGTGGCGCCGGGGTGCGCCGGATGGTCCCGCAAGCAGACCGACGAGCTGGTGCAGTTTGTGGGCACGTTCGGGATGAAGGGGCTTGCGCCCATCGCCGTCGCGGGCGAGGAGTTCCGCTCCCCCATCGCCAAGTTCTTCTCGCCGGAGCAGCTCTCGGCCATCGCCGGGCGCGCGGGTGCGGGCGACGGCGACCTCATCCTGATTGGCGCGGGGCCCCGGGCGACGGTGTTACAGGCCATGGGGGCGTTGCGGTCGAAACTGGGCCATGACCTCGGCCTCATCGATCCGGACGCGTTCCGCTTCCTCTGGGTGACCGACTTCCCGCTGCTGTCGTATGACGAGGAGGAGGGCCGCTGGGTGGCGGAACACCACCCGTTCACCATGCCCCGTTGGGAGGACATCGACAAACTCGAGTCCGATCCGGGGGCGGTGCGGGCGCAGGCGTACGACATGGTGCTCAACGGCTTCGAGCTGGGGGGTGGCAGCATGCGCATCTACCGGCGCGAGCTGCAGGAGCGCATGTTCCAGGCCCTCGGGTTTACGCCGGAGGAGGCGCACCGGCAGTTCGGCTTCTTGCTCGAGGCGTTCGAGTACGGCACCCCGCCGCACGGCGGGATCGCCTTCGGTATCGACCGGTTGGTGATGATCATGGGCAAAGGCAAATCGCTGCGCGACTGCATCGCGTTCCCGAAGACCTCGAGCGGCACCGATCTGATGACGATGGCGCCCTCAGAAGTCAGCCCAGAGCAGTTGGAGGTCCTGCACCTTTCGGTCAAGGGCCCGGCCGCCAAACCGCACGGGACGGCAGCGGCGGCTCCGCGGGGTTGACGCTTGCACTCGGATGCCGTCGGTGCTAGGATGAAGTCACAGCACAGCGGGGCAACCCGCGGCGCTCCCTGCGCTGTTCGTGTGAGCCTAATGCCGGTTATTTGAGCCAACACCGACCGAAAAGGGAGCTCGGGGTCTCGTCGGCGCGCACACGCCTCAAGGGCGTCGCCCTTCGTGGACGTGCAAGTCCGATGAGCAGGGCACCCACCTGCGAGAGAGCAGGTTCAAAACGGGGGCTTCACGGCAGAAGCGGGGTTTCCTTCCTGCGTGAACAGGGCGGCGTTCGCAACGTCGGCCGCCCGCCGAAAGGCAGTCCGTCTGGACTGCCTTTTTGAGTTGCCTGCGGGACTTGGGAAGACTATAATAGGCTAATGTTGAGTATATTAGTAGGAAATGGGGCGCTGAGATTGCCGGATTGGGTAGACCTGCGCAGCGATACGGTGACGAAGCCGACCGACGAGATGAGACGGGCGATGGCCGAGGCGGAAGTGGGCGACGACGTGTACGGCGAGGACCCCACGGTGCGCCGGCTGGAAGAACTGGCGGCAGAGATGCTCGGTAAGGAGGCGGGGTTGTTGGTCACCTCCGGGACGCAGGGCAACCAGGTGGCCATCGCGACCCACGCGGGCCGGGGGGAGGAGGTCATCGCCGAGGCGAATTCACACATCTTCCACTACGAGGCGGCCGCGGTGGCTGCCATCGCGGGGGCGCAGATCCGCCAGATCCCTGGCGTGCGCGGCGCGCTTCCGCCGGAGGCGGTGGCGCAGGCCATCCGGGAGCCGGATATCCACCATCCCAGGACGGCTCTGATTGAGGTCGAGAACACCCACAACCGCGCGGGGGGGACCGTCATCCCGTTGGACAACCTCCGAGCCCTTCGGGAGATCGCCGACCGGCACGGGGTGCCCATCCACATCGACGGTGCGCGGTTGTTCAACGCGGCCGTGGCGTCGGGCGTGCCGGCGCGCCGCTTCGCCGAGTTGGCGGACACGGTCCAAGTGTGCCTGTCGAAGGGCCTGTGCGCGCCGGTGGGATCGGTGCTCGTCGGCCCGCGGGACTTTATCGAAGCGGCGCGGCAGTGGCGCAAGCGGCTCGGCGGCGGGATGCGGCAGGCTGGCGTCATTGCGGCGCCGGGCATCCTGGCGCTGACCCAGATGGTGGACCGGCTGGCCGAGGATCACGCGAACGCCCGGGTGCTGGCGGAAGGGCTGGCCGAGGTTCCGGGCATGCGCGTGGACCTGGAGACGGTGCAGACGAACATCGTGCTGGCGGAGATCAGCGGGACGGGCCTGGCGGCAGATGCGTTTGTGGCGGCGCTCCGGCAGGAGGGCGTCCTCGCCTCCGCCTTCGGCGAGGGGCTGGTCCGTTTCGTGACGCATCGGGACGTGGATCGCGCCGGTGTCCTGCGCGCCCTGGACGCCGCCGCACGGGTCGCGAAGGGGGGCGTCCGGGCCTGATGGATCTGTTCGAGGCGCAGGCTCAACGCGAGCAAGAGCTGGAAGCGCCCCTGGCGCACCGCATGCGTCCGCGCACGCTCGACGAGGTGGTCGGACAGGCGCACGTGGTCGGGCCGGGGTCGTCCTTGCGGCGGGCCATCGAGACGGATCGCCTGCGGTCGGTGATCTTTTACGGGCCGCCCGGCACCGGCAAGACCACGCTGGCCCACGTGATCGCCCGCGCCACCAAGGCACGGTTTGCCTCTCTCAACGCGGTCTCCTCCGGCGTGGCGGACATCCGGCACGTCATCGAGCAGGCCAAGGAGGAGCGGCGCCTGTACGGGCGGCGGACGGTCCTGTTCATCGATGAGATCCACCGCTTCAACAAGGCCCAGCAGGACGCGCTGTTGCCGTTCGTGGAGCGTGGGTTGGTGACGCTCATCGGCGCGACGACGGAAAACCCGTATGTGCAGGTGAACGCGGCGCTCGTCTCCCGCTCCCAGGTGTACCGGCTCGATCCCCTGGACGCGGCGGATATCCGGCAACTGCTGGAGCGGGCCTTGGCGGACCGCGAGCGGGGGCTCGGGGCGTACGACGCGACGGTGACGGACGCGGCGCTGGACGTCATCGTCCGCTTCGCGGCGGGAGACGCCCGGCGCGCGCTGAACGCCCTCGAGTTGGCGGTCACGACCGCGCCAGTGGGGGCGGACGGGCGCGTCGAGGTGGACGAGGACCAGGCGCGTGCGGCTATTCAGCAGCGCCAGGTGGTGTACGACACCGGCGGGGACGAGCATTACGACACCATCTCGGCGTTCATCAAGTCGGTGCGCGGATCGGACGCCGACGCCGCCATCCTGTGGCTGGCGAAGATGCTGACGGCGGGCGAAGACCCGATGTTCATCGCCAGGCGCCTGGTCATTTTGGCGGCCGAAGACATCGGCCTGGCGGATCCCCAGGCCCTGCCGTTGGCGGTGGCGGCGATGCACGCCGTACAAGCCATCGGCATGCCGGAGGGGCGGATCCCGTTGGCGGAGGCGACGGCGTATCTGGCCCGCGCGCCCAAGTCGAACGCCGCGTACCGGGCCATCAACGAGGCGATGCAGGACGTGGCGCAGGGACTGCCCCTGACCGTTCCCCCCCACCTGCGGGGCACGGGGTATCGGGGCGCCGAGCAGTTGGGCAGCGGAATTGGCTACCGGTATCCGCATGATTACCCGGGTCACTGGGTGGAGCAGGACTATTGGCCGGTAGGGGTGGCCCCGCGCAAATACCTGCGGGAGGATTTACAACAACAGGAAGCACACAGGGAGGCGACGCCGTGAAGATCTCGACGAAAGGCAGATACGGGCTGATGCTGTTGGTGGACCTGGCGATGCACGAGACGGGTTCACCGGTCTCGTTGAAATCCATCGCGGAACGGCAAGGACTGTCGGAGCACTACTTGGAACAACTGATTGCGCCGCTGCGCAACGCGGGGTATGTCCGCAGCATCCGCGGGGCGTACGGCGGCTACGTCCTGGCGAAACCGAAGACCGAGATCACGGCGGCCGACATCATCCTGACGTTGGAGGGACCGCTGCATTTGGTGGACGAGGATGTGGAAGACGGCCTGGACGAGCTGTGGGAGCGCCTGCGCCAGGCCATCCTGTCGGTGCTTAAGTCGGTGACCCTGCAGGATCTGGTGGAGATGAAGGAGAGCGGTGCCGATTCGTACATGTACTACATTTAATCGGTCGGGCCCGCTTCGCCATGCGGAGGCGAATGCAATGGTGTATCTGGACAATGCCGCCACGACCCCGCTGCTGCCTGAGGTGCGCGAGGCAATGGCGCCGTACCTGGACGAACGGTTCGGAAATCCGTCGAGCACACACCGGTTCGGCCGCGATGCCCGCGCCGGCATCGAGGCGGCGCGGCGGCAGGTGGCCGAGGGTATCGGCGCGCGCCCGGACGAGGTGGTCTTCACCAGCGGAGGGACGGAGTCGGTGCACCTGGCGCTCGTCGGCGCGTGGCTGGCCGCGGGGGCGCGCCGCCACGTGGTGACCAGCCAGGCGGAGCATCACGCGGTGCTTCACACCTGTGACTTCCTCCAACAGTTGGGGGCGAAGGTGACCTTCGTGCCTCCTGGTCCGGATGGATCGGTGGGCGTGGACGCGGTGCTCGAAGCCCTTCGGGAGGACACGGGCGTCGTGAGCCTGATGCGGGTGAACAACGAGACCGGCGCCATCACGGACGTCGACGCCATCGCCCGCGCGGTGAAACGGGTCCATCCGGACATCGTGGTGCACTCCGACATGGTACAGGCCCTCGGGGCGGTGCCGGTCGCCTTGGCGGATTCGGCGGTCGATCTCGCCAGTTTCTCCGCCCACAAACTGCACGGTCCCAAGGGGGTCGGGGCGCTGTACGTCCGCAAAGGCACCCGTTGGCAGCCCGTCCTGCGCGGCGGATCCCAGGAGCGAGGCCGGCGCGCCGGGACGGAGCACGCGGCGGGCATTGCCGGCTTCGGCGCGGCGGTGGCCCGTCTGACGGGGTCCGCGGCGCACGGGAAGCGTATCCGGCGGGCGCGGGAAGCCTTTCTCGCTGCGCTCGAGGGGTTGCCCGGGGTTGCGTACAACAGCCCGCCGTCGGGGGTTCCTGGGATTGTCAATCTGGCGTTCATCGGCATCCGCGCGGACGTGTTGTTGATGCGCCTGGATCTGGAAGGGGTCGCGGCGTCGGCGGGCGCGGCCTGTACGGCGGGCAGCCCGGAGCCGAGCCACGTCCTCATGGCGTGCGGGCATACGGAGGCGCGGGTTCGTTCGTCCGTGCGATTCAGCTTCTCCGAGTTGATTGAACCGGAAGAGGCGGCATGGGCGGGCCGGACGGTACGGCGGGTGGTGGACGCGCTTCGGCAGTGAGGTGCCGATGCGCGCCGACGGGAGGCGGAGGCTGGCGGATTTCCGTTTGCTGGCTTGCCTTTCACACCCGGCTGCGCTACCATGAAGGAGGTCGCCCAAGTAACTCACCTTTTTTCAGCGCTACATTCTGGAATCACCCCCGAGCAGGCTGCGGGGGTCGTCGTGTGCCGTCCTGCGCCTGTTTACTGATTTCCACTTCTGGATACGCTAAGAGTATCATGTAAGGTCTTCCCAAAGGAGATTGAGTCATGCGCTGTCCACACTGTCACTGCAGGGATATTGGAAAGATCGGTGCGAATCAGTATTACTGCTGGGGTTGTTTCAAGGAGTTCAACGTGTCGGGCGATGACATCAAGGTGTACGAGGTCGCGGAAGACGGATCCCTGGTCGCTGTGGAGTACTCGCCGGACTCGCTCGAACTGGGCACCGGCACGGTGTGAGTCCTTGCGGCGCGGACGGTCGGAAGCGGTGAGCAGCAGATGGTGAAGAAGGGCTGCGGGGCGCACCTGGCGCGCGTGCCGCAGCCCTTCGCCTGTTTACAGGTGCAGCCCGGCGAACGCGGCGGCGAGGCCGAGCACGCCGGAGGCAGCCAGGTACACCAGGGCTGCCCGGGTCCGTCCCTCGCGCATCAACATGGTGAATTCGTAGGAGAACGTGGAGAACGTCGTATAGGCCCCGCATATCCCCGTGCCGAGCAAGAGCACGGCGGCCTGCTCGTGATTCGGAAACCAGCCCGACGCATGGCGCGTGATGACGCCGAGCAGGAACGAGCCGCTGACGTTGATGAACAGCGTCGCGACGGGAAACGACACCGCCCAGCGCTCCCCGATCCACTTCGACAGCTGGTACCGCAGCAGGGCGCCCGCGACGCCCCCGATGCTCACCCACAGGATGCCCACTCCTCACATCTCCTCGTCGTCTGGTCTCGTCGGCACCCAGCGCAGGGCGGCCTGCCGCGATGCCACCCAGTATCCGAACGCGGCGGCGAGCAGGCCCCCGGCGAAGGTCAGAAGCAGATACAGGCCTGCCCATCCGTACAGTTGTGCCGCCGTCAAATTCCAGACATCGACGGTCAGCGTGGAAAACGTGGTGAACGCTCCGACGAATCCGGTGCCAATGCAAAGGCGCAGGTGCGGGTGAACAGGCAGGCGTTCCAGCGTCAGCGTGTAGAACCACGAAAGGAAGGCGCTGCCGGCGATGTTGATGATCAAGGTCGCGACTGGAAACCCGTGCAGGGTACCCACCCACTCGCTGATGAGGTAGCGCGCCACGGCGCCCAGCAGACCCCCGATGGCCACGGCGAGGTACGGCATGCCCGTCTTCCCCCTCTGCGCCCGCACGGGCGCGTCCCGTTACGGTGCCAGTATACGGGCTTTGTTGCCAGACAGGCAAATGTCCGCTGGGACAACTGCATATACTGGCTGTGAATGGACACGCCGCCAAAGGGGGGAGGGGCTTGGACGCGTCCACGAAATACCTTCGCACGGTCCTGTCCTTGCTGGCGACCCTCGCGTGCCTGTGGCTGATTGCCCAACTGCGCAGCTTCCTGCACGACCTGTGGACCATCCTGAAGGTCGTCGCCATTCCGTTTCTCGCCGCGATGGTGGTCACCTATCTGCTGCAGCCGGTGGTCGAATTGCTGGTCCGGCGCCGGGTGCCGCGCGGGATGGCCATCCTCATCATCTACCTGATGTTCGCTGTGCTGGCCGTGGTCGTCATCCTGCAGGCCATCCCGGTGGTGTCCCGCCAGTTGACGCAGCTCGGGCAACACTTGCCGGACATGATTCGGCAGGCGGACGGCTGGATTGACGGCGTCGCCGCGCGCCGGCACTATCTCCCCGACGCGCTGCGCCGCGGCGTCGAGACCGCGTTGGCACAGGCGGAGCAGCATCTCACCCACTACGTCACCCGCGCCGTGTCCATGTTGACGTCCACGGTGGGGGCGGTGTTCATGGCATTCGTCGTGCCGTTCCTCGTCTTCTACATGCTCAAAGACGGGCGCGCCCTGGGACGCGCGCTGTTGCACCTGGTTCCGCGCCCGTACCGGGACGAGGCGCGCGAGATCCTGATGGACATCGACACGACCCTCGGGCGTTACGTGCGCGGGCAGATGTTGGTGATGATGGCGGTGGGAGTGTTGACGTACGCCGGTTACCTGGTCGTCGGCATGCCGTACGCGCTGCTCTTGGCGGTCTTCCTCGCGGTGATGGACGTCATTCCGTACCTCGGCCCGTTCATCGGGGCGGCGCCGGCCATCCTCTTGGCGCTGACGGTCAGCCCGCAATTGGCGCTGAAGGTCCTGGTCGTCAACGCGATTGTCCAACAGCTGGAGGGCAACCTGATTCAGCCGCAGATCATGGGGCGCACCCTGGATCTGCACCCGATGGCCATCGTCGCCGCAGTGCTCATCGGCGGCGAGGTGGGCGGGGTGCTCGGCCTGGTGTGCGCGGTGCCCCTCTTGGCCGTGGCGAAGGTGGTCTACACAGGGGTGCGCGCGCTGTTCCGCCGGCCCTGAGACGATCGCCACCAGGCGGCGTCCGCGGCCGCCCCCGACCGCGCCCGCTTGGGGTACCCGCGCGTTTGACAAGCCGCATCCGTTCTTTTAGAATACGGGGCAATACCGGAAAGCGATGCGAGGAACGAGTAAGCTTGCCCCCGATGGCTCAGAGAGGGTGCCCTTTGGCTGCGAGGCGCCCCCATCGACAAGCTGAAGCCAGCCTCAAGCGCGCGACACGACGGGGTTCGCCCGTTACAGCGAAGCAGAGGGACAACCCGCAGGCAGGCTGCCCGCAGGGTTGTAATCAGGGTGGTACCGCGAGACACGCCTCTCGTCCCTGTCGGGACGAGAGGCGTTTTGGCGTGCGGGAGGCGCACATCGCTCCGGTCAGACGCGGTTGGAGGGACATGGCATGAAGCGACTGTCTGCGCAAGAGATCCGGGATTCGTTTAAATCGTACTTCGCGGAGCGGGGGCATCTGGTGTTCCCGAGCGCCAGCCTGGTGCCGCACGACGACCCGACCCTGCTCTGGATCAACGCCGGGATGGCACCGCTCAAACCGTACTTCGACGGGCGCGAGATCCCGGAGCGCGCGCGCATCGTCAGCGTGCAGAAGTGCATCCGCACCAACGACATCGAAAACGTCGGCTACACGGCCCGGCACCAGACGATGTTCGAGATGCTCGGCAACTTCTCGTTCGGCGACTACTTCAAACGGGATGCCATCCGCTGGGCCTGGGGCTATCTGACCGAGGTGCTCGAATTGGAACCGGAGCGGCTGTACGCGACGGTGCATCACGAGGACCAGGAGGCGTACGATATCTGGCATCAGGAGATTGGCCTGCCCAAGGAGCGCATCGTGCTCGGGGACGAGGACAACTTCTGGGAGATCGGCGAGGGGCCGTGCGGGCCGTGTTCGGAGATCTATTATGACCGCGGGCGCGAGTTCGGCTGCGGATCGCCCGACTGCAAGCCGGGCTGTGATTGCGACCGGTTCCTCGAGATCTGGAACCTGGTGTTCACCCAGTTCAACAAGGAGCCGGACGGCTCGTACACGCCGTTGCCGAAGAAGAACATCGACACCGGCATGGGCTTGGAGCGGATCGCCTCGGTCCTGCAGGGTGTGCCGAACAACTTCGAGACCGACCTGTTCCGCCCCATCATCGCCGAGGCCGAGCGCGTCGCCGGCGTCCCGTACGGGGTGGACGCGGGGCGCGACGTCCATTTCAAGATCATCGCCGACCACCTGCGCACGGTTGTGTTCGCCGTCGGCGACGGGGTTCTGCCGGGCAACGAAGGGCGCAGCTACATCATCCGCCGGCTGTTGCGGCGGGCGGTGCGCAGCGGACGCAAGCTCGGCGTCGAGCGCCCGTTCTTGCACGAGCTGGCGCCGGCGGTCGCCGAGGCGATGGGGGTCGAGTATCCCGAGGTGGCGGAGAAGCTCGAGTTCATCCAGCGCGTCGTGCGCACGGAGGAGGAGCGGTTCCTCGAGACGCTGTCCGAAGGCGAGGCGCTGCTGCAGGAGACCTTGGAGCGTTTGGCGGCGCAGGGGGACCGGGTGCTCTCCGGGCAGGACGCCTTCCGGCTGTACGACACGTTCGGCTTTCCGATTGACCTGACCGAGGAGATCGCCCGCGAGCACGGGATCTCGGTGGATCGCGACGGGTTCCAGCGCGCGCTCGACGCCCAGCGCGAGCGGGCCCGGGCGGCGCGCCAGACGGCGGAGGGGATGAACAGCGAGCGCGGCGTCCTGGAGACGCTGACGGTGGAGAGCCGCTTCGTCGGCTATGATCAACTCGTGACGGACAGCCGCGTCATCGCCCTCGTCCAGGGGACGGACGCGGTGGAGGCGGTCGGCGAAGGGGAGGAAGCGGACCTGCTGCTCGACGTGACGCCCTTCTACGCCGAGAGCGGCGGCCAATTGGCGGACCGCGGCCGCATCGTCGGCGACGGGGTGGAGGCCGAGGTCCTCGACGTGAAGAAAGCGCCCCACGGCCAACACCTGCACCACGTGCGCGTCGTGCGCGGCCGGCTCACCGCCGGACAGGCGGTGCGGGCCCAGGTGGACGAGGCGTGGCGGAAAGACGTGATCAAAAACCACACCGCCACCCATTTGTTGCACAAGGCCCTGCGCGAGGTGTTGGGCGATCACGTTGCCCAGGCGGGATCGCTGGTGGCCGACACCCGGCTGCGCTTCGACTTCTCCCACTTCGGGCCGCTGACGCGCGAGGAGCTGGCGGAGGTGGAGCGGCGCGTCAACGACGCCATCTGGCGGGACGAGGTCGTGGAGATCTTCGAGACCGACCTGGAGGACGCCAAGGCGATGGGCGCGATGGCGCTGTTCGGCGAGAAATACGGCAAGCGGGTGCGCGTGGTTAAGGCCGGGGAGTACAGCATCGAACTGTGCGGCGGATGCCACGTGCCGCGCACGGGGGTCATCGGCCTGTTCCAAATTGTCTCGGAAACCGGCATCGGTTCGGGGGTGCGCCGCATCGAGGCGGTGACCGGGCGCTGGGCGTACCAATACGTGCGCGAACGGGAAGCGCTCATCGAACGGGTGGCGGATCTCTACAAGGTGCCCGCTGGTGAGCTGGTGAACCGGGTCGAACGGGCCTTGGAGGAGACGCGCCAACTGGAGCGCGAGCTGGAGTCGGCAAAGGCCCGCCTCAGCCGCGGCGTGGCGGCGCAGTTGGCGGAGCAGGTGCAGGATGTCGGCGGCATCCCGGTGGTGGCGGCCATCGTGCCGGACACCGACATGGACGGGCTGCGCATTATCGTCGACGAACTGGGCGATCGCCTGCCGAGCCACGTGGTGGTGCTGGGGACGGCCGGCGGCGGCAAGGTGCAGCTGGTGGCGGCCGTATCGAAGGATCTGCAACAGAGAAAACTGCACGCAGGCCAGATCGTCAAGCAGGTCGCCCAACTGACCGGGGGCGGCGGCGGCGGCCGGCCGGACCTGGCGCAGGCGGGGGGCCGCGACGCCGACAAACTGCCGGGAGCCATCGCGAAAGTGGCGGAAATTGTCCGCCAGGGCGCAGGAATCTTGCCGACCGAGGCGAAATAGTGTCTAGCATCACCGCGAAGCTCACGGTGGAGCGAGGTGACAGACGTGGAATTCGAACAGACCATGCGGTTCTCGCCCAAACCCGAGAACGAGGAGGCCAAGCGGGCGTTTCAGTTGGCCTACCGGGCTCTGTCGGAGAAGGGCTACAACCCGGTCTATCAAATCGCGGGATACCTCATCTCCGGGGATCCGGCGTACATCACCAACCACCTCGACGCGCGCAACACCATCCGCCGCATCGAACGCGACGAATTGATTGAGGAGCTGGTGCGCTCGTACGCGGAGCACCACAAGCATGAGAACCCTGGGCGTTGACTACGGTTCGGCGCGGATTGGGCTGGCTATCAGCGATCCGACGGGGCTTTTGGCACAGAGCCTGACCGTCCTCGCGCGCGAGAGCGATGACCAAGCGGCGCGGGCCATCCGGGAGATGGCGCGCGAGCACGGCGTGGAGGAGATCGTCGTCGGCTATCCGCGCCACATGAACGGCTCCGCCGGTGAGCGGGCGGTGCAGAGTGAAGCCTTCGCCGAGCGGCTCAGGGCGGAGACCGGATTGCCTGTCGTGCTGTACGACGAGCGGTTGACGACGGTGGCGGCCGAGCGGATGCTCATCGCCGCCGACGTGAGCCGCCGGCGGCGCAAGCAAGTGATTGACGCCGTTGCGGCGACCGTGCTCCTGCAGGGATATCTCGACTGGAAGCGCAGCCACACGCAGAAGCGAGGAGGAACGGATTGAACGAACAGACCCCGATGCAGGCGTCCGCACCGCAGTCCCGGCGTTGGCTGTGGCGAGTCCTCCTCGCCGCAGCGTGTCTCCTGGTCCTCGCGGCCGCAGCGGCAGGGGCCTGGGTATGGCAGGCGTTGAGGCCCGCGGCGGGCACGGGGGCGGCGGACATCACCATCCGTCCCGGTGAGCCGTTGGCCGAGGTGGCGGATGATCTGGCGGCGGCCGGATGCATTCGAAGCGCCGGTGTGTTCCGCCTGTACGCGCACTGGAGCGGGCAGGCCGGGCGTGTTCAGGCAGGACACTACCGGATCGCCCGCGGATTGCCCTTGCCGGTAGTGCTGGCGCAGTTGGTCGGCGGCGACGTGGTGTCGGACACGGTCACCGTCACCATCCCGGAGGGGTTCACGGTGACCCAGATTGCGGACCGGCTGCAGGCGGCGGGTGTGTGCAGCCGCCAGGCTTTCCTCGACGCGGTCCAGCACGACGACTACCCGTTCGACTTTGTCAAGGCCATCCCCGCGAATGCGAAGATCCAATGGCGGCTGGAGGGCTACCTGTTCCCGGACACGTACCAGTTCACTCGCGGCGAGAAGGCCCACGATGTGGTGGCGGAGATGTTGCGGACGTTCGACGCGCGGGTGACGCCCGAGATGCGTGCCACGGCCAAGGCGGAGGGGAAGACGCTGCACCAGGTCTTGACCGAGGCTTCCATGATTGAGCGGGAAGCGCGCGTGGACAAGGAACGGGCTGTGATTGCCAGCGTGATTGAAAACCGGTTGCACCAAACGCCGCCGATGAAGTTGCAAATTGACGCGACGGTGGAGTACGTTTTGGGGCACCGGGACGTCTTGACCGACAAGGACCTGCAGGTGGACAACCCGTACAACACCTACCGGTATGCGGGCTTGCCACCGGGTCCGATTGCCAATCCGGGTCTGGCGTCTATCGAGGCGGCGCTGCATCCGGCGCACACGTCGTATCTGTACTATGTCGTGAAAAACGACGGGAGCGGCGAGCACTTCTTCGCGACGACCTACGCGCAGCAGTTGCACAATGAGGCCGTCAGCCGGGCGAATCTCAAGGCACATTCGTGAGCGCCCGGTTCGGGGGTCCGTGCGGCGGGAGGCTACCGGGCACAGGGCGCCGGCGGCCGGGGCGCCGATGGTGGCGAGCGTGCATGACGCGCACGAGATTGGGACATCCTCCCGGTGATGCGAATCGGGAGGGGTGCGGGGACCCGTGCGCAGGCGGTTGTGGTGGCTCATGGCTTTTCACGGTGTGTTGACAGCCGTCCTCACGGGACGGCTGTTCGTGTTGTCCGTCCTCCCCGATTGGGGACCGGCAGGTCGTGCGGGGCCGGGTGTCCGCCTGCGGGCGCAGGCGGAACACCTGCGGACGGTGGCGACGGACGATGGGCGCGGCCGCATCCTGTACCGCAACGGGCTGCCCGTGCGGACGGGATCGGATCCGTTGTTTGGTTCGGTGGGCCTGCCGGACCGCTGGCCGGACCCGGACCGCCCGGTCCCGGAGCAGGGCAGATCCGGCCTGCAGCACCGGTTCGACCGGGTGCTGGCGAGCCGGCGCGCGGGGCACGTGGGACTGTTGGAGGACGCCGGCGGGCGGCCGCAGGGCTTGCTGTACCGGCTCGCGCCCGAACCGGGCCTGGACGTGCGGACCACGCTCGATCCCGCATGGCAGCGCGTTGCGGAGGCAGCGCTTTCGGAGCACGGAGTGGCGGAGGGCGCGGTCGTCGTGCTCGACGTCTCCACCGGGGAGGCGCTCGCCGTGGCGAGCCGGAGCCGGGACGGGGGCATCACGGCGGTGCGAACGTACACCCCCGGCTCGGTGTTCAAGCTGGTGACCGCAGCCGCGGCGCTGGAATCGTTTCGGTTCCGCGGCGGGACGAGGTTCGTCTGCCGCGGCGAGGCCGACATCCCCGGCGTGCGCATGCGCTGCTGGCGGGTGCACGGGGTGCAGACCCTGGCCGAGGCGCTGGCGGACTCGTGCGACGCGGTGTTCGCCGGCGTGGGGGTGCGCGTGGGCAGGCCGGGCTTCGAGGAGATGGGGCGGCGGTTGCATTTGGCGGAGCCCCAGGTGCAGACGGGCTTCGGCGGCCGTGTGTTGGCGGAGGCTGAGGGCGGCCGCGTGTTCGCCGGGGGTGGAGACGACAACGGGCGGATGGCCAACACGGCCATCGGACAGCAGGATGTACGCCTGTCGCCGCTCGTGGCGGCGAATTTGGCGCGCACCATCGCAGCAGGCGGGCGGTGGCGGCCGGTGCGCCTGGCGCTCGGCGCCGAGCGCGGGGGCCGGACGCTGGCGGTGTTTCCGGGAGGGGACGACGAGCGGGTGGTGTCCCCGTACACCGCCGCCTGGTTGGCGGACGCCATGCGGCAGGCGGTGGCATCGTCCGCCGGGACGGCCCATGCGTTGGCCGGGCTCCCGGTGGCGAGCGCGGTGAAGACGGGCACCGCGGAGCGGCCGGATGGGCGCGTCAACGCCTGGATCGCCGGGTTCGCCCCGGCGACGGCGCCACGCATCGCCTTCTGCGCCATGGTCGCCGGGGAGCGGTCGGCGCGGGCGCACCGCCAGGTGTTCGGGTTGACCTCCGACCTGCTGCGCGCCTGTGCCCGGTTTGATCCGGCAAGCGCTGCCGGAGGGGTGGGGGTTACCGGAGCGGCGGGGATTATCGGAGCGGCGGGCGCGGCACGGGTCGGGGAACTTGGGCGGGATGCCCGCATCAATCCGTTGCCAAGCAGCGGGATCGACAGTATGATGGTAAGGGGCTGGAGGCGCGGAAAGCGGCTCCCAAAGGAGTGAAACGACTCGATGGACAGTTCGTCTGTCAACAGTCCTAGTCCGGAACTGAATACGGGGAGAGGGACAGCTCTGCCTGGGTCCGGCGGGAGCGATGGGCGGCTGTGCGCATCGAGGGCGCCCGCGCGGACCTGATGAGGGTCTGTCAACTCTCCCGGAAAGGGGAGTTGATCAACGTGGGCAAGAAGAACTACTACGTCAAGCCGCAGGATCTCGATCACAACGGCGTCCGCCTGGAAGGCTTCGACATCCCCATCAATGAGGACGACGTCAAGCGGATCGACCGTTTGGTCAACCATTACGAGAGCCGGATCATGGCGCATCTGGACGAGGAATACCTGCGCAAGACCACGTGGGCGGACCGCCTTGCGGATCGCATCGCGAAGTTCGGCGGCAGTTGGGTGTTCATCATCAGTTTCGCCGCGTTTCTGGCGCTGTGGATGATCTGGAATTCTCTTCGTTTTACCTGGCATTTTGACAAGCCTCCGTTCATCCTGTTGAATCTCATCCTGTCGTTCATCGCGGCGTTTCAGGCGCCCATCATCATGATGAGCCAGAACCGCCAGGCGGCACGCGACAAGCACGAATCCATCATCGACTTCGCCATCAATTACAAGGCGGAGCAGGAAATTGACGACATGCAGAGCCACCTGCACCGCATCGAGGGCAAACTGTACGAGTTGGAGACCCTGCTCCTCAGTCTGAAGCAGCCTGCGCACGCGGAGTCGGACCCCCAGCCGGTCCGCGCCGGGCGGGCATCCGGCAGCGCCGAATAGGCGCTGTTTTTTTGTACTTGCCGCCGGCACCGGGCGCGGCCTGACGCCGGACCAGACAGGCAGAATCCTCCGTCCCCTGTCATACGTATGGAGAGTGGCGAATGACGGGGGGCGATGCGCATGACCGGATTGTTCACCCTGTTGGCTTTGGTCTTGAAGGACGTCTCCGTATTCGTCTCCTATGTCAAGCATCACGCGTTTCCCCAACCGCTCTCGGCCGAGGAGGAGGCGGAGTGCATCCGCAAAATGCAGGCGGGCGACCAGAACGCCCGCAACACATTGATTGAGCACAACCTGCGGCTGGTCGCCCACCTGGCCAAGAAATTCGAGAGCTCGGGCGAGGAGATGGACGATCTCATCTCCATCGGCACCATCGGCCTCATCAAGGCGGTGGAGAGCTACACGCTGGACCGCGGGACCAAACTGGCGACGTTCGCAGCCCGGTGCATTCACAACGAGATCCTGATGTACTTGAGGAGCACGAAGCGTCACCGCAGGGACGCGTCCCTGCACGATCCCATCGGCGTCGACAAGGACGGAAACGAGATGACGTTGGCGGACCTGCTCGGGTCGGACCCGGACGACGTCATCCATGAGGTCGACCTGTCGTGGGAAAAGCAGAAGGTCTTCGAGCACCTTCCCCTGTTGCCGGAGCGCGAGCGGGAGGTGTTATGCAAACGGTTCGGCATCCTCGACGGGGAGGAGCGGACGCAACGCGAGATCGCCGCCGAGATGGGGATTTCCCGCTCGTACGTGTCGCGCATCGAGCGCAAGGCCCTGAACAAACTGTACGCCCAACTGCGCAGCGGCAAGGGGTTGTCGTGATTTTGCCTGCCTTGCCCCGGTGTGCTACATTGGGGATCACGGCGGCGGCTGCCGGACGTTTTGTCGGGCGGCCGCGGTGGGCCGCGCTGTGATGGGGGATACCTTGGGCGGGGACGGAGAGACGGTATGCCGAGTTTCTGGGAGCGCTGGATGCCGGACGAGTACGTTGCGTCGGTGCACGACATCGACTTGGACCGTCTGCACCGGCAGGGCCGGCGCCTCATTTTGTGCGATTTGGACAACACGCTCGTGCCCTGGAACGATCCGCAGGTCCCCGAGGCGCTTCGGGCGTGGATCCGGCGAGGGCAGGCGTTGGGATTTTCGTTTTGCATCGTTTCGAACAATCGCGGGCCGCGTGTGTCGCGCTTCGCGAAGGAATCCGGCCTGCCGCACATCGCGGCGGCCCGCAAGCCGAAACCGGCGGCGTTCCAGGAGGCCATGCGCCGGTTCGACGCGCGACCGGAGGAGACCGTGATGGTCGGTGACCAACTGTTCACCGATGTGCGCGGCGGGAACCGGTGCGGCCTCCACACCATCCTCGTGTTGCCCATCCACCGGCGGGAGTGGTGGGGGACGAAGGTGCTGCGGATCGCCGAGCGGTTCGTGCTGAACCGTCTGCGCGGGCGCGGGCTGCGGGCGCCGGAGCGGCAGGCGGGCCAGGCAGAGAGGAGCGGACAGGATTGGCTGAGGGATCGGTCGTGATCTGCGCCGGATGCGGCGCGCCGCTGCAGTCGGAGATGCCGGAGGCGCCCGGATACGTACCGGCCAGCGCCTTCGACCGGGACAAGCCGGTGTGCCGGCGGTGTTTTCGCATCCGGCACTATGGCGAATTTGTCCCGGTGGCGGTGTCCCCGGATGCGTACCGGCAGGCCGTGGCGGGCATCGCGCGGCATCCGGGATTGGTCCTCTACGTGCTCGACGTGTTCGACCTGAGTGGATCCATGGTGCCGGGCCTCGCGGAACTGGTGGGGACAAGCCCGGTGTGGGCCGTGGTCAACAAGGTGGATCTGCTGCCTGCGGAGGTGCGTCCCGACGCCCTGGCCCGTTGGGTCCGGCGCTTGGTCGAGGAGCGCGGGGTCCGCTGTGACGGGGTGTGGTTCGTCAGCGGCCGGACGGGGTTCGGGATGGACTCACTGCTGTCGGCGTTGGACGAACGGCGGGAAGACCGCGTGTACGCCGTCGGGATGGCGAACGTCGGCAAGTCGACCCTGTTAAATCGCTTGATCCGCGCAGGCCGCGCCGAGCCGGTGCTCACCGAATCGCGGATGCCCGGGACCACCCTCGGCGTGGTCGAAATGGCAGGGACGCTGCCGTCTGGGCGCGCCGTGTCGTTCGTCGACACTCCGGGTCTGATGCACGGAGGGCGGGTGATTGACCGCCTGTGCGCCGATTGCCTCAAGCGGGCGGTGCCCTCGGCCCGGCTGCGCCCTCGCGTCTATCAGCTCAATCCACGGCAGACCTTGTGGATTGCGGGGTTCGCCCGCTTCGACTTCGTGGCGGGGGAACGTCAACCGATTGTCGTGTGGGTGAGCAACGACCTGGTGGTGCATCGGACCAAGCTGGAGCGGGCCGACACCATCGGGGAGGAGCGGTACGAGGAAGTGCTTCAGGTCCCCTGCCCGGACTGCCGCGCGCGACTGGGCGAGCTGCGCCCGCTCGTCGTCGGAGCGGGCCGCCACCGGGGCGGTGGCCGGACGCGCATGGATGTGCCCGTGCCGCGTCAGGGATGTGACGTGGTGCTGGCGGGCCTCGGCTGGATCACGCTGTTCGGCCGCGATCTCGCCGGCCGGCTGTTCGTGCCGGAAGGGATCCAGGTGACGGTGCGGGAGCGGATGATCGGCGGGGTGACCCGCCAAGCCGTGCGCCGCCATCCGAACGCATGAACCCCGGACCACCCGAATACACCTAGAGTACAACGCCTGGGCCTCCCGGCGGCTGCCGTGGAGGATGGGGGTTCGGGTGGTGACCGAATGGGGGAAGAGACGAAGAGGCACGTCGTGTTGCCCGTGTGGAGCGAACGTTCTTCTTCCTGCACGTTGTCGGTCGAAGGGCTGATTGGGCGGTTGCAGCGCGTGGTGCGCCAGGCGCGGGTACAGCACCCGGACCTGGCGGACTACCGTCTGCACGACGTCCACCTCCGTATCGAGGGCGGGGAACTGCGTGCGGTTCTGGACTTTCGCAAGTGAGCGCAAGGCTTTGCAGCGCACGGGAACTTCCGCGGGGCGCTGCTTTTTTATTTGCGATTTCCGACGGTTGTGCTATAGTGCCGATGATGAGGGACAGGCTGGCCATCGGTTGCCGGGGAGGGGTTGTGCGTGCGGTTGTACGGGGTGCTGGGGTGGCCCGTGGGCCACTCCGCTTCGCCCGCGATGATGAACGCGGCGTTCCGGGCCGCGGGTCAGGCGGCGGTGTACATGTCCTTCGAAGTGGCGCCAACGCACATCGCTGCGGCGGTCGAAGGGTTGAGGGCACTCGGAGCGGGCGGGTTCAACGTAACCATCCCGCACAAACAGGCGGTGTTTTCGCTGCTCGACGAGGTGACCGACACGGCCCGGATGGCCGGCGCCGTCAACACGGTCCGGGTGGACCCCGGCGGGCGCCTGTGGGGACACAATACGGATGTCGACGGTTGGTGGGAGAGTGTCCGCCCGCACCTCGAAGGCATTCCGGAGCGGGTGGCGGTGCTCGGCGCCGGGGGCGCGGCCCGCGCGGTGCTCACGGCGTTGGCGCTGCGCGCCCCGGGTACGCGGGTGGCCGTCGCTGCGCGGAGATTGGAGCGTGCGGAGGCATTGGCGGTCCAGTTTGGCGATTGGCTGCGGGTGCAGGTATTCCCGTGGGCCGACCGGCATGCGTGCGTGGCCCAGGCGGACCTGGTGGCGCAGACCACGCCCATCGGCATGTGGCCCGAAACGGACGCCGCTCCGGTGGAGGACGGCCGGTGCTTCCGCGCCGGGCAGGTGGTTCAGGACGCGGTGTACCGGCCGCTTCGCACCCGCTTCTTGGAGGAGGCGGCCGCCCGGGGGGCCACGGCCGTCGATGGGCTGTCGATGTTGGTCGAACAGGGCGCTCTGGCGTATGAGCGCTGGTTCGAGGCGCCCGCTCCGCGTGCGGTGATGCGGGCGGCCGCTGAAGAGGCGGTGCGACACGGGCCGCAGGGGGACGCGGCCCGCGCCTGAGCGCTGCCCCTGGGGAGAAGGGGGACGCGGAAGGAGGAGCTCATGGCTGGTCAAACCCTGACCGGAAAACAGATACGGACGTTGCGCGCGCTCGCCCATCACCTGAGGCCGGTGGTACAGGTGGGAAAGGCAGGCGTGACCGCCGGCGTGATTGAACAAGTCGAAGAGGTTCTGGAGGCGCAGGAACTGATCAAGGTTTCGGTCCTCGACACGAGCCCGCTCGAGCGCGACGAGGTGGGAGACATCCTGGTGGAGGAGACGGGTGCATCGTGGGTGCAGTCCATCGGCAGGACGGTGGTCCTGTACAGGCGGAGCAGGGAAAACCCGCAGATTCAACTGCCGCCCCCCTGAACCGGGTGGTCCTGTTCGGCGGCACGTTCGATCCGCCGCACGTCGGCCACCTCACCATGGCGCAGTTGGCCTGGGAACAGACGGGCGCGGACGAGGTATGGTGGCTTCCGGCCCCGGTTCCGCCGCACAAGGCACATCAGCAGGTGGACGACTACGGGGGGCGGGTCGAAATGGTCCGCGCGCTGATTGACGGGTATCCGCATCTGCGCCTGTGCGACATCGAAGCGAGCCTGCCGAAGCCGTCCTACACGGTGGACACGGTCCGGGCGCTTCAGACGCTTCATCCGCGGGTGTCGTTTTCGTTCCTCGTCGGGTCGGACAGTCTGGCGCAGTTGCCCAACTGGGGACGGGCGCAGGAACTGGCCCGCGCGATTCCGTTTTGGGTCGCTGTTCGCACCGGTTGGCCGTTTGACGAGACGTATGCGGCCAGCCGGGAACGGCTGCCGGAGCTGCGGGCGGAGCGGCTGGAGATGCCGATCCTCGACGTGTCCTCGACGTTCCTGCGCGAACGGTTGGCCCGCGGACTCCCCGTCTGTGGCCTGGTTCCCGACCGGGTCCTGCGTGTCTGGAATAAGATCCATGCATAACGGAATGGCGCATCGCCTTCATGGTGGCGAGCGGGAGGTGGACGCGTGGAGGAAACGGAGATCCGCGAACGGGTTCGGCGAGAATTGAGCCCGGAGCGGTTTCGCCACACCGAGGGCGTCGTGCGTACGGCGGAGCGACTGGCCTTGCGGCACGGCGCAGACCCGGAGAAAGCGCGTTTGGCGGCCTGGATCCACGATGTGGCACGGGAGTGGGAATGGGCGCGGTTGGTGGACACCGCTCGCCGTTTTGAGGTGGAACCGGCGTTCTTTGACGTGCCGGCCGTTCTGCACGGCCCCGTGGCCGCAGGCCTGGCCCGGGAGTGGTTCGGGGTGGACGACGAGGACATTCGGAACGCGATCCGCTATCACACCAGCGGCCGGGTCGGGATGACGCGCCTGGAAATGGTGCTGTGCCTGGCCGACGCCATTGAGCCCGGCCGCCGCTATCCCGGCGTGGACAGGCTGCGCACAGTGGCGGAAGAGGATTTGGAGCGGGCGCTGGCGGAGTCCTTCGACGCCACCTTGACGTATCTCATCGCTCAACGTGCGCCGATCTTCGAATTGACCGTCCGTGCGAGAAACGATCTCTGGCGGCGGGTGCTCGGCGCGGACGGGCGCGGTGCGCCGTTGGCGCCGAACGAAACCAAGGATTGGGAGGAACGCGAATGACCCATTCGGTGGACCACATCGCGCTGGAGGCCGCGTCTGCGGCAGCCGACAAGAAGGCCAAGGACATCGTCGTGCTGGACATTCACGATCTGACCCCGGTGGCCGATTACTTCGTCATCTGTTCCGCCAACTCAGGCACCCAGGTGGAGGCGGTGGCCCGGGCGGTGACGGACAAAATGGCGCAGCTCGGGGTCCCCTGCCGCGGGACGGAGGGGATGGATGAAGCGCGCTGGGTGTTGTTGGACTTCGGCGATGTGGTGGTGCACGTGTTCCGGCCCGAGGAGCGGGAGTTTTACCACCTGGAACGGCTGTGGGGCGACGCCCGCCAGGTTCCGTTCGAGATGGCGCAGTGATTCGGCCGGTTTCGGCCCGCGGGCGGATCCGGCGGGCACCGTGGAACCGCGTGGGGCCCGCGTGGCGCGGGGGCGGGCGGCGTTACGCCTCGTCCTCCCCCACGCGTGCCAAATAGGTCTGAAACACGGCCAGTTGTTCGGGGTGTTCGCTGAAATACAGCACCAGTGCCTGCAGGGCACCGAGCGTGCTGGGACTGACGTGGTGTTCAATCCCCTCGACATCGCGGCGGATGACGTCTTCGTGGACGCCGAGCATGCGCAGAAAATCCTCCAGCATGTGGTGGCGTTCCTTGATCCGCTTGCCGGTCTTCTGGCCGCGGGAGGTCAACACGATGCCGCGGTACTTCTCGTAGGTGACGTAATCGTTCTCGCCCAGCTTCTGCAGCATTTTGGTGACGGATGAAGGCTGCACGTCCAGCGAGGACGCGATGTCCGACACGCGTGCATACCCTTTTTCCTTCATCAGTTCGTAGATCTTCTCCAGGTAATCCTCCATGCTCGGCGTCAACACGAGCAAAACCTCCGCACATTGATTCCTTTATCTTAGCGGAGTTCGGGCTCGGCTGCCAGATCGGATTTCCATTGTCAAAATCATCATAAGCCCGTACAGTAGCGAACAGGAACTCCCCGCCGCGCTGGCGAAGCGGATCGGCGCGAAGGGAGGAGTCCATGGTGCAGGAGGAACATCGCCCGGATGGCACTGGTCACCCAGGGGCCGAGGAGGACACCGCGTCCGATGACGTGCGTTCGCCGTCGGTGGCGGACGATGCGGAGCCCCCTGGCGCGGATCTGCCACCGTGGGCAGGGGCGGCCGACGGATACGGCATGTCCCTCGTCACGCGCGGCGCATGGCCGGTCTGGGCGCTAGGCAGTTTGGCGTTGTTCAGCGGGATCGCCATCGGCTGGTGGATTCACCGGCCGTCTTCTGCCAACGGTGCGTCTTCAGCGGTGTCCGCGCCGTCCGCGGTCGCACCGCCGGTGGCCCAGGATGCCGCGGCCAGTGAGGTGGTGGTGGACGTGCAGGGCGATGTGCGGCGGCCTGGAGTGTACCGGTTGCCGTCAGGGGCCCGGGTGGCGGACGCCGTCGCTGCGGCCGGAGGATTTCTTCATCCAGAGGACGCCCGCTGGATCAACGAGGCGGCGCCGCTGGACGACGGGCAGGACGTCGTGGTGCCATCGGCCGATTCGGGGGCGAGCGTGCCAGCGCAGGCGAGCCCGGCCGGCGGGAATGCGGCCTCATCCGGCGGCGCGGACCAGACCCGCGCGGCGAGCGCCGAATCCTCTGGTGCGGACGGTTCCGGGCCGGCCGCGGGCGGGCTCAAGATCGACCTCAACACGGCCGATCTCAAGACGCTGCAGACCTTGCCCGGCATCGGGCCGGCCAGGGCCAACGCCATCCTCACCTACCGGCAGCAGCACGGCCGGTTCCGGGCCGTCACGGAGTTGCAGTCGGTGCCGGGCATCGGGCCGGTGTTGTACGAACGGATCGCACCTTACGTGACCGTGGTGTCCTAGCGACTTGACGTGCGTACGGCAGCCGTTTCGTTGTCGCAGCGTGTGAACGCGCCAGCCAACATGGGAAAGGGGGAGCGGCGATGACCCTCAACTGGGTGACCGTCGGACTGGCACTGGTGCTGCTCGGTTCCGTGTGGCAGGGTTTCCGGCGGGGCTTCGCCATCCAGACCGGACACCTGGTCCGCCAGGGACTTCATGTGGCGATGATCGCCGCGTGCCTGTGGGCGGGGTGGCGTCTGACGGTATGGCTCGGGGCCTGGGTGAAAAGCGCCTCCCTGGCCGCGTGGCCACCCGTGTTGCGCGAGTTGGCGCAAGCCTGGCAGAGGGCCCCCAATGCGGGCAGCGCGATCGCGTTTCTGCTGTTGTACGGCGTGCTGGCGGCCTGTATCCAGCGCCTGTTGCGACCCCTGCCGGGCTTGCTCGTGCAGGGGATTCCTCCCGCACTCGGCCACCAGCGCGGCCTCGGCGCGGCGCTGGGCGTCGCCGCCGGCGTGGCGCGGATCTCCGTGTACGGGGCGCTGCTGTTTCTCGCGCTGCAGTATTTCACGCTCCCCGCCATCGGAAGGGAGGCCGCCGAGTCTGCCCCGTACCGCTGGTTGGCGGAGCGGGTGTACAATCCCTGGGTGCGCCCGTTCGTGGCGCGCGAGTTGCCCGTGCTGGCCGAAGGTGCCCTCCAGCCGCTCGCGAACAACATCAACCTGTTCGTCGTCCCCAGCCCGGGCGGACAGGCGCAGGGCGTCGTCATGGTACCGAAGGACATCGCCGACTTGGCCCAGCGCATCACCGCGGGGCAGACCACCGACCGCGGAAAGGCGAAGGCCATCTACGAGTGGGAGATCCACCATGTGTCGTACGACTGGCAGAAGTACGACGACTTCGTGTATCGCGGGCAATGGGATCAGCAGTCTCCCGAGCAGACCCTGCAGACGGGCAAGGGCGTGTGCGCCGACTATGCCTTGTTGTACGCCAACCTGGCCCACGCGAGCGGGTTGACGGTGAAGATCGACGAAGGCATCGGCGGTGCCGCGGGGCAAAGCGGGCCCCACGCATGGAACGAGGTGTGGGACGGCCAGGCGCAGCGGTGGATCCCGTTGGATACCACCTGGGGCAGTGAACAAGATGTCTGGTTTGACGCGCCTGGCTTTTGGCAGAGCCACCACCTGCAGACGGCCGTCCTCATCAAGGGGGACACCCGCTGATCCGGGTGGCCGCGTGGCAGGGGGTTGTGTGGACCCTGGTCTTCACCATGGTCGCGGGAGATCTCCTCAACGCGAGGGCGCCGCAGCCCTGGCCGCTTTGGCTGGGGTTGGGCACCCTCTTCGTGTGGGGCGGTATCGGCGCAGGTTGGCTGTGGGACGAGGCGGTGGAACGCATTCGGGCCGGTAGAGGGCGTCCGAACCCATCCCAACAGACGCGTGCGCGTCGGCAGCCCGCCGGGGCGGGGTGGGTCCGCCCGCACCGGAGGGGCATCCACCGAGGGGCTTGGTGGGGATGCCTGTTGGCATTGGCGTTCTGTTACGGTGCCTGGCGGGGCGCCGGCGCCCCGCAGCGCGCCGATGCGTGGTGCGGGCGCCCCCTGTCGGCCGAGGCGTCGGTCCAGACGGCATCCACGGGGAAATCGGGGCCGTGGTATCGGCTGCACCTGCAGCGGATCGGCGGACCTGGGGCCTCGACGCCCTGCGACGTCGAAGCGGTGTGGTTTCCGGCCGGGCCGGACGGTGCCCGCATCCACCCGGGCGATTCCGTCGTCCTCCGCGGCGTCCTCTTTCCCGATCCGCCTCGCACGCCCGCGGGATCGCTGGCCCGGCCCCAGTACCGTTTCGAGGGGACGGTGACCTCCGCTCCGCGCCACGGGAACACCTGGTCCAGCCCATTTTCCAGGGCAGGCGACGCCGTGGCGAGCGCCCTGCGCCGCACGGCCGGCTTGGACGCAGGGACGGCCGGGCTGGTGCAGAGCATGGTCTTCGGGGGATCGTCCCTTCCTGCCGGTCTCCAACAGGCCTTCTTGGCCGCCGGACTGCTGCACGTGTTGGCCGCGAGCGGGGCCAACGTGCTGATCTTGGAACGGGCGGCGACCTGGGCCGTGCGACCCCTGTGGCGGCGGCTGCGGATGCCGGCCTGGGGGTGGCCGGTGGCGTGGGTGACCGGCGTGTGGGCGTTTGCGGGCATGTGCGGGTTCTCCCCGTCCATCGTCCGGGCCGCCGCGATGTCCACGTACCGGATGGCGGCCCAATGGTGCGGCCGCCCGGTCCGCGTGTCCACCTGCCTTGCCGCCGCCGCCCTCATGATGGGGATTGCGGCCCCGGGAAGCCTGTGGGGCGTGTCCAGTGCCCTTTCCTTCCTGGCCACGGCGGGCGTGACCATGGCGTTGGCGGGCGCCGCCTCGGCGTCCTCTTCAGCCGGAGGCGGGAGGCTCCGGCGGGCGATGATGCGTATCCGGGTGGCGGCCACGGCGACCGTGCGTGCGTCGGTCTGGGTGGAGGCGGTCGTCCTTCCGGTCTCGGTCTGCGTCTTTGGGCAGTTGACGCCGTACGCTGTCCTGTCCAACGCGCTGGTGGATCCGTTGCTCGCCCTCCTGCTGCCGCTGGCAGCGGGGAGCATCGCGTTGGCGGTGACTGCTCAGGGGTTGCCGGTGCTGCGACCGGTGGCGGAAGGGTGTGGTGCCCTTGCCGCCCTCGGTGTGCATGGTCTGGTGGCCTGGTGTGATTGGGTCGCGGGGTGGCCTGGCGCGCTGTGGCGGTTTCCGCCCTGGCCCTGGGGATGGGCCGTCCCTTACTACACCGGGCTGGTACTCCTGTATGCGGGGCGGCGGCGCGGAATCCGGCGCGGAATCTGGCGCTCGCCAAACCGGCCGCGGGGCGGCGTATGGTATAATGATGCAGGCAAGTCGGCCGGATGGTAGAGCGGGAACAACTGGACGGCGGCGGCCGGATGTCCCCCTGCGAAGTGGACATCGTAAGAACAGCACCATTGTCCGTCGTCCACTGACACAGAGGCGTTGGGAGAGGGAGGCACCATGGCAGACATCCTGATTGTGGGGGCCGGATACGCGGGCATGATGGCCGCCACCGGCTTGGATCGGATTTCGGAACCGTTTACCCTCGTCAACAACCATGAATACCATTATTTTACCACGCTGTTGCACGAAGCGGCCGGGGGCCGTGGGGAGCCGATGAAATACACCGTCCCGATCCGGAACATGCTACGAAAGCCCACGTCCCGTTTCGTGCAGGACGAAATCGTGCGCTTGGATCGGGCACGCCGGGTGGCCGTCGGAAAAGCTGGCGAGTATCCGTACGAGTGGCTGGTGGTCGCTCTCGGCTGGGTGCCCGAGTACTTCGGCATCCCCGGACTGGCCGAGCACAGCCTCGTGCTGCGCAACATCGACACGGCGATTCAGATCCGCCGCCACATCGAGTCCCAGTTCGAGGCGTACAAGAACGACGGCGACTCGACGCATCTGCGGATCGTCGTCGGTGGCGCCGGGTTGACCGGCATCGAATTGGTCGGTGAATTGGTCGACTGGATCCCCGAATTGTGCGTTCGCTACGGGATCGACCGAACGGCGGTCGAGATCCAGAACATCGAGGCGATGCCCACCATCCTGCCGCAGGTGTCGCCGGAGTTGCGCGAGGTGGCGGCCCGCACGCTGACCGAAAAGGGGGCGCGGCTGCGGACAAACACAAAGATTGTCAAAGTGGAGGCGGGCGAGGTGCACGTGGAGGGAGACGACCCTGTGCGGGCGGGCACCATCATCTGGACGGGCGGCGTACGCGCGCACCCGCTGCTCAGCGAGGCGGGGTTCACGGTGGATCGGCGTGGGCGCGCCAAGGTGGACGCGTATCTGCGGTCCGTGGACGACGACCACGTGTTCGTCGGCGGCGACACGGCCTGGGTCGAGGACGAGCAGGGCAAACCGCTGCCTCCGACGGCCCAGTTGGCGACGCAGATGGGGCATTGCATCGCGGAAAACGTCAGCTCGGCGGTGCACGGACACCCGCTCAAGGTGTTCCGGCCCAGCCTGAAGGGCACCTTGGCCTCGCTCGGCCGCGAGGTGGGCGTCGGCAACATCGGCAGATTTCCGGTCAAGGGTTTTTTGGCAGGGTTGGCGAAGGAAGCGACGAAGGTCAAGTACTTCTGGGAGCTCGGCGGTCTGCGGCTGACCGCGGAGAAGACGGGCGAAATCGTGCATCTGACCTGATGGACTCCACCACCCCGGGCTTCACCGGGGTTTTTCGCATCCTGGCGCCCCTGCGCGGGGCGCCGAAGGAGGGACGGACGCTCGGTGTTGGATTGGACGAGCGCCATGAAGGCGGTGCAAGAGGGCGACGGGAGCGGGGTGTTCACGCTCGTCGGCAACGAACACGCGCTGGCCGAGTCGTTCATTCAGGCGCTCCGCAATCGCTTGGGAGACGACCAGGGGCCGGCCGACGTCCAGCGATTCGCGTTCGATGAACAAGGGTGTGACGACGCCGTCTTCGCCCTCGAAAGTTTGACCTTGTTCCAGGTTCGGCCGGTCGTCGTGCTGCAGCGCTGCACCGCGATGGCCACGGGAGGCCGGGCTCGCTTTGCCACCGACGCGCTGGAGGCGTATCTGGCCCGGCCGGTGCCGGGGCGGGCGCTGGTCATCACGGTCGAGGACAAACTGGACGAGCGAAAGAAACTGGTGAAGTTGGCCAAGCAGCACACCGTGATCGATTGCCATCCACCGAAGGAGACCCAGGCGCTCGCCATCCTGCAGCAACTGGCCGCCGCTGACGGGATGGACATCCGTCCAGCGGCCATGAAGGAGCTCTGGCGCCGCACCGCGAGCGTGTCGCAGGCCCTGCAGGAGATGCGCAAGCTGTGGATGTTTACCGGCGAGCGCCCCATCACCCCGGCGGACGTGGCGGAAGCGGTCGCCCCGCCGCTGGAGGACGACGTGTTCGCATGGATAGACGGCGTGGTCCAAGGGCGTGCGGAACGCGCATTCCGGGCGCTGGCGGACGTGCAGCGAAAGGGCGAAGACCCGCTGAAACTGTTTGCGCTGATTGCCCGCCAGATTCGCCTGATGTGGTACACGCGCGTCCTCGGCGAGCGAGGGATGTCGCACGCGCAAATTGCCGCCGAGGTGGCCGCGCATCCCTACGCGGTCCGCGTGGCCGCGGGTCAGGCGGCGCGCGTGCGCCCGGAGCGGATGGAGCGCTTGCTCACTGTCCTGGCTGACCTGGAGTTCGATGTGAAAAGCGGGCGGCGGGATCCCCAGCACGCCTTGGAGTTGGCGGTTCTGGCCTGCTGTTGACGGCTGTCTGGCCAGCGCATGCGATAGGGACGTGGACGAGGAGGGCGCAGGGATGGCGAGACGGCGGCTGTTGGTTCCCGAGGCGCGGGAAGCCATGAACCGGTTGAAGCAGCAGGTCATCGAGCAAAAACGCCAGGAAGGCGCCCTCGTCGCCGGCACCACCACCCAGGCGTGGCCGGCGCGTCCGGATGGGAAACCGATCCGACGACCGACGCACGGAGGGGTGCCCCGCCGGGCTGGGGAGGCCGATCCCGGCGTGGCGACCGCTCGGCAAGCCGGGAGGTTGGGCGGTGAAATCGGCGGGACGATGGTCCAGAGGTTGGTGCGGATCGCCCGCGAGGAACTGACGAAGTCCTCGCATCTGGCGAATCCGCAGCAGGTCCGAACCCTGCTCGGCCAGCGGACCGGTCCGGAGCCGGGCCGGTGAGCGGATCCGATCCCGTCGGAGGCTCGGACGCGGGGCCTTGGCCTCGGCTTTTGCATGGGGGAACAGTGCGATACAGACAAAAAACGACCCGCCAGGGGGTCGTTTTTTGTCACACCGAGAAGGTGCTCAGGCCTGCTGTGCTCGGCTGACTGCGTTGAACCGCCGGGTGAGGCGGGACTTCTTTCGGTTGGCCGCATTGCGGTGGATGATGCCCTTGGTCGCGGCCTTATCCAGCGCGCGCGTGGCGATGCGCAGGGTGATCTGCGCCTGCTCCAGGTCGCTTTGCGCGAGGGCGCGTTCAAACTTCTTGATGGTCGTGCGCAACGCCGACTTCAGCGACGCGTTGCGCAGCGTACGCCGTGCGGATGTGCGGACGCGTTTTTCTGCGGACTTGATGTTCGGCACAGTGCCACCTCCTTGCCACCCTCGATTGCAGACAAAGGTCAGTCTATCACATCGCCTGTGGAACTGCAATCGTGCTGTATACCGGACCGCCGGAGGCGGCAGCTTAAAGACGTGAAGATGAGGACGGGAGGCGGTCGGATGAAGGCAGCCCACCCATGGCTGCGTGCCCACGGGGCGCGGGGAGATGAGGATGGTTGGGGACAGATGGACAGCTACAGTCCGCGCACGGACCTGGCGATTGAGGCGCATGAGATGGCCCGCCGGCGGGCGCAGACCGTGCCGGGGGTGGAAGAGGAGACCGAGGCGCTCGACGGCATCCGCGTATCCCGGGTGCATGTCCGGGATCGACAGGGGGAGCAGGCGCTCGGCAAACGCGCGGGACGCTATGTGACCATCGAGGTGCCCGGTCTGCGGCGGCGGGACCCCGACCTGCAGCAGCGCGTGGCCGAACAGTTTGCGAAGGAGTTTGAACGCCTGCTCAACGTCCCCGAGCAGGCCTCGGTGTTGGTGGTCGGACTGGGCAACCAGCAGGTGACGCCGGACGCACTCGGGCCCAAGGTCGCCCAGAGGATGTTCGTGACCCGGCATCTGTTTCAGTACTTTCCCGATCTGCTCGACGAGGGCTACCGGACCGTCGCCGCTGTCTCCCCCGGGGTCCTGGGGGTGACAGGCGTGGAGACGACCGAGGTGGTGAAGGGGATTGTGGAGCATGTGCGGCCGGATCTGGTGGTCGCCATCGATGCCTTGGCGTCGCGGTCGCTCAACCGGGTCAACGCCACCATCCAGATCTCGGACACCGGCATCCAGCCGGGTGCGGGCGTCGGGAACAAGCGGAAGGCATTGGATGAACAGACGCTGGGTTGCAAGGTGCTGGCCGTCGGCGTGCCCACCGTGGTCGACGCGGCGACCATCGCCAACGATGCGATGGAGCTCATCCTGGTGAAGTTGAAGGAAACCGTGCCGGGTAACGGAGCCAGTCAGATCTTCGACCATTTCAGCCCGCAGGAGAAGTGGCAGCTCATTAAGGAAGTGCTGGATCCCCTCGGGAACAATCTGATGGTGACGCCGAAGGAGATCGACGAATTCATTGACGACGTCGCCGAGGTGGTGGCGCGAGGACTGAACCTGGCGCTGCATCCGTCCATGACGATGGAGGACGCGAGTCAGTTGACGCACTGACGGACGCACGGTGACGGGTCCATGGATGGGTCCTCGGATGGGGCCACGGATGGGGCCACGGACATGGGGCGTGGGGCCGCCGACGCGCTTCAGGGGCCCGTCTGACCCTCTGCCGGGGAAGGCAAATGCCGGCGAATCACGTGCCACAGGTGCCAGGATGCGCGACCCAGCGCCCACAGTCCGGCGCCGACCCCGAGGAACATCAGCGGCATGAACGGAAGGCTGTACCGGCCGTAGGCGAAGTACACCGAGTACAGGGCCGTGTAATACAAGAGCGTGATCATGACGAAGAGCGCCTCCCGGCGTCGGCCCCACCCGAGCAGGAAGGCGAGGATCCAGCCGAGGCACCCGGCCTGTACCAGGAGAGGCTGCACCCAGCGCATGGTCTCTTGCTTCACGCGCAGGATGGGCTTCCAATAAAACGGCCGATCCCAGAGGATCTCCGGCTTGACGGAGAGATAGCTGTGCAAGAAGGACCGTTTGTCCGCCTGCCACCACGCCTGAATCCTTTGCTCCGCCACCTGTTGCTCGGCGATGGACAGATTGAACGCGGAGATGCCGGGATGGGCCGCCTTGATGGCGTTCAATGTCTCCTGATAGGTCCCCGGGGGATACCCTTCACCCTGGAAGGTGCCGAGGAGCAGGGGGTCGCCCGATCCGTTGGTCAACGGAACGAAACGGTGGAACGCCAGCTCGTTGCGCACCCACCACGGGGCGAGGACTAAGCACACCACGACCGCACCGAGGAGGGCGTGCCGGGCGAGCGTGCGCAGGGGATAGCGGTGCGACAGGAGATACACCAGCACCACCAGCGGGAAGAGGGCGACCGTCGGCCGGAAAAACAATGCGAACAGATAGCAGCCCACGGCGGCTAGGAGATAGCGGGTGCGGCGCGTGCGCGCCAGGCGCATGCAGAAATAGACCAGCCAGGCGAAGCTGGCGGTGAACGGAGGTTCAGTGAGCAGCAGCGTGTCCGTCAAGATGCCGGGGACGTACAGAGCGCACCCGAGTGCCGCCACCAACCCTGCGGTCACCCCCCAGGCCTCGCGTCCGCACAGGTAGACGCCATAGACGGCGGCCACGCCAAACAGGCACATGACCCCCTTGGCGATCATCACGCCCCAGGGGCCCCACCCGAAGACCGCGAACACCGCCGCCAACAGCAGCGTGATGCCGGGCATCATGTGGGCGGTCGGCTCATCGGGCGAATGGTAGGTGAAGCGCCCGTACTGCAGGAGCCAGATGGCGCTGTGCATGTAGCCCACGTCGTCGCTGTTCAGGGTCAGGCTGAGGCGATACCGGACCAGCACCGCCGCCCGGACCGCCAGCGCCAACAGGAGGATGGCATATATCCAGCGTTCCCGGTTCAATTGCAGCCACGTTATCCACCGCTTCACCACGCGCAACGGCCTGCGTCCCCCTCCTCGTCCGATTCCCAGGCGAGTATAACACATGCCGCGGCGCGCGTCCCCTGGCGAGGGGCTACGAAGCCGTGCCCGTCCAACGGGAGAGGACCGATTGCACGTATTGCACGGTCTCCGGATAGGGGGGAATGCCGCCGTAGCGGTCCACTGCGGCCGGCCCGGCGTTGTACGCCGCCAGCGCCAGTGACACGTCGCCGCCATAGCGGGCGAGCAGTTGCGCCAGGTAGCGCACGCCGCCGTCGATGTTCTGCGCGGGATTGAACGGGTCGGTGACGCCGAGCATGCGTGCCGTGTCCGGCATCAGCTGCATCAACCCCTGAGCCCCCGCGGGGCTTTGGGCATCTGGACGAAAGCCGGATTCTTGGGCGATCACGCTCATCACCAAGCCGGCGGGAACACCGTACCGGGCGGCGGCCTGCGCGACGAGACCGGCCACGCTGCCATCTTCCCCCGGGTGTGCCGTTCCTGCAGGCTGGGCACCGGAACCCGTGGCCCCGGTCTGTTCTGCGGGTTTCGTTTGGCCGAGCGCATCTGGTGCCGGTGTCCCCGTTGCGCTCAGCCCGCTGGCCAGCGCGAGCCAGGTCCAGGCGGGAAGCCCCGGGAGTGCGGTTCCCAGCGCGGACGCGGAGAACCCTGGCAGGATACCGGAGAAGGTCAAGGGATCAAGCCCTGTGTCATCGCCGCCCGATTCGGCTGGGTCCAGCCCGGGCACGGGCAGTTGGGAGATCATCGATTGGGTCCACATCTCCCAGAAGGACGGGTCCGCGGGCAGCGCGGTCGTCCCGCCCGACGCAGGGGTCCGGCCGGCGGCCGAGCTTGCGGCGGACGCGGCGGAAGCGCCGCTCCCACGGGGACCTGGCGCCGTCAGCCCCTGGCCGGGACTGGGCGCTGCAAGCGGTGAGACCCGGAGTTCGGCGGTCATCCCAACACCCCCTTGATCATGCCTTTGGGTGCGACCATGCCGGCAGTGCATCGCCGGACGGTCTGTCCGTCCTATGCTGACGCTCATTTCGCCGCGTCCCCTCTCAATTCCTGCACCCATCTGCCGTCTCTCGTAACCTGGCAAACCGTCCGCTAGAGTGATAATTTGTCCGCTTCATTCATATACATCGGGCACAAAGGCGCACGAGGGCGAGGGATGTCCATGAAGAGCACGTGGATGCAGGTTCGGCGGTATGTGAAGCGGGGACTGGCGGGGGTGTTGTTCAGCCTGTTGGTGCTGGGCGCCAGCGCGGCGGCCCTGTCGATGGTCGCGGCGGGCATCCGCGCCCTGTCGGGACCGGCGGCGTTGCCGGCGGGACCCGTCGGCGCGTCCACCGCCGCACCAGGTGTCGCCGCCGGGGGAGACCCCGGGGCTCTGTCTGGGCAGTCGAGCCCGCTCTCGCCGGTGACCGCTGCGGGATCTCCAGGCCGGCTCGATTCGTGGGATCAAAGGCTGGCGGGGATGCAGAGCCCGATTGGACACACGCTCGATCGCGGCGGCGTCATCGTGGGGGTGCACGTGCAGGACGCTTTCGGACGCCTGCTGTCCGGCCTGCTCGAGACGTTGTTCTTGGAGCGCCCGGCGGCCTCCGGCGGGGGACAGCCGTGATGGAGGCCAGGGCGGAAGCGCAACGGATGTCGTGGCTCACGTTGGCGCTGTGGGTGGAGACCGCCTCGCTGCTCTGGATTCTGGCCGAAGCCGCGCTGAGCGGATTTGCGGCGGTGCGCGCGGGCAGTCTGGCCCTGTCGGCGTTCAGCGCCGACAGCGGCATTGAGTTTGTCTCCGGGGTCATCCTATGGGTTCGCCTGTGGTGGGAGCGGGGCCATCCGGACCATGGGTGGGTGGATCGCGTGGAACGCGTCTCCTCCGCCCTCGTGGCGGCTTGCCTGTTCGCCCTCGCGGGGTTCATCTCGTTTCAGGCCGGGCAAGCGCTGGCCCTGCGCTCGGGGATGCTGGAGAGCCCACTCGGGTTGGCGGTGGCCGTGGCGTCGAGCCTGATCACCCCTTGGCTGGCGCTCGTCAAACGCCGCCTCGGGCGCAAGCTGCACAGCCACGCGCTGCTGGGGGACGCGGCGTGCAGCATGACCTGCGCCTGCATGGCGTGGGCGCTCTTGGCAGGGCTCTTGCTGCAGCGAGCGTTCGGATGGTGGTGGGTGGACGCGGCCGCCGCCCTTGGCATCATCGCATTTGTCCTGCGGGAGGCGTTGGAATCGGCTGAGGCGGCACGGTCGGGCGCTCCGCACCTGCACCATCATCGTTCGGATCCCGCGTCCGAACCCCCTTCGGCGAACTTGTGAACCCGCCCGTTCGCCTCCCCCTTGCCTTCCCGTCTCCGGCGGGGAGGCGTTTTCTCTTTTTTTCGGCTTGTCTCTCTTGATTGTTTTCAAGAAATGGTTTGCAATAGAGGGCAGACGCAGGGACGCCCGGCCACGCCGCCGCCGGGGTCTCGGATGGTGGGAGGGGTGCGCGGTGCACGACGATGGGATGGCACAGGCCCGCGCGGCACGGACGACAGGCTCCGCCCGCCCCTGGGTTCAGGCGGGACTGCGCCGCGGCCTGTACGGGCTGATCTTGTTCCTGGTGCTCCTGTCCGCCGCGTCCCTGCCGCGGCACATCCGCCCGCCGCGCGGCGGCGTCCGCGACACCTGGGGCGACAACATGCTGAGCGCCCTGTCGCTGTTCGTCCATCCGGCGGCGCCGGCGCACCGCCAGGCGATTCAGGATGCTCTCGGGCATTTGCCATTGACCCTGGGGTTTGTCGTCTTCGCGGTGGTCGGGGCGTACGGGTTCGGCATCCTCAAAGGGCTGTGCGACGTGTTCCTGGCGGCGCGATGGTACCGCGGCGTGCGGGCGGTGTGCTGGGTGGTGGACGCCCTGCCGCTGTTCGGCCTCGTGATCCTCGTCGAGATGGGGACGTTGTTTTTGCGCATGTTCTGGCGTGGCGACCCGGTGCCCATGCTCCCCGACGAGACGTTCTGGGGCGGCACGGCTGTGTGTGCCGTGATGCTCACCTGGGCACCCGGGATGTACGTGGCGCGCGTGCTGGCGGTGACGCTGCGCCAACAGTTCGGCGAGCGGTACGTCCTCACCGCTCTCGGCAAAGGGCTGCGCTGGCGGGAGGTCGTCTTCCGGCACATTCTGAAGAACGCGCTGCCGAAGCTGGCCATCGAGCTGCCCACGGTGTACACGATGGCGATGAGCGGCCTGGTGGCGGTGGAATTCATCGGTATGCGCCAGCACGGGGCCGTCTTCGGCGCGCTTCAGGCGCTCGGCCACACGGGGCTCGGGTTCAGCACCCTGTGGACCTCGCCAGGCGAATTTCAAATCGCGGCGCTCACCGCCTACCTGACGATTTTCACGCTCTTCACCGCGGTGATGCGGGGAATCGGGTGGTGGGCGGAGCGCCGGTGGAGATGGATGATGGGTGCCTGAATGGTTGAACGCGCGCACCGCCGCAGGGGCGATCCTCACCTTGGCCATCATTGGAATGGGCGCGTATCCCCAGGCGTGGGTCCACGTGTCCCCCTACGCCCAGGACGTGTGGCACGCGGCCACGGCCAGCGCGCCGCCCTTTCCGCCCTCTCGCCTGCATTGGCTCGGCACCGACCAGGACGGGCACGACCTGTTCGCCCGCATCCTGTACGGCGCCCTGCCCACCTTGCGCGATGCGACCCTGTTGGTATTGGCCATCTGGGGGATGTCCGGCGCCATCGCGTTGTTGCGGGCGGTATGGCATGTGCCTCTGCCGTTGTTCGATCTCGCGGCCGGCCTGATGTCTCTCGTGCCGCCCATGCTGGTCGCGCTGCTCTTGTTGGAGGCGCCCGGCATTTATTTCTCTGCCCGCCTGAGCCTTTGGTACTACCTGGTCATCGCGCTGCTCGAGAGTGCGCGCTTCGCCCCGACCCTGGAGGGCGACCTGCGGCTCATGCTCGGCCGCCCGTTCATCGAGGCGGCGCGGACCACCGGGTGCGGGCCCGTGCGCATCCTCGTTCGCCATGTGTGGCCCTGGTGGCGGCCCTATCTCGCCGAGTACCTCCCCTTGACGTACGCCCGCGTGCTGGCGGTGATGGGAGAGCTGGCGTACTTCGGGATCTTCAGCCATCTGCGCCTCATCCGGACCGACAACGCCGTCGTCATCGACACCCGGCAACTGGACTGGCCGGCGTTGATCGGCGCCGCCAGCCAGCACTGGTTTTCCGACCCGGCGCCCGTCCTGTTTCCCACTCTGGCCCTGTGCGTGCTGATCCTCGGGCTGCGCCTGATGGCGGCCGGGTTGGCGCCGGAGCCGGCGCGGGGCGACGCCAGTTGGGCACCATCCGCCTGGCCGCGGGGCAGAGACAGAAGGAGGCGCATGGCCGGCGGACCCGGCGTCGGGTGGCGGCGCCGGCCCGGCTGTGCTACGCTGTTGGCGGACAACCGGGGAGTGGAGGCACGACAGTTTGAAGATCGCGGTTCTGATTCCTTGTTATAACGAAGAACCCACCATCGCCAAGGTCGTCTCGGACTTTCGCAGGGAGCTGCCCGAGGCGGACGTGTACGTGTACGACAACAACTCTCGCGACCGCACGGCGGAAGTGGCGGCCGCCGCGGGCGCTATCGTCCGGCGGGAGCCGCGCCAAGGGAAGGGGAATGTGGTGCGCTCGATGTTCCGCGGGATCGATGCCGACGTGTACGTCATGGTCGACGGGGACGACACGTATCCCGCGGAGTTCGTGCACGACCTCATCGCACCCATCGTCCGCGGCGAGGCGGACATGGTCATCGGGGATCGGCATTCCAACGGATCGTACACGAAGGAAAACAAGCGTCCGTTCCACAACTTCGGCAACAACCTGGTGAAGTGGCTGATCAATGCGCTCTTTCATTCCGACCTGCGCGACATCATGACCGGATACCGGGCGTTCAACCGGCTGTTCGTGAAGAACATGCCGGTGGCCAGCGAGGGGTTTGAAATCGAGACGGAGATGACGCTGCACGCGCTGGACAAGAAGTTTCGCATCGTCGAGATCCCGATTGATTACCGCGACCGCCCGGAGGGCAGCTTTTCCAAGCTGAACACGTTCAGTGACGGCATGCGGGTGCTCCGGACGGTGTTCTGGATCTTTAAAGACTACAAACCGCTGGCGTTTTTCAGCACGGCGGCCATCGTGTTTTTCGTGCTCGGTCTGCTAGTGGGGGTGCCGGTCATCACGGAGTTCATCGCCACGCATCAGATCGCCAAGATCCCGTCTGCCATCCTGGCGGTCGGCTTCATGATGCTGGCGTCCATCTCGGTGACGTGCGGGTTCATCCTCGACACCATCGTGCGCCAGCACCGGGATGTCTACCAACTGCTGTTGAACAAGACGGAGTGAAGCGCATGAACTACCTGTTGGTCGCCGTGAACATCGCCCTGCTGGTGACGGGCCAGGCGATGTGGAAGATCGGAATTGCTTCCCTGTCGCTCCATGGCATTGGGGACCTGTTGCGGGCGCTGTTCTCTCCGTGGATCCTCGGCGGCGTGCTGCTGTACGGCGTGGCGACGCTGGTGTGGATCTATCTGCTCAAGCAACTGCCGCTGAGCCTTCTCTATCCGATGCAGAGCCTCGCCTACGTGGCCGCGGTGTTGGTGGCGCTCGTGTTTTTCCATGAAACGGTGCCGGTGACGCGCTGGATCGGCCTCGGGATCATCCTCATCGGGGTCCTGTTCGTGGCGCGCTGACGGAAACATGGGAGGGAACCGGAATGCGTCTGGTGGTCGACGGGGTCTCCAAGGTCTACCGGGATCGGCGCGGGCGTGAGACGGTCGCCCTCGACGACATCCATCTCACGGTGGCGGAGCAGGAGTTCGTCGCCATTGTGGGCCCGAGCGGATGCGGGAAGTCGACCCTGCTGTCGATGGTGGCGGGGCTCACCGAGCCCACCCGGGGTCAGATCTTTTTCGAGGGCGCCGCGGGGCGCAGTCCGCGCATCGGCGTGGTGTTCCAAGAGCACGCGCTGTTCCCGTGGCGGACCGTTCAGCGGAACGTGGAGTTCGGCCTGGAGCAGTTGGGAATGCCGAAGCGGGAGCGCAGTGAGCGGGCCCGCGAGATGATCCGCAAGGTCGGGCTGCAGGGATTCGAAGACAAATACCCGCATCAACTGTCCGGCGGCATGCGGCAGCGGGTGGGAATCGCCCGCGCGTTCGTCATCGAGCCCGACGTGTTGCTGATGGACGAACCGCTGTCCGCACTCGACGCGCAGTCGCGCCTGATCATGCAAGAAGAGCTGTTGAACCTGTGGGAATCGGTCCGGCAGAAGACGTTGTACGTCACGCACAACATCGAGGAGGCGGTGGCGCTGGCGGACCGGGTGGTGGTGTTGTCCCGCCGGCCGGGCCGGGTGGTGCGCGTGGTGGATATCGACGTTCCGCGCGCGGCCCGCAAGGCACCGGAGGCGCAGGTGAAGCTGTTGGGCTTCGCGGACGCCATCTGGCAGACCATTCGGCACGACGCAGAGCAGGCATTGGTGGAGGGATGACGATGTCGGTCGAAGGACAGCGAGCATTCGGCCGGTCGGAGGAGGTGCCGGAACGCCATCCGGTGCGCTACCGGATGGGATTCGTGGAACGGCGGGCCCCGGCGTGGATTGCGCCGGCGGGTGTCGTCGCTCTGTTGGTCCTGTGGCAGGCGCTGACGGGACTCGGCGTGATCCCGGAGGCGGATCTGCCAAGCCCTGTCTCGATTTTTCAAGCGGGTGTGCAGTTGGTGCAAAGCGGCGACCTGTGGGTGAACACGGGTGCCAGCCTGGGCCGCATCGCAGCGGGTTACGCGCTCGGAGCGGGCGCCGGCATCCTGTTCGGTTTGTGGCTCGGCTTCTCGCGCATCGCGGAGCGCGTCGGGCTCCCGGTGGCGGGCGCGCTTTACCCCATCCCAAAGCTGGCCATCATCCCCCTCCTCATCCTGTGGGTCGGGGCGGGCGAGGCGTCGAAGGTGCTGGTCATTGCGGCCGAGGTGATGTTCCCGGTCCTGTTCAACACGTACGCCGGGGTGCGGAACACCGACCCGTCGCTGCTTCGCGCGGCGGTCAGCTTCGGGGCGTCGCGCTGGACCCTCGTGTGGCGGGTGATCCTGCCGGCTTCCCTGCCGACCATCTTCGCGGGACTGCGCATCGGTGCAGGGTTGAGCCTTCTCATCCTGGTGGCGGCCGAGATGATCGGCGCGCAGCACGGCATCGGGGCGATGATTCTGCAGTACTCGTCGCTGATGCTGACGGCCGACGTCCTGGTCGGCGTGGTGGTGTTGAGCGTATTGGGCCTGGTCATCAGCCGCGGGCTGGCTTGGTTGGAGCGCCGTCTGTTGCCCTGGCAGGCGAATTGATGCCAGCGGGGCGCCAGCCCGGTGCCGGGGGCGCCTGCAGGGGGCGGCCCCGGCGGCGGTCCAGCCGCCATCTGTCGATCCTCTTGTTGAATCGAAGCAGAGATCGTATGATGATTCGAAAATCATCCAACACGCCGTGGAGGCAAGGGATGGGGCTCCGCCGTCGGGGCCCCAAGACAGAGGAGGAGTGGAGTGTTGAACAAGCGTTGGGTGGGTGCCGCGCTGGCGCTGGCGATGGTGGCGGTGGCCGGATGCGGCGCGTCTGGAGCAGGGACGTCCGGGGACTCGAACACCGCGAATTCGGCACCAGGGAATCCTTCGGCGGGGAGCAGCGGATCGACGGCGACCATTACCGTCGGGACGACACCGCTGGTCAGTTCGGCGCCGATTTTTCTGGCGGAGGACTTGGGATACTGGAAGGACCTCGGACTCGACGTGCAGCTGAAGACGTACGAGGCGGCCGGGGACATCGACGTCGCCACGGCAGCGGGCACCCTCGACGTCAGCGCAACCGGCATCACCGCCAGCCTGTTCAACCTGTGGGCGAGCGGCAAGAAGGAGTACATCGTCGCCGACAAGGGCCGCATTTGGCCGGGCCAGAAGTTCGAGGCGCTGGTGGCGAGCGACAAGGCGTGGAACGCCGGCGTGCACAGCGTCGCCGACCTGAAGGGCAAGCGGTTTGGCAATACGACGGCGGGATCGACCTTCGATTACCTGCTGGGGTCGATGCTGGCGTCGTACAACATGACGCTGGGCGACGTGCAGGAGGTGCCGCTGCACACCACGTCCAACATCGCGGCTGCGGTGGAGTCGGGCCAGGTGGACGCGGCGATTCTGCCGCAACCGGCGGCGAACAAGGAGCTGCAGAGCGGCAAGGCGCACCTCATCGCCTGGGTGGACGACAACGTCAAGGCGGACCTGCTCGTCATCGCCTACTCTCCCAATTTCCGCACGCACACGGACGCCGCCACCAAATTCATGGAGGGCTACCTGCGGGCGGTGCAGTTCTACAACCAGCACGTGTACGGGAACCACAACGCGGATGACCCGGATTACAAGAAGGGGCTGGACATCATCTCCAAGTACGCCAAACAACCGGCCGACGTCGTGAAGACGGAGCTGATTTACGTCGATCCGAAGGCGGAGGTCGATCCGGCAAACATCGAAAACCAACTGAAGTTCTATCAGGGCGCCGGCTTTGTCAAGGGCGACATCGACGTGGGCAGCATGGTCGACGACTCGTTCCTGAAGCAGGCGCAGAAACAGCTCGGAGGCGGGGCGTGATGCCTCGCCTGCGGGGGACGGCGGGGAGGGGATCCCTGCTGGGTTCGAAACAGAATGTTTTCTCTCGTCTCATTCTTTTGTCTCATGCTTATTTGGGGGATTCGCGGATGAAGTGAGGCGGCAGTCTTGAAAACGCTCGTGCGTTGGCTGGTCGTCGCGGTCGTGCTGGTTCTGCTGATTGCGTTTCCGCATGGTGCGGATCCGAGACCCCAGATCGCTCAGTTGAGGACCCCCGTTGTCTATTTTCGCTGGTCCGCCTACCTGGACCATTTGGAGGATTTGTGGCACCGAATTGCGCACGGATCTTTGGGCATGGACGTCATCCAGGGCCGTCCCGTGGTCGAGATTGTGGTGTCCAGTTTCGCGTCGAGCCTCGTCCTCGTGGCGATTGGGTTACTGATCACCATCGTGTTCGGTGTGGCCAAGGGGATCTACGATGGGGTCCGGGGACACCATGGGGGCCGGTTCCCGCTTTTGTCGTTCGGCCTGCAGTGGTTGATGGAGTCCCTCCCGGATTTTTTCATGATCCTCGTGTTGGAAATGCTCAGTTTCTACTTGCTGCGCCATCAGATCCAGGTGTCCTTCGTCGGAAGCCGAGCCTTCTGGTCGGGGACACTCGTGCCCGCGGTATTGATCAGCCTTGTGCCCGCCATGTACTTGGCGCGCATGGTACGAGGCGTGGTGGAGGAGCAACTGGAACAGCAGTACCTGGTCGCCGCGTACGCAAAGGGGTTGTCGAGGAGAAGGGTCATCGCCCGGCACGTCCTGCCGAACTGCCTTCCGGTGGTCTTGGAGAGCGTTGTGCCTGTCATCGGACTGCTGTTCTCCAACCTGGTGATGGTGGAGTATCTCCTCTATCGTCCCGGAGTGGTCTCCATGTTGTTCGAAGCTATGGGCAACAAAGGATTCGCGCCCATTTACACGCCCATTTGGCCAACCAACGACGTGCAATATTACCCCTATGACGCGCCACTGGTCTTCGGCGGCGTGCTCGCGTGCGGATTGGTGTACGGAATGGCGTGGGGACTGGCGAGATTGCTGTTGAGAGCCATTAGATATCGTCGGTCGTTCAACCCGTATGCCGCACCCTTGCGCGAGTCCAGCTGGAGATTCGGCGTGCCCTGGCAGATGATCGGCGGTGGCCTGACCCTCTTGTCGATGGTTGCACTGGGCGTGGTTGCGCAGTGGCTGCCGCTGCCACCTCCCGAACAGCAGGATGTCATCCACTTCGGTCCCAACGACACCATCACTGCGCCGCCGTTTCCGCCGTCACGAATCCATTGGTTGGGCACCGACGCCCAAGGGAGGGACATGCTCAGCCGTACCCTGCACGGAATCCTGCCCACCTTTGGATACGTGCTGATCCCTGTCAGCGGGATTGTGATGGCCGCCACCATTCTCGCACTCGTGTCTTCTGTGTGGCGGATACGTTGGGTTCGCGAGCTGGTCTTGACCTGGAGCTCGCTGGTCAGTGTCGTGCCCAGCGTCTTGCTGGCACTGCTCATTCTTCAAATTCCCGATGTCTATTGGTATGGCGTTCGGATTTCCCAAAATTCAATACATTGGGATGCGGTGCATCGGTGGGTGTACATGGCAATCATCGGTGTGATCGAGATCGGGCGTGCGGCGGATGCCATGGTCCGCAGGTTGGAGGATGCCGCCGCAAAGGAATACATGGAGGCCGCGGAAATCGCCGGCAACTCGGCGCTGACGAAATTGCTCATTCATCACTGGCGAGCTCTCGTGATGGTCATGCTGGAGCTGTTCGCCGTCGAATCGGGCCGCGTTCTGCTCCTCATCTCGACACTGGGGTTCTTCCAGTACCCCATCATGCCGAGCTGGCGGCTGGAATCCGTGTACTCCGCACCAGTCTGGGTGTTTTACCCGTCCTCATTGGACTGGACCGCGCTCGTGGCCGAAAACGCCCGCGATTTTGCCGCAACCCCGTGGGTGCTGGCGGGGCCCATCGTGTTCTTGACCCTCACCGTCATCGCACTGAACCTGTTGGTGACGGGCCTTCGAATCGTGGCGCAAACGGTGCCCCGGCGAGCGGGCGCCCCTCCCTTGGGGTGGAGGTACGAGGTGGTTCGGAAGATGTCGACCCGGACTGCGCCGTTTACGCTGCACGAGGAACAACGGACCAGATGAGCAGAAACGAATCCGTTGTCTCTGGCCGCACTGGAGTGATATAATCATGCCGCGTTTTGACGGGCTGCCGCGCCTGAGTGGGGCGCGGCGTATTTCGTAGGGGCCGCGCCGGGCAATCCGCACGGCGGGCGCCCCTACACGGCGGGAGGTGGCGCTCGGGCATGACGGATCGGCAGCAGAGAATCCGCAACTTCTGCATCATCGCACACATCGACCACGGCAAGTCGACGCTGGCGGATCGCCTGCTGGAGCGCACCGGAACGGTTTCGGAGCGGGAGATGCAGGACCAGTTGCTCGACCAGTTGGACCTGGAGCGGGAACGCGGCATCACCATCAAGCTGCAGCCGGTGCGCCTGTTCTACAAGGCGCAGGACGGCATCGAGTACGAGCTGAACCTGATTGACACGCCGGGGCATGTGGACTTCACATATGAGGTGTCGCGCAGCCTGGCGGCGTGCGAGGGGGCGTTGCTGGTGGTGGACGCCGCCCAGGGGGTCGAGGCGCAGACCTTGGCCAACGTGTATTTGGCCCTCGACAACAACCTGGAGATTCTGCCCGTGATCAATAAGATCGACCTGCCGAGCGCCGATCCGGAGCGCGTGAAACAGGAGATTGAGGACATCATCGGGCTCGACGCGAGCGAGGCGGTGCTGGCGTCCGCCAAGGCGGGCATCGGAATTGACGAGGTGCTGGAGCAGATTGTGCGCAAGGTTCCGCCGCCGCAGGGGGATCCGCAGGCGCCCCTGCAGGCGTTGGTGTTCGACTCCCACTACGACTCGTACCGCGGGGTCATCGTCTACATTCGCGTCGTCAACGGCGAAATCCGCCCCGGGATGCGCATCCGGATGATGGCCACCCAGGCGGAGTTCGAGGTGGTCGAGGTGGGCGTGTTCCGCCCGGGCATGACCCCGGTGGAGAGCCTGGCGGCGGGCGAGGTCGGGTACTTCGCGGCGAGCATCAAGAACGTGCGCGACACGCGCGTCGGCGACACGGTGACGGACGCCGGGCGGCCGTGTGCGGCGCCCCTGCCGGGATACCGCAAGGTGACGCCGATGGTGTTCTGCGGCCTGTACCCGGTGGACAGCGGCGACTACCAGGACCTGAGAGAGGCGCTGGAGAAGCTGTCGCTCAACGACGCGGCCTTGACGTTTGAGCCGGAGACGTCGAGCGCACTGGGGTTCGGGTTCCGCTGCGGTTTTCTCGGACTGTTGCACATGGAGATCGTCCAGGAGCGCCTGGAGCGGGAGTACAACCTGACGCTCATCACGACGGCGCCGAGCGTGGTGTACCACGTGTACCTGACGGACGGCACCCGGGTCGAGGTCGACAACCCCAGCAAGATGCCACCGGCCGAGCGCATCGAACACGTGGAGGAGCCGATGGTGACCGCTTCCGTGATCACGCCGAACGACTACGTCGGCGCGGTGATGGAACTGTGCCAGGAGAAGCGGGGCGTGTTCAAGGACATGCAGTACCTGGACCAGACCCGGGTCACCTTGAAGTACGAGCTCCCGCTGGCGGAGATTGTGTACGACTTCTTCGACCGCCTCAAGTCGTGCACGCGTGGCTACGCGTCGTTCGACTACGAGCTGGCCGGGTACCAGCCGTCCAACCTGGTGAAGATGGACATCCTGCTGGGCGGCGAGGTGGTGGACGCGCTGTCGTTCATCGTCCACCGCGACAAGGCGTATCCGCGCGGGCGGGCCCTGTGCGAGAAGCTGAAGGAGCTGATCCCTCGGCAGTTGTTCGAGGTGCCGATTCAGGCGGCCATCGGCAACCGCGTCATCGCTCGCGAGACCATCAAGGCGATGCGCAAGAACGTGCTGGCGAAGTGCTACGGCGGCGATATCACGCGCAAGCGAAAGCTGCTCGAGAAGCAGAAGGAAGGCAAGAAGCGGATGAAGCAGGTGGGCAGCGTCGAGGTGCCCCAGGAGGCGTTCATGGCCGTGTTGAAGATGGAGTGATGGGTATGGATGTGAACCGAGGCGGCCTGGCGGAGACGCCGCGGGAGCATCCGGCGGCGCGGGGGCGCCTGGTGGACACCCTGCACAGCGCGGTACCGACCTCGCTGTACGTGCACATCCCGTTTTGCGCCAGCCGCTGCCACTACTGCGACTTTACGACGTACGTGGCGCCACGGCCGGCGATGGACGCGTACGTCGTGGCGCTGGCAGAGGAATTCCGGCTGCTGGGCGAGGCGGCGACGGCCCCGCTTCAGACGGTGTTCTTCGGGGGCGGGACACCGACGCTGCTGTCGGCGCGCCAGTGGGAGCAGGTCTTCGCGGCGCTCCACCGGTGCTTTCGCCTGGCGCCCGGGGCCGAGGTGACGGTCGAGGCCAATCCGGGGACGGTGGACGCGGAGAAGCTGGCGCTGCTGCGCGAGGCGGGGGTCAACCGGCTCAGCTTCGGTGCGCAGACGTTCGACGAGCGCCTGTTGCTCGCCATCGGCCGCCTGCACGACGCCGATACCATCCGCCGCAGCGTCGTGATGGCCCAGGACGCGGGCTTCACGAATCTCAACCTCGACCTGATGTTCGGGCTGCCGGACCAGACCCTGAACGACGTGCACGAGAGCGTCCGGGAGGTCGTGCGGCTCGGGGTGCCGCACGTGTCGGCCTACTGGCTGAAGGTGGAGCCGGGGACCCCGTTTGCCCGCTGGCGGGAGCAGGGCCTGCTGTCGCTGCCCGGGGAGGACCTGGAGGCGGACATGTACGACCTGGTGCTCGAGGAGTTGGCGGCTGCGGGCTTCTGCCATTACGAGGTCAGCAACTTCGCCCGGCCCGGGCGCGAGGCGCGCCACAACCTGGTGTATTGGCGCAACGAGCCGTACTGGGCGGCCGGTGTGGGGGCGCACGGCTACGCGTTCGGGCGGCGCTACGAGAACGTCCGCGCCCTCCAGGAATACGCGGCCCGCGTACGGGCCGGGCGGCGGCCCTGGGAAGTGGATCACGAGGTGTCGGCCGCGGAAGCGGCGGAGGACACCCTGATGCTGGGGCTGCGCCTTCGCGAAGGGGTGTCGGCGGAGCGGTTTTGGCTGCGGCACGGGGTGCGGATGGAGGAGGCGTTTGCCGGCGTGATCGATCCGCTTCTCGCCCAGGGGCTGCTGGCCTGGCAGGAGGGCCGTCTGCGCTTGACGGAGCGGGCGTGGCAGGTGGCGAATGTGGTCTTCGAGCGGTTTGTCGGGGCTCTGACCGAGGACGAGGCGCCCCTCGACGTCAATTGACAATTTCCATCCGAGTTGCTATGTTCGACTTGAGTGAGTTTAGCACTCGTTCCGAGTGAGTGCTAACAGACTTGGCGCCGCGGCCCGGACGGCGGCCGCGGGGTTCGGGCGCGTTCAGGAGGTGCACGGCGGTGGACGTGCTGACGCCCAGGCAGAAACTGATCTTGGCCGCCATCGTGGAGGATTACATCCGGTCGGCCGAGCCGGTCGGATCGAGGACGCTGTCCAAACACCAGGATTTCCAGCTGAGTCCGGCGACCATCCGAAACGAGATGGCGGATTTGGAAGAATTAGGATATTTGGACCAGCCCCACACGTCCGCGGGACGCGTGCCATCCCAGAAGGGATACCGATACTATGTGGATCACCTGGCTACGCGCAAGGACATTGACCAAGCCACCCTCCGCGTGCTGCGGGACGTCTTCCAGCAACGGATGAACGAGGTGGAGCGGGTCATCCAGCAGACGGCGACCGTGCTCTCGCAGTTGACCCAGTACGCGTCCATCGCGCTGGGGCCGATGATTCACCAGCAGCACATCCGGCACATCCAGTTGGTGCCGCTGGGCGGCTGTTCGGCGGTGGCCATCCTGGTCACCGACACCGGGCACGTGGAGAACCGGCACGTGACGCTGCCGGAGGACATCCCGCCCGGCGAGGTGGTGCGCATGGTCAATCTGCTCAACGCCAAGTTGGTCGGGACGTCCCTGGCGCATCTGCGGTCCCATCTGTACCAGGAGATCGCCACGGAGATGGCGCATACGCTGGAACGGTACGAGGACGCCATCTCCGTGCTGGACCAGTTGAGTGAGACCGTGGTCAACGGTCCGGCGCAGGTGTACGTGGGCGGCGTGACGAACATGCTCGGGCAGCCGGAGTTCCGGGACGTGGAGAAGGTGCGGCCGGTGCTGGAACTGTTGGAGTCGGCCGACTGGCGGCGGGCGCTCGATGTGGTGCCGCTGACCGGACCGGGGGTGCAGGTGCGCATCGGCCAGGAGAACCCGGTGGAGAACCTGCAGGACTGCACCGTCGTGTCGGCCACGTACATGGTCGCGGGGGTGCCGGTCGGCAGCATCGGCGTGATTGGGCCGACGCGGATGAACTACGCGCGCGTCATGCGCATCCTGGAGTACACGGCGGGAGCCCTGACGCGGTTGATGACGGAGCGGCTGACCGGGTCGTGACAGCCCGCGGCCGCATCGGCGCGCCCTGGACAGGCCGTCCGGGCTGGCGCCCGTTGGTTGGAGGGAGAGGTCTGACGTGAAGCGAGAAGACGAGGAACACAAGCGGGATCGAACGGAAGACGGGGCGCAGTCGGCGACGGCGGATGAGGCCGCCGCTGGGGAGGCCCAGCGGGAGGCGCCGGAGGGTGCTGCGCAGCCGGAAGCGGGCGCCGCGGTCGCGGAGGAGCCGGCCGTGGATGCGGCCGAACCCAAACCGGATGCGGACGAGGGCGCGGGCGCGCCGGATGCCGCGGCGGAAGTGGCCCGGCTGTCCGACGAGGTCGAGCGCCTGCGCCAACAGCTTTTGCGCGCCCGCGCGGATTTTGACAATTTCCGGCGGCGTACGCGGCAGGAGCAGGAAGAACTGCAGTGGTTTGCGAACAAGCAATTGCTCGCGGAACTGCTGCCGGTGGTGGACAATTTCGAGCGCGCCCTGGCGGCGGCCGGCGCGGAGGCCTCGGAACTGCGCACGGGGGTCGAGATGGTGCACCGGCAGCTGCTCGGGATCCTGGAGAAGTTCGGTGTGACGCCCGTGCCGTCGGTGGGGGAGAAGTTCGATCCGGCGGTGCACGAGGCGGTGATGCAGGAGCCGGCCGGGGATGGCGCCGAGCCGGGCGTGGTCGTTCAGGAGCTGCAGCGGGGGTACATGCTGCGCGACAAGGTGTTGCGGCCCGCGATGGTGAAGGTGACGGTGTGAGGCGGACGCACCGCCGGCGCCGCTTCGCGGATGGCCGGGCGTGGCGCAGGGGACCGATTGTCGACTGTGTGAAGGGAGGAGTCTGTCATGCCGAAAGTGATTGGTATTGACCTCGGGACGACCAACTCGTGCGTCGCCGTCATGGAGGGCGGCGAGCCGGTGGTGATTGCGAACGCGGAGGGCAACCGCACCACCCCGTCGGTGGTGGCGTTCACGAAGGACGGGGAGCGCCTGGTGGGCGACGTGGCCAAGCGGCAGGCCATCACGAACCCCGACCGGACCATCATCTCCATCAAGCGCCACATGGGCACCGACCACAAGGTGAACATCGACGGCAAGGCGTACACCCCGCAGGAGATTTCGGCCATGATCCTGCAGAAATTGAAGGCCGACGCGGAGGCCTTCCTCGGCGAGCCGGTCAAGCAGGCGGTCATCACCGTCCCGGCGTATTTCAGCGACAGTCAGCGGCAGGCGACGAAGGACGCCGGGCGCATCGCCGGGCTGGAGGTGCTGCGCATCGTCAACGAGCCGACGGCGGCGGCGCTCGCGTACGGGCTCGACAAGGAAGGCGAGCAGACCATCCTGGTCTACGACCTGGGCGGCGGTACGTTCGACGTGTCCATCCTGGAGCTGGGGGACGGCGTGTTCGAGGTCAAGGCGACCAGCGGGAACAACCACCTGGGCGGCGACGACTTCGACCAGCGGATCATGGACTACCTGATTGACACGTTCAAGAAGGACACGGGCATCGACTTGCGCAACGACAAGATGGCGTTGCAGCGCCTGAAGGACGCGGCCGAGAAGGCGAAGAAGGAGCTGTCGTCGACGCTGACGACGACCATCTCGCTGCCGTTCATCTCCGCGGACGCCACCGGGCCCAAGCACCTGGAGGTCAATCTGACGCGGGCGAAGTTCGAGGAGCTGACGCGCGACCTGGTGGAAAAGACGCTCGAACCGACGCGCCAGGCGCTGCAGGACGCGGGCCTGACGGCGAAGGACATCGACAAGGTCATCCTCGTCGGCGGTTCCACTCGCATCCCAGCGGTGCAGGAGGCCATCAAGAACCTGATTGGCAAGGAGCCCCACAAGGGGGTCAACCCCGACGAAGTGGTGGCGGTCGGCGCGGCCATCCAGGCGGGCGTCCTGACGGGCGAGGTCAAGGACGTGGTCCTGCTCGACGTCACGCCGCTGTCGCTCGGCATCGAGACGATGGGCGGGGTGTTCACGCGCCTCATTCCGCGCAACACCACCATCCCGACGTCGAAGAGCCAGATCTTCTCGACGGCGGCCGACAACCAGACGTCGGTGGAGATCCACGTGTTGCAGGGCGAACGCGAGATGGCGCGGGACAACAAGACGCTCGGCCGCTTCACGCTGACCGGCATCCCGCCCGCACCGCGCGGCGTGCCGCAGATTGAGGTCACCTTCGACATCGACGCCAACGGCATCGTGCACGTGTCCGCCAAGGACCTCGGCACGGGCAAGAGCCAGGCCATCACCATCACCGCTTCCAGCGGTCTGAGCAAGGAAGAGATTGACCGCATGATGAAGGAGGCGGAGCTGCACGCGGAAGAAGACCGCAAGCGGCGTGAACAGGCGGAGATCCGCAACCAGGCGGACCAGTTGGTGTACCAGACGGAGAAGACGATGAAGGACCTCGGCGACAAGCTGGACGTCGGGTTGAAGCAGGAGGCGGAGGACAAGGTCCAGGCCTTGAAGAAGGCCCTGGAGGGCACCGACACGGACGCCATCAAGCGGGCGTCGGACGAATTGACGCAGGTGCTGCATAAGCTGTCGACGAAGCTGTATGAGCAGGTCAGCCAGAATACGGGTTCGACCGGGGGCAGCGCGGATTCCGGTGCAAAGGACAACGTGGTGGACGCGGATTACAAGGTGGTCGACGAGGACAAGAAGTGACGGAGGGCACACACGGGGTCGTGGCAGGGAGGGTCTCCCTGCCACGACCCGTGCGTGGCGTTGATCCCGCCGGCGGCCACGGGGGAAGGGGGTGCAGCCAGTGAGCAAGCGGGACTATTACGAGGTGCTCGGCGTGAGCCGATCGGCGTCCGCGGACGAGATCAAACGTGCGTACCGCAAGCTGGCTCGCCAGTACCACCCGGATGTGAACAAGGACGATCCGAATGCGGCCGAAAAGTTCAAGGAGATCAACGAAGCGTACGAGGTCCTGTCCGACCCGCAGAAGAGGGCGCATTACGACCAGTTCGGCCACGCGGATCCCACGGCGGGCATGGGCGGCGCGGGGTCCGACTTCGGCCAGGGCTTCGGCGGTTTCGGGGACTTCGGCGGCTTCGGGGACATCTTCGACATGTTCTTCGGCGGCGGCCGGCCGCGCGGGCCGCAGCGCGGTCAGGACCTCGAGTACGAGCTGGAAATCGACTTCGAGGACGCGGCCTTCGGCGTCGAGGAAGAGATCCAAGTACCGCGGATGGAGACCTGCTCCACCTGCGAAGGCTCCGGCGCGAAACCGGGGACGCGGGTCGAGCGGTGCTCGGTGTGCAACGGCACAGGCGAGCAGCAGAACGTGGTCAACACCCCGTTCGGCCGCATGGTCAACCGGCGCGCGTGCAGCGCCTGCCGCGGGCGCGGCGTGCGCATCCCCCACCCGTGCCCGGATTGCCACGGCACGGGCCGGCGGCGGGTGCGCCGGACGGTCAACATCCGCGTTCCGGCGGGCGTCGACACGGGGACGCGGTTGCGCATCCCGGGCGCGGGCGAGGCCAGTCCGAACGGCGGCCAGCCGGGCGACCTGCACATCGTCATCCGCGTGCGTCCGCACGAGATCTTCGAGCGCGAAGGCACGAATGTGTACGTGGATTTCCCGCTGACGTTCGTGCAGGCGGCCCTGGGGGACGAGGTGGAAGTGCCGACCCTCGACGGCAAGGTGAAGCTCAGGATCCCGGAGGGGACTCAGTCGGGGACCACCTTCCGCCTGCGCGGCAAGGGCATCCCGAAGCTCGGAACGAATGCGCGCGGGGATCAGCACGTGCGGGTGCACGTCATCACGCCGACGAACCTGACGGAGCGGCAGCGGGAGCTGCTGCGTGAGCTCGGCAAGGAGCTGGGGCGACCGCCTCAGGAACAGTCGCGGACATTCATCGAGCGGATGAAAAGCGCCTTTCTGGGCGACAACTGAAGATGGTGGAGGGCGCCCGGCCACGAGCCGGGCGTTCTTCGCAGATGGGAGCGTAGCGCATGAAGTGGTGGCAGATTCGCCTGGCGGTGCCGGCGGAGGCGAGTGAAGCCCTGGCGGCCCGGTTGCAGGACTGGCCCGAGGTGCAGGGCGTGGCGATGGAGGGGGTGTGGGACGCAACGCCGCCCCACCCGGAGTACGGCGAATGGTTCGACGAGTCGCTTCTGAACAGCGACGTCATCCAGGTGACGGTGTACGTGCCGGAGACCGTGGCGGAGGCCGTGTGGCGGGCGCGCCTCGCAGAAGACCTGGCCGTGGTGGCGTCGGCGGGCCTGGACGTGGGGGAAGCCCTCGATTCGGTGCGCGGCGAGCAGATGGACGAGGAGAGCTGGGCGTCGGCGTGGAAGGAGGACTTCTCGCCGATCCCGGTGGGGCGGCGGTTCATCATCGTGCCGAGGTGGCTGTCGGACGAGGCGGAAACGGACGGACGGCTGCCGATTGTCATCGAGCCCGGAATGGCGTTTGGCACCGGGACGCACCAGACGACACAGCTGTGCCTGGAGGCGATGGAGGATCTGCCCGTGGAGGGCCGGCGGGTCATCGACATCGGCTGCGGGACGGGCGTGCTGTCCATCGGGGCGGCGCGCTTGGGCGCGGCGGAGGTGACGGCGATTGACATCGATCCGGTCGCGGTCCGGGCGGCCGGCGCAAATGTCCGCGACAACGGGTTGACTGGCGTGGTCACGGTGCGGGAGGGCGATCTCTTGCGCGGGTTTCCGCTTCCGCACCGGTACGACGGGGCGGTCGCCAACATCCTGCGCGACATCGTGATTGCCCTGGCGCCTCAGGCGGCCCGGGCCCTGAACCCGGGCGGGTGGTTCATCACTTCCGGATTTATCCATACCCAGGCGGGACAGGTGGAGCAGGCGCTCCGCCAGGCCGGCTTCACCGTCGAACGCCGCCTCCAGCGGGATGACTGGGTGGCCCTCGTGGCGGTGAGACAGCCGTGATGCCGCGTGCGTTCGTTGACGCGCCGCTCTTCCCGGGGGCGCGCGTGACGCTCACGGGGGAGGACGGCCACCACTTCAGCCGGGTGCTGCGCGCGCGCCCTGGGGAGGAGCTGGCGCTCGCGTCCGGTGGCCGCGCGCACCTGGCCGAGGTGGTGGCCGTGGACGCCCGCCGCGGATGGGTGGAGGTCGTGGTCGGGGCGCTGCTGCCCTCGTCGGAACCCAGGCGCCCGGTGTACCTGGTCCAGGGGCTGGCGAAGGGTGATAAAATAGAGGCCGTGATTCAGCACAACACCGAAGCGGGCGCGGCCGGTTTCGCCGTGTTGGCGGCGGCGCGGTCGGTCGTCCGCATGGACGGGCGCCGGGCGGAGGAGCGGCTCGTTCGCTGGCGGCGGATCGCGCGGGAAGCGGCTTCGCAGGCGCAGCGGGACGCCATCCCGGAGGTGGCGTACGCCTCCGGCGTCGACGAGGTCATGCGATGGCTCGAGGCGCGGTCGGTCCGGCGCGTGTTTTTGCTCGATGAGCAGGAGGTCGCTCGCGGGCTCCGCCAGGCTCTCGAGGATCCGGCGGCTGGCGGTGGGGATGGCCCCATCGCCATCGCCATCGGGCCGGAGGGCGGCTGGGACGACGCGGAGCGGGCCGGATTCATGGCGCACGGCGCCGCGCCGGTGACGCTCGGGCGGCGTATCCTGCGCACCGAGACGGCGGGGCTGGCGGCGCTCGCCGCGATTTTGTACCATGACGGCGAGTTCAGGAGGTGATGCCGGATGCCGACGGTGGCGTTTCACACGCTGGGCTGCAAGGTGAACTTCTACGATACGGAAGCCATCTGGCGCCTGTTCAAGGCGGCCGGGTACCAGCAGGTGCCGTTCGATGAACGGGCCGACGTGTACGTCATCAACACCTGCACCGTGACCAACACGGGCGACCGCAAGTCGCGGCAGATGATCCGCCGGGCGGTGCGCACCAACCCGGATGCGACGGTGGTGGTGACCGGCTGCTACGCCCAGGTGGCGCCGGACGAAGTGGCGAAGATCGCCGGGGTCGATCTCGTGGTCGGCAATGATCGAAAGACGCAAATTGTCCGCCTGGTGGAACAGGTGCAGCGGGAGCAACACCCTTACCAGGCGGTGGGCAATATCCTCAAGACGCGCGAATTCGAGGAGATGGACGTGCCGTTCTTCGAGGAGCGCACGCGCGCGAACCTGAAGATCCAGGACGGATGCAACAACTTCTGCACCTTCTGCATCATTCCGTACGCGCGCGGCCTCATCCGCAGCCGCAAGCCGGAGAACATCGTCGCGCAGGCGACGAAGCTGGCGAAGGCGGGTTACCGGGAGATTGTGCTCACCGGCATCCACACCGGCGGCTACGGCGCGGATCTGGACGGCTACCGCCTGTCGCACCTGCTGGAGGAGCTGGAGCGGATTGACGAGTTGTACCGGGTGCGCATCAGCTCCATTGAGGCCAGCGAGATCGACGACCGGTTGATTGACGTCCTCGGCCGTTCCCGCAAGGTGTGCCGCCACCTGCACATCCCCCTGCAGGCCGGGCACGACGAGGTGTTGCGGAGGATGAACCGCCACTACCGGGTCGCCGAGTATGCGGATAAGTTGGCGCGGCTGCGGGCTGCGCTGCCGGACGTGGCTGTCACCACGGACGTCATCGTCGGATTCCCGGGTGAGACGGATGCGTATTTTGAGGCGTCGGCAGCCTTCGTGCGCGAGATGGCGTTTTCCCAGTTGCACGTGTTTCCGTACTCGCCACGCAAGGGGACGCCGGCGGCCCGGTTCACTGACCAGGTGCCCGAAGAGGTGAAGGAGGCGCGTGTTCAGCGGATGCTGCGGCTCTCCGAGGACTTGGCCAGGACGTACGCAGCGGCGCACGTCGGCCGGACGCTGGAGGTGATCCCGGAGGAACCACTGCACCTGGAGGGCCGCGGCGTGCGACCGGGTCAGGGTCCGGACGGCCGGCCGGGATTCTGGCTGGTGGGTCACGCCGACAACTACCTGAAAGTGGCCTTCCCGGTGCCGGACGGGGTGGCGGCGGAAACGCTGATGGGCGAGGTGTGCCGGGTGGTGCTCACCGAGGCGGGCGGCCAGGTGCAGGTGGGGCGGTTCGCAGGCCAGGTGACGCACGCCGAAGTGGATCTGGAAGCGGCCGGTGCGGTGTTGGACACGGCGGCCCCGGTCAAGGCGTAGGGGCAACGCGGGAGGAGGACCGACGTGACGCAAGCGGAGCGGGTGGAACGAGCGGCCGGCGGATTCGTGCTCCGGCAGGGAGCGCGCGGGCTCGAAGTGCTGTTGATTGACGACCAGTACGGGCGCGTGTCGTTTCCGAAGGGGCATCTGGAGCCCGGGGAGACCTGGGAGGACGCGGCGGTACGCGAGGTGCGCGAGGAGACGGGGATTGAATCGCGCATCCTCTGCCCTCTGGGACGGGTGGAGTACCGGATAGAACGGGACGGGGTTCCGGTGCGCAAGCAGGTGCGGCTGTTCTTGATGGAGGAAATTGACGAACAGGACGAGCCGGCCCACCAGGCCGAGGAGGTCCGGGGGGCCTATTTTCTGCCCTGGGCACAGGCCGAGGCGCGGCATGCCGAGCGAGGGTACGACAACTGGTCCTGGGTCTTCGCCAAGGCGGATGTCCTGTGGCGGTGGCACAAGGGCGGCTGGGAGACGCGTTGGCGGGGTGTGCAGGCGAGCTTCGAACCGGCGGCCCTGGACGCTCTTTGGCACGAGGTGCGTCCGCTGGTGGACGACCTGACGGCGGCGGTCGCCAAAGAGTTGGCGGTGGTGGCGCCGCACATCCGGTGGACGGCGGACACACCGGTGCTGCCGCGGACGGTGGGACCGGAGGCGTTGGCGGGCGCCATCGAGCACACGCTGCTCAAACCGGAGGTTTCTGCGGTCGACATTCTCAACCTCTGCCGCGACGCCGCGGCATTCCGTTTTCACGCCGTGTGTGTCAACCCGCAGCATGTGGCGTTGGCCAAGCAGGCGCTGGCAGGGACTCCGGTCGGGATCTGCACGGTCATCGGGTTCCCGTTGGGGGCCGCCCATCCGGACGCGCTGGCCGCCGAGGCGGAGGCGGTGATCCGGGCGGGGGCCGGCGAGATCGACATGGTGATCCCGGTCGGGTCCATGCGCGAGGACGACGTCTGGACGGTGCATGAACACGTGCGGCGCGTGTGCGAAGCGGCGCATCGGCACCCCGGCGTGATGGTGAAAGCCATTCTGGAGACCCACTTCCTCACCTATGCGCAGGTCTGCATGGCGGCGATGGCGGCGGCCGCAGCCGGCGCCGATTTCGTCAAGACCTCCACCGGCTTCGCGCCGACGGGCGCGCGCCTCGCCGATGTGGCCCTGATGGCCCGGGCGGCCGCGGGCCGTGGTGTGAAGGCAGCGGGCGGCGTGCGTACGCGTGCGGACGCCTTGGCGATGATGCGCTACGGGGCCACGCGCATCGGCACCAGTTCAGGCGTGGCGATGGTCCGGCAGTAACCGTTCCACCAACCGGGCGAACGGGTGGGCCATCGGCCAGACGAGGAGCGTGCACAGCACGTTGAACACGGTGTGGGCGTTGGCGATCTGCTGCGCCGGGCTGCCCGCGAGGGCGGCCATGAGGCGGCTGTAAGGCCCGAGCAGGGGCAGGAACGCCAACGCGCCGCCGGCGTTGAGCAGCACGTGCGCGAGGGCCACCTGCTGCGCGGGACGGATCTGGCCGATGGACGCGATCACGGACGTCACGCACGTGCCGACGTTGGCGCCGAACACGATGGCGATGCCGGCCGGCACGGGCAGCACGCCATCGGCGGCGAGGGTCATGGCAATCACGGTGGTCACCGTGCTCGACTGGACGATGACGCTGGCCAGGCACCCGGTGAGGAGCGCGGACACGGGATTTCCGGCCGCCCCCTGAAGCCAGGCCTGAAACCACACCGTTTTGGCCACCGGCTGCAGGGCCAGCTCCAGGACGTGCAACGCGATGAACACGCACGAGAAACCGGTGAGCGCCCGGCTCATCTGACGCACACGCGGGCCGCCCGACATCCAACCGGCGGTGCCGATGGCGAGGGTCACGACGGCGGCCGCTGTGAGATCGAGCGTGAGCAACTGAGGCGTGATGGTCGATCCGACGTTGGCCCCGAGCACGATGCCGAGGGCGTCCTGGAACGCCAGGCTGCCGCCGGCGACCAATCCGACGGTGGCGGCGGTGATGGCGGCGCTGCTCTGGACGAGGGCGGTGATCACGGTGCCGGTCAAGATGCCCCGGCCGGGTGTGCGCGCCAACCGATGCAGGAGGTCGGGAAGGCGGCTGTCGACCATGGCCTCGAGCCCTGCCCGCATGACCTGCAGGCCTCCGATGAAGACGAACAGCGCTGCGGCGGCCGTCGCCAGGTTCCAGAACACGGACAACACCTCCACCTTCTCAACCTATGAACGGTTTGCGAGGGTCATGCCTGCACGGCTGGAAGCGGTTTGACAGCGTGTTCGCGGGTGTACTATAATACGTCTGATTCACGATTTGCCTGGGGCGGAGGGAGGGAGATCGATGTCCGGAATCAAAGTTCGCAAAAACGAATCTCTGGACAGTGCACTTCGGCGCTTCAAGAAAGCGACCGCGAAGGACGGAGTGTTGGCGGAGATCCGCAAACGGTCCCACTATGAGAAGCCGAGCGTGGCGCGCAAGAAGAAGGCAGAAGCGGCGCGCAAGAAGCGGCGCGCGTACTGAGTCAAACGAGCAGGAGGCCGTTCGCATGAGTCTTTCGGAGCGCCTGTCTGAGGACATGAAGCACGCGATGAAAGCCAAGGACAAGGTGCGCCTGTCCGTCATCCGCATGGTGCGGTCGGCCATGAAGAACCGCGAGATTGAAACGGGTGCGCCCCTGGACGACGAGGGCATCCTCGCCGTGATTCAAAAGGAACTCAAACAGCGCCGAGACTCCCTCCAGGCGTTCGAGAGTGCCGGACGAACCGACTTGGCCGAAGAGGCGCGCCAGGAGATTGAGATTCTGACGAGTTACCTGCCCGAGCCGCTGACGGAGGAGGACCTGCGCCATCTGGCTGCGGAAGTGATCGCCGAGGTCGGCGCGAAGGGAAAATCGGACATGGGCAAGGTCATGTCCGCCCTGATGCCGAAGGTCCGCGGGCGTGCGGACGGACGTGTGGTTCAGCAGGTGGTGCAGTCCCTGCTGTAGCTTCCAGGCGAGTTTCCCCCGATGCGGGGGTTCAGTTGAAGAGCTTGCGTACACGGTGGCCGCCGTTTCATCCAGGCCCGTTCAGGGCGGATGAACCGGCGGCTTTTTACGCTTTTGGGCGCACTCTGGTCTGTCCTCCGGGTTCGGTGCCAGGTCCCGGTGCTAGTCCGCATGGACTTGTCATACCCATTGAAAGAGGGACCATCGCACATCGGCCGGGAGGAGGGGACGGGGATGCACGGTTGGAAGCGCAGGATTCAGCGGACCGTCACGGACCTGTTGGCGCTGCCCCAGGACGCCCTGCAGCGCGTCGCCCGCCTGACGTGCGTCGGCGGCCAGGAGGTGGTCGTCGAACAAGCGGTGTCGCTGCTGCACGTCGATGAAAAAGAGGTGGAGATTGACCTCGGGGAGATGGCTGTGCGGCTGGAAGGGGACGCGTTCACGGTCCAGTTGGTCGCGAGCGGAGAAGTCCACGTGTCAGGCCGCGTGGACCGGATCACGTACCGCCGCCTGCAACCACCGGGTCCAGGAGGAAGAGGATGATGGCGGCTCGGGGGGGCGTGCGGTTCGGGGGATCGCTGGACTTGGAATTGCGCGGAGAGGCCATCTCCACCGTGTTGGGCCAGTGTGCCCGGCAAGGGGTGCGGTTGCGCGGTGTCCGCGTCCGCGGCAGCCGCTGCACCCTGACCGTCTCCCTGGGACAGTTCAGAACGCTGCACGCGCTGTGCCGGCGCCACCGGGTGCGTTTTCGGATCCTCAAACGCAGGGGCCTCGCATTCACGGTCCGTCGTGCCCGGCGGCGGCCCTTCTTCTTGGCGGGGGCGGTCCTGTTCGTGCTGGTGATGTACGGACTGGGGTCCGTCGTGTGGCAGGTGGACGTGGGGGGCCAGATCAGCGACGAGGGGCGGATGACGCTGCTGCAAGCGGCCCGGGACAGCGGCCTGAGGCCAGCGGTGTTCCGGAGGGCGTTGCCGGACACCCAGACGCTTCAGGCGGAAATCCTCCGCCGAGCCCCGTCGATGGTGTGGGTCGGCGTCCAGATGGACGGGAGCAAAGCGCGGCTGGAGGCCGTGGAACGGGTGTCGGGCCCGGCGTCGGGGTCCACGGCGCCGCGCAACCTGGTCGCAGGGAAGCCCGCCGTGATTCAAAAGGTGTTTGCGACGCGCGGACAAGCGCTGGTGCGCCCCGGTCAGGTGGTCCGCCCGGGGCAGGTGCTGGTCTCGGGGGCCTTGGGCGGCGGCGCGGCCAGGGTCCCTGCGGACGGAAAGGTGTTGGCAGAGGTCTGGTACACGTCGCGCGTGCAGGTGCCCTTGACGCTTCAGGTGCAGGCGCTGACGGGAGAGAAGGCGGAGCGGGGCTACCTCGTCCTGGGCGGCTGGGCCATCCGGGCATGGGGCTGGCGGGAGCCCGCGTTCGCCGCCAGCTATGAACGAGACGACGATACCGACTGGCACGTCGGTCCCTGGCGGCTGCCGGTGCAGTGGCGCAAGGTGACGCTGTACGAGGCGACGGCCTCCCAGGTGGCGCTCAGCGAGCAGGCCGCGCGCGCCCGCGCGCTGGAGCTGGCCGCGCAGGACGTCCGCCGCCAGATGGGGGAAGGGACGGTGTTGGGACAGACGGTTTTACAGTCCCAAGTGGCACATGGTAAGCTATACGCGACGGTATTGACACGAACCGAAGAAGACATCGGCGTTCCCGCCCCCCTTCGCTAGACCCCAACGGAACCGGACGGGGCGCGGGCGTGAAGGAGTGGTGGCTGGTTGGGGCAGGACATCATCGTCCGCAGGTGGGCGTTTGCCAACAACGACGAAGCGGTCTCCGTCCTGGGGCCGCACGACGCGCTGCTGCGGCTCCTCGATGAGGCGTTTGCGGCGAAGGTGACGATGCGGGGGACCGAGGTGTCCTTTGCGGGTGACGCTGCGGAAGTCGACACCATGGTCGCGCTCATGAAGGCGGTGACGCAACTGTCCCAACTGGGTGTCCATCTCTCGGAGGGCGACTACCGGCACGCGGTGGATCTGGCCAAGCGCGGCGAGATCGCCGAATTGGTCCCGTTGTACACGGCCGAGGTGGCGACCACCTTCAAGGGGAAGCCGGTGCGCATCAAGACGCTGGGCCAACGGCGTTACGTCGAGGCCATCCGGCGCCAGGACATCGTGTTCGGCATCGGCCCGGCCGGGACCGGGAAGACGTACCTCGCGGTGGCGATGGCGGTGGCGGCCCTCAAGCGGGGCGACGTCAAGCGGATTGTGTTGACCCGGCCCGCGGTCGAGGCGGGGGAGAACTTGGGCTTTCTTCCGGGGGATTTGCAGGAAAAGGTGGATCCGTACCTGCGGCCCATCTACGACGCCCTGTACGACGTGTACGGCCCGGAGCAGGTGCAGCGTGCGCTGGAGCGCGGCAGCATCGAGATCGCCCCGCTCGCGTACATGCGCGGGCGCACGCTCGACGACTCGTTCGTCATCCTGGACGAAGCCCAGAACACGACCGCCGAGCAAATGAAGATGTTTTTGACACGCCTGGGGTTTGGGTCGAAAATGGTGATCACGGGCGACGTCACACAAATCGATCTGCCGCCCGGCCGGCCGTCCGGCTTGGTGCAGGCGGAGCGCATTCTGCGGGGCATCGACGGGATCGCCTTCTGCCACTTCAGCGGTGACGACGTCGTCCGGCATCACCTGGTTCAGCGCATCATCGAGGCATACGAGACCTCGGCGAACGCGCAGCGCTGATCCGGGCGTGGCGCTGTCCGCGCCCCATTCCCGCGCGGACACGCACACAAGGGGATAAGGGATATGAACTTGTGGTCAACCTGGAGCTTGGCCATCCGCCAATGGCTCGACGACCCCGGATTCCGCGAGAACCGGCGCATCCGCCTGGTGTTGTACGTCGGAGCCCTGGTGGTCTTGTACCTGGTGCTGGTGGGGACGGTCTTGCCGCCACGCTACGATTTCCAGGTCGGGCAGACCAGCCCGGTCACCATCCGGGCGCCCATCACGGCGGTGGACACCAAGGCCACGGAAGAAGAACGGCAGGCCGCGATGGCCAAGGTGCCGAAGCAATACGTCCAGTCTCCGGCGGTCGAACAACAGGCGCTGCAGCAGGTGGACACGCTGTTCGGCGCGGCCATCAAGGTGGTGTCGGACAAGCAGCTCACGCAGGCGGAACGGATTGAGTCACTGGCGGCCATCGCGCCCAAACAGGTGTCCCAGTCGACGCTTCAGGCGCTGGTCGGCCTCGACAGCCGGCAGATCAGCATCCTGCAGAGCGTGGCGGACCGCATCGTCCACGACCTGCTGGATCAACCGTTCAACCAGGAGGCGGCGCAGCAGGCGGGTCTGTTGGTGGACCGGCAGATGCTCAACTACGACCTCGACCGGGTGTCGCGGCTGATTGTCCAGAACGTGGTGGTCAGCGTCCTCAAGCCGAACATGGTGTATCAGCCGGACGCCACCGAAGCCGCGCGGCAGGCGGCGGCGAAGGCCGTCCCCGACAAGTACATCCACAAGGGCCAGGTGATTGTCAACAAGAACGAGGTGATCACCGACACCGTCCTCAGCCAGTTGAGGGACGTCGGCCTGTACCGGAGCCATCCGAACTACGGGGTGTTGGCCGGATTCGCGCTGTTCATGTTGATCCTGGGCGGCCTGTTGGCCAGCTACATCGAGCGGCGGGGGATGCGCCGGCGCCTGGACAACCTGTCGCTGCTGATTTTGTCGCTCATCCTCATCTGGATGGCGGTCATCATTCGGGTGGCCAAGGGCATCGTCAACGCCGGCGGGCCGGAGTCCATCGCCTACCTGGTCCCGATGTCCATGGGCGCGATGCTGATCACCGTGTTGCTCGACGCCTCGCTCGCCTGGATGACGGCGTGCTTCACGTCGTTATGGTTCGGCGCCGCGTTCGGTTTCGACTACGGCCTGACGCTGGTCAGTTTCACGTCGTCCCTGGTCGGGGCGTACACGGTGAACAAGGTGACCCACCGGGGGACGTTCATGCGCGCCGGCTTTCTCGTCTCGCTGGTGCAGGTCGCCGGCATTCTGGCGATGAGCCTGACGGACACGGAGACGGGGGGCGACTGGCATACCACCTCCCTGCACATCGGCCTGGGGGCCCTGGGGGGATTGGGGAGCGCCGTCCTGACCATCGGCATCCTCCCCTTCTTCGAAGGGGCGTTCGGCCTGCTGACGGCCATCCGTTTGCTGGAGCTGTCTAATCCCAACAACCCGTTGCTGAAGAAGCTGTTGATGGAGGCGCCGGGGACGTACCACCACAGCCTCATCGTCGGCAACCTGGCGGAGGCGGCTGCGGAGTTGGTGGGCGCCGATCCGCTCCTGTGCCGGGTCGGCGCGTACTATCACGACGTGGGCAAGACGAGGCGCCCCTTGTTTTTCGTCGAAAACCAGATGACGAAGGACAATCCGCACGACCGGATTGCACCGAGCCTCAGCCACCTGATCATCACGTCGCACGTGTCGGACGGGCTGGAGATGCTCGAAAAAGCCGGCATGCCGAAACCGATCCGGGACATCTGCGCCACGCATCACGGAACGACCATATTATGGTATTTTTATAACAAGGCGCGGGAGGCGGACAAGAACGGCACCGTGAAGGTGGACGACTTCCGTTACCCGGGGCCCAAGCCGAAGACGCGGGAGTGCGCCATTCTGATGATCTGTGACGCGGTGGAGGCAGCGGTGCGCAGCATGAGCAAGCCGACCCCGAACCGGGTCGAGGGCGTGATCCGCAAGATCATCCGGGACCGTCTGCAGGACGGCCAATTGGACGAGTGCGACCTGACGCTGCAGGATCTGGACGCGATGGTCGGTGCGTTCATGAAGACGTTGAAAGGCATCTATCACGCCCGGATTGAGTATCCAGATCCGGATAAAATTCGAAAGGAAGTTTCAAAATGAGTGTGCACGTCGACGTGGACATCCGTCATCCCCTGCCCTCCGGCGTGGACGAGCCCCTGGTGCGACAGGTGTTGGAGGCCGCCGCCCGCCAGGAGGGGGTCCGTGGAGAGGTGTCGGTGTCGTTCGTCAGCGATGAAGAGATCCACGAATTGAATCGCCAGTACCGCGGGGTCGACCGGCCCACGGACGTGCTCTCGTTCGCCCTGCAAGAAGGGGAGCCGATGCCCGGCGGCGACGACGACCTGCCGCTGTTGGGAGACGTCGTGGTCAGCGTTCCGACCGCGGTTCGCCAGGCCGAGGCGTACGGCCACAGCGTGCGGCGGGAGGTGGCGTTTCTCCTCGTGCACGGGTTCTTGCACCTGTTGGGGTACGATCACCCGGACGAAGCGTCCGAACAGGACATGATGCAGCGGCAGGAACGGGTTCTGACCGGACTTGGGCTGACGCGGGAAGCGGAGTGAGAAGGATGCCGGCCGTCCGCCCGCCGATTGCGAGGCCGTTGCGTCCCCGCAGACCTTTGGCGGATTCGTTCCGGTTTGCGTTGGATGGGATCTGCCATGCCCTGATCACCGAGCGCAACATGAAAATCCACTTTGCTGCGGGGGGCCTGTTGCTCCTGTGGTGCCTCGCCGTGCGGCCGCCCGCTGCTCTCGTACTCTGGGCACTGGCGGCGGTGCACGCCGTGATCGCGCTGGAGTTGGTCAATACCGCCGTGGAACGCGTGACCGACCTGGCCACAGGGGGGACCGCCCGCGCCCTCGCGGGGGTCGCCAAGGACGTGGCGGCGGGCGCTGTCCTCATCGTGAGCATGGGGGCGCTCGGCGTCGGCATCTATCTGGGCGTCTCCTCTTATCCCTGGCGGTGGCGGTTGTTCAGCAGCGCGCATCCGCTCGGTGCGGTGGAGAGCCTGTGGGGATTGTCGGTGCTGTGTTTCTTGGCCGTGCGGAGCGTGCTCCAGCGCAAGCGGCTCGGATGGGATGACGGGGAGGGGGGAAACGAGTGAACGAGACGCGCAGCGAACAGGCATTTCGATCCGGATTTGCGGCCCTCATCGGCCGCCCAAACGTCGGGAAGTCGACGTTGCTCAACGCCTTGATTGGGCAGAAGGTCGCCATCATGTCCAGCCGGCCTCAGACGACCCGCAACCGCATCCGGGGGGTGCTGACGACCGAGGCGGCGCAGGTGATCTTTATCGACACACCGGGAATCCACGAACCCCGGCATCGGCTGGGGAAGTACATGGTCGAGGCGGCGGTGTCGACCCTGCGCGAGGTCGACGTGGTCCTGTTGGTGGTGGACGCGGAGCGGCCGGCAACCCGGGAGGACCATTTGGTGTTCGAACGCCTCGCAGGGCTCCGCACGCCGGTGTTGCTGGTCATCAACAAGGTGGATCTGGTGCCCAAGCCCCAGTTGCTGGAGGTCATCGATCGGTTGCGCACGGTGCACCCGTTCCGGCACATCATCCCCGTGTCCGCCAAGGACGGCACGCAGTTGGATACCCTGAAGCGTCTGTTGGTGGCGGAGCTGCCGGAGGGGCCGAAATACTACCCGGACGACATGGTGACCGATCACCCGGAGCGGTTCATCATCGCCGAATACATCCGCGAAAAGGTGCTTCACCTGACCCGGGAAGAGGTGCCGCACTCGGTGATGGTGGACATCGAGCAGTTGGAGCGGCGCGAGGATTCGAACGTCCTGTACGTGCACGCGGTGATCTACACGGAGCGCGAGAGCCAGAAGGCGATCCTCATCGGCAAACGAGGGGCGATGTTGAAGCAGATTGGCCAGTTGGCGCGCCAGGAGCTGGAGGCGTTGTTCGGGACCCGCGTTTACCTCGAGCTGTGGGTCAAGGTGAAGAAGGATTGGCGGAACCAGCCCGGCATGCTGCACCGCTGGGGATTCGACGAACCGTGAAGCGCGCACACCTTTGCCACAGGTTTCATCGTATACAGGTGCAGGGCGGCGGCACCCTAACGTTGAGGGCGCACCCAGAGCGTGACCGCGCAGCGATGAAACTGTGCAGAGGGGATGATGGGGGTTGCGGGATTTTTCGTGGCGGTACTTCACGTTGACGGGTGACATCGACGCGTACCTGCTGTACAAGAAGCACGAGCAGATGATCGCCGGCCGGCGCCAGCCGGACGTGGAGGAGGACGACCTGAAGCCCGACGACCCCGAGTCGTGATGCGGCCACGTGGGAAGCCGCCGGGAGTGGAGGAACAGGGTTGCTGTACAATGTCGAGGGGATTGTGATCCGGACGGTCGCTTACGGAGAGACGCACGCGGTGGTCACGCTGCTGACGCCCGCGGGGACGCTCGGCGCCATGGCGCGAGGGGCCAAGAAGCCGCAGAGCCGGCTGGCCGCCGGGATCCAATTCTGCGTACAGGGAATTTATACGGTGTACCAAGGCCGGGGCATGGGCAACCTGCAGCAGGTGGAGATCACCCGCTCCCGGCGCGGCTTGCGGGAACATCTGGACAAGGCGGCGTATGCCGCCTATTTTTGTGAATTGGCGGCGTCGGCCTCGGAGACGTATCCGCATGGGAGTGCGTCCCTGTTCAACCAGTTCACGGCTTTGCTCGACCGGTTGGAGGAAGGGCGGGACGATCCGGAGGTGCTCGCCCGCATGTGGGAGACCAAGATCCTGTACTTGCTCGGGGCTGCGCCTGACTGGCTGCGCTGCGCCGCATGCGGGTCCCCCCTCGGGGCAGGCACACATGGGAGTGGGGCGACGAACGCTGCGACATCCGGGACAGGCACGGACGGGGGGCGGGATGGGAGCGGTGCGGCGCCCAGCCCGGCGGCTCCCGGATACAGCCCGGTCCACGGCGGACTCATCTGCCCGCGCTGCCGGGAGATGCCAGCCGCGCCAGGGCCCGACGGAAAGCCCCTTGTGTCACCGGGCCCTGGTATCCTGCCGGTTCCCGCCGCGCTGCCGCGCATCCTGCACCTGTTCACCCACGTGCCCTGGAACCGGCTGGGGTCCGTCCAGTTGAACCGCTCGACGCTACGCGCACTGGACCAGGTCCTCCGGCTGCAATTGCGGGAGTTTGCCGGCGTTTCTCCGAGGTCTCGTGAATTTCTCGACGGCCTCTCGAGCCTGGAGGAGGAGGGGGAACGGCTGGCGCGCCGCGAGCGCGATGAAAACTCGCCTTAGATGGTATATACTCAAATGACAAATACGGGTGACGCGCGGGGCGCGTCGCGGGCGGTGAGCCATATCGAACTGACCAAGCGCCAAGAGGCGATTCTCGATATTGTCAAGCGGTTGGGTCCCATCACGGGGGAGCAGATCGCCGAACGGCTGAATCTCACCCGGGCTACGTTGCGGCCCGACTTGTCCATCTTGACCATGGCGGGCTTTCTGGAAGCGCGCCCCAGGGTCGGCTATTTCTACAGCGGCAAGAAGAATGCCGACCTGTTCGGCGAGACGTTGAGAAAACTCAAGGTGAAGGATTACAAATCCGTCCCGATTGTGATCACGGAGAAGAACTCGGTCTACGACGCCATCGTCACCATGTTCATGGAGGATGTCGGCAGCCTGATTGTCGTGCGCGACCAAATGCTGCAGGGCATCGTCTCCCGCAAAGATTTGCTCAAAGTTGCGATTGGGGGCGGGGACATCCACCAGATCCCGGTCAATTTGGCGATGACCCGCGTACCTCACGTGGTGACCGTGGAGCCGGACGAGGCGCTGTACGAGGCGGCGGTGAAGATGGTCCACCACGAGGTGGACTCCCTGCCCGTGGTGCGGCCCGATGCGGAGGGCGGCGGCATGGAAGTCGTCGGACGGGTCTCCAAGACGACCATCGCACGCGCGTTTGTCGAGCTGGGACAGTACCGAGAGGTCTGAGCGAACAAGGAGGCTGCGGGATGGGGAACGTGACGCCGGTGGTATACGTGGTGTCGGACTCCGTCGGGGAAACGGGAGAATTCGTGGTGCGCGCCGCGGCCAGCCAGTTTGACGGCGGCGGCATGGACCTGCGGCGCGTGTCGCACGTGCAGGATACACAGGTCATCGATGAGACGGTGGCCAGCGCTCGCGAGGAGAACGCCATCATCGCGTTCACCATCGTGTTGCCGCACTTGCGGGAACACCTGATGCAGCGCGCAGCGGAACTGGGCGTGCGCACGGTGGACATCATGGGCCCGATGCTCGATGCGTTTGAGCAGGTCGTGGGACGGCCGCCGCATCGCAAGCCGGGATTGGTCCACCAGTTGGACGACGAATACTTCCGCCGCGTGGAGGCCATCGAGTTTGCGGTAAAGTACGATGACGGCCGCGATCCGCGGGGACTCGAGCGCGCGGACATCGTCCTCATCGGGGTGTCCCGGACGTCGAAGACGCCGTTGAGCATGTATCTGGCCCACCGCCGTCTGCGCGTCGCCAATGTGCCGCTGGTTCCGGAGGTGGCGCCGCCGGAGGAGTTGTTCGCGCTGCCGCCGGACCGGGTGATTGGCCTGACGATTCGGCCGGACAAGCTCAACCTCATCCGGGTCGAACGGCTCAAGTCCCTGGGCCTCACCCCGCAGGCGAGCTACGCGAGCCCGGAGCGCATCCGGCAGGAGTTGGATTACGCCGACGGGGTGATCCGGCGCATCGGGTGCCCCGTGATCGATGTTTCGGACAAGGCGGTGGAGGAGACCGCCGCCATCGTCCTCGAGTACGTGCATCGAAACACGAAGAAACCGCTCCAGCCCTGACCGGGCCGCATCACCGGGTGCCCCCCGGCGGCCTCCGGAGCCTCCGGCCGCTTCGGCCGGAGGCTCACATATCCTATGGGCGAAAGCCATACACTTCAACCGAGGGGAAAGAGAAGGATAATTTGGAGGGGGTCCGTCGATACTAATGGTTGATTCTGGCGGCCCCGAATTTCGTGCGGCCGCGCTCAGTCATGTCGATCCACGGCGAACAGGATCACAAAATCGTGGCACGAAGGGAGGAAAATTGCTCACGTTGTAGAATACCCTTTACATCATGAAACACCATATCCGGGAACCGTCGTCCCGAGTCCGGACCGGGCCGCATCCTGTGCGGCGGGGGGAGAAGGGGATGGGATGATGAGGAAGATTCCGGACGCGTTTGTGGAGGAACTCCGCCGCCGGTTGGACATCGTGGAAATTGTGTCGGAATATGTCCAACTGAGACGCACAGGACGTTCATGGGTCGGATTATGTCCATTCCACAACGAACGGACACCCTCTTTTTCCGTTTCCCCGGACAGGCAGATGTACCACTGCTTCGGGTGCGGGGCCGGTGGCACCGTGATCCGTTTTGTTATGGACATCGACGGTCTGACCTTTCCCGAGGCGGTCGTCAAACTGGCCGAGCGCGCCGGACTGGATCCGCCGTTTTCACTTGACGAGACACCCGGTGCGACTCCGCACAGCCGTCTCGACGGTATGAAGGAGGCGCACGAACTCGCCGCGAAGCTGTATAGCTACATTCTAATGAATACGGGTGCGGGTGTGCAAGCCCTAACGTATTTGGAAACGAGAGGGTTTCCGCGCCAGAGTTTGGTCGAGTTCGGTCTGGGATACGCGCCGAAAGGGTCGGATACCTTGGTCCGCTTTCTGCGGAGGCGCGGCTTTGCGGAGTCGCTGCTGGTGGAAGCCGGTTTGGCGGTCGATGTCGGTGGACGCGTGATGGACCGGTTCCGCGACCGGGTGATGGTGCCCATCCGCAATCTCCAGGGCCAGGTGATTGGCTTCGGCGGGCGGGCGTTGGCCCCGGACGCCAAGCCGAAGTATCTCAACTCGCCGGAATCGCCGTTGTTCCGGAAGAGCGAGGTGCTGTTTCACCTGGATGCCGCCCGGCGGCAGATACGGAAGTTGGGCACAGCCGTCCTGATGGAAGGCTACATGGATGTCATCGCGGCGTCGCGGGCAGGCGTGACCAACGCCGTGGCGAGCATGGGGACGTCGTTGACCGAACAGCACGCCCAACTGTTGAAGCGGTACGCGGAACGCGTGATCCTCGCGTACGACGGGGATGAGGCGGGCATCCAGGCGGCCAAACGGGCTCTGGATGTGTTGGAACAGGCCGGTTTGTCCGTTCAGGTGGCATTGTTTCCAGAGGGTGAGGACCCGGACGACTTCATCCGCGCTCGAGGCGAACGGGCGTTTCAGCGGTATCTGCAGTCGAACGCGTGGACCGAAGTTCAGTTCCTGCTGCAAGACCTGCGCAGAAACGCCAACTTGGAGAGCATGAGCGGCAAGATGGCGTTTCTGCGCGGTGCGCTGGAGGTGCTCGCGCAACGGGCCACCCCGATTGAACAGGATGCGGAGATCCGCGAACTGGCGCGGGAATTTGAGGTGTCCGTGGACGCCTTGAAGGAAGAGTTGAGCCAGCTCGCGAAGACCCTGCCTGGACGGCACCGGCCGCGCAGGCGGTTTGAACGGACCGCCGAAGCGGCTCCGTTGCCCAAGGGGCACGTCCTGGCGGGGAACCGGTTGTTGCAAGCGATGCTGTTGGAACACCGGTGGTGTGAAATGTTGATGCAGGAAGGGCTGGATGAACTGCCCCTTCCGGAACAGACCGCCCTGCTCGCCCACATCTATCAGTTTCGGTCGGAGCACCCGGATGCGGACACCGGATTCCTCCTGGATCAACTGGATGAACCGGCGCTCGTCCGCTTGGCGTCGTCGCTGTTAATGGAGGAGCCGCCGCAGTTGGATGCGCGCGTCCTCCAGGATTATCTGCGCACGGTCCGATTGTACCAGCTCGAAACGGCGTATCAACGGGTGTTGCAACAATCGGTTCAGGCGCAGGTCGATGGACGGATGGACGACGCCGCCGCGCTGCGGGGGGAAATGGAAGCGTTGCAGAGGCAGATTCAGCAGTTGAAGTGGCCACAGTGGACAGGGAAATTGGGCACAGGGTTAAAGGAGGCGGGGCAAGAATGAGCAAAGAAACAAAAGAAGAATCCCGCGAGCAACGAGGACACACCCTTCAAGAAGTCAAGGCGGCGCTGTTGGCCTTGGGGAAGAAGCGGGGATCTCTGACGTACACCGAGGTGGCCAATCGTCTGGCGCCGTTCGATGTGGAGCCGGACCAGTTGGATGATTTCTTCGACCAACTGGCCGAGGCCGGCATCGATGTGGTCAACGAGCACGACGAACTGGACCTGGACGATGCGGATGATGCGGATCACGCCGCGATGGAAGGGGACGAAGATCCCGAGCGGATTGACCTGGACGATCTTTCGATGCCTCCGGGGGTGAAGATCAGCGACCCGGTGCGGATGTACCTCAAGGAGATCGGCCGGGTGCCGCTGCTCTCCGCGCAAGAGGAGATTGAGTTGGCGAAGCGCATCGAGCAGGGAGACGAGGAAGCCAAGCGGCGCTTGGCGGAAGCGAACCTGCGCCTGGTGGTCAGTATCGCCAAGCGGTATGTCGGCCGCGGCATGCTGTTTCTCGATCTTATCCAGGAGGGAAATTTGGGTCTCATCAAGGCGGTCGAGAAGTTCGATTACCGCAAGGGATACAAGTTCAGCACGTACGCCACTTGGTGGATTCGGCAGGCCATCACGCGCGCCATCGCCGATCAGGCGCGGACCATCCGCATTCCCGTGCACATGGTCGAGACCATCAACAAGTTGATTCGCGTCTCGCGCCAACTGCTGCAGGAGCTAGGGCGGGAGCCGACCGCGGAGGAGATTGCGGCGGAGATGGACATGAGTCCCGAGAAGGTGCGCGAAATCCAGAAGATCGCGCAGGAGCCGGTGTCCCTGGAGACCCCCATCGGCGAGGAGGACGATTCGCACCTGGGGGATTTCATCCCGGACGACGACGCGTTGGCACCGGCCGATGCGGCGGCGTACGAGTTGTTGAAGGAACAGCTGGAGGATGTCCTCGACACCCTCACCGAGCGGGAGGAGAATGTGCTCCGCCTGCGGTTTGGTTTGGACGACGGGCGCACCCGCACGCTGGAAGAGGTGGGGAAGGTGTTCGGGGTGACGCGCGAACGCATCCGCCAGATTGAAGCCAAGGCGTTGCGGAAGTTGCGCCATCCGAGCCGCAGCAAACGTTTGAAGGATTTCCTCGAATGAGGAATTCGCTATCTGCACCGACGGGGGAGATGGCCGGGCAGCCGGCCGGCAGCATCCCGCACGCACGGGCCGCCGCGTTCAACCGGGAATGCGGCGTTTTTTGTGTGCCTTGTGCAAGCGCTTTCCCAGTATAATGAGAGGGAGACGGGGGGAGTGCACGGATGGATTTTGATTGGACGCTGGAGCAGAGGATGATCCGGGACACGGTGCGGGAGTTTGCCGAAGCGGAAATCCTGCCGCATGCGGCGGAGTGGGATCGAACGTCGCAATTCCCCAAAGAGGTGTTTGACAAGATGGGCCGGTTGGGCCTGTTGGGGCTGCCGATCCCGGAGCGGTACGGCGGTGCTGGCGCAGACATGGTGAGCTACTGTCTCGCGGTGGAGGAGATCGGACGGGCGTGCGGCGGGACGGGCTTGAGCTACGAGGCACACGTGTCGCTGGCCTGCATGCCCATCTATCTGTACGGGACGGAGGCGCAGAAGCAGCAGTACCTGGTGCCGCTGGCCTCCGGGAAGAAACTCGGCTCCTTCGCGTTGACGGAGCCGCAGGCGGGGTCGGACGCCGGCGGGACGCGGACGACCGCGCGCCTCGAGGGAGACGAATGGGTGATTCGCGGCAGCAAGTGTTTCATCACCAACGGGGGATACGCGCAGACGGTGGTGTTGACGGCGGTCACCGATCCGGAGCGCCGCGGCATCAGCGCGTTCATCGTCCCCACGGATGCGCCGGGATTCCGCGTCGGAAAGGCGTACGAAAAGATGGGGATGCGGGCGTCCAACACGGTCGAGCTGATCCTGGACGACGTGCGGATCCCGCGGGACAACCTCCTTGGCCCTCTCCATGCCGGATTCAAGCAGTTCTTGTCCACCCTCGACGGCGGACGGGTCGCCATCGCCGCACTGGCCGTCGGCATCGCGCGCAGCGCGTTTGAGACGGCGTTGGCCTATGCCAAACAGCGTACCCAGTTTGGTCAGACCATTTCTAAATTCCAGGCGATTCAGCACAAACTGGCCGACATGGCGCTGCACATCGACCTCGCCCGCAACGCGGTGATGAAAGCGGCGTGGTTGCACGACCAAGGCCGCCCGTTCACCCTGGAGGCGTCGTTCGCCAAACTGTTCGCCTCCGAGATGTGCACGCAGATCTGCCTGCAGGCAATTCAAATTCTCGGCGGAAACGGCTACCTGTGCGACTATCCGGTGGAGCGGAACCTGCGTGACGCGAAGTTGATTGAGATCGGCGAGGGAACATCGGAAGTGCAGCGGCTCATCATCGCCCGCCATCTGGGGTGCTGACGACGTGCAAAGGGAGGCGAGGAGGGACGACACATGGTGATCGCCATCTGTGGCTATACGGGGCAGGGCGTCGAGACGGCCGGCGCCATCCTGTCCGAGGTCCTACGGGCCAACGGCCGCAGGTTCCGGACGTGGCGCGACTTTTCCACCATCATTCGCGGCGGACTGACGAGTTTCGAGGCGTACGTGGACGAGGACACGGGCGGCGAGGCCCCAGCCCGTCTGCATGCGGTCGATGTGGCGGTGGTGTGGGATCGCCAAGCGGCGGAGCGGTACCGCGACCGGGTGCGGCACGTCACCGGTTTGTACGGCGCGGCGACGGTCGACGGGGTCCCGAATGCCAATCGGGATGTCCTGGATCCCGTCGGTTTCAACCTGTGGGCGCTCGGCGTCGTGGCCTGCAAGCTAGGGCTCTCGCCGGAGGACGTGCAGGCGGCCGCCATGGCGCACTTTCATCAGCGCGTGAATCTTGAACCGCTGCATCGGGGATATGCGAAAGCCGCAGGTTCCACAAGTTCGGGACCGGTGCAGGCGTCCGACGCGCCGGACACGGCGATCCTGTCGGGCAATGATGCGCTGTGTCTCGGGGCCATTCACGGGGGCGTCCGCATCTACTGCGGATATCCCATCACCCCCGCCTCCGAGATTTTGGAGTACATGGCGGCCTGGTTGCCGGAGGTCGGTGGCAGGGCGTACCAGGTGGAGGACGAGATTGCGGCCATCCACATGGCCATCGGAGCGAGTTACGCGGGCATGCGGACATTTGTCGCGACGAGCGGCCCGGGGATAGATCTGATGACGGAAGGGTTGGGGTACGCCGCGACCATCGAAGTCCCGCTGGTAGTGGTCGACAACCAGCGCGGCGGTCCGTCGACCGGCATGCCGACGAAGACGGAGCAAAGCGATCTGCGCCACCTGCTTTACGCCGGCCACTGGGAGTTCCCGCGGATCGTGCTGGCCCCCACGGGCGTGGTCGACTGTCTCGCCGTGATCCAGGAGGCCCTGAATTTGGCCGACCTCCATCAGTGTCCGGTGTTGGTCGCGCTCGATCTCGATCTGGCGCTGCGGCGCATCAGCGTTCCGTGGGAGACGGTGAACGACGCGCTGATGCGCGTGCCGGCGTTGCGCGGGCGCACGGTGCTCCCTCCTGCGTCCGTCCACGGGTACAGGCGTTTTGCCGCGGAGGACGGCGGACTGCCATGGCGGACGGTGCCGGGGGTGCGAGGCGGGGGGTATGTCGCCAGCGGCGATGAGCACGACGAGCGCGGCTGGATGGAGCCCGATTTTCAGTCCGTTCGGCCGACGCTGCACCGCCGCCGGCTGGAAAAGGTGCATTGCGTTCGGTACGACCGCCCGCTCACCCCGGTCGGCTCACCGGAAGCGCCTGTGTGTCTGGTGGGGACCGGGGCGATGGGGGAATTGATTCATGCGGCGGTGGCGGCGCACCCCGACCTGTACCGCGGTGTCCTGTTGCGTCAACTGTGGCCGGTGCCTGCGGACGGGCTGCTGGCTGCCGTGGCCGGCGCGCGAGAGGTCGTGGTGTGCGAATACAACGCCACGGGGCAGTTGGCGCACCTGTTGGCCACCACGGTACCCGATGGCGGATGCCGGACGGTTCGGCGCTACGACGGCGAGCATTACACGGTCGAGGCGTTCTTGGCCGCCTTGGAGGCGGCGGGTGAGACCCTGCACGGGAGGGTTCGAGGATGACGCTGGATCTGAAGGCGTATGAGAACGGCAACCGGCCCACCTGGTGTCCGGGCTGCGGAGATTACGCGGTGTTGAAGGTCATTCAGCGGGCATTGTTGGAACTGGGGATTGCTCCCGAAGACGTGGTGTTGGTGTCGGGCATCGGTTGCAGCGGAAAGATCAGCCACTATTTCGGCGGATACGGCGTCCACACCACCCACGGCCGGGTGCTTCCGGTCGCTCAGGGCATCGCGGCGGCCCGGCCGGACATCGCGGTCATCGCGGCCGGGGGAGACGGGGACGGCTACGGCATCGGCGTCGGTCATCTCGTGCACGCGGTGCGGCGGAACCTGCCGCTCACCTACGTCGTCATGGACAACGGGGTGTACGGCAACACCAAGGGGCAGACGTCCCCCACGAGCCCCACCGGCTACCGGTCATCCACCAGTCCGCACGGCAACGCGGACGAGCCCGTCCATCCGCTCCGGCTCGCCTGGTCGGCGGGCGCCACCTTCATCGGGCAGGGGTTCTCGGGCGACATCCGGCACCTGGTGGAACTTCTCAAACAGGCCGTCTCCCATCCGGGTTTCGCCTTGGTCAACGTGTTCAGCCCGTGTGTGGTCTTCAACAAGACGCACGATTACGCCTTCTACCGGCGCTCGGTGTTCTATCAGGAGACGCCCGCCCGTTCCAGCGCCGAGTTGATTCAGCTTCTGGAGACACACCCGTTCCCGCTCGGTGTCCTGTGGCGAACCGACCGGCCCGCGGCCGCACGCCTGGAGACGGGCCCCGCCGATGCCGTGCCGTCGGACTGCATGCGCCGGTGGCTGCGCGGGACCCTGGGCTGATCCCGGTCAGGCGGTTCTACCGTTCTGAGCATGCCCGTACAATAGAGCGAACACCGGGCCGTCATGGCGATGGAGGGCGGAGGGGGTGTCGTGATGGGGTTGCGCGCGGCCGCCGGCGCCGTGGCTGTGCTGGCACTCGGTGCGCTCGTCATCTTCGGATTGGCCCACCGCGCCCGACAGGTGGGCCGTGCCTACCGGCCGAGACCTTCGGACGCGGCCATCATCCTCGGGGCGTATACGGACGGATACCGCCCGGGAACCGCGCTCACCGCCCGCCTCAAGGTGGGGCTCCATCTGTACCGCAGGGGGTACGTCCGCTTTCTCATCGTCAGCGGCGGGAGAGGGCCGGACGAATCGGTCAGTGAGTCCCGATCCATGAAACGCTTTCTGATTTTGAACGGGGTGCCGCCCGATGTTATCCTAGAAGACAGGCATTCGGCGGATACATGGGAAAATTTGGCCAACAGCCGACGGGTGATGGAGGCCCGCGGCTTGCGGACCGCGGTGATTGTGACGAGTGATTATCATCTGCCGCGCGCGATGGCGGTCGCCCATCGGCTGGGCATGGAGGCGTGCGGGTGCGCCGCCCGTTCCGGACCGAGTGAATTCCGGTATGCGGTGCGGGAGGTGGCGGCCCGCGTGAAGTATGCCGTATCGGGTCAGGCCGGGCTCCGCCTGCAGTGATCCGCCGGGGGGGGGGGAACAGGAGGTTGCAGGGAATGCCAGTGTCGCCGAAGGGGCTGTCGGCCAGACTGTCCCACGTGGCCCGGTTCGTCCCGGCGGGTTCCCGCCCCGTGGACGTGGGCACCGATCACGCGCTGTTGCCCATCTCCCTCGTGAGATCGGGCCAGGTGCCCTGTGCCATCGCATGCGATGTCGCGTCAGGTCCCGTCCGCGCGGCGAAGGAGAATGTGGCCCGGTTTGGACTGAATCACGCCATCTCCGTACGGCAAGGGGACGGGCTGGCGCCCGTCGAGCCCGGGGAGGCCGACGTGGCGGTGATCTCCGGCCTCGGTGGATGGACGGTGGTGGGGATTCTGCACCGGGCACCGGATGTCCTCGCGGCGATGCAGCGGGTGGTCATCCAACCGATGAACGCCAGCGGCGAGGTCCGCCGGTTCATGCGCCGGCTGGGCTTCGGCATCTGGGATGAGGTGCTCCTGGAGGAGGACGGGCGGTTTTACCAGGTGATTGCCTTCGATCGCGCGGTGTGTCCGGACGCCGGATATCTTGGGTGGGGGCCGGAGGAGGACTGGTTGTGCCACGAGTACGGGCCGTATCTCCTCCGCAGGCGCTCACCCGCCACCGTGCGCTGTGTGCAGGAGGACCGTGGCCGGTTGATGCGCGTCCGGGAGCGGGTGGCGAACGGCACCTCCGACGAGGCGAAGGCCCGGAGCGCCGCCGTGGAGGAACAGATTCGCGCCATGGACCGTTGGTTGGCAGAGGAGGGGGATGACGAGGATGCGCCCAGTGTGTACGGTGCGCGACGTGATCGACATCATGAACCGGATTGCGCCACCTGAGCTCGCCATGGAACGGGATGTGGTGGGGCTGCAGCTCGGCCGATTGGACAAGCCGGTGCAATCGGTGTGGTTGGCGCTCGACCCGTATCCGGCGGTGATTGACGCGGCGGTGGCCGCGGGCGCAGACCTGTTGATCACCCACCACGCGATGCTCTTCCGGCCGGTCCAACGCATCGATACCGGGACGGCCAGAGGCCGGACCATCGCGGCCGCTCTGGCGCACGATCTCGCGGTCTTCAACGCCCATACCAACCTGGATATCGCGGAGGGCGGCGTCAACGACGTGCTGGCGGAGCGCCTCGGCTTGTCGGAGTGTGAAGTGCTGGAGCGGACGCGGACGGAGGGGTTGCGCAAGCTGGTGGTCTTCGTGCCGGTTTCTCACCACGAGGCGGTGTTGCAGGCGGTCTGCGCGGCCGGCGCGGGGCACATCGGTGCGTACAGCCACTGCACGTTTAACACGGAAGGGACGGGAACGTTCCTGCCCCTGGAGGGCGCTCAACCCTTTCTCGGCGAGGTGGGCCGCCTGGAACGGGCGGCTGAGGTACGCCTGGAGACGGTGGTGCCTGAGTCGAAGCTCGAACCGGTCGTCCGGGCGATGCTGGAAGCGCATCCTTACGAAGAGGTGGCGTACGACATCTACCCGTTGCAATTGATGGGGAAGGTTTCAGGGATTGGCCGGGTGGGGCGACTGTTCCGGCCCATGCCGCTGGGGGATTTCGCCGATCACGTTCGGGAACGGCTCGGGCTGGCGCACATCCGGTTTTCGGGAGACCCCAAGCTTACGGTCGAGCGCGTGGCGGTTCTAGGAGGTTCGGGGGGCCGTTTTGCGGCCAGCGCGATCGCGAAGGGAGCGCAGGTGTTGGTGACCTCCGACTGTGATCATCACACGGTCGCGGAAGCCTGGCAGGACGGGCTGGCCATCGTGGATGCGACACACGCCGCATTGGAGCGGCCGGTGTTGGACAAGATCCGGGAGAGGCTTGCACGCGAGCTGCCGGATGGCGTGACCATCGAGATCGCAGACGTGCCGGAGGACCCGTTTCAGTGGATCTGACGTGGACGCCGGATCGGATGTTGACGCCATGACGGTACGGGCGTATAATATCCTGTGCTTCAACGGGGAGTAAGCCGGACAACCGCTGGTGCAGTGCCGAAAGGCCGCACGAGAGGAAAGTCCGAGCTCCACAGGGCAGGGTGCCGGATAACGTCCGGCGGGAGCAATCCTAGGGAAAGTGCCACAGAAATGCAGACCGCCGATGGAGGCTTCGGCCTCACAGGCAAGGGTGCAACGGTGCGGTAAGAGCGCACCAGCAACCTGGAGACAGGTTGGCTAGGTAAACCCCACCCGGAGCAAGACCGGATAGGAGCGCACATGTGGTGGCCCGCCACGCGCTCGGGTAGGTCGCTCGAGCCGGCTGGCAACAGTCGGCCTAGATAGATGGTTGTCACTCCGTTCGTGCGAGGCATCCGCTGCCAACCCGCATGGCCGGTATGATGCCGCCTGCAGCACGGGAGTACAGAACTCGGCTTACAGGCTTGCTTCCCGGACCAGAGAACCCGCAAGGCGTTTCGCCTTGCGGGTTTTGGCGCATGAGCAGGGTTTGCCCGCATACCCGTACGGGGGCGGGACCTGAGCGTGCGCATCACGGCACGGCCGGGGTTGAGGGGCGGTGGAGAGCCGTCAGTGGCTGAGGACTTCGTGTAGGTCGACATGGGGTTGCCCGACCGGCGGTGTGACGAGGTATGCCGGGTGTCCTGCCGGAATCACGTGGCGCTGCCGGTTGCCGTCGTTGAAACCTCCTCGGTAGCCGTACTTGGTCACCCAATAGTACAGACTCTCCAATTGGTCCCCGATGAGCGTGTTTTCGTCCATCAGGACCGGCCTCCAGTGCACGTTCGTGCGATGCGCGATATCCAGGTGCAGACCGGGAATCACCGTCAGGCCCCTCTCCAGCGCCACTATCTGCGCCAGCGAGGGGTTCATCAGCGCGGCCCAGCCGATGTCCCGGAAGGACGGGACGTGGATGCCGTACGGCGGGAGGTTGATGGCGGAAGTCGTCAATTCGGGCTCATTGGCGACGATGTTCAGGTAGTAATTGCCGATGAGCACGGGGGACATGCCTTCGAGCCTGCCCACATACATGGACTGATCATTGACCACGACGTGCGCCTTTCCGGCGCGAATCGGCGCCGCAAAGGGGTGGATCTCGTAGTGGTCCAGCGGCTGCAGCGTGTCGTGAAACACCGCGATGGGCGTCTGCACCTGTTCGGCACCGATGGCAAACGCCACATTGTGCCCGACGAAGTGCGGGATATGAATGTAAGGGATGTCGAGGCGCTCGAGCAATTGGGTGACCTTGGCCTCGGCGCTGTGTACGACCGGGATCAAGCGGTACCGGTCTTTCATCTGCTCCAGAAAGCGGCGCAGCGGCACCGTGCCGTGGGAGATGGACAGGACCAGCGTGACGTCCGGCTCCGTCACGGGCTTCGCACTGGGCACCCACGATGCCGTGTAAAGGTGACGGTTGTCATAGGCGGACCGGTCCTGCAACCCGGGGCCGAATCCGAACCTCGGCCCTTTCCGGGTGAACAGGTGCGCGAACGCCTCCGTGGCGTCACCGTGCATGCGCTGGTATGCGTAGGGCAGCTTGTCGCCCGGCAGCGTCATGTGCGCCTTGCGGGCGCGGTTTTTGTCGAGGACGTTATACTGCGTCGGCACCGTGACGGCCAGGCCTTCGTAGATGACGAGCGCCGTCGCGAGCAACGGGTTGGCCAACACCTCCTTGCCGATGCGGTCCAACGCCTTCCGACTGAAGGCATGCGGGATGGTCAGCACGTTTTCCAAACCGAGATCGCGCCGGCCCAAGCAGAGGTTGAGATAGTAGCGGGCGATGGACGGGGCGTCGGGTTTTGGATACCGCGCGCACCAGTCGATGGCATTCATGGCCATGTCGGCGCCGGACTCGATGTCCTCGATGAGCGGCAGCAGTTGCTCCGCAGGAATCACAAGGTCCGAATCCGTAAACAGGTAGATGTCCGCATCCGTAGCCAGCGCACCCACCGCCCTGGGCACGTCGTTGCCCAGCGGCGTCTCGTAGGAAAGGACCCTGGCGCCCATCGACTTGGCGATTTGCCCGCTGCCGTCCGTGGAGCCGTTCTCCACGACGATGAGATCGTCCGGCTGGAGTTTCAGCAGTTCAGCCAGGACCGAACGGATGGTTCTTGCCTCGTTCGAGACAGGCACCACGATGGCCAGCCGTTTGCTTGTATCCCTGTGAATGGACTCCATCACCTGATTCCTCCAATTATTTCGGCTTTTTCAATCGATATCGTGTCCATATCCCTCGGCCGTTCGATACCACTCAATGGTCTTCCGCAGGCCGTCCTCCAGGGTCACCGTCGGGTTGAAGTGGAGCAACTGGCGCGCGCGTGAGGCATCCGGGACGCGCCGGGAAACGTCCTCGTGTCCGCGCCCAAAGACGTGTTCGTAGGACACGTGAACCAGGGTGGACTGGGATTCCGACAGCCGAATGATGGTCCTGGCCAACGCCTTGATGCTGATTTCCTCTTCCGCGCCGACGTTGATCACGGCCCCGTCGGCCGACGGCGCGAGCGCCGCAACCGTAGCGGCGACGCAGTCGCTCACATAGGTGAAGCTCCTCGTTTGCTCTCCCGTCCCGTGGATGGGCAGCGGCTCATGGTTCAACGCGCGCCGGATGAAGGACGGGATGACATTGGCATACCGGCTCTGATTGGCGCGCGGGCCGTAAATGTTGAAGTAACGCAGGATGGTGACCGCAAGGCCTCGCTTGGCGTAGGCCAGGCTCAAGTATTCGTCCAGCGTCTTGGTGGTGGCGTAACACCAGCGGTCTGAGTGGATGGGGCCGAACACCCTCGGGCTGTCCTCGCGAAACGGGACTTGCTCCGACCGTCCGTAGACCTCCGATGTCGAGGCGAGAACCAGTTTTTTTCCGTGTTCGAAACAGGCCGTGACGACGTGATCAGTTCCCATGATGTTGCTGTGTATCAGGTCGATGGGGTTTTCAATGCAATTCTTGGTGCCGACCACGGCCGCCAGATGGAACACCGCATCGTGTTCCTTCACCAGCGAATTCACCTGTTTCGCGTCGAGGACCGTGCCGCCCACAAACGAAAAGCGGTCGTACGCCTGGAGGTCCTCGACATTCCGCCGGCTCCCGGTGGACAGATTGTCCAGGACGGTGACGGTGTGTCCTGAGCGAAGCAGGTGTTCGGCCACGTGTGAACCGATAAAGCCAGCCCCTCCAGTCACCAGCAGCTTCATCTTGCGCAGCTCCTCTCACAGGGTGTGAACGTTCGGGTGCTTGGCTTTGTAAATCCCCCGGCAGTCCAACACGTTCCGGGCATGCCTTTGGATGAGTTCGTAATCGACCTGAGAGTGGTCGGTGAGAATCGCCACCACGTCGAAGCTGGAAACCGTCCGCTCGGTGAGGGGCGTGGACTGTTGTTGCTGGCCGCCGATGCGAATCTCGGGCACGAGCGGGTCGTGGTAGGCGGTCACCGCCGATCGCTGGGCGAGCGCTTCCAACACCCGCAGCGAAGCCGATTCGCGGGTGTCATTCACGTCGCGCTTGTATGTGACCCCCACAATCAACACCCGCGGTTGCTCGACGCCGCTCAGGCTCACAATCCGCTCCGCCACAAACGTGGGCATGAAGTGGTTGATGTGGTTTGCCGCATCGACGAGGTCGAGCGTGCACCGGGCCCGGTCCGCATACCACTTCAGGTACATCGGGTCCACGGGAATGCAGTGCCCGCCGACACCCGGCCCCGGATAGTAGGGGACAAACCCGTACGGCTTCGTCGCGGCTGCGGCAATGGCCTCCCACAGGTCGAGGCCGGTTTGATGGCACAGCACCGCGAGTTGGTTCATCATCGAGATGTTGATGAAGCGCTGCGTGTTCTCCAGCAGTTTGGTGAACTCCGCCACCCGCGCGGACGACGTCGGAACCACCTGGTCGAAGACGAGGCGGTAGAGGTCCAGCGCCCGTTCGAGCGACGCCGGCGTCACGCCGCCGACCACCTTGGGAATGCGCTTGAGATTGAACTTCTCACCGGGATTGATGCGTTCCGGGGAATAGGCGACATAGAAGTCTTCACCGGCCCGCATGCCGTACGTCTCGAGAATCGGGATCAAGACTTCTTCGGTGGTGCCGGGAAATGTGGAACTCTCCAGGACAATCAACTGGCCTTTCGCCAGGTGTCTGGAGATCGACTTGGCGGCCTCCAGGATGGCGGTCAAATCCGGCGCATCGCGCTCATTGAGCGGGGTCGGCACACAGATGAGCACCGCGTCGGTTCCCGCGATCTCGCCGATGTCCGTCGTGAAGCGGATCTGACCGGCCTGGAGAAGGGTCTGCAGGGATGGGTCCGGCACATCGGCAATGGGGCTTCTGCCGGCATTGAGCGCCTGAATCTTGCGCGCATCGATATCGATACCCACCACCTGAACCCCGCTGCTCGCAAACGCCACTGCCAACGGAAGTCCAACAAATCCCTGTCCAACCACACCTACGCGCTGGAACACATGGCCGGCCATGAAGTGTCCCCCTTTCGGTTGAGTCCCGTCCAGCATATGACCAGGTTCATCCAGCGGTTTGGTCAAGTGTTCCATGGACAGGGAAATGTGTGTTTGTCCGCAAACAGAGAACCCGCAAGGCCTGAGGCCTTGCGGGTTCCGGTTTCTCCTGCCGCTCACTCGGTGTCGTATCCGGCGTCTTCAATGGCCGCTTTCAGTTTGGCCACGCTGGTCTTTGACTCGTCGAAGGTGACGGTCGCCTGTTGACCCTCGAGGTCCACATGGGCATCCTGAACGCCGTCCACCGACTTCAGGGCCCTTGTGACCGCGTTCACGCATCCGCTGCAGGTCATGCCTTTGACGATGATGGTTTCGGTCGCCATGAAAGTCATCCTCCTTCTCGGTTGAAGTCAGGCACCGTCGGTGGCGAAGATTTGCTCCCTGTTACACCGCGAGCACCTCTCGTCCCAGTTTCAGGCGGCGCAGCAACAAGCTGTTGGACACCACGCTGACGGAACTGAGGGCCATGGCGGCGCCCGCGATGACCGGGCTGAACAGGCCCAAGGCAGCCAGGGGGATGCCGAGCACGTTGTAGAAAAACGCCCAGAACAGGTTCTGGCGGATCTTGCGCAGGGTCGCTCTGGACAGGTGCAGGGCCTCCACGACGCCGTGCGTACGCCCGTGCATCAGGGCGATGTCCGCCGCTTCCAGCGCCACATCGGTCCCCGTGCCCATGGCGATCCCGATGTCCGCCGCCGCCAGCGCGGGTGCGTCGTTGATGCCGTCCCCGACCATGGCGACCACCCGCCCGTGCCTGCGAAGCTCCTCCACCTTGGCCGCTTTGTCGGACGGCAGGACGCCCGCCATCACGTTGTCGATCCCCACCTGCCGGGCCACCGCCTCCGCCGTGCGCGCCTGGTCTCCCGTGATCATCCACACCTCAATGCCCATGTCTCTCAACTGTTTCACTGTGCCGGCGGCGTCTGGTTTGACGGTGTCGGCGATCGCGATCGCCCCCAACACCTCGTCCTCCCGGGCCACCAGCACCGCCGTCTTGCCGGCCTGCTCAAACGCTGGCAACACGGGATCGGGGACGGTGAGGCCTTGTTCCAGGAACCACGTGCGATTCCCGACCCGCACCGCAGCACCGTTCACCATGCCCTGGACGCCCCGGCCGGGCACCGCTTCCACACCGGAGGCGGCGGGGATGTCCACACCTTGCTTCTTGGCGTACGTAACCACCGCCAGGCCGAGCGGGTGCTCGCTCTGCGCCTCCAGGGCCGCCGCAGCCGCGAGCAGCTGTTCGCGTGCCACGCCCGCAACCGTCCACACGTCGGTGACCATCGGCTTGCCGAGGGTGAGCGTCCCCGTCTTGTCGAATACCACCGTGTCGACGTGGTGAGCCCGTTCCAGGCTTTCGCCGCCCTTGATGAGGATGCCTGACTCCGCCCCCAGGGCGGTGCCGACCATGATGGCGGTCGGTGTGGCGAGTCCCAGCGAGCACGGACAGGCCACCACCAGCACCGCGACAGCGGCGAGCAGGCCGTGGGCCCAGGCGCCGAATCCGCCCCACACCAACAGCGTGAGCACCGCCACCCCGAGGACGGCGGGGACAAAGATGCCGGAAAGGGTATCGGCAAGCCGTTGCACGGGTGCCTTCGACCCCTGCGCCTGCTCCACCAGCCGGATGACCTGCGCCAGGGCGGTGTCCCGGCCCACCTTGGTCACCCGCATGAGAAAGGCGCTCGTCTGGTTGATGGACGCGCCGACGACCGGATCGCCCGGCCGTTTGGCGACCGGCATCGATTCTCCTGAGAGAAACGACTCGTCCACCGACGTCACGCCTTCTTCGATCACGCCGTCCGCCGGCACCTTTTCACCCGGACGCACCCGGACGAGATCGCCGACCCGCAGGGCCTCCACGGGCACGTCGGTCTCCACGCCCTCCCGCAGCACGTGGGCGAACTTGGCGCCGAGCTGGGCCAAGGACGCGATGGCTGCGCTCGCCTTGGCCTTGGCGCGGGTCTCGAGCAATTTGCCCAGAAAGACGAGCGTCACCACCGTGGCCGAGCTGTCAAAGTACACGTCGGGACGTCCCATGACCGTCCGAATGGCGCTGAACACATAGGCCACGCTGGTGCCGAGCGCCACCAACACATCCATGTTCGCGGCCCCGCCGCGGAGGGCGTGGTACGCACCTTTGTAAAAGCGCCAGCCGGCGTAAAACTGCACGGGGGTGGCGAGCAGCCACGCGATCCCGTTCGGCAGAAAGGGGCGTCCGCCAAACAACATCATCCCCATCTGCACGACGAGGGGCAGCGTCAAAAGGGCGGAGAACCAGAACTTGGCCAGGTCCGTGCGGTACGCCTGAAGCTTGCGCTGTGTTTCCGCCTCGTCCGCCGCCGCGGTGGCCAGCGTGGCGCCGTATCCCGCCTTTTCAATGGCTCGGATGAGGTCCTGCTCGTCCATCCCGCCGGAGACGTACGTCACGTGCGCCCGCTCGGAAGCGAGGTTGACGTGGACCGACCGAACGGCGTCCAGCCGGCCGACGACCTTCTCAATGCGGGCGGCGCAGGCAGCGCATGTCATCCCCTCGATGGCCAGCGTGACCTCTTTCACTTGACCCATGGGTTCACCTCCCGCAGCCGTTCAGGACCGGGTGAATTGGCGGATGACATCCATCAATTCGTCGATCTTCTCCTCGCCCTGCTGCCGGTTCGCCAACGCGTCGGCCACGCAACCACGGGTGTGGGCATCGAGCACAGACAGGCCCACCTGGTGCAGGGCGCTCTTGATGGCCGAAATCTGCACCAAGATGTCGACACAGTAGCGGTCGTCCTCGATCATCCGCTGGACGCCGCGCACTTGCCCTTCAATGCGCCGCAGCCGGCGCAGCAGGTCGTCCTTGTGCGCGGTATAAGGATGCCCCTTGTGATCGGCGCACATCGCCATCCCCACCTTTTTCATCGCTCGAAAACACCATACCCCTGTACCGTATCCTTGTCAACAGACGAAGCTGCGATGCGCGTGGACCAGACAAGAAACCCCGCAGCGGGTACGGGGCTGCGGGGTTTCTTGATGAACATCTCTGCGGGTTTCCGCGGAATGGGAATCACGCCGTGTAGTTGGCCAGCGTGTCCGTCAGCACCGGAACGACCTGCTTCTTGCGCGAGACCACGCCCTTCAGGACGGCCCGGTTGCGGTCGAGGGTGACGCCGTAGGCGATCTCGACGGCCTTGGCTGCACGGCCGAGCGCGATGGCCACGGAGTCGTTGTTCAGGATGTCCGTGATGACGAACACGAAGAGATCCAGCCCCTTGGCGTCGATGGTGCGTTGGATGGCCGCCTCCACGTCCGCCTGCCGCTCGAGGACATCGTTCGGATCGACGGTGTTGACCTGTGCGATCTCGACCTTGTAGGCGCCCATCTGAAATTCCTTGGCATCGAGGGTCAACAGCTCCTCGACGGACTTGTCGCGCACGTTCGCGCCCGCTTTGAGCATGGCCAAGCCGTACGAATCGAGATCGATCCCGGCGATGGCGGCCAACTCGCGGGCGGCCGCGACGTCCTGCTCCGTGCAGGTGGGCGACTTGAGCAAGAGGGTGTCGGAGATGATGGACGACACCATCAGGCCCGCCATCTCCTTGCTGACCGAGACGCCGTGCTCCTTGTACAGCTTGTTCAGGATGGTCGCGGTGCAGCCGACGGGCTCGGCCCGGTAATACAGCGGTTGGCTGGTCTCGAAGTTGGCGATGCGGTGGTGGTCAATCACCTCGGCCACCTGGACCTGCTCGATGTCGGGGGCGCTCTGTTGGCGCTCGTTGTGATCCACCAGGATCACCTGTTTGGCCTCTGCGGAGACCCCGTCCACCAGCCGCGGCGGTTGCACCCCGAAGTGATCCAGCACAAAGCGGGTCTCTGCGTTCAGCTCGCCGAGGCGCACGGGCTCCACCGAGGCGCCGAGTTTCGTCTTCAGATCGGCATAGACCAATGCGGAGCAGATGGAATCCGTATCCGGGTTCCGATGTCCGAAGATCAGTACCTTGTCCACGGTCATCCTCCTCATTCGCTTTCCGGCACTATCATACCAAAGTGGAGAGACAAGCGGGAGCTGCAAGCGCGGGCCCCACCGGCGAACCGCGCCGCAGAAAGAGCCCGCATCCTCTCACCCGGCCTGGCGGAGGATGAACCCTGCCGGTGCGCTGCGTTAAGATAGCAGGAGAACGTCCGGCTGGAGGGCGGTGAGTACGATGGACAGGTACAAAGTCCTGGTGGCAGACGACAATGATCGCGCGCGCCGTGCCGTGTGCACCTGGTTGGCCCGGGAGGACCGGTTTCATGTCGTTGCGGAGGCGGCGAACGGAATGGATGCCGTCCGCCTGACCCGGCTGCATCATCCCGACTTGGTGCTGATGGACCTGCGCATGCCCGGCATGGACGGATGGGAGGCGACCCGCTGCATCAAACGGGATCTGCCCGACATCACAGTGGTGGTGTTGAGCGTATCCGACGATCCGGCGGATCTGTTCGAGGCGGTTCGCGCCGGCGCGCAGGGGTACCTGGTGAAACGGATGCATCCGGAGGACTGGATTGCCTACCTGTTGCGCGTCATGGATGGGGACGGTCCGCTTCCGCGGGAGATGGCGCTGCGCCTTTGGTCCTCCTTTCGGCCCGCGGCTTCGGACGGCCATGGGGCCGCCGGAGGGGGAGAGGAAAGGACCCCGGGGCGCACGGGCCCCTTCGGCGGCCGTCTGGATTCGGCCCGCGCGGACAAGCTGACGGCCCGGGAACAGGAAGTCCTCCGGCTGGTGCGTACGGGCGCCACCAACCGGGAGATTGCTGACGCCCTCTTCATCTCCGAGAACACCGTCAAGAACCACATCAAGAACATCCTTGCGAAGCTGCACCTGCACAACCGCGTGCAGTTGGCGGCGTACCGGGTGCCTTCGGGGGAATAGGCGGACACACGTCCGAAACGATAGCCGGTCGTCGTGAGGGCGGCCCCGGGCCACGGGACGGCCCACCAGGCTCACCGCCGCGTCACCCCGGTTTGACGACGCGGACGGTGGTTCCCGGCGCGGCGGGTTCCATCTCCAGGCACGCGCCGATCTCGTTCGCCCGGCTGGCCATGATCTGAATGCCGTAGTGGCCGACGCCGGCACCGGGCTGAAAGCCTCGTCCATCATCTTCCACGCGGAACGCCCAACCACCGGCCGGATTGGATTCCAGGGCGACCCGCACGCGTGTGGCCCCGGCGTGTTTCTTCACATTGGCAATCGCCTCTTGGGCAATGCCGAACAACTGCACCTCTTCGGCGGGCGTCAGACGAACAGAAGGGTCCATCCGGACCTCCCAACGGATGTCTTGGGACCAGAACGCCTGGGTGAGCAGGGCCCGCAGGCGGCTGTGCAGGTCCGGGCCGTCGTCCAAGGGCCGCCGCAGATGAAAGATCACCTGGCGGACGTTGTCATCCACCTCCCGCAGCGCGACCCGGATCTCGCGCCATGCCTCCTCGATCTCAGGCCTGTCTGCGTCCGTACCCGCAGAAGCTTGCCGCAGCGCTTCCAGTTGGATCCCGATGGAGAACAACGTCTGGGCAATCTGGTCGTGCAGCTCGCGCGCCAACCGCTCCCGTTCCTCCATCACCGCCCGGGCTGCGCGCTCGCGGGCGAGCGACTGGGTGGCCGCTTCGAAACGCCGGAACAATCCCTGCGAGAACAGGGCGATGACGACGGCGGTGAGCAGCGCCATCAGCCAATTGCCTTTCGACATGGAGACGTACGGGAGGCCGAACTGGTGACGGACCAGCTCGGCGGCGAGGACGATCCCGGCGGGGCCCAGGACCAGGGTGACCCGGTAATACCGAAGTGGCATACAACTCCCATCCTTCGCCCAAACGACTTTACCTCCTCTACTATCCCGCACGGCGCATCGTCATGCAAATCACCCCGTCGCGTCCGTTGGACACGCGGGACGGAAACCGGTACTGGGCGGCGCCGGGACCGGACGCAATCCTGCCACAGAAATAGCCCGGGTGAGCTAGATTTCCGCAATGCAAGATTGGGTAAGCTGGAATCGTTCGGATTGCGTGAGGGGAGGGGACGCCATGCGAAGGTTGGGCGGCAGGATCGCCGGGTGGATCCGGATCCTCGCGGCGATCCTGTGGGTGTGCGCGTGGCCGACGACCGTGTCCGCGCACGCCTACGTCGTTCACGCCGACCCGCCCCCGAATGCGGCGTTGGCGAGCGCCCCGGCCACCGTGCAGATCTGGTTCGATGAACCGGTTCAGGCGGTGTTCGACGCCCTCCAGGTGACCGGCGAGCAGGGGCAGCGCGTGGACCGCGGTGACGCGCATGTGGATGCCAACGATCCGAAGCATCTCTTGGTCTCCCTTCGCCCGGGATTGGGGCAGGGCCTGTACACTGCGCGGTGGCGGGTGGTCTCCGCAGACGGCCACCCGGTCTCGGGCACCCTGCCGTTTTCCGTGGGACAGGCCGCGTCGAACGCCTCCGTGACGGGGCAGGCGTACTTGCCCGGGGCGGACATGGTGGCCGTGCGCTGGGGAGAATACCTGGGCCTGGCCGGCGCCGGGGGGCTGCTGCTGTTCTGGTGGCGGGTCGTGCCCGCCCGGTTGCGGGATGCCCTGTGGCCCCGTGTGCAACGGGCTCGTCTGGCCGGGTTGGCCGTGTTGACGGTGGCGGTGCTGGCCAACCTGCCCTTGCAGGCCCGGCTGGACGCCGGCGTCGGGTGGGGACAGGCGCTCGCCCCCGGCGTGTGGTGGCCGGTGTTGACGGCGACCCGGTTTGGTCCCCTGTGGGGATGGGCCGCCGCGATGGTGGCGGTGCTGTGGGCCGCCTGGGCGGCGGGACGGCGCCGTGGAGCGATGTGGGTCACCCTCTTGGCCACGGCCGTCTGCATAGCGGCAAAGAGCGCCAGCGGACACGCCGCAGGCGCGACCGTTCCGGCGGTGTCGATCCCGCTGGATGCCTTTCACCTTGCCGCCGCGACACTGTGGATCGGTAGTCTGCTCGGCATGGTCGTGTTGCTGTCCCGGGTGGAACCGGTCGTCGCGGATCGGGACGAGCGCATGGCACTGTACTGGGAGACGATGCGCCGCTTCGCGCCGTGGGGCATCACCAGTGTTTGCGTGCTCGCCGCAACCGGCCTGTACGCCGCTCTGGACAACATCCCGACGGGATACGCCTGGATCCACACCCGCTACGGTCAGACGTTGCTCGTGAAACTCGGCGTGTTCTTGTTGATGTTCGGCCTGGCCGCTTTCCATTGGGTGCGCGCGCACGGCGCACCGGCGGGACGGCGGCGGAGCATCCAACGCACGCTGGCGGCCGAGCTGGCATTGGGCGCGGTGGTGTTGGTCATCACCTCGGTGTTGACCAATCTGCCGCCGGCCGCCGCGGCGCCCGGGCCGGTGGTGCAGACCCAGACCATCTCCAACGATGTCCGGGCGACGCTGCGGATCGAACCGAACGAGGTCGGGGACAATGTGTTTGAGGTGGAGCTGCGGAACGGGGCGGGCCAGCCGGTGACCGGCGTGCAACAGGTCACGCTCGCGCTCTCGAGCCTCGAGATGAATATGGGGACCGACACCATCCGGCTGGAACCCGCTGGCCGGGGCGTGTACAGGGCACACGGGTTGTATCTGACGATGGCCGGCAGGTGGCGGGCGCATCTGCACGTGTTGACGGCGGACTTGACGAACTGGGATGCGGATTACGAGTTCGTCACCGGCAATCCGTCTGCATTTTGAGAAGGCGAGGAGGATGGTATGATGTTTACAAAGAGAATGACAGTTTGGTCGGCCGCGGGCGCGTTGGCGGCCACCCTGGTGCTGGGCGCGCCGGCCGTATGGGCGCATGTCACGGTGTCTCCGAAGACATCCACCACGGGGGCTTGGGAGAAGTACACCATGCGGGTGCCGACGGAGAAGGATGTCCCGACGGTGAAGGTGGTCCTGAAGGTGCCGGACGGCGTCACCTTCGAGCAGTACGAACCGGTCCCCGGATGGACGGTCAGCGAGGACAAGGACGCCTCCGGCCGCGTGACCCGTGTGACGTGGACCGCGACGGGGGCCGGCATCGCGCCAGGGCAGTTCCAGGAGTTTTCGTTCGTCGGCCAGAACCCGAAGCAGGCGGGCAGCGTCGCCTGGGACGCCTACCAGTATTACAAGGACGGCAGCATCGTGGAATGGACGGGACAACCGGGGGCCGATACGCCGCACTCCGTGACGGACATCCTCGCGGCGGCGCCTGCTGGCACACAACCGGCTGGGACGGCGAATACGACGGGGGCTCCGGCGGCGGGCACGAACACGGCGGCACCGGCCGCGCCGGCCTCCGGTACGGCGGAGTCGCGCGCGCCGGGATGGCCCGGGATCGTCTCCGTCATCGCCCTGGTGCTTTCGGTCATCTCCTTGGGCACCGCGTGGCTCAGCCGCCGGACGAATCGGTGAAGCTCGGGCGGGACGGCGGCGCGCGGCCGGCCAACCTGGTGAATGCGGGGTGATGGTGTGCGGACTCGGGCGGGCAGGATGGTGTTCTACGCGTTCGTCGCCGTTCTGGTGTTTGCCATCGCGGGGGCCATCGGCTACATGGTCCGGGCGGGGGGCGGCGCTCTGCCGGTGACGGGACAGGCGTCCGATTTCACGGCGACCAATCTGGATGGAAAACCGGTCCGGTTCAGCAGCCTGGACGGCAAGATCCGGCTGGTGACGTTTTTCTACACGCACTGCCCGGGGCCCTGCCCGCTGACGGCGTACCGGTTGGAGCAGGTCCAGAATGACCTCAAGCAACAGGGGCTGTTCGGGACCCAGGTCGCCATCGTCTCGGTGACCCTGGACCCGGAACACGACACCCTGCAGGTCATCAAGGACTGGTCGTCCCACTATCAGCCGGACTACGGCGGGTGGTATTTCCTGCGTCCGGATCCCCAGCAATTGCCCGCCATTCTGAAAGCCTGGGGGATCTACAAGCAGCAGGTGCCCAATTCCGTATACATTTCCCACACGCTGGTCACAGAGCTCATCGACCAGAACGGGAACATCCGCGCCACCTACCTCGGGGACAATCCGGACCCGAAGAAGATGGAGCAGGACATCCACAGCCTCATCGCGCGTTGGCATTGGCTGTGAGGAGGTTTGGCATGGTTCGAAAAGGTGCCGCCCTGTTGATGGGACTGGCCTTGTTGGGCGGTGGCGGCTTGGTGTGCGGTTGCGGACAGGCCACCCAACCGTCCCCGCCTCAGCCGGCGGCGCAGACACCGCTGCCCACGGTGCAGATGACCGTCCCCGCGCAGGCGAAGGCGGGGACCCCCCTGCTCTTGCAGGTGCGCGTGACCCGGAATGGATCTCCCGTCAACCAACTGGACGACGTGATGTTCGAGGTTTGGCCGGACAAGCCGGATGCACAGCACGACCTGATGCATGCCAAGCGCACCGGCGACGGGGTGTATTCCGCTTCGTACACGTTTCCGGCGCCCGGAAAGTACTGGGTGATGTACCACGTGATCGATCACGGAAACATGGTCATGACCGCCCCGCAGTCCGTTCAGATCAACCGATAGACGGATGAGCCGCCGTTCTCCAGACCTGCCGCACCCCGCCAAACCGCCACGGCGGACCCGACGTTGATCGTCTCGGAAGGAATTGACCGCCCTCCGGTGGCCGGTTAGCATCAGGGTGAACAGGGCAGTGGCTGCGGGAAGGGGGGCGGGGCGTGGCAGGACAGGTGACGGTGGCCCAGCGGTTCGGCGGCGGTTGGGCCGGCCCGTTGTCTCTGGCGTTGGCCGCCAGTATTTGGGGCGGCTTGTACGTGGTCAGCAAAGTGGTACTGGATGCGGTGCCGCCTTTCGCGTTGGTGTGGATCCGTTACGCGATTGCGGTGTGCGTGCTGTTCGGCGCGGGATGGGCGATGCGCCTGCCCATGCGGGTTCCGTGGCGGGACTGGACGCGGATGGCGGTGGTCGGCTTGGTGGGGTATGCGCTGTCCATCTCCGCCCAGTTCGTCGGGACGTACTGGTCCACGGCGCAGATGGGCGCGGTCATCACGTCGACCACTCCGGCTTTCATGGTGATCTTCGGCAGGATGGTGCTCGGAGAACCCGTCACTTGGCGAAAGGGTCTGTCCGTGGTCCTCGCCACGGCCGGCGTGTGGATGATCATCGGGCTCGGCGGCCTGGACGCCGGAGCGCGGCTGGGCGGATGGGTCCTGGTCCTGGCGGCCCTGACGTGGGCGTTGATGTCCGTCCTGGTGAAGCGGGTGCCGCCGCAATACCCCTCTTGGGTCATCACGGCCCACGCGATGCTCGCCGCCTGGGTGGTGATGACACCGGCGGCCATCTGGCAGGGGAGAGGCGTTTCGTGGGCCGCGCTCACGCGCCCGGGCCTTGTACTGGGCATCCTGTACATCGGCGTGATCTCCACCGCCATCGCGTTCTTCTTGTGGAACTACGGTTTGCAACGGGTGGACGCCGGAACGGGCGGACTGTATTTTTTCTTTCAACCGTTGACGGGCGCGTTGTTGGGGTGGTGGTGCCTCGGAGAGCGGGTGGGCCTGTCCTTCCTGGCGGGCGCCACCTTGATCACCGCCGGCGTGGCGCTGGTATCACTTGGCCAGCATCACACCGGCGGTCGCGAGCGCGGCGTACAGGGCGGTCCACCAGGTGAGGCGATCCAGCCCGCGCAACAGCACGATTGAGAACAGGGCGACCAACACCGGCTCCAGGCCCACCATCACGGCGACGGTGGAGAGGGGCGAGGTGGCTGCGGCGACGAAGAACAACAGCACGCCGGCGGCGGACAGGCAGCCTGCGGACCACAGATAGACGTTGAACGTGCGCGTGTACACGCGGATGTACGAACTGAGGCGTCCGGATGCTGCGAGGACGGCGAGGTAGCTCAGGCAAGCCGCTGTCACGTCCAGGGCGGCCGCCAGGGTGGGATCCAGTCCTTGGTTCATTCCAAGTTTCCGCAGGAAGTGGCCGCTGCCCTTGAACAGGGCGGCGGCGACGCCAAGGGATACCCCGAGCGTCAGGAGCGCACGCTGCGGGTGGCGTTGGCGTTCCCACAGGAGCACCCCGATGCTGGCGAAAATCAGCGCCACGCCCGCGAGGCGCTCGCCGTCCAACGATTCCTGCAGGAAGAGGGCGGCCAGCACCAACGTGACCATCGTCTCGAGGGTGGCAATCACGACGCCGCGTGTGGCGCCGAGCACCCGGATGGCGCCGTACAACGACATCCGTCCGAGCATCGTGCCCACGATGCCGCCGAGGGCGCACAGGCCGTACCCCATCCACGCGCGGGGGGAAGACAGCAGGCTGGCGTCCGCCTCGTGCGCCATCTTCACCAGGGTGGCGACGCCCAGTATCAGGCTTCCGACGACCAGGATAGGCAGCAGTCCGTTGTCATCGCTGTCGAGGTCCGCCTGCCCGCGGTGCAACAGGACGTAAGAGAGAGAATAGCACACCGCGCACAGGAGGGCCGGCACGACTCCAGTCATACGCAGGTCTCCTTCACCGGGATGGGACAATCCCCATCAAAATGTATGTCCACAGCCCGGCGCGCATGACCGAAATCGAAAGCCGCTTCAATCTTTCAGGTGGGGGGCCGCCCGGTCGAGCAGCGCTTTCACCTGTTGGGCCATCTGGGTGTACGTCTGTTTCGCTTCCTCGTTGCGGGTCTCCATCGCGAACATCTCCAGGTCGGCCTGGATCTTTTTCAGATTGGCCGCGACCATGGCCTTCGGCTTCGGCTCCGGGCGCGGCGGATGATCCTGGTACAGGTCCGCATAGACCCGGCCATTGGAATCCACCTGGGCGAGAAACACGTCACGAAAGTCTTGCGCGCCCAGTTTGCGCACCTCCTCCAACAGCCATTCGCGGGTAAAACCCGCGTCCCGCAGGGACCGTTCCATGACGTGCCCGTCGATGATGACCAACCGCGGTTCGTGTTCCGGGGTGATGGCGGTCCCGGTGTCTTTCGGCGTCAGCGGCTGGACCTCCGACTTTTTCATCACACTGAGCTTTCCGTTCATCTCCAAGATGGCGTATTCCACATCCGAGACCTTGAAAACATCTTTCTCCCGCAGCATCTGCATGAGCTCTTCGATGGACAGGTTGCACGCTTTCAGGTTGCGCTCCAGAATCTTCCCCCGTTGAATGACCACGGTCGGGCGACCGTCCAAGAACACCCGCGCCCGGTAGGATTTTCTCTGCAACAGGGCAATCAATAAGGACAGCCCGCACCACAGCAACAGGCTCACCACGGCGTGGCGCGTCTTCACTTGGTCCAGCGACCAACTGGCGGCGATGTTGCCGATGGTGATGCCGACGATGTAATCGAAAAAGCTCAACTGCGCCACCTGACGTTTGCCCAATACGCGCGCGACCACAAACAGCACGATGAAGGCGATCACGGACTGGTACAACACTTCGTGCGTCGTGGGCATGGAGACACTCCGTTCCCTGACAGGATCACACCCCGAGAGTATGGCCGTGCGCGGGTGATCCTATTCATGGGGTCTCATGATATAGCATTTCGCGCCAACAGAACCACAAGTTTTGTATTTTCTTCTTTCCGCTCCCATGTTAGGCTTTTGTATACGCGCCCGTCCGCTGGGGACGGACGCCCTACTTCGGCCGAATCCGGACGGACGTCCGGCACGGGGACCTGCGTTCTTTGAGGGGAATGCCGCAAGGCTGGAGCGGTCTCTGGCTCCAACCCGTCAACGCGCCCCGGAGGCGTAGGGAGGAATCGAAATGACCGCAACAGGAATGCGCAGGCTTGTCGCATCGGCCGCACTGGTTTTCGCAACGCTGGCACCCATCGCTGCACCGGTGGCGTCCGCTTCGACGGGCTCGAGCGTGGCCGTCACGCACAGCGCGTCTCTGCCACCGGGCGTCACCTACGATGCCTCCGTGCACCCGTTGGCGAAGCCGTCCGCTTCCCGGCAGGCGAAGGTCAACGCGGTCCTGAAGGTGGCCCAAAGCAAGTTGGGGACGCCGTACGTGTGGGGTCACAATGAGGATCGCGGACAGTACGGATTTGACTGCTCGAACTTCACGTCGTACGTGTATCATCACGCGCTCGGATACAAGATGAGCACCGCGTCCCGCACGCAGGCGAAGTCGGTGGGCTGGACGGTGCCCGTGTCCCAGATGCAGCCCGGCGATCTCCTCATCTTCAACAACGGATCGCACGTCGGCATCTATGCGGGCAACGGCCGCATGATCCAGGAAGGCGGCGGCCTGGGCAAGGTCGGATACCTGCCCGTCACGCCGAACTCCTACTGGGGCAAGCACATCACCGCCGTCAAGCGGATGTTCTGACGGGGACGCATGCACGGAAGAAGGAGACCCTTTGGCGCGTTCCGCGCGGGATCTTGGTTTTCGTTCCGCATGCAAACGTTGGGCGGCTGTCCGTCGCGCGCCGGGTCTGCCTGCGATATGCTGGAGCAGACAATCGAATCCGGTGATGGAGCTCACCGTATAAATGCCCATTGAGGATGATGGCTCCTGTGCATCTGATGGATGGCACAGGAGCCGTTTTTGCGTACAGACGCAGGCACCGTGCGTCCCGCCCGATCTTGCGTCCAAATCGCGGTAGGGATTTGTCCACCCGGGATGTCCGCCTTGGACACACGTTGGCGCCCCTCATACGGTATCTCACCGTCCCGTGAGGCGGGGAGATGCAAGAGGAGGGGTCTGTCGTGTTCAGTTTGGCGGGAGCCGATCTGGTCCGCTTTCTGTTCGCCGTGGCCGCCCTGCTGGCGGCCGCTCATGTGCTCGGTTACATCGCCGAACGCCTGGCCATTCCGCGCGTCATCGGAGAAGTGTCAGCGGGTCTTCTGCTGGGACCCACCGTGCTCGGCATGTGGTTTCCAAACGCGTTTCACGCGTTGTTTCTGGGGTTTTCATCGGAGGGGAGCTTATTCGGGTTCCTGTCGCAACTCGGGTTGATGCTGCTCATGTTTCACTCGGGCCTCAAGTTTCAGGCGCGCTTCGAGGCGTCCGACCTCCGGATTGGCGCGGCGATCATCGCGGCGTCGACCGTCCTGCCCTTCCTCGCGGGCTGGTTGCTGACGATGGTCTGGGACCCCGCGCCATTCCTCGGTCCTGCGAATCAGCTCACCGCGTTGAAGATCGTGATCGCCATCTCCATTGCGGTCACGTCCATCCCGGTCATCTCCAAGATCTTCGCGGACCTCGGGATCCTGCACTCGCGGTTTGCCAAGGTGATTGTGGCCGTGGCGGTGGTGCATGACATCCTCCTCTGGGTGGCCTTGGCGGTGGCCTCGAGCCTGGTCAGCAGCCACGGCCAGGTGGATGCGGGCGTCCTGCTCAAGAGCCTCGGTGTCACATTCGGCTTTCTCGCGGCCTGCACGGTGGCGCTGCCCTGGATGCTGCGCCGTGTGACGTCCCGGCGGGTCAACGTCCTGTTCCGGGCGTCTTTCCTCGGCTACTTCCTGCTCATCCTCCTGTTGATTTCCGACATCGCGGGGTATCTGAAGGTCGACGTGATGTACGGGGCGCTGCTCGCCGGCGTGGCGACGAAACTCACCCTGCCAGAGCGGCTGCGGGAGCGGGTGGAGGCGAGCACGCGCGACCTTTCGTTCTCTCTGTTCATCCCGCTGTACTTTGCGGTCGTCGGTCTGCAGTTGGACTTGGCGCACCAGTTCAGCGTGGGATTCTTCCTGCTGTACGTCCTGTTCGCCACGGCGACACAGACTCTGGTGGTGTACGGCACCTGCCGGGCGATCCGGTGTGATCGATTGACGAGCCTCAATCTCGCCGCGGCGATGAACGCGCGCGGAGGGCCCGGCATCGTCCTCTCGACGGTCGCCTATTCCCTCGGGATCATCAACCAGAATTTCTTCGCCATCCTGGTGATGCTGGCGTTGGTGACCTCGTGGATGGCCGGATCTTGGCTCCGGTGGGTCATTCGGCGCGGGGAGCGGCTGATGCCAGGCGACGAGCACCTCGTCATCCAGCGTGCGACCCCGGAGCCGACGGACTGGGTGCCGGGGTTGGAGACGGGGCAGCGTTGACGCAAGCCCGGACCGGCGCAGGGGAAAGCTAAAGAGAGAGAATCGGTGAGGAAGCGGGAGGCGGCGATGCGCAGAAAACGGTACCACATCAAACCACAGGAGCTGTGGATGACGGGTGCGCCGACCCTGGAGGGATTCGACATCCCCATCAACGAGGACGACGCCAAGCGCATCGACCGCTTGGTCGACCTGTACGAGCGCCGCATCATGGCCCACCTGGACGAGGAGTATCACCGCAAGACCCGTTGGGCCGACCGGCTGGCCGACCGCATCGCGCGCTTCGGCGGGAGTTGGACCTTCATCGTGTGCTTCGCCGCCTTTTTGGCCCTGTGGATGAGCTGGAACACGGTCCGTTTCCTGCCGCATTTCGACGAGCCCCCGTTCATTTTGCTCAACCTGATCCTGTCGTTCATCGCCGCCTTTCAGGCGCCCGTCATCATGATGAGCCAGAACCGGCAGGCCGCCCGCGACAAGCACGAGTCTGTCATCGACTTCGCCATCAACTACAAGGCCGAGCAGGAGATTGACGACATGCAGAGCCACCTGCACCGGATCGAGGGGCGGCTGTTCGAGCTGGAGTTGCTGCTGCGCGTCATCAAAAACCGGTTGGATGCGAGATGAAGCCGGTGACGCCGATGGAACCGAAGGCGGCGGACCGGCCGCCGGCCGGGGCGGAGTGGATCGCGCAGGTGAAATGGGACGGCGTGCGCGTGTTGGTATACCGGGATGACGGGGGCGTGCGGCTGTACAACCGGCACCGGCGGGATCGGACTTGGCACTACCCGGAATTGCTCGATGCGGAGGCGTATTGCACGGCGTCGTCGGTGATCCTCGACGGGGAGGTCGTCGCCCTCGGCCTGGACGGCAAGCCGGATTTTCACGAGGTCATGCGCCGGGACGGGGTTCGGCGGCGAGAACGGGTGGCGGCGTTGCAGCGCGCGGTCCCGGTGTTTTACATGGTGTTCGACATCCTCTACTGCGACGGGGCCTGGGTGACGGCGTGGCCGTTGGAACAGCGGTTGGCGCTGTTGCGCCGGGTGATCCGGCCCACCGCTCATGTGCGTTGCGTGGACGATCACGCGGACGGCGCCGAGCTCTTCGAACGCACGCGGGTGCTCGGGCTCGAGGGCATCGTGTGCAAGCGCCGGGACGCCCCTTACCGGGTGGGAGAGAAGCGGGGGGATTGGCTCAAGGTCAAACACGTGCACGACCTGAATGCGGTGATCGGCGGCTACACCATCGGCGAGGACGGCGGCATGGGCGCGGTGCTGCTCGGTGTGTACGACAGGGCCGGGCGCCTGTGGTACGTCGGACACACCGGCAGCGGTCGCCTGCCGTCGGCGGAGTGGCGCGCTTTGGCGGACGTGCTGGGCCCCTTGCGCGTCCCGGAGGCGCCGTTTTTCCGCCGTCCCGGGCGATCCCGAGGCGCGCAATGGGTACGGCCGGACATCACCGTGCGGGTCACGTACAGCACGTGGACGCCCGGTCGCTCGCTGCGCACGCCGGTCCTGCAGGCGGTGCTGGATCTACCGGCCGCGGCATGCGTGTGGCCGCCAGACGCCCCCATGCCGCCGGATGGCACCCGATAGACGCCGGACGCACCGAAACGGCCGCAGGCCCCGTTGCGCGCCGGGGCCTGTGGCCGCGCACGCGGGTGCGAGCGGGAGGAGGCCGAGGCACTGCCTCCGTGTGCCCGCGGGACCCCTTCGGACCGGTCAGTGAAAGTCGACGTCAATCCGCTTGCCGATTTGGGTCTTCGCCTTGGGGATGGTGATCTCGAGGACGCCGTTTCGATAGGTGGCCTTGGCCTGGTCCTCCTCCACGGCGGCGGGGAGCGGGACCGTGCGGGAGAATTGGCCGTAGAACCGTTCGGCCCGATGGATGTTCTCCCGCTTCTCCTCGTACGTGCGATGGACCTCGCCGCTCAGGTGGAGATGACGGTCGTGGATGACGATATGGACGTCCTCTTTGCGCTCCAGGCCGGGGATTTCGGCCGTCACGATGACGTCGGACGGCGTCTCACGCACATCGACGCGCGGCACGTTGCCGAAGCGCAACCAGTCGCTGTCGAACAGTTGGCCGAGCGCCGGCCACGACGGCAGGCCGTTCTCGCGTCGGAAGATCCCCAGCGGATCATACGGAATGAGTGGCATGGCACAACCTCCTCCCGTGGATGTCTGCGCGCTTTAGGATGCGCTGCCGGGCGGAGATTATGTCACGGCGGCCGCGGAAGGGCACGGGGACCGGCGTGCGGTGCGGGTGCTGGCTAGCAGGGGGGCTTGGAAAAAAAAAGCGGCGGCCGGACCCACGGGTCCGGCCGCCTCGCCGCGGTGGATGATGGACGTTGTTTCACATGTCCATGTCGCCCATGCCGCCGCCGGCAGGTGCCTTTTCCTTCTCCGGCTTGTCGGCGACGACCGCCTCCGTGGTCAGGAACATCGCCGCCACGCTGGCCGCGTTCTGCAGCGCCGAGCGGGTCACCTTCGCCGGGTCCACGATACCGGCCTTGATCATGTCCACCCACTCGCCGGTCGCCGCGTTGAAGCCCTGGCCCACCGGCTCCTTTTTTAGGCGCTCCACGATGACCGAGCCCTCGACGCCCGCGTTCTCGGCGATCTGCCGCACCGGCGCCTCGAGCGCCTTGCGCACCAGGTTGACGCCCGTCAGCTCGTCGCCCGTCGCCTGCACCTTGTCCAGCGCCGGGATGATGTTGACCAGCGCCGTGCCGCCGCCTGGCACCAGGCCCTCCTCGACCGCCGCACGGGTCGCGTTCAGCGCGTCCTCGATGCGCAGCTTCTTCTCCTTCAGCTCCGTCTCCGTCGCAGCGCCGACCTTGATGACCGCCACGCCGCCCGCCAGCTTCGCCAGCCGCTCCTGCAGCTTCTCGCG
>NZ_FPBV01000001.1 GCF_900116805.1 Paenalicyclobacillus macrosporangiidus | reverse complement strand
CACGGAATCACCTGCGCAAGCTTGACCCAGCGGTTATCCTCATTCAACTTCCCACAGAACGGAAGGAAGAAATCACCTGGCAAAATAAGTTGGTTTTCCCTCGCGCGGAACACCGGTCCGTCCTCCATGTGCAAGGATTTTGCGACCTGTCTACAAAAACCCTTGCACATAAATTCGCGATCAGAGCCCCAAAATCCTGGCCAGTAAACGACTTTCCGTTTGTTCAGCAGACCCTAATTACGATCGGAGCAATCAGCAACATAGGGTTGGGCCCAACAAACGTCCTCCCTCCGATGCTCATTCAAGATGCGATGCACGGCAATGCGAGTGAATTAGGAATATTTGACGCAGCCATAGGCTTGGGACTGCTCATTGGCGGCATACTTGCGGGAGCCTTACCTGTGAATCAAGTAAAAACCTGGTTCGTCGTGGGTTTGGCACTTCAAGGGATTGGACTTGTGACCGATTCGCTCTCGCATGAACTCGTGGTTTCATACATAGGAAACTTCGTCATCGGCGTAGGCGTCATGATCACAAGCGTACCTATGGCGACGCTGTTTCAGGCGCTAACTCCATCCAGCCTGCGCGGACGGGTTAGCAGCTTCAGTTCCATGCTTTTCAATATATCGATTCCCGTCACCTATGGTGGAATTGGGCTATTGGGAGATTTCTTTGGACCTCGCGTGTGCTACAGCCTTGGTGGAATGTTGCTATTGATATGTTCATTGTCCGCGTTAATGATAGTGGTCCAGAATTCAAGCCAGATCGTGGAGCGCACGACTTCTGGAATAGAAGGTTAGAAACATGTTAGAAGTCGGTCCGCTAACGAAAAACGGCGCCGACATCGGGAAGCCCGAAAATCCGCACCGTTACTGGATTCCTTTGGCGGAGAGGGTGGGATTCGAACCCACGGTGCCCTTGCGGACACGGCGGTTTTCAAGATCTCTAAAGGTTGTTCGCACCATGCACTCTGATATCGACTAGCCCGTTGAATCCGCACCAGGCCTGCATTTTACCGGTTTGGTGTGCTACCAAGTGCTAGTCATTCCGCGCATTACGGTAGCAAATTGGGTTGCAATTTGGGTTGCGATTTCCGCTTGCCAGCTAACGATCAAGCTCCCCCCTTGGACCGGGCCTCGGAAGCAAAAATCGAGAACCCAGCAGCCCCCGAATGGCCCTGGGTTCTCGATGAGTCACTGAATGAACGATTTGGCATATACATCTTACCACGGACCCGATCCGTGGTTCAACTGCGGCCACCCTTGATGACCACGAAGTGCCGGATGGGTTTTTCGATGGCGTCGATCTCATCCGGCTCCAGGGTGGCCAGCAGCTCCGGAATGTGTACCCCGCATTCGACATGCTCCAGCGTCCGCTTGGCCTTAAAGATTGGACATTCGTCGCATGCCCAGGGCTTTTCGCACTCGATGCTGCAGTAATCGTACAATTTTACAGCCACCTCGTGCAGTGCTTTCACCAGCGCTGTCTTCGCTCCCGCCATCGCGTTCCCTCCCCTCGAAGATGTACAGCCGTGCGGGCGGTGTGTAAATCTTCACGTAGTCGCACTTGTACCCCTCACGCTCGGCCTTGCGGAATGTCCTGGCCGTGATCGGCTTGCGCTCGGACCAGTACACGCTGTCCAGGTTCCGGTACGAGTCACTTGTCAGCAGTTCCCGCTTCCAATAAAACCTGCGGCCGGTCCTGACGTATTCCTCGCAGATGTACCATACCGTCTCCTTGCTGTGCATCACTCCATCACCTCGATGGTGATCCGTACTCGCGTCTGTGGCGTCACCAATTGCAGCGCATGCTCAACCCACTCGTCGATGTTCTGGAAGCCAACGTACCGCTTGTACTCGATCTCCGGCTCCGTCTCGCGCTCATAGGAGTACGGGCCCTCCAGCCGGCACACCATGGTCGACGGCTGACACGGAAGATCGGCCGCGTCGGTTGGCTTGTGCGTGGCGTCCATGCCTGGCACCCCCTTTTGCGTTTGATGTTGTAATGTATGCAGGTTCGCTTCAAAAGTTGCCGATTCAGATTCAGAATTAGACGCCTATAATGCACATTGGACAAACAAAAAGAGCCGGTCAATTCGGCTCGCTGTCGTCCAGGTACACGATTTGTTCCATTGGCACCCCGAGCTTGGCGGAAATCCGCAGAACCCACTCGACGCTCGGCTGGGCGACCTGGCGTTCCCACCGGTTGTACAGCTGTCGGTTGACCCCTAGTAATTCCGCGAACTCCGTTTGGTTCATGCGGTTGTCATGCCGCAGCTCCTTTAGCCGGTTGCGAACCGCCATGGTTTCACCCCGATCAGAAATATATGCACAATAATAGCAAAGACATCCGTGAGCGACGTGTGTAACATACCGTGATTTCCAGGCGTCAAATGTTTGTACGTCCTGGAATACTCGTTCACGAGGTGATCTGATGAGAGTGCGTCTACTGGGTTTGATGGCCGTTTCTGCCCTGGCTCTCGCTGGATGTTCCGCGCAGAATCATGCCTCCATCGGCACCAACGCATACGAATCTGTGAAGCCAACCGCTGTGAACGTCAGCGCAAATCACAACGCGCCAGACAAGGATAATCTGGACGACCCTTTGTGGACAGAATACTACTTGTCCGCGTCTGACGTGGCAAAACACCTGACGTTTCATGCGCGGTTTCCCGCTATCCCTGAAGGATGCTCCGTAACGTATCATGTTGGCGATCTGCATGGGACATTGCTACTTATCGACGCGACAGACTACACAAATCATACCAATTCATTCGCTGTCGTTGAATGGGGAACCAAACCTTCCGAATGGCCGCCGATTCCCATGGAAGAAAGATACATGAAGACAGTAACGCACAATGGCGTGCAGGTTGGCATTTCGACCTTCAGTACATCCGACGACACGCGCGCATGTTTTACAGACGGGGAACGGTACTATCAGGTTAGGGGTTCAGCGTCTACCTTATGGAATGTGATAGATTCCATCCTTGCCGACAAATCGTCATGACATGAAACAGGCCCGGCTAGATCGGGCCTGTTCTAGCGATGGCAAGTTCAAAATGCAGCACTGCAGTTCTTGCTTCCCGCGTATGGGTCTGAATAGTGTGTGTTGTCCATCACGACGTAATTACCACCTGACCATCCGTCACCCGTCTGGCCTGAAACACACTGGCATTCCACACACCAGAAATCACCTTCGGCTGTCCGTTCCATAAAGTGCAAATCAAGGGATGGATCCTGATTTTGATTATACTTCCATACCCAAAGACGGTAGGTGCCATAATCATTTTGTACGATTAGTTTCTGCCAGAACCGATACCAGGTTTGGGGGCCGACAACGCCGTCCACGGTGATACCCTCGGCTTGCTGAAATGATTTTACCGCAGCTTCCGTGGCTGGTCCGTAGTATCCATCCCGTATGAGTGTTCCAGTGTTGGGAAGGAAAGTCCTGAACAGCATCAGTTGTACAGCGAGAACGACTCCCCCAGAAGTAATGTAGCCATACCCAACGACCGGATTATTCGAATAGTCCCAGTGGCCCTGCATGAGTGTGCTTGACATCAAGATACCCCCTCTTTTTGATTTGCACTCTCATTGTGGCTCTATTACACAATCTCAACGTGCAAAAAAACTCTACAGAAACTCCAGAGCCCCCACCCGCGAGGGTGAGGGCAGTAACGAACTAACCAACCAAGGAACGAACCATCAAACGTGGAGGAGCGCCCCCCACGTTTGCGGGCCGAAGACGGAAGTCTGGAATATTGACGATACCAAAAAACCACCGCCCGGTTTCGGACGGTGGCTCGTGTTGGTCGGCTCAGTTGAGTCCGTAATCCAGAACGGCGTTGGAGCCTAAGCCATAGGTATTCGGCATGGCATCGATGAACCCGTCGAATCTCTGCCAGCCTGACCCGATATTGTAGAAGTCTATGGACATCCATCCCCAGTGTGAGGACTGTTGCCCTGCATTCATCTGATTTCCCGGCGTCAGCGCTACGTGATAACCAGCTGGGATGTCGGTCTTCTTATATCCTTGCGTGTCATAGATGGTGGTGTTATGCCGGATCGCAAACACTGGACAATTCGTGTAGCCCAAGATGTTATCCCAGTAATTAGGGTGCAAGGATACGGGATCATAATTGTGACGGACGCCCAAGATGTCCATCGGTATATACCCGAATGTCGGGAAGCTGGTATGAAAGAAATAAATGCTGATATGGGAACTACCGGCTTCGCTTCCGGTGCTATATACCGGAATCGGGCTGCCCGTTATGTTGCAATCCCATTGAAGCACAGTCACTCCATCTCCGCCATACTCCAGGAACATTTCGCCTGGATAGATGTAGCCGACTAATGCCACGGATTATCGCCTCCTTGGTTGATTTCAGCTCTAACATATCTCGTTCATGGTCGAGCAAACTGCAAAGAAACTTACGAAAAACTCCAATGAAAAAACGCCCCGGCCTCACCGGAGCGTTGCGTATTCCTTAATGGGTCACTTTCGGGACATCTGAGAGTTCAATCCGTCCGCCAAAAAGCAAGTCGTTCCATTCCCTCAGTGTATTCGCGGCTTGCGCAGCCGCTGTATTGTTGCCAGGTGCGCGTTCCTGGTCCCCCTCTTGCTTCGCATAATAGTTGATCGCTTGTTGGTATGCCTGATTTATCGAATCAAGAATCGCCCAATCGTCGCGAGACTCTGCCACATGGGTTTTCGGATCTATATAGAAGAACCTGTCGTAGTACCCAGGCATAGGCTTCGCTGGAATCTCGGCCAACTCCGGCCCAAACAGCTGTTTAAATTTCGCATAATCGGTTTGTAAATACATTGGGAGCGTCGACTGAGTTTTCGGCGGTTCGCTGTATGGTGGCAAAAAAGAGTAGTCTCCTTCTCCCATTCTTTCACTTGATCCGTATGCCCAGGCATCGAGGACCCCGACGGTGTGGGTAAGCAATTCATGCAGCTGCTCGGCCTTTGGCCCGAACCTGTCCGTTACCTTCTGCAGCCTGGACGTGGCAGCCTCCAGATGCTTGGGTTGTGCTGTGATGCTCGTCGTTGTCGCGGGCTGATTCTTGCCCGGAGTGCCTTTCATTTCAAGGGCAAAGAACAACGAACCAGCGGCGACAACCGCCGATCCCGCAGCAAGGACGCTCATCAGCCAACGCCGGGGCCTGCGTGCCTTGACTGCCGCCTCTAGACTTTTTAACTCCATCAGCATTTTCGCCTTGTCCTCGGCGCTCAGTTTGAACTTGGGCATAGACCGGAACTCACCCGCAATCTCATCAGTATCACGCCAACTCATGACCCCATCCCCTTTCGAGCAGCTGCTGTTTCGCAGCTTTCAGCGCCCGGTGCAACGTGACCCGCACCTTGCTTGAACTCCATCCGAGAACCCGCGCGGTCTCTTTGCTTGACATCCCCATGATCTCCCTGCATATGATGACGTCCCGGTATCTCGGCTTCAACTTGTACAGGATGTCGATCAACAAGGCATGTGTGTCCCATTGCTCAACCGTGACCTCTGGAGATCCAATCGTCGACGCTAACCGGTCGAACACAAGGTCGCCCGCTGCGACCTCCACACGCTTTTTCCGAAGGTGGGATATGGCGACATTCCGAGCGATGGTGAGCAGCCAGGTCTTTGGGCTTGACTCTGCCCTGAATCGGTGAATCCCCATCATCGCGTGTACGAACGTTTCCTGCGTTAGGTCTTTCGCCAGTTCTGGGTCCCTGACCATATACGCAATCAACGAGTACACGTCGTCGGCGTAGAGGTCAAACCATTGATCGATCATCTCGCCCCTCCAGCCACGTTTTGCATGATTTGACGCACGAAGGGGTCGAATCATTTCAGTTGATACGAAAAAAACAAGCCCCCACCCAAAGGGTGAGGGCAGAACCAACGAAGGAACGAACCATCAAACGTGCAGAAGTGCGCCCCAGGTCTGCGGGCCCACCTTCCCATCCACCTCAAGGCCGCGCCCGCGCTGGAACTTGCGCACCGCGTCCTCCGTATGCTGGCCAAACACGCCATCGACAGCGCCGGGGCTTGCCCCGTGGAAATTGAGCAGGTGCTGCAGGTCTGTCACCTGCTGACCCGTGTCTCCACGGCCGGTAAGCGGCCGGTCTGCTTGTTTCGAGGCCTCGAGGTGCGACCAGGTATCCGGGCCGCAGACACCATCCACCGCGATATGAGCCGACACTTGGAACGCGCGCACGGCCGCGACAGTGGCCGGGCCGTAGGCACCATCGATCTGGCCAGGGTGGAAGCCTGCCCGGTACAGCAGGCGCTGACACAGCTGCACGTCCGGGCCGCTTGCTCCTGGATACAGCGTCCGGTGCAGGGATAACTTTGGCGGCTGAACGCTACCCGGGCGCGATGAAATGGGCGCCGTTTTGTCCCCGCGCAGCTCTGCCGCCGTGCCCTTGAACACGTCGAGGTCTACGCGACCTGGAATGCCCGGAACCTGCCCACCGTCAGTGTATTGCCAGAACGTCCAGTCATGCCAGGGGGCCGGAACTTGCGGGGAATCGACGCCATAATGCGCGATCCACAGCGGCAGGTCCGCCAGGGCGTCCCCCGTCAGATGTACGCGCGCGAAGGCGGGCGAGATATAGAGGACTGGCTTGTGCCCCGTCTTTTCCTCGACCCGTTTCGCCCATCGGAGTGCACAGTCGGCAAGCTCGGCGGGCGCCATTCCGGCGTCATCCTCGAGGTCCAGGACGGGCGGGAGTACATCGAATCCGCCAGCTGCCTCCACCGCCTTCACAAAGGCATCCGCCTCGTCCTCCGGTGAACTGGAACCGAATCGCGCGAAGCAGTACGCCCCGACCAGGAGGCCTGCGGCCTTGGCCGCTTTGTAGTTGGACGTAAAGGTCGGATCGTGCCAGGTCGCTCCCTCCGTGGCCTTCATGAAGGCGAAGGTGACGCCCGAAGACGCCACCTTCGTCCAGTCGATGACCCCGTTGTTATTGCTCACGTCAATGCCGCGCGCCCAGTCAGGATTAAGCTGTGCCACCTGCGGCCGCCTCCCTTTGCGTCTGTTCCAGAGCGGCTTGCGCCGCGGCTACCTCTGCTTGTGCCGCACTCGCCTTCGCCTGCGCGTCTTCCAGCCGTTTCTTGGCAGCCTCCAGCCTGGCCTGCGGATCGTCCGCGGCCTTGTTGCCGCTCAGTTCCGCCCCGGCGTCTTTCAGGGTCTTGACCGCCGCTTCGATGATGGCATCGATCTGCGCGTCGGTCAGATGGATTCCCTCGTGGTCCAGCCATGCGCGAAGCCACGCCACCGCCGCCTCCTTCTTGGGGATCTTGAGGATCCCGGCGGCAGCCGCCTGCTCGACGGCGTTCACGACGAGGTTGCCTACCTGCACGACCCTGGCCAGGGTCTGCGCCTGGGTGTGGCTTTTCAGCCACTGGACAGCATAGACCGCGCCGGCCGACAGGGCGAGGGACAGAACACCGACGAGCGCATTGACAACCACCGACACAACCTGATCCACCATGCGGATCAACCTCCTTGGAAGATTTTCAGGTACGCGGCCACAAGCGACAGTACAGCGACGGTCCAGCCGCCCCATTCGCGGATGGTGCGGCCAACAGTCGCGCGGCCGCGCGCCTCGTCTTGCATGGTCCGAACGTCCGCCTTCACCTGCTCCAGCTCTTCACGAAGCCCGTTGTACCGGCGGATCATCTCCCTGGTCTGCTGCATCTCGGCTTTGAGACCGTCGAACTCGCGCTGGAGCGCACTAAAAAACTCGAACAGGTCCTTGTTCGAGTACCACTCCCTGCTGTTGTCACCCACAGTCTGCGCCCCCCTCGCCTTTACTTCTACGAACGAACGTTCGTGCGAGCGTTGGTTGGTTCGTTCGCCTACCATTGGTCGGGGATGAGATCGAAGATGCGCGGGTCCTCCAGACCAAGCTGCCACATAGCGACGCCCGCCAGACCGTAGTTGAGCGTGGCCTCCTGCCACCAGTACGAGAACACGTTGAGATCCCCGTAATATGCGATGCTCGCCCCCTCCTGGTCGCACAAAAAGACCCGGCGCGTCCATACACCAGCGTCTGTGTGCTTGATCTGGACTTCAATCGGGCTGGACGTGGATACCGGGATCGCCGCGGAGTTGACGTAATCGTAGTCCGACGAGATGTCGATGTTCGTGCCAACCCGCGTGTCGTATTCCTCGACCCCGTTCGGGACCTGGAAGTAGCCCCATGGCTGAATCCACGTGGCCTGCGAGTTGCGCTGAATGCGCCCGACCTGCTGCGATCCCGCAGGCGTGACAATGGTGATCGACTCCTGCGGCATGTACGTGTAGGCGTCCCCTGCCGTAAGCTGGGTGCAGGACATCGTGGCGTTCGTCGCGTACAGACCGAAGGTGTTGGACCCCTGCAGGCCGCTGACTGGATCTCCGATCTTTTGCTTGTCCACGTACACCACATACGTGCCTTGCCTACAGCGGACACGCAGCTCGTGGCTGACCTTCGGATCCGTCTTCCCCATCGTCTGGCCGTTGAACACCACCGTGCCATCGGCCCTGATCCCGCACCGGTACGGCCCGATGATGATCCCGGCCTCGCCGTTGCCGGTGAATGAGAAGTTCGCCCACACAGCCAGGTCGGTGAATTGGGTATATCCAATCTGCAGCGTCCCGCTGCCAACGAGCGTCCCGGCTTCCGGGTATGTGCCTTGCACCGTCCAGGAGCCGGTCAGGTTATACCATGAATCGAGGCTCCCGCCCGCCCCTTGCGTGTAACTGACCCAGTTGTCGGCCCACACGGTCGCGTACTCGGGAGGGTGCCGGAGAACCTCTGCCGTTACCACATACCCGATGGACGGCAGGACCATGTTCCCGTTCGTGTCTTTCATCCGCTGGGGCCGAAGGTAAAACCAACCCTCTCCGCCGTCCATCACGAACGAGAAGTCCTGACAGACCACGAACCCATACAGATCGGCGCCGTAGGCCGACGAACCTCCCTCGAAGGTGAGCGTGTGAGACCCCGCTGCCAGAAACATGGTCCCGACATCGTAGTAGTGCGGAGTCCTAGCCAGCGGATACCATTGTGTGGGCTGACTGGCCGTGAACGTCCTGCCATCCACGGACACGGTGACCCGATTCATCGACCACCACGGGAAGTTCACCACCAGGACGATGTGATACGTTCCCGACGTCGGAACCGAGAAATTGTACGTGGCGGTTCCAGGGACCTCCTGGATGGTGGTTGGCTTACCCGTATTCGGATCTGTGGTCACGATGGTCTGCGGTTCCCGGGCCGTGACGTATGTGCACTGATGCCCGTCGAAGTACGACGTGCCTGTCACGATGGCGCCATTTTCGTCCGCGTTGGTCGAAGACGGTGCCCACATGGCGGCCACCTGCCCAGTGATCGTCGCCTTCTGGACCTTGTTGTACGCGGTGAGGACGTTGTCCCCGAAATAGTTGAACGTGACGGCCGGTGAATCCACCCGGGCGATGTCGTCAATCCTCATCCAGTCATAGACGTGCAGGAACACATACGGCGTCTTTTCGTCATCGTCCCAGAACGCGGCCCATGGGATGTGCGGTTGGCTCCCCCCGTGCGTGAACACGCCGAGCAGCCACGCCAGGATGCCGTAGTACGACATCGACAGGCCCCGGTACTGTCCAGCCGGGACCGGCTCGAAAATTTGCCACCGGATTCCGTACATGCCCACACCGAGGAATATCTTCTCGGGCGGGATGCACGTCACCGCGAAGTCGTACACGGCCTTCCCCCAGGACTTCGGTGTAATTGCCGCCGGCGCGCTCCCCGACCAGGAGTAGCCGTAGGACATGATGACGCACGAATCGAAGTAAGGCGCCAGCTTCGCGTAGTCGCACCAGTACTCACCGCCGAGCGATTGCCCGGGCCCGGTCAGGCCGGGAAGGTCCACGTGCAGGAGCTTACCTCGCGCGTGGCACAGGTTGTACACGCGCTGGAAGAACGCCACGGCCTGGTCGGTGTACTTGGAACTCCCGCCTTGCTCGAAGTCGAGGTCGATCCCGGCGGCCCAAGGGTACTGGTCCAGGAGCGCGGCGATGTTGCTCACCACCCTGTCCTGCAGGCCGCCCTCATTCGTCCAGATTGCCGACAGGTCCCCGGTGCTGAAATTGCCGCCCAAGGCCTGCACGGTAAGAAACCACTTTACCTGTGGATGCGCCAGGGCATTGTCTATTTGCGCCTGGGTCATGGTGTTTCTAATTGACCCGTCCGTGTTCACAAAGAACTCGAAGATCCCGACCTGGTAGAACTTCTTGGCCATCGAACTCATTTCCGTGTTGGAGCGAGCGAGATAGTTGACGATCCACGTCATGAACTTTCCGGTACTCACCATGTCACCCCCGAGGCAACGCACCATTCCTCGATCTCGAAGATGAAATGCCCCGCAACGGTGTTATCTTGCGACACCGAGTAGATCACGTCGCCGTATGGACAGGTGAGGAATGCGCCTTTCCACTCCGCCCCGTCGTTCTTGGGATCGCCGTTGAACGTGACCTGGTGCCTTGCGGAATCCACCTGCACCACGTCCCCAGGCTCCGACCACTGCGCGTAGTACCACGTCCGAGACCCGGAGTAAGTCGAGATCGTCAGGTGACTACGCCGCTCGTTGATGGCCGTGTTGGTCAGGTCAAGCCCGGTGGTCGCAGGGCGCTCCTGCGGCCGGTGGATGGTCACCGAATTGTTGTCGGGCGAAGTCATGGTCATGCCGCCTGTGTTCGGGATCACCACGTATGTGCTGCCACGGATCACGCAGTTGTAGTGCTTCTTCGGGACGATGTTCCCATTCTGATCCCGCGGCCGGACCAGCATTTCCTCGGTATTCGGGACCCATCCCGTGATGAGGCCACCGTCCTGCAGCATGACGTCCGTGACCCAGATGTCTCCGGTGGCGTTGGCGATGACGAACTCGACTTCGATGGACTCCACAGGCTTTTTCGCCTGGATTTTGGCCGTGTATCGCAAGAATGGGTTAGACATTGTCGAAGGACCACCTTATCTCGCTCGGGTGCCCAACCCATGTGGTTGCCACGCTGCCGCCCTGGAGCATAATGTCGGTCACGTAGACATCACCGGTGCAGTTGGTGATCACCAGCTCAATCGTGATTGATTCGATCTCCTGCCCGCCTTGCGGCTGGAACGTCTTTGCCCACAGCTGCATGGACCATCGCCCCTATGCGAGAGCAAAAAACTGCGTCTCGCGCGTGCCGTCTTTGTACTTGATCGTGACGTTGAAGCCCACCTGGCCACCGGCCAGCTTGACGACGTTGTCAAGCTCCACCTGCGCCGACAGCGTGTACTCCGAACGGCTCGCCGGATAGATGGTCTGCGACAGCGTCTTTGTGGCGTTGGGCGACCCCGTAGCGTGGAATGACGAGGTTCCCGACACTCCCTTGGTGTTGTCCACGTCCCACCCGTTTGAGATCCAGTAGGCAAGCCCATCATCGGCCCTGGAGTTGAACAGGTTATTGAACATGACCACGTCCTGCATGGCCTGGTTCACCGCGTCCGTCACATCTGCCACGGCGCCTCCACCGGCCTGGATGTTCGACAGCTGGTCGGCCAGGGTCGGCAGTGCCGTCTCCAGCTCCAGGGTGGTGTTCTCCGGCTGGAGCACGTCGATGGTGCGTTTGGCAACCCTGGCCTTTAAGTTCAGGCCGAGGTTCTGATCGTAGACGTTCACCAGGTCGCCGAGCCCGGGCACCGGATCCTCAGGCGTTAGAACGCCCGCCACCGTGTACGAGATCGTCGGCTTTGAGAGCACGGACAGCTGCTGCCTCCCCCACTGAAGCAGGTAAGACGGATTGGCAATTTCCTCGTTCTTGAGCGTCGCAGACTTGACCTGGCGCGGCTTACCCGTACTGTCGTACCAGCTGTAGTCCTCAATGTACGGCAATCCATTGTTCACCGGTGCGATGGACAGGCCATTGGCCCCGTAGACGTACAGGCGCGTCACCAGGTTCCGCGTGTCGATGGTGCGCTTGTTCGACTTCATGTTCTTGCCATAGGCGAACAAAAAGCCGGTGTCGGACCCGACCTGGCGCAGCAGGTGGACCTTCCGGCTGATGCTATCGAACTTCAGCTCCCCTCCGTACACGCCCGGGATCTGCCGGATTGCGGCCAGGCGGTTCGTGGACTCGGTAATGGAAAAGTCGCCTGGAGTCGTGATCTCCACCGTGCCGACCGACCAGTCCGTGCCCGACAGGATCGCCTGCATGACCAACGCAGGACCCACATCCTTGTACGACAGCTGCGTGATGGGATCGTACTCCGCGAGGTCGTACCAGACGGCCTCGCAGGTGACGTCGACCGTGGGAATGCCCTGGCCGGAATCCCAGCCACTCTCCATAACGCGGATGACGAACTCGCTCCCGCCGACCCGCACATGGTCCTCGTTCGAGAACAGCGCCAGCTTCGGATCGTTGGCTGGCAGGCTGAACGTGAGCGTTTCCTGCCCGTTCGTGTCCGTGATGAGCTGATCCTGAATCTGCACGGAAAAGGCCTTGTCGAGCACCGCCAACAGCTTGCCGCTGCGGTCATAGACCTTCGGATAGTCCTGCACGGCTCACACCTCCAGGCCCCAGGCCGTCACCTGTACCACTGCACTGTCAGGCGACACGATGAGCGGCGTGTCCGGCGGGAACTTGACCCCCTGCCCGAAGTCCATCTGCGCGATCTGGAACTGCCCGGCATGAACGTACTGCGCAATCTTGCTGGTGGTTCCATCGTCGGAGAAGTGCAGCATCCCCATGAGCTTCATATGCCCGATGACCGTGGACCCCATCTTGATGTCCATGTCGGTATCCGGCAAGGTCCAGCTTGTGCCCCGGATGTTGCTCTGCGCCCAGATCCCCATCAGGACGATGCTCTTCCCGCTGGCCGGCGTCCAGACCGTGTTGTCGCCCGCCGAGGTGCATTTCTTGTACTTGATGGTGTCCGGGATTCGGAGCCGCTCCGTCCCGCTGCTGGTCCTGGCGTTGGCGATGACGTCAGACAAGGCGATCAGCAGCTGCCCATTGTCGTCCACGCGAAGCGGGATCTCCGCACCGCCCGCGTTCACACCGCGCGCCACCACGGCGCCGATCCGGTTGGTCCCGGCCGGCAGAGCGCCCGACATGCTCACCACCAGCCGCCCCTGTGCGTCGACGTTGACCGGCCGCAAGGTCCAGTACGTGACCTGCACGTTCTGCTTATTCGCAGCCGATGTGGTGCGCCCGCTGTCCGTGTACAGCGGGATGACTCCCGTTCGTCCATCGGCGGTCCCGGGATAGAGCGTTGTTCCGCCGCTGTCCTGTGCGGTGATGTCTTTGCCGTCAATGAGCCGCTGGCGCGGGACGCCGCCGCCGTCCACAACCCAGTCATGGCTTGCGTCGATGATGGGCAGGTTGGTCGCCCTGAAGTTACCCTGCGCGTCCGTGTTGCCGGTTTCCGTCACCTGCACGGCGGCCCACAGGATGATGTCCTGCGCGTCCGCCGAGTCCTGGTAGCCGACTACCGGCACGTTGTTCGCACTCGAATCGCGTCGAGTCGTGAATCCGCCCGCCATCACAACCACCTCTCCCTGTACTGGAATGTCACGCTCACACCGGCCCCGGCCGTGTCCGTCTCGGTCACCATGTTCGCTCCAGGCCTCAGAACAGGGAAATCGCCCTGCCAGTACTGCAGGGCGTTCGCTCCGTTCTTCGTGACCGTGAAGTTTCCGGTGTCGATAATCACGGTGTCGCCGGGGCCAATCGTACCGGTGTACGTGACCGATATACCGCCGATGGTGAGGGTGACCCCGGCCGTCTGCGGCGCGCCGCCAGCGGCTCCGAGGTTGGTCGCGCCCAGGCCTGTGGCCTCGAACGCCGTGGAGGCCGAGGCCGGAGCGACCAGCGTGATGACGAGCGGGCAGTCGGCCGTCCCATCGTTTTGCAGGGATGTTTGCCCGCCGTATGGCGCCTCCCACTCGATCTGCTTGGCCTGGACCGCATACGCGAACGGATCCGAGGCCCGGAATGGCACCGTGAACCTTCCCTGTCGCGCTACGATCTCGACCTCGGATGTCCCGGAGCAGCGCGCCATGTAGTACTTGTCCGGCTCACTGTCGAGGATCAGCTGCTGGGCCCCGGCGCGCGGGTCGAGCCAGCTGGCCACCTCGCGGGCGCGTTGGCGCAGCTCCTGCTCGGATTCGGCATGGATGACGCACTCGAGGCTGATGGACCTAGCATCGTAGTCGAACCCGAGATCCAGATCGCCTGGTCGCCCGACCAAGCTGGCGAACCGATCCCGCGTCGGCGGCATGAGGTGGAAGTTCGACCGCGCCAGCCAGACGTTGTACTCACCCGAATGATGACCGGCAAAGGTGAACCCTGGGGCCTGGTTTGGCATCAGACCGGTCACAATCATGGTCAACGCCCCTTCCCCATGGCCCGCTGCACTTTGGCGTTTTCCTCGTACAGCTGCCGCATGGTCTTCTGGATGTTTTGCAGGTCCTGGTCATTTCGCACCGTCAAGTTTTCGATGTACAGGAGCGGCGCGTTCTGATTGATGGTCGGCCCGCCAGCGACCGCACCTGCCGCGATGCTCCCGCCGGCGGCGGTGGCAAGCGCCGGAGCCGGTGCGGCCATGGATGCCAACCCCGCAAGGGTCTGGGACGCGCTCGCCACCATGTCCTTCGCCTTGAGCATGCCCTGTGCGAGGCCTTCCGCGATGTATCCGCCATATTCGGCCATGAGCCGCGAAGGCGAGCTGATACCGAGCAGCTTGGCGATGGGACCTGGCAGAACTGACGCCGCCCAGCTGATGATCCGGCTGCGCAGCCATCCAGCCATCGCGGAGATACCGTTCCAGATGCCCGTAGCGATGTTCCTCCCGATCTCCAGCATGCGGCCAGGAAGACTTCCGAGGGCGCCAACCATTTGGCTGACGAACTGTCCGAGGTACGACAGGACCCGACCGGCGCCGCTCACAATGGCATTCAGGAAGCTGCTCATGCCGCTGCCAGCCCGGGCGACAAGCCCGGACGCCCAGGACGCCATTCGTGCGAACACGCCCGCCACGAAGTTCCCGAACGCCGCTGCCCCGCGCGCGGCGAAGTCGCCGATGAGGGCGAGCGCCTTGCCCGCGAAGCTCCCGATGAGCCCTGCGATCCTGCCAATGAACCACAAATTGAACAGGCCGTGCAGTAGGGTCAGCGCCCCGGACGCGATCTGCTTGACCGCCTCCCATAGGCCGTTCCAGTCGCCGGTGAACAGCGCCACGAAGAACTTGATGATCCCCGCGATCACGTTCACAGCACCCTGGATGACCATGACGATGGAGTTGAGATAGAACATCACGGTCTGGGCGGCGAACTGGAAAACGTAGTGGAAGATCGTCTCGATCCACTGCATGACCGGCTGGAGCACCGGCTGAATCCTGGCCCACTGCTGCGCGATGTAGTTAACCAGGTTCGTGACAACCGGGACGATGGCGGCGTAGGCCTGCTGGAACGTGGCCTGGATCTGGCTCCACAGCTGCAGCGTGATGTCCCGTATGCCGCCGAAATTGGTCTGCCAGGCTAGGTACAACAGACCTATCGCTGCCACTATGGCCGCCACTATCCCCGTGATGGGACCGATGGCGCCAAGAAAACCAGCGACCGCGACAGATACCATGCCGAACCCGGCTGCGATCTGCGGTAAGAACCCGATGAGCAACATGGTCGGCCCGACCAACAGCAGCAGAGCGGCCACCGCGGCCGCTCCGTAGGCGATGAAACTTTGCACCGGCCCGGGAAGCGACGTGAACGCGCTCACCAGGTTGCCGAGCACGGTCGCGGCCGTCTGCAAGGCCGGAGTGAACCGGCTCCCGACCGCAATCTCCACCGACTCGACCGCGCCGCCGAGCTGTTCGAGCGCGCCGTTCAGGTTGTTCTGCATGACCTGGGACGCCCTCTGGGACGCGCCGGCGGAGTTTTGCAGGGACTTGGTCAGCTCGTCGAACTTTTGCGGGCCCGCCTGCACCAAGGTCAGCATGCCGGATACGGCTTCGGTGCCGAAGATGGTCGCCAGCGCAGCCTGCTTCTGCGCGTCCCCCATGCCGCTGAGGCCTTTGGTCAGGTCGGCAAGGATGGCATTGAACGGCCTCATTTGTCCGTGCGCGTCGGTGACCCTCACGCCCAGGTCCTTGAGCAGCGCCGCGGCTTTGTCGGTCGGATTGGCGAGCCGGATGAGCGCCATCCGGAGTGTCGTACCGGCTTGCTCGCCGCGGATCCCGTTGTTCGCCATGATCTCTGTGGCCGCAGCCAATTGCTCCAGGGATATCCCCAGCTGGTGCGCCACCGGCGCTGCGTACTTGAACGTGTACTGCATGTCGAGGATGCCTGCAGCCGAATCGTTCGCCGCCTGAGCCAGGACGTCAGCCACCCGCGAGGCCTCGGAGGCCTTCAGGTTGAAGGCGTTGAGAGCTGCCGCCGTCGTGTCGGCCACCAGGGCCATGTCCTCGCCGCTTGCCACCGCCGCGCTGAGTACGCCAGGCATCGCCGCGATGATCTCATTGGCCTTGAAGCCCATCGCGGCGAGCATTTCCATGGCTTGCGCCGCTTCGGACGCACTCTTCGGCGTCGTCGCACCAAGCTGGATGGCCGCGTCCCGGAGTTTGCCAAGCTCATTCCCCGTGGCACCGGACAGCGCCTGCACCTTGCTCATCTCGGCCTCAAAGTCTGAGGTGGTCTTGACAGCGTGCCCGAGCCCCAGCACGATCCCCGTGCCTGCGGCGGTGACGGCGGCCCCGACCCGCTTCATCGACTCTGAGGCGGACGACATGCTCTTGGTCAGTTTCTGCGCCGACTCGTCGGCTAGGCTTTCGAGCGCGGCCTTCGCCGATCCCAGCTGCGCCTTGGCCGCCGCCACGTCGCCCTGCAATTTGTCCAGCCGAAGCCGAATCTCCGCGTAAATGCTTCCAAGGTCAGTAGCAGCCATGCACCATCACCGCCTTCCCAGTCCCAGCAGGAATCCCATCATGTCCCGCTTGGGTTTCTTGCCCTGCTCCAGGTACGACACGTAGACAGCTGCCGCCACGTCGAGGCAGTAGGCTGCGTAGCCGGACAGGCCGGTAAAAAAGGACGACGGCCGCTGCCCGAAGGCCTTGGCCGTCGCCACAAGTTCAATCATGGCGTCACTGTTTTCCACGAAAGGGGCGCAGCTGCTCGACCTCCCCGGTCACGTAGGTCAGCAGCGCCAGTTTCTGATTCAGCGTCAGCGGATAAATGTTCTGGATGTCCTCGTACTTCGGCTCCAGCAGGCACTCTTTTGCAATCGCATCGAGCGTCGGCATGAGCTTTTCAAGCTCCAGTTCGACGTCCGGCTGTTTGGCCGCTGGTTTTTTGCCCTCGAAGATCTCCTGCGCGGCGATTTTGAGGCTGTTCGGAAGCACCCCGGCCTTGAGGATGATGGGCGTGATGTCAATGCGCCTAACCCGGACCGGGATCGTCCCCTTGCCGTCCCAGTCCGGGATGTCAATGACCTCTCCCTCGGCCCGCCGCCGGATCTCGTCCAGGCTAATCGGTTTCCTGTCAGCCATGCGTCAGCCCCCTCACTGGAGTTCGGCAGGCAGCTGGTCGACAAACTGCCAGCTCATGTAGGACTCGCCCGTCGCTGGATTCTCCCGCGCGCGCATCTCGAACTCTGGCGTGCCCCAGTCGCCGTCCTGGAAGTCGGCGGTCGGCACGTACCCGATGCAGTACGGGAACTTGAAGCAGACGAAACCGTCGACCCCGCCGCTGGAATTGTAGTTGGCGACGTAGACTTCGGCCGCGAACGGCGTCCGGGTCCCTTGCTCGGAAACCTTCGGTGCCACCCAGCCGATGATCTTGGTCGGGTCCGACTCGTCGAAGATGAGCGTTCCGCCCGCGATGATCTGGGTGGCCTGCGCGTCGAACCGCGCGTCGGTGAATTGGAGGTTCATCCCCACGACGGTGTCCGTATCCTCGAACCGAGCCAGGACACGGTCCCCGCCACGCAGCTCCCCGTTGTCACCGTCGACTGTCTCAAGGTCCACGGAGACTTCTTGCGACGTCTTGATGCCATACCGCTGCGGGTTTGTCGGCATCGAGCCATCCAGGTTAAGCGGTGTGATCACCAACCCCCGGCACCCCTTCAGGTAGCCGGTCTTGGCCTGAGTCCCAGGCATCACTCAGTCCCCCTTTCAATAAGCGAGGCCGCCCGGAAGATCACCAGACGGCCTATGAGTTCGTTTTCGGGTTCGACGAAATCCATCCCCGCCTGAGGCACCAATTCGGTCTCGTACTTCGTCGGCGGGTTGTCCATGGTGTCGGTGATGGTGCGGCCGTGCAGGGCGGCGATGACAGAGCGCTCGAGGGTGTCCAAGGCGTGGAACGAGGTTTGATTGCCGTACAGCCGCACCTCGATCTCCTGCGTGCCCGCATACCAGATTCGGCTGCTCCCTACGCCTGGCACAATCTTCACCGTGGCGTAGGGCCTCGGCGCGTTAGATGGCGCAAGGTACGCCTGGTAGACCGCCGCCAGTCCCGGCACCTGTTTGAGCGTGAGAATCACCGCCCGCCGTAGGCTCATGCACCATCACCTCCACAGCTCCTGAAATGACCTCCGAACGTCCTGCGCCCTGGCGTTCCGTGTCGGCCTGAGGATTGCGTACCGGCCATCGTGCGCCAGCTCCAGGAACACGCCGTAGTCCACTGAGTGGGCCAGCCGGATGGCGATCCCCTCGTTGTTCAGCTCGGCGCTTCCTTTGAGGCCTGCCCGGGCGTTGCCGGTGCGGTCCTGCCATGGCCGGTTCTGCTTCATCTCGCCCTCCAGCTGCATCGCCCAGTACTTGGCCAGGGCCAGGGACGCGGCGCGCTTTCGCTCCACCCACCGGTCCAGGTTCTTCGTCACCACGTTAAGACCAGGCATGTCACGTCACCTCTTGGGCCGAGCCGTTGACCGCGTAGACAAGCCCATTGAATGAGCGCGGCTCAACGCGGATGACGTTGAATCTCCGGCCGCTGTCGGTCGTAAACTCGTCGTCCTCCTGGATGTCCGCGTCCCATGGCGCATAGAAGGACCACCCAGTCAGGCCGATGACGCCCGCCTCGTTGGTCTGGATCGTAGGCTGGGTGTGCTCGGGCACCAGGCGCAGCTCAACCGTCCATGACCGCGTCTGCTCGATCCAACCGCCAGCGCCGTCGTCCTGCCTGTCGCTGCGCACCACCGTGACCGTGACCGGGTTCTGCGCGATGAGCTGCGCATGGGCGGCGCGCAGCGTCGACACCACGTCAACCACTCTGGCAGCCCCCTAGCACGTCCGGCGGCTGGAACTCAAACACGCGGGATCCGAGGCCCGGAACCCGCTGCTTATACGCCTGGTACATGGCCATGCAGTGATCCCGGTAGGCCTCCAGGCTGACAAACTTGTGGGCCTCGTCTCCAGCCTGGCTGGATTCGAGGCCCCCTCGTTCGCTCATGGCCCGCGCCGCCTTGCGGAACCACCCCTCGGCTGCCGCGTCCTCAATGGTGCTGGCGTCGGTCAGCAGCTCGTCGATCTCTGCGTCGGTGAACCTGGTGTCGGTGTCCGAGCCGCCAGCCGGGATCACCTCGTCCACCATCCGGCGCAGCTTATTGCGCAGCTCGTCGGTTGGCGTCATGCGCCATCACCCCCGATTAGGGCAGGGTCAGCTCCTGCACCGCGTTCGCAGGCGCCGTGTACACGCCACGGCGGGCTCGCCCGACGATCTGGCTCACCACCAGGCGGCTCAGGTCCGGACCAGAGGCGTCCACCCGCAGGTCATGCTTGACCAGCTCGACGAAGTACTTCTGCGGGTCGATGAGGTACGCCTTGCCGGGATCGACGCCCGGGTAGGTGTACGTCTTCTCGCCGACCGTCACGCTGTAGCCATCGTAGAAGATGAGCGTGTCGATCTGGCTGATCGCGGGGTAGATGGTCCCGCCGATCTGCTGCCGCTGCAGGGCTTCTTCGATGTCCCACTGGTTGCTGGAGTGCGCCAGCAGGATCGTCGGACGACGCGGCGAGAGCGTGTCCTTGTTCTTGTCCTGAGAAGCGTCGATCAGGCCCTGCTTGATCGTGTTGCGCAGCTTCTCCAGGTACGTGGCGCCCTCCGTCGACGCGGCCGTCTTGTTCTTGGCCGGGTAGTTGTACGTGATGATGGGCGACAGGTGGATGTGGTTCAAGAGGGCGTTGTAGGCCTCGCCCATGGCCCGGTTCAGCTCGGCCAGCTGCCAGGTCTTGTCCCACTCCTGGATGTCCTCCGTGTACTCGAACCCGGCCGCATACGTGATGATGGGCACCGTGTCCTTCGGGCCGACCACGCGGGTCCCGAACTTGACTTCCTCCAGCTCCATGTGCTGCAGGAACACAACGCGAGCGCCGACCAGCGGAGAAATGTCCACGAACTCCGTGAGGTTGGAATCCGCGATCCGCCGGTAGATCGGCTGATACAAGAGCGGCACCTGCTCACGGCCCAGCTGCAGGTCCACGACCGTCTTCTGGACCAGCTGGTCAAGGCCCGCCGGGGTGGTGATCATCTCACCGATGGGCTTGGTCAGCTGAAAGACCTCCATCTCGCCCTCGACAATGCGGGTCTGGACCGTCTTCATCTCGCCCGTCGGCGAGACATACGGGATCCGCAGCTCATGCGTCCCCTTGCGGCGCTGTGCGCGCAGCGTTTCAAGCGAAATGACCTTCGGCATTCACCTTACACCTCCATTGTTGGCGTTTTGACTCAGACCTGCGGCCCGAGCATGAACCAGATGACGTTGTTCGCGTCCTTGGCGACCGTCACGCGGCCCACCAGTCGGTTGCCAGACCCGGCCTCCGTGGTGAGCTTCTTGTTCGTGTCGTCCCAGTACACCGGGTCGCCCGCGTTGAACGCATCGGCCGTCGTGATCTGGCTGGTCTCGTACTCGCCCTGCTCGATGTTCAACACCACTTCTTCACCTGCGCCCGCGCTATTCACGGCCAGGCCGAAGAACCCACCGGCCAGCACGAAATCGCCCTGATTGACAGCCGCAGAGGCCGTCACCTTCACCGACTTGCCATGACCAACAAAACGCCCCACTCAAAACACCTCCCAGAATGTGGTGGATTAGATGGACACGCGCTGAACCGCGAGACCATCCGTGCTGCCGCTTGCGCGGTTGTCATGGCGGCCACGAACCGGCGCAGAGCTGAACAGGCTGGACAGCGCCGTCTTGACGTCCTCCTGCTCCAGCATTTCGCCCACGGCCTTGCGGATCGCCGCCTCGTCGGCGTTGTCATCGACCCGGAGCATGCGCTTGACCAGCGGACGGGCGGCCTCAGCGACCACCATCTCACCGACCACCTTGTCGATGAGCTGTTCGTGCGCCTGGCGGGCCTGCTGCAGCTGTACCTCGCGCGCTGCCTTTGCGGCGGATACAACCGCCTCCGGCTGCGCGTCTCGGCCGATGCCAAACAGTTCGGCCATCTCACCGACCGCATTCGCCCTGGCCTCCAGCGCGCGGTATTGTTCGCCGCCGATCTCCTTGGCCAGGTTCTGAAAGTTCCAGCCCATCTCGCCGCAGATCGCGGCCATCGTCGTGTTCTTCGCCTGCAGCTGCTGGCGCAGCTGGGCAAGAAGCTCCTGCAGGTTCATCGTTTGACCACCTCCGTGATTGGGCGGTTCTATACCGCCGAGAGTGCTGTCCATCTCACCGACCGCCACCACCGACGTCGGCATCCCGGCCCGGTTGAGCGGCGTCCAGTCGATGGACAACGGTTGATAGTCCACCACGTCGATCTCGCCCGTCGCCGACCTGGACAGCTTGGGCATCCCAAAGATGGACACCTGGCGGATGACCCCGGCGCGGATCCACCGCTTCAGGTCGGCCGCAGCCTTGTCGATGACGCCGCGGAAATACGCCTTGCCGTTCTCCCACTTGGCCCCGACCCAGTGCGTGGCGGGTGGGAGAAACTGCGTGCTGACGTCCTCTGCCTTTTGATGGCCGAGGAACCCAGGCAGGCCAGTGGACATGACCTCGCCGACAATGCGCTGCAGGGCCTCCGGGCGGTAGTTCCAGCCGCGCTTCGACTTCCCGGCCGGGACCTCGACGACCACCTCCATGGGATCGTCGTCGCCCGCCTTGATCTTGGCGAGATCGGCCCACGGCGCGACCGGGACGTCCTCGACGCGCATCTCGCCGGAGACGGCCGCCGTGAGGCGCACCATCTCACCGCTTGCGGACTGTCCGGCCAGCTGCAGCAGGCTGTCCGGCGGAGTCTCGTTGAGATCCCGGTAGTGCCTGATCAGGTGCCGCGCGGCTTCGCGCTTCTGCTCGGCTGTCAGGTCCGGGTTCGCACGCGCACCGGCCAGCGCCGCCGCGGCCGCCCCGAGGCCTTCCCGGTTGAGCACTACGGTGCCATCGTCCTGGACCTCATGGTGCGGGCCCCACCAGGTCGCGGAGGGCGTATCCGTCAGGTCGCTGGACTTGATGACCGCGTACACCTCGCGGATGGCCGCCTGCACGCCGGACTCGTTGTTTTCGAGGCCTTGCACCAGGCGGTTGCGCAGCGCCGTCTTGTCCACGTCGCCCCAGGCCTTCGAGCTGACCGTGTTCTTGTCAATCCGAAACGCCAATCCCCTCACCTCCTTTCAGGCATTAGAAAAGCGCCGGGTTTACGGCGCTTCTCGCTACTTTGTGGTGTTTGTCGCAGGCGAGACCGCGTTCAGCGTGGTTCGCTCTGCCGGCCGCTGCGTCAGGACCTTCGGCTGCCACTGTCCGCTCTGGCCCTGGCGGACGAAGGTGCGCGATTGCGGATTGTACCGGCTGATGTGCCCGCTCATTTGGCCTCCCTCCTTTCGGTGATCTCGAGCGCAAGGCTCACACGCGGCGGCTCACCATCGTGTTCCTCGACGTGGCAGGCCACCACTCGAATGCCGAACGGCAGGGACGTGATCGCGCGCTGGATTTCGCCGACATAATTGAAATCGGCCAGCGTCACGGGACGGCTGACCGATTCGGGTGTCTCAGGTGTGGGCGGCGTCATGCCTTTTGGCCATCGTTCGTGCATCATGGTATCGCCCCATCCGGCACGGGCGGCAGGGTTGGCACCTCGCCGCCCGCGTCAAGGAATTCTATCGGCTCCGGCAGGCGGAACCGCATGATGTACAGGGCCGAGAACGGATCACTCAGGTGGTCCGTCACCGTCTGTCCCCCTGTCGGGAAGCCTATCGGCATGCCCTCCAGGCCCCTGGCCGTCGACTCGATGAGCCGCGTCAAAACAGGGTCACCGGAAAGCCTTCCATCCTCCCATGTGACCTCTGCGACCTCTTTTGCAGATCTCCATCGGAATCGTGCCGTGAACTTCATGCCGTTGCCAGCACCCCCAACACCCAGGCGACATATTCGGGATCGCGCTCGGGTTCGTACAATCCGTAGAACACCATTTCCAAGCCCATGCTCATGAGTTCATACGCCCTGCCGCCGTAATCCTTGCCCATGTACGGCTCCGTGAACCGGTCGAAGCGCGTCACTTCGGTCGGATCATACCCTGGGCCGAGCCACTTGAGAGGTTCACCCGCCGTCCGGTATTCGTAGAACGCCTGCTCCATTTGCAGCAGCTTCGGCACCCAGGCCTCGCAACGGTGCGTCAACTCATGCAGCGTCACAGACGGACTAGCCGAAGACCGCAGAGATATCGTCTCTGCCATTCCACCCCGTTGGTAGTACGATCTCTCTGTGCTCATTTTCGCAAAGATCTGCCGGCCGCGGAAGGCATCGACCCAATCTTTCGGCAGGTAGCGAAGCTGCCCCTTGATCCGTTGCACGGCTTCCTCGTCCGAAACTACCAGGACGGCGATCTCAGTGTCATCGTTCATCCGGCGCACCGGGTCCAGGACATCGCGGACGATCTCGGCGGCATTCTGCAGCTTACCGAGTTCGGCCTTGAACTCCGTCGACAGGCGATCAAACTCCGCCATGAGCTTCTGCACGGCCTCCTGATCTCGCCTTCTGTTCGCCTTGTAGATCTCCGCCGCCAGCTTGTTTTTCTGCTGCAAAATGGCCTCGACGCGGCTTTTGATGTCGGATATACGCCGGTCCACCTCTTGCCGCAGAATGCGTCCGACCTCCAGCACATCGGCCAGTGTACTCGTCCCGCGTGCCATCCGGTCCAGTGCATCTTGCACGTACTTCGGCACGCTTGGGCGCTGCTGCTCCAACAGACCCGGAATGGACACCTGCACGGTCCTGTCCAGTCTCCCGGGCCGCCGCAGGAACTGCCTCGGCAGGCCATTGTACCACGCTTCGATGTCTGGTTGAGACTGAGGATTGTCGGCCCACTGCCGGAGCCTCCGGACGAACTGGTCCGTGTCCTCCAGGCGAGGCACCACCGTGCACCGGCACCACGGGTGCGGCTTGCTCGGCTCGTCGCCCTCTTTCCAGAAGCCGTTCCCGCCGTGCGTGGCATAGGTGTCGCATATGTCCGGCTTCGGATGCGAGTTACTTAACCTCCAGTATACGCCTTCATAGCTCGGTGTCGCTCGGTAGGATTGGAGCGCACCTTCATGAAAGGCGTGGTGCAGCTCGGTCACCGCCAGGCGCATGGCCTCCATGCTGATGTTGCGTGGCACACCGAGGCGCTGCCGCGTCTCGTCTTTGAGCGAGGTCCACACCCCTGGCTGCATGTACTGCTGGACATAGCGGGCGAGAACCCGGCTGTTCATGCCCTGCGCGACCGCGTCCTCGACGATCCTCGTCAGGGCCGCCCTGGCACTTTGCGACGTGCGCCAGATTCGGTCGGAAACCTTGAGGCCGTCGTGCCGGGTGCGGGCCAGCACGGCAAGCACCGCCTGCTCGTTGATGGCGGCGAACATCGCGCGCACCGCCGCGGTATCAAAGACGTCTTTGGTCACGTCCAGCGCGACCTGTTCCGCGCCGTCCGTGGCCTCCTTCACCGCCAATCTGATCCCGGCATACACCGCGTCCAGAATGCCCTTGTTCAGCTCGTCGGCCGCCAGCTCCAGCTTCTTGGCCAGCGCGGTCATGTGCCCGGCCCGCAGCGTCCCCGGCGTCACGTCCTGGATCTGGGCCCGCAGACGTTTGGCCACCCGCGTGTAGACCGCCTTCACCTGCCGCGTGGTTGCCGCCTCCTGCTTAGTGAGGCGATCCCGAGCGGCCATCAGGTAGTCGGCGTAATCCTTGCGCGGGAGCAGGTCGTACCACTCGCCCGGCGTCAGGACCTTGCCCATCAGGCGACACCGCCATCAGACCCCGCCGGATTTGCCCCTGGCTGCCCCTGTGGCGCGTTTTGATCGCTCGGTGGTACATCTATACCTGTCCCGTCTCTCAGACGCTGTACAAGGGCGAAGCTGCGCTCGACACGGCGGCGCTCATCCTCGTCGGCCTCCGGGTCCACCCACGGCAGCATCTTCGGCACGAAGTCGCGCAGGAATTCGGCCGCCGCGTCGATGGAGATAAGCCCCGCCTCCACGCCGGTGGACAGGCCATTGATGAGCGTGTTGATGGTCTGCGCGATCTCCGCGTCGTCCTGCGGGCTGACCTCGTCCCATTCCATTCGCACGTCCAGGGAGTCGAGCGACCGGTTCTCGACCTTGGTCCACATGGCCAGGAACATCGAGCCCAGCTCGCCGAACGGTTCCTCGAACTGCCCGCGCTTGCGGTGGATTTTCCGCATGAGCGGGACCATTTGCTCGGACACCGAGGCCTTGGACGACTGGACCGCCGTCCCGAAGGCGAACTCCGGCGTCTCGGTGACGTCGACGATACAGAAAAACAGGAATTTGAGCAGCGTCGTGACCCCTGCCAGTCCCGAGTCGGCCGTGATGAACTCGGCGTCGTCGCCCTCCTGCATGAAAAAGATCTCTTTACCGGCGAAATTCAGCTTCTTGGAGTTGATCTCGTCGGCCGAGAAGTTGTCCGCCAGGAACTTCTGGACGTCCTTCAGCTTGAACTTGACCTTGGGACGGCTGAACAGCTTGGACCCCTGCACGGCGAACAGCATCACGTCATGATACGCCTTCATGAACGGCTCGACGGCCTCCAGCTCACTGACGCCGTACAGCTGGTATTCCTCGGACTCGTTCCGGAAGTGGACGATAGGGATGAATCCCCACGGGTTGCTCTCCGTTTTGTCCTGTGCCTTCACGTCGGCCGGGGCCCGGGTGTCGGCTGTGATGATGTGCTGCTCCGGCGTCCACTTTTCCTCGACCACATACTGCTCCACGGGTCTGCCGTTCTCGTCTTTTATGACTACCGGGTGCCGGATGACGACCTCGGCCCACTCCCCGGTTATCGGGTCCAGGACCGGCACTACCCACTCAGGCGGGATCAGCTGCAGCTGGAACCGTGGCTGCTGGCTGAACTTATCGGGATACCGCGACAGCTGCACGAACACATCGCCGTCCCGCAGGGTGTTGCGCACGGCCCGCAGGAGCTTGCCTCGCCAGCGGGTGAAGTGTTCCTCCAGCGCCTGGTCCGCATCGGGATCGTCGTGCGAGAAGTGCGGCACGCCCATGAACCCGGCCGTGGTGTTGATGATTGGCTTGGCGAACGCCGCGCCCAGCTTGTACTTCTCGTTCGTGTTGCGGTACAGATCCCGCGCCAACTGGTAGTCCACTCGCGAGCTGTCGAGCGTGTACGGCACGTAGTAATCCGACACGGTCCAGATCTGCTGCCGGAGCGCGTTGATCTCGCCCAGGGCGCGCCGCCACCAGGTCTGTCGCACGGTTTTCGTCCTCACCTCAGGCATAGAATCTCACCCCCTTCAGCGCCTCGCGGATGTCGTCATCCAGCGGCGGATTCTGCAGGTGCGTGTACAGGGCATATCGCACCGAGTCCAGCGCGTGGTCGTTCCGCTTGAGCGGCTTGTCCTCGCCTCGCTGCTGTGCTTTCGGGTCCCACACGTAGCTCGCGAACTCACGTCGCAGGTGCGTGCAGGATTCGTGCACCAGCAGGTTTTCCTCGGCCAGCAGCCGAGAGACGAGCTGAATGCCCTCCAGGACCGAGTTATCTGCCTCCACGACATGCAGGCCTCGCCGCCGCAGCTGCAGGATGAACGAGGCGGCCGCCGGGTCCAGGTAGATGGTCACACGGTCCCGAACGTCGCCAAGCCAGGCCTCCACGTCGTCGGCATACTGCGCGTCCGTCTTCTGTCGGCCCTCGTCCCGGCTGTGGAAGTAATACTCCCGCAGGACGTACCAGCGCCGCTCGTACCGGCCGATGAGCTGCAGCGTCGTCGGGTTCGCGGTCCCGTAGTCTCCACCGGCGATCAGCCGGTCGCACTCGTGCGGGTGCGGGATCTCGCGGACCACGTGCCGCGCTTCGTCCCACATATCGTAAACGGCACCCTCGGCCTGCACCCACAGGCCCAGGATGAACCGCTTGTACCAGAGGCCTGTGTACTCGCGCTTGAGGTTGGCCACGAACTCCGGGTCGAGGTTCAGATTGTCCTCAAGCACGAAATGCCAGGCCTTCAGGTCCAGGCCTTCGCGGTCCAGGTACTCGGTCTTGAGCCAGTGGAACGGGCTGTCCGGGTTTGTGGTCCCGAAGAACTTGGCCCCCGGCACCGACAGGCGGGACGTGAGCATCCGGAAGAAGCTCTCGGGCCATAGCGTGACCTCGTCGCCGTAGGCCCCGGCCAGCGTCATCCCTCGGATCTTGTTCTCGGCCCGCTCATCGTTGGCACCGGCCACGTACACCCGCCGGCCGCAAATGAAGGCCTCGCCCTCGCCAGCGTTGTACCGGAAAAGGCGCGGCCCCAGGATTTCCTCCAGCGGGTTCAGGATGTTTCGCCGCAGCGTCCGCTCCGTCTTCCCGGCCATGAGCAGGTCGCCGGGCGGGCCCGTGGCGAGAAAGTCCAGCCACCGCACAACGCTTGCGATGGTTTTGCCGCTTCGCACCGCGCCTTCCCAGATGTTCAGGCGCGCCGTGGAATTCCGGATGGAGTCGAGCTGCTTCTTGCTGAACCGGCCCCATGCGAAGCTCATGCCTGCGCACTCTCCCGGATCGCCTTGACCAGGTCGCCCAGGCTGTTGGTGTCGTCGCGGCCACCGCTGAGGATCCGGTGTTTCAGTTCGATCAGCTTAAGCTTGCGCTCCTGGACGCGGGTCAGCGCTTCCTCGATCCGTTGGATGGTGTCCACGACCGGCTGCATCAGGAATTCCTCGGACGATTCCTCGCCGTCCGGCCCATTTTTCTTGAACTTCGTCAGCTGCGCTACGCCCATCTCCTTGCTCTGTTGGAGCCGCTGGATTCGTTGGAGCATGCGCCGCTCCCGGATCTCGGTGAGCCGGATTTCGTTGTCCAGCTGCGCCAGGGCGTCCGTGTTGACCGCATGAAAAAGGACGCGCTCGGTGTCGTCGAGCGTGTCCAGCCAGATCGTCTCGTACTCCCCAGTGGTGACCGCGTTTTTGTTGCCGAGCGGCGGCCCGGTCGACTTCCCGCCGTGCATCCGGCACCGCCCGTTCGCCATGGCGTTGTTTTTGCACAGCGTTCCTTTACGGGTCTTTGCTCCGCATTTTGCCATCTCACCACCTTCTTGCATGGGGTTGTTTTCCGACTACGCCAGTTTGGTGGCCTCCTGCCCGGTGAACTCTTCCCATCTGCGCATGGCCAGTTCGCAGTAAATCGGGTCGAACTCGATCCCGTATGCCACCCGGCCCATCTTCTCCGCGGCGATGATGGTGGAACCTGATCCGCAGAACGGGTCGAGCACGCTTTCGCCCTCGGCGGTCAGGAACGTCATCACGGCCCTCGGTAGCTCGACCGGGAATGCTGCCGGGTGCGCCTTGACCATGTGCGACTTCTTGCCGCCCTTCTCCAGCCCGGACGATTTGGTGCCCAGCGTCGGGAGATCGGTCGTGGCCTGCGACTGTACGATGTGCCATACATCGTTCGCGTACTTCTTTAGCGGCTGTATCTTGTCGCCTTTCTCCGGTTCGCCCCACGTCATCAGGACCAGCATTTCGTGGGTGACAGGGTGTTCCATCCCCTCGACCATGCCGCTGCCGTCGCATACAGGACACTGGACAGTCGGCAGCTGCACGTCCTCTGCGTCCTCTTTGCGCAGCACGTAGACGACTTCGTGCTTGTAGTTCGGCTTGTAGTGCCGCGCCTTCTTCGTCCGCCTCGTCGTCTGGAAAATCGGATACGGAACCCCGGACTTCTCCCACACGATCTGCCGGTAGAACTGGAGCCCGCATTGTTCCAGCGTGACGACGTGATAGTGCGGGTATGAGTCCGGAGACACACCGACGTTCCAAGCCACGAACCGGCCCGGCGCCAGGTGCAGGAGGATGTTCGTGCCCACCTCGCGGATGAAATCCAGGTACTCGTCCCGCGCCTTACTGTCTTTATACGTCGCGTAGTTGATCCCGACGTTGTACGGCGGAGAAGTGACAATGAGGTCGACCTTCACGTCCCCAAGCAGCCTCCGCCAGACTTCGTCGTCCGTGCTGTCCCCGCAAATAAGCAGGTGCTGACCAAGCCGCCATACTTCCCCCGGCTGAATGCGGGCATCGACAATCTCCTGCAGGGCTTTTGCGACGTCGAAATGTTCGTCGTCCTCGTCGTCCTCCGTGAACCTGGTCAGCAAGTCTTCAACCTCGGCGAGGTCGAACCCCGTGATTTCAATGTCCAGTTCCCCGGTGTCCAGTTCCTCCAGGAGATCCTTCAGCTTGGGCATATCCCATTCGCCCTGGATTTTGTTGAGCGCGATATTCAGCGCCTTCTCCCGGGTGTCGTCCAGATCGACCACCACAACCTCGGTCTCGGTGATCCCCATCTCCTGGAGCACCTTTAGACGCTGGTGACCACCGACCACTCTGCCGGTTCGCTGGTTCCAGACGATCGGTTCCACCAAACCGAACTCCGCAATGGATCGTCTAAGCTTCTCGTATACCGGGTCTCCGGGATGAAGGTCAATGCGGGGATTATATGGCGATGGATTGATTTGGCCGACTGGAACTCGCTGAATGTTCATTGGATCACCCCAGTGGACGACAAATAAAAAACCCGCCGAAGCGGGCATGAGTGTCAAACGCATTAAGATGATCTTGCATTACGCTCAGTCAGGCATTTACCACAAAGCGGATTATGGTGCCTCGGAATTTCTCTCCATCTTGCAAATACTTTTCCGCAATGATGACACTTGTATGTATAGTTGCCTACCATGATGTCAATTAGGTAATTTTCGAGATAAATTGGCCCATATTTGAACTCGAAACTGTGAAGGTGAAAAGAAGAAGTTTGATTGTTTATGTCAAACTGCTCGGGATGGCTGCTAACAAGCACAACATTCTCACTATAATTGGGAATCACAGTTTTTATCCCAGGCAAGATGTCCAAATCTCCGGCAATGATAACCTGAACGAAATTTGGGTTCTTAATAGTTCTCTCGACCAATGTAGCAACCAGAGTGGTGTCAACCATCTTTTCTTCATAAGTGTCGTTTTCAATGGCCCGAATCATCCACTGTTTTAATGGTATCGAAAATACATTACTAACATCGTAACCGGCTTGACTCGCAGAGTACACGAACTGGCTTCGGGCATATGAGCCATTCGAAATCCTCGTCAAATCTCCCCAACTTGGATCAGCCTTAGACACATCTATGATTGATGTGAAGAGCATTAGTTCGGCAGGCTCAAATGGACGCCCGTAAAATTGCCCAAGCTGCCTTTCAATAAACTTAGTCAATTTTTCGAAGTCGATGCGAAAATGTTCATTAGGGTTCTCAGTCTTGGCAGCCAAGATCCCTGTAGCCTTACAAATTCTAAACAGCCATGTACCATCAATAAATACATTGAATTTGCCCACTCTCATCACCCTCCAGCGTAGTTATTCTACGACCAGAAGGTTTTTCCTCCTGACATCTGCTATAAGCAAAACACGTGTCGTTCTTTCGCTGAGATTTCATTGGTATCCGCACAAATAAATCAGGACGCTCCGTACCGATGCACACTTGGAACGTCCTCGGGATAGGGGATATTCACCGTCGATACCAACATAACGCGTTAGACAGCTCCCAAACTCCAAGAAAACTCACCAAAAACTCTATTTCTGCTCTTGATTCAAGAATGCCACTACCTGGGGCACGAACTTCCCGTCGAGCGTGTACGTGTATCCCCACGGGTTCCGGTCGGTGTAGTGCCCGTAGGCGAACTGTCCGAGATCCGAAACGATCCGGTGCAGGTACAATAGCGCGGTCACCTCATGCTTCTGCTTCGCCACGTCCAACAAGGCGATGGCGTTGTCCAGGTCTCTCAGCACCAGCTTGGCTTCATTCCCGCCGTTTTGCAGGAGATCCTGTGCCTCTCTCAGCTCATACTTTATCTGCGGGTAGTTGTCCAGCTCCCAAGTGGCCCACTCTTTCGACTCCGGGTCCTTGTAGTCCTCATAGCCGTTCCATCCCACAATGCCATTCATCTCATCGTGCACGTGCGCGATGATCTCCCCGGCATTCTTTGTGCTCGCCAGGGCCGCCTGCACGCTCTTGACCTTCTCATCGTCGATTTTGGGCAGGGTCAGGCGGAAGCCAAGGAATATCCCGACGACCACCACCACCGCACCGACGACAAGCGCCACCACTTTCCACAGATTCACGGTGATCCCCCCAACGTTCACACGATATTGCGCAAGCAGATAAGCAATTTGTCCATGGCCTGATTCCGTATCACGAACACGTTCTTCTCGCTGTATCCCATCGCCTCGGCCGTCTTCCGGATGGGCCACTGGCGGAAGTACCGATACTCCACAAATTGACGCTCCACATCCGACAGGCATTTCAGTGCTTCGTCAATGGATTCCACGATGAGCTTGTATTGCGCGATCTGTTTGTGCAGGTCCAGGGCCCGTTTGGATTCGATGCGGTCAATCGCATACTTCTCGGTCGACGACGTGATGACGAACGAACCATGCGAGCCTCCGACAAGATCGTACTTGGCCGTCATCGACGGCATGATCCAGTCCAGCTGCTTTTGCAAGTTGCGGATCCCCGCAAGATAGGACTTGTAACAGCGTAGGTGCGCTTCAATCGCGCGAATCGCCTTCTTCCGCAAGTCTTTCTTGGTCATGCGCACCCCTCCCTAGTCCCGATCAAGCCCGATAACATGCCATCCGTCCCGCAACCTGCTGTTCAAGTCTGAGAAAGTCAGCGGCTCGTACACCCATACGCGCTGCCCCTCCTCCATGCGCCAGAGAAGATGCCAGCGAACGATCTTCTTCTTTCGGCGGCCCATTCAGACCACCGCCTGTAGGTAATCCAGAACCACACCACGCCCAGCGGTCACGCGTGGACACCGTCGCCGAATGGTCTCATACGGCACAGACTTGCGCCCGCCGCGATACATCGCCACCCACCATTCGTTCAGGTCAGTGAACGGCAGAACGTAGAACTCATCCAGCGTCGCGAACTCGATGAGGATGAAAGCGATCCCGCCCTGGTCGTGCCAGGCCTGTAGGAACTCGAACTGATGCTGCTCGATGTTATCCAGCGGAAACCGTGTCTCCGTCCGGGTGGATTTCGCGTCAAACGCAATCGGTCGACCGGCCGCAACTCCGACAAAGTCCACCGTGGATTTTCGTTCCGGAAACGCGCTGATAATCTGTCTCCCGTGCCTCACCACTTTCCAGGGCGTGGCCACCTTTTGGATAACCGCCAATCCCTTCGCCTGGTACTGAGCGTTGGCTACGTAGATCAGCTGCTCCAGCGCCGCGCCCCTGTTTGCATAGCCGATTTGCAACTCTCATCCCTCCGGCGCGCTCAAACAGCACCAGAACCGGCGTATTCACACCGCGGATGGTTCGCGTCCCACGGTTCGATGTACAGGTTGTGCAGGGCCTCGTACACAGGGCACGTGGCCTTCGGCGCCCCGTTGCACCCCGGGCACGCGGCCGCCATGGCGACCTCAGCCAGGTCGTACACGTAGTCCCTGCCTTCCTCCTGATAGACCTCGTCCCGGATCCGCTTCATGTACCGCAGGAACTCCTTGTGCGTGGCCTGCATCGCCGTGTCATTGATGACCCCGATGGTGACCCCGGCGCTCTTGCGCATCAGGATTTCGCGCGTCCGTTGATTGACCGGCTTTATCCAGGTTCGGAGCGCCCGCTCAATGAAGGCCCGGCCGCGCCTCAGGTCCGCAAGCGCCTCCTTCTGTAGGCGCCCTGACACACGGTCGAGGACCGTTCCCACCGCGGTGACCGCCGCGCTGGCCATAAGGTACGACTGCTGTTCGTGCGCGTTCATATAGTCCTTCACGGCGATACCCCCTAGATGACCGTTCTATCTCTGCACGCCTCGCAGGTGCGGTACCACGTGCCTGCCACAATCGCGAGGCTGAACCGGCCCGCCCCGCACTTGCGGCAGATTCCACTTCTCGTCTCGGATGGCCTCTCGGCGCGCCTGTGTTCGGCCCGTTGCCTCTTCGGGAGATCCGGTTCGTCGCTTGGTTCGAACAGGTCGTCCAAAAAGGAAGCCTGTTCAGAATTCCGCTTCATCACCTTCACCATCATCACCCCCGTCGGCGCGCCGAGACGCTAACCAACGAATCAATGAATTAACCGATGTTCATACATTCCCGCCTTCGTTGGATTGAGCCCGCGCGCCGTTTCAATGCCTCACACTCCAACGGTTTCCTCGACATTTTCCGCCTGTTTCGGCTCAGCCAACGTCTTCGCCACGAAGAAATTCCCGTACTGATCGCGCTCGAGGTAAGCGTCCGGGACTGCTTGGGATACACTCAGCTCCGCACCGCATGCGCGGCACCTGCACGTCCCGGTCCCCTCGTACAGGTAGTGGCGCCCCCGGTCTCCGCATGCGGGGCAGTGGTAGTAGGTCTTGTACTTCTTGCGCCCGAACTCGTCCGTTTTGATACCGGTGCGCCAGAACTCTGGAACCGACTCGCCATCGGCAGCTTTATCAGCGATCTCATTCGTTCGCCCGGAAAACGCTGCCCATGTGGCCTCCAACCGCTCCGCGATGGTTGCGCCGCTTTTCGGTCCTTCCACGATTGCGCCGTCCACGCCGACCCTTGGGTACTGGCGAGGCCTGCCGACGGTCTTTTCTGCCGTCCTGTCCGCTTCCGAATGCCTTCGCGCGAAGTCCTCGAGGATCTGATCGATGTTCCGCGGTTCCACTGCCGTAGCCTTGGAATCCGCCTCCTTCAGGGCGTCCCCCCTCGCGGCCTCGAGTTCTTCCTTGGTTGGAGGTACGACCACAGACCCAGAGTGCCGTGCGATCAGGAAGTCCAGCACCCGGTCGATAAGTTCATGCTCGTACTCACCCGTGGCCTCAATCGTCACGCCGTCGATCCGCACCTTGGTCGTCACCGCTCCATCGCCTCCAGCCGCCGCTTGTCCACCGCGACGACTTCGCCAACGTCTCCTTCAAGCAGTCGTCGCAGATGGTCGATCTCATCCCCATGCACCGCATATGAACATCCAACCTGCTTTTCAGCGCCAATTACGACTTCCCACGCTTGAGACGCTACTTTTTCCAACGCCTCCAACCGCCGCCTGTCCACCACCGCCAGCCCCACTTCCTCCAACTGCCGAAGCTTGTGGCCGCTCAGGATTGCGGCAGCTCGTTGGCGCACGTCCCGGATATCGTCAACGGTGCTGGCCATGATCCATATCCTCCTCCCGTCGCGCACACTCCTCGCAGCGGAGTCTTTCCCAATCCTCCGAACTTCCCGGTTTTGGAAGCCCCTTGCACCATGTACAGATTGGCTTCCAGCACACGCGACAGTAATCGGCCACTTGATTGCATCGCGAGCAGAAAACGCGAGGCTCAACATAGAAACCGGGCGGAGGACTCTGGAACACCTCAAACCCTGCACTCTCTAATGCGCGCATGGCCTCCTCGCCTATGATTGCGGCAGCCTGTACGCTAGTCACCCCTCACACTCCCCTTTCGGCCCCCATCTTCGCGACCGTCTGCCCGGCCATGAACTTCCCGCAGTAGCACGCCCCGACGATCCGAGACTCGTTCCAGCAGTAATCCCCGCACCTAGCGGCATTCTTCCCGGTCTCTCTAAGGGCCCAGGCCCGCAGCCCCGCCCAGCAGTACCGGGACGGGACCGCGGCGTCCAACCTGTGGACCCAATGCAGCCGACGTTCTATTCGCGCGTCCATACCAAACACGCTCCTTCACGTGTCTGCCTTCGTCACAATGCGCCCGAGCCTTAAAATTGCGTCGTCCAGGTGATCCCGCACCTCTCTCAGCGTGTCGACGTATGGGTCGTAGGACCGGCCAGCGATAGTGAGGTCGATCCCCAGCCGGTGCGCTGTGTCGCGCTTGCGCTGCAGTTCTCTGTGCAGTGCGTCGATGCGTGCCTGTTCGCTCTTGCTCGGCTTGCTCACGCTCGGCACCTCACTCCACCAGTTCGTCGATGGTCGTGCGCGGCGACGGCACGATCCGAAATGAGATCCCCTTTTCCTCGGCATCCAGCGCATAACTCTCTGCCTGGGACCTGGTAAGCCAGCGAACCGGCCTCCACCCGCCGTCGATTTGAAGCCAGACGTCATACCTGCCCTCATGCGCGTTTTTCATTGGGATCACTCCTTGATTTCATGCAAGTGGAAACAGTTCTGGTGCAGATTCACGTACTCCCGACGCGGCGGGAGCAGCATCGCCATCGTCACATCGTCCGGCACCAGCTCGTACCGCGCGTCCCGGATCTCGTCCCATGTCGGGTAGCGGTTCGGGTGGCTGATGGACATATGCCACCCGATTTTCCGGTGCCGCTCCACCAGCACCGTGCACTCCCCGAACCGGTAGGCCTTGCACCCGGGCCAGACCTCGCCCAGGTACACAGGCTTCATGCCCGACCAGCGCCGGCGTGCCGGTGAACCGTTCCAAACTCCGTCGCAGGGTAGACCATTTCAAGCATGTACCGGTTGCCGCAACCGTCGCAGATGTGCTCGTACTTCATCGGGAAGTCGGGCCAGCCGAATCCCGTGGACTTGAGTTCGCCGCCGCACTCTTCGCAGAAGGCCCGCACCTGTACCACATGCACCGGCGACTCCTTGATGATCGGCATCAGTTCTGCCCCCCTGCCTTGGTCAGTTCGTTCACGCACGACCCGCATACCAGCTTCCCAGCCAGCGTCTGCATGTCGTCCGTCGCCTCACCGCAGAACACGCACCCACGCTCATAACGGCGGATGATCACTCGCTCACCATCCACGAAGATTTCCATTGGGTCGCCCTCGTTGAAACCCAGGGCCCGGCGAACCTCCTTGGGGATCACCAACCGCCCCAGGTCGTCAATCCTGCGAACCACTCCCACAGCTTTCATGCTGATCCCCCTCTTCAGAACTTGATCTTCGTGCGCCGGTAGTCCCGGCCACTGAGTTTCACGACCACAAGCCCCTCACACATGCGGCTGAAATTGCGCGCCCCGATCTTCGCCTGCAGCTGCTCGCCGTTCAGGTTCGTCGTGTACACGGTCGCCATGCCCTGTCGAGCGTTCATGACCTCGAAAATCTTGGACTCGGCCCAGGACTCATCCGCGTTGCCGCTGTACTCGGCGCCGATGTCGTCCAGGACTAGGACATCGACCGTTCGTAAGGCCTCCAGCACGTCGTCCTCAGAAACATCCGACCGCCGGTTATACGTGGCCTTGATTTTCGTCAGGAGGTCCGGCACCGATGCGAAGATCCCGGTGTACTCCCGGTCTATCAACGCCCGCACCACCGAGACGGCCAGGTGGGACTTCCCCGTCCCGTAGGGCCCGACGAAAAGCATGTTCTCCGCTGGACCGGTTCCGAACCGTTCCACGTAGGCCTTCGCCGCCGCCAGGGCCTGACGTTGGCTGTCTGTCTCGACCCTGAACGTCTCGAACCGTGCGTTTTTGAGGCTCGGTGAAATCAGGCTCAGTCGGTCGAACAGCGCCCTGATCCGCTCCGTGTGGCGCCGCTTGTTCTCGGCCATGATCTCCCGCACGATCCTCAGTTCCTCACACCGGCACCCCAGCTTGAACCGCCCGCCAGGTAGCGACCCTTTCGGGATGACCTCCACCAGCCTGACCGTCACTCCACAGCCATTGCAGAGCTCTTGTCCCAACTCGCGGATCTCGAACAAACCCGCGTACCGCTGCAGGACGGAACCAATCGGTTCCACGGTGAATCACCCCCTAAAACCCCAATTCCTCCGAGCTGTACAGAACCTCATTGGAGCGATCCGGTCTCCCGCGTACGCGGGTGCTCGGCGCCGCTCTCGGCTGTCCGCGAGGCAATGCGCCTCTGCCCTCTGTCTGCCAGTTGGACAGGATGCTGCGGACATACGACAGCTTGCGCACGTTCTGTACAGCCGCTTGCCTGATGGCATCCTCAATCCAGTCCGCGGGATACTCATCGACCATGGCTGAAAGTTCCTCCTGGACCATGGACGACAGCACACCAATCTCCGATTCGTAGGCCTTTGCCACTCTTGCCAAAATGTTGGACGACGACAACGACGACGATCCTTCCGCGCTGGATTCCGTCTCGCGCTCTTGATCACGTAACTCTTCAGATCCACGTATGTCGTCGTTGTCTTTATCTCTGGTTTGGTTAGGTAAGGTTAGGTTAGGTAAGGTAGGGGCGTTACGGTGCGTTACAGTAACGCGTGAGTCACGCGTTACATCGTCATTACGTGATGCGTTACTGTCAGCGTTATGTTTGGTCGACTGTTGTTTCGAGCGAAATCTTCTTTGACGCTCCGCATTCTGCTGCCGCTTCTTTTCAATGTCCTCGATGAGCTTCCCGGCGTAGTCGTACCAATCGTGGATGACGAGTGATCCGTCGTCGGTACGGTCCAGAAAGCCTGCGGAAATGAGCGCGTTCAGGAGTTCATCTGGATCGCCATCCCAGTACAATTCCTCGGCGATTTCCGCGGCATCAAAGTCGGACAAATCCCCATCTTTCGCGTACTCGACCGCCCACCACCACAGAAAATGGAGCATTCCCACGGCGGTGGGCAGGTTCACACCCAACGCGCGCGCTAACCGTTTTGTCTTTGGATGGTGTCCAAGGCTGCTGTGCGATTCGATCCACGCCACGTGGTGTTCACCTCCGGTCGAGCAGATCAGTCGAGCAGTACAATTCAATCCGCGAACGGGTCCTCTTCAGGCCCCAGGTTCAGTCCTAACGAGGTACCTTCACCAGCTTCGGACTCGGAATCGTTCGCCGGTTCACCATCATCTGGACCGGAATCGTTGTCATGGAGAGCGTCAGAGGAGTCGCTATCCTTGACTTCGAATTCCGCGTCGATGATGTCGTTCTGCGGCGGCGCGCCCTCGCCCGTTTCTGCAGCAACGTCCCGCGAGTATGCCTCCTGCATTTCCACGGAGAGGATGCCCCACCGGCCGAGCAGGCTTCGTATCACTGTCTTCAAGGCCATGGCCTCGTAGTCGCTGTCCCAAATCTTGCTGGTCTTTGAGAACCGCTGGCGGTGCGCTTCGATCTGGTCCCTGGTCCAGAAGACCGTCTTTGTGAAGCCATTCAGCAGTTCAAAGTACCCGGCGTAGCCTTCGACCTCGTCCGATTCCTTGCGGCGCGGGTCGTATACCAGTTCCTCCGTCAGCGGGTTCCAGGAGACCAGCTCGCCTTTGTAAATGGTCACTGCGTTGATGCGCCGGTACTGCCCGCTCCGAAGGGCCAATTGGATGTAGCCGCGATAGCCCAACTGAAACGTGGCCACCACTTGCCCGGACTTGTTGTCCCGGTACGGCACGATCCATGCGTATCCGAGATTGCGGTCAACCGGCAGGTTCAGCGTTGCCGCCACCATGCACGCCGAGATGATCGACATCGGCGTGCAGGCCTGCAGGTTCGGATCCGCGTTACAGAGGTTGATGATGCTACTCATGAACTGCGGAGCCCGATTCTTCAGAACCTCGTCGAACCGAGATTTGATGGCCGGGGTCCGCAGGTACTGCTTGATGACGGCGCTGAAACTGGTCGCGCCTCCGTTTCCGTTTTGCTCCGGGTTTTGCTGCTGGTTCTGCGCCCGTTGCGCGAGTTTGTCTCGTACGGCCGCCGTGTTCGCTTTCGCCACGTGAATACCCCCTCACGTCACGAAATGGTGAACCGCCGAGTCACGCTGGTCTTCAGGAACTGCTTGAACAGCTCCGGGTGAGCAGCCTGGAACGCCTTCGTATCGAACCGTTCCGTCCGAACTGCTTTCCAGGAAACCTTGTGGAGACCGTGGCGACCCACTTCCCTGTCTCCGAGATAGGCCTTCAGCTCGTTCGCTGCTCGCTGCTTGCGTTCCTCAGCCTCTTTGATATCCCCGCAGGCCTCGATGTACTGCTGAATCCAGAACTCCATGTCCTCTGGCAGCTGGACCTCGTCCGGGTTCGTCTTTTCCGGTGGATACAAGTAGTCCAGGACGTTCACGGACGAAATGGAGCCGTCTAACTCAGGCGGTGTCCGTGTCTCCACGCAGTGCCAGAAGTCCTTCTCGATCTGCACCAGGTAGTCGATGAGCTGGTCGTCGCGTTCGACCTCAACCTGGTGGTACTTCTGCCCACCGATCAGGACCGCGAAGAAGCCGAATTCCAGGCCAGTCACGGCGAGATAATGCTGAAGTTGAAGCATGTAATGGTCTGGGACTTTGTCGTCCTCCCAATCGCCGGAATGCCTCGCGCCTGTGCATTTGACCTCCAGTACACCCCAACCACGCCCCGGAATGTGCACCAGGCGGTCGATGTCGGCAATCATGAAGTCATGCTCTGGGTGCCGGAGCATGGCGTTCCTGCGGCGAACCAGGTATCCCGTGCGTTCCTTGAACTCCTTGGCGACAAGCGGTTCCTGGAGCGTTCCCCAATAGGCGGCCTCGCCAGCTTCCTCCGGCTCTGCAGCCCCGAGTTTTTCGAGATACAAGCTCGTCGGCGATTTCCACGGACTGATCCCGGCCACGGCTGCGGCATCCGAACCGCCGATACCCAACCGCCTCCATGCAAGCCACTCATCACGGGAGAGCCGCGAAGTATCGATTAGCACCAGCGCAGATGTATACCGATCCCTGCGCAGGCTCGCCTCGGCTCTCGCAATCGCCATCAGTAGTCCACCCCCAGGACCGCGCTGTAAACGTAGGAGTGTTGCCGCAGGTACGACACCAGACAATCCTCATCGCAGAAGACCTCGTCTTCGTACACCGTGACCTCCTGCCCCTCGTACAGCTCACCCTCGCAATAGCTGCAGCTACTGACGACATTCGGCTCGGGTACCCTGGTGATGTAGTCGTCGATCATCGCCCGAATCGCTGCGTCGCTTGGCATGGTTCTATGCCCCCCTTGTGTTCGTTCGGGGCCGCCGTTAGAATGGAACTGAGTTGATTGAGCCAATCCATTGGCGACCCCATTGAAGGTGGCACGTGGCAGCGTGCCATCTTTTCATTCCAGTCTCTCTGCCAGCCTTTCCGCCAACCAGCTTTCTACTTGGTGCCGGTCAAGTTCCCACCGGTCTCGGTCGAATCCCGCAACGAAGTCCCACTTGAATTCCTTGTGATACCGTTCGGCCGTTTCCGGATCCGTGACCGTGCAGAGGATGCTGTATGCGAGGTCCGCTGGACCCGAACCGCCATAGCCCCACTCCATCCCGGTTGGACTGTGCAGGACCTGATGTTTCAGCGGAACTTGCCGGCCTCCGATGACCTCGTTGATGATGAGACCTTGTTTCGTCCGCATCCCGACGTAGCCATTCACCAACCCGGTAAGGACCGCTCCGATGGTCTGATTGCTGTCCTCGTTACCGCGGGCCGATTCGGCCTGAACCTTGCTGTAGCACACCTTGCCGTATCCGATTTCCCGCCACCGCGGATTTCTCAGTGGCCTGTGGCACCGTCCGCAAGTCGTGTTCACGATGTCCATTCCCTCCTTCACCTCCCGATGCGACCGATGTACACGCCTCTTGTGTGTGCCCCCATCCGTCTGTTAGGATGGGGGCAAGACCCTATCCTTAACATCTCGGTTCGCTTCGGACAGCGTCCGAGATTTTTTCTTGGATGCGCTTGAAGTCTCCATAGAACATCAACAGATCGTCCATCACCATGCGGAGTCCGTTCCCCATGCCTGCCTTAAATCCAAGCTCGTATTCACCATCCGTAGAGGTCGAGCGTGGGCACCTGTCTGCCATCCTTTGTAGGGAAGACAGGAAAGCTCGAAACTGCTCGTCGAACGCCTGCATACGCAGAACCCCATCAGCCAAGGCACGGGACCGTTCTTTAATGGATACCTGCATCTTCTCCCTCCTTACGCGTAAAGGGTCTGCTTCAACTGCTCCACCACTGCCTCATACCGCAACACGCGCTCCCAACGTCGGGCATCCGCACCGAGCATGTCTGCGATATACCACCCGATGATGTCGCCGCTCTCGGTGACCTCCGCCCACTTCTGAAGCATCTGAATCGTGACGGGCCGCTGGTTGTGTTCGATCCGGGACACCTCCGTACGGTCGATGTGCAACATGCGTGCTACGTGGGCCTGATTTAATCCCTTCCGCTGACGGCAAATTCTCAGGAGCGTGCCCAGGTCCATCCGTTTACCTCCTCTCATAGACTGGCACGATGAACGCCCGAGCCGTCCCGGATGCGATTTCCTTCGACCACACCTTCTGCGCCGCTGCGAGTTGCTTTCGCGCCAACTGCACGCTTCCGCAGAAGCCCCACACCCCGGGTCTGGCCTCCGAACAGACGATAACTGCGTGGGTGTAATGCCGGTCGGTTCTTACAGTGGTGCGCGTAAACTCGACGCCGCCGACCTCTGCGACGAATGTGCGTTTTGGCACAGTGCGTACCCCGCTTTCAGCAGATGTTGAAGTCGTACACGTACTGGTGAAGGACACTCCGCGCGTCCGCCAGTTCCCGTTTCAACCGCGCGATCTCGCGTTCTGCGTTCAGCAAGGCCTGTGATTGTCGCGTCACCAATTCCTCCAGAGATTCGACTTCAGCGAGCAGACGTGGAACGTCATCCATGGATTCGATGATGGACGACTCCAGGTACCCGCACGTCGCGTTGTAGTAGCGCTCCCGAATCGCCTGCTTCTCCTCCGGCCGCACCCAATCACCTCCTTTCAATGGCGGCGATTTGCCACATAATCCGGGATTGTTTGTGAGACTTCCGAATTGTAGGCTGGTTCCGTGGTCAAGCCCTGGGAATCGCACCACGCTAGAAACCGCTCTCGAGGTACCCTGACGAGACGCCCAATGCGGATCACCGGGAAATCCGGCCGGTAGGCAAGCTCATAGGCCTTGGTACGGCCGATCCGCAGGTACCGTGCCACGTCACTTATGGTAAGGATTGGAGGAAGTTGCTCCGACATGCTATCAACCTCCTTGGACTGCGTAATGGTTCAGTTGTCAAGGTACCGCGAACACTTACGCCGTTTCGGTGTCTGTAGTACAATCAGGAACAAGGAGTTCCGAATGTGGCATTCCGAAGAGCTGTTCCAACTTCACCAACGTGTCGTAGCTGGGATTGCGGGTCCCCGCTTCGAAGTGCCGGTAGGCTCGTTCGGTAATGCCGAGACGCTTCGCGGTTTCCGCCTGCGTCCATCCATTCGCCTTGCGGGCTTGTTTCAGCTTGGTTCTCATCATCACCACCACCTTGCTTCTAGGTACCATAGGTACCTTACAACCCTCATACTAAGGTACTGCAGGTACCTTGTCAAGGGCTGAGGAGAAAATTTTGTGCTCGGAGAACGCCTTCGAACATTGCGTAAGTCTCGAAACCTCAAACGTGACGATGTGGCTTCGGCCATTGGCGTAACACCCAGGGTCATCACCTTTTACGAGACCGGCGATAAGAAACCGACTCTAGACACTGCCATCAAACTCGCCGATTTTTTCGACGTATCGCTGGACTACTTGGTTGGTCGCAGCGACGACCCAACGCCGCCGAATCGCAAGTGTACGGGCGGACACTGATCACGCAGTGCTGACCTGTGCCTTTTCGTCATCGTAGAAGCGGGTCCAGTCGAATCCAAGCACCCCCGCTATACGCTTTGCAGTCTCCACTCCGGGCCGACGCGTGCCAAGCTCGATATTGGTGTAATAGGAGCGCGATATCTTCACCAGGTCGGCCATTTCCTGCTGCGACAGCCCCATGTCGCGCCGACGTTTGCGCATTTCGGCACCAATACCGGACCGCATCATGACCACCCCCCTTTTATGTACTTTTAGTAACACCATCATTGTATGTTTCCAATTGTACATGGTCAATATCCATTGTGTACTTTTTGTCATGTTTCTTTCAGAAACATTATGTGTATAATAAGTGCATAAGAAGTTTGGGGGGACGGTACAGACATGCCTTTTGGAGAACGCCTGAAACGCCTCCGTGAGCAGCACGGCTGGACTCAGGAGGAACTGGCGCGGCAGTTACAGGTCACGAGAGATGCCGTTGCGGGTTACGAGTCGCGAGGGAAAATTCCACGTGCCGATAAGTTGATTACGCTGGCACGTCTGTTGGATACATCTCTCGACTACCTGTTTGGCCTGACGGATGACCCTACGCCGAAGCATGTACGTTCAGAAACAAAAAGTTGCACAATTGTTGAGGAAGTATCTATGATGAAAAGGAATACAGAACAAGATTTGGATACCGACAGCCGAGTCGAACGTCTTGCAGCACACCTGGAAGGTGAATATGGTGAGTACGACCCGGAAATGGCAAAGTTCCTGCACGGAGTGATTACCGAGGTGTTGCAAGACTACCAGGAATTTAAGAGGAAGCAACTACAGAAGAGGAACCCCGACTCGGCCCGTTGAGCGAGTGATTTTCGAGGTGGCGCCGGAGAAAGAAAGTGGAACGAAGGAATGATGCCGACGACTAATGGTGTGAGGGTGATGTAATTGGACTCGCTGATGTACATCGTCGAGCAGGAGAAGATATTTCTGTCGTTCAAGGACTTGTCGCCGTGCCCTCGTACCATTTATGGGTTCTATTTTTTCGATCCGTCGGAGCAGCAACCTCACATCGTATTGGACAGACAACTCAAGGAAGGATCGCCCCTGTATCGCTCCGTGCTCGCGGAGGAACTGGGGCACCACTTCACCGTTCCGCAGGGAACCCTACTTGTTCCATACACCTCCTATTCCCACAAACTCATCCTCAACAAGGATGAACGCAGGGCATTGCAATGGGCGTGCGATTACCTGGTTCCCATCAGCGAATTCGAGAAGGCGCTGGCAGCAGGTATAACTGACACCAACGACCTCGCGGAACACTTCAATGTAACCCCATGGTTAATACGCCGTAGACTGCAGTTCATGCGCGAAAAGCATGCGAGAATGCAGAAAACCTCAATGATCCGTAACATAGCGTTAATTTTCCTGGGCCCCGCAGTGTGTTTGACAATGATGTCGGATGTCTTGCAGGTGAACCCATTATCGCTGCTAGGTTAATTCATGCGGGAGGAGAGATTATGAAAGGGCACCTTAGAAAGCGCGGTTCCAAGTGGTGCTTTGTACTGGATGTTGGCAAGGACGAGAATGGCAAGCGAATACGCAAATGGTTCAGTGGCTACGCGACCAAACGTGAAGCGGAGAAGGCCATGGCCTCAAAAATTGTAGAGATAGAAAGTGGTGGATATGTGGTCGCTCCGAAGGAAACGGTTGGTACATACCTGAGACGCTGGCTTGATGATAAGCGACCACAAGTAGCGTACAACACATACCGAAAATACGAATGGTTGGTTTGCCATCATATCATCCCGAAACTGGGCCACATTGGCCTTCAAAAGCTGACGCCATCGCACCTTCAGAAATTCTACACGGATCTCCGTTCAGGGGAAGCTGCACTGTCGGCCCGTTCGACCCTTCATGCACATCGCATCATCCATGAGGCCCTGGACCGAGCCGTCAAGTGGGGATTGGTTTCACGTAACGTGGCTGATGCCGTTGAACCGCCCAGAGCCGACCGATACCAGGCTTCAGTCTGGACCGCGGAACAGGCAGCCTATTTCATTGAGCAGACGCGTACAACGGAGCCGCGTTGTTGGGCTGTGTTCGTACTGGCCATCACCACGGGAATGCGCAAGACGGAAATCCTAGGCCTTCAATGGACGGACGTGGATATGGAACGTGGATACATCAGTATCCAGCGAACCCTGGATTACGTGAAAAAGCAGCCTGTGGTCAAGGAATTAAAGACAGATCGAAGCCGACGATACGTCGCCCTACCGTCACTGGCGACAGAAGCCCTAGGCGCCCAACGTGCGCTACAAGCTCAGGACCGCCTCTTATTAGGACCAGACTACAAGGTCAGTGATTGGGTCTTCACGAATGAAATTGGGGAGCCTCTTTCTCCAAACACCGTAAACACTGCATGGTATCGGGCCCTACGGAGCGTAGACGTGCCCAGGATCCGATTTCACGACCTCAGGCATACCCATGCCAGTTTGCTTCTGAAACAAGGGGTGAATCCAAAAGTGGTATCAGAACGTCTCGGACATGCAACGGTGCAGATAACCCTCGACACATACAGCCACGTGTTACCCGGACTTCAGCGTGATGCCGCGGATCGCTTCGACGAACTTCTCCGGAAGCGAGCACCGAACTAAATTTCGCAACTCGAAGGGTTGCAAAAGGGTTGCAAAAGGGTTGCAATAGAGTTGCACTCCATAAATCAAGCGGCTCCCCGGAGGGCCGGGAAGCCGCGTCACAGCAGGCATTTTTGGCGGAGAGGGTGGGATTCGAACCCACGGTGCCCTTGCGGACACGGCGGTTTTCAAGACCGCTGCCTTAAACCACTCGACCACCTCTCCGCGTCTGGCCGCGCTGTATACAAAGGGGTGTCTCCGGCTGTGGTCACCGTCGAACCCCCTGCCTGCGCACGTTATGGAGCGGAAGACGGGATTCGAACCCGCGACCCTCGCCTTGGCAAGGCGATGCTCTACCCCTGAGCCACTTCCGCATAAAGTCAACCTGCTTCATTTACAGATCCGTATTGTACGGAATGCCGGATGTCTTGTCAACACGTCGTCTGATGGCCTGTGTCAGCGGGAACACAAAGACCTCACTCCTCCTACCGCGCTCAACGCGGCCGGTGTGTTGGATGGAGTGAGGTCTCTTGTATTTTGCCTTCCTGCTTTCTATCGGGGAAAAACCCTCACTGCGACTTTACACGCTCGGATCGCTTCCGGTTCCGTCGGCACCTGGCGGTGCTTGACATGCGGAACGCATGGTCGACCGCCTCATGGCTGAACCGCGTCCTGCACGCGGACTTTCTGACGGATCAAACCTGCTTCAAAGAACGTGTCTGCAATCTTCTGCTGCGCGGCGATGACCTGATCGGTGAGCGGATACACACCATAATCGCGCCTGTCCAGTGTGCGCTGCCAAGTCGCCACTGGAATCTTCGTCACGGCGGAGAGCTCCTGGGCCGCACTCTTCGTGTCGGCGTGAATCTCGTCGGTCACCTTTTGAAGATTGTCCAGCAGGATTTTTGTCACTTGAGGATACTGCTGCGCGTAGTCCCGCCTTCCCACGATGAAACTGTACTGTTTCGGAAGATCTTTCGCGTTCACCAAGATCCGGGCGCCTGCGTTCATCTCCGCGTCCGCCAGATACGGATCCCAGATTCCCCACGCGTCCACATTCCCTCGCTCAAATGCGCTGCGGGCGTCCGGCGGTTGAAGATTTACCGGTTGGATGTCACTGATCTTGAGTCCAGCCTTTTGAAGTGCGGTGAGCACCGTATAATGGGCGCTGGACCCTTGAGCGAAGGCCATTTTTTTCCCCTTCAAATCGGCAATGGAGTGAATCGGGGAGTTTTTAGGTACGACAATCGCCCGAGCCACCTCCGGTTCATAGGCCAAATACACAAACTGAGCTTGAGGTGACGCCTGAGCCAATGCAGCTGGAGCCCCTCCCGTCTCCCCGACGTCGATACTCCCGCTGTTGAGCGCCTCCAGAAGCGGCGGCCCGGACGTGAATTCATACCAACTGACCTTCACCCCGTAGGGAGCCAGTTGTTGCTCCAACGTGCCTTTCTCTTTCAAGAACAGTAAGAATGACGATTTCTGATAGCCCACTCGCAACTCTTTTGGCCATGACTGTCCTTGTGGATTGGAAGCCGTCGTACCATTATTCCCCGTACCGTTTCCCGACGCTCCACCCGCATTCGTGCTTCCGTTACCGCACCCGAGGACGAGGAAGAAGACAAAGGCAAACAGACCTAGCCAGCGCAAGAGATTCGGCAGGCGCAGGCGTCTCATGAACATGTCCCCTTTCACCAAATATTGGGATTCGATTCTTCAAGACCCGTCGGACTTACAAACTAAGCCCTCTGTTCCTCCGCTGTTCGTTGTGAGGAGGAGACTCATGGCGCTCTGGCACCGCGAACACCGTGACGTTTCCTGTCCTCTCCTCGCCGAGGACGCGGGACAAGATCTCGTCCACCAGTGCGGCAAAGGCGGGATCCCCGCGCTTGCGCGGCCGGGCAAGCGGGACGTCGACGTCCATGGAGATCACCCCGTCCTCAATCAAGACTACCCGGTCGGCCAGGGCGACAGCCTCTTCGACATCATGGGTAATCAGCAGTGCTGTGAACTGCTGCTCCTGCCAAATCCCTTCAATCAATCGCTGCATCTCAATCCTGGTGAGCGCGTCCAATGCCCCGAGAGGTTCATCCAGCAACAGAAGACGGGGTTCACTGGCGAGAGCCCTGGCCAAGGCGACCCGCTGCCTTTGTCCTCCTGAGAGAACCCCGGGCCAGTCTCTTTCCCTGCCAACCAGCCCGACCTGGGCGAGGGCTTGTTCCGCTCTTGACCGCCATTTCCCCTGCAACCCAATCCCGACATTGTCGATCACCCTTTTCCACGGCAATAGCCGGGCGTCTTGGAACACAATGCGGGTTTCCGGGTTCAAGCCGCGAACAGGCCTCCCATTGATGAACAGTTCGCCGGCCGTGGGAACTTCCAGTCCGGCAATCAGCCGCAACAACGTACTCTTGCCGCAGCCGCTTCGTCCAATCACCACGAGGAACTCGCCAGGCGAAACCTTCAAGTCCACCCCGCGCAGAACACGTTGACTGCCGAAATCCTTACGCAGTCCGTGAATTTCCAGATGTGCACCTCGATCGTCGTTCCTCGTCGCGGACACACGCATCCCACCACCCCCCTTTTCAACCTACACATTCTGGTAATTCGGATGCCACTGAAGGCTGAGCCTTTCCAGCCAACGCGCGATGACATCCGCCAACTTTCCAAGCAAGGCGTACAGGAGAATGCTCAACACCACCACATCGGTCTGCATGAATTCGCGTGCATTCATGGCCATGTAGCCAATCCCGGAATCCGACGCAATCGTTTCCGCCACAATCAAGGACAACCACATAATTCCCAGTGCGAATCGAATACCGACCAAGATGGAAGGCAGCGCGCCGGGTAGGATCACCGTCCAAAACAATGACCATGAACGGAGACCGTACACCCGACCCATTTCAATCAACCCCGCGTCCACAGAGCGCAGGCCATGCAAGGTATTGACGTATACCGGAAACAAGACGCCAAGGGCGACCAGGAAGACCTTCGCTTCCTCGCCGATCCCGAACCACAGAATCACCAGCGGGATCATGGCCAGGTGGGGAATGTTCCGGATCATCTGCACCGACGTATCGAAGAATTTTTCCGCCAACAGGGACATTCCGTTCAGCAATCCCAGCATGAACCCGACGGATCCCCCGATCAGCAGTCCCATCACCGCCCGCCGAAAACTGATGAGGATGTTTTGGATCAATTCTCCGGTCTGTGTCAAATGCCACGCCGCTTTCAGGACATCCGTTGGCGCCGGCAGGATCTTGCTGGACAACACACCGACATCCGACAGGATTTGCCAAGCCCCAATGGCAAGGATCGGCAACAGCCACGGAAGACCTCGGTTGAAGAAGCTATGGGCCGCTCTGGGTACTTTCATGCGGATGACCTCCTTGTACGAACATCGCGCTGCGAGCAGCCACGACCGTCCACCCAGACAAACAAAAATGGAGGCACCTCGTTCGGGCAGATGGCCCTTAAGCGCCTCCAGTGGTCTGGTCGACAAATTTGGGTATTCGAATGTCCTTACTAAGGTTTTTATCACACGTTGTTTCCTGTCGTCAACTCTCCACCTGGTATTCCCCCGGCATGCACGACCGGTCGCCACATCATGCGCACCGTCTGCGGTGATGCGACTGCGATGCGACTTTGCCGGCGCGATCGCACAGATGCGCACAACGGCGAACGACACACACAACGGCAAACCGGCGCACGTGAGGCGCAGAAGACAGATCGAGGGGCTGTCGAAAGGACAGCCCCTCTCCAAGAACCCGCGTGCTGAGTGGATGTCTGTTGGTGAGCCATCCCGGACTCGAACCGGGGACACCCTGATTAAAAGTCAGGTGCTCTACCGACTGAGCTAATGGCTCGCGTGTCCGGTGTGTGGTCCAGACCAGTGACAACATCCGAGACTATACCACACAACCGGACGTTTGACAAGGCCAGTTTGCTTGCGGCTCTGTCCTCAGTATTCCCCGTCCACGTTGGATTCCGACATGATCCACGGCCCTGAAGATCCGCGCGACGGAAGGCCTCCGGCCACAGTGTTTAGCGGAACGTCGCCAGAATGGCGTCGTAGTCCTCCTGGCGAAGCGTCCAATCCCGACTGACGATGGCGTCGTCCGGATACCCCGGCAGGCTCTCTTCGAAGCTCGGTCGGTCCGGATCTTCATAGATGAGGCCAGTCACCAGGTTGTTCGCTTCCGCCACGCGGCGTAGGGCGGCGACGCGATCATGCGGATCGTAATCCGGGTCTTGGTCCAGGTCCACCAAATGTGCTTTGTAAAAGTCATACGTATTGACCTTGTTGAACGTGACGCAGGGGCTGAACACGTTCACAAACGAAAACCCTTTGTGCTGAATGGCCTTCTCAATCAGGTTCACGAGCTGCTTGACGTTCCCGGAAAACCCTTGGGCGACGAAGCCGCAGTTCTGCGCCAACGCGAGCTGCAAGGGCAAGATGGGCTGCTCCACCGTCCCCTGCGGGGACGTCTTGGTCTTCGATCCCACGTCGCTCGTCGGGGACGCCTGCCCCGTCGTCAGCCCGTAAATGTGGTTGTCCATCACGATGTACGTGATGTCCACGTTGCGCCGCATGGCATGGATGAAATGCCCCATGCCGATGCCGAAGCCGTCACCGTCGCCGCCCGCGGCGAACACCACCAGGTCCTTGTTCGCAAGTTTGACCGCCTGAGCGGTCGGGATGGATCGCCCGTGCAGGGAGTGCAGGCCGTACCCGCCGAAGTGCTGCGACATCTTCCCTGAGCACCCGATGCCGGAGACCACCACCACCTGCTCCGGCTCGAGGCCGAGGTTGACGCACGCCTTCTGCATGGCATTCAGCACGCCGAAGTCCCCGCACCCGGGACACCAGGTGGCGCGTTCCGTCTGATAATCGAGCATGGTGGCCATCAGTTCAACACCCCCATCGGGAAGGTCTGGTATGCGGTATGGACGATCTCCTTGAGCGACATGGGATCCCCGTCATACTTGAGGCAACTCTGCAGCACGTCGTGATAGCCCGCCTGCTCGCGGATGAGCCGCTTCAGTTGGCCTGTGGCGTTCTGCTCCGTGACGAGCGCCAAGCGCACGCCGTCCATGGCGTCGTGGAAGGCGTCCGCAGGGAACGGCCACACCCGCGAGAAGTGGATGTGCTTCACCGGCAATCCCTGCGACTCCAAGACCTCGCGCGCTTCCTCGAGCACGCCGTACGTGCTCCCGAAGCCAATGAGCGCGTACGGCGCGTCCTGGCGGCCGTCCACGGTGACGCCGCTCTCATGCCGGAAACCTTCCAGCTTCCGTTGGCGCTTTCGCATCTGCGTCACACGCGTCTCCTGATCTTCAACCTCCAGACCGACGCCGTTGTGCTCGTTCCCGAGGGCGACGTAACGCGCGTTTTTCTGCCCCGGCAGGGCCCTCGGCGAGATACCGTCCGGTACCGACGCGTCGTACCGCTGGTACGCGAACCGGCCGAGTTTCGCCAGCTCCTCGTCGGAGATCAGCTTGCCGCGATCCTGGCGTACCCGGTGCACAGGGAAACCGTCGACGGACTGGAACGACATACCCATGTACAGGTCGGTCATGACGATGACCGGGCACTGGTACCGGTCCGCCAGGTTGAACGCTTCTGCGGTGTACAGGAAGCACTCCTCCACCGTCCGAGGGGTCAGCACGATCCGCGGGATTTCGCCGTGCGTCCCGTTGACCGCCTCGCTGAGGTCACTCTGCTCCGTCTTGGTCGGCAGGCCGGTGGAAGGGCCGCTGCGCTGCACGTCCACAATGACGACCGGCGTCTCCGACATCCCTGCCAGGCCCAACGCTTCCATCATGAGAGAGAAGCCGGGGCCCGAGGTGGAGGTCATCCCGCGCACGCCGGCGAAGTTGGCGCCGATGGCCATGTTGATGGCCGCGATCTCGTCCTCCGCCTGCACTACCACGCCGCCGTACTTGGGGAACTGCTCCAGGACCCAGTACATGATCTCCGTCGCCGGCGTGATGGGATAGGCCGCGAGGAACCGGCAGCCGCCGGCCAGCGCGCCGAAGGCGGTGGCCTGGTTGCCCGATGCGAACAGGTGATCTACGTCCCGCAGGTCAGGCTTATCGGGCAGCGGGAAATGCACATGGTAGTGTTCTTGGAAATACGCATAGCCGCGCAAGAGGGCTTCCATATTGCTCTCGACGACCGCCTGGCCCTTCTTGCCGAACTTGTCCTGGACCACCGGGCGGAACTCCTCCGGATCCAGTTTGCTGATGGCAGCGCTTACACCGATGGCGACCATGTTCTTCATGATGGCGTTCCCGGCCTGCTTGGCGATCTCGGTGAGCGGCACGCCGAACAGGTTGACATCGCGATGGCTCGGTTTCACCGCCTCGAAAGCGCTTGCATCATAGATGACGATCCCGCCGTCAACCATTTCATTCCAATTGAAGTCGATGGTCGTCTGATCAAACGCGACCAACACGTGCAAATCGTCTCCGTGATGGCGGAGTTGCCGGTTGGACGCGCGGATCTTGTAGTTCGTGTGCCCTCCTTTAATCAGCGACATGAAGTGGCGGTACGTGAACACGTAGTACCCCATCCGGTGCAGCGCGATGGCGTAAATCTCGCCCGTGCTGTCGATGCCTTCTCCCTGTTTCCCGCCGACCTTCCAACCCACGTCTTGGATCATCGCGATACCTCCCTCTCCCTCACCGTTGGCACCGGCTGTATACCTGCGGGCGCGGACCGGCAAACTAACGCCATGCTGAATCGACGGAGACCTGGTGGTGTGCCAGGAGCGATGGTGTACCTGGCCGCCGCTACGGCCGCCTGGATCCAACTGAACCCGGGCGGCGCAGGAAGCGCCAAAATTCTTACCTGTATATTACCACAGTTTGAACACCATGCATATAACAGTTTTCCGGATTCGCGGGACGATTCCGCCCAATTCAGTCTGGGAAGCGGTGAATGCGGCAGGAGGGTCGTGAACACCCAGTATCACAGCCACGCCATTCATACCGTTACAGACCGCGCGCCCGTGCATTCTCGGCCACATCTACGGCCCCTGAGGCGAACCGAGGCGGTCGTCGCGGCATTTCAGGAGGTTCAGAAGTCTCCGGGCCGCATGATGCGCCGGCCCCTGGGGGAGTTCACCTTGACGGCATATGCGGTCAGCGAGCGCTCGACGGGGAAGCGTCCGTCCTCACCCGACTACGGGATCACCTTCAGCGGCACGCGGGCGCAGGTCGGTCGCACCGTCGCGGTCGATCCGCACGTCATCCCCATCGGCACCCCATTATATATTGAAGGCATTGGGATCCGGCTGGCCGAGGACATCGGCGGCGCCATCAAAGGCCGGCACATCGACGTCCTCGTGCCCAGCGACGACATCGCGTTCCGCTTCGGCGTCAAACGCCACGTCGCGGTGTACGCGCTCAGTCCTGCGGAGGCCTCGCGTCCTTGATGCCGAGATACTGCCGAAGGGCCGCGACGTACTCATTGAACAGCGGACCGAATTGAACGGCTGCCTCCATGACCTCGTCCGGTTGCAAGTCCACATACCCGTGGACCAATCGCTCCCGCAGACGGAGCATCGGTTCAAACCGTTGGAACCAATCCCGGGAGACAACCCCCTCCTCCATCAGCACGCGCACAATGTCCACGTATCCGCCCGGATCGCGCATGACGAGGGCGTCAATCACCAGGTTGGCCGCGTCCGTCACGCACTCCACGGCCACGTGAAGGGCCCGCTCCGCCGCCCACACGCGGCCAGGGTCATCCGACCCGGAAGACGTGGTCAGGCCTGCCAACCAGCGGGATCGCATCTCGATGGCCTGCAGATACCGATCCACCTGCGTCCGTAAAGAATCCGTGATGAACAATCCGCATCCCACCCATTCGGAAGGAATTTCAGACAAACGATTTCACACAGTGTCGAAAAAGTTTTCACATCCTCCAACGTACAGTATAATGGTCGCTGGTGGGTGTACAAAGGTTCCTGATACAGCCCGCAACCCCTCGCGCTCCACGGGGTTGGTCTGTCAGCGAGATGGGCAGAGCTTGAACAGAGGAGTGAAAGAACAATCATGCTGGAGCAACTTTCGTGGAAAGTTGGCGGTCAACAAGGGGAGGGCGTCGAAAGCACCGGCGAAACATTCGCAGTCGCGCTCAACCGCCAAGGCTACTACGTCTATTCCTTTCGGCACTTCTCCTCCCGCATCAAGGGCGGACATTCCAACGACAAGGTGCGGGTCAGCCTGAAGCAGTACCGGGCCATCACGGATCACACGGATGTGCTGTTGGCATTCGATCAGGAATCCATCGACCTCAATGTCGGAGAAGTGCGCGAAGGCGGCATCGTGATCGCCGATGAGAAGTTCAACCCGAAGGCGCCGGATCACGTTCGCCTTTTTGTTGTGCCGTTAACCAAGATTGCCGAAGAGTGCGGGTCGGCCATCATGAAAAACATGGTGTCTCTCGGCGCCTCGGCGTGCGTGCTGGGCCTGCCCATCAACATTTTCGCGGAAGTCGTAGAGGAACGGTTCCGGCGCAAGGGCCAGAAGATTGTGGACCAGAATATGCTCGCGATTCAGCGCGGCTTCGAGTATGTCAAGGAACTCGGAGGGGCGTTGCCGGAGTTTGCGCTCAAGCCGGCGGATGGCACGCGCCGCCTGTTCATGATGGGCAACGATGCCATCGCCCTGGGTGCCGTGGCTGCGGGCGCCCGCGTGATGCCGGCCTACCCCATCACTCCGGCGTCCGACGTCATGGAATCGCTGATCCGCAAGTTCCCGAAAGTGGGCGGCGTGGTCGTCCAGACGGAGGATGAAATCGCCGCCATCAATATGGCCATCGGTGCGGCCTACGGCGGTGCCCGGGCCATGACCGCCACGTCCGGCCCGGGATTGTCGCTGATGATGGAAGCCATCGGCCTCGCGGGGATGACGGAGACTCCGGTGGTCATCGTCGACACCCAGCGTGGCGGCCCGTCCACCGGCCTGCCGACGAAGCAGGAACAATCCGACCTGTTGGCCGCCTTGTTCGGCACGCACGGCGAGATCCCGAAGATTGTGCTGAATCCGGCGACGACAGAGGAATGCTTCTACATGATGGGTGACGCGTTCAACCTGGCGGAGAAGTACCAGTGCCCGGTCATTGTGATGACCGATTTGCAGCTGTCGTTGAGCAAGCAGACGACAGAGCCACTCGACCTCAGCAAGGTGCAGATTGACCGCGGCTACTTGGCGAGCGAAGCGGATCTCCTGCCCGCCCCCCAGACGGAAGAGTTCAAGCGATACAAAGTGACCGAGAGCGGCATCTCGCCGCGCGTGTTCCCGGGCACGAAGGGCGGCATCCACAAAGTCACGGGCGTCGAACACCTGGAGAGCGGCCGCCCGAACGAAACGTCGCGCAACCGCAAAATCCAGATGGAGAAACGCATGCGCAAGCTTCGCGGCGTGGAGATTCCGAACAGTGTGGTGCGCACCGGTGATGCGGATGCGGATGTGGTGATCATCGGCATCGGCTCCAACGTGGGCGCCATCGCGGAGGCCGCCGAACGGCTGCGATCCGAAGGTCTGAAGGTCGGTCACGCGCACGTACACGCCATCCTGCCTTTCCCGAAGCATCAACTGGAGGCGGCCATCGGCTCGGCGAAGAAAGTGCTGGTCGTGGAAAACAACGCGACCGGTCAACTCCGCCACCTGATGTCGTTCTTCGGCGTCCAACACGAGTCTGTCGACAGCCTGCTGAAGTACGACGGCGGGCCGTTCCTGCCGAGTGAAATCTATCAACACGTCAAGGGGATGTTCTGAGTCATGGCGACGGTAAAAGATTTCCGTAACGACGTCCGGCCGAACTGGTGTCCCGGATGCGGGGATTTCGCGGTGCAGGCGTCCATCCAACGAGCGTTGGCCGCCATGGGCAAGGAGCCGCATGAGGTGGCCATCGTCTCCGGCATCGGGTGCTCGGGCCGCATTTCGGGATATATCAACACATACGGCTTCCACGGAGTCCACGGTCGCGCATTGCCGGCCGCGCAAGGGCTCAAGCTCGCCAACCGTAACCTCACCGTCATCGCGGCGGGCGGCGACGGCGACGGGTTCGGCATCGGCCTCAACCACTTCATGCACGCGGTACGCCGGAATATGGACATTACGTACATCGTCATGGACAACCAGATCTACGGTCTGACCAAGGGCCAGCACTCCCCGACCAGCGCCAAAGGCTTCACAGCCAAGACGACGCCGGAAGGCAACATCGAACACGCCTTGGTGCCGTCCCAAATTGCTCTGGCCGCGGGCATTGGCTTTTTGGCGCAGGGCTTCTCCAGCGATGTGAACCAATTGGTGTCTCTGATCCAGCAAGCCGTGGAGTACAAAGGTTTCGCGCTCATCAACGTGTTCAGCCCGTGCGTGACGTACAACAAGATCAACACATACGACTTCTTCCGGGAACACATCACCAACCTGGACCAGGTGGAAGGATACGATCCGACGGATCGCGCGATGGCGATGAAGACCGTGATAGAGACGGGCGGCCTGTGCACCGGACTGATCTACAAGGACGAGTCGCGCGTGGCCTACGAGGACCAGATTCCCGGGTATCGCGAGACGCCGATACTGGAGGCCGACCTGCGCCTCGATCCCGCGGTGTTCGACAGCTTCGTGAAAGAATTCGCTTGAGCGCCACGCGTTCTGTCCCTGGAGGGCCGCTTCCCCGCTCCGGCGGGGTGGAACCGACAGATAAGGCCGTCCCCTGTGAGCCGGGGGGCGGCCTTCTTTCCTCTTGGCAGTCCCTTCTTGGCAATCCCTCTTGGCCGTCGATTTGAAACCCATCAGCCGTCATGCGATTGCAGAATGCGCTGCAGGATGGGATAAACCGTCCTGTAGACCTCGTCTTTCAGGACGAAGCTGACGCCGGATGCCGTTTGCAGCCGCTCCGGCGGCGGGAGCCCCGGCCGGCACGCCACATCCAGGATCTCGCTGTCCGGCGGCCGGGCGTGCCAGTCGTCGACGATGCCGACGTAGACCCATTTGTACGACGCCGTATCGGGAACCCAGTACTCCGCGATCCACGACAGATCACGCAGCGTGGCCCCGGTTTCCTCCCACACTTCGCGGCGTGCGGCCGCCTCCGGAGTCTCCCCGGGTTCCAGCTTGCCGCCGGGGACCTCCCATCCGCGGACCGGATGGCAAACCCACAGCATGCGGCCGCACAACACCGGAAACACCAGGACCGCCCGCGGCGGATGCCGCCGCAAAGGGTCTAAGTTCAGGGCTGTCGCCTGCTGCATGGCATATCCTCCTCCGCCAGGCGGCCTGTGCTACAATGATTCCGAGGCCTTTGTTGTCTTCATTTTGAATCCCGGCAAGGAGTGAACCGAGACATGCCTCCATCCCCGCCCTGGTGGTACAGCGTGCCTGTTCCGAACGGATGTACGCTGCGCCGAAAACAGGTGTTTGAATACACCACCCCGGAACAGACGTACCGGGTGGAGTTGTTCGAGAACCCCGACGGCACGTGCTATGCCATCGGCGTTCCCGAAGACAGCGAACGCCTCATTGTCTACGGATCCAACGTGGTGGATTCCCCTGAACTCGCCTTGCGCATCCTCATCGACAAAATCCGGCGGGAGAGCGGAATCTTTCACGCCTCCGCCGGCACGGAGCAAGATGCCGCCGCTTCGGATTCCGAATCCGAAACGACGGGGTCCGAAGGCCCAGACGCCGATGACCTGTGCACCCGCTGAGGCGGAGCGGGCGGGTCCCACACCGCCCGCCCCGCCTCAGCCGCCCGGCCTCACCACCACTTCCCGAACACCGCACCGACCACGGCGCCGAGGATGGCGCCGACGACCACCTCGCGCGGTTCATGGCCGAGGATTTCCTTCAGGCGCTCTCCTTCGCGCACCGTGCTCGCGGCCTGGACGGCGATCCCCGACTCCGCCAATTCCATCGCCAATCGATTCAACAAGACCGCATGCTCGCCGGCGTGGCGCCGGATACCGCCGGCATCATACATGACGATCACGGCGAACACGACGGCCGTTGCAAACACCGGTGATTCCGGGCCCACGACATACGCCAGGGCCACCGTCAACGCCGCTGCCCCGGCCGCATGGGAACTCGGCATGCCGCCGGCGTCAATCACCTTGTGCAGGTCCCACTCCCGGTACAACAAGTAATGCAGCGGAATTTTGGCCAGCTGGCCGACGCAGATGGCGGTCACCGCCGCCATCAGGGGGGCATTTTTCCACAAGCCAAGCAAGAACTGCACCAGGTCCGTCTGCATTTCCACAGTTCCTCCCAGCATGAGCGCCGTCAGCACGACACCTCTCGTTTCAGGCGTTCCTGTCCATGTCCATGGTACCACAAACGTCAGCGAAGGCAGGAGTGGCCTGCACGAAACGGGTTCTCACCCCATAGATTGTGGAGGATACGAGAAAGGGGAATCTGCCATGGTGAAGGTGCAACCGGTCTGGATTGGCGATCACGCCGCCGTGGCGATTGAGGTGAACCTGCCCAAGACCAATCTGCTCGCAATCACCGCCGGGCACGGCTACGTCATGTGCGGCGCGCTCGACATTCAACTGCTGCGCGAACGCCTCGCGGACAGAGGGATTGTGGCCGCCCGGGCCGTCGGCGTGCGAAACCTCGACGAACTCGCGGACGGCACCGTGGAATCCTGCACGCAGGCCGCCGAAAACCTGGGCATCCGGCCAGGCATGTCCGTTCGCGACGCGCTGCTCCGGATGCTGGACGCGCCTTGACGTCCCCGTCCCGGCCGAGGCGGGGACTCAACGGCTGCGCAGTTGATCCAGACGAATGGCGCGCTTGTGCACGGTGTGCGCCCATTTCCGGTTGGACTTGGTGAAATACGCCTGCAACACCACCGGCCCCCACGTCCACAGGAAGAAGGGCAGGATGATGAGCCCCACGTAGGCGCGCCAGTTCACCCGTTCCAGGAACAACGCCAACGGCATCTGCAGATACAGCACCACGTTGACGACCACCCAGAAGCTGGTCGGCAACAGCGACGTGACGTGAGACATCCACGTGGTCTGCGGCGTCGAGATCTGCAGCAGCATCATCAACGACGTCAAAAACAGGATGAGGAACCGCATCGGCTGGAACAGGTAGATGCCCGCGTCCAGTTTGGCCAGATTGCGTTCGGCGAATCCGGCCTTGATGAGCGGGATCATGTGCCGCCCAGCACAGTGGAAGTGCCCCTGCATCCAGCGCAGCCGCTGGCGCATGGACGCCATCAAGGTCGTCGGCTTTTCGTCGTACACCTTGGCGTCGTGCGCCCAGATTGGATAAATGCCGCGTTCGACGCAGCGCACCCCGAACTCCAGGTCCTCTGTGAGGCCCGTGGCTCCCCAGCCCATCTCGCGCAACAGCGCCATGTCGATACACAGCCCGGTCCCCCCGAGGGAACAGGACAACCCCAGGTTCTGCCGGGCATTCTGCCACATCCGGTTGCTGTACCAATACGAGATCGCCATCGACACGCTGACCCAGGTGTCGAACGGATTCTTGACCCCCAGATACCCCTGAATCACCTTGTGCCCGTCGCACAGGCGGTCGTTCATGATGCGCAGGAAATCTGGCGCGACCAGATTGTCCGCATCGAACATCACGATGGCGTCGTACCGGACGCCGGATTTCCACAACCGCTCCAACATCCACTCGATGGCGTATCCTTTGCCGCGCTTGTCTTCGCTGTTGCGGACGTGGACCGCCGCGCCGTGCTTGAGCGCGACCTCGCGCGTGTGATCGGTGCAATTGTCGGCGATCACGTGGACGTCGTACAGGTCACGCGGGTATTCCTGCGCCATCAGGCTGTCGACCAACGGCCCGATGACCTGCTCCTCGTTGTGCGCCGGAATGATGACGGCGAATCGCTTTTGCGGCGGATGGCGCAACGGCTTTCGCCGGTACCACACCCCGAACAGGGACAACACGATCTGATACACGCCGATTGCACCGGTGAACAACTGCATGGCGGCGTACAGCGTATTCAAAAAGACACTGAACAGGGACATTCAACATCCCCTCTCGTGATTCCGTCATGGTGGGCTCCACGGCGTTGCCGGTCCAGATCGCGCCAACCCACGAATCCCATTGTAGGACTGCCGCTCCATCTGTCAACGGGAATTGTGGCGAAGCCTGACACGGGGCCCGCTTCCATTCACATTTTTTCATGGATCCTGTACGATGGACGTGACGCACGAGTGCCTGGGTGCCTGTTTGTGAAGGAGGACGACCGATTGGCGGAACACTTGAGCCTTTGGGTGTCTCAGTACGGTATTGTGGCCATCTTCGTCTTGATGACACTGGAAAGCGCATGTATCCCCATTCCAAGCGAGGCCGTGGTGCCGTACGCCGGGTACCTGGCGTACAATCACCAGTTGTCCTTTGCGGCAGCCGTCATCGCCGCCACCGTTGCCAACGTGGCCGGCGGCTTGATTGCCTACTGGATCGGCTGGCGCGGCGGCCGTCCGCTCATCCTCCGGTACGGACGCTACATTCTGCTCAGCCCGCGTCACCTGGACAGCGCCGAACGATGGTTTGACCGGTACGGGGAGTGGACGGTGTTCTTCGGCCGCCTGCTGCCCGGCCTCAGGACGTTCATCTCCCTGCCCGCTGGCATCGGCAAGATGAGCCTGCCTCGCTTTGTCGTCTACTCCGCCCTCGGTTCCCTCCCTTGGAACTTCGCCCTCGCCTGGGGTGGATTCCAACTTGGTAAGCATTGGGAAGCCGTCGGGACATACCTAAAGCCCCTTACAGTGTTCGGAGTCGCGGTATTGGTTCTGGCCGTCCTGTGGTTCTGGTTCGGGCCAAAAAATGCCCGGCGCGCCGGCTGACCTCACTTGGCGCGCCCGTACACCAGGGACCGAACCCGCTCCACCACCGGTCCGTCGCCTTCCAACATCTCCTTTGGCAAGAACAGCCGGTATTCCGAGTCGGGGATGAGCGACCGCACGATGCGCGATTCGCGGCTGAGCTCGCTCACCGTCCCGTCCGCTTTCAGGATGGGGATCCCCTCGCCCCGGTACACATAGGCCGCGATGGCGGAAGAACGGCCGCACACGTAGTAGTCCGGGTGGAATCCAAGCGCCCGGGCGGCCGTCCGCAACGCGGCCCACTCCCCGCTGTCCGGCTCCACCCTTTCGACAGCCGCAAACAGTTTGCGGTTCAAAAACCGCCGCGACAGATCCGAGAGTACCGGGTCTGGTCCTTTCGTCCAGCGCCGAAATGCGTACAGGAGCGTCGACTCGTCCATCTCCAAGTAATCGGCCACAGACACGCCCTGGCTCTCTCCAAACAGCGCGGCGAGCGGCTCGGGCATCTCCAAACCGGCGCCCTGGTTCCACAGCTCCCCCGCCCGGCGCAGGATCTGGCCGACCAACACATCACTGCCGATGGTCACCGGGTGCAGATAGACCTGCGTGTACATGAAATAGCGTGCGAGGATGTACTGTTCGACGGTATGGATCGCGTTCGCCTTGAGCACCACCTGCCCGTCGGCCAGGGTGAGGGAACGGACCAACCGTGCCAACTCGAATCGGCCGTACGACACCCCGGTGTGCAGTGCGTCCCGGAGCAGGTAGTCCATTCGATCCACGTCCAGCTGGCTGGTGATCAGCTGCTGAATCACGGAATCCGACTGCTTCTGCAACAGCGCCACGAGATCGTCTGCAAAGTTCGAATCGACCTCGTCGAGCAGGCCTCGAATCTCTTCGTCCTCAAGCAGAATCCGGCGCGTCCACTGCTCGTGATGTACATCGTACACGCTCTCAAACGTGTGCGAGAACGGCCCGTGCCCCACGTCGTGCAACAACGCCGCCGCCAACGCCAACTTTTTATCCCGCTCATCCCTGGGCCAACCGCACTCCTGCTCCAGGTGGCGCAACACCCGCCGCATCGTCTCATACGCCCCGAGGGAGTGCGTGAACCGGCTGTGTTCCGCGCCGTGAAACGTCAGATAGGACGTGCCCAGTTGGTGAATCCGGCGCAGCCGCTGAACCGCCGCGGTGTTGATCAAGCGCCAGATCCAGGGATCCTCCACCAATACCTCGTCGTGGACCGGGTCTTTGAGCACCTTGTGCGTCCACACCCTGCTTGTCCCCCTTGCGTGGAGACAGAAAAAGCCTACGGGGTCTCCCCCGGTAGGCTTTACCGTCCGGCTTTACTCACACGAACCCGGCTGCCCGGCATGCGTCGGCGTGCGGAAGCTCGACCCGCAGCCGCATGTGGTGGACGCATTGGGGTTGAGGATGCGAAATCCCTGCCCGGTGATGTCGTCCACGTAATCCACCTCAGATCCGTCGATCAATGCCAGCGTGTCCGGGTCCACCACCACCAACACACCCTTGATCTCGTACTGATGGTCGGAATCCTTCGGCGCGTCGAGCGCCATACCGTAGCTGAATCCAGAACAGCCACCCGGCTTTACATAGAGGCGAAGCGCCCGCTCATCCTCGCCGCGCCCTTCTATCATCTCGCGCAGTTTGGCGGCGGCGCTGTCGGTCAGCGTCACCATCGGGTCTCCCCTCCTTTCCGATTCCATTATACTCCTAAACGCCACGTTCAGGACCCTGCGCTCCGTTTCCGTTGCCCCCGCTGCCCGCCTCACCGCCAGACGCACCGCTCGCCAGTGCCCGTACGACATCGAGCACCGCCCTGGCGTGGCCTTCGACCTTCACCTTTGGAAAGACGTACGCCACCGTTCCGTCGGGTGCCAGCACAAATGTCGTCCGCTCAATCCCGATGCTGGTCTTCCCGAACATGGATTTCTCCTTCAAAACACCAAACGCCGCACACATCGCCCCGTCGACATCTGCCAACAGCGGCATGTTCAAGTCATTCTTTGCGGCGAACTTCCTGTGTGACTCGACCGAATCCCGTGACACGCCGTACACGACGGCGCCGGCTTCCGCGAACTCCGCCATGTGATCGCGGAAGTCCCTCGCCTCGTTCGTTCACCCTGGGGTGCTATCCTTTGGATAGAAGAACAGCACAGCGATCTTGCCCGCGAGGTCCGCTTTGGTCACGACGTCTCCTGTGTTCGACGGTACAGCGAAATCCGGCGCGGCTTGTCCCACCTCAAGCGGCATCCTCATCCCTCCTGTCGGCCATCCCGCCGCCGGTCTCAGGCCGCGGCCCAGCGACGCCTTACGCCCGCACCACCTTGATGGTGCGAATCTCCGGGTCGTCCGGCCCTTGCACCGGCAGTCCGGCACGCAGGTTTTCTTCAATATAATCCAAATTATCCCGGGACACCACCTCACCCGGCAAGAGGATGGGGATTCCCGGGGGATACACCATGATCATCTCGGCGATGGTCCGGCCGACGGACTCGTGGAACGGAACCACCTCGGTCTTCGCGTAGAACGCGTCCCGCGGCGACATCCTCAATTCCGGCATCGACGGCACCTTGACCTGGACCGGCCGTTTCCCAATCCGGTCGCGATACGCGGCGGAGATGTGCGCCAGCGCGTCCACCAAGCGCAGGATGTCCTCCCGCTCATCCCCCCAAGAGATGACGCACAATACGTTGTACAGGTCGCTCAACTCGACTTCGATATTGAACTCCTCCCGCAGCATGACCTCCACATCGTATCCACGCAGCCCCAGGTCTTTGACAGAGATGATCAGCTTGGTCGGATCGAGAGCATAGGTCGCGCTGCTGCGCAGGATCTCCCGGCCCGGACAGTACAGCCCCGGGATTTGGTTGACCAGGCGGCGCGCTTCGTTCGCCAGCGCGATGGCTTTTTCCATCCGCTCCCGGCCGTATAGCGCCAATTCCTTACGAGCCGCGTCCAGGGAAGCGAGCAACAGATACGACGTAGAGGTCGTGGTGAGCATGCTCAATACCACCTGGACGTGGCGCGGGTCCACGAGCCCCCGACGGACGTTGAGGACGCTGGATTGGGTCATCGATCCGCCGAGTTTGTGTACGCTCGTCGCCGCCATGTCGGCACCCGCCTGCATGGCCGATACAGGCAGGTCCTCGTGAAAGGCCGTGTGAATTCCGTGCGCCTCGTCGACCAGGACCGGAACGTCGTACCGGTGTGCGATCTCCACGATTCGCCTCAGATCCGCGGCGATGCCGAAGTACGTCGGGTTGATGACCACCAGCGCCTTTGCATCGGGGTTTTGGAACAGCGCTTGCTCCACGGTCTCCACGGACAATCCGTGCATGATGCCGAGTTCCGTATCCACCTCGGGATGCAAGAACACGGGACGGGCACCGGAGAGCATGATGGCCGCCAGCACGGACTTGTGCACGTTGCGTGGCACGAGGATCTTCTCATCGGGCCCAACCGTGGCGAGCACCATGGCCATGATGGCTGTGCTCGTCCCCTGCACGGAGAAGAATGTCTCGTCCGCCCCGAACGCTTCCGCAGCCAACGCCTGGGCCTCTTTGATGATGCCTGTCGGATTGTGCAGGTCGTCCAGCGGCGCGATGTTGATCAGATCGATGGACAGCGCGTTCTGGCCGATGAACGCCTGAAACGCCGAGTGCATGCCGCGCCCGCGTTTGTGCGAAGGGATGTGAAATTGAATCGGATTGCGCTTGGCGTGCGCCAACAGGGCGCTGAACAGCGGTGTGTCGTGTTGGTTCAACCCGCTCGTCTCCTCCTGCTCCCCCTGGATGTCTCCCGTCAAGGTCCTGCGCTCACGATTCCGGTTGGCTTGGTGCCGCAAACGCTGTCCGGAACGCCTCGCCCGCATGATCCCACAGGTCGGGGCGAAGCTGCTTCAAAAACCCGCCCACACGCGCCACCACTTCGTCGGGCACGCCGGTGAGATCGACCTGGCCCTTGACGGCCTTCTCCATCTTGTTGACCTGCTCCGCGAGCGACTTGAAGCCGACACCCGCCGCTTCGTCCACCCACAGGCGAAACGGCATCGCTCCGTGATACCCCTGACCGTCCGGGCCGCGCCGCAGCGTGATCCAAAACACCCACACATCGCGCGGATTCGGTACCTCCTCACGGTTCTTTACGAATGTCAGGCCCCGTTCCAAATTGCTTTTGGCATGGATGGCGCCATTGTCGATGAACACCCGTTCCCCGTCCACAAATACCGCGGACAAGCCCCGCAGCGCATCGTCGGAGCTGTGCTTCGACTTGCCGGTGAGATTGAGCTTCTCCAAGCCGCAGACCTCCCTTCGGTGGCCCAGACGCCGGAAGACCGGCGCAACACATCTTCATTATTTTAGCGTGATGCCTTTGGGATGTCACACCGAGACGCCCACTTCCTGCCCCCGGGGCGCATGACTTGCCCGGAAGTGGGGAACGTACAGGACAGATAGAGATGCACAGGGTAGGGGGAAGCCGATGAACAAGTTCATCCTCGGCGGCCTGTCCGCGTTGGTGTTCCTGGGGTTCACCGCGCTCCACGCGCCCGAGGCGCGGGCAGAGCACACCGTCGACAACACCCCGCTGCCATCCACCATCCGGGTGGCCATCCGGTCAGAGAACCCGAGCGGGGAATCGGATCCGCGGGGCCGCATCGTGTGGGTGCAGACCGTCCCGTTCGAGGAGTACTGCCAGGACGTCCTGCCCAACGAATGGGTGCCCTCGTGGCACGTGGAGGCATTGAAGGCGGGTGCGATGGCGGTCAAGATGTTCGCCTGGTACCATCACCTGCACCCCGTGACGATTGACGGCTTCACATTCGACGTCGACAATACGGTCAACTTCCAGAGCTTCCGCTACTGGTCCCGGCAGCCCGAGACCAACGCGGCGGTGCAGGCGGTGCGGAACGCGGCCTACGTCAAGCCAAACGGGGAGATCATCGAATTGAACTACCGCGCAGGTTATCGCAACAGCCCCAACTGGCAATACCGCAACGCGCAGAAGATGGCGCAGTGGGGCAGCCAGTACTGGGCGGAGCGAGGCCGCAACTGGGTCCAGATCCTGCAGTTCTACTATATGGATCGGACGCTGCGCTGGATTCGTTGAGGTGAAGGAGGAATGCGTGTGACCATCCGACACAGGTGGATTCTCGCCCTGACGCTGTGCACCGGGATTGCGTCGTGGACCGCGTGGCCTGTCCCTGCCGTGACAGCACAACCCCTCCCCGGCCCCGGATCCGGGCAAGTGCAACAGGCGCCGGCAGCCCCGGCCGTCCCAGAGAGCGATTCAGCCGCCCCGGAGATCCAGCGGCCATCCATGCCTGCCCCGTTGCCGCCGCCAACCCCTGGATCCGCCGAGACCCCGTTCAGCCCCTACGTCCCCTGGCCCACTTCGAAGCTGCGCGTGCGGGTGATGGACGGCCGGACGCAGCAGCCCCTGCAAGGGGCGGAGGTGGTGCTGATTGAAACCGAACAGCGAGCCACCACGGGGCCGGACGGCTACACCCAGTGGATGGACGCCCCCATCATCCGCAATCCCCGCTACCGGCCGTTGGTGGCGGAGCTGCACGGCCAACTGGGCGTCATCGCGTACAAAAACGGCTACCGGGACTCCATTCACCTCGGCATCCGGATGCACGAGGGCGTTCCGAGCGAGACGACGGTGTGGATGTACAAGCTGGGACCTGGAGACACGCGCGTGGAACCGGTGCTGTACCAGGTGCCTTACCACCACGTGTGGCTGGTGGAGTTGGCGGACAGGTTCCGCAGCAAGACGCAACCCGGCGAGGGGCCGGAGCGGCCGTGACGCGAAGCCCGGCCTCGCCGGCGGCCGGCCGGGCACAGCCGGCCGCGGTCTCTGGGAGATCCGCCTGAGGATGCGAGTCCGATCCGAAGCTCGCCCGGGCGCGGATCGCGCGCAGGCCCGGGGCATCAGAGGGCCGCGGCGATTCGCCGCGCCGCCTCCCGGAGTCTCGCCTCCTCATCCAACAGCCCAATCCGGACAAACCCTTCGCCGTGGGTGCCAAAGCCGATGCCCGGGGCGACCATGACGTCGGCGTGATCGAGCAGATGGTCGGCGAACCCGGCCGAGGTGTACCCTCGCGGCACCGGCATCCACACGAAAAACGACCCCTTCGGCGCCGGCACCTGAACACCGTGCCGCGCCAGTTCCCCGATAAACGCGTCCCGCCGGGACTGATACGTCTCCACCAATGCCCGTACGCAGTCCTGCGAACCCGTCAGGGCCGCGACCCCCGCCAGTTGGACGGCGGCAAAGACAGACACGTAATAGTGGTCCTGCATCAGGTTGATGGCCGATATGACATCGGAATTGCCGACGGCGAAGGCGAGGCGCCAGCCCGCCATGTTGTACGTCTTGCTCATGGTGTAGATCTCGATGCCCACCTGTTTGGCCCCCGGCGTCGCGAGGAAGGACGGCGGGCGGACGCCGTCGTATCCGATGGCACCGTAGGCGAAATCGTGCACCACGATGACGTCTCGCTCTTCCGCGAGCGCGACCGCTTCGGCGAAAAAGGATGCCGGCGCGACGGCGCCCGTCGGATTGTTGGGATAGTTGAGGAACCACAGCTTTGTCCGCCGCCACGCTGCGTCCGTGACGGCGCGAAGATCCGGAAGATACCCGGTTTCGGCGGTGATGGGATACGGGATGGCCTCACCGCCCGCCAATGCGATGCCGGAGAGGTAATCCGGATACCCGGGGTCGGGCACGAGCGCGGCATCGCCCGGATTGAGGTAGATTTCGCTCAGCTCCACGAGCCCGGTCTTGCCCCCGAAGAGGATGGCGACCTCCCGCTCGGGATCGACCTGTACCCCGTACTCCCGCTCGTAAAATTGGGACACCGCGCGCTTCAATGTGGGCAGTCCCGAGAACGGCGGGTACCGATGGGTTTTGGGATCGCGCGCCGCGTCGCGCAGCGCCTCGACCACATGGGATGGCGTCGGCAGATCCGGGTTGCCTTGCCCGAGGTTGATGACGTCTCGCCCCGCCCGTATCCGTTCATTGACCCGCGCCACCAAATCGGCAAAAAATTGTTTCGGCAACCGCTCCATTCGGTCGGCCATCGGTACACGCATGACACTCGACCCCCTCATCGCTGCTGTCCCATTCTCTCATTCCGGAGAGGGACATGCAATCCATCAGGAGTCCTCGTCACCGACGAGCCAGGAAGCCCCCGTGTCGTCCCCCGCGTACGCGCGAAACCGCGCATGGGCGTCGGGCCAAGCCTCGAGGGCCGCCATGGCTTCCTCCTTCGATCCATAGACCGGCGCGAACGTGTACCCGGCCGGGTGCCGCGCGCAATTCTCAATCACAATCTGCCACGCGTGATCGCCCACCTGATGCACGGCGTAGGGCAAACCGCCGATCTCCCGGACCGGTACACCGCGGACGTGCAGCATGCGAATCCCTCCCCTGTCCCGTCGGACGTGGTTTTGGGATCAGCGTGCCCACCCGCACGCCGGCCATGCGCCGCCTTGGCCACGGAAAGCTCAGTCAAACCGAAGTTTCCTGCGGCGCAGCGACACGCTCAGCGCGAGCCCGACCATCACGTAGTTCGCCACGACGGAACTGCCGCCGTAGCTGATGAACGGCAACGTGATGCCGGTGGACGGGCTGAGATACATGTCCATCCCGATGTTCTCAAACACCTGGAAGGCGAACATGCCGACCATGCCCATCACCAGGTAGGTGCCGAACGTATCCTGTGCCGTCCGGGCGATGCGCACCAACCGGTGCAGGAAGACGAGGAACAGGAAGATGAGCAGGCTCGAGCCCACGAACCCGAACTCCTCGGCGATGGCCGTGAAGATGTAGTCGTTCCACTGGTTCGGCACCCAGCCGCCGCGCGTCTCGATGCCGTTGAACAGGCCCTCGCCGAAGATCTGGCCGGAGCCCACAGCGATCTGCGCCTGGCGGACGTTGTAGCCGGTGTTCAGCGGATCGTACTGCGGATCCAGCCAGGTGACGATGCGGTCCGCCTGGAACGGTTTGAGCAGGTGATGCTTGACCAGCACCCCGTTCACGAACTGCTGGGCCTTGTCGGGAAACTGGGTGGCGACCACCACCAGTCCTGCAACGACCACGACGATGGTCGCGATGATCACCACGAAGTGTGAGCGTCGCGCGAAGACCGTGTACATCGTCCCCGCGATGGCGAACATCACCAGGGCCTGTCCCAGAGCCGGCTCCTTCAGCGTCAGCACGAACGGAATGGCGAACAAGACGAACACCTGCCAGGTGTTGCGCAGGCCGTAGTCGGGAAACTCCTGCTCATCCACGTTCGCCATGTGGCCCGCGATGGCGATGATCATCGTCAGCTTGGCGAACTCGGAAGGCTGCAGGCTGACCGGTCCGAAATCGAGCCAAGCGTGCGCCCCCTGAATGGCGGGCCGGGCGAACACGGCGAGCAACAGGAGGATGGAGAACCCGTACAACCACCACCGCCACTTGCGCAAGGACCGGTAATCGTACGCGACCACGAACCACATGACCACAAATCCCACGGTCTGCCACAGGATCTGCTTGGCCACCGGATGGCTCGGCATGTTGGCGCCCGATTTGCCGTACGTCGCCGCCAGCACGGCGAGGCACCCGAAGGCGCCGAGCGCCAGCACCGTGCCAATCAACGTGAAATCCAATTCCTTGAGATTCCGCTTCAGGATATCCACTTCGTCCTCCCGCCTTGCCGGCGTGGGCGCGCCGCCCACTGGGCACGAACGGCCACCCCTTGTCCGGGATCGTCCGTGACAATGCCATCCACGCCCAGATTGAACAGCCGTTCCATTTCAGCCGGCTCGTTGACCGTCCACACGTGCACCGGTAAGCCAGCCCGGTGCGCCCGCTCCACCCACCATCTCGTCAGCCACGGAATCCCCCGCATCCTGGACGGCACCTGCAGGACTCGGTACCTCACGCTTCCCAGCCCCGCGCCGGCGTGCAGGCGCAGTATCGCGGCCATGGCCTCGCAAGGGGACGCCCCCGTGGCGAGCCCACGGTGGATTTTGCGCAGTCGGTCCAGCACCCGGTGGTGAAACGAAGCCGCGAGCACGCGGCGCTCGGCCTGGCACTCCACCACTTCCCGCACGAATTGTGCGAGAGAAGGAGGGTCTTTCGGCTTGATTTCGATATTGAATCGCGCCTTCGGGAAGCGCGTCAACAGTTCACGGAGCGTGAGCATGCGGATGCCTCGGCCGCGATACGGGAACGTCCGCCCGTCCAGGGTGAATCGGTAGCCGAAGTCGAGCCGTCTCAGCTCGGACCAGGTCATGTCGCGGACCCGCCCGTGGCCGTCGCTCACGCGGTCGACCACATCGTCGTGAATGACGACAATCTCCCCGTCGCGCGTCCAGTGCACATCCGCCTCCAGGGCGTCCGCGCCGAGCAGGATGGCCGATTCGAATGCGGGCAGGGTATTCTCCGGTGCGTGCGCCGGGTCCCCCCGATGCGCCATGATCAACGGGCGCGGCAACGCGTCAAACGGACAGGGCTGTGCGGCCTTTCCCACGCCGTCTCCACCACCCAAGCCAATCTACCCCATTATATCCTTCCGCCTTCGCGGTGTGCACTGGACAATGTGGGCAGGTGCCCGGGCGCGTCACCGGACCGAACCTCTCCGTCTCTGCAGGGAACGCGCCTTCGCGCGTCGAACAAAGCACCCTTGTGGATCCTGGACGGGAAGGTGACGCGCATGCAGGTCAAACCGCACTCGATGGACTATCCCCTGTTTTTCACCGTGCTGATCCTCGTGGCGGTCGGTGTCCTGACCGTGTTCTCGGCCAGCTCCGCGAAAGCCCTACATGACCATCTGCCGGCCTCGTACTACGCCGTGCGCCAATTGGTGGCCGCCATCCTCGGGGTCGTCTTTCTCGCCGGCGTGGCCCACATCCCATACACCTTCTGGTACCGCCGCGCACCGCTCTTGGTGCTGGCGGGATACCTGTTGCTGTGCCTGGTGTTCGTCCCGCACATCGGCATGAACGAAGGCGGCGGCTGGCGTTGGATCGGCCGCGGCGGGCTTCACATGCAGCCCTCCGAGCTGGCCGTCATCTTCAACGTGATCTATCTCGCGTTTTTCTTCACCAAAAAAGCGGTCTTCGCCCACGACTTCAAAAAGGGCTACCTGCCCGCCCTCATCGTCACCGGCCTGACCTTCGCGCTCATCCTCCTCGAACCGGACATGGGCACGGCGATGACCCTGGCGTTCAGCAGCATCGTCGTGCTGTTCGCATCCGGCGTCGCCCTCCGCCCCTTGCTGGGCGTCGTCGGCGGCCTGGGGGTGGCCGGCGTCGTGCTCGCCTTTGTGGAGTCCTACCGGTCCGCCCGTGTCGCGGCCTGGCTGCACCCGTTCCAGTACGCGGACAGCATCGGCCTCCAATTGGTGCAGGGACTGACCGCCCTCTCGGCGGGCGGGTGGTTCGGCCGCGGCTACGACATGAGCATGGAGAAGCTCGGCTATCTCCCGGCGCCGTACACCGATTTCGTGTTCCCCGTGTTCGTCGAGGAGTGGGGGCTGGTGGGCGCCATCGCCCTGTTGTGCGCCTTTTGCTTCGTCATCTGGCGGGGCTTCATGACGGCCCGGTTCGCCAAGGACCGCTTCGGTGCACTGCTGGCCGCCGGGATCACCGGCATGCTCGCCATCAAGACGTTCGTCAACCTGGGAGCGGTCACCGGCCTCCTGCCGGTGACCGGCATTCCACTTCCCTTCATCAGCTACGGCGGCACCTCGCTGGTCATGAACCTGTTCGCCGTCGGATTGCTGCTGAGCGTTTCCAGGTATACATTGGAGGAAGAGCCTGAGGTCGATCCGCTGGCGGACGTGATTCCGGTGGAGGAAGCGCAAGCCCGCCGGACCGCGCGCCGCCCGGCGGACACCGGCGCCTCAGCGCGCGAACACGCCGGCACGCCGCAACACCGCCGCCCGGCGGAGGTCCATCCTCTCGCCTCCGCGCGCCGCTCCAAGGCTGGGGCGCCATCGCACGCCGACGATTCGCCCGTCTGGCGAAGCCGGCGCGAGTCGGCCGCCGCACAGGCGGCCCCGAGCCGTCCGTCGGCGCGCAGCCCCGTCCCTCCCGAGCGCACCTGGGCGGCGCGCCGCAAGCAGGACCCGCCCCATCCCCCGGCGCCGCGCGGGGGGCCCGGCGGGCGCGGCAAGACCAAATGGCGGGACCGATTCAGAAAGGAGCGCTGACATGAAGCCAATCGAGATGGGCCACGATGTGTGGATGATTGACCTGATGGAGCGGGACCAGCCGTGCCGGTCGGGGGCCTACATGATCCTCGACGAAAAGCCGACGTTGATTGAGACCGGGTCCGCCAAGTCGCACGAACGCTTGATCCAGGGCCTGCGCCAGCTCGGCCTCTCCCCTGCGGATTTGGCCTACGTCATTGTCACGCACGTCCACCTCGATCACGCGGGCGGCGCCGGCCACATGATGCAGGCGGCAACAAACGCCCAGCTGGTGGTCCATCCGCGGGGGGCGCGCCACATGATCAATCCCACCCGCCTGTGGGAAGGCGCCCGCGCCGTGTACGGGAGCCAGCTCGAAGCGTATTTCGGGTCCATTCTTCCCGTGCCTGAGGCGCGCGTCCTCATCCGCCAGCACGAGGAGACCCTGTCCATCGGGCGGCGGACCCTGACCTTCTACGACTCGCCGGGCCACGCCAAGCATCACTTCACCATCCTGGACCCGGTCTCCGACGCATTGTACGCCGGAGACGCCCTCGGCATCCGCTACCGGACCTGCTTCACCGGCTGGGACTTCGAGTGGGTGCTGCCCTCCACCTCGCCGGTCGATTTCGATCCCGATGCCGTCCACCGCACCGCCGCCATGCTCGCCGAGCTACCGTTCCAATGGGTGTACCACACCCATTTCGGCAGATCCCCGAAGGAAGAAGCCATCCGCGACACCGTACGCGGTGCGGACGCGTTTGCCGAGCTCATCGCCCGGGTGTACCAACCCGGCATCCATCCGGAGACGGTGATGAACGCCCTGCGCGCCTGGATCCGGGACGACCTCATCCGGCAGGGATACCGACCGGGCGACGACATCGACGTGCTCGACATCGACGTGGTCCTCGACGCCCTCGGTCTGATTCACTATGAACAACGCCGGCGCCAGGCCTAGCGTCCGCAGAGCGGAAAGCGCATCCGTACCGGATACGTCAAGCGGCCCCCCGCCCGCACGGACTCGAACAAGCAAAACGCCTCGACCGGCCATGCCAGGCCAGCCGTGACGCGTTCGGCCAAGGCGCGGGCGCGGGGCTCGAGCGCCGTCCAGGTATCTGCGTCCAACTGGCGGGCGAGGGTCAGGTGCGCCCGGTACGGGCGCTCCTCCAACCGGGCCCACGGCCGCGGCGCCACCTGGGCCCGCAGGGCCCGGTGGAGGGCCTCCAGCCCCGCCAGGCCGGCGTCCTCGCGGACACCGGCCCAGAGGATGCGTTTTTGCAGGAAGGTGCCCGCGCCGTTCAGCGTGATCGTCCAGGGCGCCACATGCGACGCCGCGGCCTGGCCGATGGCCTCGAGTTCCGGCAGGACAGCCTCGTCCAATTGGCCGAGGAACAGGCTCGTCACGTGATACAGGGCAGGTGGCGACCAGTTTCCCGCGCGGACGCCGAGCGTGCGCAGGTCCCGGCACAGTTCCGCCAGCCGCTGCCGGGCACCGTCCGCCACCTCGACGCCGAAGAACAGGCGCGGCACCTCAACGCCCCCCTGCGGCCGCTTCGTACGCCGTGCGGTCAAATCCGACGACGACGCGGTCCCCGTCGACGAGGATGGGCCGCTTGATGAGCTTCCCATCCTGGGACAGCAGGTGAAGCCACTCCTCGTCCGACAGGGTCTTGTCCTTCAGGCCGAGTTCCCGGTACCGCGTGCCTTGGCGGTTGATAAAGGCCGCGACTCCCTGTCCCGACGCCTCCACCCAGCGCCGCAATTGCTCGACGCTCGGGGGCTGCTCCACCAAATCGTGAAACGGGACCTCTATCCCGCGCTCCTGCAAAAACCGGTACGCGTTGCGGCACGTGGAACACCGCCGGTACCCGTAAAATTCCATCCCCATCCCCTCCTCTGCCGTTTACCGCTCCGGAAAATCGGTGCCAGCGACGATGGCCGCGACGACCTTCCCCAGGCCCTCCGCGTCCGTGTCCCGAAAACGGGCCGGCGTCGGGCTGTCGACGTCGAGCACCCCGACCAGACGCCCGTGCTGCACCATGGGCACCACGACCTCGGAGCGGGAGGCCGCGTCGCAGGCGATGTGCCCCGGGAACTGGAGGACATCCGGCACCACCACCGGCGCGCGCAGTTGGGCGGCCGTCCCGCACACCCCCTTGCCCATGGGAATGCGGATGCAGGCCGGCTTGCCTTGGAAGGGGCCGAGGACCAACTCCTGGTCCCGTTCCGACCACAGATAGAACCCGACCCAATTGATGTCCGTCAGGTGCAGGTGGAGCAACGCGGACACGTTCGCCAGATTGGCGACGGCGTCCCGCTCCCCGTCCGTCAGATGCTCGACCTGTTTGGCCAACGCATCGTAGAAGTCCTGCGGCGTCTCGGCTTCGATGGCGGCAAACGTGTGCATAAGTTCCCTCCTCGTGTGTCCGGCGCACGACCCATGGGCCGTCCTCTGGCGGATGCGCATTTATAGTATAATCCATATGGTGTTTTCGACACGCAGCGTGGAACCGGGAGGGATGGCGGGTTGTTCGGTGTGTGGATTGGAAAATGCACGGCGTTCTTGCTGCGCTTGGCGGGGCGGCGTGCCACCAGCCTGCCCGGCCGGGTGGCGCTCCGCTTCTCCCCGCGGCTTCTCGCAAAGCTCGGGCAGCAACTGGAGCGGTGCATCGTCGTCACCGGCACCAACGGCAAGACCACCACGGCGAATTTGCTCGCCGCCATCCTGCGCACGGAAGGTCCGATTGTGCACAACGCCGAAGGGGCCAACATGACCCAGGGCATCGTCACGGCTCTGCTGCAGCACACCGACTGGCTCGGGCGACTGCGGGTCCGCACAGCCCTGTTCGAGATCGACGAGGCCACCCTGCCTCAGGTGGCTCCGCATCTGCCCGTGCGGATCGCCGTGGTGACCAACGTCTTTCGCGACCAACTCGACCGCTACGGCGAGCTGGACGGCACCGTCTCCAAGCTCGTCGCGGGCCTCCAACAGACCGAGGCCGTGCTGGTGCTCGACGCGGACGACCCACTCGCGCATCACATCGGCATCACCAGCGGACGGCGGTGCGCCTACTACGGCCTCGCGCGCGATCACGCAGGTGAACCGCAACGGCGCCAGATGCGCGATGGCGCCTTCTGCCTGTCGTGCGGCGAACCTCTGCATTACGACGGCTACTTCTACGGCCAACTGGGGCTGTACCAGTGCCAAAACTGCGATTTCACGCGGCCCCTTCCCGATTTTCTCGGCCGCATTCAACATGACACCATCGAAATTCAGCAGAACCCCCTGCCGCGCATGCGCTTCCAGCTGCCGACGCGGGGCCTATACAACGTGTACAACGTTCTGGCGGCCGTCAGCGCCGCCCGCGTTTGCGGCTTCAACGCGGACCAGATTGCGAAAGGCCTCGCCGCCTACCAGTCGCCCGTGGGCCGGATGCAGGTCTTTCGGACCAGCCCCGTGAGCGTGCTCAACCTGGTCAAAAACCCCGCCGGGTGCGACAGCGTCCTCCAGGCCGTGGGGGCAGAACCGGGCGACAAGGTGCTGTGGATCGCCATCAACGACCAGGCGGCCGACGGCAGGGACGTATCCTGGCTGTGGGACACGGATTTTGAACAGGTGGCCGAAGACCGCCGGATTCAATTCATCGTCACCAGCGGCATGCGCGCGGAGGACATGGCACTGCGCCTGAAGTACGCGGGCGTGCCGGTGGACCGGCTGCGGGCGGTGCCCGACCTGGAGGCCGGCCTGGAGGAAGCCTTCACCGTCAGCCGCCAGCTCGGCGGGCTGCCGCTGTACTGCCTGGCCACGTACACGGCGCTCTATCCCACGGCACAATGGCTCGAGAGGAGCGTGTCTCCCGTTGTCCCGCTCACTGCGCATCGCCCATCTGTATCCTGAGCTGCTCAATCTGTACGCCGACCGCGGCAACATCCTGACCCTGCGCCGCCGCTGCGAATGGCGGGGCATCCCGGTGGAGGTCGAGGAGATCACGGCGGGGGAACCGCTTCACCTGTCCCGGTACCACCTGGTGCTCCTCGGCGGCGGTTCAGACCGCGAGCAGGAGATCGTCGCGCGTACCCTGGTCGCGGGGCGCACCGAGTGGGCCAGCGCCGTAGCGGCCGGACTGCCCGTGCTCGCCGTCTGCGGCGGGTACCAGTTGCTCGGGGAGTACTATGAATTGCCTGGGGGAGAAAAGGTGCCGGGCTTGGCGGTGCTCGATCTCCACACCGTCGCGGGGGAACCGCGGCTCATCGGCAACATCGCCATCGAGTCGCCGGTGTGCGGGACCATCGTGGGGTTTGAGAACCACGGGGGACGCACCCGCCACCGGCATGAGCCGCTCGGCCGCGTGCTGGCCGGACATGGCAACAACGGCGAGGACGGCCAGGAAGGGGTTCGCCACCTCAACGTTTTCGGCACCTACATCCACGGACCCCTGCTGCCGAAAAACCCGCGGCTGGCCGACTGGATCCTGCAGACGGCGCTGGACTACGCCGGGATTGCGGCAGATCTGGCCCCCTTGCCGGACGAGCTGGAGCGAGCGGCGCACGAGGCGTTTCTCGCTCGCCGCATCACGTCCGAACCCGCCCGGCCGACCGGCCTCAGGGAGAATTCCGCCGCTCCACGACCCCGACCGTACACCGGGAAACGCAGATGAGGCGCCCGTCCTCGTCGCAGATGCGGATGTCCCACACCATGGTGGTGCGGCCCTTGTGCAGCGGCGTGGCGGTGGCCGTGACGAACCCGTCCTTCTTGGAACGCACGTGGTTGGCGTTGATCTCGATGCCCACCGCCGCCTGCCGCTCCTGATCGATGTTCAACCACGTGCCAAGGCTGGCTGCCGTCTCGGCCAACGCCACCGAAGCACCGCCGTGCAACAGCCCGAACGGCTGATGCGTGGGCCCTGCCACAGGCATTCTCATCACCACGCGGTCCGGATTCAACTCCACCGTCTCGATGCCCAATGCCTCCATCAGCGTGTCAGCCATGTCCGCATCTCCTCCTCATCCATCCAGGCAAACGAGTCCTCCGTGCGCCCGGAAGGGATGTACTCCAACCCGACGTATCCCGAATAGCCGGATTGGGCCACCGCCGCCAAGACGTTGCGATAGTGAATCTCCCCTGTCCCCGGTTCGTGCCGGCCCGGATTGTCGGCAATCTGAACGTGTCCCACCAGGTCCCGCACCGCGCGGTAGGTGGCCAAAAGCTCCCCTTGACTGCGCTGGACATGGTAGAAGTCGAACTGCAGCCGGACGTTGTCCCGGCCGACCTCCTGCAGGAGATCCACCGCCCGCCCCACGGCCGGCAGGGCAAACCCCGGCATGTCCCGCGCGTTGCACGCCTCGACCATCACCGTCCGCCCGTATCGGCCCAACCGCTCCGCGGCGTACCGGATATTCTCCACCAGAATCGGCCACACGTCCTCCGGCTCTTGCCCGTCCGGCACTCGCCCGGCCATACAGTGAACCCTCAGGCAACCGAGCGCCTCCGCATACTCGATGGCCGTCTCGACGCTGTCGCGAAACGCCTCCCGGCGGTCGGGATCGCACGCGAGCCCCCGGTCGCCCGCCGCCCAGTCGCCCGCGGGCAGGTTGAAGAGGACGACCTCCACGCCCGCTTCCCTCAAGGCGTGGCGCAGCTCATCCGGCCGATGCGCGTATGGAAACTGAACTTCCACCGCGCAAAAACCGGCCGCGCGTGCGCGCCCGAACCGTTCGAGAAACGGCACCTCCAGAAACAGCAACGACAGATTGGGCGCCGCGCGCACCGCTCCCGCCTCCTTTCGGATCCTCCAGTCAAACTACGGCAGCCACCCGCCACGCGGGTGGCTGCCCGATTGCGGTGACCGTCAATCGTTTTCTTTATACAACTTCTTCAGCTCTTCGATCACGCCGGGATCCGCCAGCGTGGTCGTGTCTCCGATGACCCGCCCCTCGGCGATGTCCCGCAACAGGCGGCGCATGATCTTGGCGCTGCGGGTCTTCGGGAGTTCCGCCGTGAAGATGATCTCCTCCGGCCGGGCCAAGGCCCCAATCTTGTCGACCACGTGCTGTTTGAGCTCCTTGGCGAGCGCTTCGTCGGCCGTCACCCCCTCCTTGACGGTGACAAATGCCGTGATGGCCTGTCCCTTGACCTCGTGCGAGCGGCCGATGACCGCCGCCTCCGCCACAGCCGGGTGATCCACCAGGGCGCTCTCCACCTCCATCGTGCCGATCCGGTGGCCGGACACGTTGATGACGTCGTCGATGCGGCCGAGCACCCAGAAGTACCCGTCCTCGTCGACGCGTGCCCCGTCGCCCGCCAGGTACACCCCCGGAAACTTCCCGAAGTACGAGCGGCGGAACCGTTCATCGTCTCTCCAAATGGTGCGCATCATCGACGGCCACGGCTTGGTGATGACGAGGTATCCGCCGTGTCCCAGTTCGACCGGATTCCCCTCCTCGTCCAGCACGGCCGCGGAAATGCCGGGCACCGGACGCGTCACCGAACCCGGTTTGGCCGCCACCAGACCTGGCAGCGGCGCAATCATGGCGCAGCCCGTCTCCGTCTGCCACCAGGTGTCGACAATTGGCGCCCGTCCCCCGCCGATGTGCTCGTGATACCACATCCACGCCTCCGGATTCATGGGCTCCCCCACGGACCCCATCAGGCGGATGGAGGACAGGTCGTACTGCGCGGGGATCTCCGGTCCCCACTTCATGAAGGTGCGGATGGAAGTCGGCGCCGTGTAGAAGATGGTCACCCCGTACTTCTCGACAATTTCCCAGAACCGCCCGCGGTGCGGCCAGTCGGGTGCGCCTTCGTACATGACCACGGTGGCGCCGGCTGTCAGCGGCCCGTATACGACATACGTGTGGCCGGTCACCCAGCCGATGTCGGCCGTGCAGAAGAACACGTCCGTATCTTTCAGGTCGAAGACGCTGCGCAGCGACGTGTTGGCGCCGACCAGATATCCGCCGGTGCTGTGCACGATGCCCTTCGGCTTGCCGGTCGTGCCCGAGGTGTAGAGCAAGAACAGCACGTCCTCCGCGTCCATGGGTTCGGCCGGGTACGGCGTCTTCGGCATCTGGGCAGCCAGTTCATCCCAATAGACGTCGCGGCCGGGCGTCATCTTGGCCCCGGAAGCTTCCCCGACCCGCCGGACCACCAACACCTTCTCCACGGCCGTCCCGGCGACGGCCTCGTCCGCGTTGGCCTTGAGCGGGATCTGGCCGCCGCGCCGCCAACCGGCGTCCGCGGTGATCAGCACGCGCGCATCGGCGTCGAGAATCCGCTCGCGCAGGGACTTGGCCGAGAACCCGCCGAACACCACGGAGTGAATGGCGCCGATCTTGGCACACGCCAAAACGGAGATAGCCAGCTCCGGGATCATCGGCAGATAGATGGTCACCCGGTCTCCCTTGCGAACCCCCAGGTGGTGCAGCATGTGGGCTGCGCGATCGACCTCGCGCCCCAGCATGTCGTACGTATACACGCGGCTGTCGCCGGGCTCCCCTTCCCACAGGATGGCGGCCTTGTTCTTGCGCGGCCCCTCCCGATGCCGGTCGACCGCATTGTACGCGGCATTCAGCTTACCCCCGATGAACCATTTCGCGTGCGGCGGATCCCACTCCAGCACCTTCGTGAACGGCTCAAACCAGGTCAGATGCTGGGCCTGTTCTGCCCAATACGCCTCCGGATCGGCCGCCGCGCGTTCATACACGGACGGGTCGTTGAAATTGGCCTGTGCCCGGAACGCTTCCGAAGGCGGAAAGACCCGGGACTCACTCAGCAGCGCGTCGAGCTGATTCGATTCTGCGGACACGCGTTCTCCTCCCTTCCTCCATCTTCCCCGCCGCGCCCCAGCGCTGCCGTGACGGGCATGCAGGCGCAACCGCTTTCAATCCGTTCAGCCGGCGGCGCCCCATCCCCTTGAAACGCATGGGGAACCTCGGCGTATGGAAAGACGAAAACATTCTGTATAATCCTCTCTAGCATAGCACAGGCCAACCTTGGTATGCCAGGCTATGCGGCCTCCGTCCGGCGGCGCAGCAACACGTGTTCCAACAGCAGGACCAGAATCACGCCGACAATGAGGCCGTTGTCGAGCAGATAGGCGAGCACCACCGGGACAGTCACCACGCTCGCGAGCATGAACATCAACCACTGCACCGCGGTAAGCGTGGTCACGGTTCAACCCGGCCGGCTCTCCAGCGGGAAAAAGCGTCCTTCCACGCCCTCACCTCCACAACGGAATGTTTTCCCGTCCCCTGTGTGCAAAGTGCATTATACTGAACTTTGGCGCGCCTCCGTACAACCGGCGCGATCTCGCATGAAACGGGGGGTGGCGATGGGCGCGTACTGGGTTACGGTCCTCGACGTGACGATTCCCATCCTGCTGACGGTGCTGGCCGGGGTGGCCATCGGCCGCTGGCGGCGCACGGACACCCGCAGCGTCGCCGACGTGGCGATGTACGTGTTGGCACCCGGGTTGGTGCTGCACGCCCTGGTGGGCGGAGATACGGGCGGAGAGGCGCTCGCCGTGGCCGAGTTCACGTTGGTCAATCTCGCTGTCCTCTGGGCCATCTCTGCGGTCACCGGGCGCCTGCTCCGCTTCACGCGGTCCCAACGGGCAGCGCTCGCCCTCACGACCCTGTTCAGCAACGCCGTGAACTACGGCTTGCCCGTCTGTCTCCTCGCCTTCGGCCAGACAGGCTACCGCCAGGCCGCGCTGTACGTCGTCGGCCAATCCTTCCTGCTGTTCAGCCTCGGCGTCTACCTGGCGTCCGCCGGGACCCGCGGCCCTGCCGCCGCGCTGGCGGAGGTGCGGCGCACACCGGTCATCTACGCCGCCCTGGCCGCGGCCATCATGGCCGCCCTCGGTTGGCACTGGCCGGGAGGGCTGGACAGTGCGCTCGGCCTGCTCGCCGACGCCTATCCGGCTTTGGCCCTGATGGTGCTCGGGCTGCAGTTGTCCAAGACCGATTGGCGGCAGGGCCTGACCGGCCTGCCGCTGTGGACCGGCGTGGCCCTCCGCCTCGTCGCGGCGCCCCTGGTGGCCAAGGCCGCGTTGTGGGCGCTCGGCATCCACGGTACCCTGGCGTCCGTCCTGTTCGTCGAGGCCGCGATGCCTGCGGCAGTCAACGCCGCCGTGTTCGTGGAACAGTTCGGCGGCGAACGCAGCCAGGTGGCGATGACGGTGGCCATCACCACCGCCATCTCGTTTTTCACCCTGCCCTGGCTCGTGATCGCCAGCTGATTCCCGGCAGTCCGCGGACCGCGGCGGCCAGTTCGTTCAGGTCCCGTTCGCGCTGGCGCAGCGCCCGCTGCGCCTCCGCGAGCGACACCGGATCGAATCCGATTTGATCCCCCGGCTTCAACTGCGCCACCAAAGGCAGGTCGACGCGGGCGACCTGGGCAATTTTCGCGTATCCCCCGGTGGTCTGCCGGTCCGCCATGAGGAGGATCGGGTTCCCGTCGGGCGGCACCTGCAGCGTCCCCATGGTCACCGCCTCCGAGATGAGCTCCCGCGGCTCCCGCAGCGACAATGTCGGACCCTGCAGCCGGTAGCCCATGCGATCCGACTGGCTGCCGACGGTGAACACCGCCGCGTGGAACGCCTCCCGGCTCTCCTCGGTGAACCAATCGGCCTGAGGACCTGCGATGACGCGCACCCGCACCTGCGGGCGATAATCAGGCCGGATCTGGTACGACACGGACCAAGGCGCCGCTTCGACCGCATCCTCGGCCGCCTGCGCCAACCACGCCTGGGCCAACGGGCCCGGGGCGCGCCAAGCGAGCGTGTCCCCCGCCTGCAGGGCCCGCCCTTGGTGCCCGCCGATGCCGGCCCGCAGGTAGGTGCTCGCCGAGCCCAACACCTGCGGGACATCCCAACCTCCCGCCACGGCGAGGTAAGCGCGGCACCCCTGACGCGCCCCGCCGAAATCCACGACCGTCCCTGCCCGCACCCGCAGCGGGCGCCACAGGGGCAGCTTCCAACCGGCCACGGTCGCGGAGAGATCCCCGCCGCAGATGGCGATGACCGCGTCCGCCTCGAACTTCAGCGACGGGCCAACCAGGGTGATCTCCAACGTGGGCGCCGCCTCGTCGTTGCCGACCATGAGGTTGGCCACGCGGTGCGCCAGTTCGTCCATGGCGCCCCCGACGACGACCCCGTGGCGCTGGTGGCCGACGCGGCCCAGGTCCTGCACCGTGGTCAGAAGCCCTGGCCGAAGCACCCGCATCACTGGACGTCGCCTCCTTCCAACAGGGCCTGGTATTCTTCCGGAGAGATGGGATCAAAGCGCACGATATCCCCCGCCTGCAAGAGCGTCGGCGGGTCCTGTTCCGGACGGAACAGGCGGACGGGCGTCCGGCCAATCAACTGCCACCCGCCCGGCGTGGAGATGGGGTACACGCCCGTCTGCATCCCGGCGATGCCGACGGTGCCCGCCGGGATGGAGACCCGCGGCGTCGACCGCCTGGGTGTTGCGATCCGCTCGGACAACCCGCCGAGATACGGAAATCCCGGCGCGAAGCCGATCATGTACACCAGATATTCCCCTTGGCTGTGAATGGAAATCACCTCGTCCTCCGTCAGCCCGTTGTGGGCGGCCACCACACCGAGGTCAGGGCCGAATTCACCGCCGTAACACACGGGGATGCGGACCTCGCGCGGCGGCGGCAGCGGATCGTCGCCCAACACCGCCAACCGGCTTCGCAACCAATCTTCCACCTCTGCAAAATCCGCCTGCACGGCGTCATAGAACACGGTGACCGTGGTGAACGCCGGCACCAGCTCCACCAGCCACGGCGGTGCGTCCCGATCGACGGCGAGCACCAACCTCCGCACCTGGCGATGCGTCTCCGGGTCGATGCGCGTCCCGAGCCGGACCACCGCCGCGCCGTCTCCCAGCGGCTCAATGCGTACGGTCTGCAATGTCGAAACTCCTTTTTGCATGGATTTCTCCGTACAGCATACCACACGCATGCGACGAAGGCCCGGCGCCTGATGCGCGGGCCTTCACACACCCCTGCGGAGACGGGCCGGCCCGGAGCGGGCGCCATGCAGTGGCCCCACCGGGCACAGGTCCTCAGGTCTCGAAACTCGCCAGTCCAATCTGACCGGTATCCGTTTGGGCGAGCAGATACGTGCGCGGTCCCGGCAGGTCGTGCGCACCGGTGTGCCAGGTCACCCGCCACCCGCCGGCCGCGTCGACGGGCGCGCTCCCAATGCGCTGCAGCCCCGCCGAACTCTGCAGATAATGTTCCCCCCGCCGCACCTCCACGTTCTCGGGCGGCACGTAATACACGGTGACTCGCCGGCCACGCCAATGCGCGTCGCGCGAGTAGATTTGGATCTCTCCCCGGCGGCGAAGGATGAGGATGGTGGGTGAAGGTTGGCTGCGGCGGGGCAGGTTCAGCGTCTCCGGCGGCCCGGCGAGATCGCTCGGCAGTACGTGGGCCGCCACCGCCCCCGCACCGCCCGTGGTGTGGTTCGCCGGGGGCAGGGCCAGGTGATCGCATCCGGCCACTATCCCGGCAGCCCCCAGGCAGACGGTCAAGACCCAAGCCGGCACGGCACGACATCCCATCTGTCTCACACTCCTCCGATGCAGCGGTCGAACCCGATTCAGCCTTACCATGCCTGTCCGGCTGTGCCATTATGCACATGGATTTGTCGAAATCTCCCTCGTTTCGACAACGCTCATTGACAAATTTTTCTCCGCACCGGGTATACGCTGGGAACAAACAGACGTGCGGAGGGATGGCCGTGTCCTGGAGAGTTCGCCTGTACGCGCAGGGCTTCACAGCCGCGGCGCTGGTGGCGGGATGGTGGAGCGGATGGTGGACGGTGGCGCAGGTATGGCGGGGTGGAACCCCGCCCGCTTCCGCCGCGCATGCCGCGCCCGGCGCAGCGGTCGGACCGGTGGCGGACAGCGGGCCGTTTCGGATGCGCACCAGTCTTCCGGCCTTTCCCAGCCCGGAGGGGGATGCGGACGATCCGCTGCCGAACGGGCCTCCTGCCCTGACTTGGACATCCGGCGGGGTCCGGTACCGGGCGGTGCACCACGTGGCGCGATGGGACGCCGCCGCTGCCCGCTGGGTGGCCGTGTCGCCGGATGTGACGCAGGCCTGGCAACCGGAGGCGGACGGATTCGGCATCGACGGGGTCACGGCGGCCGCGCAGCAGGGGGACGTCGTCTGGACCGGAACGCTGGCCGGCGCCGTGGCGGTGGGCCGAATGGGCGGCGTCTGGCGCCGGGTGGAAGCCGGCCTGCCAGACCGGACGGTCAGTGCCCTCTGCATCCCGCCCGCCGGCGCAGACGGACAGGTTGCGGTCGTCGGGTTTTCCGGCTATGGCACGGCCACACCGGACCATCCCGGACACGTGTACGAGACCACGAACGGGGGCGCCACCTGGCGGGACATCACCGCAAATCTCCCGGATGCGCCGGTCAGCGCCTTGCAGTGGGCGGCGGGACCGGGCGGCAGCTGGTTGTGCGCACAAGTGGAGGGGGTGTGGTACCGCTGGGATCCCACCGGCTCCTGGCAACGGTGCCCGAAGCCCTAACGCCCTCCGGATCGCGTACGCGACCAAAAAAACACCCGCCAGCGGCGGGTGCGACCCACAGGAGGGTGTCGCGATACGGTATGTCGGCTTAGTTCAACATACGCGCTCTGCTCGCCGCGGACGACGGTGGATGACAGGCACCGTTCGCCCGAATGCGGCGAACCCTCCGAGTTGTGGACAACCACGCCCGGCACAACGGCGGGTTCAGGCCTTCGGGAGGACCACCGAGATGGACCGTTGCCCGGAGACAAAATGCTCGCGCATCCGCCGGTTGGCGTCCTCCAGCGTCAGGCGGTCCAGGATCTCGACGGTCTGGAACAGATCCGCCCCCCGGAAACGGTAGCTGGCGAAATGGCGCGCGATGTAGCTGGGTGAATCCAGCGCCGCCATGAAGCGGCCGATGGACTTGCGCCGGCACCGTTCGAACTCCGCCTCCGGGAGCCCGCGCTCCCGCACCTCGTCCAGCTTGGCCTCGACCCGTGCCGCCAACCGGTCCGGGTCCGGCGTGTTGCCGCCGATGAGGGAATAGCCGTACTCGGGTGTCCGCTCGTACTCCCAGGAGAACTGCTGGTCGATGAGCCCCTCACCGATGAGTTCATCGAACAGATCGCTGCTGCGCCCGAACAAGACGTCGAGGACCACGCCCGTCAACAGCTCCCGCTCCAGGATGCCAGGGCCCGGGGGCAGCGGGTCGGGGTCTTTCCACCCGATGAGGCAGCGCGGCTGGCTGACGGCGAGGCGCACCTCCGCCCGCGCCTGATGCACCCCGGGAGGTTCCGACGGGGTCTTGCGCTCGATGCGCGGGGCCTCCGGGAACGACTTGCGCGCCTGGTTCTCCCGGATGACCGCCATCGCGGCCTCGGGATCGAACCCGCCGACGGCGAAAAACACCATGTTCGCCGGGTGGTAAAACGTCCGGTAGCAACGGTACAGCGTCTCTTTGTCGATCCGCTGGATGCTGTCCACCGTCCCCGCGATGTCGATGCGCACCGGGTGCACCGCGTAGAGGGCGCGCAGAAGGCCATAGAACACCCGGGTGTCCGGGTTGTCCTCGTACATCCGGATCTCCTGTGCGATGATGCCCTTCTCCTTGGCCACGTTCTCATCCGTGAAGTAGGGGTCCTGAACGAAGTCGAGCAGCACCTCGAGGTTCTCCTGAATATCCTGGGTGCTCGAGAACAGGTACGAGGTGATGTCAAACGTCGTGTACGCGTTGGCGGACGCGCCGTGCCGGGCGAAGTCCCGGAACACGTCCCCGTGCTCGGACTCGAACATCTTGTGCTCCAAAAAATGGGCGATGCCGTCCGGGACCGTGGTGAACTCGGGCTCCCCGGTGAGGCGGAACGTGCTGTCCACCGACCCGTAGTGGGTGGTAAAGGTCGCGTACGTCTGCTGGAATCCGGGTTTCGGCAACAGATACACGTTCAAACCGTTGGGCAAGGTCTCATGGTACAGCACATGTCCCAGGCGATCATCGATGGACTCACGCATGCTCCGCCCCTCCTTCGCCGCGCAAAAAGTACACCGTGTCCAGCTGCAGGCGGTTCGCTGCGGCGACGACCTGATCCCGTGTCACATCCGCAATTGCGTCCAACAGTTCGTCGACGGTGCGCGTGTGGCCAGCGAGCACGCCTCCGAAGTGAATGTCCGCCATGGCGGCGGGCACGTCGAGGGACTGCCGGTACTGGTTGGCCAGCCCCCGCTTGGTGAAGGCCAACTCCTCGTCGGCCACGTCGCCGCGCCGCAGGGCGTCCACCTGTTCGAGGATGATGGCCTCGGCCCGGTCTCGGTTCGCCGGATCGATCCCCGTCTGGATTATCACCAATCCGGACAGCGCGTCGACGCGGCTGGATGCGTAGTACGCCAAACTGGCCTTTTCGCGCACGTTGCGGAAGAGCTTCGAGTGCGGGAACCCGCCGAGCACGCCGTTGGCCACCAACAGCGCCGGATAGTCGTCCGACGCGTAGGCGACCCCCGTCCGGTACACCAGGTTCAATTTTCCCTGCTGCACGGGTTGGTCGTCCGTCACTCGGTGCGGTTCTCCGGACCGGGCAGGCACAGGTGCCACGGCGGGTACGCCCGGAGACGGAGTCCCGTGGCGCGGGTCCGGGAAGGCCTCGCGCAATGCCGTCAGGACCCGGCTCGCGAGCGCCGGCGAATCGTCAAACGCCCCGATGGCGTACACGTGGACCTCCGCTTCCTGCAGCAAGGCCTGATGCGCCGCGTACAGGCCCTCCGGCGTGACGGCCTCCAGGTCTTCCGCGAAGCCCAAGCGCGGCAGCCCTTCCGGCAGACCGGCCAACGACTCCGCCAGCGCACGTTCCATCGCCCATGCGATCTTGTCATCCAACACACTCTCAATCCGTTTCCGGTGCAAGCCCCGCTCCCGCTCGACATTGCCGTTCGAGAACCCGCCGCCCTCCAGGAGGGGATCTGTCACCACTTCGAGCAGGAGGCCCAAGCCCTGTTCGAAGATGCCATCCGCCCCGCGCAGGCGGCCTTCGTCCGGAACGCTGAGGTACACCTCCGCCACGTGCCGGTTCCCCCGTTTGCCGATGCCGCTGCGCAACATGGCGCCGAACAGGTCATCTGCGCAGCGGGTGATGGCCAAGGCGGTCGGATGGGACCGCGTACCCTCCAGCCACAGATAGGGCAGCATGGCCGTCTCGGTGATCCGTTCCCGGTGGAGAGGGACAGCCAATTTCGCGACCAAATGGCGTGTCCGAAATTGATCCGTCTGCAGGGTGTGGATATGGAATCTTCCTTCGTCGACCGTGTGAAAGGTGGTCAATTCGGACACCCCTTTCCGCGTTTCGTCATCCAGTATGGGCGAATCGGAAAGGACTTATCAAGAGACAGCCCGCGCACCGCGTCAATACAGGCCGGCCCTTCGGCCGAGCTGGTTGCGTGCGGCCGCTTGGGCCATATCGAAATCGGTCCGTGAAATGATCTGCGCGTCACGGATCCACCGCTGCACCTCTCGGTCAATCTTCGGCGCAACGTATTTCGGGGTTCCGTGACGCGCAATCAATTCCTGCTTCGTGATGTGGTGGCGGGTCATGCAGTGGACATTCGTGAGTGCCTCCAGCAACTCTCCGCAGACCGGACACTGGAACAATGAGATCCCTTCCTTCACTTTTTTTGCATCCATATGGGCCACATTCGGGCGGTATGCCGCCCGGAACCGTCCGGTATGAAAAGATCGAGTTTACAGATATTTTAGCGGAAAGTTGCGGAGAGGGGAATCGAAATCTCCGCCTTGGGAGCGAACCGGCCGCGGCCCGAGAATGGCAGCCGGTCCCTCCCCGTGGCGGATATGTCAACACCCTCTCGGGCGGGTGGTGCGGATTCGAGCCGCACACGGCATCGTATGCACCCCCACCCTCTCCTGCGCATTACGCTCGTACGAACAGACCCCCGATGTCCGCCAGCCAACGCAGCTTGCTGCCGGTCTTCAGCCACGCGGCAATCTTCCCGGTCACCCGCCGCTTCTTCTCGCCCACCATGCCGATGGCGTCCTTGCGTCCCAAGGAAGCCAGCGTCCCGGCCAGGTGCGGCTGGAAGGGTTCCATCGTGCCGCCTTTGACCAGGGCGTACAACTGTTGGGCGACATGAGCCCCCATCTGCCCCGCGAGCTGAGCCGTCGGCGGGAACGGACGCCCGTCCGGCCCCATCCAGACCGCGCTGTCCCCCACGACGAAGATGTCCGGATGGCTGGTGGACTGCAGATACTCGTTGACCAGCGCCCGGCCGCGGCGCTCCACCTCGATGCCCGAAGCCGCCACGATGGAGTGCCCGCGCACCCCGCCGGTCCACACCATGGTCTTCGTCTCAATCTTGTCGCCGTTCTTCAGGTGGACAGCATCCGGATCCATCTGGACAACCGGTTGGCCCGTGAGGAAGGTCACGCCGCGGGCCTCCAGGCTCTGGCGAGCGCGCGCCACCAGATCCTCCGGAAATCCGGGCAGGATGGTGGGCATCGCCTCGACGCAGTACAGGCGGACATCGCCGCGGTCAATGCCGAGCTGCCGGCACAGACCTGGCAGGGCATCGGCCAACTCGCCGACCAGTTCAATCCCGGTCAACCCGCCCCCGCCCACGACAAAGGTGGCATACGAACGGTCCTTCGTCTGCCGGTAGGTCTCCAGGCAGCGGTGCACGTGCTCCCGAATGCGGTTCGCATCCTCCACCGACTTCAGCGTGAAGCTGTGCTCCTTCAAGCCCGGGATGCCGAAATACTCCGTCTCACTCCCCAGCGCCACGACCAGGAAGTCGTACTGCAGCGTGCGGCCTCCGGCGAGATCGACCGCGTGATCGTCCGGACGAATGGCGGTGACCTCACCGATCCAAAGATCAATGTTCTTCCCGGCGAGCAATTTGTCCAACGGCAACCGGACGTGATTGTCGGAAACCGCCCCCGCGGCCGGCAGGTGCAGCTCCGTGATCAATTGATGATACGGAACGCGGTTGACCACGGTGATCCGCACCGCCTCCGCCGTCAGCATCCGCCGCGTCTCCAGTGCGGCCTGAAGGCCGGCGTACCCCGCACCAAGCACCACCACGTGCTTGCTCATCTCTCGCACTCCCTCTCTCTGTTGTGCCACTTCCCAGACCGCCCGCTCCACGGTCCGATTGAGTCCCGGTTGAAGGATTTCAGCCGCAGACATCCTTTCTCATCTTACCAAGGACCTGTGTCAAGTCAATGACAAAACGTACAGCAAATGTTTGATGGAAACGGTTTCCCAACATTCCTCGGCAGACTCCGGACATGTGCCGCACGCCGCGCGGACACCGGTTGAAAAACCGGCGAAGACTGGTATATCATGAGTCTAGTATCGTACTTCATCCTGTGTGAGGAGGAGACCCGCGTGGCATTCGTCATCACCTCGCCGTGCATCGGCGAAAAGGCCGCTGACTGTGTGGAAACCTGCCCGGTGGACGCGATTCACGAAGGGGAAGATCAGTACTACATTGATCCGGACACCTGCATCGACTGCGGCGCCTGCGAGCCGGTGTGCCCGGTATCGGCCATCTATCAAGAGGATTTCGTGCCTGAAGAAGAGAAGTCGTTCATTGAGAAGAACCGGAACTTCTTCCGCAAGTGACCCACGCTGGGGATCTTCCCTGCTGGCCAATAAGTGACCCGCGGCACGCCGCGGGTCGTGTGTTTTTTGGTCACCCATCCTCTACGGGCGGGTCTTGGCCACCCGCCTCCACCCGCGCCCTTTGAGATCCCGGACCGCCGGACGGGCGGGCTGGAGCCTCCTCGCGAAAGGCGTGTGCCGGTGGCTCCGCCACAGCAGCGTCCACGTCCCCAACTGCACAAAACCCAGCCCGCACGCAAATCCACCGATGTGCCTCGGTGACGGATTCGTCGACACCAAGGCGATGAACGCCGCAATGCCAGCCACCCGCCCGAGATTTTCGAACACCTCGCGGAGGATCACGTGTTCGGCCTGGGTTCCGGCCTCACGCGCCACCCGGCTGACGCCGTCGAAGACGGTCCCCTGCAGCGGAACCAAGAACATCGGCAGGCAGACGGCAATGGCCGATCCGTACATCACGATGAGCCCTGCGGTCAGCGGCCGCAGGAACAGCATCGCGGCCCCGGCCATGCACAGGGCGCCAATGCCGCAGACCCACAAGCGGTTCCTCGGGTGAACCCACCGGCTGACCAGGAAGAACGAGAGGGAGGACAGTGCCCCCTGCAGGAGCAGAAATTCGCCGAGCCGCATCTCGCTCCCGGTGGCGAGGTACATCAACAGACCGATGAGAAAGAGAAACACGCCCTCGCGCAACCCGTAGAGGGTGCAGGCGAATAGAGTCAGCCGCCAGAACCGGGTTCGCATCGCCTCCGCCCACGCCCGCCCGAGTCGCAGGGTACCCGGCTCGAAGCGGGCCCGCAAAAACCCGCTGAACACGGTCGCCAGGACGAACAGGGCGAGGGAGAGCGCGAAGATCACATGATAGCCGGTGAGTCCCCCAAGTTGGTCTTCCACGGAGATGAGGTAACCGGCCACGGGTGGCGCGACAATGCTCGCCAACGCCCCCATCACGCCGTTGAGCCCGTAGAACCGTTCACGCGACCCGGCTTCCGTGAGCCGTTCGCTGAGCCAATTGAAGGAAAACCAGTAAAAGCCGGCGGCGGTGCCCATGACCACTCCGAGCACCACGGGCAGTCGGGCCACGCGCTCCTCGCCGGCCAGGGTCAACAGGTAGAACAGGACGTGCATGACGACGCCCGCCCGAAGCGTGAACACCCCACCGAGGCGCTTGGCCGCCAGTCCCGCCCCCACGAAGGCGACGGGCATCAAACTGTATATCGCGAGATTGTACCAGCCGATGGCGCCGTAGCGGTGATCGACCTTCCAAAGATACACGTTGACGAACGTGTTGGACAAGGCCACGGACAGCGCGAACGTGCAACTGATGACGAGCAGCCACCGCGCTTGCGTGGACAGGCGTGCGCGTGCCGGGCGCATTCCATCCCCTCCTTGAGGCCCTGGTCAGGCCGAAGGTCCGGTGCTCCCAAGCACCTGTGCGGCAAACCGGAGGACCTCGTCTCCGGCGCGGAAATACTGTTTGACGGCGGGATCGTACAGAAGGCCGTCCCGGGTCACTTGGAGCACGTGATCCACACGGCCCGCGCGTCCATAGAGCACAAGGACGCCCGAAATCTCGCCGCCCCCCGTTGGCACCTGCGGCGAGGACGCCAACGCGCGCATGAGTGACTGGAACGCCGCTCCATCCCGGCGGCGGAGCACCGCCAAAGGTCGGCGGTCCCCGAGCTGTCGACACAACTCAGCGGATCCGTCCGCCTCCGGGTTCGTGTGGCACACCGCGGCGAGCGTCGGCGCGGGCACTGCGGCCGATACGCTTTCACGGGGTCCGGACGTCAAGGTGGCGGTCGTGCCGGTGAGACACAACAACAGCGCGCCCAACGCCACGCCCGTCCGCATGCGATCCAGGTACCGCATCGCCTCACCTCACCCCCTTGCCGTCGGGACACTGGGCAACCTGTCCCCGGTTGCCGTCCGCGCGTAGTGTACCCGAACAGCCGGAGCCCAACACAATCGGAGGGGGCATGGCGCTCCGTTCCTGCGCTGAAGCGAACCGCTTCGCGCCATGCCCCCTCTTCTCAGGGATGCGTGACACGGCGGCTCGCGGCTACCGGCAACGTAGTGCAATGATGTATCGTCTTACTCTACAGGGGGTATCCATCTTGAAGAGAAAGTGGATCCTGTACGCATTATCGGTATTTGGATCATTGGTCATTGCAGGTTGTGGTACTGTAAACGACTGCATTAGTGTGCATGGGTTGCCAACCACAAGTAAGCCCGGTGCCAGTATGGACAATACGATCGCAAGTATCGATCCAAAGCGAGTTGGGGGTAATCACGCATTCGATCATGCAGACAGTATTTGGCGTGATGGCTCATGGGCAGATCCCAAGTCGGGACAGGCTGGAGAACGTTATGTTATGTCATTTATGGGAGTCATGTTAAATGGCCAGGTGACGGACCCTGATCAACCCTATATAACTGTCTATCACCTCAACGCGGCTCCCAATATCGACGAACGTGTTCAATATCTTTGTCCTCGAAAAATTGGCCATTTGACGATTACGGATATCACGAAGAACGGTACACTCATAAAATTTGTTTCCACGAAAAACATTACCGGAACACTTGACCTAGCCTCTGGCCAATGGACCTTTTTATCACAGTAGATTACCGCTTGGATCCTTTTTTTCGTGCACCACACTGTTCAGCATGACGGCACAGCTGATGGCGACAATGAATAATTTAAACTTCAAAATTCTATCTCCCTGCACCATCAGGAGGCATATCCCCTCTGAGGCAAGTCGCACGCAACGCCGGGGTGACTCCGGATGCGCATCTCTTGAAAGAGGGGGCGTGTCGCGAAGCGGCTGTTCGCTTGGGGATCAACCTTTTCAGCAGTTAGCGGGTGGGGTATGCCGCGGAGCGGCTCGCGTGAGCGCAGGAGCGGAGCGACACGCCCCCTCTGGCCTACATATTCCTCCGGTACTGCCCCCCGACCTCGTACAGGGCGTGGGTGATCTCCCCAAGGCTCGCCACCCTCACCGTCTCCATCAGCTCGGCGAAGATGTTGCCGCCGCTGCGCGCCACCTGCTTCAGGCGGGCCAAGGCCGCCGGCGCCTCCGTCGCATGCGCCGCCTGGAAGGCGCGCAGGTTATGGAGCTGCAGCTCTTTTTCCTCCTTGGTCGCCCGGGCCAGCTCCACCTTCGGCGGCACGTAATCCGGATCGAGCGTCTTCGGGTTGATGAACATGTTCACTCCGATGATCGGTAGTTGGCCGGAGTGCTTCAGGTGCTCGTAGTACAGCGACTCCTCCTGGATCTTGCTGCGCTGGTACTGGGTCTCCATCGCGCCGAGGACGCCGCCGCGATCATTCAAGCGCAGGAATTCCTCCAGCACCGCCTCCTCCACCAGGTCCGTCAGTTCCTCGATGATGAACGACCCTTGCAAGGGGTTCTCGTTCTTCGCCAGGCCGAACTCGCGGTTGATGATCATCTGAATCGCCATCGCCCGCCGCACCGACTCTTCCGTCGGCGTGGTGATGGCCTCGTCATAGGCGTTCGTGTGCAGCGAGTTGCAGTTGTCATAGATGGCGATGAGCGCCTGCAGCGTCGTGCGGATGTCGTTGAAGTCGATCTCCTGGGCGTGCAAGGAGCGGCCCGAGGTCTGGATGTGGTACTTCAATTTCTGGCTGCGCTCGTTGCCCCCGTACAGGTACTTCATCGCCACCGCCCAGATGCGCCGCGCGACGCGCCCAATCACGCTGTACTCCGGGTCCATCCCGTTGCTGAAGAAAAACGACAGATTCGGCGCGAAATCGTCCACCTTCATGCCGCGGCTGAGGTAGTACTCCACGTACGTGAACGCGTTGGCCAGGGTGAACGCCAGCTGCGTGATGGGGTTCGCCCCCGCCTCGGCGATATGGTAGCCGCTGATGCTGACCGAATAGTAGTTGCGCACCTGGTGATCGATGAAGTATTGCTGGATGTCCCCCATCATCCGCAGGGCGAACTCGGTCGAGAAGATGCACGTGTTCTGGCCCTGGTCCTCCTTGAGGATGTCCGCCTGCACCGTGCCGCGCACGGTCCGCAGGGTGCGCTCGCGGATCTCCCGGTATTCCGCCTCCGTCGGCTTGCGCCCGTGCTCCTGTTCGAATTTCTCCACCTGTTGGTCGATCGCGGTGTTCAAGTACATCGCCAGGATGATGGGCGCCGGGCCGTTGATGGTCATCGAGACACTGGTGTTCGGCGCACACAGGTCAAACCCGGCGTACAGCTTCTTCATGTCGTCGAGCGTGCACACCGATACGCCGCTCTCGCCGACCTTGCCGTAGATGTCCGGCCGCTCGTCGGGGTCCTCGCCGTACAGGGTGACGCTGTCAAACGCGGTGGACAGGCGTTTGGCGGGATCGTTCTGCGACAGAAAGTGGAAGCGTCGGTTGGTCCGCTCCGGCGTCCCCTCGCCTGCGAACTGGCGGCGCGGCTCCTCCTCCGTGCGCTTGAGCGGGAACACCCCCGCCGTGTACGGAAACTCGCCTGGCACGTTCTCCTTCATCGACCAGCGGACGATTTCGCCCCAGTCCTGGAACTTGGGCAGCACGACGCGCGGGATGCGCGTGCCCGACAACGACACGGTATACAGCGGCTGGCGGATCTCCTTGTCCCTGACCTTCATCACCAGCTCATCCGCCTGATACCGGCGCACCTTCTCCGGCCACGCCTCGAGAATCCGCCTGGTCTCCGCGTCGAGCGCATCCCACGCCTGGCGGTACATCGCCTCCAGCCGGTCGCGCACCGGATCGCAGGCGGGCCCCGTCGCTCCCGCCGCAGCCCCGGCATCCGCCGCATCCGGGGCATCGCCCGCGCCCTGCAACTGCTCCAGCGCCCCATGGAGTTGATACGCTCGCCGGGCCTTCTCCGTCTGTTCCTCCACCCGCGCCCGGTAGGCCCGAACCGTGCGCACGACGTCGAGCAGGTACTGGGCGCGGTCCCCGGGGATGATGGCAGGTTTCCGTTCGGAGGCATCCGCCACCGGATAGCGGCTCTCCCAATTCGTTCCGCAGCGGTCGTTCACCGTCCGGATCAACGCCCGGTACAACACGTCCGTGCCCGGGTCGCCGAACTGGCTGGCGATGGTCCCGTACACCGGTATCTCCTCCAGCGGCCGGTCGAACCAGCCGCGGTTGCGCTGCACCTGCTTGCGCACGTGGCGCAGGGCGTCCTCCGACCCCCGGCGATCGAACTTGTTGATGGCGACCACGTCCGCGTAGTCCAGCATGTCAATCTTCTCCAACTGCGACGGCGCCCCAAACTCCGCCGTCATCACGTACAGAGAGACGTCGGCCACGGACACCACGTCCGCATCCCCCTGCCCGATGCCGCTCGTCTCCACCAGCACCAGGTCGAACCCGGCCGCCTTGGCAATGGCGATGGCCTCGTGGATGGCGTCCGAGAGCTCGCTGCGCGACCGCCGGGTGGCGAGGCTGCGCATGTACACGCGCGGGTTGTGGATGGCGTTCATGCGGATGCGATCGCCCAGCAACGCCCCGCCCGTCTTCTGCCGGGAAGGGTCGATGGAGAATATGGCCACGCGTTTTTCCGGGAAATCTTCGAGGAAGCGGCGGACGATCTCGTCGGTCAACGACGACTTCCCAGCCCCGCCGGTGCCCGTGATGCCCACCACCGGCACGGCGCGGCTGTCCGTCCGGGCGGCCGCTCGTTCGTTCACCGCCCCCATCACCCGCTCGTACGCCGCGGCATCGGCGAGATCACGCTGTTCCGCGTACGTGACCAACCGGGCGACGGCCCGCGCGTCGCCGTTCTCCAGCCCCGCGAGCGCCGCCTCGACCGGCATGGGGTTCTCCGTCCCTTCGCAGACGCGGATCATGTGGTTGATCATCCCCTGCAATCCCAACCGCCGGCCGTCGTCCGGGGAGAAGATCTTGTCCACCCCGTACGCCTCCAGCTCCCGGATCTCATCGGGGACAATCACACCGCCGCCTCCGCCGAAGACGCGGATGTGCCCCGCCCCGCGTTCACGGAGGAGATCGACCATATATTTGAAAAATTCCATGTGGCCGCCCTGGTAGGAGCTGACCGCGATCCCGTGGGCGTCCTCCTGAATGGCCGCCGTGACAATCTCGTCGACGCTCCGGTTGTGCCCGAGGTGGATCACCTCCGCACCGGACGACTGCAGGATACGGCGCATGATGTTGATGGCCGCGTCGTGCCCGTCGAACAGGCTCGACGCGGTGACGAACCGCACGGCCCGATGCGGCCGGTGGGGCTCCGTTTCCTGTGTCGCGGCCCACGGATTCACGCCGGGACGTGTCGGTGAAGCGCTTTCAAAACGGGTTTGGGCCGACCGGTCGGTCAAGTTGATGGACATCTCCGCCACCCTCCTCGCTGATGTTCAAAATCTCCACGTATGCCCGGGAGGTTATCCCTCCAACCGGGCCCTGCACGCCTGCATGAGAATCGCCACCTGCTGCTCCACGAAGTCCGTGAACGGTACATCACGCAGCCCCCAGCGCCGGAACGCCCACATCTGGCCCATGACCACGATGTCGTGCGCCAAGAGCGGGATCTCCCGCTCCGCCACGACGATGGACCCATCCGCTACCCCGGCCCGCAGCAGCCTCTCGAAAATGTCGGTGATGGCCTGCTCCTCGCGAAGAACCTCGCGCAGGAACGGGGACGGCAGGGATTTGCTCTCCTGGTAGATGAGCAGGATGTCCGTCTGCATCCGGTCAATCACGCCGTAAAACGCCCGAATGGCCTGCCGCAACTGCGCTGCCCCGGACTCCGCGGGAGAGAGACTCGCCTCCAACTGCGCTCTCATCTCCCGGTGGATGTGCTGGCAGACGAGAAACAGAATGTCTTCCTTGCTCTTGACATACTCGTACACGGCGCCGTTGGACAAGCCGCTCTCGCGTGCGATCTCGCGCGTCGTCGTACGGTGAAAACCCTTCTCGGTGAACAGTTTCACGGCCGCCGCGACAATCTGCGCCCGCCGCTCGCGGATTCGTTCGGGATCTTTGACGTTACTCTCAATCGTGATGGACACCCCGTCACCCCGTTTCCGACTGAGCGCTCGTTCAGTTTCAGTGTAGGGTACGGGAAGCACGGGCGTCAAGGGGTAAAGGCCGCGTGCTTCCCTGTGACTGAAATGCAGGTTTGATGGAACAGCGGTCGTGCATCCTCGCCCCACGTACAGCGGGTTCTGCGCCTGCCCCTTTTGGCAGTAGGGTGCGTCACGACTCTGGCGTGTCACACGTCTCTGTAGATGGAAGGGGGATTTGGCATGAACACTGCGCATGTGAGCGTCGCTTTCACCGCCCTAACGCTGCTCGTCAACGGCTGTGGGCTGTCACCTCAGTCGCCCGAACCCGGTGCAACAACACCGCCACCGGACGCCAGGCACTTCACGTTCTTGTCGCATCTCTCACAAAATCCGGCTGTGCACAGCGTGCCGTTGGTACTCAAACCGGATCCGGACGTGCTTCAGCACTTCCCGCCAAGCGATCACATCCAACCCCCGAAGGATGTGGTCACGGTGTACCTCCCCGTGTATCCGCATGCGCAACCTGTGAACCCGGTACCAGGCATCGGAGACGACGGGACGCCGCTCGACGCGGATCTGGTGGACGGCGTCCTGTACTTTCAATCTCAAGATTCGGAAGACGAGATATTGGGCTGGTACACGCAACAACTGGAGCAGCTCGGGTACCATCAGGATGGTCGCGGTGAAACGGGGCAGAACGGCAAGCCGCTGTCGTATTTTTACGACTTCACCGATGTAAACGCCGCTCCCGGCAATCCCACACAAGCCCCCGACATCCAGCTCGGCTTCGCGCCGGATGAAGGGCAAGGCATCACTCGGTTTAAACTCAAGGTCCTATTCATCGTCACGCCCGAGCGGCCACGGGACACCTATCTGCCAGATGATATCGTGCGCGTGGTCTTAACCTACGGTTCCACGACTCGAACCGTGACGGACAAGACATGGATTCAGCGCATTGTCACGCTGTTCAACGCGCTTCAGGTCTCGACGCCGGGCATCTCCGCTGGAGGAGCGATGGCGGCAGGCGGCCCGCCCAAACCGGTTGAAGCGAAGTTCTACGCACAAGACGGGTCCGTCACGACGGTGACGTTCACCTTCCCGGCCGGCGTCCGCATTGGCGATGTATCCCTGAGTGGTACGGCCGAACTCACCAAAGCCATTCAGTCCGTGATCACGCCGTGACACGGTTGATTTTCCGTGGAATTCTTCAGAGCGGCTGAAGTCATTACCGCATTCGCCTCCAAAGGATCGCACCGCAAGCGAGGTTTTCGTACAAAAACTCGGGTATCGGCGGCGTCCGTCGGCACCGGGACGGAGGAATAAGCCGGATTCTCGTGCAAAATCGGGGCTCTTGCCCGCCCGGTCGCCCGATTTCATACGAAAACCCTGCTTCACCGTGGGATCGAGGCCGCAGAAACTCCACAAAGCGGGAGGTTAAGCCGCAAAATCGGACAACGGGACTGTCCATCTCCAAGGGTCATCCCCGCATCCGCCTCAACGCGGCCCCCAGCCAGGCCCCGCACAGGCAGAGCAGCGCGCCGAGGAGTCCCGTCACCGCCAGGGCGGCGGTGGCTGCCCCGGCCCCGCTGCCGACGCCGAGCACGCCCGCGACGCGCTCCGCCAACCGCCCCACCGGTTGGCCTTCCACGGCACGGAGACCCAGCGGCAGCAGCCACCCCAAAATACCGGCGAGCCCCGCCGCCCACACCACCCGGGACACCCCCCGCAGGACGAGGCCAAGCACCACACCGGCGGCCACGCTCACGTACCACCATCCCCAGTGGTTCGCCGTCCACACCACCGCCGCGCCGGCCGCGGCCGACACCACCGTGATCCCCCTGCTCGTCTTCCGCACCCGCCGTACCTCGTACCGATCCTGGTACACGGCGAACGATTGCCCCGTATCCACATGGCCACCCCCTCATTCGCTCATCGGCCCGCACATCCCATGGCATCGTCCCATGCCCACGCCCAGGCGTCCGCCCGATGACCCGCCATTCGCACCGGGCTCAGCCGCAGACGCCTGCTCATGCGCATCACGGGCTGAGCCGCCACGTCGCCTGGATCCCCGGCCCCGCGTCCGCCACATGCCACACGGGCAAATACCGCCCGTCCCACCAGAGCGGGATCTCGTTGTCATACCACGGCGAGGCGGGGTTCTCGCTCTGGCCTCCCGGGTATACTCCTTCGACGCCGGTGCCCCAGTCGACGATGAACCGCCAGCTCGGGCCGGCGGTCGACACCAAGCCGCCGCTCGCCGCGTCGACGGTCCAGCGGTCGCCGCCACTTGGGCGCGGCCCATACCCCAGCTCCGGGATCTGGGCCAGCGACGGGAACTGCCGCGCGTGGAGCTTGCCCCACGTCCAGCTCGCCGGTTCGCCGCCCAACTGTTTTGACAGATCCGCCACCGCCTCGCTGAACGCCTGGCGCATCACGTCCTGGGCCGTCCGGTGCGCGCGCCCGGGCGCGGTAAAGGCCGGGTTGTCCGGGTCATTCAAGGTCCACGCCTCCAGGTCCTGGTTGAGCGAGGTGAGCTCCGGGCCGACCGCCAGGTCCGGGTCTTGGTCGACCGGCACATGGGCCGCGTCCCACCAGGGCTGGAAGGTGTCGGACAGATAGTGGTTCCAGAACGTCCACCACACGCTCGCGGCGGCCGAATCGACGGCCATGTTCCCGTCCCACGCCGCCAGCAGCCGCTGGGCCCCCTGCTCCTCCGCGGACAGTTTCTGCCCCGTCAAGGCCGCCAGCAGTTTCGGCACGATGCGCATCGCCAATACGTCGTGCGTGTCGTTCTGGAGCGCCTCAAAATCCTTCATCGTCATGCGGTTGCCTTTGGCCAGCGTGTCAGCAATCCGCGACGCCCGGTACCCGGCGTCGAAAAAGTCGAGGGTGGTGCCGATGTAGTACGGGTAGCCCGGCCCGACCTCCCGCTGGTTCGCCGAGAAGACCACGTGTGTCGGCGGATTGTACACCTGCGGAATGTCGTCGAAGGGGATGGTCCCGGCGATGTCCGACTCTCCCGTGCCCGGCAGCGGCAGCCACGGATCGCCCTTGGGGATGATGGGATAGTAACCGGCCGAGATGAGGCCGATGTTGCCCTGGTCGTCCGCGTACACGAAGTTCTGCGACGGAGCGTGCCAGTCTTTCAGGGCGTCGCGGAACTCGGTGAAATTCTGCGCGCGGAGGATCCCCAACAGGACCTCCATGTCCGGCGACGGCAAGGCGCCGATCCACTCCACCGACAGCGTCTGCCCTTTGGTCGTCAGCACCGGACCATGCACCGTCAACGGAACGGTCAGATGCTCCGGTTTTCCCCCTTTGACAGGGATATCGTATTCCAACGCCTGCATGTCGCGCCACGCCCCGTTCCAAAAATACTGGTTGGGACGCGAGGGATCCGTCTTCTCCTGGTAGAAGAACGTGGCCTGGTTCTGGACGTTGGTCAGGCTCCACGCGATGTGCTGGTTCTTGCCAATCAACACCACCGGCGTCCCCGGGATGCTGACGCCGCTGAAGTCGTAGGAGGGCGATCTCGCCGCCACCTGATACCAGATGGCCGGCAAGGTCTGGTTGAGGTGCGGATCGCCCGCCAGCATCGGCTTTCCCGACGCCGTCTTCGTCCCGTCCACCGCCCAGTTGTTGCTGTTCGATCCGCGGTGAATCGCCGCCGGAGGCAGATTTCGCAGACGTTCCAGCACGTCGAGGACGGCGGCCGTGTCCGCCGCCGGGGGAGCCCATCGACCTTGTGAAGGCCCGATCTGCCGAGACGCAGCCTTGAAGGATGTCCCCTGCATGGTCGCGGGGAGCACCGCCGGCACCGGCTGCTCCATCGGGGCTGGCGGGTCCTTGCGGTAGGGACCGGGGTCGTACGGGTTCTGCGCGTTCGGCGGCTGCACCGGGAACCAGGCCATCGTGCGGTCGTACCCCAGCGACTGCACCAGGAGCGCGTAGTCCAGCGGCGTCGTGGTGAAATCGAGGGTCTGCGTCATGTCCCCCTGGATCACGAGCGTATCCACCGGCGTCCAGGGCTTCGGTTCATACCCGAGGAGCTTGAACATCATGGGCAGGGTGCCGTTTCGCTTCTCCTCGCCGATGCAGGCGTTGACGCCATCGGTGTACGCCAGGAGCGCTTGCCGTGCGGGACTCCCTGGCCCCATCTGATTCCACTCCTGCTGGGCCGTCCGCAACAGGCCCAACTGCAGCTCCAGCTCGTCGGACGGCAACGCCTTCGCACCGACGATCTCCGCCAGCCGTCCTTCTCCCTGGCGGCGCATCAGGTCCATCTGGAACAGGCGGTTCTTGGCGTGCAGATACCCGAGGGCGAGAAACAGGTCGTGGTCGGTCTTCGCGTCGATGTACGCCGTGCCGTTCGCATCAAACTTCACTTGCACGGGCTGCTGCAGCCCGGGGACGCGCAGGGACGTGTCCCGCGGCAACTCCGCGTCCTTCGCCGCCGTCCACACCCCCGTGCCGGGATTGAACGCTGACCCCAAGGGCGGGAGCGGACCTCCCCCGAACGCGGCGAGATCGCCAAGAACCAAGGTCGCCCCTGCCGCGCACAATCCGTTCACCCATCTTCCGATTCTCCGCCGTCGCCGCACCGGAGCACCGCCTCCATACCAAACGGTTGGTATGGTTCAGTATAATGAATGGATTCAGAAAAAGATAGAGGCGTCGCAAGGAGCCCTGTGCACGACAGCATTTCTCACCAAAAATTCCCCATCAAAGCGTACCGGCACGCCGACGTGCCGTTGCAGGTCGTCTCGATACACCTCTGCGTGCACATGCAGGTGAGGCTCTGTGGAGTTTCCCGTATGTCCGACCTCCCCCACGAGTTGTCCCGGCTCGACCCAATCGCCCACTTGCACGCGGAGGCTTCCCCGTTTCAGATGGGCCAACCACACGCGGACTCCGTCCGCCCGGATCACCAGGTGGTTGCCCGCCGGTTGCACGGGGTCCGAATGCGGGAGCGGCGTGTCCTCCGCATTCCCTTCCGCCTGCACCACCTGTCCGGCACACGGGCTGTAGACCGGATCGCCGAAGATGAAATAGCGCTCGAGCGGAGCAGGAAGGAAACCTCTGCACCGCACGCCCCACCGGTTCACCTTGACCACGTCCAGCGCGTACGTTTGAAGCGGATGCGGGTGGTGATAATTTACCGCCTTCGTGCTCCCCCCTTGCACGACCACATACGTTCCGTGGCGCAGGGGAAACGCCAGGTCAACCGCCCCGTTCGGGCAGCGCCGTCCGCGCCAAGCGGCCAAGGCCATGCGGCCGAACCAAAGCCCGAGCAGAGCCCAGAGGATGGCATCCGCAGAAACGCCGCCTGTGACCGGGCGGGCTGGCAACTTCGTGATCGACAGCGTCCCGGCCACAGCGCACAGACTCAACCACGGTTTGCGCCATATCCAGCCCACGTCGTGCCATGCACAACCAAGGCCGCACCACAATATGAGGGCCATCGTCCCGAGCCAGCGCAATCCCCAATCCAACCAACCGGTTGGCGGAAGGATCCACAACGCGCTCGCCCCGTACGCGGGCAGCGCGAGCTTTACCGCAACCGCGGCCACCGTGAAAGATTTTGCCCACCGCATGTTCCCATTATAGTACACCCGCCGCCGGATCGGCGGATGAAACGCATGATGGAACGGGCGTGCCGGTCTCCCCTGCGGACAGGGCACTTGCGGCGCAGGAGGCGGCGTTCCCTTTTCTCAACAAAGTTGGTATGCTGAGTCCGAACCATTGCGAGGAGGCTTGCGACGTGCCATCCACTGAAGACCGAATTCTGCTCGGCGCCAACGTGTCTGTCGCCAAGACAGGGTTGTTGGCCGCCGTCGAGGAGACCCTTTCCTACGAAGCCAACACCTACATGATCTACACGCGCAGCAACCGCGGCGGCAAGGCACGGCCCATCACCGAATTCCACCGCGATGAAGCGCTCGCCCTGATGGCCGAGCACGACATCGTCGATCCGGTCGTGCACCTGTCCTACCTGGTCAACCTGGCGAGCCCGAAGCCGGAGACCTGGGACTACGGCGTGATGGTGTTGAAGGAAGAGATTGAACGGGTGGAGTACCTGGGCTTCCGGTACATCGTCATGCACCCCGGCAGCCATGTGGGCGAGGGCGAGGCCTACGCCATCGAGCGGATCGCGGAAGCCCTCAACAGCATTCTGACCGGTGAGGAGAAACTCACCATCTGCCTCGAGACCATGGCGGGCGACGGCTCGAAAGTGGGCAATTCGCTCGAGCAGATTGCGGAGATCATCAGCCGCGTCAAACATCAGGACAAGCTCGGCGTGTGCATCGACACCTGCCACAATTACAGCTACGGCTACGACATCGTCAACGACTTCGACGGGTTCCTGCACCACTTCGACGAGGTGCTGGGCTTGGACCGCCTCAAGGTGGCGCACATCAACGACTCCAAGACCCCGTTCAATTCTCGTAAGGACCGGCACGCCAACATCGGCGAGGGGTCCATCGGCCTCGAGGCCCTCAAACGCATCGTCCACCACGAGGTCTTGCGCGGGATCCCGCAGATCCTCGAGACGCCGGAGGGCAAGTACAAGAGCGAGATCGATCTGTTGCTCGACCGCACCCCCACGGCCTGACCGGTCCGCGTGAACCCTGTCCCGGCGACCCTCCGGTGCGTCGCCGGGACAGGAATTCACACAATACTTTCTCTTTTTCAACCATTTTTCGCCCTCATGTTTATCTTTCCTCTCCCCGGTCCATGCTGGTAGAGAACGTAACCCGCATGGAAGGGGAGGAGAGTCACGTGACCCGAAGCGAACGCGCCTGGCTGGCGGGCCTCCTGGGCCTCCTGGCGGCGCCCGTGGTCGCTTGGGCGGCGGTCGAGCTGCCCACCACCACCGTGATCGACGACCGCATGCCGAGCTTTCACTTCCAGCCCACCGAGGTGTACACCGTGCGGCCGGGCGACACCCTGTGGACGCTGTCGGACCGCCTGGGGGTGCCCGTGGCCCAGTTGATTGCGGACAACGAGATCGTCAACCCGGACATGCTGCAGATCGGTCAAAAGCTCGTATACCATCCGCCTGGTTGGCGCGATCCCGTGCGTTCCCTGCTCGGCTTGGAGGTGCGCCGCACCCCGGATCCGGCGCCGCAGAACCTCAGCTCGCGCGGCAGCGACCCGATGCAGTTTCTGCCCAAAGGCACGCGGGTCATCTACTGCACGCTGACGGCGTACACCGCCGGATTCGAGTCGACCGGAAAGAATCCGGGCGATCCCCTGTACGGCGTGACCGCCACCGGCAAACACGTGGTCCAGGGCGAAACCGTCGCGGTCGATCCGCGCGTCATCCCGTACGGCACCCGCGTCTTCATCCCGGGCATCGGCTACCGCGTCGCCGAGGACACGGGCGGCGCCATCGCCGGCCGCCACATCGACATCTACTACGACGACGTCCAGGTGGCCCGACACTTCGGCGTCAAGTATCACGTCCCGGTGTACATTCTGCCGAATGACCAGACCGGCGCGTGAGGGGCCGTCCAGGACGGCCTCCGCGCCGCCATGCCGCGCCGCGGGGTCGAGCGACATCCTGACAAGCCGATGACTCCTTGGTCCATCCCGGCACCCGCCACGTCTCCGCGCCGATCCCCGGTCGCTCAGCGGCCGTCCGCGTCCGCGCGCCGGTCCGCCTCACCTCGCGGCGGCCTCTGCTTGCGCAACCAAGCCCCCGCCCAACAGCCCAACCAGGCCAGCATGACATACGCCAAGACCCAGGGCCAGAACGTGAGGCTGAACCAGGCCCACAGGGCCGCCAGCGACCCGAACAGCACCGCGCACGTCGACAGCCAGACCGTCTTCCAGCGGTAGTACAGGATCAACGGCAACACGAAGGACAGCACGGGAAACACCCCCGCGATCCACGTCATCACCCATCCCTCGAGCATGGGTCCTTCCACCTCCCGTCGTGTGAGATCGCTCGCAGTTGCGCATCCCGTTCCGCCCGGACCGCCTCGGCCAACGCCTCCGCAAGCCACCCCTGATTCGCCGCCAACACGGCTTCGTCCCAACCGCGCTCCTGCCGCAGGAGGTGAAGCGCGCGGTCCACCAAGGCCCACGCCACCCACGGATTGGGCACGTCCGCCTGGAGCGCGCGCGTGAGATACAACCGGTTGACCAACGCGCCGCCCGATTCCGGGTCTTCGCGGGGCGCGTTCAGTGGTCTGAGGTTCCGGATGGACGCGAGCGTCACATGCTCCCAACGAATCTGTCCCAACGCAGCCAGCGACCCGCCGGAAGAAGCCGCCGGACCTTCCGGGGCTGCCCGTGTGACCGGTCCAATGTCTCCCGGACCCACTGCAGCGGTGCCACCTTCAGCCGGGCCAACTTCTGCCACGCCGGCTGCGGCACGGTCACCGCCACCGAAGGGATGAGGCCCCGGCCTGGATCGGTCGGCCGGCCCGCCGTCCCCGTCCCGCAACCGGTCCGACACCCGCACGCGACCGGTCAGATCCCCCAGGCCCTCCCGTTCCAGCCCGTCACGGATGGCCCGGGCGAGTTCCGCCGCGTCGCGGCGGAAGCAAAAGACGTAGCTCTCATCGAGCATGCGGACCCCCGTCTTTTGGGCGTACGGCTGGCGGAGGATGCGGCCCACCAACTGGGTGAGCGCCGTCGGGGAGGCCGGGTTCGCCAGCAGCGTCAGGACGTAGGCGAACGGGCAGTCCCATCCTTCCTGCAGCGCCTGTTTCGTGATGATGAACCGGATGGGGCACGCCGGCGACAGCAGGTCGATGCCCTCCATGTCGTCCCGCTCGCTGGACTTGACGGCAATCTGATCCGCCGGAATCCGGTGCGTGTGAACCAATTCCCAACGGACGTGGTCCGCGTGGATGTGTCCCGAATCCCGCTGGTCCCGCCCCGTGCGCTCCACCTGGATGAGGCAGATGGGCCGAATATATCGGCCCGTCTCCGCCCGGTGCCGCTCCGCCGCCGCTTCCAGCCGATGGCGCCACGCCACGCTCTCCCGCAGCGTCTCCTGCCAGCGGCCGCCGTCCCGGTTGACGACGTGCAGGTCAAGCTTGACCATCTCTTCCTCTTTCAACGCCCGGCCCGGGATCCGCACCAGCACCGGGCTGTCCTTCGGCGGGGTGGCCGACAGCTCCACCACCATGCACGGATTGAACCCCCGCAGCGTGCGCTGCGCGCCAGGGCTGTACGCCTTCTGGCCCTCGTCGAGGATCACCAGGGGGGAGCACATCCGCAACACGTTGCCGAGCGAAGTCTTCACCTGAATTCCGCGCGGATCGCCCGCCGAACCGTGGTAATCCAGGTTCCGCCAGCGCGCGAGCAGCCGCTCGTGAGCCACCCGGTCCCACTCGGCCGGGAAAAAGTCGTCCCAGCCGCCGGCATCCTGGAACAGGCGCAGGGTTTCGCGATCCCGCCGATTGGCCGAAGGCAGCATCAACATCAGCACCAACAGGTGGTCCGCCACATCCCGCGGGCGAAAGCGGTCTGTCTTCTCCAGCACCCTTACCCGGCCCCCGGTGGCGAGTTCGAGAAACTGCCGGTACGGATGGGCCCGGTCCTTCAATGCCGCCAGGGTCTGGCGATAGATCTGGCGGGTCGGCACGACCCACAGGACCAGGCCCGTCCGGCGCCGGAGATAGATCCGCTGTACGAGATCGACAATCCGCACCGCGAGGTACGTTTTCCCACCGCCGGTCGGGATCTGGACACAGAACGCCGGCAGCGGATCCCCCGCCCCCGTCCGGCGCGCGGCGTGCGGGGCATCGGACACCGCCCGCCACGCCTCCGCCGCGAAATCCCTCGCGGGCCGCGCCCCGTCCGGCTGGGTGCACCGGTCGCGGTGATCCCGCAGGGCGCGCAGATACGTCTCCACGGCGGCGAGCGCCCGCCGCTGGTACCCTTTGAGCGGAATCATCCCAATCCCCCGCGTTCCCGGAACAGATCATAGGGCAACTGCGCAAACGCCACCCCGCAGGCGGCGAGCGTCTCATCGTCCACGAGCCGGGCCGGAGCGAATACCAAGCGCCGCTTCGAACTGGCAGGCCGGCCCAACGCCTGAACGAATTCCGGCGTGATGGCCAACGATTGCAGAGCGGCCACATCCGGTTCGTACAGCAGGTACACCTCGAAGGCACGGCTCTCGCCGATGAACCACCGCCGCCGGTCGAGCGCTTCCGGACGGAACACCTCTCCGGTCGCCGTGTGGAACACGTATCGGGCGAGCTCTTCGTAGGCGGGCAGGCACCTTCCGGACAACAGCCCCTCGAGCTCTATCGCCCGCCCGATCTCGTAGTAGGAGAACGACCCGCCGTACCCGACGCGCAAGGCCTCGTCCTTCGCATCGGGCGCGCCCCGCATCACGCGCCGGACCCGCTCCGCGGTGACCGTGTCGGCGTAGGGCTCCATCTCGATGAGGATGAACCGGCGCCGCCCGCCGTCCTCCCGATTCATCGCCAGGACCGCGTGGGCTGTCGTCCCGGTCCCGGCAAACGCGTCCAGGACCAAAATGTCCGGTTCGTCCGAGGCGAAACGAATCAATCTTTGGACGAGTTCGACCGGCTTCGGGTTGTCGAACACCCGGCGCCCGAACAACTGCGCCACCTGGCGATGCCCGTTGGGTTTCAGGTCCGTCCACAGATTGCTCAGCAGCTTCCGCCTGGTGGGCGGCACGTAGTGCTCCGGCATCCCCGACTCCGACAGCCGCAGGAGGTCGAGGGATTCCCCCGTGCGCTCGGTCCACTCCAGGTACCACCGGTCGATGTTCTCCTGCGTCACGGCCCAACCCCGGCGGCGGAGATCTTCCACCAAACGCTCGTAGTTTCGGATAGCGGCGAGACTCCTCGATTCCTGCCACCGCCATTGACCGGTCTTCGGCGTGATTCCGAACAGCGAATAGCGCATCGTCGCCCGGTCCGTCCCCCGCCAGTGGTGGTTCCAACCGCCCGGACGGTCCTCCTTCAGGTCCTCGTACACCTTGTGAAACCGAACCTCGGGGCTCCTCGAGTAGACCAGGATGGACTCGTACCCGTTGGACAGGGTGCCGATGGTGTCAAACTGGGCCTGGACATTCTTCGCGCCGCGCCGGATGACGATGGTATCCCGGTAGTTCTCCTCGCCGAACACCTCATCCATCAGGCAGCGCAGGTGATGGATCTCGTTGGCATCGATGCTGACGAAGATCACGCCGTCGGGCCGCAGCAGCTCGCGGAGCAACTGAAGCCTCGGCATCATCATGCACAGCCATTTGTCGTGGCGAGTCAGGTCGTCCCGGTCCACCACCCGCCCCAGCCACGCGCGCATCATGGGCGCGTCCACGTTGTCGTTGTACACCCAAGACTCCGTACCCGTGTTGTACGGCGGATCGATGTACACCACCTTGACCCGCTCCCGGTACAGCGGCAGGAGGGACTTGAGGGCGACGAGGTTGTCCCCGTGGATGATGAGGTTGTCATCCAGGCGGGGCTCGTCCGTTTCGCACTTTTCCGGCACCGGGATGAGCTCGTGGCAAGGCACCGTGAGATGGTGGTTTTGGACAAACGACTTGCCTTTGAAATGCAGTGACGGCATCCAGATTCCCCTTGTGCGTCCGCTTTGCCGGCGGCCATGGCGGGTTCCCTGAGTCAGTCCGATGAAGGCCCCTTCTCCCACGGACCGCTCGACAGTCCGATCTCTCCGATTGTAATACAAGATCAGACCTCCGTGCCCCATCGCGAAGGGGCGCCCCGTCTGGGGCGCCCCTGTCCTCTGCGCTGCCGGCCGTCCGCTCACCGGTTCCCGTGTGTCCTGCGGGTGTGTCGAAGCGACCACATCCAAGCCCCGCCCGGGCACCGGCGGATTACGCCAGGTACTGCTCCGCTTCAATCACCCGGCGCGCGATGCGGCGCTTGATCTCCTTGCTGTTGACCGGCTGCACGCGGGTCAACTTGCGCAGCACCGCCAGTTGCGTGCGCAGGGTGTCGCCTTCCTCGAGGGCGGAGAGGATGCGCTTGGCCCGCCCCTCGATGCGGTCGAACGCCTCGCGCGCATACACCTGCACCATATCGATCTTGTTCTCCGCATTGAGCCCTTTTTCGATGGCCTTCCTCGTGCGCAGCAGCGCGCTCTCCAACGCGTAGATCTCGATGATGATGTCGGCCAGATCGGCCAGGATCTCCTGCTCGTCCTTGAGCGACTGCATGTACTTTTGGACCGCCAGCCCGCCGGTGAACAGGAACACCTTCTTGGCCATGTCCAGAATGTGCGACTCGGCCCCCAGGGGCACCGACTCGTCGGGCAGCGGCAGCATGCCCATCAGTTCCTGCTGGAGGCCCTGCGCGGCCTGCAGCAGCGGCAGCTCCCCTTTCAGCGCCTTGCGCAGCAACATGTCGGGGATGAGCAGCCGGTTGATCTCGTTGGTGCCTTCGAAGATCCGGTTGATGCGCGAATCCCGGTACATCCGCTCAATCGCGTACTCCTGGATGAACCCGTATCCGCCGTGGATCTGCACGCCTTCGTCGACGACGAAGTCGAGCGCTTCCGAAGCGTACACCTTGTTGACAGAGCACTCCAGCGCATACTCCGCGATGGCCCGCGCCGCACTCATGCCGTCCACGTGGCCGCCCAGCGACTGGAGCTGCCGGTCGATGTCTCCCGTGGAGCGATACGCCATGCTCTCGGTGACAAACCCGCGGATGTTCATGTCCGCGATCTTCTGCTGGATGAGCGGGAAGTGCGCGATGGGCGTCCCGAACTGCTTGCGCGATTTCGCGTACTTGACGGAAGTCTTCAGCGCCGCCTTGATGCCGCCCACGCACCCCACCGCCAGCTTGTAGCGGCCGATGTTCAAGATGTTGAACGCAATCAGGTGCCCCTTGCCCGGTTCACCGAGCAGGTTCTCCACAGGCACCTTCACGTCCTCGAGGATGAGCGGACGCGTCGAGGACGCCTTGATGCCCATCTTCTTCTCCTCGGGGCCGGTCGACACCCCCGGGAAATCGCGCTCGACGATGAAGGCGGAAAACTTCTCCCCGTCGATCTTCGCGTACACCACGAACACATCGGCGAAGCCGGAGTTGGTGATGAATTGCTTCGTCCCGTTGAGGATGTAGTACTTACCGTCCTCCGACAGGCGGGCGGTCGTCTTCGCGCCCAGGGCGTCGGACCCGGACCCCGGCTCCGTCAGGGCGTAGGCCGCAATCTTTTCGCCCGACGCCAGAGCCGGCAGATACTTGCGCCGCTGCTCCTCGTTGCCGAAGAACACAATCGGCAGCGTCCCGATGCCCACGTGAGCCCCGTGGCTGAGGGCGAAGGAACCGCCCCAGGTCAGGTTCTCCGAAATCAGGGCCGAACTCACCTTGTCGAGGCCGAGGCCGTCGTACGCCTCCGGCACATCCGCCGCCAACAGGCCGAGTTCGCCCATCTTGCGCAGCAACTGGACCGTGAGTTCCCAATCCTGATGCTCCAACCGCTCCTGATGCGGGATCACCTCGTTCTCCACGAAGGAACGGGTGGTCTCCGCAATCATCAGGTGCTCCTGCGTGAAATCCTCCGGGGTGAACACCTCGTCGGGCGCGGCCGCCTCAATCAGGAACGCGCCGCCTTTCGTCAGCTTTTTCTCCTCCGTCGCCATCTTCGGCTCCTCCTCGTGTCGCCCCGCCGGACGGTGCGGGGCGTTCTCCTGAATCCCCAGAGCCCGCCTCACGTCACGACACGCGCTCGATGACGCCAGCCGCGCCCATGCCGCCGCCGATGCACATCGTCACCAGGCCGTACCGGCCGCCGCGGCGGGACAGTTCGTGGAGCAACGACACCGTCAGCCGGGCGCCCGTGCAGCCGAGCGGATGCCCGAGCGCGATGGCGCCGCCGTTGACGTTGACGCGTTCCTCGTCCATCTCCAGGGCCCGGATCACCTGCAGCGCCTGGGCCGCGAACGCCTCGTTCAATTCAATCAGGTCCATCTCGCCGAGCGTCAGGCCCGCCAGTTTCAACGCCTTCGGCACCGCCGCCACCGGTCCGACTCCCATGATGTCCGGATCGACCCCGGCCACGGCGAACGAGCGAAACACCGCCCAGGGCTTCAAGCCCAGCTCCACCGCGCGATCCGCCGACATCACCAGCACCGCCGCCGCCCCGTCGCTGGTCTGCGAGCTGTTGCCGGCGGTCACTGTGCCGTTGGCGCTGAACGCCGGGCGCAGCTTCGCCAGCGCCTCCATCGACGTGTCCCGGCGCACGCCCTCGTCCGTGTCAAACACGAACGTCCGGGTCACCGGTTTTCCGTCTGGCCCCAGCTCCGTCTGCTTGACCTCCACCGGTACAATCTCGTCCTTGAACTTGCCCGCGTCGATGGCCGCCGCGGCCCTCCGGTGGCTTCGCAGCGCGAAAGCGTCCTGGTCCTCGCGCGTCACGCCGAAGCGCTTGGCCACCTCCTCGGCCGTATGGCCCATCGACATGTACGCCTGCGGATAGTGGTCCGCCAGGTAGGGGTTCGGCGAGATGTTGTATCCGCCCATCGGGATCATGCTCATCGACTCGACGCCGCCCGCGATGACCACATCCGCCATGCCCGACATCACCTGCTGCGCGGCCATCGCGATGGTCTGCAGGCCCGACGCGCAGAACCGGTTGACCGTCACCCCCGGCACGGTGGTCGGCATCCCCGCCCGCAGCGCGATGATGCGGGCCAGGTTCATGCCCTGCTCCGCCTCCGGGATGGCGCAGCCGATGATCACGTCCTCGACGTCCTCCGGACGCACCCCGGGCGCCCGGTTCAACAGTTCTTGGATCACCAACGCCCCCAGGTCATCCGGGCGCGTGGTGCGCAGGCTCCCCTTCGGCGCCTTCCCGATGGCCGTGCGCACGCCGGCGACAATCACCGCTTCTCTCATCCCCATCTCTCCTTTGCACACCTCGCCTCAGTTGCGCAGCGGTTTGCCGGTCTGCAGCATGTGCTGCATGCGCTGCTGCGTCTTCGGCTCACCGATGAGGCTGAGGAACGCCTCGCGCTCCAGGTCGAGCAGATACGATTCCGACACCAGCGTGCCGCGGCGGACCGACCCGCCCGTCAACACGCGGATCAGGTGGTGGGCGATCTTCTCGTCGTGATCGGAGATGTAACCGGCTTTCTTCATCCCGTACACCCCGATCTTCAGGGCCGCCGCGCCGTCTTCGCCGATGACCGGGATGGGCCGCGGGGTGGGCGGCGTGTACCCGGCCCGGGCGAGCCCCAGGGCCACCTGCTTGGCGTCGTGCAACAGGTAGTCGCCGCCCACGGTGATGCCGTCGGTCTTCCGCAGGTAGCCGAGTCTCTGCGCGTCGCGGGCACTGGTGGAAACCTTGGCGAGCGCGATATTCTCGAAGGCGCGCCGGACGAAGTTGTCCAAGCGGGTATCCGCCGCTCCCTCCGCGCCTTCGATGGCGCGGATCAGCATCTCCTTGTTGCCGCCCCCGCCGGGGATGAGACCGACCCCGACCTCGACGAGGCCCATGTAGGTCTCCCCGGACGCCTGGATGCGGTCCGCCGGGAAGCACACCTCGGCGCCGCCGCCCAGGGCGTAGCCGAACGGCGCGGCCACCACCGGTTTATCCAGATATTTAATGCGCATCAGCGCCTGCTGGAGCTGCTGCACCGCCAGGTTGATCTCGTCCCAGTTCTCGTCCTGGGCTTCCATCAACATCAGCATCAGGTTGGCGCCGACACAGAAGTTGGGCGCCTGGTTGCCGATGACCAGCGCCTCCCAGTTGGCCGAGACCTCATCGGCCGCCGCGTGGATCATCTGCACGACGTCCGGGCCGAGCGCCTGCTTGGGGGAGTGAAACTCGAGACACAGCACGCCGTCGCCGAGATCGACCAAGCTGGCCGAACGATTGCCGCGCACGAGCCGGCCCTGCTCCTTCAGGCGGGCGAGCGAGATGACCTCGGCCGGCTCCTCGACGGTGCGGTACTTTCCGGCGCCCACGTAGAATTTCGGGACTTCGCCCGGCTGCCGTTCATAGAAGCTCGTCCGCCCGGACGCCAAAAGTTCCTCCACGAAGGCGGGAATCCGTTCGCCCTCGGCGCGCATGCGCGCGACGGACTCCTGCAGGCCGATGGCGTCCCACGTCTCGTAGGGCCCGAGCTCCCAGTTGAACCCCCACTTCATGGCGTTGTCGACGGACACAATGTCGTCGGCGATCTCGCCCTGCCGCTCGGCGGTGTACAGAAGCACCCGTTTGAGCACATCCCAGACGAACTGCGACGCGGGGTCCTGCCCAGAGACGAGGGTCTTCAGGCGCAGCGCGGCGGTGGGCTGGTTCTTGGCGGCCTCGAGCGCCGGCGATTGCACACGGCGGCGCGGCCGATACTCGAAAGTTTCGAGATCGAGCGCCAAAATCTCTCGTCGCCCGTCCGCGCCTTTGACGCGCTTGAAAAAGCCCTGCCCCGTCTTTTCCCCGAGCCAGCCGTTGGCGACCATCCGCTCCAGGTAGGGCGGGATGGTGAACGCATCCTTCTCCGCCGGATCCGCCACAGACGCGCGGACGTTGTTCGCCACGTGCACGAACGTGTCCAGGCCGACCAGGTCCAGGGTGCGGAACGTGGCGCTCTTCGGACGGCCCATCACCGGCCCGGTCAGCGCGTCCACCTCATCGACGCCAAGGCCGAACCGACGCATGGCATCGAGCGTCACCATCAACCCGTAGGTGCCGATGCGGTTGGCGATGAAATTCGGCGTGTCCTTGGCCAGCACCACGCCCTTGCCGAGCACCCGTTCGCCAAACCGCCGCATGAACGAGACCAGTTCCGGATCCGTCTGCGGGCCGGGGATGATCTCGAGCAATTTCATGTACCGCGGCGGATTGAAGAAGTGCGTGCCGAGGAACCGGCGCCGGAAGGACTCGCCGCGCCCCTCGGCCATCGCGGCGATGGAGATGCCCGAGGTGTTGGAGCTGACGACGGCGTCCTCGCGGACGACGTTTTCCAGCTTCGCAAAAAGCGCTTTCTTGGCCTCCAGGTTTTCGACGATGGCCTCAATCACCCAATCGCACGCGGCCAAGCGATCCAGGTCATCCTCCAGGTTCCCGGTTTCAATCCGGCCCGCGTCCTCCTCGGTGTAAAAGGAAGCCGGCTTGGCGCGCAGCGCGGCCTGCAGGCCCCGGTTGACGATGCGGTTGCGCACCGCCTTCGACGCCAGCGTCAACCCCTGCTTCGCCTCGTCCTCCGTCAGTTCGCCCGGCACGATGTCCAACAGGACCACCGACATTCCGACGTTGGCCAGGTGCGCTGCAATCGCCGCGCCCATCACGCCGGCGCCGATGACGCCCACCCTGCGTATCTTGCGCGTCAAGGTCTCTCCCCCTCGATCCGGCCGCTTCAGAACCGACCAGTCGGTAGATTGATCGACTCCAATGATATCAGAACCATTTGCTTTTCAACAAGCCCTGGCAGGCGCCGCCCGCGTGCGGTTTTCACGCGCGGGCGGCCGGCGGACTCACGCCTGCAGCAGCGGCTCATAGTTGCGGAATTTCTCCAATGCCTGAGCGAACGCCTCCGCCAGACGCGCGGTCACCACCGCCGCACCCGGCCTGCGCCACAGCTCCACCGGCTCCTCCACCTTCGGCAGCAGGGTTTCCGGCGGCTCGGCCGGCAGCGTGTCGAGCGCAGGTGCGATGCGCCGGTCGGTGAACACCCGCGCCACGGGCAGGATCTCCTGCGTGGTGCTTGTGACGAACACCTCCTGCACCTCGCCGAGCTTCGAGAACGGGACCGCCTCCTCGACGACCTCCACCCCGGACTCGCGGGCCAGCTGCAACACGAACTGGCGCGTGATGCCCCCGAGGATGTACCGGTTCGCCGGATGTGTGTACACCCGTCCGCCGATGACGAACCACAGGTTGCTGCTCGCGCCTTCCGTAATGACCCCGGCGCGGACCAGCATGGCTTCCGCCGCGCCCGCGCGCTTCGCCGTCTCCTTGGCGATCACGTTGGGCAACAGGTTGATGCTCTTCACGTACACGTTCGGCCAGCGCTCATCGGGCAGCGCGAGCAGCGCCGCGTCCTCCGGATGCACCGGCGCCGCCGCAGGGCGGACCACCAGGCTGACGTTCGGCGCCGTCCCCCCGGGGAAGGCGTGCCCGCGCACCGCGGATCCGCGCGTCACCTGCAGGTAGACCTGCGCCTCCGCCTCACCGCTGCGGCGCACCGACTCCGCAATCAACTGCGCCCACTCCTCGCGCGTGTGCGGATTCGGGATGTCAATCACGCGAAGGCTTCTCTCCAGCCGCTCGAGGTGCTCCTCCATCAGGAACGGGCGGCCGCTGTACACGCGAATGACCTCGTACACCCCGTCGCCAAACTGATGCCCCCGCTCCTCCAATGGCACCCAGGCGCCATCGGGATCGACGAACTGCCCGTTGAAATACGCTACCACCGCCATCTGCTTCTCCCCCAATCCGGCGGCCCGCCGCGGAAGCATCTGTCTCCCGGGCCGGACGCGCCTTGTTCCGTTGACCGGATGCGGTGCAAAACGAGTACAATGGTGACGTGCAGGCACGTCCTGCGACACCGCATCGGCCATTTTGCGAGTCAAGCGACAGGAGTGAGTCCGATGAGTGACTGCATCTTCTGCAAGATTGTGGCTGGCGAACTCCCCTCGAACACCGTGTTCGAGAATGATGAGGTGCTCGCCTTCCACGACATCCGCCCGCAGGCCCCGGTGCATGTGCTGATCATCCCGAAACGGCACATCCCGTCGGCCCACGCCCTGACGGCGGAGGACGCGGCCGTCCTCGGCGAGATCCACCAGGCCGCCAGGCAGATCGCCGAGCAACTCGGCGTGGCTGAACAAGGATACCGCCTCGTGACCAACGTCGGGTTCCACGGTCAGCAGACGGTCCCGCACCTGCATTACCACCTGCTCGGCGGACGCCAACTGCAATGGCCTCCCGGTTAATCCGGGAGGTCATCCTCTGCGGCGGCTTCCGCCCCGGGATTCGGCACCTCCTGGCCGTTGAGCACCAGGTGCGGCACGATGCGCGCCTTCAGGGACGCGGAGGCCGAGCAGTACTTCTCCTCGCTCAGTTGAATCGCCCGCCACGCCTTGGCCGGCTGGATATCCCCCGACATGCGGTAGGTCAGGTGGATCTCCGTAAACGCCTGCGGGTACGCCTCGCGCCGTACCCCCACCGCTTCGATATCCAGGTGCTCGAGCGGCTGGCGCATGCGTTCCAAAATCATGGTGACGTCGATGCCGGTGCAGCCAGTCAGCCCCATCAGCAACAGTTCCATCGGACGGCTGCCCTTGTCCTCGCCCCCCACGTCCGGTTTCGCGTCGATGGACACCTCGTGTCCCGAATCACCGACCGCCGTGAAGTGGCGTTTTCCATGCCACGTGGTCGTCACGCGCATCTCCACGCCGCGCCCCTCCCTTCGCTCCCATTGTACCTCGGCGCCCGCCCGTGGGAAACCATGCGCGAAGCGCATGCGCGGACGCCGTCAGCGCACCGTCAACGTGCCGCGCAGTCCCGGCTCCGGGCGGCCCCCGGCGTCGGAGTAATAGGGAAATGTACCGCGCCGGTCGGGCGTGAAGGACGCCGTCGTCCGCCCGCCAGGCGCCAGATTGGGGGTGAAGATGTAGAAATCGGGGATGACGAGGTTGTGCGTCTTGGTGCCTCGGTTCACAATCGTGAGGTTCACCGGTTGATTGAGTCTGCCGGTGAACTGCGGCGGGTCAATTCCGGTGTCGCGCAACGTCACGTGCACCGACACCTGCGCCTGCGCCGGGGGGAGAGGTCCGGCCAGAACGGCCACGCCCGCCGCGCACAGACACGCCGCGAAGGCTCTTGCCACCATGAGGGTGTCTCCTCGCTTTGACGGATCCAAGATTGATTTTTCCAGTGTCCCCCAGGCAGCCAGCCGGCATGTGCAGGAGAGATCTCAATCGGACGACGGCGTGCGTGCGCGGGGCGACGGCGCTTGTCGAGCCGCTTGCAGCCATGCACATCGCCCCCCGGACTAGCCGATCCACCACACGGCCACGGCACCCGCCAACGCGCCGTGCAGGGCACCGCCGAGCACATCCGTCAGGTGGTGCAGCCCGCAGTAGACGCGCGAGGCGCAAAGCAGCACCGCCAGCGCCAGCAGCACGGGCCCGTAGGCCGGCACGTGCACGAAACTGACCGCGAGCGCAAACGCCCCGGTGGCGTGGTTGCTCGGGAACGCCTGCCCTCCGGCGTGCCCGACCAGCGGCGCAAACCCGGCGGTCTCAAACGGGCGCGGCCGGTCCACCCAACGGGAGATGGGTTCGTTGAGCACGCGAGCCGCGACGGCCGCCGCCACGCCCGCCAGGGCGGACGTCCCCGTCTCCTTGGCCGGAACGCCCGCCGGCCAACCGAAGGAGGCCATCGCCATCAGGGCCAACATCACGACGGGTGTGACACGCGCGATCACCGCCATCGCCGCGTTCAGCCCGGGCCATCGCCGCCACAGCGGCACAAGCCGTTGGGTGACCGCGTGATCGATCCGGTCGGCCCACGGCCCATCCCCCGGGTTCCTCTGCCCCTCGGCCGCGGCCCACCCCCATCCGCCGGAGGTGCCGGCCGGCTGCTCAACCCGCATCGCCGTCTCCTCCCTCGCTCGAGCGCCGCTCGGGATACACCGTCCCGCGGCTCATCTCGTCCGCCAGATCCTCCTCCAGCGACCGGGCGAAGGACGGCACCTGATGCAGCTCCACATCTCCTTCGTGGTTGTACGCGTACGCCTGGTGGCTGAAGTTGGCACTTCCGATGAGAAACACCCGTCCGTGATCCACGTCGACCATCTTCGCGTGCATCCACTCTTCCCCGTACGGCTTGTAAAACCGCACCACCGCGCCCGCCTTGCGGAGGGTGTCCGCGGTCTTACGGTTTTGCGATTGGCCCGGTTCGAGCAGGACCTCGACGGTGATCCCCCGCTTCGCCGCCGCCGTCAAGGCGTCGATGACGGCCCAGTCGGACAGGACGAACGCCTCCATCGCCACCGACTGGCGGGCGCTCCCAATGGCGTCGACCACGTGCTGCTCCATCTCGCGCTCGTCGACGAGCGGTGCCTTCACGGCAGGTGCGGCGGCCGGGTGGCCGGATGCCCGCTGCCAGTCCCAGCGAAAGAGGGCGTCAAAAGAGTCGTTCGGCTGCGCGATCACGACGGACGCGTCGTTGTTGTCCCAGCTCCCCGCCCCGAAGTTCATCCCGCCTATCAGGACCCCGCCGTCCGCAACCAACATCTTGATGTGCGAGATACCGCGCGGGATGCGCAGGGATTCGACAGGGACCCCGTTCCGGCGCAGGTACGGGACCCCCTCCTCCTGGCTGTGCCGCTCCGCCGCGTCCACCACCACCCGGACATCCACGCCGCGGCGCCGGGCGTCGGCGAGCGCCGCGAGAATGTCCGGATCGGACAGTTCGTAGATATCCAGGTGGCAGATGTGTCGGCTTTCCCGGATCAGCGCCAGTGCCTGGGTCTTCACATCCCCTTCCCAGACGAGGGTCATCCCGGCCTCGGTGACCGGTGCCGGTGCGTGGCGCTGCGATGCACCGGGCTGGACGGCGGGCAGGCACCCCGCCGCCAGCGCCAGCATCCCCAACGCCACAGCGAAGCCTCCCCGGCGCATCCAAGTGGGCCACAAAAACCGCATACACGCTCCTCCCGATGGCGCCCGGCGCCCCCGTCACACAGGGCCCGGCGGCGCCCCCGTTGTGACATCGTCATGACACCTGGAATATACCCCATCGGACGGCCATGTCCTGTTTTCCATGCGATCAGTCTCCAACATCGTATCGATCCGCGCGTTTTGGAGCAACCCGTGCCCGCGGACGCCATCCGGGCCAGCCGGCGGCTTGGGCCGGGCGCCGGGGCTGCGTCCGCGTCATGTCAGCGGCCACACGGCCGACGCCACCACCTGCGGCTTCGTCCCGCCGCGCCGCTGCACCTCCCCCGCCACGCCGGCCAACCGGCCGTACGGCGTGAACAGCATCGCCCCGCACGACTGGTAGACCGATTCGAACATCGTCACGTCGACAAATCCCGTCTCATCCTCCAACGTGAAGAACACCACCGTCTTGCCGCTCCTCGTCGGCGGCCGGTGCGGCCGTACCACCAGGCCCGCCACCCGCACGATGCTGCCGTCCGGCAACGACTCCACCTCCCGCGCCGTCACATGTCCGGTCCTCTCCAGCTCGGGCCGGTACAGATTCAACCAATGGCCCGAGACGCCCACCCCGAGCAGACGGTATTCGTCCATCAACTTCGCCGCCAGAGGCAGATCATCGCCGGGTAAACCTGACCCGTCCGGTTCCATCCCCGGCCCGGGCGAGGCCACCCACCACGGGGCAGCCTCCGACCGCGCCCCGAGCCACGCCGGCAGCGCCCACAACGCCGCCCGGCGCGACGGATGCAGCCCGTCAAACGCGCCCACCCGAATCAGATGTTCCGCCGTCAGACGGTCCACCTGCGGGACGCGGCGCAAGAGGTCGAGGGCGGATTCAAACGGTCCGCCTCGCTCCCGCGCCTCGCACATCGCCTCGGCGACCGCCTCACGAAACCCATGGATGCGGCAAAACCCGAGCCGAATCGCACCGTCCTCCACCTGGCAGGCCCAGGTGCTGCGGTTCACGTCCGGCCCCAGCACGCGGATTCCGCGCCGGCGGGCCTCGGCGCAGACCACGTGCACCGGGTAGTAGCCCATCGGGTACTGATTGAGGATGGACGCGTAAAATTCGGCCGGAAAGTGGCAGACCAAGTACGCGGTCTTGTAGGCGGTGGTGGCGAAGGCCGCCGCGTGCGCCTCGCAGAACCCGTAGCTGGCATAGCCCTGGATGTAGGAGAAAATGGTCCGGGCCACCGCCGGATCGACGCCGGCCGCCTCCGCCTTCTCGAGAAATTGCCGTCCGATGCGCTCCATCTCCGCCGCCGAGCGGGCCCTGCTCATCACCCGGCGCAGCTGGTCCGCCTCGCCCGGGGTGAAGCGCGCAACCTCGGTCGCGATTTCAATCACCTGCTCCTGAAACAACACCACCCCGTAGGTCTTGCCGAGGATGGGCTCCAGTTTCGGATGCAGGTAGGTGATGGGCGCCTGGCCATGGCGGCGGAGCAGGAACGGATCGACCATGTTCCCCTTGATGGGGCCGGGCCGAATGAGGGCGACGCTGGCAACGATGTCCTCCAACCCCTCCGGTTTCAGGCGCGCCTGCAGGGCCCGCTGGGCCGGGCTCTCGAGCTGGAACACGCCGATGGTCTCACCGTTGCCGAGCATGGCGAACGTCTCCCGGTCGTCGAGCGGGATGCGGTCGTAGTCGAGCCGATGGCCCTGCCGCTCGCGCAGCACCACCGTATCCTCGATGGCTGCCATCGTGCGCAGCGACAAAAGGTCCAGCTTGACGAGCCCGACGTCCTCGACGCCCTCCTTGTCAAACGGGGTCATCCATTCCCCTTTGGCGGACGGCTGCAGCGACGTCACCTCCAGCAGCGGCCGGGCGCTGATCACCACGCCGCCCAGGTGCATCCCGAAATGGCGCGGAAAGCCGGCCGCCTGCGCCGCAAGCCGCCACAGCCAGCGCAATTGCCGCTGGTACTGGGAGACTTCCCGCAGCTCCGGCAGCCGCTCGAACAATCCCTCCAGGCGATCGGCGTGGGCCGCCCACGGCACCCGCTTGGCCAGCGCGTCCAACAGGGCCTCCGGGAGCCCGAGCGCGGCACCGATGTCGCGCACCGCCGAACGGCCGCGGAACGTCTGATAGGTCGCGACGCGCGCCACGTGATCCGCCCCGTATTTGCGGTACACGTAATCCATCACCTCGTCGCGGCGGCGGCTGTCGAAGTCGATGTCGATGTCCGGCTTCTCCGCCCGCTCGAGCGACATGAACCGCTCGAACAGCAGCCCGCGCCCGGCCGCGTCGACGTCGGTGATGTACAGGCAGTACGCCACCGCCGAGTCGGCCGCCGATCCGCGCCCGGCACAGCGGATGCGGTGACGGCGGGCGAAATCCACAATGTCCCAGACCGTGAGAAAGTAATCCGTGTAACCGAGCCGCTCGATGATCTCCAGTTCATGCTCGATCCGATGGCGCAGTGCGGCGTCGATGCGCCCGTACCGCTCCCGCGCCCCCCGCCACACCAGGTGGCGCAACAGCCCGCGCGGATGGCGCCAGCCCTCCGGCAACCGGTAGCGGGGAAACAGGGACCCCCCCTGCGGCAGGACCACGTCGCAGCGCTCCGCGATCGCAACTGTGTTGGCGAGGGCTTCCGGCGGCAAGCCGGCGAACCGCCGCTCGGCTTCGCCGGCGGAAAACAGCCAACGGGTGTGGTTGAGAGGCCGTTCGGGGTGCGGGGTGTGGATGTCGCAGCCGAGCCGGATGCAGGTCAGCACATCGTGCAATGCCGCCTGTTCCGGATGCACGTGGTGGACATCTCCGGTGGCGACGACCGGGATGCCGAGATCCTTCGCCAAGGCCACCTGACTCCGGTGGAGGCGATCCGCCCCCGGATACCCGTCCGCCTGCAGCTCGATGAAATATGCCCCCGGAAACGCGTCGCGATACACGCGCGCCAGCCGCTTTGCCGCATCGTTCTCGCCGCGCAGCAGGTGGCGGGCCAATCGCCCGCGGCGGCAGCCGGAGAGCACAATCAGGCCTTCCCCATGGGCCAGCAGTTCGTGCTCGGGGACCCGCGGATCGCGCCGGCGCTCCGGCCCGGTGTGCGCCAGGGTGAGCAACCGGCACAAGTTGGCGTACCCCGTCCGGGTCTCGGCCAGCACCGTGAGGTGCGATCCGTCCTCCAGCGTGATCTCCGCCCCGGAAATGGGTTTCACGCCGTATGCAGCGGCCCATTTGTGGAAACTGGGCAATCCCGCGATGGTATTGTGATCCGTGAGAGCGATGGCCTTCATGCCGAGCAGCGCCGCCTGTGCCACCAACGCCTCCACCCCCGCCGCCCCGTCGAGGAAGGAGAAGCAGGAATGGCAGTGCAGGTGGAGGAACATCAGTCCCACACCCGGTAGATGAACCAGCGTTCATCGACAAACTCGAGATCGAACAACGCCTGATCCTCGGTCAGCACGCGCACCACGACGCGCGGCCCCTGATCTGCCCACCAATCCCCCATCTCAATCCAGCGGTCGATCACGCAGTCCACTCGATGCCATTTTCCGCCATCCCGAAAGACCTGCGGGATCTCCCCGCACAGGCCATGCACCTGGATGGGCCGATTCACCAATCTGCTCACGGGCCGTCTCACCTCACGTCCGCCTCACACCCATCTCACACCCGCGTCCTCACACCTCACTCACGCCAGTGGGCGCAGCCGCGTCCAGCACGGCCTGCATCCTTCGCTCCCGAAATCCCGCTGTCACACCGAGGCGGACGGCCGCCGGGTATTTCCGGTTGATCTGATGGACCACCTTCTTCACGGCCGCCATCCGTTCCCGCCTACGGGGTGCGCTCCCGCCCGGCTGTCTCAGGCGGGCCCGTTCCGCACCGCCCGTCCGCATGAAATCGTCCAGCCTCGCCTGCACCGCTTCGAGCGGGCGCAGGTCGGACGCGTACACCTCCAGGCCGGATAGCCCGGCCAAGGCCATGCGATCCACCGCCTCCCGCCCCGGCGCGAGCGCGGCGTGAAGGGATTCCGGCGTATGAAGCGGCCGCCTCTGAGGCCGCTCCCAGCGCCCGATCTCCGTCCCGGCTTCCCACACAGCCCCCACCTTCAAGGCCCCGATCCCGTCCCGCTGCAGTTGTTCGCTCAACCGCCGGACGAGGTGTTCCCACACCTGTTCCACCGCCGCTCCTCTCGCCGCTTCGCCCGCCGGTGCCCGCCACGCCGCCCTGCGCGACGCGGGCGGATAATTCACCGCGATGGCACCGCCCGGCGCAGGGGTCAACCACGCCCGCCACGCCAGGGCATCCGGCCCGAACCGTCGCTTCAACTGCGCCGCGGGGACGGCGGCGAGGTCCGCCCAGCATTCGACGCCGAGCTGCCGCAACGCCACCCGGGTGGCGGCCGGCAGCGGCCACAGGGCCTCGATGGGCAGACGGCCTGCCCACGCCGTGTTCACGGGCGGTTCCTTCACCTTCAAGGTCTCCGCCCCCTGCCCAAGGGCGTGTGCGCCCCACGCCCGCACGCCGGGGGAGATCACCCACACCTGCCGGCCCACACGTACGGACTGCACCCCTGGGATCTTGTGATGCCGGCTTGCCATCAGCAGGGCCCGGGCGAGCAGGGGGTGCTCGGCCAACGCTGTGCGCAGCTGCTGGTGTTCATTCAACAACCCGTCCAACGCCCGCAACAGCTCCCGCACCTCCTCGATGGGGGGCTTCTGTCCCGGGATCTGCAGATAGAACGCGTTTTTCCCCACCGTCTCGAGCCACGGCGAACACTGCCACAACCGCGCCCACACCGTCTCCATCACCGTGGTCGGCCGATCCGCCTCCGCGCACAGCACCAATCCGGGGACCAACGCCTGCGCCTCAGCGGGGCGCATCCCCGGGCGGACGCCCTGCCGCCGGGCGGACAGTGACGCGTCGCTGACACCTCCCGCCCCGACGCTCGCCCACAGCGGCGCGGTCGACTCCGCCAACACCCCTTCCACTTCGCCGAACAGCGTGAACCGCATGTTCCCACCCCCTGTACGCACATCACGCGCACAATGCGAACATATGTTCTGTATGCGAGTATTATACTCCCATCCGGAGCAAAAACAAACATACGTTCGCATGGGAATCGGTGGATGGAGACGCCTGGCATCCAGACCTGGACGGCCACGATGGACAGCGCATCCAATGCGGACAGGCTCGAGCATCGGTGGGGAAATCCAGCATTCCAACCCGAGGACGTCGTGTATTCCTGATATTCCTGATATTACTGGTAGGAATGACGGCGTTCTGCCGTTACCATAGAACTAACGCTTCTCCATTCCGAAAGGGGTTGTCAGAATGAAAAAGCGGATCTTTGCTGCCGTCACTTCCGTCGTTGCCCTTTTCGCATTTGGAACCCCTGTCTATGCGGGGACGACATATATGGTTCGACCGAACGATACCCTGTGGAAAATCGCCCAACGCCATGGGGTTTCCTTGAATTCCTTGATTCAAGCCAACCCGCAAATCCAGAATCCGAACATCCTCTGGGTCGGTGAAAAACTGCAGATCCCCAGTTCCACCGCATCGACCACAACGGGTTCCCTGGCGCAACCGTATGCGGTGACGGTCGCACAACTGGTGAATCAGCAGCGCGCCAAGGCTGGACTGAAGCCGCTTGCGTTCGACAGCAAACTTTCCGCGCTGGCCATGCAGAAAGCCGCGGATATGTACCAAAATCATTACTTCAGCCACACCTCCCCGACGTATGGTTCACCGTTTGACATGATGAAACGAGCAGGGATCTCCTTCACCTATGCCGGGGAAAACATTGCGGAGGGTCAAACCACCCCGCAACAGGTGATGAACGATTGGATGAACAGCCCGGGACATCGCGCCAACATTTTGAACCCCCATTACGACACCATCGGTGTCGCCTATGACCACGGGGTATGGGTGCAGGAGTTCATCGGGCACGGATATTGACGGTTCAGTTGTATGCAAAAAAGGCAGGGGAGATCCCCTGCCTCTTTTGCATACCATACCGTGTCCACTCCGAGGATCGTGAATCCATATGGAGTGCCCTCAGAAACGGAGCGACCCAGCCGAATCCCTTATCCATAGATGGTCCCGCGCGGTTCATGGAATTGCAAAACGCCGAATTGCAAAACGCCGAACCTTTTTAGGGCGGGGGAGATTTCTTCTTGGGGTGAATGACGAAACGTCTAGGGCAACCTTTCTGCCCGAACCCGTCAACTAACCTCGTAGGCGAAAGAAAGGAGAATTCAAGTGCATACGTTTCCGGAAACCCGTCTGACGGGAACGGGTTCTGTTTCCTTTTTCGCCGATTCCGTGCACTTGGTTGAAAACCCCATTTTGTCGGACTCCGTTTCATATCCTTCTGCCTCACACCACCCAGGGACATTGCATCCGCCCATCGCGGTGTCCGCATCCTCCAACGCGAATCCACAGGTGTACCCGCAGCCGTACCCGACCACGCGGGCATTGCTCAACAGCCCGCATCCGTAATCGGCACGCCCAAGCATGAGTTGGGTGACTCCCCAATCATCGCCTGAAGGAGGAGAATGGAACGTGGCCATCGAACCCACCAAGGAAGCTGAACATGTGTTTATGGTGTCGACGGAAATTTTTCAGCATCCCGGCCTGGATATTTACACACAGATGGTGTGTATTGTGTTGCAGTCCTACAAGAACGAATCCACCCTCCCCACCCTGGGAGACATTGCCCGCCTCGGCCGGATGACGACCAAACAGGCAACGGGTGCGCTCCAAGCGCTCGTGGATTTAAGAATCCTGCCGCACAAGATCTTTCGGCAAATCGTTGGGGCATTCGAAGATGATCGCCTGTCCTGGACAGCGAAAGGGGTGCTGGCGTACTGTAAAGACCACCCACACGTCCGATTGCAGGATTTGATGGAATTGTCCAGCCAATCGGGCGAAGAAGAACACCACATCCGAAACGCCATCAAGGAACTGGACCGCTACGGCTATCTGGATGATTTTTCCGAGCTGAAGAAAGTGCTTCACTGAGGCAAATCTTCTCCTCTTGTACCATGGGAAGGTGAGGGCACACCGTGAAAACGCGTTTGAAAGTGCTTGCCAGTGGACTGCTGGGCGCGACCGCCGTCTTGGCGGGGGCAATCGGTGCATGGTACCATCTGTGGCAGCGTGCCGGAACACCATCATCCGATTCCAACGTGTCCATTCAACTCGTATCCTCCACGCCCGTGGACGCTTCGCAGCAAAACCAACAGCAAGATCAGAAGCAAAACCCGCAGCAACTTCAACTGCAAAACCAGGTGTACGCCGCGGTCCAACAGATGCTGCAAGCGCCCGCGCCCCCCTCGCTGGATGCGTCCGGCTTTGTACAGTCTGTGTATGCCAAGGCGGGCGTGCAACTGCCGAGGACGATTGCCGAACAAGCGCAAACCGGGATCCTCATCCACCGCGCCACCAATCTCGCCATCGGAGACCTGGTCTTCTTCGACCTCGACAACACCGGCGCTGCAACCTTTGACGGAATTTACCTCGGCAACAACCAATTCGCAGCCCTGACCACCCACGGCCTGAAGGTCATTCCCCTCGATGATCCGTACTGGTCAGGCAAATTTCTGTACGGCCGGCGTGTGCTGTAAAGGAAACCCTCTGAATGAAGACTTGCATCGCGGAGCATTCCCCGGCAGCGGAGACGGGGAACCCTGCACAAAATAAAAAACCTCCGGGAACTCCCCGGAGGCACGCCGCACCTGACCTACGCGTTCGGCAACAGATGCGGCAGTGTCAACGTGACCGCCGGTACGTACGTGATCACCATCAACACTGCGAACAGCAACAGCAAGAACGGAATCATGGCGACGGTCATCCGCTCGACCGAGATCTCACCAATCGTACAGCCCACAAAGAGAACGCTGCCCACCGGCGGGTGGAGCAAACCGATACCCAAGTTGAGCATCATGACAATCCCGAACTGCACCGGATCCATGCCGAAGTGCGTCACCACCGGCAACAGAATGGGCGTCGCGATGAGGATCAACGGTGCCATGTCCATCATCAGTCCCAACAACAGCAGAATGAGATTGATGAGAAGGAGCACCACATACCGATTGTTGGACACGGAGGTGAGGGCCCTCATCACCTGATCGGGAACCTGCAAATACGACAGAAACCACGAGAAAGCCGCGGAAGCACAGATCAAAAACAACACGGCGCTCAACCGGTAAAACGTCGCCACCAACACGCGGTGTATCTGTCGCAACGAAGCACTTCGAAAACCGACAAACACCAGAATGAACGCGTATACCACCGCGATGGCGGCCGATTCGTTGGCGGTGAACACCCCGAACAGGATACCGCCGATGATGATGAACGCCACCGTCAGCGACAGGAGTCCATGCGCCACGATGCGCGGCCACTCACGAACCGGCGGCAGCACCTCTTTCGGATATCCCCGACGCACCGCCATCGCGTAGCTCAACCCCATCAGGGCCAGGCACAGCAGGATGCCTGGGGCAATTCCTGCGGCAAACAGCGCATTGATGGATACGCCCCCAGCCACCAGAGCGTACAGAATGATGTTGTGGCTCGGCGGGACAATCAACCCCTGGATGGATCCCGTGATGGTCACGCCGACCGCGTAATCCTTGTCATAGCCCTTTTGACGCATCATGGGGATCATGATGGAGCCGATGGAGGACGCATCCGCCACGGCGGATCCTGTGATGCCTCCGAAAAACATGCACGCAACGACATTCACAAGCGCCAGTCCACCGCGCAGACGCCCGACCAACAGGTTCGAAAAGTCGATAATCCGCTGGGACAACCCGCCCTCCCCCATGATTTCACCGGCGAGGATGAACAGCGGGATCGCCAGAAGCGACCAAGAGTTGATACCGCTGAGCATCCGTTGGCCCACCACTTCGAGCGGAACCCCGAGGTACCAAGCCGTGAGGAAGGAGGAGATGACCAACGCCAGAGCGACGGGTACCCGCAGCAACACCCCCAGGACAAAGCTGCCAATCAAAATCCACGTGGCCATTCATCTCACCTTCCCTTCACGGCTGAGCAAGTGCACAAGCCCGTAGAGGACCGTCAGCGCACCGGCGGCCGGGATGACCAGGTATTGAAGCCCGTTGGGCAGACCGGTGACCGGCAGGCGGGAGGACCACGTGAGCAAGGTGAATCGATACCCCTCTACCGTCAGGACGCATCCATACAGCACCACCAACAGGTCGATGGCCTTGTCAATCCCCCGCTGCATCCATTTCGGAAAGCGGTCCACGATGAACGTGATGCGCAGGTGCATCTGTTGCCGGAAGCCAGCCGCGATGCTGATGAAGCCAAACCACTGCATCACGGTCAGAACCATTTCCTCGGACCACGCCGGGGTGTGATGAAATACATAGCGGCTGAAGACCTGCCAGAACACGATGACGACCATGACGAGCATCAAGTAGGCACCCAACCATTCGACCATGCGATCCAGCCACCGCATGGCCTGCTTCAGCCGGTCCATGACCATCCTCCATCACTTCGTCGCGCGGATCTGATCAATCAGGTCCTTGTAGTCCTTCCCATACTTGTCGTACAACGGTTGAACCGCCTGTTGCCACTCCGTCACGTCCTGCACTTCCGTAATGACATTCCCGTTGGCCTTCACCGCATCCTTGGCCTTCTGCTCCAACTGCGTCCATGCCTGGCGCTCCGTCTGCTGCGACTCCACGGCCGCTTGCCGGATGATCTGCTGATCCTGAGGAGACAGCTTGTTCCAAGTGGCCTGGCTGACGAGCAAGACCTCGGGATTGCGCGTGTGTTCGTCCTCTGTCACATACTTCGCGACCTTGTAGTGATTCGTCGTATAGTAGCTTGGCCAGTTGTTTTCCGCTCCGTCGATCACGCCGGTCTGCAGCGCGTTGAACACCTCACCATACGCCATCGGAGTCGCCGAACCGCCGAGGGTGTTGACGAGATCCACAAAGATGTTCGACTGCTGGACGCGAATCTTCAGTCCTTTCAAGTCGGACGGGTGGACAATCGGACGTTTGGAGTCATAGAAATTACGGGCGCCCGAATCGTAATAGGTCAAGCCCACCATCTTGGCGCTTTGCAGACTGTCGAGCAACCGCTGCCCGATGGGGCCGTTGAGGACCTTCCACATTTGGTCCGAACTGCTGAACAGATAGGGCAGCGAGAACACGCCGATTTCCTTGTCATAAGACGCCAGCGGCGCCGTGTTGATTCGCCCGAAGTCGATGGCCCCGAGCTGAATCTGTTGAATGACCGTGTTCTCGTCTCCCAACTGCGCATTTGGATAGACTTTGATTTGAATGCGGCCGTTCGTCCGTTCGTTGACCAACTTCGCAAACTCGTTGTCGCCGAGCACGGTCGGATAGTCGGCCGGCTGGTTGTCGGCCAGACGAAGCACCATCGCTGGCTGTCCCTACGCACTGGAGGACGTTCCGCCACTGGTGTTCGATCCCGCCTGATTCCCTCCCGGCGACGTCGTCCCGCATGCGCTTACACCTAGTGCAAGCGCCATCATGGCACCCATGCCCAACCATCTGCGCATACGCATCCGTATCCCCCCTGAAATATGAGCTGAAACCCAACACCAATCCACAGAAGCCGAGCACATTTGGTAATAAAATCTCTCTCTTCGCCGCACATGCCCGCGACATCAGTGGGTTTCTCGGGAAAATTCTAACCTATGCTTCCAACCGAAATCAATATTATCTTTCAAACTCCAACACATCCACACATTTTGCGATAGAATGATTTCGAATCCGAACACGGGAGGGACCGGCATGCCCGTCACGCACGCCGAAGATATTCTGCAGCGAATCTATGAGGATTCCGCCAATCGCCGGACCGCCCGCTTGAACGCAGAAGGAAGTCTTCAGCAGAGGCGCCGACAGCTCACGCGGTTGCTGGGCATTGATCACTTGGTGGTGTCAGATCATCGATTGCCCTCATCCCCCCTCGCCCCTGCCCTGCTCGCCGTCGAAACGGTGGAAGACCTGCGGCTGGAGTGGATCGAATACACCACATACCCGGGCGTACGCACCTGCGCCTGCGTCCTGACACCCCCGCAAGCCCCCGGTCCGAGGCCTGCCGTGCTCGCCTGCCCCGGACACGGGCGCGGGATCGCCGACGCCATCGGCCGGCCACTGCCCCCGAAACTGGCCCGTCCATCCGCCCCGTCCTCGGCCGGTCACCCCGTCCCGCAGGGCGGTGGCATTCACCACCGTTTTGCGATCGAGCTGGCGCGGCGGGGGATGATCGTGATCGTCCCCGAGGTGTTCGGCCTCGGCGTCCGCCGCCTGGCCGACGATGACGCGGTCGATCCCGTCGGCCGCCGCTCCTCCTGTTACCGAATCGCCACCCATCTGTTGATGCACGGCCAGACGCTAGCCGGATTTCGCACCTATGAAGCGATGCGCGCCCTCGACTACCTGCGAACGCGGGCAGAAGTGGACGCGCATCGGATCGGTGTGTTCGGTTTTTCAGGCGGAGGGCTGATCGCCATGCTGACCGCGGTACTCGACGAGCGCATCCGGGCGGTCGTCCTCTCCGGGTACGCCTCGACCTTCCGGGACAGCGTCCTCGCAGCCCCCCACTGCGTCGACAACTACATCCCGGACCTGCTCGAATGGGGCGAGATGCCGGACTGGATAGGCCTCATCGCGCCCCGCCCGCTATTTTTGGAGATGGGCGCCACCGATGCGGTCTTCCCGCTCCCATCTGCCCTGGACGCCGCCGCAGCGGTGCGTGCACGGTACGAGGCGCTGGGGGCGCCGGACGCGATCGCCACCGACGTCTTCCCCGGCGGACACGAGATCAGCGGGCGCCGCTCTTTCGACTGGCTGGCGCGGCAACTCCATGCCGCGGACATGGCGTGAAGCACAAAACGCATCTATCTGTCGCACGCGCAGCTTTCAGGTCGCCCGACGCACGACACTCATTCCGCGAAATAGCGCGGACGGACCTGTTGGGCCGGCAACTCGGGCAAGACCGACAACAGATGGCGGTCATGGTACTTTCTCGCCCACACCTGAACCCCCAGCGGCAATCCATCCGCACTTGTCCCGAACGGGATGGATGCACACGGCAGCCCCACGATGCTCGACAATGTCGACATGGCTGGATTCCCGGTGGACGACAATCCCTTCGGGGCGGGCCCCAAGGTGGAGGGCAACACCAACAGATCGCAGTCCCCAAACAACTCCGTCACCTGCCAGGTCAACTCATCCTTCCTGCGCAGCCCCTCCAAATACGATTGGATGCTGGCTTTGGCCCCCTGTTCGACCACCCATCGAATCTCGGGCCCGATGGGAAGTCCCTCCGCCGCCGCCAACACGTCTCCGAGCAAACTGTACACTTCGGGATGGAAGATGGACTCGAACGTCATCTTCACGTTCAAGAACCAGTCGGGAACGCGCATCTCGCGGATCGCATGTCCCTGCGCAGCGAGCGCTTCGGCATACCGTCCGACGGCCGCCAGCACGTCCGGCGTGATGCCCTCCATCGGGCTGGTGTCGAGAACGCCGACCTTCAGGCGCCGGGATCCCCCCGACGGCCGATTCCTCTCCGTGACGACCGCGGTGCCCGCGCCGCCATACCCGGTCAGGACATCGAAAACACGCAACAGCCATTCCGGTTCCCGCGTGAAAAACCCAGGGTGATCCAGAGAACGGCTGATGTGCGTCATACCCAGCGTATCCACGATGCCAAATGTCGGTTTGAATCCGTAAATCCCACAGAAACTCGCAGGCCGAATGACCGATCCGTTCGTCTGCGTGCCCACCGCGAACGGGACCATCCCGGCTGCGACCGCCGCCGCTGAACCACTGCTCGATCCGCCCGGCGTATGATCCAAATGGTGCGGATTGCGCGTCACCGTCGGGCGGTACCAACAAAATTCCGTGAGTTTTGTCGTCCCGAGGATCACCGCGCCAGCCGAACGAAGCTGCCGGACCAAAGCGGCATCCTCCTTCGGAACCCTGTCCGATTTCACAGGCGCACCGTTTCCAGGCGGACGGCCGGCCAAGTCGAAGACGTCCTTCAGTCCTACCACGAGCCCTTTGAGCGGGCGCGGGCGCTCCTCTCGGTCCAGTTCCTCCGCCTGGTGCAACGCCTCCTCTGCAAACACGGTCTCCCACGCCAGCACGTGGCCGTCCAGTTGCTCAATGGCCGCCAGGCACCGTTCGACAGCGCGCTTCACGGACCCCTTCTCCTCCATCACACCGTCACTCCTTTATGTACCGTTGCGATGTACCGTTGCTGTTGTCGCCGCAACAAACGCCGTAGCCACCTGGGGTTCTCAGCGAGATGATACCACAGCCATCCCGAAGATTCCGTACAAAACGAAGCGGGGCGGCGCCACAGCCGCCTCCCCGGGTATCCCTTTCGCGCAAGCCATCCGCCCTGGCGACGGTGGACGGTACCTTCCGTCCGAACGCCGCTTGCCTCACCGCGCCAGCCAGCCCCCGTCGACCACCAGCACGTGCCCGTTCACGTAGTCGGACGCGGGGGAGGCGAGGAACACCGCCGCCCCGGCGATGTCCGCCGGTTCGCCCCAGCGGCCGGCCGGGATGCGTGATCGAATGGCTTCGTTTCTATCCGGGTCTTTGCGCAGCGCTTCCGTGTTGTTCGTCGCGACGTATCCCGGCGCGATGGCGTTCACCTGGACGCCCAGCGCCGCCCACTCGTTGGCCAGCGCCTTGGTGAGGCCTGCCACCGCATGTTTGCTGGCGGTGTACGCGGGCACCAGGATGCCCCCCTGGAACGACAGGACGGACGCGATGTGGATGATCTTGCCCTGGCGGCGCTCGAGCATCGGCTTGGCGACCGCCTGCGTCAGCCAGAACAAGGCGTGGAGATTGACGTTCATCACGTCGTACCAGTCCCGTTCGCGATACTGCACGGCGGGCGCCCGGCGGATGATGCCCGCGTTGTTGACGAGGATGTCGATCCGCTCCTCCGCCAGCAGCCCCTGCACGCCCGCCGCGGCGGCACTAGGATCGGCGAGATCCAGCAAGACCGTGCGGTGGCGCCGCCCGGTTTCGGCCACCAGGCGTTCCGTCTCCTGCATGTTGTCCTGATGGCCGAGCAGTACCACGTCCGCGCCCGCCTCGGCCAACGCCACGGCGATGGCCTGGCCGATGCCGGTCCGGGCCCCCGTCACCAGCGCTGTCTTGCCGGACAGCGAAAACATCCGTTCCAAACCGTTCCTGCTCACGCGCTCACCCCCTTACCGCAAATCGTCCATGGCGACCGGGTCCATGTCCTTGAACGTGTAGTTCTCGCCCGCCATGGCCCAGATGAACGTGTAGGAGCGCGTCCCGACACCCGAGTGGATGGACCAACTGGGGGAAATCACCGCCTCCTCGTTGGCCACCACCAGATGGCGTGTCTCCCCCGGTTCGCCAAAGAAGTGGAAGACGCGCGCGGCGGGATCGAGGTCGAAATAGAGGTAGACTTCCGAACGCCGGTCATGCAGGTGGGCCGGCATGGTGTTCCACAGGTTGTTCGGCGCCAGCTCGGTCATGCCGAGCATCAGTTGACAGCTCTGGACGCCGTTCGCATGGATGAACCGGTACAGGGTGCGGCGGTTGGACTGATCGTCCGAGCCGAGCTGCTCGAACTCCGCATCCTGCGGGCCGGTCTTGCGCGTCGGATACGCCTGGTGCGCCGGCGCGGACACCAGGTAGAAACGGGCGGGCTGGGCCCTATCCACGCTGCCAAAGGACAGCGTCCGCTTCCCCAGGCCGACGTACAGGCACTCGCGCCGGGCCAGCCCGTACACCTCTCCGTCCACCGTGACCGTCCCCGGCCCGCCGATGTTGACGATGCCGATTTCGCGCCGCTCCAGGAGGTACTCCGTGTGCAGCTCGGGCACCTGGCTCACCGTCACCGGAGCCTCCACCGGCACCACGCCGCCGATGAGCATGCGGTCGTGGTGGGTGTACACCCACTTCACCTCCCCCGGCTGGAACAGGCCCTGCACCAGGAACTCGGCGCGCATGCGCTCCGTGGAAAACTGCGCGGCGTCCCGCGGATGAATCGGATGTCGAATCTCCATGTGTCCTCTCTCCTCCTCGCATGGGTTGAAGGCTTCGGCACTCCCGGACCAAGGGCGTCCGCCTGACCCCACGTTGGCCGATCCCGGTTTTCCCATCACAGCCCAAGCAAATCGGCGATGGCAATCGGCCGGTGCTCCTGCGCCGAACGCCACACGGCTTCTCCGGTGGCCACCGCGTACGCTCCGTCCCGGCTGCCCGAAAGAATGGGGTACGGACGACGGGGATCGACGCCCATGAACAGATCCTCCTGCAGCACCGGATCGCCCCCGCCGTGGCCTCCCTCGCGCTGCACCACGTGGAGCGTTTCCTTGGACCCGAACAGCGGGAAGTAGTCGATGGTCTGCACCGGTGTCGGGAAGGGCACGCGCGAGGGGGCGTGATACTCCATCGTCTCGATGCGCCCTTTCGTGCCGTTGATGGCGAGGCGATACCCTTCATACGGCAGAGAGAAGTTGATGGAGTAGGACAACAGCGCCCCCTGGTCGTAGCGCACCGTCGCCGTGTACGTGTCCTCGATGCGGATCTCCGAATCGAAGATGCACATGTCGGCCCGGTAGCCGGTGTAGGCCTGGTCAATGGGCACGCCCTGGATGGCGCCAAGGTGATCGTCCCGCACCGCCCCCTGCAGGCTGCGCGTATGCCAGCGGGTGTAGTACGCGCAGCGGTCGCGCACGTCGCACGTCCCGCAGAAGCGGCCGTCCCGGCGCTCCGGATTGTGCTCGGAATAGGGACCGTAGTAGTGGAGTGCCCCAAACGCGAACACCTCGACCGGCCGCTGGTCAATCCACCACTGCACGAGATCGAAGTGATGGGAGCTCTTGTGGACGGACAGGCCGCCGGAGAACTCGCGCATCCGGTTCCAGCGTTGGAAATAGCTCGATCCGTGGTAGGTGTCGATGTACCAGTTGAGGTCCACCGACGTCACGCGGCCGACGCGGCCCTCCAGGATTATCTCCTTGATCTTCCTGTGGATGGGTGCGTACCGGTAGTTGAACGTCACCACCACGTGGCCGCGGCTCTTCTGTTCGGCGTCGAGGATGCGCCGGCAGTCCGCCGCCGTGGTCGCCATCGGCTTTTCGGTGACCACGTCGAGGTCGCGCGCCAGCGCCTTCACAATGTACTCCGCATGGGTGCAGTCCCGGCCCGTCACGAGGATCACGTCCGGCTTGACCTCGTCCACCATCCGGTCGAACTCGTCCGGCGCGTACCCCGGCACATCGCGCAGGCTCGGAAAACGGTCCTTGCAGATGGCCACGCGCCGCGAGTCGGCGTCGAGCAGGCCCACCACCTCGGCGTAACCCGGAAACAACTCAATCATCGGCCCGATGAACATGCTCATCGCCCGGTTGCTGACTCCGCAGACCGCCCAACGCTTCATGGTCATCCCTCCCAACGCACCAGCGTGCGCCCGTCCTCTTCGGAGAACGCGACGGGCTCCGGATCCGTCCCGCCGCCGAGCGCCACCTCCAGCCCGGCCAAGAGGAACGCCGCCACGGCCTTTGGCTCGTCCTCGACCACCCGCTCGCCCACGTAATACGCGTACGAGCCGTCCCGGTACGGTGTGCCGCCGAGCCCCGCCACCGCGTTGCAGTGCATCAGGTGCGGCCGTCCGTCCTCGTCCAAGCGCAGGTGATGCGCCACGAGCCCGTCAAACGCCCGCTCGGCGACGCCGGAGAACGCCCGCGAGAGATAGCCGCGCCGGACGCCCTTCGCAAACGCGTAGGCGAACATGGCGCTGCAGGAAGACTCCAGGTAGTTGCCCGGGTGGCCCGCTTTGTCGAGCACCTGGTACCACAACCCGGTCGCCTCGTCCTGGACGGCCGCCACCGCGTGCATCAGCCGTTCGAAGACGCCCACCAGCTGTCCGCGGCGCGGATGGTTGACCGGAAGAAAATCGAGCACGTCGACCACCGCCATCGCGTACCAGCCCATGGCGCGGCCCCAGAACTCCGGAGAGCATCCTGTCGCCGGATTCGCCCACCGCTGCTCCCGGGTCTCGTCCCAGCCGTGATACAACAGGCCGGTGTTGGGATCGCGGGTGACCTGCTCCAGCAGGAGCAGGTGCTCCGCCGCCGTATCGAACCAGACCGGGCGCGCGAACGTGTAGGCGTACTCGGCCAGAAACGGTGCGGCCATATATCCGCCGTCGAGCCACATCTGAAACGGGTAGATCTTCTTGTGCCAAAACCCGCCTGCACGAGTCCGGGGCTGCCCTTCCAGTTGCATGCGCAGCCGCTCGGCCGCCCGTCGATACCGCGCTTCGCCCGTCTCCACGTAAAGCCGGAAAAGCAGCTTGCCTTCGTTGATCTGATCCAGGTTGTACTCCTCCAGCACATAGGTGCGGATGCGCCCGTCCGCATCCACCAGCCCGTCCACCACTTCCCGGACGAACGCCAGGTACTCCGCCCGTCCCGTCCGGCGGCCGATCTCCCGCACCGCCCGCAACACGCAACCGCTCTCATAGTTCCACGACGCGTGCAGCCCATTGCTCCACCCGAACGCTCGCTGTGCGCAGGCGTCCGCCACGCGGAGGATCCAGGTCGTCTCCCGGTTCATGCTCGTCCTCGCCCCCTTCCCGGGCGCCGCATCCTTCCTCGGCGGCGCGCATGCGTTTCTTGAAGCCGGAGGGCGTGTCCCCCGTGTATTTCTTGAACACCTGGCTGAAATACTGCGTGTGATCCGCGAAACCCACCCGCTCCGCCACCTCGGCGACCGTCAGGTCGGGATTGCCCCGCCACAGATCCTGGGCCCGCTGGATCCGCATCATCGTCAGGAAGTCGGAGAAGCGCAGCCCCGTTCGTTCCCGAAACAGGCGCCCCAGATAATCCGGACTGACGAAGAACTGGTGACGGGCCAAGTGCGTCAAGTTGATGCACGGATCGGCCAGGTGCTTCTGCACGTACGCCACCACGCGTTCCACGAGCCCTTGCCGTTCCGCACGCTCGGCATGGTCCTCCGCTCCGGACGGGGTGGCTTCGAGTTCGGACAGGCGCGCCTTGACCCGTGCCAGTTCCGCTTCCAGGTCCATCACCCGGGCCTGCTGCGCCCGGCGATGATCCAGCCCGTCGACGAGCGCGTCCAACACCCGCCCAATCTCGTCTTCGTTGCAGGGTTTGAGCAAGTAGTGACGGACCCCCAGTTCCATCGCGCGCCTCGCCAGGTGGAACTCCTCGTACCCCGAGAGGACGGCGAACACCACATCGGGGAACGCTTGACCAACCCGCGCCATCAGTTCGAGCCCGTCCATCCCCGGCATCTTGATGTCGCAGATCACGATGTCCGGCGGGTCCTCGGCGATTTTCCGATAAGCCGCCAATCCGTTGTCCGCCGTGCCCACCAGCCGCGTGCGGTGGGCCGACCACGGGACCAGCGCGGCGATGGCCTGCAGCACAATCGGCTCGTCGTCCACCAACAACACCCGGTACACCGTCTCACCCCCCCCTTGAAGCCTCTCCGGTGCAGCCCCCGGTCTCATCGTTCCTCCGGCAGGGCAGGCGCAGCGTGATGGCCGTCCCCTCCCCCGGCTGCGCACGTACCGTCAAACCGTACGCCTCGCCGTACCGCGACTGCAATCGGTGATGGATGTTGCGCAGGCCAATCTTGCCCGTCCTTCCCTCGCCCGACAGGGCCCGCTGCACCGCTTCGCCGTCCATCCCCGGCCCGTCATCGGCCACCGTGATGACCACCGCGTCATCCTCCCGTCTCCCCCGAATGCGGATGTGGAACGTCCCCACCACCTGTTCCAGGCCGTGTTTGATGGCGTTTTCAACCAACGGCTGCAGGGTGAGTTTTGGGATCTCGGTGTCCATTAGCCCATCCTCCACTCGGATGTCGCACTGCAGCCGGCTCCCGAACCGGACCGTCTGAATGGTCAGGTAGTGCTCCACCAGCGCGAGCTCCTCGCGCAGCGCGATGACCGGCCGCTCGCGATCCATCAAGCTCCGGAACATCGCCCCGAGCGCTTCCACCATGCGGGAGATGGTGTGCTGCCGGTTGATCTTGGCCAGCCAGTTGATGGAGTTGAGGGTGTTGTACAGGAAGTGCGGGTTGATCTGCGCCTGCAGCGCCTGGAACTCCGCCTCCTTCACCAACAGCTTCTGCACGTAGTTCTCCTCCACCAACTGGTCGATCCGCTTCAACATCCGGTGAAAGTTGACATACAGCTGACCGATCTCATCGCGGCCGCGCGGCCCCGCCTCTCCGTCCGGACTCGCGAGGGGCCAGTCCCCCGCCTGCACCAGTTTCATCTGCGTGGTCAGTTCCTCGAGCGGCCGGGTCAACCGCGCCGCCAGGTTCCGGATGAGCCACAGGGACAGGAGGCACAGCAGCATGTCGGCCGCGATGCAGGCGGCCTTGACCTTCCACAGGCCGCTGAACATGACGTCGTACGGGATCAGGGTGTAATACTCGAATCCCTGGTAGCCTGTCCGGAGTCGCGTGACGAACACCCGCCCCCGCGGGGTATCGAGGATGCTCCAGGTCTTCACCCGCTCGGACAGGTCCGGGTACATCGCCAGAACCTCGGAGCTCGACGCGAACACCGGTTGACCCGCCTTGCTGATGAGCACGTCTTTCCCGTCCGACAGGTCGATGTACATGCGGACCAGTCGGTCCAATTCCACCTTCATCGTCAACAGGCCGATGGGCCGCAGGCTCAGGCTGTTCTTGTCGCGGATCTCGCGGGCAGACAGGAGTGCCACATCCGGACCGTCCGTGCGCAACAGCCACACGTGGCCGCCTTGGGCATCCCGGATCTGCGCGAGCTCCTGCGGCTTCAGTTCCAGGACCAATCCGTCGTTGCCCACCGTGAAGTGGGTCCCGTCGTTGCTCTGCAGGTCGATGTAGCCGAGATACTGGTTGTCCTGGAGGAGCGTGATGAGCTGCTTGAACAGGGCGTCCCGGCGCACGAGGGTGTCAAACCCATCCGGGTGATCCGCAATCTGCACGAGGGCCGCCTGCACCGAGTCGTCCGCCAGGATTTGAAATGAAAAATCCTCCACCGACCTCAGTTCGCTGTTGATGATGGACGAACCGACATTCAGTTCGCCGCTGGCCTCCGTGTACAGCTTGGCGTTCCCGAACCAGGTGACCGCCTCCACCAACGCGACCCCAATCAACGTGTACACCACCAAGAGCGACGAAAACGCGAGAACCATCTTGTTGCGAATCTTGAGATGGCGGTAGTGAACGCGCAGGCGCCGCAGCGTGTTCAACCGGGAAGCCCCCTTCACGCGGCCGCACGCCGGCCGCCTTTCTGGACGCTTACCCTTTCAACCCGCCCGTGGTGATTCCCTCCACCACGTAGCGTTGGAAGATGAAAAACACCACCAACACCGGGATCAGGCTCGCCACCGACATGGCGAACATGGCCCCCCAGTTGGACACCGCGTCCGGGTCGGAGAACATCTTGATGGCCAGCGACACCGTGTATTTCTTCGGGTCCTGCAGGTAGATCAGCGGCCCGATGAACTCCTCCCATCGCCAATAGAAACTGAAGATGGCGCAGGTGACCATGGCCGGAACAATCATCGGCACCAAGATACGCACGAACGCCGAGAACCGGGTGCACCCGTCGATGAGCGCGGCCTCCTCCAAATCCCTCGGGATGCTTCGGATGAACTGCATGATGAGAAAGACGAAGAACGGCGTGCCGAAGAACGTCGGCAGGATCAGCGGCAGATAGGTGTTCAGGAACCCCATCTTGTTGAACAGGATGTACTGCGGAATCATCACGATCTCCGGCGGCAGCATCATCGTCAGCATCATGCAGACGAACCAGAACTTCCGCCCGAAAAAGCGGATGCGGGCGAATCCGTACGCAATCAGGGTCGAGGACAGCACGCTCCCGATGGTGCTGATGATGACGACCAGCAGCGAATTTTTGAAGAATGTGGCAAACGAAATGCCAGCAAATCCCTTCCATCCCTCGGGATAGTTCTGCCACTGCGGGTTGTGCGGAATGAGAGAAGAAGCGGTCGAGAACACCTCGGTTCCGTCCTTCAGGGAACTGCTGATCATCCACAGCACGGGATAGATCATCGCCAGCGACACGAGACTGACCAGGATGTAGTGGATTGTTTTCGCCGAACGGCTCCCCATCGTCATTCACTCTCCGACTCGTAGTGCACCCAGTACGACGAGCTCCGAAAGATGAGCGCCGTGCACAGGGCGATGACGGCCAGAAGCACCCAGGCCATGGCGGATGCGTACCCCATCTTGAAAAACTCGAACGCGTTGCGGAACAGATAGAGCACGTACAGGAGTGTGCCGTCCAGCGGATCGCCGTGGCCGTTGGAGATGATGTAGCTCGGCGTAAAGGCGAGGAAAGCCTGGATCACCTGCATGACCACGTTGAACAGGATGACCGGGGTCAACATCGGCAGGGTGATGCGCACGAACTTCTGCCATGCGTTGGCCCCGTCGACGCCGGCGGCCTCGTACAGCTCGCGCGGGATGTTCTTGAGCCCGGCGAGAAAGATCAGCATGGGCGATCCGAATTGCCAGCCTGCCAACAGGACCAGGGTCCACAGGGCCAGATGCGGATCGCCCAGCCAAGGCAGCGGATGCAGGCCCACCGCCGTCAACAGCGCGTTGATGGCCCCCTTGTCGCTGAACAGCTGCTTCCACATCACCGACACGGCGACACTCCCGCCGATGAGGGAGGGAACGTACAGCACCGTGCGAAAAAACCCCGCCCCTGCGGTGATACGGTCCAACAGCATGGCGATGAGCAGGGCGCACACCAACCGGACCGGTACCGCGGTGAACACGTATTGGACCGTCACGCGCACGGACTGCCAGTACTTGTCATCCTGGGTAAACATCTGCCGGAAATTCTCAATCCCGACCCAATGCGGAGAACCCAACATGTTGTAGTCCGTGAAGGACAGGTACAACGACGCCGCCGTCGGGAACAGGGTCAGGCCGATGAACCCGATCACGAAGGGCAGGATGAACAGGTACCCGGTCAAGTTGTCGTTCTTCTTTCGGCGAGAACGCACTCCGGGCGCCGGCGGGACGATGGTGTCGGTTTTCGTGGCAAGCATGCGTTCTCTCACCCTCTGTCACTTCAGCAGGGATTCGGCCTTGCTCCGGAATTCCTTGGCCCCCTGCTCTGGCGTCTCCTTGCCGAACAGGACCTTCTGGTCCACGTCCTTCAAGGTCTGGCTGATCTGCGAGTAATTGGGCGGGCTGTCGGGATCAATGGGACTGCTGTGCTTCGACACGTAATCGATATAGTCGAACGTCTCCTGATCCAGCGGCGACAGAGACGACTTCAACTGCTCCCGGATGTCCGATGACACCGGCACACCGCGCTCCGTCTTCAGGATCTTGGCGGCGTCCAGGTTGTTGATGAAGAAGTTGATGAAATCCGCCGCCTCCGCCTTGTGTTGGGACGTCTTGCTGATGGAGAAGAACATCGACGGCTTCAGGTACATCCCCTTGTCCGCGTCCGGGCCCGGCAGCGGCGCGAGTTTCAGCGGGAGCTTGCCGTTGTTCGACAGCGCCGTCAACTGGTTCGACCAACGCAGATCGAAGGCCGCCTTCTGCTGCGCCAACGGCTCCTGCTCCAGACCCTGAATCTGCTGAATCTTGTCGATGGTCGGCGCGGCACCGTCCCGGATCAGCTTGAGATTGATCTGCCAGTAGTCGGCGAGCGTCTGGTCGTCGTAGCCCAGCGCTTTCTGGTCCTGGGAGAACAGGTGCTGGCCATGCTGGCGGATGTAGTACTCGGGCGTGAACGTGTAATCCAGTGTGCGCGCGCCCCAGATGCCGAGCTTTTGGTGCACCGTCTCCGCCATCTGGATGAAATCGTCCCAGGTCCAGTCGGGCTTGGGATCGCTCAGGCCGGCCTTCTGCAGTAGATCCGGGTTGTACAGGACGGCGAGGGCGTTTTCCGCCAACGGGATGCCGAGCTGCTGGCCGTTGATGACGCCGGTGCCGAGCAGCTGCGGATCGATCTTGCTGACGTCAATCTGCTTGCTGTCGATGTAAGGTTTCAGGTCGTCCAACAGGCCCTGGGAGGAAAACTGGGAGATCATCGGCCCGTAGTTCATCTGCATGACGTCCGGCAGGTTGTTGCCGGCGGCCTCGGTCGTCAGCTTCTGCTGATACCCGGAGTAACCGGTGAACTCGGGTTGAATCTTGATGTTTGGATGGGATTTTTCATAGAGATCGATGACCTGCTGCGTAAGATTCGCGCGGGTTTGATCCCCCCACCAGGAGATGCGCAGCGTGATGGTCTGCCCGTTACTCGCAGGTCCGCCAACACCGTTGTTGGCCGTGTTCTGTCCGGTACCGCCGCTGCTTCCGCCGCATCCGGTGACCGCCACCAGGGCCACCGCGGCCGGTACGAGCCACTGAGCCGCCCGTTTCATCATCCGAACCCCCTTCTTCCTCTTCGCGCGGATGAAACCGCTTGCAGGATGTCTGTATTATAGAAAGCGGCCCGTACCGGCAGGAATCGAAAAATCCGAAGGGTGTTGTTTAAAAATCCGATATGCGACAGGGTTTCCGTTGCAACGTCGCCCGGGGGCACTGCGTCTATATAGGTGAACGGACGCCCTGGTGCCCGGGGCGCAGAGGGTTCGGAATTGAGGTGTCACCCACATGGGGGTTGGATTCATCATCACCGTCGGCCTGCTGAGCGTCGTGTTGGGGCTCTTCGCCAGGCAGGCGCTGTCGGGCATGGAAACACCGCCGGAACCGGAATCGCATCAGGATGCTCCCCACACCCACGCCATGTAGTCTCTCTGCAGCGCTTCCAGCCGCGCCGCATCCCACCGGACCGTGAACGGAGCGGCCGCACGGGCCGGCGGCTCGCCTGGCGTGACGGACGGCACCTGAGCCCAAGACGCCGCCATGCGCCACAACGGATCCTGGCCTGCCGCCCGGCCCGCGGCCACCGCGTCCGGCTCGGCATCGCCCGCCTCTGAACCGGGAAGCCCGGCCGGCCGCGGATCCCGTGCGTCCGCGAGCCGTTCGGCGGTGCGCGCATGCGCCCGGTCGAACAACCCCTCCGGACAGACCCCCACGTAGAACAGGGCGCGCTCGGGCTGCATCTGCACATCCTGGGCAATCGAGTGCGCCAATCCGGCGACATGCAGGCACCGTTCGGCGGCCCCGCAGGAGCACTCGGCGCCGGCCGCCATCCGGGCTGCCGCGGCCGCGTCCGGCAACAGGAGCCGCCCGGCGTCCGCCGCGTGGCGCAAGAAAGATTCCTCCCACCGCCCCATCCACAAGGCGCCCAGCCAATCCGGGCGCTGGCAGAACCACTCCGCCACCTCGTCCAACACCGGTGGCCACCAATCCGGGCAGGGCAAGGTCACCGACGCCCCCGCGTCCAGACCGGCACCCGGGCCTGGATGGGGTGCCTGCACCATGGCGTAAATGTGCCCCTCGCGCACGGTCACCCCTGTCACCAGGCTCTGCCGCGCCGCGTGACGCGGACGCCGCTGTCCTGCCGAATCGATCCATTCCAACAGGTGATGCCATCCCCACGTGCCGCCAGGCTTCGACGAGCGCGCCATCAGTCCTCCATCTCCCCTACGGCCGCCTCCACATCCAACATGAACAGCCGCCGCAGCGTTTCGTCATCGAATTCCGTCAACCAACCTTCCCCCGTCCCGGCCACGACCTGCGTCAGGGCGCGCTTGTGCGCAATCATCTGATCGATCCGCTCCTCCAGCGTCCCCGGGCAGATGAGCCGGTGCACCTGGACGTCCTTCGTCTGCCCGATGCGGAACGCGCGATCCGTCGCCTGATCCTCCACCGCCGGATTCCACCAGCGGTCGTAGTGAAACACGTGGTTGGCGCGGGTGAGGTTGAGCCCCGTGCCGCCCGCCTTGAGCGACAGGACGAACACCGGCGCGGGATCCACCCCCTCCTGAAACCGGGCGACCAACTCCCCCCGTTTGGCTGCGCCGAGCCCCCCGTGCAGAAAGGGTGGACACCAACCGAACCGGGCCTGAAGCGCAGCGACCAACAGTTCGCCCATCTCGCGGAACTGGGTGAACACCAGGGCGGCTTCTCCCTTGGCGACCACCTCTTCGATCCGCTGCAACAACAGTGTCAACTTTCCCGATCGGCCAGGCGTCCCCTTCCCTCCGGCGACCAGCGCCGGGTGATCGCACACCTGTTTGAGCCGGGTGAGCGCGGCGAGAATTTGCCCGCGCCGCCCGATGGAGCCTGGCCGCCCGAGCCCCTGGAACAGGTCGTGGACGATCCGTTGGTACAAGGCGGCCTGTTCCGGCGTCAGGGCGGCATAGGCGGCGATCTCCCACTTTTCGGGCAGCTCCCGGCGGATGACGGGGTCCGCCTTGCTGCGGCGCAGCAGGATGGGTTGCAGCAGCGTCCGCAGCCGCCGCGCCGTGACGCCGCCCGGGGCCCGTGCCACCGGATCGGCGAAGGCACGGTGGAACCAACGGGCGCTCCCGAGGTATCCCGGATTGACCAACTGGACGATGGACCACAGCTCTTCGAGCCGGTTCTCCACCGGCGTGCCGGTCAAGGCCACCCACTGCCGCACCTTCAGGCGGCGCAGCATCCGCGCTTGATGGGTGTCCGGATTCTTGATGGCCTGCGCCTCATCGGCGATGGCGACGTCCCACTGGATGGCCTGCAGAACGTCCGCGTCGCGCACGGCCGTTCCGTACGTGGTGACGACGACGTCGCACCTCCGAAGGGCCGCCGCCAACCGCGGCGTCCCGTCCGCATCCGTCTGGTGGCGGGCGCTGCCGTGGTGGATGTGGACGCGCAGGCTGGGGACGAATCTCGCCATCTCCTGCCGCCAATTGGCGAGCAGCGACGTCGGACAGACCAATAGGTGAGGGCCCCGGGCTTGCCCCGTCTCCTTGAGATACCACAGATAGGCCAATATCTGGACGGTCTTGCCCAGCCCCATGTCATCGGCCAGCACCCCGCCCAGCCCCAGCCGCCGCAGATGCACCAACCACGCATACCCGGTCTGCTGATAGCCCCGCAACTGTCCCCGGAAGCCGTCCGGAGCGGGCAGGGGGCTGGGGTGGCAGGCCATGCGCAGCGCGTCGACGAACTGCGCCAGGTCGGCGGCGGAATGGTCAAAGGACAGCTCCACCGGTATCGTCTCTTCCTCGGACGCCTGCGCCCACAGCCACAGCCTCGCGAACGCCGGCAACGACCGCTCTTCCGGCGATGGCCTCGTCATCTCCAGGCGGTCGAGGAGAGCCCGCACCGGGACCAGGCACCACCCGGCATCCGTCTGGAGCAACGGCGCGCCCTGCTCGACCATGCGCGCGAAGGCCTCCGGCGTCACCGTGACGTCTCCGACGGCGAGGGTCCAGTCGAAGTCGGCCAGGTGCGCCAGATCGAACCACGGACGCGCGGTGGCCGCGGGAAGCGGTGAAGACCTGGGAGATCGACGGCGAACCTGCACCTGGAGGCGGATGTCTCCGGCATCCACCCGCTTCAACGCGGGCAGCCGGACGGAGATTCCCTGGGCCTCCAACCTGGGCGCATACACCGTGAACAGGTCGTACGCCTCCTGCGCCGGCACCCGCCACTGGCTTGGGGCGGGCGCCTGCAGCGCCGGCCCCAGGGCCGGCCACACCTCCGCCGCCCGGCAGAGCTGCGGGAGGATCCATCGGTCCGGGCGATGTAGCCGTTCCCCGCCGATCCACCAGACCCGGCGCGGTTCGCGCCACCACGACGCCAGCGGCGCCCGTACGCCCGGGCGGCGCCGATGCGCGATCCAAAAACGCACGGTCCAATCGTAGCTGTTCCCCTTCGGCGGCTCCAAGACCAACTCCAACCGGTAACGCCCTGCACCGTGGGTATCCGCCCACCGTTCCGGCGTCCATCCCGTGCCGGCGAACCAACGCCGCAAGGCCCGCCACATCAACCATCCGTCGGCGTGGAACAGTGCGCCGTCCGAAGTCAACGCTCGGGCGAACGCCTCCATCAGTTCCGGTTCGCCCCGATAGAGGATGCGGAACGGGGCCGGCGCGTCTTGCGGGAGCAGCTCGCCTCGGGACAGCGCCTGGCGGACGAAGTGATCCACACATCGACAGAGCCAGGCATCGCACAGCCGGCGGGCATTCTCATCCCCGAACGCCGCGGCTGACGGCGCCCACCACCGTTCCGCCTGGGACAGCAGGACCATTCTGCGGTCCACCAATTCCTCCCGCGTCCACGCCGGCATCCAGGCGGCTGCGAACGCGCCCGCGCCCGACGGCCACTCCGCGTATCCCAGGTCCCCCGCCTGCGCGAGACGGCCCATGAGATCCCAGACGCCCCCTCCGGGCAGGTCCACGGGGGCTGCGAACGGCAGCACGTCCTGGCTTTGCACGATCTCGAGCGCCAACCCGACCGCCCACCCGTATACGGCGAGGTCGTCCGCCAGCGGCCACGGCGCACTTGGCAAGCGGGAAATCAGGTGCAGAAAGTCCCGGCCGCCGAGCACCACGCTGTCCGCTTCGGCCCGTACACAGGAAGGCTCCAGGTGTCTGAGGCACCAGCGTTTGACCGGTTCCACGGGGTCATGGCCTACGGATGCCCCGGTCAGCCACAGCCGGACCTCTCCGTCCTGCCACCAGGCTTTTCCTGGCGTCAACCGCCCGTGCAATCGAACCGGTTGTGTCTCCTCAACCCGCATCCCTGTCCCCTCGAACTGTCCAAGCCTCATGGACGGTATTCGTTATATTATATCAAGTTCCGGTCCCCGGCGGGGTTCGGCCGCTGCCGCCCAAAACGGCGTGGCGAGGCCGGCCGTACGGCCGCCTCGCCCCGGATACGGAAGATGGTGATGTCGGCTGTCTCTCAATGGGGGTCATCCTGCCCGTCCGGTCCATCCGGATGGCCCGTGACCCCACGCTCCTTCAACGTGCTTTCCCGGTGCGGAATGTCGGGTGCGATTCCCCCTTCATCCCGCATGCGGTCCACCGCATCCACGACGGATTCCGTGAACGCATTGTGCTGCGGCGTGTGGGGGACGGGATCCCCGCCGTCCATGCGCCATCGCTCCTCTCCTGAAAGGTCTCAGTCAAAGTGCAGATAGGTGCAGCGTTCACACGGCACATACACGTACGGGGTGCGCGTCGCGTCGAGGAACTCCTCGTCCGAAACCTGCTCCACGCCGACGTCGATCTCCCACGTCTCCCCGCAATACGGACACCGGGCTTCGTGGACCACCGGCATCCTCCCCACCTCCTCGGCCTGCCTGACACCATTCTGGTCGCAGCTAGTGTGCCTCACACGGGATGGGATATGAGTATGCGCCGGGCATAATTCATGGACCTGTCCCGTATGTTGGTGACGGATGGCGTCCACAGGCGGCTCGATGCGGGAGGAGATGCAGGATGTCGTTCGTTTCCAGCCTGGTCGTCGATTTTTTTGTGGCGATGGGCATTGTGCTGGGCGGTTCCCTGTTGGGGGGAATCGGCGCTTCGCTGATGCACGCGCCCCCGATGGCGGTGATGGTGAATCTGTCCGAGCAGCTGAAAATCTGGGCGATGGTGAGCACGCTCGGCGGCACGATGGACACCCTCAAGGTCATCGAAACCGGGGTACTCTCCCGCGAGCTGGCGCCGGTCGGGCGCCAGATTACGTTCTTGATTGCCGCGTTCGTCGGCTGTGAGGCCGGTGCCTTCATCGTGCGCTGGCTTGCCGGGGAGGGGAGCTCCTCATGACCGTCAACCGCCGCCTCATCGCGGCCCTCGTGGCGGGTGCCCTGCTCGGCGGCAGCCTGATGCTGGTCTACCAGGGCCGGGAGATCAATCAGTTGCGCGTACAGTACAATTCCTGTACAACGGAGAAGGAAACGTTGGAAGACCAAGTGCGGCTGCTGTCGGCGAAGCTGCAGCAGCCGAACCCGCAGCCGGTGATTGAAAGCATCCAGGTGGACGCCAAGGCCCCGGACAGCCTGACCCAGTTGGAGGTGGTCGATTTCGTCAAGAAACAACTGGCTTTCTTGGTCGACCGCCCCCTGTCCACCCTCGATCACAACCCCGATCTTCCCTACCGGCTGTTGGATGGCCGCACCGTCACCGTCGACCAACAGGAGTTCACCATCCGTGTCAACACCGTGGTGGTGGCCAAAAAGCTGTTCGTCGCCATCACCGTCAGCCCCTCGGCATGACCGATGCACACGTGGAGGAACGATATGCTGCGATACAGCGAGATGACCCCGGCGCAGTTGGAGCGGGAAATGGCACAGTTGCAAGAAGAGGGCCGGCAGGCGTTCGACCGTCAGGACTGGTCGCGATACGCCGTGGCCATGCAGAAATGGTACCTCGCGAAATCGTACCTCATCCGGGATCAGGTCCGGATTGAACCCGGCCGCGTGTACGATCTCGCCGAAGAACCGGACCGCCTGACCGTCACGCGCGTGGAGGGCGTGATGGCCTGGGGGATCCGTTTCTCCGACGGATCGGAGACGGCGGTCCCCCTGGCCATGCTGGTCATCGACGGATCGTGATCCAAGCTCACTCACTCACCGAGCGGCAGGCACACCGCCTCCCAGTGTTTTGGCGCACGGTTGAGAGACCGGGCACCCGTTTCTTCGATGACCACCAGATCCTCAATCCGCACCCCGAATCGCCCGGGCAGGTAGATCCCGGGTTCGATGCTCATCACCATCCCCGGTTCCAACACCTGGTCATTGCCGCCCACCACATAGGGCTCCTCGTGGACGTCGAGGCCGACCCCGTGCCCCGTGCGGTGGGTGAAATACGGACCATACCCGGCATCCGTGATGTACCGCCGGACCGCCGCGTCCACCTCTCCCAGCGTCACACCCGGTTTCGCGGCCTGGATGCCAACTTCCTGCGCGGCGAGGACGCAGGCGTACACCCGCCTCATCTCCTCCGTGGGCTCTCCCACGATGTACGTCCGCGTGATGTCGCTGACGTAATGGCGGTACACCCCGCCCGTGTCGACGATGACCGTGGTCCCCGCCGTCACCTGGCTCCCGCCGGGCTCGTGATGCGGGGCCGCTCCGTTCGGGCCGGCGGCGACGATGGGCGGAAACGACATGCCCTCCGATCCGGCCTGCCGCCACAGCGTGGCGAGCCGTTCTGCCAACACGGCTTCCGTGTCGCCCGCACGCAGATCCGCCGCGAGCGCCTTGACGACTTCATCCGCCATCGCCGAGGCCCGCGCCAGGCAATCCAACTCCTCCGCGTCCTTACGGCTGCGCAGCTTGGCCATCATCCCGTCCGCGGACACCGGGAGCGGCAGCCCCGGCCGCAGCGCCATCCACGCCATCAAGTGGCGTGCCTCCCAGCCCCCGTCGACGGCCACCCGTGCGGCTTGTCCCACCTGCTCCTGGATCAGGCGGTGCGCGTCCTCACCGTCCTTCCACAGGACGATGCGCACGTCCGCCGATGTCACCTCTTGCGCGAACATCTCATGGACCACCCAGACCGGATCCCGGTCCGGACGGACAATCAACGCGCTCGCGCGCTCCCCGGTCGCGAGCCACACCCCCGTCAGATAGTACACATTGGGCCTCGAGGTGAGGAGGGCCGCCTCCACCCCGGCCCGGGCCAACTCCTGACACAACCGCTGACGACGATCCGACCACGGACCTGACGTCATCAACCGCATCGCCTCCATCCTCGGTCCGGTCCCGCCCGCAGGCGGTCCCCGTCGTCCAGAGTGTACCAAATCAGCGGCACCGGCGGGGCATCTCGTGGCGCAAATAGTGGGCAAAACCCGCCACCCCCCGTGCAAACCCCGCCAGTTCGTCATCGGTCAGGATATCCCGGCCCGGCCGGCTGTTCAAATCGTACACGTAACACCATTCCTCGTCCGGTGATCCGCCCACGTCCACGCCCAACACGCCCAGCGCAGGATACGCCCGCTGCAGCACGCGGGCCACCTGCAGCGCCTGCGCCCGTGCGCGATCAAGCACCGCCTCGTCGATGCAGGCACTGGCCAGCCGGGACAGTTGGACGGCGGTCGGATGCGTCAAAGATTCCACGCGTCCGCCGGCATGGTAGTTCGTCACCATCGCCCCCGGAGGTCCCCTGCGTGCGGTGACCGCCAACACCTCCCACACCCCGCACGCGTTGCACTGGACCGTCACTCGGAGATCCAGGTGCCGTCCGTCCTCCGTGCGCCACAACGGGATATGCCCCTGCGCCATGTAGGGCCGCCGCCTTTGGCTGTAGGCCAACAGCGCGAGCAGTTGCTCCCGGTCCACGTCCCGGTGAATCATCTGGCCGAAAAACCGCTCACCCGTCACATACCAACGCCTGCGGGAAAGCGGACGAATGAACAGCATGTTGCGCCCGCCCGAGCCGTACACCGGCTTCCACCAGACCGCTCCCCACACCTCCGACAGGTCGAGGAGTTCCTCGGGCGAGGGATGGAACCGCGTCGGGGGCAAGGCGGTCCGCACCGAGTCATCCGCCAGGATCACGCGGTACACCTGGTCCTTCGCCGGGAGCACCGGATTGAAGGCGACCAGGCGGCTGCGGTCCAACGTCTCGCGCAGCCGCCGGTAGGCCATCCGGTGACGTTGCAGGTCCTTGAGATACATCGCGTCGTACACCACCGGTTGGGCCACATGGGCCATCCGCGCCCGGCGCCACGTCCCGCTTCGCTCCCAAGCCCATCCGGTCACGCCGTCCGGCAATCCCGCCGCTGCTAGATCGGGCGGGGTCACCACCAGCGGCATGTCGTATGCCGCAGCCGCCTCGCCCAACGTCTGAAACCACAGCACGCGCCGTCTGGGCCGCGCGGCGACAGGCGTGGTTCCGGTGACGGTGATCAGCATGCGAACCCCTCCCTGCGCGTGCATGATGCACGCTATGTGACCTTCCCCGCAGGGCGTGCATACCTTGTGTCGAATGAGGGCTGGGCGAATGCCGGGAGGGACGGGAAGATGGGGATTCGTGTGGCGCTCGTCGCGCCGGAGGGGTTGCCGATCCCGCCGGTGCGCGGCGGATCGGTGCAGATCTACCTGGAAGATTTGGTGCGAGAGCTGGATGCAACCGGGGTGGACGTGACCCTGTTGTCACCGGGAGCCGGGCGGGACGCCTGCGAGCGCCACATTCAGATTGAGGAATCCAGTCGCGGTGCGTACCGACGCGCCTGCCTGGCTCACTTGCGAAGCCTTGCGCCGGAGGTGATCCAGGTGGAGAACCGCCCGGACCTGGTCCCGCGCGTGCGCCGGGCGGTGCCAAACGCGCGGGTGGTGCTGAACCTGCACTCGACCACCTTTCTCGGGCCGCGGCACATCGACCGGGCCCGGGCCCGGCGCGTGCTCCGGCACGCCGACGCGGTGGTGCTGAACAGCCACTATTTACGCCGCGTGATCGCGCGGGCGTTTCGCCTGGATCCGGGCCGTTGGCGGCCGCACGTCATCCACCCGGGCGTCGACGCCGGGCGGTTCACCCCGCCCGCTCAGAATGCCCGGCCGGCCTGGCCGCCGTTTCGGCTCGTGTATGTCGGCCGGGTGATTCGCGGCAAAGGCGTGCACATCCTCGTCGAAGCGGTCCGGCAGCTGCACCGGGCGAAGGTCCCCGTGCACCTGACCATCATCGGCCGGACGCCCCGGTGGGAGAGCGCCTATGAGCGGGCGCTGCGGGCCGCCATCCGCGGTCTGCCCGTACAGTGGCCCGGTTTTGTGCCGCCGGACCAGCTGCCGCCGCGGCTGTGGGCGGCACACGCGCTCGTCTGCCCGTCTCAAGCCCCTGAGGCGTTCGGGCTCGTCAACGTGGAGGCGATGGCCGCCGGCCTGCCCGTGATCGCGAGTCAACAGGGCGGCATCCAGGAGACCGTCGACGCATCGTGCGGCATTCTGGTGCGCCGCTATCGCGACCCCGCCGGCTTCTCGCGCGCCATCCGCACGCTCATGGCGGACACAGGCCGTTGGCAGGCGCTGTGCGACGGCGCAAGGCGGCGCGCCGAGGCGTTCACCTGGCCCCGCTGCGCCGCGCATTTCGCCGCCCTCTACGGCGAACTCTGACCGCCTCCCCGATAAGGGCACCTGCCCGATAAGGGCGCCTCCCCGATAAGGGCGCGCATCCTACAGAGACGGGCGTTTGAGCCGGAAGCGATCTGTGGCGCGGGTGTACTCGTTCCCCGCCATGCGCCCCACGGGCAGCCAGCGGGATCCGTCGATGCGGTCCCCCGCCCATAGGTCGTCGCGCACGTGCAGATGAACGACCCGGCCGAGCACCAGGAACCCGCCGCCGGGGCCGTCCCCGAACTGCAGGATCTGGACCCGTTCGCACTCCATCTGAATCGGGCTCTCCGCCACGCGCGGCGGAGCCACCACACGGCTTGGCACCGGGGTCAGGCCGGCGACGGCGAACTCGTCGACCTCCGGCGGATACTCGGGGGACGTGAGATTCATCTGCTGCACCAACTCGTCAGGGACCACATTGACGACAAACTCTCCGGTCTCCTCGATGTTGCGCAAGGTGTCCTTCTTCTCGCCGTCGCCGCGAAACATCGGCGCGAACGAAATGATGAACGGCTTCGGGCACACGCCGTTGAAAAAGCTGAAAGCCGCCAGATTGCGCACCCCGTCCCGGCTCTGCGTGGACACAAAGGCGATGGGTCGCGGCACCACACAGCCCACCAGGAGCTTGTAACTGTCCTGCCACGCCAGCGCATCCGGAGAAAGTTCCACCCGCCATCCCTCCCCACAGGATGTGTTCCGTCAGCGGAGCGCGCCGCGCAGGACGAACCACACGTTTGCCGGACGTTCCGCCAAGCGGCGCATGAAGTAACCATACCAGTCGTTCCCGTACGGCACGTACAGCCGCAAGGGATACCCCTCCCGCACCAGTTGCTGCTGCAGTTGGGTTCGGATGCCGTAGAGCATCTGAAACTCATAGCGGTCGCGGGCGACGCCGTGCTCGGCGATGAAGCGCTTGGCGTGCTCGATGATGCGCTCGTCGTGGGTCGCCACGGCCGTGAACCCCGGGCTCAGCAATTGCGCCTCCATCAGCTTGATGTAATTGGCGTCCACGTCGGCTTTCTCCGGGTACGCCACCTCCGGCGGCTCTTTGTACGCCCCTTTGACGATCCTCAGGTGCACCCCGTCGGCCGCCAGCCTGAGCACGTCGTCCAGACTGCGGTACAGGTACGCCTGGATGACGGTGCCCACGTTGTCGTACTCGGCGCGAAGGATGTCGAAGAGGTCGAGCGTCGCCTGGCAGCGCGGGTGATCCTCCATGTCGATGGTGACCCGGATCCCGAGATCCCGGGCGTGGCCCAGGATCCGGCGCATGTTCTCCAAGCACAGCTCCCGGTCGATGTCGAGCCCCAACTGCGTCAGCTTCACGGACAGGGTGGAGTCCACCTGGGCCTGGTGGATGGCGGTCAGGGCCGTCACACACGCATCCGCCGCCTGGCGTGCCTCCCGTTCGTCGCCGACGAACTCTCCCAGGTGGTCCAGCGTGGCGGCCATCCCCTGACGGTTGAGCTGAGCCACCGCCCGGATGGCCTCGTCAATCGTCTCCCCGGCCACGAATCGCCGTGCCCCCAGGCGCAACCCGTACCGCTTGGCCCAGCGGTTCGCAGCCCGGTTCTTGGCCAGCGACAAGAGCACAGACCGCATCCATTGCTCCATGTGTGGTTCCTCCTTTTACTGCAGCGCGTGCAAAATCCGCACGCCGTGCTCCCCGGCGCTGTATCCGATGACGAATCCGAGCAGTGCGAAAAACGCGATCCAGAACACCACCGCGAGCAAGGTGAACAGCCAACGCACGGCTTTGCGCCGCAGCCAACTGCACAGCACCGCGATGGCGAGCAGCACCACCAGCATCAAGACCTGCACGGCAACTCTCCCCACCCGCTCTCGTCCACGCCGGATCCAGCCGTCACGTCCGGCGCGCGGTGAGCAAAATCCGGTCCGGCTGCACCGTGCGCTTCGGCGTCCAGGTGGACGGGTCGTTCTCGTCGAACTGCTCCAGGTAATCGATGACTTCCTTGGTGATGGCCGTCGGCGTCGACGCCCCGGCCGTCACAGCGACCGTACGAATCCCTTTTAACCACGCGGGATTTATCTCGGTGACATCCGCCACCCGGTGCGCCGGCACCTTCGCAATCTCCTCGGCCACCTGCGCCAGGCGGTTGGAGTTGTTGCTGCGCGGATCGCCGACGACGATGCAGAGATCCGCATCCTTCGCCTGTTCGGCCACCGCTTGCTGGCGCATCTGGGTGGCCATGCAGATTTCGTTGTAGATCTCCGCCTGCGGATACTTGGCTTTGACCGCCTGCATCAGCTCGGCCGTGTCCCACTGGCTCATGGTGGTCTGGTTGGTGACGGCAATCTTGTCGTTGCGCACATCCAGCGCCTCGATGTCCGCCATGTTCTCAATCAGATGCACGCGCCCGGGCGCCACCCCCACCGCCCCCTCGGGCTCCGGATGGCCCTTGCGGCCGATGTAGAGGATATCGTATCCCTTGGCTACGCGGTCGCGGATGAGCTCGTGCGTCCGGGTCACATCCGGGCAGGTGGCGTCAATCGTGTGCAGGCCCCGTTCCGCCGCACGCCGCTTGACCTCAGGCGACACCCCGTGGGCGGTGAAGATCACGGTGCCCTCCTTGACCTGCTCCAGGAGTTCCAACCGGTTGGCGCCGTCCAGCGTGATCACGCCTTCGCGCTCGAACGCCTCGACGACGTGCCGGTTGTGCACAATCATCCCGAGGATGTAGATGGGCCGCGGCAGGGTGGGATCGTCGGCGGCCTGTTTGGCCATCACCATGGCGTCCACCACCCCATAACAATACCCGCGCGGCGAGATTTTGATGACCTTCATGGCTTTCCCTCATTTCGCGGCAGGCAATCCCGGCCGTCTCACGGCCGCCACTCGTGCAGCAACCGCTGCTTGAGATCCCACAGCCGCTGCGACAGGTCCACATGGTAGATGTGCGGATTGACGTGGCGCAGGATCTCCGGCGCGAACCGCGCCAGTCCGGCTTCCACGTGGCGGCGGATCTGCCGCAGGTCCGGCAGTTCGTACACCAGCCGCCCGCCGATGTAGACGGGTTGCAGCAGCGCCTCCATCTCAAACCCCTGGATCACCTTGCGCTTGTAGGTGTGAACGGGATCGAACAACTCCAGCGGCTCTGACGGGTTGAACGACTCGTCGTCGAGCGCGATGAGGTCGGCCGATGCACGCCCGTTCACATAAAATCGTAACACCTTTTTCTTGCCCGGGTTGGTGATCTTGTTGGCGTTCTCGGAGATCTTGATGCGCGGCCGGAGCACGCCGCCTTCCTCCTGCGCCGCCAGCTTGTACACCGCTCCGAGCGCCGGATGATCGTAGCTGGTGATGAGGCTGGTGCCGACCCCCCAGGCATTGATGCGCGCGCCCTGGACGATGAGGTCGCGGATGGTCCACTCGTTCAGGTCGGACGACGCGATGATCCCGACGTCGTGCAGCCCCGCCTCGTCCAGCATCCGCCGCGCCTGCTTGGACAGGTAGGCGATGTCGCCGCTGTCGATGCGGATGGCCTTCAGGCGCCGGCCGCTGGCGGCCAGCTCCCGGCCGACCTGAATGGCGTTGGGCACGCCGCTGCGCAGGACATCGTAGGTGTCGACCAACAGCACCGTGTCGTCCGGGAACGCGTTCGCGTACGCGCGAAACGCCTCCAGTTCCGATGGAAAGCTCTGTACCCAGCTGTGCCCCATGGTGCCTGAGACGGGGATCCCGAAGCTCTGGCCGGCCAGCACGTTGCTGGTGCCGACGCAGCCGCCGATGAAAGCCGCGCGCGCGCCGAACACGGAGGCGTCCATGTTCTGCGCCCGCCGCAGCCCCATCTCGATGACGGGCGCCCGCGCGCCCTGCGCCGTGGCCGCCGCGTCGACGATGCGCTGGGCCTTGGTCGCAATCAAGCTCTGATGGTTGATGAACGTCATCAGGGCGGACTCCACCAGTTGCAGCTCGTCAATCGGGCCCTCGAGGCGCAGCAGGGGCTCGTTGGGAAACACGATGGTCCCCTCCGGTACGGCATACAGGTCGCCCGTGAACCGAAACGTGCGCAGGTACTCGAGGAACGGCTCGGAGAACAGGCGAAGACTGCGCAGATACGCGATGTCCGCGTCCGTGAACCGCAGGTTGTGCAGATACCAGACCACCTGCTCCAACCCGGCGGCAATCACGTAGCCGTTGCCGCTGGGATTGGTCCGGTAGTAGAGATCGAACACCACCCGCTGCCGGTGCCGTCCGGCCTGGAAATGTCCGTACATCATCGTCAGCTCGTACAGGTCGGTCAACAAGGAGACCGGCCTGTCCCGGTACACCGGCAACCGCGAGATGGCCTCGATGCGCGCCAGGGCACGCTCATGCTGCTCCGCGTCCGGCCAGCGGGTCTCTTCCGTTCCGCTCATGAGTCTCACGCCTCCCCCCGGATCGCGCCGTCCATCGCCTGGAACAGAGCGGGCGTGCCACCTGCGGCGATGTCGCGGACGCGCAGGTGATACGGCCCGCCCCCAATCTCCCCGACGCAGCCCCCGGCTTCCCGCACCAACAGTGCCCCCGCCGCCACGTCCCAGGCGTTGAGGTCGTACTCGAAGAAGCCGTCGATGCGCCCGGCCGCCACGTACGCCAGGTGCAGGGCTGCGCTGCCGAGCGCCCGGATGCTCTTCACGCGGCCGAAGAGCCTGGCGGTGTTGGCGGTGGTCTGTTCGTACGTCCGCGATCGCGTCGGAAAACCGGACGCGACCACCGCCCGCTTGAGATGCTCGACGCGGGAGGCCTCCAGCCGCACGCCCACCGGGAGCCCCTCCGCCGACGGTGCGCCGAGCCACCCGCGCATCGCTCCGGCCCCGGCCAGGTAGGCCCCGACGCCCCGCACCGCGTAGAAGACCTCGCGGTGGTACGGGTCGTACACCACGCCGACCTGAAGCTCGCCGCCCGCGGCATAGGCCACCGAGACCACGGACAATGGCAGGTGGTGGACGAAGTTGGTGGTGCCGTCGATGGGATCGACGATCCACAGGTGCGGCTTGTTCCACACCTGCTCAGCGGCGGCGGCTGACGCGGCGGCGCCGGGGGCGGTGGTCTCCTCCCCGAACACGTCGTGATCCGGGAAGCGCTCCGCAATGCGGCGCCGGATCATCGCCTCACAGGCGGGATCCACATCCGTCACCAGGTCGTTCGGGGAGGATTTCGCCTTGACGTCTTGGATGGAATCGACTCGGGAGCGGAAGTAGTCGCCCGCTTCCAGCGCCGCCTCGGCGGCGGTCGCCAAACACTGGATGAGATGTTCTGACAGCAATGGACCAAACCCCTTCAATGACGTGGACGTTTCACTCCGCTTGTGCTGCGCAGGCCGCTTCGTGAAACCCCCGCGCAGTACCGTGATCGACCGACGTACATGCTGTTACCGGCCTGCGAGCACGCCGACCGCCAACAGGACCAGCACGGCCGTGGCACCCCACGCCTGCGCCGCGCGCGACCGCTTGTCCTTCACCCAGATGTGGGCCACGGCGGCCGCCGCGATGCCGAACAGCGGATGCAAACTCCACACGCGATGCAGGACCCATGTGATGATGCCGAGTAAAATCTGGAGATCGATGAGCCCAATCAACACTTTGGACGGAAGCTTCGCCTGCATCCCCGCCGCTGCCCGCAGCCACGCCCACACGCACACCACCAGCGCAGCCACCAGCGTGACGATGCCCAGCGCCTCGTGAATCCAGATCATCGTTCACACTCCTGTCCCATCTTAACGAACTGGCCCGGACTCCGCCAACGTGTACCCCGCCTCCTCGACAGCCAGGCGGATGAGCTGGGGATCCACCGGCTCCCCGACTGCCACGACCACACGTCCGGTCTGCACATCCGCCTCCGCCCGCAAGACGCCGGGCAAGTCCATCAGGGCCGACTCCACGGCCTGTTTGCAGTGCGCACATGACATGCCCGTCACGTAAAACACCTGATCGGCCATGCGCCGCATCTCCCACCTTTCCACCCCGCCTTGCGGCTTCCCGCCCTGCGGCGAGGTGTGCCGATTGATGTCATTGTACCGCACCGAGGCATCTTTGTGTCTGGACGAGAGGACGGGTGATGGCAATCATTCGAGGATATACTAAAAACAGCCATCCATTTCAATCCCATGTACCATCGTCCGCCTCGCCCGGGCTGAAACGGGCCCCATTCGGGCCTGTCCTGAGGCGGCGCCGGATGGAGGGAGGCCATGCGGTTGCAGACACGCATCGTGCGCGATTCCTTGGGAGAACTCGAAGTTCCGGCGGACGCGTATTACGGCGCGCAGACGGTACGCGCGATGGAGAATTTCCCCATCAGCGGACTGCGGCTGCCGCGCGCGTTTATCCGCGCGCAGGGCATCATCAAGTGGGCCTCCGCCCGTGCGCACCAGGCCCTCGGTGCCATGGACCCGCAGAAAGCCAACGCCATCTGCATGGCGGCGGAAGAGGTGATCCGCGGAGACTTGGACGAATGGTTCCGCGTCGACGTCTACCAGGCCGGCGCGGGCACGTCGCAGAACATGAACGCCAACGAGGTGATTGCCGCCCGGGCCGCCGAGTTGCTGGGCGGCGCGCGGGGAGACACGGGACGAGTGCATCCGAACGACGACGTCAACAAGTCCCAGTCGACCAACGACACCATCCACGTCGCCATGAACATCGCGGCGATGGAACGGCTCGCCCACGGGCTGGATCCGGCCCTCGCCCGGTTGGAACAGGCGCTGCGCGACAAGGCGATGGCGTTTCGCGGGATCGTCAAATCGGGCCGCACCCATCTGCAGGATGCGGTGCCGATGCGCCTCGGGGACGAGTTCGCCGCTTGGGCGGACAACGTGGCGCGCCACCGGCGCTGGGTGGAGCAGGCGGCGGGGGACCTCCTGGCCATCGGTTTCGGGGGAAACGCGGTGGGGACGGGCATCAACACGCCACCCGGGTTCCCCGAGCTGGCGGTGCAGTTCGTGGCGGAATACACCGGCCTCTCCTTCCGGCTGCCGGAGAATCCCTTCACGTTCAACCAGAACCCGGACGAGGCGGTGTGGGTCAGCGCGGCGCTGCGCAACCTCGCCCTGGCCCTGCAGCGGATCGCCAACGACCTGCGGCTGCTATCCTCCGGGCCCCGCACCGGACTCGCGGAGATCACCCTGCCGGCGGTTCAGCCCGGGTCGTCCATCATGCCCGGCAAGGTGAATCCGGTGATGGCGGAGATGCTAAACATGGTCGCCTTCCAGGTGCAGGGGTGCGACACCACCATCGCCCAGGCGGGAGGCGCCGGCCAGTTGGAGCTCAACGTGATGATGCCCGTGATGGCGGCGAACCTGTTGCATGAAATCGAGATCCTGACCAACGCCGTCACGGTATTCACGGACCGTTGCGTGCAGGGCATCACCGCCGACGCCGCCCGCTGCCGCGCCTATGCGGAACGCTCGCTGTCGCTGGCGACCGCGCTCAACACGGTGGTCGGCTACGACACGGCGGCGAAGGTGGTGAAACATGCGCTGGCCCACGATACGAGCCTGCTGGAAGCGGGCTTGGCCCTCGGCATCGACGAGGCTGCGCTGCGCCACGCCCTCGACGTCGACCACCTCTCGGAGGGGGTGCCGCGTACCTTGGCCGAGGCCCACAGCGCCGGCATCCAGACAGACGGCATGAGCGGCTCCGGCAGCACGGGCCCGGGTGCAGGTTCGCCGGGGGATGGAAGTGCGAGCGGGGTGAAGCTCGCGGACGGGGCGGGGACCAGCGGCGGATGGATGGGGTATGCCAGCATGCCGCCGCACGTGTCGAGGGAACGAAGCGACTGACGAGCGGCCATCCCCCGTCCGCCTCGCACGGCAGCCGGTCCGCCGCTGTGTCCCGTCGCGGACGCCGCCCTGCCGGACCGGGATCAATCCCGGTTCGGCAGGCGGTCGTGAATGAAGCGGAACATCGCTTCCAGACGCGCGACCCGCAGCTTCGGCTTGCCGGTGCGCGACAGGTCATGGCTGGCGTTTGGCACGCGGAGAAGCTCCACCTCGCCGCCGTTGCGCTTGATGGCCGTGTAGAACTGCTCCGCCTGCTCGATGGGACAGCGGAGATCGTTCTCCCCGTGCTTCAGCAACAGCGGCGTCTTCACATGCTCCGCGTACGCCAGCGGCGAGGCCTTCCACAACTTCTCGAAGTCATGCAGGACGTCGCCGCCCACCTCGGTCTCCGTGAAGCGCGGCCCGATGTCGGACACGCCGTAGAACGAAATCCAGTTGGAGATGGACCGCTGCGAGACGGCGGCGAAGAACCGGTCCGTGTGGCCCACCAGCCAGTTGGTCATGAACCCGCCGTAGCTGCCGCCCGTGACGGCCACGCGATCGCCATCCAGGAAGTCGAACTTCTCCAGCGCCGCGTCGAGCCCGTTCAGGATGTCGGCCGCGTCCTTCTCCCCGTAGTGGTGGCGCACCGCGTTGACGAATTCCTGCCCGTATCCCGAACTGCCGCGCGGATTCACGTACACCACCGCATACCCTTCTGCCGCAAACCACTGCATCTCGTGGAAGAACGAGTAGGCATACATGGCGTGCGGCCCGCCGTGGATCTCGAGGATCACCGGATACTTCTTCCCCGCTTCGAAGCCGACCGGCTTGAGGACAAACCCCTGCACCTGCCAGCCGTCCTCGGACGTGTAGAAGAACACCTCCGGCTCCACCACCTCGACCTCGGCCAACAGCGCGTCGTTGCACGTATCGAGACGCACTTCGCCGTTTGGGAACGGTGCCACCCGCTCCGCGCTCATCGGCTCCGTCACCGCCCGCGGCGGCCGCGACCGCACCGGCTGGCCCGCGATGTCCACCGTCGCCACCCGGCCCGGATGCACCGGCGTCGCGTAGGCGATGGCGAAGCGCGTTCCGCCGTCGTACGACAGTCCGTACACCTCGCGGTCACCGCCGATGACCACCTCACCCGTCGCCGTCGTGCCGTTCAGGGTGAAACGGACCACCTCGCAGCGGCCCTCGCGCGTGCTGAGGGCGTAGATGAACCGGCCGTCCTTCGACCACAGCGGACCCGGGGTGTGCTCATGGCTGCGCATGTCGGACACGCAATCGTCCCCCAGCGTGTCCGGGAAGTCGGTGCACAGGTCCACCGACGCGCCGCCTTCGCTCGGCACCAGGAAGAGGCGCGTGTGGGTGGCAAACCAGTATTCGTTGCGATGACCGAAAAAGGCGATGGACTTGCCGTCCGGGGAGTACGCCAACTGATACACGATGGCATCATTGCACAGGAGCTCCAGCTCGCCGCCGGTGGCCGGCACCCGGTAGAGGTCCGAGCGGTACTCCAGCTCGGGATTGGCCGCGCGATTGGAGGGAAACGCGATGTACTTCCCGTCAGGGGACACGGCCGGTTCTCCGACGTCGTACGGCCCGCTCGTCAACTGCTGCACCTCGCCCGTCGCCACGTCGACGGCCACCAGTTGATTCTTGAACCCGCGCGTGAGGCCCCCGCCGTCGCGTTTGTAATAGAGCCAGTCGTAGCGCTTCGGATTCTGTTCCCACTCTTCGCGGTCTTTGTCGGCCTGCTCCTTGGCTTCCTTGTCCGAAAGCCCCTCGTCGTACAGCTCCACGCTGCCCTCCTTCGGCACCGGCACCAGCCCGTACAGGCGGCTGCCATCCGGAGCCCATGTCAGCGCGTGGATGCCGCGGCGGAAACGGGTCAGGCGGCGCGCCTCTCCACCCTCCATCGGCAGCAGCCAGACCTGCGTGCCAAACGAGCGATTGGACAGGAACGCCAGCGTCTTCCCATCCGGGGACCACACCGCTCCCCAGTTCCGCTTGCCCGCGTGCGTCAGGGTGCGGGAGGTCGATCCGTCGGCGGCCGCCAGCACCAGGTGCGTCTCGTAATCGTCGTCCTTCACGTTGGCGACGGTCCGTTCATACACCACCCAACGCCCGTCGGGAGAGAACACCGGATTGCCTGGCCATTCAAACTTCTGCACGTCCTGCGCGGTGATTCTGCGTTTGCTCATCGTTCACGCTCCCAGTCCAACAGGGCCGGCGGCCCAGGATACAGGAGGGGCCCGCTCGGCGAGCGGAACCCCGGCCCGGTTCGGCTGAATCGGCAGATGCGGGCCCGGTCGGACGCCTACGCCCGGCCGTCCCGATTGGCCAGGAATTCAGCCAAATGCTGCTTCTCTTCATTCACCAACTGCGGATGATCCGTGAGATGGCGGCGCAGCACCCGTTCTTCCCACGCGTCGGTGCCGGGCATCTCCGCAATGCCCTCCGGGACGTCGGCAATTTTGCGATCATACAAAATCTCCCACTCTTCAGCACCTTCCCGCTGCAGGCGGCGGGAGACTTGCATGAAGATCCCCGGCTCGTCCACATCGTGGCGGGCGTACATCATCATCTCAAAATCATCCCATTGGTGGATCCAATCCAGCGGATCGAACGCATGCACCTCAGTCTCTGACCCCTTTGCCGAATCCCGGACGTTGTCGCGCGAATCGGGCGCTTTGCCGGATTCTCACAGCCCCAGTGTAACCATGTTGCGGCTCCGGTTCAAGCGGTGCCGGAGACGCCGCTTTGTGTACCAGACGGTCGCTCTGCTACAATGGATTGGGAGTTTGCGGCACAACGCCCAGGGCGCGCCGCATCACGGCGTCCGCCGTGCCCGGGTGTCCGGTGAACTTGGACTCGTCAAAGGAGGACGTTTACGATGCGCAAGTTTTTCCTGGCCTTATTCGTCATCGCGCTCATCATCGTGGCGATTGAGACGTTCCGCCCTCAACCGCCGTTTCCGAAGGTGGACACGTCGTACTTCGCCGCCGTCGCGGCCAGTCTGCTGCGCTGACGGCCGACGCGAGCACCAGGGCGGGGGACATCCCCGCCCTGCTCCGTTTCAGGCCAGTTCCTTCTTGAGCAGCTCGGTCATCATCGGCACCACTTCGAACAGGTCTCCGACGATACCGTAGTCGGCCACCTGAAAGATCGGCGCCTCCGGGTCTTTGTTAATGGCGACGATCACTTTCGAGTTTGACATCCCGGCCAGGTGCTGAATCGCCCCAGAGATACCGCACGCGATGTACAGGTCCGGCGTCACCACCTTGCCCGTCTGCCCGATTTGCAGGGCGTAGTCGCAGTACCCCGCGTCGCACGCGCCGCGTGAGGCGCCGACCGCCGCACCCAACACCTCCGCCAGTTCGTACAGGGGTTTGAAGCCTTCCGCGCTCTTCACGCCGCGGCCGCCGGAGACGATGATTTTGGCCTCGGAGAGATCCACCCCCGAAGACGTCTTCTGCACGATCTCCTTGACCACCGTGGCCAGATCCTGCGGTCCGAACGTCACAGCCAGCGTTTCCACCTGGCCCGCCTTGCCGAGGCCGCCTTCCGCCGGCGGCAGGTTGTTCGGGCGCACGGTGGCCACGACGACGCCCTCCGTCACTTGGACTTTCGTGAACGCCTTGCCGGCGTAGATCGGGCGCGTGAAGGTCAGGTGGTCCCCGCTGCCCTCGATGTCAATCACGTCCGATACCTGGCCCGCGCCGAGCCGGGTCGCCATCACGGCCGCCAGGTCCTTCCCCACGGCCGAGTGGGCCAACAGGAGGATGTCCGGGTTCGCCGCCCGCACGCACTCCATGAACGCCTTTTTGTAAGCGTCGGGCGTGTAGTGTTCCAACTCCGGCGCATCCACCACATAGACCCGGTCCGCGCCGAAGTCGCCCAACCCGGCGGCGAGGGCTGCCACGTCCTTGCCCAGCAGGGCCACGGAGACAGCCCCGCCGTCCGCAATGCGATGAGCGGCCGACACCATCTCGTAAGTGACGTTGCGCAGCTTGCCGCGCCGGACGTCCGCCAATACCAACACGTTCTTCGCCATCTCTCGGTCCCTCCCGTCGTCCTCAGCCAATCACCTTGTCGACCGTGCGCAGCGACTGAACCAGCTCGCGGACCTGTTCCTGCAGGTCCCCTTGCAGGATCTTGCCCGCCTGTTTCGGCTTGGGCAGGAACGTGTCCACGACCTTGGTGCGCGGCCGGATCTCCTCCGGGTTCAGGCCAAGGTCCGCTGCCGTGACATGGGTCAAGGGCTTCTTGCTGGCTTTGCGGATGCCGATGAGCGACGGATACCGGGGTTCATTCAATCCCTGCTGCGCGGTCACCAACACCGGAAGCGTCGCCTGCACCACCTCGACGTCCCCCTCCGCGTCGCGGTACCCGGTGACCTGGTTCCCCTCGACCACCAGCTTCGTCAACGTGGAGATGTGCGGGATCCCGAGCTCTTCCGCGAGGCGTACCGCCACCTGTCCGGAGCCGTCGTCGACGGCCTGATTGCCGGCCAGGATGATGTCAAACGGCCGCTGCCGGATGATGGCGGCCAACACCTTGGCCACCGTGTATTCGTCGCCAAACAGCGCCGGGTCGTCGGCCAGGATGGCTTCGTCCGCCCCCATCGCCAGGGCCGTGCGGATGGCTTCCTCAAAGCGGGAGGGCCCCACGGACACCACCGTCACCTCGCCGCCGTGCTCCTCCTTCAGGCGAAGCGCTTCCTCCACGGCGTATTCGTCGTACGGGTTGATGATGAATTTCACGCCGTCCTCTTTGACGCGGCCGTTTTCGACCACAATGCGCTCCTCGGTGTCGAACGTCTGCTTCAGACACACCAGAATGTTCACGGTCTCTCTCCTCTCCTCAACCTGGGCGGTCGTCCATCGCCTCGCCGGAGGGAATGCCGGCGGGCGCCCGGGACAAGCCGTGCAGCAGCACGTCCACCACGTCGTCCGCCAAACTCACCAGGTCGTACTTTCCGCCGGGCAACACCCACGCGGTGACCGTTTCATCCAACGTCCCGAAGATGAGTCGCCGCGCGATGCGAGGATTGACGTTCTCGCGGAACACCCCTTGGCGCATCCCGAGCGCGATCACGTCGTCGAGCGCCCGATAAAACGGTTTCATGATGTCGCCGATCTGCCGCCGAATGTTCGCATCCACCTGACGGAGATGCACCTGGGTCACCATCGCCATCTGCGGATGTCCGCCAAGCTCCTCCAGATACAGGCGAACGAGAACGCGCAACCGGTCTTCCGCGCATTCGACCCCGTCCATCCGCTCCTGCAGTTTCTCGACGATGCGCCCGATGGCTTGGCGCAGCAAGGAGATTAGGATGTCTTCCTTGTTCTTGAAGTACAGGTACACCGTCCCGTCCGCCACGCCCGCGGTGCGTGCAATCCTGGAGATCTGTGCATGGTGGTAGCCTTGCTCGGCCATGACCTGGACGGCGGCCGCCAGAATCGCGTCATACTTGGATTCATCGCGGCGATTTGCGATATCCTGCCCCTCCTGATGAATGAATTCTCATTCATTTATACGATGCCATTGTACGAGAAAAGCAAGGCGCTGTCAATGAAATCGCACTCCCGGGCGGTTGTGGAAACCCGCTCCGGGAGTGCGAACGTGTTCACGCTTCAGGGGGAAGGCCCAGCGCCTCGCGGATCTTGGGCTCCACCTTCTGGAACCCCTTGTCCCCCGCGGCGCGAAACGCGAGATTTCCGTCCCGGCCGAAGACGAAGAACGCCGGCACGTACTCGTTTTGGAACGCGTTCGCCACCTTGTGCAGATGGTCGAGCCCAACGGGCTGCGTGATGTGGTAGGTCTCGACATCCTTCTTGACCCGTTCGGCGTCCGCATCCTCCTCGTAGCGCGGCATGTGCAACGCCACCACCTGCAGCCCTTCCGGTTCATACTTCTCCTTGATGGCCATCACGTCGTTCATCGTCTCGTGGCAGATGTGGCACGAGACGGCCCAGAAATGCACCAGGGTCACCTTCCCCGGTTCCAGCTTCGGCGCCGCCCCGTCGGTGTGCCACCACTCCGTGGCGCCTTCCAAACTCGGCATCGGGGTTCCCAAGCGCATCGGCATGCCGTATCCCTCCTCCGTGGATTTTCAAAGAACATCGCACGCGGTCCGGGTCTGCCGTTGAAAAGAAGGCGCGAACCCACTCGGATTCGCGCCTCTACAGGCGATCCCGCCGGCCGTACCCACAGGGTGCACGGCCGGACGCGGAGTCAAACCGGCTCAAACCTCCAACAGCTTGTCCCCAGGCTTCCAGTTGGCCGGGCAGAGCCCGCCCGCCTGGAGCGCCTCCAACACTCGCAGGGTCTCGTCCACGCTGCGGCCGATGTTCATATCGTGCACGACCTGGTAACGCAGGATCCCCTCCGGATCGATGATGAACAGGCCGCGAAGCGCTTGCCCGGACTCTTCCACGAGGACGTCGTACTTGCGCGCGACCTCCTTGGTGAAGTCCGCGGCCAGCGGATAGTCCAGCCCGCCGAGACCGTTCTCGGACCGCGGCGTGTTGATCCACGCCTTGTGGCTGTGGACGGAGTCGCAGCTGACGCCGAGGACTTCCGCGTCCAGGTCCTTGAACTCCTGCAGGCGCTCGTTCATCGCGATGATCTCCGTCGGACAGACGAAGGTGAAGTCGGCCGGATAGAAGAACATGACCAACCACTTGCCGCGGTAATCGGACAGGCGGACATGCTCGTCCAGCGTCTTCATGTTCTTCGTGCTCAGCATGTCGAAATCGGGTGCTGGCTGACCTACCAGTGGCATTGGGCTCCCTCCTCCTGCTTACCTGTATCTGGTTTAGTTTGGCTGTGACTGGCGGTGATGCACATGAAGGATTATACTATGGAAACAGGACTGGTTTCAAATTTCGCGCAGCACCACAACGAACGTGCAGGCCCACACCCGGCTCTGAAAAACGGAAGGGGGAAATGGGATGGACCTTATGCAGTCGTCCGAAGAGTGGAGTCGCGCGCATCACCGTGTGAATGAACTGTTGTCCCTGTTGTTGAACACGTTGCGGGACCTGGGCTACAACCCCAGTTATCACATTTCTTACGATCACGACGAGCACCACGTTCGCTTGGATGACCAGTTGCTTCGGCAACACCCGCAACTGATGGCGGTGTACCGGGACTATGTGGCCGCGTGCCGGGAGCGAAGCGTGGCGGTGCAGCGCATTCAGGAGTTGCCCAAGATGGATCTCGGCTTCGACGCCAACTGACGGGCACCCGCGTACCCATGCACCAGAAAAAAACCTGGATGAGCGGATGCCTCCGTCTCATCCAGGTTTTTCCCTACCCTCAGTCAGCGGGATGCTTCGGGCGCGGGGACCTCATCCCGCATCACGTCGGCCAGCGTGATGGAATCGAGCGCCTCTGTCAGCGCCTCCATCACGCGCAGCCATACGCTCCGCGTATGACAACCGCGCGCGCGGCCGCAGACGGCCCCCGGATCGGTAACGCCTTCCCCGATGCATTCAATCGGCGCCAGGGAACCCTCCAACAGACGCACCAGCGCGCCGACCGAGATCTCGTCCGCCGGCCGGGCCAACAGGTATCCGCCATTGACCCCCCGCACGCTCTTCACGAATCCCGCCTTGCGCAACTTGACTACAATCTGGTCCAAAAACTGTTCTGGGATCTCTTCCATCTCCGCGATGGTGGGCAGAGACACAGGGCGTCTGTCCCCCGCCAGCTCCGCCAACGCCACCATCGCTCGCAGGCCGTACTCCGTCCGTCTCGACACTTTCACGGCCATACCCCCAGTGCCCCTCCTCAGACCGTCCGCGGAGCGGTCCGGTCCAAAGAAGATGGCCTGAAATTGCATGTGGATTCGGCATGGACAGCGGCCGCCGACCACCGCCCTGCCCCCTTCACACGTCCAGCCAGATCTCGTCGCCCCGCACCTCGACCGGATAGGTTTCGACCGGGAACACGCACGGCAGCGCCACCGCAGCCCCTGTGCGGACATCAAACTTGCCCCCGTGCTTGGGACAGCTGACGATGCACCCGTTCAGTGTGCCGCTGGACAGCGATGCCGTTGCGTGCGTGCACACGTCCGATGTCGCGAAAAACCCTTCATCTGTATGGTACACCGCGAGGTCGTCCCCGTCGACGGTCACCTTGATCATGTGCCCGGGGGGCACTTCGTCCACCCGGGCCACGTTCACCCAAGCCATGCAGACACCTCTGTCAGCCGATGGAACCTTCCATCTCGAACTTGATCAGCCGGTTCATCTCCACCGCGTACTCCATCGGAAGTTCGCGCGTGAACGGCTCGATGAAGCCCATCACAATCATGCGCGTCGCGTCCTCTTCGGAGATGCCGCGGCTCATGAGATAGAACAGCTGCTCCTCACTCACCTTCGAGACGCTCGCCTCGTGCTCGAGGGTGACGTCGTCATTGCGGATCTCATTGTACGGGATGGTGTCGGACGTCGAGTCGTCGTCTAGGATGAGCGTGTCGCACTTGACGTTCGCCTTCGCAGACACGGCGTTCGGCCCGAAGCTCGCAAGCCCGCGATAGGTGGTCTTGCCGCCGTGCTTGCTGATGGACTTGGAGACGATGGTGGACGTGGTATTCGGCGCCATGTGCACCATCTTCGCCCCCGTGTCCTGATGCTGGTTGCGGCCAGCCACCGCGATGGACAGGACCATGCCCTTCGCACCCTCGCCCATCAGGTAGACGCTCGGGTACTTCATCGTCACCTTCGATCCGATGTTGCCGTCCACCCACTCCATGGTCGCGTCCTTGTACGCCACCGCTCGTTTCGTGACCAGGTTATAGATGTTCGGCGCCCAGTTTTGGATGGTGGTGTAACGCACGCGGGCCCGGTCCTTGACGATAATCTCGACCACAGCGCTGTGCAGCGAGTTCGTGCTGTAGATCGGCGCCGTGCACCCCTCCACGTAGTGCACAAAGCTGTCCTCGTCAGCGATGATGAGAGTCCGCTCGAACTGGCCCATGTTCTCCGAGTTGATGCGGAAGTACGCCTGCAGCGGGATCTCGCACTTGACACCCTTGGGGACATAGATGAAGCTGCCCCCCGACCACACCGCGCTGTTGAGCGCCGCGAACTTGTTATCCTCAGGCGGAATCACGGTGCCGAAGTACTCCTTGAAGATCTCCGGATACTCGCGCAGCGCCGTGTCCGTATCCGTGAACAGGATGCCCAGCTTTTCGAAGTCCGCGCGCATGGAGTGGTAGACCACTTCGGATTCGTACTGCGCGGATACACCGGCCAGGAACTTTTGCTCCGCTTCCGGAATGCCGAGGCGGTCGAAGGTGTTCTTGATCTCCTGGGGCACCTCTTCCCAGGACTTACCCTTCTTCTCCGCCGGCTTCACATAATACGTGATGTCGTCGAAGTCCAGTTCGCTCAGGTCGGCGCCCCAGCCCGGCATCGGTTTCTGATAAAAGATGTCGAGCGCGCGCAGGCGGAAGTCGGTCATCCACCCGGGTTCGTTTTTCATCATCGAGATTTCCTCGACGACCTTGCGCGAGAGTCCCTTCTGGAACTTTACCACCGAGATGTCCCGGTCGCGAAAACCGTACTGGTACTCCTCCAGTTCGGGCAGCACTTTCGCCATCGTGTCTCCCTCCTTAATCCCCTTCCGTCTGAATACCATCCATCCCACCGCGCCATCGCAGGCGCGGATTCAGTTCGTCCCGCCGTCCGCCTCGTCGTGGCCGACGGCGCGTTCGAGCGCCTGCCACGCCAGCGTGGCGCACTTGACGCGCGCGGGAAATTTCGACACGCCCTGCAGTGCCTCCAGGTCGCCCAGATCGTCCCTGTCCACGTCCTCCCCCCGCACCATCGCGCGGAACGTGTGTGACAGGCGGAGAGCTTCCGCCACCGGCTTGCCCTTGATGGCCTCGGTCATCATGGATGCGGAAGACATCGAAATGGAACAGCCCGCACCGCGGAAACGCACGTCCTTCACGATGCCATCCTCGACCAACAATTGCAGGCGGATCTCGTCTCCGCAACTCGGATTGCGCAGATCGACGGTGACCGTCCCCCCCTCCAGGTCCCCCAGATTGCGGGGGCGCTGGTAATGGTCCATGATGACTTGCCGGTACAGATCATCCAATTGCATGTTGGAAAAACTCCTTTGCCGTCTGCAACGCCGAGGCGAGCCGATCGATGTCCGCCTCCGTGTTGTACAGATAGAAGCTCGCCCTCGCGGTGGCGGCGACGTTCAGCCAACGCATCAGCGGTTGGGCACAGTGATGGCCCGCCCGGATGGCGATGCCCTCGGCGTCCAGCACCGTGGAGACATCGTGGGGATGAACCCCCTTCAGGTTGAACGTCACCAAGCCGCCGCGGTCCGTCCCCTGGCCCGGTCCGTACACCTCGATGTCGGGGATGGCACTCAGTTTCTCCAACGCGTACGCCGCCAATTGACGGTCGTGGGCGCGGATCTCGTCCATGCCGATGGCCGTCAGGTAATCCACTGCCGCTCCGAGGCCGATGGCGCCGGCGATGATCGGCGTGCCCCCTTCGAACTTCCAGGGCGGCTCCTTCCACGTCGCCTGGTACAGCTCGACGACATCAATCATCTCGCCCCCGAAATAGGTCGGCTCCATCTCCTCCAGCAGCTTCCGCTTGCCGTACAGCACCCCAATGCCCGTCGGGCCGCACATCTTGTGTCCGGAGAAGGCGAGGAAATCACAGTCCAAATCCTGCACATCCACCGGCATGTGCGGAACGCTCTGCGCCCCGTCGACCACCAGGACCGCGCCATGCGCATGGGCGATGGCCGCGATCTCGCGAATGGGGTGAATGGTCCCCAGCACATTCGACACCTGGGCGATGGCCACCAGCCGCGTGTTGGGCCCAATGGTCGCCCGCACATCCTCCAGCCGGATGGTACCGTCCGGCTGAAGCGGAATGTACTTGAGTTTGGCCCCCGTGAAGCGCGCCACCTGCTGCCACGGAATGAGGTTGCTGTGGTGCTCTGACGGCGTGAGGACAATCTCGTCCCCTTCCTTCAGCTTCAGGCGCGCATACCCGTACGCGACCATGTTCAGCGACTCGGTCGTCCCGCGCGTGAACACCACTTGCTCCGGGCTCGGCGCGTGGATGAACCGCGCCACCTTTTCACGTGCCAACTCATACGCCTCCGTGGCGCGCGAACCCAGCGTATGCACACCCCGGTGGACATTGGCGTTGTCCCACTCGTAGTAGCGGCGCAGCGTCTCAATCACCGGCCGCGGCTTCTGGGACGTGGCGGCGCTGTCCAGATAGACCAAGGGATGACCGTTGATTTCCTGCTGCAGGATGGGAAAATCCTTGCGGATCTCTTCGGCGTTCATGCTTCCAACTCCCTGTCGATGCGGCGCACCAGGTGCGTGCGGACCACCTCGGACGGTATGCGCTGCACCGTGGGCTCCAGGTATCCCCAGATGATCATCTTCGTCGCCTCCGAACGGGGGATGCCGCGGGACATCAGGTAGTACACCTGGTTCTGGTCAATCCGCCCCACGCTCGCCGCATGGCCGCAACGCTGGACATCGTTCTCGTCGATGAGCAGCATGGGAATGGCGTCGGCGCGCGCCCGTTTGTCGAGCATCAACATCCGGTCGTGCTGCTCGCTTCCCGCGCCGACCGCACCCTTGAAAATGTGCGTCGAACTGCGGTAAATCGCGTTGGCTCGATCCTTCATGGCACCGTGCAACTGGATGTCGCTCGTCGAGTACCGGCCGTGGTGCAGCACGCTCGCCGTGAGATCCAGATGCTGCCGCCCCGTGCCGATACCGATGCCTTGGACGGTCGATGCCGATCCATCGCCCGCCAGGTCGCTCTCCAACAACACCACGGAAAACCCGTCGCCGATATCCGCAAACACCCAGTCCACCGATGCGTCGTTCCCGATGTGTGCCCGCCGTACGGAGAAATTCGCCGGTCCCTTTCGATATCCTCCGACCGCAGCCGCCGTCACCTTCGCGCCCGTCTTGGCGATCACTTCGGTGACGCCGGTGTGTACCTTGTCCGGCTGCGATCCGGCGGTCAGAAACACCTCCACGTAGGACAACGCGCTGTGTTCATCGGCGACGACGAGGGCGCGTGGCGCGCCGCCGGCGGCCTGTCCCGTCTCCTCGTAGACAAAGTGCACGGGCGTGTCCACCACGACGTTCCTCGGCACATAGACGAAGATGCCGCCGTGCCACAGGGCCGCGTTCAACGCCGCCCACTTGCCCTCATCCGGCTTGACCACCGTGCCGAGGTGGGCCTTCACCAAATCCGCGTGATCGCGCACCGCGGTGTGCAGGTCGGTCATCACGACGCCTTGGGCGGCCAATGCCTCCGGAAGATGGACGGCCACAGCCACACCGTTGCGCACGTGCACATACGCCTGCCCGGCGAGCTCACCGACCAACGCCTCCGCTTCTTCCGAAGGGCTTCCCGGCTCGTCCGCGTACGGACCGATATCCCAGCTCCGGTCGCGCAGATCCGTCTTCTCCAACTTCGGGGACGGTGCCGCCTGGAAGATTTCCCAAGCGCCGGCGCGCATCTTGCGCAACCAGTCGGGTTCCACGTACCGGACGGAGAGTGCTTCCGCCGTCACCGAGACGATTGTGGTCGTCTGTTCCGCCATCGCTCGCCCCCCCTTACGCCTGCACTCCGACGGTCTCGTCTTCGATGCCCAATTCATGTTTCAGCCAATCGTACCCTTCGGCCTCGAGGCGCTCCGCCAGTTCACGGCCACCGGAACGGACGATGCGGCCCTGCATCATCACATGCACAAAGTCCGGCACGATGTACTGCAACAGGCGCTGGTAGTGCGTGATGATGAGGAACGTCACCTCCGGGGAACGCATGGAGTTGACGGCCTCCGCGACAATCTTGAGCGCATCGATGTCCAATCCGGAGTCAATCTCGTCCAAAATGACGACGCGCGGCTTGAGCATGACCATCTGCAGGATCTCGTTGCGCTTCTTCTCGCCGCCGGAGAACCCTTCGTTCAGGTAGCGTTCGGCGAAGACCGGGTCGATGTTGAGCCGCTTCATCTGCGCCTGCAGCTCCCGATGGAACTTCATCACGGGGATCTCGTTGCCCTCTCCGAGCCGCGCATTCAACGCGGTGCGGATGAAGTTCGCGTTGGACACCCCAGGCACCTCGGCCGGATACTGCATCGCGAGGAACATCCCCTTGCGGGCCCGTTCGTCCACGGACATCTCAAGGACGTCCTCTCCGTCGAGGGTGACCTTGCCGCCGATGATCTCATACGCCGGGTGGCCCATCAACGCGGACGCCAACGTGCTCTTCCCCGTTCCGTTCGGTCCCATGATGGCGTGGATCTCGCCGCCCTTCAGGGTCAGGTTCAAACCGCGGACAATCTCTTTGTCTTCAACGCTTACGTGCAGGTCTTCAATATGAAACAACGGACCAGCCATACCGTACCAACCTTTCCCGAGTGTGTTCTCCTGCAATGTTGACTCATTGAGTCATGTTTTCTTTCCTTAGCTTATCACACCGCAAGAAAAATGCAATCGCGGCAGTGCACCCTCTGGCGCGCTGCCGCGGACACCGGGCTGCCGCCCGTCAGAACAGATATTTGAATACGAGTTTCGCCTCTTCGGACATCATCTCTTTGTCCCACGGCGGATCGAACGTCAGAATGACCTCCACGTCCTCCACCCCGGGTAGCGCCTTGACCTTCTCAATGATCTGGTCTTTCAAATCATCGAAGATCGGGCAACCCATGGTGGTGAGCGTCATCGTGACCGTCACCTTCTTGCCGTCTTCCGAGATGTCCACGCCATACACCATGCCGAGGTTGACGATGTCAATCTGGATCTCCGGATCGAGCACATCGGTCAGCACCCCGCGCACCATCTCTTCCGTGACCTGCATCCGAACGCCTCCTTTCCCGCTCCGTGCGTCTGGCCGCTTCTCAGCCGTTCCGCGACGTCATGCCGGCGCCGTCACGGCGTGACCGTGATCTGCGTCTGCATCGACCCATGACCGGTCCCGCAGTAGACATCGCACTGAATGGTGTAGGTCCCCGGTTTGTCCGGCTTCCAGACCACATCCACCGGGTCCTGCCCCTGCGCCACGGTCTGGTTGATGTTCGTCCCCGCGATGGAGAATCCGTGTGCGCCTTCGGTGGCTCTGACGCGGAAGTCAATCGGCTGTCCGACTTTAAACGTGGTTTTATCGATTGTCCACTTCCAGTTGGACGCTTCCACATTCACTTTGACCGCATCGGCCGGCGGTGCCGTGTTCCCGCCGCTCGAAGCCGCTCCGCACCCGGCCGCGAGTCCGGCCGCGGCAGCCACACCCAACCACAACCATTTCATGCCGACTCCCCCCAGCACCGACTCCAGATGTGCCCATCATACCATGGTCTGGCACGGATGACGAGACACCGATCACAGCACCTCATCCAGGGGCGTATACGTGAGACCCAGGGACCTGGCCACCGCCTCATACGTGACCTTGCCCTTGTATACATTGACGCCTTTGGCCAGCGCCGCGTTTGCGCGCACGGCCGATGCCGGCCCGAGATTGGCCAACTGCAGCGCGTACGGCACCGTGACGTTGGTCAACGCCAACGTCGAGGTCCGCGGCACCGCACCCGGGATATTCGCGACCGCGTAATGGACCACGCCGTGCTTCACGTAGGTCGGATTGCTGTGCGTCGTGATGCGGTCGATGGTCTCGACGGATCCCCCTTGGTCAATCGCCACGTCGACCACGACCGCCCCGGGATTCATCCTTTTGACCATCTCTTCGGTGACGATCTTCGGCGCGCGCGCACCCGGGATGAGCACCGCGCCAATCAGCAGGTCGCACCCCTCCAACTCCTGGTGGAGGTTGTAGGCGTTCGACACCACCGTACGCAACTGGCTTCCGAAGATGTCCTGCAGCTGGCGAAGGCGGCCGACGTTCGTGTCGAGGATGGTCACCTGCGCGCCCATGCCCAGTGCGATGCGGGCGGCGTTGGTCCCCACGATGCCGCCGCCGACAATCACGACGCGGGCCGGCGGCACCCCGGGCACTCCGCCCAAGAGCTCACCACGCCCGCCATGGGCCTTTTCCAAAAAGTGTGCGCCAATCTGGATGGACATGCGCCCCGCCACCTCGCTCATCGGTGTCAACAGGGGCAGGCTGCCGTCCGGGAGTTGCACCGTCTCATACGCGATGGCCATCATGCCGCTGTCCATGAGCGCCTTGGTCAATTCCGGCTCCGGCGCCAGGTGCAGATACGTGAACAAAGTGAGATCCGGCCGGAAATACGCGTACTCCACCGGCAACGGTTCCTTGACCTTCATCACCATGTCCGCTTGGTTCCACGCGTCCGCAGCCGTCGGCACGATGCGCGCGCCCGCGTCTTCATAGGAGGCGTCCGAGAAGCCGCTGCCCTCGCCGGCGCCCGTTTCAATCAGCACCTCGTGGCCAGCGCTGACGAAGGCATGCACCCCGGCTGGTGTGATGGCCACTCGGTTCTCGTTGTCCTTGAGCTCTTTCGGAACCCCAATGATCACGGTTGACAAGACTCCTTTCCGGCATGTCCCATCCAAGCATGTCCAATCCTGCGCAGGGGGATCGCCATTCCGTCCTCAGTGTAGATCACGCCCGGAGCAGGCGCAACGCAGCCGATTGAGCACATCGAACCGCGGCGCGTGCCGCGGTCCGTCCGTCAGGCATCCGGTAGGCGGACAATCTGTTTTTTCAACACCCTCCGGCGAGGCGCTTGCTCGGCCAGCACACCGGCGGCTTTTCTAGCCTCAATCCAATCCTGAATCCGCTTGATGTCGGTGGGGGCAATCCGCCAATTTCGATCCCCAAATACAAACGACTCGGCCGTGAGCTTCCCTTCCGCAGCCAACGTGTCGACCGCAAGCCGGATGACATCGACCTGGGTGTGCATCATTTCAGCCAGTTCAGCCAAGCTGAAGCGGGTGGTCACACCGCTCTCTCCTTTTCAGCGAAGAATCCACTGGATGTGCGGATCCATGGACGCGTAGTCCGCAGGCGGTCCGATGAGCCGGAACACGACCTGAGCCGACGCGCCGGGCGCCAGTACCCGTCCCGACGCCGGGTCCGGTTCGACTTGAGCCATGAATCGCACCGGATTGGGCGCCGTCCAATCCCCGGCTTGGCCGCGCGGGGTGAACCAGATGACGGCCAGCAGGTTATGCAAGGGGAGCGGCGCTCCACTGGTGTTCACCAGCTCCGCCTCGACCTGAAAGGATTCCCCATTTGGCCATTCGGAAGTCGGCTGAACCCGCACGCGTCGCACTTCGGCGCCGGGGACCTGCCAGACCACATCCGCCTGCGCGGCCGGCACCAATCCCTTCTTAAAGAATATGAGCCGAGGCGTCAGCGTCAAGTTTCCGTTCGCGTCCTCGGGCGCTCCGATGGGCCGGAACGTCCACGTCACCGTCTGCCCCGGTTGAATGGGGGTGTCGGGCGCGTCAACCAGCGTGATCCAACGGGTGGAGGACAGCAGTTCCCCGTCGTCTCCCTGCTGGAACGAGAGCACCCCGAACACATCGTCCGCGCTGAGGGGCTGAGTGCCGACGTTCGTCAGTGTCGCGGTGACGGTATCCAGGCGTCCTGATCCGGTTCCGGTGACGCCGATGTATCCGACGCTGAGGGGGGCTGCCACAAGCCCGATGGACGAACCTTGCGGGACCGCGTTGGCGGTGGCGAACGTGCCTTTCATACGCCCCTGAGGCGTCGTCCCCACGTCCATCCCGCTCCACACCAGCCAGGTCATCATCACCGCAGCGCCGACACCGCATCCGCCGACCAGCCAACCGGACCAACGCCCGGCCCGGCGCCGATGCCGCGGTGCACGGGCCGCCCGCTGAATGCGCTGTGCCAATTCGGGTGTGAACGGCAGCTCCGGCAAGGCGCGCAGACGCCGCCGCAGTTCCTCGTCAAAGTCGTTCATGCCTGTCCACCTCCTCCTCGAGCATCTGGCGAAGCATGGCGCGACCGCGGTGCAGCCGCGTACGCACGTTCTGTTCGGAAATCCCAAGCACCCTGGCCACCTCGTGGCCCGGCAAGCCGCGCATGTAGTACAACACCACCGCTTCGCGGTACTTTAACGGAAGCTGTTGCAGGGCTTGCCAAATCCGCTCCCGCTCCAGCCGGTTGACGGCCTCCGCTTCCGTGTCGGAGGCCGCCTCGCGAAGCGCCATCTGCTCCTCGTCCTGCACCTCGTGCCGGACGGCCCATGACCGCAGGTAGTCCTTGCATCGGTTCACGGTGATGGACAACAGCCAGGTCTTGACGCTGCTCTCCCCCCGGAACGACTCCATTTTCGTCAACGCACGCAGGAACACATCCTGTGCGATGTCCTGCGCCTGGTGGTAGTTGCGGACGTACGCATACGCCACGTTCAACACGTCCGCCCCATATGCGGCCATCCAGGCCTCCAAGGTGGCGAGGGTATCGTCTGGACCGGGCGCGGAAGTCCGTCCCAATGTCATGTCACCTCCCGCCAGACACCTCCGTGAAACCAGACGGAGCAGGCGGCCTGGATGTGACAATGACCCGGCCGGCCATGATGCACCGCCTCTCTCCCTCTACAACGGCCGAAGCCGGAGAGGATCCTCCTCTCCGGCTTGCCCCCCGGTGACCGATCACGTACACGCGCACCGTCTGTACGCGCCCGGAACCCACTTGTTATGCCTGCACGAATTCCGGCGGCGCCTCTCCGGCGGTATCCGTCTCAAAGGACGGCTCCGGCAGCGCGGAGTTCAAGCCCCAGAAGTACAAGAGAATGGCACCGATGACGACCACAATCGTGTCCAAATACGGCCCCGGGACCCAAGGATGCTTCAGCGGCCCGTAAGCACCGATGTACGACATGATGAGAATAAAGACATAATACACCACCAACCACACACCCGCCATCCAGTCGCGGCCGATGCGCGCCCGAGTCTCATCGCTCTTGTCCATGAAAGCGAAGTAGAGAATGAGAGACGCGAGCGTCAGACCAATCAAGAACTGGTCGGTCTCCCACCCGGCCCAGTAGATGATGCACGTCGCAGCGATGAACGCCAAGGGAGCGAGGATCTGACCGCCCGGCAGGCGGAACGGCCGCTTCATGTTCGGCAGCGTGCGGCGCATGGACATCATCGAGATGGGCCCGACCATGTACGTCATGACGGTCGCCGACGTGACCGCATCCACCAACTTGCTCCACGTGTCAAACTGCGCGGGCAGAATCCACACGATGGCGAGGATGAAGCTGAGCCACAGGGCTGCCCGAGGAACGCCGGTCTTTGGATGAACCTTCGAGAAGTACGAGTAGAAGTGCCGGTTGTTGGACCAGGCGTACAGCACGCGCCCCGTCCCCGACAGGTAGATGTTCCCTGTACCGGCGGGCGAGATCACCGCGTCAATCAAAAGCAGCGTCGACAGCCAGGTGAGACCCAGGGACGAGGCCACCCAGACGAACGGATAGTTGACCGTCTTCGGCATGGCATCCTGGATGTGGCCCCACCCCTGGCCGAGAGCGCTCGACGGGACCGCGCCGAGGAACGCCAACTGCAGCAAGATGTACACCGCCGTCCCGAGGAACACGGCGATGATGATGGCCCGGGGAATGTCCCGCTGCGGGTTTTTTGCTTCTGCGCCAAAGTCGACCGCCTGCCGGAAGCCGAGGAACGCGAACACGATGCCGCCTCCGGCGATGGCCGTGAAGACGCCCTCCGCACCACCCGGCGCCGCACCGGCAACCGCGAGGTTCGACCCCTTAAAATACATCAGCAGGGCGATGACCGTGCACGTCGGCACAATGAACTTGAACGCGGTGACGATGGTGTTCACCTTGCCGAACACGTTGACGCTCCAATAGTTGAGCAGGAAAAAGACGGCGAGGAGGAGGATCTCGACGAGGGTGCCGACCAGAGAGGGGCCTTTTTCTCCCATCAGCCACGGCGCGTAGTAGGATGCATGGCTGACCACCGCTTCGACCTCGATGCCGGCGACGCTGGAGTAGGCCATCAACGAGGCAAACCCGGTCATGTACCCGACGAGCGATCCGTGCGTGTATTCGGGATACCGCACGAATCCGCCGGCGCGAGGCAGGGCAGCAGCCAACTCCCCATAGACGAGACCAATCAATAAGACCGCGATGGCGCCACCCACCCACGCCAACCAGGCGATGGACCCGGCGAACTGCGCGCCGTTCATGGACGCAAACAGCCAGCCGGACCCGATGATGGACCCAAGCCCGAGAAACGTCAGGTCGAGCAGGGTCAGCTTCTTCTTGAACCTATCATCCATACGCTGCTCTCCTTTCCATTTGGAAATCCAGACGGCCCCAAAGCGGGTTAAATTTATTGTATGACATGATTCCAATAAGTCAAACTTTAATTCATATAAGATTTTTCTCAAAACGGTGCGGATCTCCGCCTTCTCTTTCCTCCTCCGGGTCAAGCTGGTACACTCCCAGAGGAAGCACCGCGGGCCGGCCGGGCCCGCGGCAGGATCGGAGGAATGCTCGTGTACCGCCTCTTGCGCCCCATTCTCTTTCGGATCGATCCCGAAGCCGCACACCACCTCACCCTGGCCGCGGTCTCCCGCGTCCCGTCGGCGGCGGGCCTGGCGGCAGGCAACGTGCGAGAACACCCGTCGCTCCGTCAGTCCTTGTGGGGCCGCGCCTTCGCCCATCCCGTCGGTCTCGCCGCCGGTCTGGACAAGAACGCCATCGCCGTCGCCGCCCTGTTCCGGTGCGGATTCTCGTTCGTTGAGGTCGGCACCGTGACCCCCCGTCCGCAGCCAGGCAATCCAAAACCACGCCTGTTCCGGTTGCCGGCCGACGAGGCCCTCATCAACCGGATGGGATTCAACAACGACGGCGCCGTCGCGGTGGCCGGCCGGGTGCGGCGTTGGAGAGGCATGGGCGTCATCGGGGTCAATCTGGGCAAGAACAAGGTGACGCCGAACGAGCGCGCGCAAGACGATTACCTGGCGCTCGTACAGGTGTTTGCGCCCTTGGCCGACTATCTCGTCATCAACGTCAGTTCGCCGAACACCCCTGGCCTGCGCGACCTGCAGACCCAGGAGCATCTGCTGCCGTTGGTGCAGGCGGTGTCTGCGGCGCGTGACCGGTTCGCCCTAGCGGATCGCCGGCCGCCGCTGCTGGTCAAACTCTCCCCGGATCTCGCGGACGCCGACCTGGAGGACCTGGCCATCGCGCTGGAACAGGCGGGTGTCGACGGCCTGATTGCGACCAACACCACCATCACCCGGCCCGCGCTCACCACGCCCGGCGTGCAGGAGACAGGCGGTCTCAGCGGCCGCCCTCTGCGGCAACGCGCGACCGAAGTCGTCCGGCTGCTGTACCGGGCCACCGGCGGACGGCTGCCCATCATCGGCAGCGGCGGCGTGATGTCCGCGGACGACGCGTATGAGAAGATCCGAGCCGGGGCCAGTCTGGTGCAGGTGTACACCGGATTCATCTACCGAGGCCCCCGGTTGGTGCGGGAGATGGTCGACGGCCTTGCGGAGCGCCTCGCCCGCGACGGATTTACCCATATCCGGGAAGCCATCGGTGCCGACCACCGTGGATGAAACCCTTTTCCAGGCGTGCTGGCAATTGCGGATCGATTGCGTTAAGATGAGGATGTGTTACCCAATCCTACGATTACATAGGAGGGATCCGCTGATGGCGCACGAACTCCCACCGCTTCCTTACGATTACAACGCGCTGGAGCCGCACATCGACGAGCAGACGATGCGCATCCACCATGACCGTCACCACGGCACATATGTGAACAACCTGAACGCTGCGCTCGAAGGTCACCCGGATCTTCAGGCGAAATCGTTGGACGAGCTGCTCCGCAACATCAACAGCGTGCCCGAGTCCATTCGCACCGCGGTGCGCAACAATGGTGGCGGGCACGCCAATCACAGCCTGTTCTGGGAGATCATGAGCCCGAACGGCGGCGGACAGCCGACGGGCGCCCTGGCGGACGCCATCAACAGTACGTTCGGCAGCTTCGAGAAGTTCAAGGATGAGTTCTCCAAAGCCGCGGCGGGCCGGTTCGGCAGCGGTTGGGCGTGGCTGGTCGTCGACAACGGCAAGCTGGCCATCACCAGCACCCCGAACCAGGACAGCCCGCTGATGGAGGGCAAGACGCCCATCCTGGGGCTGGATGTGTGGGAGCACGCGTACTACCTCAAGTACCAGAATAAGCGCCCGGACTACATCGCCGCTTGGTGGAACGTCGTCAACTGGGCCGAGGTCGGCAAGCGCTATGAAGCGGCCGTCAAGTGATCGCTGTGAAGGCAACGGACCGCCCCACCGCCACGGTGCGGGCGGTCTGCTTTTTCCCCCTCAGCAGCGGGCACACAGCGCATGGCAGCTCGTGTCAACGCTTCTGCCGGCGATGAAACGCCGGGCAAATGGGCGCCGCGGGAATCCTTTCGCACCGCCGGGCAACACTACGTCTGGACCCGGCTGGCAGCGTTTCCTGCCGCCGGACACGCCGGCGCACGGCAGGGGCGCCGGATGTCGGAGGAGGCAGGCGGATGGAGGCACCGCTCACCCTGATCAAAAAGGCCCGTGTGTATGCACCCGATCCGCTCGGCGAGAAGGACGTTCTCCTGTGCCGCGACCAGATCCTCGCCATCGGGGAGGACCTGTCCTTCCACGGCACCGTGCCCCTGGTGCGAGAGGTGGACGCACGCGGCCTGATGATGTTCCCCGGGCTGATCGATCAACACGTCCACATGGCGGGAGGCGGAGGCGAAGGCGGCTTCCACTACCGGACGCCCGAGATCTCGCTGAGCCACATCACCACCGCCGGGGTCACGACGCTCGTCGGCGTCCTCGGTACCGACGGCATCACACGCCACACGCGGGAGCTGCTTGCGAAAGCCAACGGGTTGGCGCTTGAGGGCGTGACCACCTACATCTACTGCGGCGCCTACCAAGTCCCGACGCGTACCATCACCGGCACGCCGCGCGGGGACATCGTAATGGTGGACAAGGTCATCGGCGTGGGCGAAATCGCCATCTCGGACTCCCGCTCCAGCCATCCCAGTGAGCAGGAGTTGGCCGAGCTGGCCAGCGAAGCGCGCGTCGGGGGCCTGTTGGCCGGCAAGGCGGGCGTATTGCACCTGCACGTGGGCGACGACGACGCCGGCCTCTCCGTTCTGTTCCATCTGTTGCGGCGCACGGAACTGCCGCGGGAGATGTTCACGCCCACCCACCTGAACCGCAATCCGGACCTCCTGCAGCACGCCATCCGCTACGGCAAGGAGGGCGGCTTTGTCGACGTCACCTCCGGCATCCGTCCTGACGCCCACGATCACGTCTCCGTCAAGCCGTCCCAGGCCATCCGGCGGTTGCTGGACGCGGGAGTCCATCCCCGCCTCATCACCATGAGCTCCGACAGCAACGGCAGTTCCCCCATCTTCGACGACCGCGGGAGACTGGTGGCCATGGGCATCGGGTCCATCGCGACCCTCTGGGAGGAGACCCGGGACGCCATCGTGCAGGAGGAGGTCCCCGTCGACGTCGCCGTCAGCATGGTCACCCGCAATGTCGCACGGGTGCTCAAATTGGGGCATAAGGGGCGCATCCGCGAAGGCCTGGCGGCCGACCTGATCCTGACCAACGACCGGTTCGAGATCCGGCACGTGTTCGCCAAAGGCCGCCAGATGGTGGAGGACGGCAAGCCGGTGGTGTTCGGCACGTTCGAGAACGTCCACCGCGTCCCCGGCTCGCCGGACATCAAAGGGGCCGCCGGCACCGTGAACCCGGAGCGCGGCCGGCTCATGATGGCAGCCGGCGAGGACCATCCGGACGACTTCCCGGAGGCCGCCGAGCGCAAGCGCAAAAGCCGCCGCCACTACTGCTGTTGACGCGCCGCCCCGACACCCTGGTCCAGGAGGGAGTCTGCGTGGAACTGGTTTTCCTCGGCACCGGCGCCGGCGTCCCGACGACGGCGCGCAACGTCACCGCCATCGCCATCGCCCTGTGGCCCGAACGCGGTGCCGTCTGGCTGTTCGACTGCGGCGAGGGCACGCAGCACCAACTGCTGCGCGCCCCCGCCGCGGCCGGCCCGCGGGTACGGGCCCGCCAGGTGGAACGGGTGTTTCTCACCCACATGCACGGCGACCACCTGTTTGGGCTGCCCGGCCTGCTCGGCACCCGCTCCTTTCAGGCCGCGGACACGCCGCTGACGGTATACGGCCCGCCAGGTACCCGCCGTTACCTGGAGACGAGCCTCGAGGTCAGCCAGACCCATCTCACCTATCCGCTCGGGATCGTGGAGATTGAATCTCCCGGCATCGTTCATGCCGACGAGCGGTTTCAGGTGCACGCCGACTGGTTGGAGCACACCATCCCGACGCTGGGATACCGGGTGGTGGAGCGCGACCGGCCGGGACGGCTCCTGACCGACCGCCTGGCCACCCTCGGCGTGCCGCCCGGCCCCCTCTACGGCCGGCTCAAACAGGGCCAGTCCATCCCGCTGCCCGACGGAAGCACCCTCCACCCGGACGAAGTCCTCGCCCCGCCCGTCCCCGGGCGCGTCGTGGCCATCCTCGGCGACACCCGGCCCTGCCAGGCGGCGGTGGAACTGGCGTCCGGCGCCGACGTGTTGGTGCACGAGGCCACGTTCGCGGCCGACAGGTCAGCGCTCGCCCCGGCCTACGGCCACAGCACGGCGGCCGACGCTGCCCGGACCGCGCACGACGCGGGCGCGAAGGCGCTCATTCTCACCCACATCAGCGCCCGTTACAGCGGCGATGGCGCCGACCGCCTCCTGGCGGAGGCGCGCGCCATCTTCCCGAACACGCGGTTGGCTAGCGATCTGTGGTCGTACCCCGTTCCTGCATCGCGCGCCGGACGCGCGACCTGATGGTCCGGTAATAGTCGTCCGTCGTCCGGCCCGCGCCGAGCCACTCCGGATCGTCCCGGTAGCGCTGTTCCTGCCACGGGTCGCCGTACAGGTGATACCCGTACTGCTCCCAGAAGCCGGGCCGGTCCTCGGCCAGGAACTCAATCCCCCGCACCCACTTGGCGCTCTTCCAAAAGTACAGGTGCGGCACCACCAGGCGCAGCGGCCAACCGTGCTCCGGCGTGAGGTCGCGGCCGTCGTGCCGGTAGGCGAACATCACCCCGTCCTGCAGCAGGTCCTCCAACGGCAGGTTCGTGGTGTAGCCCTGCTCCGCGTGGACCAACACGTACTTGGCCTCCGGGCGCACACGGAACAAGTTCATCACGTCGCGGAAGGACACGCCCTCCCAGTGGTTGTCAAATCTCGACCAGGTGGTGACGCAGTGGATGTCACTGGTGTATTCGTACTTGGGCAGCGCGAGAAACTCGGGCCAGGTCAGCACCCGCTCCTCCTCGACCAAGCCAAAGATGCGGAAATCCCAGGTATCGAGGTCCACGTGCGGCACCGTACCCGCATGCAGCACCGGCCACTTTTCCGTCAAGATCTGCCCCGGCGGCAGGCGGTCGCCCCATTCCCGGCTCGTACGTTCAGACAACGGAACTCCTCCTTCCATGCGCAACTTCACTCCGTGTGCTGGCCTTCTTCCACTGGGATGGCCAAAGCGTGGAACAAAAATGTATACATGTCCGCCCACTCGTCGAGCAGCTTCGCCGTCGGCTTGCCGAGACCGTGGCCCGCCCGTTCATCCACCCGCAGCAAGACGGGATTCACCCCCGGCGAAGCCGCCTGCAGGGTCGCCGCAAATTTGTAGGCGTGCAGCGGAGCGACGCGGTCATCCCGGTCGCCCGTGGTGATGAGGATGGGCGGGTAGACGCGTCCGTAGCGCACGTTGTGCAGCGGTGAATAGGCGTACAGGAACCGGAAGTGATCCGGGTTCTCCTCCGCGTTGCCGTACTCCGGCACCCAGAACCGGCCGACGGTGAACCGGTGGTAGCGCAGCATGTCGATGACCGGGACCTGGCACACCACGGCCCCGTACTGCTCCGGCCGCTGCAGCATGGTGGCAGCCACCAGCAGACCGCCGTTGCTGCGCCCCATGATGGCGAGCCGTTTCGGACGGGTGTACCCGGCATCGATCAGCCAGCGCCCGGCCGCATGGAAATCGTCGAACACGTTCTGCTTGCGATCGAGCATCCCCGCCTGGTGCCATGCCTCGCCGAATTCGCTGCCCCCGCGCAGGGACACCACCGCGAACACCCCGCCCCGCTCCAGGAGCATCAGGTGCGCGGGATAGAACTGCGGCGTCTGCGCCAGGTTGAACCCGCCGTACCCGTACATCAGCACCGGCCGCTCTCCGTCGCGGGCAAGCCCGCGCCGGTGCGTGAGGAACATCGGCACCGAGGTGCCATCCGATGACGAGAACCACACCTGTTCGGTCTCGTACGCCGCCGGATCGAACGGGATCTCCGGCACCCGGTAAGGAGCGAGGCGCCGCGACGCGAAATCGTACCGCCACACCTGGGGCGGATGCAAGTACGACGTGAATTCGACGAACATCTCGCCGTCGGCGGGCCCGCCGGTGATGGCCGGGATGGATCCGATGGCCGGCAACGCCGGTTCATCGAGCCGCCGTCCATCCAAGCTGAACAACACCAACCGGTGGTGAGCGTTGTGCAGATACACCAGCGCCAGCGCTCCGTTCACCAGACGCCCAAAGGACAGGGCGTCCTCCCCCTCGGGCACCACCTCCCATGGCGGCTGCCCATGGGTCGACACATCGAGGGCAATCACGCGCCCCTTCGGGGCATCTTCGGTGGTGATGAAGTAAAACACGCTGCCGGCGTTGCCCAACAGGTCGTACGCCGCCCGCTCGGGCGGGAACCACACGGTGAACCCTTGGTCCCGGACCACCCCCGGCCCCGCCTCTGCGGCGGGATCGCCCGCGTGCTGCGACGCCTGTGCGTCGTACGCCAAGGGCCGCGACAAAAACCCGTTGCGCTTGTCCGTGCCGCGCGTCAGCGACAGGCACAGGTACCGGCCGTCCTCGGTGACGGACACGTGCGGAACCAGCTCTGGATCAGACGGCTGGTACACCACCGGATCGTCCGATTGAGGGGTCCCTAACCGGTGGAAACACACGCGCGCATGGCGGCTTTCCTCCACCGGCGCCACCGTCCCCGGCTCCGGGAACCGGGTGTAGAAAAATCCGCTGCCATCCGGATGCCAGGCGATGTTCGTGAATTTGCACCAGCGGACCTCATCGGAATCGTCCAAACCATCGGCGACGCGGCGCACCCGGATGGTCTGCCAGTCGCTGCCGCTCTCCGACAACGTGTAGGCCACCCGCGCCCCGTCCGGGCTGACGGCGGTGGTCATCAGAGCGACCGTGCCGTCCTCGCTGAGCGGGTTTGGATCTATCAAGACCCGCGCCGTCCCATCCGCCTCCTGCACCCAGTACACAGCTTGGTTCTGCATCCCGTCGTGCTCCAGGTAAAACATGCGCCCGGCCTTTCGTTTGGGCGCGAAATACCGCGGGAAGTTCCACAGTTCGCCGAGGCGCGCCCGAACGGCGGGCCGCAGCCCGGTCCCGTCCAGGTACGCCCGCGTGCGTTCGTTTTGCTCGGCGACGAACGCCTGCACGGCGGGGCTCGTCAGGTCCTCCAGCCAACGAAACGGGTCCGCCACCGGCGTGCCGTGGTAGTCCTCGACCACCGCCGGCCGCTCTGGTTCTGCCATGTCTGTCTCCTCCTTCGCATCGGCGTCGGTTCCCACCTCCCACTTCGACACCGGCGCCCCCGCATCCTCCAGGAAGAGGGAAGGAACGAAGACCCCCGTCCCGTCACGCCGTCCCCTCATGCCGGACGACAGGATACATCGCTGCAAAGAGGGTCGGCTGGCCGGCGGTTACCCGTATCCCGTCCAGATTGGGTATGAACCGTGTCCCAGGCACCCAGGCGCACATAGAGATACCATGAGATTCAAGAGGCTGCATCGAAAGGCCGCGGGTCGCAACGGCCAAACGGTGCGCCTCTCGACTGCCATACAGACATTGCATGGGATTCGAGAGGCCGCAGGTGGCGCTCGACCTGCTGGCAGGTCGTGATCTCAGCTTCCCGGGAGATGACGTACATGTGGTACACCGCCCTCGGCGACTCCATCACCGCCGGTTCCGGGGCGAGCGCGCCGTGGCGGGCGTATCCGGCACAGATCCTGCGCCGCAGCGCCGCGCGCGCCGTCCCTCAGAACGCCTGTCTGCACATCCTCGCCCGTCCCTGGTGGACCACCGCTGCGCTCGACATGGCCGTCCGCGCGAACGACATCGGTCCCCTCGCCAGGGCGACCGCCATCATCGTCTGGATTGGAGGCGACAACCTGGCCCAGGCGGGCCTCCGGTTGCTCGAAGGCCCGCGCAGGGACGCGGCCGCCCTGGTAACCGCCGCCATCCGCAGCCATCAGGCCCATCTCGCCGGTCTGCTCCGGTTCCTCGGCTCCGTCACCCGAGCCCGGCTGGTGGTTTGCGCCCAGTACAATCCCTTCCCCAACAGCCCCCTGGCTGTCCAGGCCATGGCCGGACTGAACGACGCCACGCGCGCCGTCGCCAGACGCGCAGCGGTTCCCGTGGCTCCCGCGGACACCTGGTTCGCCGGCCGCGAGGCGGAACTCATCCACGGTTACCGGACCGGGCGCCTGGAGGACGCCCTGCGATGCCCCGTTCTGCCGGTGCATCCGAATGACCGCGGACACAGCGTCATTGCGGCAAATCTGTGGCCATACCTGTCGTGGTGCGCGCCTGGTCTCACGGGTCATTGCCGTGCCCGGTCTCGCGAGTCACCGCCGAGCCCCCGGCGCTCCGGTGGGCCAGCGTCCCTCTCTGCGCAGGACCTCCAGCGGATAGAGCGTCCCCCGCCACATCAGGCCCCCGTGTCGCCACACCTTCCAGGCGGCCCTCAGGTAGGCGAACGCCAACAGCGCCGCGCCCACCGGCCACAACAGAACGGCTGCGGCCGCACGCCACCGCGTCCGGCTGCGCCGCGCCTTCCCACCTGCGGTCGTCTGCGCCGCCCCGCCCGCCGGCCTATCCGCAGCGCCTTCGCGTGTCTCTTTCGCCCCGCCCGCGGGCATCCCCGCGGTGTCTGCAGGCACGTCGTCCACCGCGCCTGCGAACAGCCCGCGCGCGACCACCGCACACAACCCGGTCACGACCGCCCAAGCGACTCCATATCCCCAAGCGGCGTGGCCGCCGGTGACGGTGCCGATCACGGGCCCCTCGTACAGCGCCAACAGCAGCGGCATCACCGCGGCCAGCGCCCACGGACGGTACCTAAAGGCGGCAATTGGACTTTTTTCCAGGCCCTCAATCATCTCCCACGTCCGCTCGTACCACGCTAAGGACACGCGGTCCCCGGCCCGCACCAGGCACTGCCGGCACCCGGACCGCTTGAGCAGCCGGCCCAGCGCGGCGTCGTCGTCCGGCCGCATGCGGATGGCCGCGTGGCCTCCGGACGCCAGGTAGCGGGATCGATCCACCCACTGAAACGCCCCGATTCCGGCCACCCCCCACCGCCCCCGGCACGCGTTCTGGGGGCGCAGGAACATCACCAGGTTGAGCGCGAACACCAACATCAACGTCGCGAGGGGGGTCGATCCCGCCTTTAACCTCGGGATCGCGGTGACGTGCTGAAATCCCTGCCGAAGCGAGAATGCGGCGGTCTCCTCCAGGGTGCGGGGATGCAGGCGCACATCCGCGTCCATGAACACCAGCCACGCCCCCGTCGCCGCCAGCGCTCCCCGGTACAGGGCGTGGTTCTTGCCAATCCATCCCTCCGGCAATTCGGTCACTCGGATGCCGCGAACGCGCGGATCGGCTGCAGCAAACCGGGAGATGACGGTCCAGGTGTCGTCCTGGGACCGGTCGTCCACCACGATGATCTCCACATCCGCCAGCGTCTGCGCCGTCAGCGCCGCCAGCGTGTCCGCCAGTGCACTGCCCTCGTCCCGGGCGGCAATCACCACGGACACCCGGCCAGGCGCCGCCGTGGATGGCTCGCGCCGACCGGTCCCGTTATTGGGATGCTCACTCCGACCCGCCCCGACCGCTTCGCCCACCCGCGACAGGCGCGGCACGCGGAGTAAGCCCGGCAGCGTGATCGCCGCCAAAATGGACCACACCACGGCCAACAGCCAACCGTTCAAGGCCAATTCGGGTTCCCTCCCGCAGATGGACTTGCCGATCTCCAGGATAACCCTCCGAGGCGAGTCCGGGGAGGGGGATGGCACGAGCCGTTGCGCCAAGGCCACGTGAACCAATATTAACCGCTCACGAGAACCAACCTTGCCCCCAAGGCATCGGACGGGTCAATTTGGATGGCTCCCGACACTTGTGAACGTGTGAAGCGAATCCCCTGCCGAATCAAATCCGAAGCGGCCACCTCGAGGTCGGGGACCGAGAGGACGATTCCGCGTACCCCGTATCCACGCTGCAGCACGAAGTCATTCAACGGGCTGCTTGGGGAATTCGGGGCAATGACCTCGATATCGCCATGCGAAAGGGGAAAGAAAACCCGGTCTCCCAGGCGGCTGGGGCACACAGAGGGCTCCCCGGCGCGAGTGAGTCCATAGCCGTCACGGAAGTAGGCCTCTCCGTCCTCAAGCGACGGGAAGACCACCTCAATACGCTCCAGTCGCCGGTAACCCAGCGGATGCGGTTCCGGTGTCTCGTCACCGAACAACCGGCGCCGCTTCTCTTCACCGGTGCTGTCATGCTGAATCAAGAACGGGTTGACGCCCCCGCCACCAGACACACGGAAACTCCGCCATCCCCGACGCTTGCCGCCAAGCGTAACCAGTGCGCCCTCCTGGGGGTCCTCCGCCTGGAGCGTCGTGACGGCGGCTGCCGTACGCGACCGAAACCGGGCGGCGTCTGCATCCAGGTCGTCGCTGGCCAGAGCAAACGTGAACAGACCAGGACCATACCGTTCCAGATGCCGAACCAGTTCCGGCCATGCCACCGTCCGATCCTGTACGGCAATCAGCTCCAAATACCCGTCATCCAGCACCACGAGTCGGTTCGCCGTCCCTCGCCCCGGATGCGTTCCTCCGGCCGTAACGTGGAATCCCAGTTTCCGATACTGTGCAGCAGCGACATCCAGATCCTCAACGGCAATGAGCACGTGGTCCACATGAGTGATGGTCATCAGCCGATACCTCCTCAACGCTCGCATAGTCATGTCAGTGGTTGAGCACCGATTTTGCAATCTGAGGCACAATCACCGTCTTCCAATCAGGCTCCTGCTTCGTCACGCCAATCTCGAGAAAGAACTTTCCTTGCTCCGTGCATTCGTTCAGATACTCCTTGAGATCCGGAGGAGCGAGAAGATAATTCCGCCGGCTCATCGTCAATTCCGCGACCTCCTGGCTCACCTTGTTTTCGGACGCAAAGAGCTGCACCGCGTCGGCGTGATGCGATTGCACCCAATCAAGGGCCTGCTGGTACGCTTGGATAAACCGAGTCACGATGTCCGGATGGGCTTCGACGAAGTCGGCATTCCCGAACAAGACGACATAGTTTTGAAAATAATGGTTTCCATCCACCAGAGGCACGGCCTCTTTGTTCAATTCAGCGCTGGCGTAAAAAGGGTCCCATGTCACCCAGGCGTCAACCGATCCACTGAGGAGCGCGGAGCGGCCTACGTCATTCTCCAGTTGAACCCACTTGACTTCGGAGTCTTTGATGTGGGCACTCTGAAGCACTTTTTGTGGAAAGAAGTATGCCTTCCCCATCGGCGTGGCGATCTTCTTCCCTTTCAAATCGGCAACACTTTTGATGGGAGAATTGGGCCGCACGAGAATGGCGTGGGTTTTCGGGCTTCGTTCGGTCAAGGCCAAAATGCGGATGGGTGCACCTGCGGCGATCGCGGTCACCGGAGTACCGCCTATCGCCAGATCGAGTGCGCCGCTGGAGACCGCCTCCGCGATGGGCGTGAGAGACAAAAACTCCTTGTACTCAATCGCGGGAGATGAATCCCCGAACGTCTTTTCCAACAGCTTTTGATTTTTCATCGCGATGACAGGAATGTAAGGGGGTTGAAAGCCAATTCGAACCGTCGATGGATTCTTGCCGCCCTCCGATGTCGATGAAGCCGTCGGTGCAGGTGAACCACGGCCACCGCAAGAAGCCAACAACGCGACGACGGACAACATCCCCACGGCCAGGAACAGCAGCCGAATGAACCAAGAAGTCTTGCGCAGAGCATGCATCGCCGAACAGGCCTCCATTTCCAATCGTCCTCCACGACACCGCCATGGTCATCGGTGGGTCGTCGCGGCACTTAAACATCCCGCCGCTCGTCTTGCTCATGTCCCCTTTGTCTCCGCCGCTGTTTGCGGCAGGAAGTGAGGCATCACCTCGCGCGCGAGCAGCTCAATGGCCTCGAGTGAAGCCGCATGATCGCTTCCCGCTGCATGAACCTGACAGATGATCTCGTCGAACCCGAACTCGTCGCGCCACGCGTTCAACTGAGCGACCACTTCGTCCGGAGACCCGATGACCATGTTCATCTGCTGCATGAGGTCCCTGTACTCACGCGTCCCCGTGCGGCCATCCCAGGTGACCCCACACTCGTACTCCGCATAACGGGCGAACGTTCGTTTGGTCCTCTCCTGCGCCTCCCGGGTGGTCTCCGCCACGTAGACAAACCTCAATTGGGCGACCCACCCAGGCCGGTCCTGCAAGGCCGCCCGGTAGCGATGGATCCACTCCCGGTGGCGATCAGACGTCCCCACTCGAGGAATGAGCAAGGGAAATCCGCAGGTCCCTGCAAGCTCGACGGTCGAATCGCTGGCTGCCAACCAGATGAGGTCGTTGGCCCTGTTGCGTGGACGAGGACAAATCTCCACGTCCGTGAACCGGTAAAAGTCGCCGTCAAAATCGATGACACCGGTGTCAAACGCCTGTCGCAGAATCTCAATGGTCTCCAACGTCCGCCCTGTCTTCTCTTCCACCGGAATGCCAAACTTTGTGAACTCGGCCGTCTTGTTCCGGCTGCCGGAGCCGATGCCGAGCCTCACCCTGCCCCCGGACAAGACATCCAGCAAGGCCGCGTCCTCAGCCAGGCGCACCGGATGATAGTAGGGCGCCTCGACGACGGCGGTGCCCAGAGCAATCCGCTGGGTCAACCCGCTGATGCGGGCCAAGGTGATGAGAGGCGCGGGTTGCCGTCCGTACACTTCAAAGTGATGTTCCGCGAGGTACACGGCGTCGAAGCCGAGCTGATCCGCCAGGACTGTCTGCGCCACAATTTCTTGGTAGAGTTCGGGCACCGACGTGCCGGGTGTGATGTCGCAGTTGTAGAATAAGGAAAATCTCATGCTTCTCTCCTTTCTTCCAGACAAAGCAACGCGCTCCCCCGCGGGAGCTAGATCCCGTCCGTTCTCGCGCCGGTCCGGAAATCAAACGGGCCCTGTCATCGGCGTGATTGGCGCCGTGACAGGGCCTTCGGAGATCCGATCGGCCGCATGTGATGAACATGTCCCCAGGTGCTATACCACCTCCTCCAGGCGGATCGCCATGCGTCCACCTCCGTCATGGACATGGACCACATGGCGTCTTAAAAGTATATAAAACCTATGTGTTATGTAAAATTTATGCGGTCATTGTACGACGGTTGGTGATGTTCCGTCAAGTGGCCGCGATCACGCATCCGTATCCAATTCCGGCAGGTGCGACCTCGCCATGGCCGTAACGAATCTTTTATCGTTATCGAAACGACCATGGGAGGGCATAAAAACCGTTTCGGCGTTAAGTCGAGCCCGGCGCAACAAATAAAGATCCCCCTTCATCCGCCCGCACACATCCCATTCGCCCGCATACGCTGCAACATGCTGTGCATTTTCCACGGTTCGGAGGTGCAGCGGCAGTGTTGTCTCTCACCATGGCCATGGCGTCCGTCCTCCGGGACATCACCCTGGTGACCGGTTACATGCACCAGTCCTTCCCCCAACCGTTGGACAAAGAGCAGGAACGCAAGTGCTTTGAACGATGGCTGAAGGGCGATCGCGCCGCCTACCAGGAGCTCATCGAACACAATCTCAGGCTGGTCGCCCACGTGGCGAAGAAGTTCGACTCATCCGGGATCGATCACGACGATCTCATCTCCATCGGCACGGTAGGCCTCATCAAGGCCGTCGAGACCTTTCAGCCGGACAAAGGTACCAAGTTCGCCACGTACGCGGCACGGTGCATTCAGAACGAGATCTTGATGCAGTTGAGGGCCTTGAAGAAGACGCGCAAGGATGTGTCCCTCAACAGTCCGATTGGAATGGATAAAGAAGGTAACGAAATCACGATTGGCGATGTGCTCGGCACCGACGCGGACGATACCGAGGAAGAGGTCAGCAAGCGGATGGAGATCCGGTATGTCCTGAAGCTGATGGACACCTTGGACGAACGGGAGCGCCGCGTCATCGAGCTGCGTTTCGGCCTGGTCGACGGGCAGGAGTGGACACAGAACGAAGTCGCAGACATGCTCGGCATCTCCAGATCGTACGTCTCACGGCTCGAAAAACGGGCGCTCCTCAAGATGTTCCACCAATCCTACGCAGGACGGCGGCGGCGCAAGCCGTACGTGTATCACCCGAAAGCCAGCGGACGCCGAGAACACTAGCATCACGGGCTGACCGTCGAGAGCCGGGAGCAGGGACACCCCCGGCCCCGTGGATGGACCTTCGACCGTCACACGCACAACCGGCACAGGACTCGCTAGGCTTGAAATGTCGCGGAGGAGGATGTGACCGGGATCGGGTTCGGCCGCACGGGGTTCGGGGTGGCCGATGGGATCGGCTCCAACGTCACGACCGGAGCCATCCAGGCCCCGTCCGCCAACCCGACCTCGTAAACGACGGCAGGGCGGTATCCGGGGCATTCGACGGTCACCACCGCCACCCCCGGTGCCCCGGAGGTCGACGGCGTGGACGAAGACAACATCGGATCGGCCGGCGCCACGAACGACAGCACCGGTGTCCATCCGTCTCCCGAGGTTCGGGCGGTGGCCAAGACCCGGCCGCCGGCCGAAAAGGTCACCGTCGCGCCGGAGAGAAGCCGCCCGTCGGAGGCCCGTACCTGAACGCGCCCCTGAACCCGCACCGGCCCGCCATTTTGCACGGCCTTGGTGGCCGTGGTGGAAGCGCCCCCTGCCCGCGGGCCGTTCGACGACGCCGTGGGTGCCCCCGTGCTGGACGGCGCCTCCTCCATCGGTCCCGCCGTCTGCACCCACGACGCGCTCCCCGCGCTCCCGTCGTTGGCCGCCGACTGCGTGGCCTGACGGGTGACGCCGCCGGCGGAGCCGGACGCACCCGCGATGCGGTCCGCAGGGGCAGCGGCGCCCAAGGTCCCCGCGGTCCTGCCGACACCCCCGGTTCCATCCGCGGCCGCGAGGGCGGTGCTGCCGGCGGATGTGCCCTGCCCGGAACGCCCGGCCGCGTGTCGCCCGCCGGCGGTACCCTCGGCATCGCCCGTGGCAGCCGACCCGGTTGTGGAAGACGACACGTCCGAGGCGCCACCGACGGCGGAGCCCTCCCTGCCCGCCGTGGCCACCGCCACCGCCGAGCCGGCATCGTCCACCCCATGCACCCACCGCGCCTCCAGACTGGGCCAGGACACCCCCGCGGCGGCGCACGCGGCGGCCCCGATGCCAATGGCAGCGCGGATCCAGCGTCGGCGGGTACGGTTCGCACGACCTGGCCGCGATCCCGCCGATGAACCCGCGACCCCACTGGCAGACGGGCTCGCAACCGGGCCTGCAGATACACCGGAGACCTGGCCTGCCGATACACCGGAGACCTGGCCTGCCGATACACCGGAGACCAAGCCTGCAGATCTGCCGGCGACGGGGCCCGCAGACGAACCCGCACCCGAGCCCGCAGATGCGTCCTCGACCGGGTCCGCGGATGCCCCCGCAAGCAAGCTCGCAGACCCGTCCGCGGCCCGGGCCGCGAAACCCGCCGCCTGAGCCGAAACGAGCAGTGGTCCGGCCTCCTGGCGCAGGAAGGCCAACAGGGCGTCGTCGTCGCCGGCCGTCACCCCCACCCCTGCCGTCAGCGTGCAGACCAATGCCCGATGCAATTCCTCACATCGGCGAACCCGTTCGGCGCAAACGGGACACCCATGGGCATGCGATCGCTTGGCGGCAGGCAGTTCCGCACCCTGCGCCCACTCCCACACTTCATCCCAACTCAGGTGCCTCACGCATTTCCCTCCCGTTGACAAGGTCCACGAGTTTGCGCCGGGCCCGCGCCACCCGCGTGCGGACGGCGCCCGGACGCATGTTGACCGCCGCGGCAATTTCGTCGTAACTGAATTGGTGCACATGGCGCAACAGGAGGATCTCGCGGTCCAGCGGGTGCAGTTGGTTGATCGCCTGCGCCACCTCCCATACCGCCTCCCGCTGAACCACCAGCTCCTCCGGGCCTGGCGCCACGGTGGCCAGCATCTCGTCGGCCAGCGGCAGCTCGCCCGTTTGGCGGCGGCGCAACACGTCGTAACAATGGTTCCGCGCGATGCGCGCCACATAAGCGCGAAAGCTGCCTCCGCGGTAGCCGTCCAACGACCGGTACACCTTCAGCATGATCTCCTGCGTCAAGTCTTCCACGTCGTTCGCGTCCCGGGTGATGTGGTAGACTAGGTGGCGAACCATGGCCGCGTGTTCACGAAAGCATCCGTACGCGCAAAAAGGTTCCTGACAATTGACATTGAAGCAGCACCCCATGGCGACACTCCCCGGTCACAGGGGCCGGAACCCGCGCAGGGAAACCGGACCCTGTCGTCCAATCCGTCTACCTGAAACCACGCGAGGGATCACGGAGGGGCACGATTGGCACGCTGGTATCCTGACCGACACCATCTTCCATCCCATCCCGCCGGCGAAGGGCGCTTCGCGGGCCACCTGAACCGCTGGGCCCGGCACGCCGCCGCTCTGGCTGTGGTATGGGTGTTGGCGATGGTGGCCTATCCCAGTTGGGCGTCGTCCGACGCCATGGGCTACGACGATCTGTCCCGGCTCAACGCCCCGCAACGCGCGCTGCTGGCCTGGTTCTATCACCACGGCCAGTGGCCCCTGTGGAATCCGTTCAGCTTCGGCGGGCAGCCGTTTCTCGCCGCCGGGCAGTCGGGGCCTCTGTACCTGCCCAATGCGCTCTTCCTGCTTGCCCCCGTCGCCCTGGCGATGAAGCTCTCCTATCTCTTTCACGAACTCGTCGCCGCCACCGGTATGTACCTCTTCGTGTGGTCCATCTGCAACAGCCGGCGCGGGGCCGCGGCGGGCGCCATCGCCTTCACCGCGAGCGGCTTTTTCATCGGCCACCAGGTGCACACCCAGATGTTCGATGCCATGAGCTGGCTGCCCTGGATCGCCTGGGCCGCGCGCGGCCTGCTCCGCTCCCCCGAGGCGCTCCGGTCCCCGGGGCATGGCCACCCTGCTCCCTCCGCCGGGCGGCGCAAATCCCCGGGGCGCCGGTATGCCGGCGTGTTGGCCGGCACCCTCGCGCTGATGGTGTACGCCGGCCATCCCCAGGTCACGTTTTACACGTTTCTCTACCTGACCCTCTATCTCCTGCTGTGCGCCGTCGAAACTCGGCGATCCGTGCCGTGGCGCCGCCTGGGCGCCATCGCCGGGTCGGTGGCATTCGGCCTGCTCCTCGCGGCGCCCCAGTGGCTGCCGACCGCAGATTTGGTCGCCTACTCCGACCGCCAGCACCCGGCCGCCGGCTTCTTGCTCGAAGGGTCCATGCCGCCGAGCGCCTGGCTGCAATTTCTCAGCCCGTTTGCCATCGGCGGCGGCGACACCGGCGTGCCCATCTCCTTGTCCACGCTGCTACCCATCGACCACAGCAACCTGTTCTGGGAATTCACCGGCGGCATCGGCATCGTCGCCCTGGCACTCGCCCTGGCAGCGGCCGTGACCCGGTTCCGGACGTCGGCCGAGGTGCGGTGCCTCACCGCGATCGCGCTGGTGTGCTCGGTGTTTGCCCTCGGCAGCTACGGGTTCCTCGACGTGGTCCTGACCCGCGTCCCGGGGTTTGACCTGTTCCGCATCCCGGCGCGGTACATCGGCCTCGTGGACTTCACGCTCAGCGCCCTCGCCGGCCTGGGCGCGGCGCGCCTGGACGCCCCCATTCGCCGCTGGGTGGCCGTCTGGTGCGCCGTCTTCTTCGCGGTCCTGGCGACCGCCCGCCTGTGGGGACCGCTGGGGCACGCCCCGCGCGCCGCGTTTACCCACCCCGCCGCGCTGTGCGCCGCCATCGTGGTCTTCAGCGTCGTGTTCGCCCAGCGGGACCGCCTGTACGGGTGGGGCCTGTGGGGCGTCGCCGCCCTCACCAGCGTCGGCCAGGCGGCGCTGCTGTCGCCTTTCGTCCTCGTGGCGCAGGCACCCTACCAGACCCCGAGCGGCGCCGTCCAATACCTTCAGGCCCATCTGCCGAAGGACGATCCGCTAGCTCGCGCCGCCGCCTTCGGTGAGACGTCCATCTCCTACGACCAGGCGGCCGCGTATCCGATCCCCGCGCTCAACGGGTACGATTCGCTCGTCCCGGCGTGGTACGACCAATCGGTCGCGCTCACCTGGACCGACGCCGTGCTCAAGACGGAGCCCGCGTCCATCCTCGACGCGTACGACGTCCGTTACGTCGTCACGCCTGCCGGAGATGAACCGGTCTTCGGCCTGCCGGGCGCCGAGACGTCGTACACCCACTGGTTGCCGAGCGTGCCCAGGGGCGCCATCGGCCTGCAGATGCACTTGGAGGCGCCGGCCAGCGTCATGGACGGCCGCCCGCTGTGCTCCATCACGCTGACGGCCGGCACCCGGACCGTCACCCACTGGATCTACAGCTACCCCACGGAGGACTACTACGTCACGCTGCCCGCCGATTGGCCCCAGGACGCGGCGACGCGCGTCACCATCCGCAGCGAGGCATGGAGCGGATCGTTCACCATCGCGGACCTGCGGTGGGTGGACGCGAGCGGCTCGGCGGCGCACACGGTGCTGCCGGTTCACCGAACGCTCGGTCCGCGGCCGTGGCGGGCGGTGTACCAGGACAGCCGGGAGACGGTCTGGGAGAATCCGGACAGCCCCCGTCCGGCGTGGATGACCACCGATCTGTCGGGGGTGCAACCGGCCTCCGGCACCGCGCAATCGGTGCGTTGGACGGCGAATCAACAGGAATGGCGCGTGGACGCGGAGACGGGCGGATGGCTGGTGTTGGCGCAGACGTATGATCCCAACTGGCGCGCGTCCGTCGACGGCCAACCTGCGCCGGTGGAGGCGGCGGGGACGGGATACGGCGGGGTGTTGACGGCCGTCCGCGTCCCCCAAGGTTCGCACGATGTGCGCCTCGTCTACCGCCCCGTGACGTTTTCCCTGGGGCTGTGCCTCGGCGGGGCGGCGCTCCTCGCCGGCGTCGTCTGGATGCTGTGGGGCATCAGCCGCCCCCGCCCGCGGGCCAGGGCGCGAGGGTGACCCGGACAGAGATGGGTTTGCCCCGGCGCAGGACGCTCAGCGTGACGGTCTGGCCGACGCGGTCCTGGTTGACGATGGCCGTCAGCTCGGCCACGTCCGCCACCGGATGCCCGTCGATGGCCGTGATGATGTCCCCGTCCCCGACCGGTTTGTTCGCTCCGCCACTGTCGGCGTGAAGGCCCGCCTTGGCCGCCGGGCCGCCCGATACCGTGCTGATGACCAGCACCCCCTGGGAGACCGGGAGTTTGAACTGTTGCTGGACGGCGGGATCGATGTCGAGCGCGCGAATGCCGAGCCACGGATGGTCCACCGCGGTGCCCTGCAACAGGTTGGGCAGAAGCGCCACGAACCGGTCGATGGGCACGGCAAAGCCGATGCCGACGAACCCGGCGACCGGGCTCTCAATCGCGGTGTTGATGCCAATCACCTGACCTCTGGCGTCCAACAGCGGCCCCCCGGAATTGCCCGGGTTGAGCGCGGCGTCAATCTGAATCAGGCCGCTCATCAGACGGCCGCTCTCCGTCGGCATGGATCGGTTCAGGCCGCTGACAATGCCCGCCGACACGCTGTTCGTCAATTGGAACGGGTTGCCGATGGCCACGACCGGTTCCCCCGGCTGCAGCCCCTTGGCGCTGCCGAGCGACAGCGGGCGCACCCCGGGCGGCGGCGTGATCCGCACCACCGCCAGATCGTCCATGGGATCCGTCCCGACGACCTGGCCCGTGTAGGTCTGGCCGCCGAGCTTCACGGACACCTGCTTCTTGCCGCTGACCACGTGCTCGTTGGTGGCGATGTCCCCGTTCGTATCGATGAGGAACCCGGTGCCGATGTCCTCCTGCGGATTATCGCTCTGCCCGGACGGCGTGACCGCCGTGATGGTTGCCACGCTGGGCGCGGCCGCCTGGTAAATGGCCGCGACGTCGATCCCGCCGGTCAACGAGCCGCCGCCCGCAGAGCCGGCGCCCGCCATCCCCGGGGCGTTCCCTGCGCCGGGCGCACCCGCGCCCGCCGCGCCGGTGTCCGGGAGACCGGCGCTCCCCGGCGTGCCCGCGCCCGGAACGGAGGGGCTTGGCGCCCCCTGATTCGCGGACGGTGCCGGCGACGGCACGGAGGCACCCGCTCCCAGGGCGGCCGCGCGATCGCGCATGCCGGCCATCAGCCAGGCGGTGCCAGCCGACCCAGCCGCGGCCCCGAGGACGAAGATGGCCGCGCCGGCGCCGAGCCGCCTGCGCCAACGCGCCTCCCGCGCCCCGCGGTCCCAACCGTCATCCCCGATCCAACGTCTCGCCATGCCCGTCCCCCCTCACCGGTTGCCGGGCGCCTCGGCCCCGGCCTGCAGCGCCCGCTCCAAAAAGGACTGAATCTTCTCCAACCGCACGACCCGGTGCCACGGCTGGCCGTTGCGCGACAGGCCGTGGCTCTCGTTCGGGAAGCGGACGAACTCCACCGGCACACCGCGCACGCGCAGTGCCGTGTACAGTTGCTCCGCCTGCTCGATGGGGCAGCGCAGGTCGTTCTCGCTGTGCAGGATGAGCACCTCGGCCTCGATGCGGTCCGCGAAGGCGAGCGGCGACATCGCCAGGTAGCGGTTCGGGTCCTCCCACGGGGCGCAGCCGAGGTCGTCGAGATCCGCGTAGCCGAGGTCGCACGTGCCGAACATGCTGTACTCGTTGACGCAGGCGCGCATGACCACCGCCGCCTTGTACCTGTTTGTATGCCCAACCGCCCAGGCCGCCATGAAGCCGCCGTAGCTCCCGCCCGCGATGGCGAGGCGCTCGCGAGACAGCGGGAAGCGCGCCAGGGCCGCGTCCGCACACGCCTCCACATCCTCGAAGTCGAGGGTGCCCCAGGCGCCGCGGATGGACCGGCAGAACGCCTCGCCGTAGCCGCGGCTGCCGCGCGGATTGCTGTAGACGACGGCGATGCCGGAGGCGGCAATCAGCTGAAACTCCAGGAAGAACGTATCCGCATACATCGCCATCGGCCCGCCGTGCACCTGGACCACGGCCGGGTACCCGCCCGGCGGGGGCGGCGTGTTGGGCAGCATCACCCATCCGTCCAGATCCAGGCCGCCGGAGGAGAACCGGAAGCGCTGGGGGACGGCGAGATCGACCTCCGCCAGCCAGTCGTGATTCCAGTGTGTCAACCGGCGGAGCGCCGGGCGCTCCTCTTCGCCCGCCGGGAGGTCCATCAGGAACACGTTGGCCGGTTCCACCGGGGTTCCGCGCACAATCGCCGCGACGGACCCTTTTTGGTTGATAGCGTAGGTGAAAACGCAGTGCTCGCCCTCGGTGATGAACGTGAGCTGGCCGCGCCGCACGTCGATGCGCGCAAGCTGGACCGTCCCCCGGCGGGACACCAGGGTATAGAGCGACCGGCCGTGCTCGGCCCACATCAGGCCCTCCGAATGGCCCGCCCGGGTGTCGGTCAGCGCCTCGTTGCCGAAGGCCTCGTCCATTCCTTCGGTCACGCACCAGCACCGGCCTTCCTCGAAGTCGTACAGCCACACGCCGGCCTGCGTGTACCACCCGTGCGCCATCTGGTGGCCGTAGAACGCGACATGGCGGCCGTCCGGCGAACACCGCGGCCCCTCCACCCAGTCCGGCGTCCCGGGCAGCCGTTCGACGGCCTCGGGGGGATGCGGCGCGTGGAACGACGCCAGATCCTCCGGGACGGGCACCCGGCAGAGGTGCTGTTTCAGGGTCCTATCCGCGTCCGGCTCGCGGTTGGTCACCACGAGCAGGTGACGGTTGTCCGCCATCCAATCGAAGTCGTGGATGTCGAAGGGCCCCTCCGTCAAACGGCGGGTGGTGATGGCGGGGCTCTGCCCGTCCGGATCGAACGACCAGACCACGTGCCGGCGGTGGGCGAGGAGATCGGCGAGATCGACCACGTACAGATGGCGGCGCCGGTCGCCGAACTCCCCGATGCCGTCGAGCCGCCACTGCAGGCGGCGGATCACCTTCACGTCGGCGGTGAACCGCTCCCGCGGCGACTTCTCCCGCTCCTCAGCGCTCGCGGCCTCGTCCCGCGCCCATTCGGATGTCCGCGCCACGAAGGCAATCCGCCGGCCGTCCGGGCTCCAGCGGAACGCCTCCACCCCCGACGGGTGGCGAGTCACCGCCACGGCCTCCCCGCCGCCGGCCGGCATGACGTACACCTGGTCGGTGTCCCCGCCCCGCTTGGACAGAAACGCCAGGTACCGGCCGTCCGGCGACCAGGCGGGCCGGGTCTCCGACTTGCCGCCCGCCGTGAACGGAACGACCTCCCCGCTCGAGGCGGACACCATCCAGATGTGGGTGTGGTACTGGTTGTCCTCGGGGTTGAGACGCGTCACCGTCACCGCCACCTGCCCGCCGCCGGGATGCATCGCCACGTCCCCGACGAGGGCGATGCGAAAGATATCCTCCGCCGTCACTTTCCGCTTCACCCGGATCCCCTGCCTCTCTCACGATCTGGCCGCTGCGGCCTCCCCTTCCGTCACCGTCCGGCGGGCGAACCACGCCGCCGCCGCTTCCCAGGCGGCAAACCGGTCCTGTGCGGACGTCCCCGCCTCATCGGACGGCTGGCTGGCCTGCACCAGCCCCTCGGCCGCGGCCCGGAGCAGCCGGGCCGTCGCTCGGCGATACACATCCGCCGCCTGGCGGCACACCGCATCGGTCAGGCCGGCCACCTCCGTCCGGGCCGCCGCGACGAAGACGCCCTCCAGCTCCTGTTGCATCGTCTGCTGCCCGCCGCCTTCAAAAAACTGCCTCGCGCTGCTGAAGTGGCGAAATGCCGGATACGCCAGTTCCGGATCCAACTGCGCACGGCCGGGTTCCAGGGCGGGCACATCCTGTGCCTCCGGCAGCAGGCCCGGATCCGCGTGCACGTCGTCCAGCCGCTTGGCCATCCGATCCCGCCGTTCCGCCAACGCCCGCGCCACCTGCCGCTGGGCCCGCAGGGCGAAGGTGCGAAGCTCCGCCGACAACTGGCGGGCCAACGCGTCGGCCAGCTCGGACGCGGCCTCCTCCAACGGGCCCCGCCCCGTCGCGGCGCGAAAGCGCCCGGGGTGGAACGCTTCCCGGAAGGTGTCCCCGAAACGCAGGCGCACGCGCTCGCCGATGTGGAAGGCGAGCTCTTCCCATTCGGCCCGGAGGGCGCTCTCCACCTCGTCCGCCCCGGCGAGGGCGACGTCCGCCGCACGCCGCCATTCGTCCGCCAGCGCCTGCTGCTGCGCCCGCCACGCCGCATGCGTGGCCGCGTCGGCCGCCCGCTGGGCGGAGAGCGCCTGATGCACGCGCTGCACATCGACGCCCCGCGCCTGCAAGAGCCGCTGGACGGCGTCCTCAGCGATGGCGAGCGACCGGCCCTCGACGAAGGCCGTCAGGTCCTCCGCCAGGCGCTGGACGCCCGATTCCTCGCGGAGCCGGTCCGCATCCGGCAGGGGGTCTCCGTCGGCCAGGCCGAGGCGCTGCCGCAGCAGCGCGGCGAACCGCCCGTCCTCCGGGTGACGCGCCCACATGGACGCGGCCAGCCCAATCTGGCTCGACACCTCGTAGACGCGCGGCTGCCGCACCCCGAGCCGGCGCAACTCCTCCGCCACCCGGTCCCGGACCGCGGCGCGCTCGTCGCGGTCCGTGGCGAGATCGACCGCGTTGATGACGACGAACAGCTTGTCGGTCCCGAGGATGTCCTGAACCTGCGCCAGCTCGCGAAGGAACTCCCGGTCCGCCCGGGAGAAAGCGTGCGTGTAATACAACACGAAGACGATGGCGTCGGCCGCCTGCATGTAGCCGAAGGCGACATCCGTGTGGCGGCGGTGGATGGAATCCACGCCGGGCGTGTCCACCAACACGGCGCCCCGCTGCAGGAACGCCGCCGGATGGGCGAGATCCACCCGATGCACAAAGCAGGCGAACCGCTCCTCCGCCGTGTACCGGCGCACCTCCTGGCCACCGGCCGGCTGCCGGGTACCGAGCCGCTGCGCCAGTTCCGCGTACCCAGCTGCGACCGCCTTGACGAAGGCGGCGTGGCGGCGCGCCGACGGCGGAAACTCCGTCATCTTCCAGGCCGCCGCCTGGCCCAGCGCGTCCTCCAGGTCCTTCACCGGCCGGTGGAGAAAACGCATCGCCTGGGCCACATCGTCCCACAATTGTTCTTCCGACTTGAAGTGGATCACCGCGTCGGCACCGCCCGGAACGCCACTGGCCACCTGGGTCACGGCCGCCGTCGTCGGATTGGGGGAGACGACGAGCACCGGATCGCCCAGCAAGGCGTTGATGAGCGACGACTTGCCCGCCGAAAACGCGCCGAACACGGCAATCATCTTCGACTCCGACTGCACGCGCGCGCGAAGTTCTGCCACCTCCGCCAACCACGCGCCGGGCGCCCCGGCGGCGGAGAGCACCGACGCGGCCTCGTCCAGCTCGCGCAGCAGCGCCTCCCGTCCCCCGGCCTCCCGGTCCGTCAGAGTGCTGCGATCCGCGACGCCACGCACATCCGCCGCCACGCCATCAACAGGCTGCATCCGCCATCCCCCCTTCCTCGTCCGACGCGATCTCCCGCCACAAGGTCTCGATGAACGCGTCCCGCTCCGCCACCACGCCCTGCCATGCGGTGATGGCGTCCACCTGTGCTTCGAGCTCGGCCATCCTGGCCTCCAGCGGAGCCAGCTCGGCTTGGAGCGGCCCGTCCGCCTCGCGCCAGAAGCCCTCGAGCACCCGCGTGAGCCCGCCATACGCCTGGCGCTTGATGGCAGCGACCACGTCCTTGACGTACTGATACGGGTATTGGTCCGAGACGAGCGCGCCCTGGCGTACCTGGCCGTCCACCAGCGCCGCGTCCACCGTCACCTGGATGGCATCCACCGACTTCAGCCAGGCGGTGTCGGCCCACGGCGTGGTGCGGATCCACTCGCGCAGCCCGTTGTGCAACGGCGCGAGGAGAAACTTCTCCGTCCGCTCGGCGAGGTCGGCCACGAAACGGGTCCGGCGCGCCTCCCGCTCCCGCGCGGTCTTCTCCCGGGCGCCGAACCACCCCACCTTGAAGTCCGGCCGCAGGCTCTCGACGTACAGCCGGCCGAGCTCGGTGGTCTCGTACGGGGCGATCTGCGCCAGATCAATCAGGCGCAGCAACGACTGCCGCACCTCCTCCCGAAGGGCGGACACTTCCCGCAGGCGGCGGTCCCGCGCCTCGGCCGCACGCGCCCATTCCTGCGCCAGCGCCTCCCGCAGATCCGGGATGGCATCCGGCTCCGGGAGCAATCCCGTCGTCTCGCACACCCGCTGCCAGGCCGCCTCCAGCGCCTCGCCAAACCGGAACGCGGCGTGCTCGCGGACGAGCTCGCGCAGGCTCTGCCGGATGCCCGCCTCGGCCACCCCGTCCGATCCCGCCGCCCAGCGGTCCAAATGCCGGCGCAATTCGTCCAATTGGTTGTAGGCGGAACCGCGCGTCGAGGTGTAATACAGCCCCTCGCCGGCGATGTCGTAGTCCGCCAAGGTCTGTTCGACCCGCCGGCGGTATTCGTCAAAATCCAGCTCCCAGTCGACGTGTTTGTCCACCTGGTTGACCACCAAGATCAGCCGCTTGCCCTGCTGGAGCAGGGCGTGCGCCAAGTTCAGGTTCTCCTCCGCCTCGACGTGTTGGTAGTCCATCACCAGGACGACGCCGTCGGCCCGGTGCAGCGCCGCCTCCATCTCCGCCTGGTGGGCGGCGTCCGTGGAGTCGATGCCCGGGGTGTCGAGCAGGACCAACGGACCCGCGGGCCCTTCGTAAACCAGCGCCTCCACCGCGGCGGTGGTCGGCACAGCGCCCGTCGGGCGGGCGTCGGTCCGCGCGATGGCGTTGATCAAACTGGACTTCCCGGCTGAAAACAGGCCGCAGAAGGCGATGTGCGGACGGGCGTCGGCCGTCTCCAGCCGGCCGATCACGTCGCCGAGCCGGTCGGCGGTCGCCGCGTCTCCCGCCTCGCGCATCCGCGCCTGAAGGTCGCGCAATGCTTGCACTCGTGGATGGTGTGTGGCCACAGCTTCCCGCATGTCTCCGTTCCTCTCCCCTGCGTTTGCCACCAGGCCTCGGTGGCCTCCATCCTACAGTAGCACAGGCTGGGGCCGAGGTGCCACGGATTCCGTCCCGCGCCCCCGCGAAACCGGAGGACTACCGCCCGGCGCGCGCGGATAAGATAGCGTCAGGACACGCGCGGCGTCGGGACTGGGGGCATCGGCATACCCTGATGCCAGGCACAGACACCGATGCACGGGGGTCATGCGCATGCAGTGGAATACGTTTGTGAAATTGGGATCGCTCATGTTCCATGTGGCGCAGGACGAGAAGGTGAAGGAACTGTTCACGATGGTCCACCAGGGCGCCAAGCGCCGGGGATGGATTGTGCCGCCTGGACCACCGCCGACAGGCTTCGCGCAGGGCCAGGCGCAGGGCCAGGCGCAGGGGTCGGCGCAGGGGTCGGCGCAGGGGTCGGCGGACGGCCAGCCGGTCAAGGCGAACCTTTCTCCCCATCCGATTCCGTTTGCGCCCCATTACGCGCCGCCAAAGCCCAGCCCGGCGAAATCGGGCGCCCCGGTTCCCGGTCCGGGGCCGCTGCCCGGCGCCCCTATCCCTTGGCAGACCTACCTCAATGGGAAGAACGCCAAGAAGGTGCTGACGTGGGCGGGTGAATTGAGCCAACTGTTGATGAAATGATGGGTGCCCCGGTGCGGGCGACCCGCCCGCCGGGTGCACCGAACGCTGGAGGTGCAATGTGCAGCCGGACGTCTCCCCGAAGTCGGCACCTCAGTTCCTGTACCGCCTGTTTCGCCAGGTGCTCCCGCTGGCACGCGCTGAAATGGTCCATTGGACCGGACGGGCCATGGCCATCCCGGACCCCGGGCTGCGCGAGCAGGCGCTGGAGAGCATCCGCCACAAGCGGTTTCACGCGGACGGCGGCTGCGTCTACGCGGCGTGCCACCCCGCCTGCGCACCGGACCTGGTGCGGCTCATCGTGGCCCTGCAGACCATCAGCGACTACCTGGACAACCTGTGCGACCGCTGCGGCCGGTATGACGAAGAGGATTTTACCCTTCTGCACCAGGCGATGCGCGATGCCATCCGGCCCGGACAGCCGGTCCAGCCCTACTACCGCCTGCGCGGCCACGCAGACGACGGAGGCTATCTCCGGGACCTGGTGCGCACATGCCAGGAGACCGTTCGGACGTTGCCCGCCTATGGCCGGGTGCAACCGTTCGTGGAATGGTTGATAGACCGGTATTGCGAATTGCAGGTGCACAAGCACGTGCATCCCGCCGAGCGGCGGGACCGGCTCACCGATTGGTGGCGTTCTCACGAGTCGCGCTGCCCCGGCGTGTATTGGTGGGAGTTCGCGGCGGCCACCGGATCGACCCTCGGCGTGTTCTCCCTCTTCTTGGCCGCTGCGTCCGACGTTCAGGAACCGGACATCCACGCGCTGACACAGGTTTACTTCCCGTGGATCTGTGGCCTGCACATCCTGCTCGACTACCTGATTGACCTGGAGGAGGACCGGCAGGCGGGGGACTTCAACTTCGTCCGCTGCTATCCCTCGATGGCGGAGGCGCACCGGCGCATCGGTTGGTTCGCGGAGCAGAGCTGGCGCGCGGCCAAGACCTTGCCTGGGCAGCGGATCCACCAGGATGTGGTGCGGGGGCTGTTGGCGATGTACCTGTCGGACGGCAAGGCGGGCAGGCAACGCGAGGTGCGCCAGGCCCGCCGTCTCGTGTGGTCGTTCGGTCCCACGGCGTGGGCGTATTATGCCGCCTGCCTGCTCTACCGCCGCGTGCGCTGACCCGCGCTGCCGCCCGGCCGCCAGCGCTCCATCGCCACTCGCACCGCCTCGATAGCCCCCGGGATGGGGACGGACGGTTTTTCAATTTCCACACGGATGCCCTGCAGCCGCGGATGGCGCGCCAGGACTTCCTCCGCGATCCGCTGCGCCACGCGCTCGAGCAGGTTGTAGGCAGGGCCTTCCATGACCTGCCGCACGTCTTCGTACACTGCGGCGTAGTTGACCGTGTCGCCGAGCTGGTCCGACGCGCCCGCAGGTCCCAGGTCCAGGTACAGCTCCAGGCTGACCACAAACCGCTGACCCATCGCCTTTTCCTCGGGAAACGCGCCGTGATACCCGTAAAACGTCATGTTCCGAAGGAGAATGCTGTCCATCGAAGCCTCCCTCCCCGTCCGAGGGCCTTATCGGGAAGAAAGCGGCGTCCAGATGCCCGGATCGCCGTCCCACACCCGTTCGGACGCGTCCCGCTCATTCGCCAGATCCGGGTCTTCGCACATGCGCCAAAAGTTGCTCGGCCCCGTGTCGGGCAGATGGTGCTTTTCCAACAGCGCCCAGCGGGCTTCCGACATCCGCTCCGGGTTTGCCGATTGGTTCGTTCCGGCGCTGTCGACCGCGTACAGGGTCAGGCAGGAGCGAACGCGCACCAGTTCACCCAGGCGGGCGATCCGCAACAGGAAGTCCCAATCCCAGTAGTGCGACATCGCCTCGTCGAATCCTCCGATCTCCTCGTGCACGCGCGTCCAGTACATGAGGCTCGAAGGCACCACCGGATTGTACCGTTGCAGGAGCCGCGCCGGATCCCGCCAAGCGAAGACGTGCCGCCGCCCGGCCTGCCAACCCCCTCCGCCGCGGGAGACCTCGACCAGCTCCGTGTCCGTGAAGGCCGCCACCGCGTCCGGGCGGCCCAGGAGCGCCTCGGCGAGCGCAGCGACGTGGCCGGGCAGCCAGCGGTCGTCATCGTCGCAAAACGCCGCCAGGTCCCCGCGCGCCAGCGCCAGTGCGCGATTGCGAGCCGCCACCTGCCCCACGGGGGCATCCAGATTCACCCAGTGGATGTCCAGGCGATCCGCAAACGCGGCGCACACCGCGTCCACGGGCGCGCCCCCGTCGTTCACCACGATGACTTCCAGCGGACCCCGCCAGGTCTGCGCCGCCATCGCCTCCAGGCACCCCGCGAGGGCGTCCGGACGGTTGCGCGTCGCCACGAGGGCACTGACCCGGTGCATGCGCCATTCCCCCTGTTCTTATGTACACCGCTGGTCATCCCCGTCGGCACGGTGTACAATTGCCTTAACATTTCGATTCCCCATCTGCTTTGACCTGGAGGGACCGCGTCCTATGAGCGAGATCCACACCTTTGCCGTCACCGGCCGCTGGCCGGCCGATTTTCACCAAGGCGGAACACTCTCGGCCGACGGCCTGTCCGTTTCATTCAGCATCCCTGCCGGTCTGGGCGGCCCCGGCCTCGGCACCAATCCCGAAGAACTCCTGCTGGCGTCAGCCGCCGGTTGTTACCTCATCACGCTCGGGAAACTGCTCCGCAACCGCCGCATCCCCTTTTCTGAGATCCGGCTCGAATCCCGCGGCTTCGTCGAAAATGACCGCGGGCTGCGGTTTGACCGCATTGAACACCGTCCGGTGGTCCTAGTCGATGACCCGGCCGACGAGGAACACATCCGCATCCTGTGCGAACACGCGGAGCACGCATGCATGGTCTCCAGCGCGCTCCGGGGCAACGTCGCGGTCCAGGTGATGCCGGAGGTGCAGGTCCAGACCGCCCCGTCGCGCTAGGAGACGTGGGCCGGCGGCGTACGGAGAGGGTCCGGCGCTGCGCCCTGCGGCCATCCCGGTTATCCTCCGGCGCCGCGCGGCGCGAGACACGTACGGTCAGGAGCCGTGGGGCACGGACGACACCGGGCGGGACACCGGGGATGCCAGGTGCACCGCCACCCACCACAACGCGAGGCCGGAGACGCCGCGCAGGAGGGTCGAGGTGAGCATGCCGGCGGTCATCCCGGCCTGTCCGAGCAAGTAGATGCCGAACTCGGGGGCGGCGAAACCGACCACCGCGAGCAGCACGTTGTACACCGCGATGCAAGTGGTGCGGCGTTGCGGCGGACTGACTTCCAGCAGGTAGTTGAACAACAGCAAATTGGCCCCCGCCAGGGGGATGCCGGTCAAGACGTTGATGGCGCACAGGTAGTACAGGTTGGTCGAGACGATGGTCAGGGCGGGCGCCGAGGCCATCCCCAGCGCGGCCAGCGCCATCATCCGCCCGTTGCCGTGTTTTTCGGCCATCCTCCCCCACCAGCGATAGGTGAGAACCTGGCTCAACTGGTTGAACACTGTGAACAGTCCGAGCCAAAAAGCCGGCGCGTGCGCGGTCGAGATCTGATAGATGTTGAACAGTGGCCAGGACAGTTGCCACCCAAAGTTGAACAGGAGCATCGCCCCGGCCACGAGCCAGTAGCGGCGATCCCGGCGCAGGGCCGTGAGTCCCGCGCGATCGAACAGCCGAACCGGTACGGCCCCGCCCTCGGCGAGCCCTTCCGCCTTGGATTCGTCGTGGCGCATCAGCAGCCAGATTTCGAGGATGGAAAAGAAGACCGTCGACAGAAACGCAATCTGGTACGGCAAAGCCCAATGCTTGTCGAACTGCTGCAGCACCCATCCGGTGGCGAACGTCGCCACCAGCCCGACAATGGTCAGCACCCGGTACCGTTCGCTGAAAAACGCGGAGCGGCGCTCGGGCGCTATCAGGTCGCCCATGAGGGCTTGCCACGACAGATCCCCGAACGATTGCGGCACCCGGGTCAGCGCCACCAGCCACACCACCCACAGCGCTGGATGCGCGAGAGGCAGCCAGGGCACCAGGGCCATCCAGACGTAAAACGTGCGGGACACGGTGGTCGCCGCGACGCAGAAGCGCTTCTTGCTCCGCACGCGCGTCAATGCGAGGGCGGCGGCCAACATCGCAAACAGGTTGACGAGCGAAGGCAGCGAGTTAAGCAACCCCATCTCCGCGTCGGTGGCGTGCAGGCTGTCGAGCAGATACATCGCCACAAAGCCGTTCACGATATTCATGCTGATGGACGCGAAGCTGCCGTTGGCGATGCTCAACCGCTCGTTGTCCCACTGCACGCGCAACCCGTTCACCGCCCTGTCGACCTCAGCCGAGACCCGACGCACGCCGCCGGGCAACACTCCCATCTTGCCAACACGCCGTACGCTTGTAAACCGGCGTGCCGGCGCCCTGCGGGCGGTGTGGGCCGAGGACGGGCGGCCAAGCGCTCCGCGTGCTCCTTTACGCCGTTTCTCCGCCGCCCTCGTCTTCCAGCGCGCGGTCGATGGCCGCGGCCACCTCGACCCCGAAGAGCGTCACGATGCTGCCGATGTACAACCACAACAAGAACAGCATCACGGCGGTCAGGGTCCCGTACACCAATTGATAGCGACCGATGGCCAGGCCCGCGTACCAAAGGAACAATTGGCGCCCCTTGTCGAGCAGAATGGTCGCCGTCAGGGCGCCCGGCACGAGCGCGACCCACGGCGGCTTTCGGGAGGGCAGATAGCGGTACGACACCAAGAAGCCGAGGAACAGCGACAGCGGGAACACCACCCGCGACAGGCCGTGCAGGACGTGCAGCGGCACCGCGAGCGCGGGATTGTCTGTGACAAACCGGTGTGTGGCCGGGTATACGGTCATGACCAGCGCCGACCCCAGGCCGAGGAGCAGCAATACGCACAGCATGAGGAAGGCAATCCACCGGCGCGCCAGGAACGAACGCTGCGGGGACTCCCAGATGACATCCATGGCCTGCTGCACGGCGATGAAACCGCTGGTCGCCGACCACAGGAGGGTGATGGCGCTCAACACCCCCACGCGCGGGCCCGCCGCCGACAGCCACCCGATGTTGACCTCTATCACCTCTTTCTCCTCTTCCAGCGCCGGGAAATACGGATGCAACATCGACATCAGCAGTTGGGCCATCTGCGCGTCCGGCACCAGGCGCGACACCGCGTAGATGATCAGGAGCAGAAGAGGAAACAGGGAGAAAAAGGCGTAAAACGAGATCACCGCGGCCAAGGAGGCGATGTCGTGCCTGGCCACGGACATCGCCAAGTCCCACAGGAAGCCCCACGCCGCCCGCACGCCCCCGGCGAGTCCCTTCCGCCTCCCCGGTTTCATCGCGGCCACAGCTCCAGCCGTTCCAAAACCGTCGCAAACGCCTCCGGCAGCGGCGCCTCCACTTCAATACGGCGGCCGCTATACAGGTGATGGAACGCCACCCATCTGGCGTGCAGCGCGTGCCCGCCCGGCCACCGAATCGCGCCCGCCCCCGGTCCGCCCCCGTACAACACGTCCCCGACCACCGGGCAGCCACGGCTGGCCAGGTGGACGCGGATCTGGTGCGTGCGGCCGCTGTCCAGGCGGCACTCCACCAGGGACACCCAGCCGTTCGCCTGACGGACCGCGACGAGGGTGGCGTATTCGGTACGCGCCGGCTTCCCGCCAGGCGAGACACGGTACCGGCCGGCCACATGGCGGTCCCGTCCGATGGGCGCGTCAATCACGCCGCTGTCCGGGACCAAGCGCCCCGCCGCGAGCGCCCAGTACACCCGCGTGAGGGCCCCGTCCGCCAGTTGCTGATCCAACGCCCGCGCCGCGTAGGCGTGCTTGGCGTAGACCAGCGCGCCGGTGGTATCGCGATCAAGCCGGTGCACATGACGCGCCCGCCGGCGCAACCCCTGCCACTGCAGATACCACGCCACGCGGTGCGCCATGGTGTCCGAATCCTCCGGCCCGCCGGGGTGCACCAGAACGCCAGCGGGCTTATGGACGACAAGCTGATGGTCGTCTTCGAACAGCACCTCGACGGGCGGCCAGCCCGACGCCCCCTCGGGGATGCGCTCCAACAGCGGCTCGTCTTCCTCCACGCCCCCGGCGATGCGCACCCGTTGTCCGGGGACCAGCGAATCGTCCGGATGCGCGGCTGCACGGCCGACGCGGACGGCGCCGTCCTGGAACAGGCGGCGGATGAATCCCTCCGGCAGCGACAGAGCGCGCAACACCTCGCGGCACGGCGCCCCGGCCATCTCCGCCGGCACCGTCACCACCAACGCGTCTCCCTGCACGGCGACCTCCATGATCCATCCCTCCACCCTTCAGCATCGCCATCCGCCCCTGCTGCCAACCTGCGGGGTGGAGGGCGGCGCTCCGCTTCCGCTGCGCAAGTCGCTCCGCTCCGCCCCACTCCTTCACCCGTTGCATGGGCGTTTCGCGAAGTGTCTTGCGTAGCACAAACGGAGCAGGTCGTGCGTCAGCACGAACGCCCATGTCGGGTGCGACAAAAAACGCGGCCGAACACCCGGCCGCGCTGGAAACCGCTCACAAGATGAACCCGGATGGGCACAGGTTCAGTAGGCCTCGACGTTCTCCACCTCCGGGACCTGCGCTTTGATGGCCCGTTCCACGCCCATCTTCAGCGTCAGCACGCTCGCAGGACACCCGACACAGCTCCCCGTCAAAGAGACGTAGACGGTCTTGGTCTCGTCGTCATACGACACAAACTCCACATCCCCGCCATCCATCTGAATGGCGTCCCGGATGCCCGCCAGCGCCTCCTGAATTCGATCCTCAACCGACATCGCAGATCCCTCCGCCCTTTATGTTACAGAATCCATGCGATTCTTGACAAGCGGCGGGCGTTCCCTCTTCCCGAACGGCTGCAGGAGGACCGGCGTCCACACCCTCGTGCACCTGCCGACTCTGACCATCGCCCAGCCGCCCTCGCCCGCCGTTCCATACAATAATACGCCAGCACCCCACGGACGGGGAGGACCGAGGAATGCCCGGGTTAGACCGTTTCAAGTGGATCCCGATGATTGTCAAAGCCTACAACCAGGCGGTCCGGGCGACGCAAGCGCAGCGGCGTGCGGCCCCGCCGCCGGATGCCCGCGGCGGGGCGGGCGAAGCTGCGCGCGACGCCGGGGGCGTCTCCGGGCCACCGGCGCGGGAATTCACCCACCGTACGGCGAACCGCCCGACCGCCGGCTCCCATGACCGGCCGCCCGTCCGGCCCGCGCCGGCTGCGTCCACGGCATCCGCACGGCCGCGCGGGTCCGTCCGGCGCAAATCCCCCGCTTCGGCGCGCTCCGGGAACTCACCCGCGCCCGGCGCGTCGGCCGCTTATGCGAAAGTGTTGCAGGAGCTGCACGAGACCCAGGAAAAGTTGGCGCAGTTGGAGGCCACTCACCAACAACTCACCCGGATGCACGCCGAGCTGCAGGCGCAACTGAACGACCTGCTGCAGCGCGTGGGCAATCGCCCAAGCCGGACGGGCGAGAGCTACCGGCCGAATCCCCAAGAAACCGCGCGGAACCTCCCCCCGCTCGGCCCCACCGTACCGAGCCCCGGCGCGTCAAACGGAGGCGGAGCCGGTCCCTGACCCTGGCGCACCTCCCGCCTGCGCACGCTCCGCGTCAGCCTTCCAGCACCCCGGATCGTGGGGCGGGGCGAGGAGACCGGTGGCAAAGGCGATGCTCTCCGCCGTCGTACGGCCGACGAACCGGAAGGTCTCCTGCAAGACGCGCAGGGGGTCCGGACAGGACGCCAGCCCGTGAAAGAACCTCGCAAGCGACCCGTGCGCTTCCGCCAACTGCAGCGCGATGCGGGCGTTTTCCACCGCCGCTTCAATCTTCTTGCGGTTGCGGATGATGCCGGGGTCGGACAGCAACCGGCGGACGTCGTCGTCCGTGAAACGGGCGACGGAGCCGGGCTCAAAGCCTGCGAAAGCGCGACGGAAGGCCTCCCGTTTGTGCAAGACGGTCCGCCAGCTCAACCCCGCTTGAAAGGTCTCGAGGACGACGAATTCGAACCATCCCGCATCCGATTGCGGCGGGTGGCCCCACTCCTCGTCGTGATACCGCGCCAACTGTTCGTCGGTCACCCACCGACAACGAGGCTTGTCCTCCGTCGACGCCATGTGCACGTTCCCCCCGAACCCGTCGTTCGCTGATCCTCCCGGTTCCGGCCCTTGTCCACCAGGCGGCACCCGGAAGGCGGCCGCACACGCGCCGTACGGCCGCCTCCCTTTCACATGGGCGGGACACCCAGCGGTATGCCGGGAACCTGTTGAGCCGGCTGCACCCCCGTCCCCGGTGCGGGGCCCTCCGGCCCGGCCACGCCCGCCACCGGCTTTTGAAAACAGATGGAGTGGGGCGCGACCCGAAATCGCTCCACGAAGCCCAACTTGCGCGTGAAGGCCAGGCTCTTCTCATTGTTGGCCTGCACGAAGACCTCCATTGTATGCACGCCGTGCGCCCTGGCCTCGTCCTCCATGTGCTGCATCACCCGTGTGCCGATGCCTTCGGATTGATGGGCCGGGTCAATCACCATGGCGCTGACGTGCATCTTTCCATCCGGCGCGATGAGATACGAGTAATACCCAATGGGTTTTCCGTCTCTCTCCACCACCACGGTGGGCGCGCCGGACCTCAGATACGCGAGAAACTGCTCCCTCGGAAACGGCACCCCGAACGACTGTTGATGCACATCGTCCAACTCCGCTTCCGTCAACTGCAGGATGAACGCGTCGTCGCCAGGCTCTCGCGCCCGAAACGTCAACAGCACCTCCGCCGGTTTGCCGGGGCGCGCACCATGCGTCCGCCGCTTGCCGGTCTTCCGTCGCCCGGTCCTGGCGCCTGCACCGCCGGCGCGCTGCGCCGGCCCGGACGCGAACTCCGCTGAAACGCGAACTGCCGGACGGCCCCGGGTGCGTCCCTTTCCCTTTGCCCGCATCTGCGTGAACCTCCTCTGTCAAACACCGAGATGTTCACCACAGCTTATGCGCGCGTGCGGGCGGTTGCCATGCCGAGGTGCGCCGGCAGCACGCCTTACCGGAAGCGGCCGCCCTGACATCGGCGGCCGCCCCGTGATCTGTATGTCCTGTGATCTCTATGAGTGATCGGTGTCTCCGTCCTTGCCGCGCCGGCCCAGGCGCACCAGACGGCGCAGGCGGCCCTTTGCCTCCGCGGCATTCTCCTGGCCGCCCCGCAAGCCCCGGCCGCCTGGTCCGCCCTGGCTCGCCGCTGAAGTCTTTTTGCTCTTGGCAGCCCCTTTGTCGGTCCCCTTCTCCTTCGCCTTGGTGCGGTCCTTCTTGTTCTCCTTCACAGGCGGCGGTGCCAGCACGTAACCGATGTAGTTGCCGGCGATATCCATCTTGTACTTGTGGTTCGGTTGAATCTTGTCATACTCCGACTTGGTCGTCTGAAAGGTCACCGTCTGCATGCGGCTCATCTGGATGCCCCGCAACGACTGCGAGACATTGACCCGCCCCACCACCTGGTAGGTCTTGAAACGGGCAAACTTCAGCCAACCGGACTGCGGGCGCTCGCGCACGATGCGCTTGTGCAACACGAACACCTCGCGCCGCTCCTTGGCCGCCTCGTACTGGGCGTCAAACGCCTCTTGCCGCTTCCGGGCATACCTGTACATCCAGATGTACAAGCCCGCCAACACCAGGATGACGACAACAATCCAAATCCAGCGCACCCCATCTTCCTCCTGCACCCGGGCCCCGAGGCCATGGTCACGAACCGTCGTGTCTGTCCTATTCTAACATCTTCCCTGGCGGCTGACCAATCCCGTATCCCGTCATCCGGCGGGCTTCGCATACCGTTTGGGGAACCGCTTCATCCCCACGGACGGGTGGAACATCACCTCGAGCTCCTCCTCCCCGCCGTCGGAGGCCGGCCACACCGCCGTCACGATGCCTTCGCCGAACTGGGCATGGCGCACCCGATCCCCCGGCTTCCACGTGTACAGCTCGGCGGCCGTCAGGGACTGATGCACGATGTGCGTCGCCGGCAGCTCCGCCAAGAATCGCGACGGTTCGCGTACCGCCACCTGCCCGTACAGCGTGCGCTCCGTACAGTACGTCATGTGCAGCACGTCCTGCGCCCGGGTGATGCCGACGTAGCACAGGTTCCGCTCCTCCTCGACGCCCATCTCATCGTCCATCGAACGGGCGTGCGGGAAGACGCCTTCCTCCATGCCGATCATGAACACCACCGGGAACTCCAGCCCCTTCGCCGCGTGCAGGGTCATCAACCGCACCGCGTTCTCAGGCTTTCCCTTCTCCTTGTCGACCTCGCTCAGCAGCGCCACCTCCGCCAGGAACTCCAACAGGCTGCCCTGCCGGCGGCGATCGAAGGATTTCGTCACGCTGAACAGCTCGTCGATGTTCTCCAGCCGCTGCTGGTCCTCCTTCTTGGGGCTCTCCGCGTACATGCGCCGGTAGCCGGTCGCGTGCAGCACCTCGGCCAGAAACTCGCTGACCGGCATGCCTTCCATCCACGCCATCAGCTCCTCCATCATGGCGTGGAACTGTTCGGCGGCGTCTGCGGCCTTGTCGCCCACGCCCGCTTCTCGCGCCCGGCCGAGGGCATCGAACAGGGTCAACCCCTCCCCGTGGGCGAACTCCAACAGCTTGCCCACGGTCTGTTCCCCCAAGCCGCGCTTGGGCGTGTTGATGATGCGCAACAGCGAGATCTCATCCTTTGGATTGGCGAGCACCCGCAGGTACGCCATGACATCTTTGATCTCGCGGCGGTCGTAGAACGTCAGGCCCCCGACGATGGTGTACGGGATGGCCTGCTGCATCAACGCTTCCTCTATCAACCGGGATTGGGCGTTGGCCCGGTAGAGCACCGCGCAGTCCCCGTAGCGGCCGCCCGCTTCCACGTGCATGCGGATCTGATCCGCCACGTAGCGGGCCTCGTCCTCGCCGTCGGTCAACGCCGTCACGCGGATGGGCTCCCCGCGGCCGCGGACGCTGCGCAAATTCTTCTCCTTGCGGCGCGTGTTGTGGCGGATCACCTCGTTGGCCGCCTCGAGGATGATCTCGGTGGACCGGTAATTGGTCTCGAGGGTGATGGTCGTGCAGTCCGGATAATCCCGCTCGAAGTGGAGGATATTCGTGATATCGGCGCCGCGCCAGGCGTAAATGGCCTGGTCGGAGTCTCCGACGACGCACAGGTTGCGGTGCTTGCCGGCGAGCAGCCGGACCAGCCGGTACTGGGCGTGGTTGGTGTCCTGGTACTCGTCCACGTGGATGTAGCGGAACTTGTCTTGGTAACGCTCCCGCACATCGGCCCGGGATTCGAGCAGATGCACCGTGTGGCCGATGAGATCGTCGAAGTCCATCGCGTTGGCGGCGAACAGGCGCTTCTGATACAGTTGGTACACCTGCGCGGCCACCTGGTCGCCGAGGCGCTTGATGTCTTTTGCACGGAGCTGGTCCGGGCCGCGCAGTTCGTTTTTCCACCGGGAGATGGCGGCTTGGATGGCGCCCGCGTCGAATTTCTTGAGGTCCAGGTTGAGGTCGAGCATCGCCTGTTGAATGGCGTTCTTTTGATCATCGGCGTCGAGGATGGTGAACGCCGGGGTGAATCCAATTCCTTCCGCCTCCCGGCGCAGGATCTTCACGCACACGCTGTGGAACGTGCCCATCCACAGGTCGTCCGCCTGCCGGCCGACCAGCGCCCGGATGCGGTCCTTCATCTCGCGCGCCGCCTTGTTGGTGAACGTGATGGCGAGCACGTGATGCACGGGAACCTGATGCACCTGCAGGAGATAGGCGATCCGCCGGGTCAACACGCTTGTCTTCCCGCTGCCCGCGCCCGCAACCACCAGGAGCGGGCCTTCGACGGTCGTCACCGCCTGCCGCTGCTCGGGATTGAGCCCGTCCAGCAAGCCTGCCCCCGCCGCGGGAGTGGCTGTCCTCGCTGGCCTCATCCGGTCTTCGCTCCTCTCGCTTGTGGGTGTCCGCACGATGCGTTGTGAAATGGAACGCCGACAGACGTCCAGCATACTGCCGGCCAGGACGAACGGTCAAGCGCGATGGGGCACCCCCGGAGGCGGGATGGGCGGGCAACCGGGCGGACGAGCTTGCCAACCCGGCAAAAAACGTTCATCATCGTAAGTATCATCGCCCGCTGACGGCGGTGGAGGAGGTCACCGATGCGGACAGAAACGAACCAGCAGGTCATCCCGGCGCCGGTGCACGAGCGGGATCAGATCGCCGAGCACGTGCGGGAGATCCTCCGGTTACTCGGCGAAGACACCACCCGTGACGGCCTCGTGGATACGCCCCTGCGGGTGGCCAAGATGTACGAAGAGATGCTCGGCGGCATGCGCATGGACCCGGAGAGCGTGCTCAGCGCGACGTTTGACGAGACGGCGCAGGGCCCGGTGATTGTCTCCGATATCACCTTCTACAGCCTGTGCGAGCACCACATGGTGCCGTTCTTCGGCAAGGCACATGTCGCCTACCTTCCGTCGCAGACCATCGTCGGAATCAGCAAGATTGCGCGGCTGGTGGACGTCTTCGCCCGAAGGCTGCAGGTCCAGGAGCGCATGACGGAGCAGATTGTCGACACCATCGACCGGGTGCTGAAGCCCCACGGCGTGATGGCGTTGATTGACGCGGAACACACGTGCATGTGCGCACGCGGGATCCGCAAGCCCGGGTCGCGCACCATCACCGTCGCGACCCGCGGCGAGTACCAGCACAACGCGGATCTGCGGCGCGAGTTCCTGCAGATGATCGGCCGCGGCTGAACCGTTGCATGGAAGATGGAAATGGCCGGATCTGGTACGATCCGGCCGCCGCTCCCATGCCCCGCCTCCGTGTCACGCGGGGGATGTCTCCTTCGCCTCGCCGTACAACGCTTCAATCTCCTTCGCGTACAACGCCAACACGTGGCGCGTGCGAATTTTCAACGTCGGCGTCAGCAGTTCGTTCTCCAACGTAAACGGTTCCCGCGCCACCAACACCTTTTTCGGCTGCTCGAACGGGGCGAATGCGGCCGTGGCCTCCGTCACCTGGGCGAGCAGGAAATCCGCCAGCTCGGCGTCGTGGGACCACTGCGCGCGCGGTAAGGGCCGCCCCCGCTGCGCCAGCCACCGGCCGACCGCCTCCTCATTGGGCACGACGATCACGCTGACGTACTTGTATCCCGCCCCGATGAGCATCGCCTGGTCAATGTACGGGTTCTGCACGATGGCCCCCTCGATGGGCGCAGGCGTGACCTTCTTGCCGGTCGAGAGCACCAGCAGGTTCTTCTTGCGGTCGGTGATGCGCAGGTATCCGTCTTCCGACAGTTCCCCGATGTCTCCGGTGTGCAGCCAGCCGTCGGCGTCCATGGCCTCTCGCGTGGCCTCCTCGTTGTGCAGATACCCGGGCGTCACGCTCGGCCCCCGCACCAGCACCTCGCCGTCTTCCGCAATGCGCACCTCGAGATTCGGCAGCACCTTGCCCGCCGTGCCGAGCCGGGGTCGTTCCGGAAAATTGGCGCTCACCACCGGCGAGGTCTCCGTCATCCCGTATCCTTCCGCCACCGGGACGCCGATGGCGGTGAAGAAGCGGCCCACGTACAAGGGCATCGGCGCCCCCCCGACAATCACGGCCCGAAGCCTGCCCCCCAACGCCCGGCGGACCTTGCGCAGCACCAGCCGGTCGTACAGCGCCAGCTCCCACGCCGGCACCGGCCGGCCGTCGACGCGCGCCGCCGTTCCCACGGCCAGCGCCCGCTCCATCATCCGCCGTTGCAGCCCACGGGCGGCCTGGACCCGGGCCTGCACCGCCTCGTACACCTTCTCGAGCAGCCGCGGCACCGTCGTGAACACCGTCGGCGGCATGCGCACAAAATCCTCCGTGATGTACTTCATCCCGCGCGAGTACGCGATGGACGCGCCCGCCTGCAACGGGACGAACTGCCCCGCGGTGCGCTCGAAGATGTGGGACAGGGGCAGGTAGGAGAGGGATCGATCCTCGGGACGGAGGCGCACCACCTGCCGGATGCCCTCCACGTTGGCCACCAGGTTGCCATGGGTGAGCTGAACCCCTTTTGGAAACCCGGTGGTGCCGGACGTGTACACGATGGTCGCCACGTGCTCCGGCCCCAGGGCGCGCCAATGCGCTTCCCACTCGGCCTCCCGCAGGCCCGCGCGCCCGCGCAGCCAGTCGCGCAGCCGGTACACCGGCCAAAACGCCCGCGCCCTGTCCAGCGGCCCGTCGGCGACCTCGTCGAGCACCACGACGAACTCCAGTGCGGGCAGTTGGGCCTGCTCGGCCACCACCTTGTCCAACTGTTCGGCGTTCTCCACGAACACCGCGCGCACGCCGGCGTGCGCCAGGATGAACTGCGCCTGGTTGGACGGGACGCTGGGATACACGGGCACCGTGTGCGCGCCGAGGCTCATGATGGCGAAGTCCGCAATCGGCCACCAGGCCCGCGTGTTGGCAATGAGACCGACGTAATCGCCCCGCCCCACCCCGCATTCCGCCAAGCGGGACGCCACGCGGTGGATGTCCCGCCACAGTTGTTCGTACGTCCACGTGGCGTAGCTGCCGTCTTGCAGCGGATCCCACAGCGCGGTGCGCTCTCCGTACCGTTCCACCGACGTGTGGAGCATTTCCAGCAAGTTTCGCGCTTCCTGCATGATTCATGCGCCTCCGGGACAGGATCCAGGCAAACATACCCGCATTCCCATTTTGCCAAACCGACGATCACGATGGACGACGCTTGCACGACCCGAACCGAATTCCCCCGGCCGCCACCGGGGCACCAATCAACCGACCGGTCGGCTGGTCGCGGAGACACCCGTTCCCCCGGGAAGCGGTTTCATTGAATCCTATGGTTACATTCGCGACACCATTCGACATTCCTGCCTGGCCTGTGAAAAAATCCGCACATTTTCCCCGGAGCGGCAGGAGTCGTTCCACCGGCCTGGAATGCAAAAAGGGGATGTCGCGCGTCAGGCGACCGACAGGAGGGATTGAGCATGCTTCATCCGAAATGGCGCATGGGCGCTGCGGCGCTGTTGTTCCTCGGCCTCGTCGGCTGCGGTTCGGCCGGCAACGCGGCCAATGCAGGCAACGGTTCGGCCGGCAACACGGCCAGTGAAGGCAACGGTTCCACCGGGACCGCGGCCGGCAAACCCCAGTGGTCCCAGCCGCCGGCGATGCAGATTGACCCCGCCAAGCAGTATGACGCGGTGTTCCACACCAACTACGGGGATTTCACCGTCTCCCTCTTCGCCAAAGAGAGCCCTCGAACCGTGAACAACTTCGTGTTCCTGTGCGAACACCACTTTTACGACAATGACAAGTTCTTCCGCATCATTCAGCCGTTCATGATTCAGACGGGAGATCCGCTCAACAACGGCACCGGCGGCCCGGGTTACCAGTTCGCCGACGAGTTGCCGCCCAAACACTCGTACGCGCCGGGAATTGTCGCCATGGCCAACGCCGGGCCGAACACCAACGGGAGCCAGTTCTTCATCTGCACCGGCCCGGACGCTAAGTCCCTGGATCAAAACCCGAACTACACCCAGTTCGGACAGGTGACGAGCGGCATGGACGTGGTGCAGAAGATCGCCGCCATCCCCGTAACCACCAACCCGATGACCGGCGAACAGAGCTTCCCGACGAAGGACGCCGTCATCCAGACCATCGACATCCAGGTCCATTGATCTGGAAACCGGCGCCCGCAGGAGGGATGTCTGTGAAACGAACCCACTGGATCCTCGTCGCCCTGGCGGTGGCGGCCCTCCTCTTCTTCCGCCGCGGCGGGCCGCCCAGTCTGGCGATGCCGCCGGAAGCCCGCCACCAGGGCGTGACCGTGCAGATTCCGGTCACCATGACCCCGGCCGACACCCCGGAGGAACACTGGAACCTGGCCAAGCGCGGCGGGCAGACGTACGTCGTCCAGGTCTCGCAGGCCCGGCGCGTGGTGGACGAGTTCCCCGCCGAGGGCCCGCCCACCCAGGGCCCGGAAGGGACCGACTACCAGGCGGGCGGCCGGGTGCAGCTCGACGGCACCTGGTATCGGGCCGAACGCATCCACGTCAACACCGACGGCCAGTCCGGCTACCTCGTCCTGGTACAGGAGCAGCCCGGCAACAGCCAGCCCTGAGCCTCACCGAACCGGTTCGCGCAGCGCCTCCTCCACCATCCGGGAGAGCGGTTCGAATTCAATCAGGAAGGCGTCGTGGCCGTACTTGGAAGACAGCTCCCGGTAGCTGCTCGCCACCCCGCAATCGGCGGCCAGGCGCGCCGCTCGCCGCAGGTCCCGGGGCGCGTACAGATAATCCGTGTCGATCCCGATGACCGTCAGCCGGCCCCGCACCTGGCGCAGGGCGGCCTCCATCCCCCCGCGGCCCCGGCCGATGTCGTGGCTGTCCATGGCGCGCGTGAGGTACAGGTAGCTGTTGGCATCGAAGCGCCGGTTCAGTTTGTCGCCCTGGTGCCGCAGGTAGGATTCCACCGCGAAGCGGGGCGACGCCGGCGCGCCGTCCCCCGCTTCGGCCGTGCGGCGGCCAAACCGCTCCTCGAACAGCAGGTCCGTGCGGTACGTCAGCATCCCGATGGCGCGCGCCGCCGCGAGCCCCGCCTGCGGCGTCCGCCCCGTCCCGTAGTACTCCCCGTTCTGCCAATCCGCATCCGCCATGATGGCCATGCGCATCGCTTCATTGTACCCGATGCCGAGCGGCGGGAAGGCGGGGTGCGCCGCGATGGCGATGGTGTGCCGGACCCGCCCGGAGGCCATGACCGCCCATTCCCAGGCCTGCATCCCGCCGAGCGATCCCCCGATGACGAGCGCCAATTCCCGCACGCCGAGCGCGTCGAGCAACCGCATCTGCACCGCGACCATGTCACGCACAGTTACCGCGGGGAATCGCATTGCGTAGGGCCGGCCGTCCTCCGCCAGATCGCTCGGCCCGGTCGATCCCGCGCACCCGCCGATGACGTTGCTCGCAATCACGAAGTACCGATTCGTGTCGATGGCCCGCCCCGGGCCAATCAGGCCGGACCACCAGCCGGGGCGCCCGCCGCCGTCGGCGGCGTGGGCATCCCCGGTCAGGGCGTGGCAGACGACGACGGCGTTGTCCGCTGCCGCGTTGAGGCGTCCCCACGTCTCGAAGTACACCCGCACGCGCGGCAGCAGCGCCCCGCACTCGAACACGACGTCGTCCAGGTGGAACCACCCGCAGGCGTGCTGCCCAGCCTCTGTATCCGGCCGTTGACCGGTGCTGAGGGCCGCCCACTGCAGGGCGGCCGAGCCGGTCGTGCGACGGACCTGGAGCGTTTCCGCCATACACCGCACCTCCCCGCCTCCGAAATTCCGTCCGTTCAGCGGTCTGACCCGGCCGCGGCCGCCTTCAGACCCGCGTCGAGATCGTCCAACAAATCCTGCACGTCCTCCAATCCCACGGACAGGCGCACGAGATTCGGCGTCACGCCGGCCGCCCGCTGCGCCTCCTCGGACAGCTGCTGGTGCGTCGTGCTGGCCGGGTGGATGACTAGGCTGCGCGCGTCCGCGACGTTGGCGACGTGCTTGAACAGACGCAGGTTCGCAATCAACCGCTTCCCTGCCTCCACGCCGCCGCGGATGCCGAAGGTGAGGATGGCGCCCTGGCCGCGCGGCAGGTACTTTCGCGCCCGCTCATAGTACGGGCTGTCGGGCAGCCCCGGATAGTGGACCCACTCGACCTGTGGGTGCGCCTGTAAGAACCGGGCCACGCGCAGAGCGTTTTCGCTGTGCCGCTGGACCCGCAGCGCGAGGGTTTCGAGCCCCTGGATGAACAGGAAGGCGTTGAACGGCGCGATGGCGGGCCCGATATCCCGCAGCAGCTGGACACGCGCCTTGACGATGTAGGCGGCCGCGCCCACGTCGCGCACGTACGACACCCCGTGGTAGCTCTCATCCGGCTCAACCAGCCCCGGAAACCGGCCGTTGTCCCACGGGAACCGGCCGCTGTCGACGATGATGCCGCCGATGGAGGTTCCGTGCCCGCCGATGTACTTGGTGGCGGAGTGGATGACGATGTCCGCGCCGTACTCAATGGGCCGGCACAGGTACGGAGTGGCGAACGTGTTGTCGACCAGGAGCGGCACCCCGTGCCGATGGGCGATGTCCGCCAGTGACGCGAGGTCGGCCACGTCGAGGCGCGGATTCCCGATGGTCTCCGCGTACACCGCCTTGGTGTTCGGCCGGATGGCCGCCTCGACGGCGGCGAAGTCGTCCGGATCGACGAACGTCACCTCGATGCCCATTTTCTTCAGGGTGTGGGCGAACAGGTTGTACGTCCCGCCGTACAGGTTGGACGAACTGACCAGATGGTCGCCCGCCTGGGCGATGTTGAGGATGGACAGGGTGATGGCCGCCTGGCCGGACGCCAGCGCGAGCGCGCCGACACCGCCCTCCAACGCGGCCACGCGCTGTTCGAACACGTCCTGCGTGGGATTCATGATGCGGGTGTAGATGTTGCCAGGGCGCCTGAGCCCAAACAGATCGGCCGCGTGATCCGCGTCGTCAAAGGTGTACGACGTGGTCTGATAGACCGGCACCGCGAGCGCCTTGGTCGCGGGGTCTCCGGTGAACGCCCCGTGCAACGCGATGGTCTCGAATCCGAGAGGTCTGTCCGCCATGTCACCAGCTCCTCTTCCCATGAGATTGAAACGGCCTCGGGTGGAGGACCGCCCGCAGCCAGACGCCGCTGCGGCCATGAAAAAACCGCTCCGAGAGGAGCGGCGAGCCGGCCAGTGGGATGGCGGATCAGGCACACTCCTCTCATCTCTCAGCCCGCACCGCGGGCTGCAGGAATTGGCACCTCTTCGGCGAGCCTTTCGCTTCGCCGATGGTTGCCGGGCTTCATCGGGCCAGTCCCTCCGCCACTCTGGATAAGAGCAGTTCTGCCTATGCGGTTGATTGCTTTGCGTGCCACTTCTCAGACCGTCCAGAGAACGGTCCGAATTTTGTTAGCGGTAATATACCACCGGCCCCGACGTCTGTCAATTGCGAGATCTCCAGCAACCCCCGTTTGCTTGACGCCATGGACGAGGATTGGTTTAAATAAGAAAGATGTCAGTCTGAAAAGGGGTTTCCTTCATGGCTTCCTCCATGACGCCTATCCGCGCCGTCATCCTGGCGGCCGGACAGTCGGCTCGCCTGCGTCCGCTCACGGACGACCGGCCCAAGTGCCTGTTACCCATGGGACCGAAGACCATCCTCGACTGGCAGCTCGAGTCGTTGGCGGCCATCGGGGTCCGCGACGTGACCTTGGTCGTCGGCTACCGCCGGGAGATGATACAGGCGCACGTGGCCGAGCATCATCCCGCGATGCGGGTGACCTACGTGATCAATGACGCATACCGGCACACGAACACGCTCTTTTCCCTGCGGCGCGCCCTCGAGGCGTACGACGGTGATTTTTACTATCTCAACGCGGACGTGGTCTTCGACGAACAGATTCTGCGCCGGCTTTCCCCTTGCGAGGAGGGCGGTTTTCTCGCGGTGGACCGTAAACAGTGCCGCGAGGAAGAGGTCAAGGTATTGGTGGAAGGCGGACAGGTGACCGCCATCGGCAAACACCTCAACCCGGACGCATGCTTTGGCGAATTCATCGGCGTGGCGAAGTTCAGCGGCGCCTTTGCCGGCCGGTTCCGCGCCTCCGTGCTGCACGAGGCGGTCCCCGGCAACGAGATGAAGTTCTTCGAACACGCCCTCGACGTGATGCCGGACAAGACCGGCCTGACCGCGGTGGACATCTCCGGCCTGCCGTGCGTCGAGGTGGATTTCCCGGAGGACTACGAGTACGCGGTGCGGGAGGTCCTGCGTACGTTCAGGACGGTCGGCGCGGATGAGTGAGTTCCGGAAGATCAACGCCTGTGCCAAACGGCCCGTGGACATCTGGACCAACTATCTGTACTACCCGTTCTCTCTGCGGCTCGTGTATCTGATCCGCAACACGCGGGTGACGCCCAACGCGCTGACGTTGGGGTCCCTGCTGTTGGCGCTGGTGGGATGCCTGTTTTACGCGCGGGGCGATCGCGCGGCGATTGTCACCGGCCTCATCCTGGTCCAGGTGTCCTACGTGCTCGATTGCGCCGACGGACAGCTCGCCCGCTACCGGCAGCAATACTCCCCCATCGGGGGCTGGCTCGACCAGGTGGCCGACCGGGTCAAGGAATTCGCCCTGTACTTCAGCCTCGCCTGGGGCTACGTGCGGGTGCACCCGGAGGGCGGCCGCATCTGGCCGTGGGCGATGGTGGCCCTGTTCGCGCTGTACCTCCTCGAATACCTCGGCCAGATTGAGATGTTCCGCGTGAAGGGACGCGTTCTCCAGGTGAATGAGAACGGCGTGCCGGTGGAGGCGGAACCCGCCCCCGGCGCGGACGACGCGTTCCAGAAGATGCGCCGCTGGCGGGCCCTCGTCCCGTTCCGCGGCTTCATCATCGGCGAGCAGTACTTCGCCCAGTTGGTGTTTCTGGCCTTCGGCTGGGTGTACTCGTTCTTCGTCTTCGTCTCGGTGCTCGGTCTCCTGATGGCGGTGTACCGGCCGCTGGTGCAGTTCATCAAGCATCGCCACGCCACCGCGAATCCGCCACAACCATCCTGAGAGGGTGTCGATATGGGAAGCGCGACTGTCGTCATCACCGCCGCCGTCCCCTGGGACGGCACCACCGCCCGCCCGCATCACTTCGCGCGCGGCCTGGCGGCCCGCGGTTGGGACGTGTTGTTCGCAGGCGCCCCCGTCACCCTGCTTGCGCCGTTGAAAAACCCGGCGCTGTGGAATCGCCTCATTCCGGCCGTCCCCGTGACGGAAGTCCCGCTCGACGACACGCACGGCGCGGAGGTTCGGACGGGCCGAACGGGGCGCCTGCGCGTGCTCAACCCGTTCGCCTGCCTGCCCTTCCTGAACATGTACCGGACGGTCAACCGGTGGAACCAGGCGCTGCTGGCCCGCCAGATTGCACACGCAGCGCCCGGTCCGTACGTGCTGCTGCCCCAGTTGCCCAATTCGGTGGACCTCGTGCCCGCCCTGCACCCGGCGGCGGTGGTGTACGACTGCGTCGATCTGCACGCCGGCTTCTCCGGCCTCGTCCGGCCGGAGGTGGTCGACCGGATGGAGGCCGATCTCGCGGCTGTCTCGCGCACCGTGATCGCCACCGCCGACGCCCTGGCCGAACGCATGCGCGCGCTGCACCCGGACGTGCGACTGGTGCCCAACGCCGCCGAAGTGCGTCACTTCGCCGCGGCCGCGTCCGTCCCCGAGCACCCGCGCCTCGCCGGAATCCCCCGCCCGCGCGTCGCCCTCATCGGGGGGTTCGGCCACTGGGTCGATTACGGGTTCCTGCGCACCCTGGCAGAAGGTTTGCCGGACGTGCAGTTCGTCATGATTGGCCCTGTGGAGACAGACGTGTCGATGCTGTCCGCCCTGCCGAACGTGCACTTCCTCGGCCTGCAACCATACCGGGAACTGCCGCAGTATCTGGCCGGGTGCCAGGCGGCCCTGGTGTCCTTCGTGAACACCGATCTCACCCGGAGCGTGAACCCCATCAAGGTGTTCGAGTACCTGGCCGCGGGCAAGGAAGTCGTGGCGACGTCGACCGACGAGATCGACAAGCTGTCCGATTACGTCTGGGTCGCACGCACCCCCGCGGAAGGGCTGGAGATGCTCCGCCAGGTCCTCGCCGGCGCCCGCCGCTGCGATGACGCGAAACGGCAGGCCTTCGTTCAAAGCAATTCCTGGGAGGCGCGCGTCGAACAGGTGGATGAGATCCTTCGGGCGGCGCTTCCGAAGCACCTGCATCCTCAGCCGTGACGAGAGGGCCGTGCGGGCCGGGCTCCTGTCCACAGGCGAGCCCGGCCCGGGTTCAGCCCTCCGATCCGCCGGCCGCCACCTGCGCCTCCATGGCGGCCCGTTCGCGCAACTCCACGCGGCGGATCTTGCCGCTCGTGGTCTTCGGCAGGCTGTCGACGAACGCGATGGCCCGCGGATACTTGTAGGGCGCCGTCACCCGCTTCACGTGCTCCTGCAGCTCGGTGATCAGGTTCGGGTCCTTCGCGTCCTCCGGATCGCGCAGGATCACGTAGGCCTTGACGATGTGCCCGCGCTCCGGATCGGGCGCCGCCACCACCGCGCATTCCGCCACCTTGGGGTGCTTGACCAAGGCGTCCTCCACCTCGAACGGCCCAATGGTGTACCCCGCGGAGATGATGATGTCATCCGAACGCCCCTCAAACCAGAAGTAGCCATCCTCGTCCATGCGGCCCTTGTCCCCCGTGATGTACCACTCGCCGCGGTACGCGTTGGCGGTCCGCGCGGGATCGTTCAAATATCCGCGGAACAGGGCCGGGTGCGACCGGTGCACCGCGATATGACCGATCTCGCCAATCCCCGCGGGCTGCCCGTCGTCGTCCACGATGGCCACCGGCATGCCGGGGAACGGCTTGCCCATCGACCCCGGCTTGACCTCCATATCCCGCAGGGTTCCGACGAGGAGGGTGTTCTCCGTCTGGCCGTAGCCGTCCCGGACGGTGACGCGGTACGCCCGCCGGAAGGTGTCAATCACCTCGCGGTTGAGCGGCTCCCCGGCCGAGCAGGCGGAGCGGAGCTGCACCTGGTAGCGCTCCAGCCCCCGGACCTTGGCCATCAGCCGGTACTCGGTGGGTGTGGCGCACAGCAGCGACACCTGATAGCGTTCCAGCAGTTCCAGATAGCGCTCTGGTTGGAACCGCCCCTGGTACACGAACGCCGTCGCCCCGTTTCCGAGGACCGACACGAAGGGGCTCCAGATCCACTTGGCCCATCCGGGCCCCGCCGTCGCCCAGGCCACCTCGCCCGGCTGCGCGTCAAACCAATACGTCCCCGCCACCTTCAGGTGCTCCAGCGGCCAGCGGTAGGTGTGCACAACCCCTTTGGGCCCGCCGGTGGTCCCGCTGGTGTACGACAAAAACGCCATGTCGTCGTCCGCCGTGGACACCACGAAATCGGCGCTTGAGCCCAGCTCCATCGTATCCTCCAGAGACGTCCACTCCGGCACCGCGCCGCCGACGGAGAAGAAATGGCACAGACTCGGACAATCGCCGCGGATCGCATCGACCTCTCCCGTGAGTTTGGCGTGGGCAATGACCACACTGGTTTCGGCGTGCTGCACGCGGTAGCGGATGTCCCCCGCGCGCAGCATCTCGGAACCCGGCATCACGGTCGTCCCCAACTTCAACAGCGCCAGGTACACCACGTACGGTTCCACGCCGCGCGGCAACAGGACCAACACCCGCTGCCCGCGCCCCACGCCGACCCGCGCCAGAGCGCTCGCCAGGCGGTTCGTCTCCCGCCGAAGCTGCCCGTAGGTCAGCCGCTGTTCCCGACCGTCCTCGTCCACACACAGCACTGCCACGCGTTCCGGCGTCTTGTTAGCGATTTCATCAACGGCTCTCGCAAAATTGTATCCCACCATAAGTCCCCCTCTCACAAGCCGGCTTGTTCCCTGCGGAATTCCGAACGACGCTGAACGTTGTCATGCGCGAGTTGCACCGCTTGCACCCGCTCATTATAACACAGAGGATTCAGAGATTTGTACCGATAGGCCCCCGCCCGTTACCGGGTGGGGGCTTCGTTCTATCATGCCTGGGACAACCGCTTCGCTTCGTTCAGGGCCTCCACGAACACGTCCACCGGCTGCGCCCCGGACACGGCCAGGCGTCCATTGAAGATGAAGAAGGGGACACCGCTGATCCCGGCGTCACGGGCAAAGGCCAGGTCTTCCTCCACTTCTCGGAGCCCTGCGCCCTCCTCCAACTGGCGTTTCGTCCGATCCCGGTCGAGGCCGAGCCCCTCGGCCAGGTCGAGCAGGACATCCATCCGGCCGATGTCGCGGCCTTCTACAAAATAGGCCCGCGTGATGGCCTCCACCATGCCCGTCCGCAGCGGCTCCGGCGCGAGCCGAATCAGTTGGTGGGACAGGCGGGTATTCGGCAACCGCTCAATCGCGGTAAAGTTGAAGTCGAGCCCGCACGCCTTCCCGATCTCGCAGACGCGCTGGTGCATTTGCTGCAACCGCTGCGGGCCCCCCAGCTTTTCGGCGAGGCTGGAGAACGGGCGGCCTTCTTCCGGCATCCCGGGGTCCAACAGAAATGCGCGCCAGTGGATCTCCACCGGCTCGTCCTGCCATTGCTTCAACGCTTCAAACAGGTGTGCCTTGCCGATGCGGCACCACGGGCAGACGGTGTCTTGGAAAATGTCGATCCGCACGGGCACATCCCCTCCTTTAGTTCAGGCCCCGCTCATGCGGGGCCGTTTGCTGATACTGAGTCGGCTCAGTTTCCGGAGCGGGAGAAGCCCGGCTGCGTCACGTCCTCCACCGCCGCGTCCGCCAGCATCCGGTACACCACGTCGTCCATCGGGGGATTGTGCAGACCGGCCCGTACATCCCGGTAGAATCGCTCCAGCGGAAGGTCCTTCCACAGGCTGCGCGCGCCGACGATGCGCATGGCGAGATCGACCACCTCGATGGCGCTGTTGGTCGCCAGCGTCTTCACGGCGCCGAGCTGCGGCCGCATCGCCACGCGCGCCTGGGCGTCCGCCTCGTCCCAGCGCCGCGCCAGGTCGTACATCAGCGTGCGCGCCGCCAACAACTTCAGCTCCATCTGCCCCATCTTCTCCTGGATGTGCTCCACCTTTGCGATGGGATGCGGCAGGCTGTTCGGTTGATAGCTGGCGGCGTAGCGGACCGCGGCGTCTCGGGCCGCCAGGGCGACGCCCAGATACGTCGCCGGGATGTGCAGCAGCCAGCCTCCGCCGTCGCGGTTCCGCGGCGATTTCTGCCCGGGCTGGAGGCGGCTGACCAGGCGTTCTGCGGGCACGAACACGTCGTCCATCACGATGTCGTGGCTCCCGGTCGCCCGCATCCCCATGACGTTCCACGTCTCCACCACCTGGACGTCCTCACCGCGCAGCAGGAACTCCCCGACGTCCTGCGATCCGTCGATGCCCGCGGTGACGAGGATCCAGTCGAGGGCCGGGCTGAGGGTGCTGAACGTCTTGCGGCCGCGGATGCGGTAGCCGCCCGGCTCGGGGTACGCCGTGGTCTGCGGTCGACCGCCGCGGCTCGGGCTGCCGGTCACCGGCTCGCTGGCGCAACTGTTGATGAGCGCCCCGCGCGCCACCACCGACCGGCAGACCTCCTCGAACAGCGGCTCCGGGAAGGCACCGCTCGCGCGCAGGTTCAGCATCATGCCCACGTGCCAGCCGATGGCCAGCGCGGTCGATCCGTCGCCGCGCGCCAGTTCCTCCTGATGCAGGAGCATCTCGTACAGCGAGATCTCCTCTCCCCCGAACCGCTTCGGCACCGTCCACCGGACGTAACCGCTGGCCCGCAGCGCCTCGATGTTTTCGTGGGGGAAGCGGCCCTCCTCATCGTAGCGCGCCGCCCGTTCGGCGAACGCGGCGGACAACTTCGCCACCACCTGGTGGCGCGCCCGCTCGCCTTCGTCGCGCAAAAACCACGACCGGCTGTCCGTCCCCGCTCCTCCGGTCACGACGCCGGCGCCACCTTCGCGCGGACGTCGTCCAGGAAGGACTGCACTTCCTCCTTGGTCTTGCGCAGCTTGCTGACAAAGCGGTCCACCACCTGGCCATCGCGGTAGGCCACGAGGCTCGGGATGCCGAGGATGTCGAGGGTCTCACACAGCTCCCCGAACTGATCCCGGTCCACCTTGTAGAAGTCGAAATCCGGATTGTCCCGGATGACCTCGTCGATGAACGTGTCCAAATACCGGCAATCGGGGCACCAGCCGGCGGAGAAGATCATCACCGCGGGCCGGGCGCCGCGCACCACCGTGAAGTACTGATCGAGCGACTGGATCTCATCCATAAAATATGCATCTCCTCTCCCGTCGCACCCCAGGCCAAGGGGCCGGCCCGCCGGCCCCGTCAGGATCAGGCCAGGTGGTACAGCGGATCGAACTTCTCATGCAGATAATCAATCAGATACTTGGCGTTGATGTCCTCGCCGGTCACTTGGCGGACAATTTCGCCGGGCGTCAGGGTCTTGCCGAAACGGTGAATCTTCTCGTTCAGCCAGCGCTTGATCTCGAGCATTTCGCCGCGGCGCACCTGTTCCATGTAATCCGGGATCTCCTTGGCCAACTGGTGCCGGAACTGGGCGGCGTAAATGTTGCCCAGCGAATAGGACGGAAAGTACCCAAAGTCTCCGCCGGACCAGTGCACATCCTGCAGGACCCCCGTGGCGTCGGAGTCCGGCTCGACCCCGAGGTACTCGCGCATCTTCTCGCGCCACACCCCGGGCAGGTCGGCGACCCGCAGGGTCTCATTGATGAGGGCCTTCTCCAGCTCATAGCGGATCATGATGTGCAGGTTGTAGGTCACCTCATCCGCCTCGATGCGGATCAGCGACGGCGACACGTCGTTCATCGCCCGGTAGAACTCGTCCACCGACACCTCCTCAAACTCGGGGAAGAAACGGCGCACCACCGGAAGATGCGACTCCCAGTACTCCCGCGAACGGCCAATCATGTTCTCGTAAAACCGCGACTGGGACTCGTGGATCCCCATGGAAGCCCCCGTGCACAGCGGCGTCCCGATGAGATCCGGGGAGACCCCCTGCTCATACAGGGCGTGTCCGCCCTCGTGGACCGTGCTCGAGATGGCCGAGCGCACGTCGTCCTCGAGGAACTTGGTGGTGACGCGCGCGTCGTACCGGTTGATGGTCGTCTGGAACGGGTGCTCGGTTTCGTCCAGCCGACCCGCCGCGAAATCGTACCCCATGTTCCGCAGCAGTTCCAGCGACAGGGCCCGCTGTTTGTCCTTGGGATAGTGGCCGCGGAAGTGGCGCAGGTCCGGGCGGATGCCGGAATCGACGATGGCCTGCACCAGCTTCACCGTCTCCTCCCGCAGCGGACCGAAGATGCCGTCGAGCTGTTCCACGGTCAGCCCCGGCTCGTACTGGTCGAGCAGGGTGTTGTACTTGTTCCCCTCGTATCCCCAGTAGCCGATGAACTCGATCTTCATGGCCACAATCTTCTCCAGGTACGGCCGGAACAACGCGAAGTCGGCGGTGTGTTTCGCCTCCTCCCAGACGGACTCGGCCTGCGAGGTCAACACCACGTACGCCTTGAAGCGATCCGCCGGGATCTTGCGGTTGCGGTCAAACTCCTTTTTGACCTCCCGGAGGGTCGCCTGAGTGACGGGATCGAGAGTTTCAAACGTCCCCGGCTCGCTCAGGACGTTGAGGTATTCCTCCATCTGCGGGGAGGTCTGCATCGCGAACACCTCGGCGGCCAACGTACCGATGGCTTCGGAACGCAGCTCGACCCCCATTTTCGGAGCGCCGGTGCGCAGGTCCCAGTACATCAGGTTGATGGCCTCTTCGAAGTGGAGCATCTTGCGGACGTACTCGCGGAACTCGGTCGCCCAATCGGTTGCGGTCTTTGCCAAGGCAACCCCACCTTTCCGGTTTCGTGTGACCAACCCTTATTATACCGAAATCGTCCGTGCCCCTGCCGCAGCGACATGAGCGTTTTCACCGTGGTCATAAAGGTAACCCAATTTTCATAACCGCGAAATTCCTTCCGAACCACCATCTCGTCGCCATGGCGAGCAACATAGCCTTTACAAAGTCGCTCATTTCGTCGTCAAAGGCGTCAAACGCAGTCGGCTAGTCGAATGTTTTAGCCATCTCGAAACAGGCGACTTTGTCAAGGTTAAGGTTTCCGTGATTTTCGGAGAACCACATTTATCGCTTGTTATTACGCCACATAGAATGATTCATAAAGTGCATATAAAAAGAGTCCATAGGTCACGGTCCCGTGGACTCCATCTCCTTATGGAAGATTGCGTTTATCGCCTGATCGACGATTGCACGTTTCTGGTTCTCGTCAACATATGGAGTCTTGATTTTGAAATCCAGTTGGTTTCGAGAGATTGTATAAATCTTGTTGGTACGAACGAATGAGTCATATCGAAGTTTAACTGGGATGTCATAAGCCCCTCTGCTTCCGTGTTCCTGTTTGGTGCATTTACATATGATTACATCCGTATTGTCATTGGAATCATTGTGCTTTCCAAGCACGAATACGGGGTGTGGAATAGGCTTTCCGTTTTCATCTGCGAGGAAGGCAAAAAAGAAATCGCCTTGGTCAGCATTGGCTCTATCATGTTCGACTTGGCGCTTCCGACGTTCGTCAATCCTCATACTCTGCGTAAACCTCACTGAGTTCTTCTTCGTACCACTTCCACATTTCATCAGCGCCACTCATCGTTTCCTGTGCGCCGGGAGAAACGTGAATGGGTTGGATTGGTCCTAGACCCATGGCTTTGCGCATTTCTTCAATGGTGGGTCGTTTATCGTCCAAAACGATTTGTCTTCCACCTTTCCGTTTGGCATATGCCGCCACTCTTTGCTGTTGCCGTTTCCTCAATCTCCGTAACGCAGCCAATGTCGAAGCATGCAGGTATCCGTGGCGGTTGGCTGTAACGTCGGAACGTCGCACAACTACAACTGCCTTAACCTTTTCGCCGTTTTGTGGCTGAGGCTGAGTACCGGCTTTCGATTCGCGTTCGGTTGGCATCACTTGACCCCCCGCCCTCTTGTAGTGCCTATAGTGTACATCATGTAGCAAACGGCTGCATCGGAATACCTGCCCGTCTTTCCGCCCATGCCGACGGCCCTAACTTCCGATACGCTTCAATTATCGGAACTTAGAACGCATCCCATCTACCTTGTTGCTCAGCGGCGTTCTCCCACTCTGTAAACGAGCCTTCACACAGGTGACATGCGCGCATGAGATTCTCTTCCACACTGACGAACGTACGGGACGCTGGCTCTAAACCGCAGAACTCACAATCAGCCATGAAATCTCACCCTTCAACCGGCTGCACCTCGCGCAAAAGCCGCCCGATCGTTGTCCTACAAAATGGAAAACATCACCTAATGGGCAGCGAAACTCAAAAGACGCCAACGGCCCGGCCGTTTGCATATGCGGCCGGGCTGTTGACTGCCCGTCGACCCTTCCACTGCGGACGTTTTAATCGGAAACTCCCGCTCCTGCGGGCGCCTACGCCAAGTCGGCCGACGCCTCCGTCGGGAAGACCAGCCACGCGTCCGGGAGGTGGCGCTGTCCGTTCGGATCGAGCGTCGAAGGCGCATTCACCACCTTGCCTTCGTAGGCCAGCACGCTGGACGATCCCCCGTCCATCGCGCACGCGTTGACCGCACCGTACTGCAGCATCAGGTCCATGACCTGGCGCTGGCTGGCGCCCATGCCAGAGCCGCCGTGAAAGCGGCCGTTGATGACGACGAAGATGACCGTGCCGTCCTTCGCCTGGCCGATGGCCGTGCGCGGCCCGTAGCCCCAGCCGCCGTCCCCCTCGGTGATCATCGGCTTTCCGTCGACCACCAGTTCCGGGTGGAACTGCATGGCGTCGCGCACGCCGAGCTGCCTGAGCTGGGCGACGGTGTAATCGCCCATCACGAGGATGCCGTCCTTTGTGAAGCCCACCGTCGTCCAGCCCGGTTGGGGCGGATTCAGGACCTTTCCGTCGATATACTCCAGACCGACGGGGACGCCCCCCCATCCCTCGCCCTTCGGATCCTCGAACCCGCTGGCGTTGGTCCCGGCCACGGCTCCGGTGCGCTGCAACATGTCGGTCACGTACTCCCCTTTGCCCGCGACCACGCGGGCGGCCACCAGCCGCACCAAGCGGGGATTGTGCACCTGCATCACGTATCCGGTGTAGCCGTCGCCGCTCACCGGCTGGATCTCCACCACCGGCCGGTCCACCGTCTGGCTGACCGGCTGAACCTGAATCAGATCCGGCTTCTCGCTGTTGACCACCACCGGGTTGAGTTGCTCCATCAACTTGCGGTACTCCGCGTCCGTCGTGATGTAACGGGCCAGGTACGCGTGCCGGGTGGAGATGATGGTCTCCGCCAATACCAGTCGGGCGTCGTTGCCCCACGGCGTGCCGAAGCCCACCCCCACCAATCCACCCGCCGTCGCCATCATCGCGGCGGTCGCCACCAGCATGCGGTTGCGCCATACCCGCCGGCGCTGGCGCTTGGCCTCCCGTCTGCGCATCCGGCGGGAGGGCGGTGCCGCACCCTGCGGCATCATCGTTCGTGACTGCACGCGGCCGTCCCCCCTTCCGTCAATACGGTCCTGTCTCTCAGACGAAGCCGCGGGCACCCGCGTGACAGAGGCGACTGGATGTTCTCATCGTTCTGAGAGGGACCGGGACGGGCGCGGGCAGCCCGCCATCAGGGTTCAGGCATCGCCGGTGGCCACCGGATGCTCGGGATACGAGATCCAATCGCTCCAACTGCCGGGATACAACCGCGCGCCCTCGAGGCCCGCCAATGCCATCGCGAACAGGTTCGCGCACGCCGTCACTCCGGAACCGCAGTAGGCGATGACCTGGCGCGGATCGTCCACGAACCGGAATCGATCCCGCTGTGCCTCCGGCCCCTTCCACCGCCCGTCGGGAGCCACTCCTTCTTCCCACGGGGCGTTGCGGGCGCCCGGGATGTGGCCAGCCACCGCGTCGATGGGCTCCAGGTCGCCCCGAAAGCGGGCCTTGGCGCGCGCATCGACGAGAAGGCCAGGCTTGTGGCCGGCCGATACCGCGCGGACCTCTTCCACCGGCACCACCCACTCCCGGCGCACCCGAAGCGGAAACCGGGCCGGACGCGGTTTGGGAAGCTCCGCCGTCACGGGCAGGCCTGTCGCCTGCCACGCCGGAAATCCGCCATCGAGGACGGACACCGTGTCCAAGCCGAGGTAACGGATCAGCCACCAGGCGCGCTGGGCCATCCCGCCGCCCGCGTCGTAGACCACCACCTGGACGCCGTCCGTCACCCCCGCGGCCCCCAGTTTGTCCGCGAGTTCCGCCGGGTCCGGCAAGGGGTGCCGGCCGCCGTGCGCCTGGCGCGGGCCGGACAGGTCCTGCTCCAGGTCCAGATAGAAAGCCCCCGGAATGTGTCCGTCCAGATACGCTTCCCGGCCCGCATGCGGTTGGCCCAGCACGAACCGGCAGTCGAACACCACCAGACCAGCCTCCCCGAGGCGCGACCGCAACGCTTCCACCGTGATCAACAACTTCGCTCACCTCACTTCGGGCGCCCGTCCGCCTGGGCGGGTGCCCGACTTTTCTGCCAAGCCCGAACACATACACTGTAGCACAACCCGAGCGCCTTGCGGCGAAAGGAGGGGTTTCATGCCGTGCCCAGAGGTGGTGACCGGACGCGTCGAGATCCCCGGAGAAGATTATGACCGCATCCAACGCGCGGCCGACGCCGGGCAGAACCTGTGGCGTCTCAGCCCCGTGCGTACCGCGCAGGTGGTCGGAACCAGCCATCTCGGCCTGCGCCCGCAGGACGTGTACACCTTCGTGGAACAGTACCGCGATGCCGGGGACGGCCTCATGCACGCGGTGGTGCGGGTGCGCCACCGGGACTGCGTGTATTTGGTGGAGCTGTACCAGCCGCAGCGGCAGGGGGCGCGCGGCATCTGGGTGGTGCAGGAAGTCACCGAACTGTAGAGGAAAGTGAAGATCTCCCTGGTGCAGCGGCAGGGGTGCGGGTAGAATAAGATAGCGTGTGCCGGTCCGGGCCCATCAACTGCTGCAAAGGATGACTGCCGCATGTCCGTTGATCTTCAGGCGCCGGTGCTTGACCCGGGCGGTCAGGCACCTGCGCATACGCTGTTTTTGTTCGGCGCCACGGGCGATCTCGCCCAGCGCAAACTCCTGCCCGCCCTGCACAGCCTGTTTGTGGACAAGCGTCTGCCGGAACGGTTCGTGGTGATTGGGGTGGCACGCGCGGATCTCACGGACGAGACGTTCCGGTCCCTGGTGCGGGAGGCTGCCCTGCGCTTTGGCCGCAACGCCGACGCCGGAGAGGACTGGCCGGCCTTTTTGCGCCATTTCCACTACGTCCAGGCGGATGCGCGACGTCCGGAGGACTTCGCGCGGCTGCGCGCGCGGGCCGAATCCCTGGAAACTGAGCACGGCTTGCCCGGACACCGCCTGTTCTATTTGGCGCTGGCACCCGACTTTTTTGCCCCGACGGCGCGCGCCCTCGGGGAGAGCGGCCTGACCGCCTGCCGGGGCTGGCGGCGCCTGGTCATTGAAAAGCCGTTCGGGCATGATCAACAATCCGCCATCGCCCTCAACGACGCCCTGCGGAAGGTCTTCGAGGAGGACGAGATCTACCGGATTGACCACTACCTCGGCAAGGAGATGGTCCAGAACATCGAAGTGCTGCGCTTCGCCAACTCGGTGTTCGAACCCCTGTGGAACAACCGGGCCATCGCCAACGTGCAGATCACCTCGAGCGAGACGGTCGGCGTCGAGAACCGCGCCGGGTACTACGAGGCCGCCGGCGCCCTGCGTGACATGGTCCAGAACCACATGCTGCAGATGGTGATGATGGTGGCGATGGAGCCTCCGAGCCGCCTCAAGATGGAGGCCATCCGCGACGAAAAGGTGAAGGTCCTGCGCTCCCTGCGCCGCTACAGCCCGGAGGAGGCGGTGCACCACGTGGTGCGCGGCCAGTACACGGCCGGCCGAATCCAGGGCCAGGATGTGAGCGGCTACCGTGAGGAGCCCGGGGTGGCGGCGGGATCCAACACGGAGACGTTCGTCGCCGCGCGCCTGTACATCGACAACTTCCGCTGGGCGGGGGTGCCGTTCTACCTGCGCACCGGCAAACGGATGGCGGCCAAGGCGACGGAGATTGTCATCCAGTTCCGGGACATGCCGAAGGACCTGTACTTCAACACGGGCGGCCGTCTCGGCCCCAACCTGTTGGTCATCCGCGTCAATCCGCAGGAAGGCGTGTACATTCAGTTGAACGCCAAGCACCCGGGGACGGATGAGCGCATCGTGCCCATCGCCATGGAGTTCAGCCAGGCGCCCGACCGGTCGCCGGAGTCGTACGAACGGCTCCTGTGGGACGCCATGCAGGGCGATTCGACGTTCTTCACCCGGTGGGACGAGGTCTCGCTGGCGTGGAAATTTGTCGATCCCATCGCCGCCGCGTTCACGCGCCCAGACACGCCGTTGCACCCGTATCCGGCCGGCTCCTGGGGCCCGACAGCCAGCGACCGGCTGCTGGCCGAGGACGGCTTTCGCTGGTGGCCGGTGCAGGGCCAGGACACGCCGGTGGACGAAACGGGGCCGGAGCATCATCAGGCGCGCCCGGTGGGCGTCTGAACGGCCGGACACCGGGAGGCCGCAAACCCCGCCGGCCAACTCGCCGGCGGACGGGCGGCCTATGGAAGGAGGAGACGTATGCCGCGGGTGATTGACATCTCCGCACCGATCTACGAAGGGATGCCGGTGTACAAGAACAAACCGGAAAAGCAGCCGAGCTTTCAGGTGACGTCCGATTTTACGACGGGGAGCGCGCACGAGACGCGTATCAGCATGGACGCGCACACGGGCACCCATGTGGACGCTCCTCTGCACATGATCCCGGGAGGCGCAACGCTGGAGGCCATTCCGCTGACGCAATGGCTCGGGCCGTGCCGCGTGATTGACCTCACCGGCGTCGAGGGCGGCATCACTGGGGCGGACCTGGCGCCGCACGCCATCCAGGCCGGGGAGTTCATTCTGTTGAAGACGCGAAACTCTGACGCGGAAGGGTTTGACCCGGCGTTCGTGTACCTGGCCGAAGACGGGGCGCGTTTTTTGGCAGAGGCAGGCGTACGCGGCGTCGGCATTGACGCGCTCGGCATCGAGCGGTCGCAGCCCGGCCATGAGACGCACAAGGTGTTGTTCGAACACGGAGTGGTGATCCTCGAAGGGCTGCGATTGACGGGGGTCAAAGCGAAATCCTATTGGCTGGTGGCGGCGCCGCTGCGCCTCCTGGGCACGGACGCTGCGCCGGCGCGCGCCCTCCTGCTGGATCTGGAACCCGGCGAGTCGCTGGGCGCGCCCGCCTGATCCCCCGGCGCCCCGCACGAGCCACGTTCGTCAGCGCTCTCGCCTGAGTTCCTCCTCAATCCGCCGCTCAATCTCCTCGTCGCTGATGTCGTACTCCTGCGCCATGCGGCGGGCCATCTGCCGCTGCTCCATGTAGTAGCGGCGCAGCTGCTCCCGCCGCTCCTCGGGGTCCCGCGGCGGCCGGTCTTTGGAGACGAAGCGCCACAGCCCGTAGCTGAGGAGGCTCGTGGCGATGAGCATCAGCAGCGCGGTCAGCGGATTGCCGAAACCAAATCCGACAATCACGGCGTTTCCCCTCCCCGAAGGTGATTGGAGCAGGTGATTCCGGCCCGGCGGCGGGCCGGCATCCCATCAGGCCCGCTCCACCGCGTGGCCGCCGAACTCGTTGCGCAGCGCCGCCACCACCTTGCCGGTGAACGTGTCGTCCTCCAGCGAGCGGTAACGCATGAGCAGGGACAACGCGATGACCGGCGCGGCCGCCTGCAGCTCCAACGCCTCTTGCACGGTCCACTTGCCCTCGCCCGAGGAGTGCATCACCCCGCGGATGCCCGCGAGCTTGGGGTCCTTCTCGAAGGCGCGCTGCGTCAACTCCATCAGCCAGCCGCGGATCACCGAGCCGTTCGACCACACGCGGGCCAGCGCGGCAAAATCGTAGTCGTAGCGGCTCTTCTCCAGGATCTCGAAGCCCTCCCCGATGGCCGCCATCATGCCGTACTCGATGCCGTTATGGACCATCTTTGCGTAGTGGCCGCTGCCCGAAGGGCCGGTGTACAGGTACCCGCCCGGCACGGCGGTGTCGCGGAAGAGCACCTCCACCTGCGCGAAGGCATCGGGATCGCCACCGACCATATAGCATGCCCCGTGACGGGCCCCCTCGATGCCCCCAGAGGTACCGACGTCGAGAAAGTGGATGCCCCGCTCTTTCAATTCGGCGGCGCGCCGCACCGAGTCCTGGTAGTGAGAATTGCCCCCTTCAATCACGATGTCGCCCGGCGCGAGGCGTGGCGTGATGGCGGTCAACAGATCATCCACCGGTTTGCCGTGCGGCACCATCAGCCAGACCACCCGCGGAGCGGGCAGGGTGTCCGCCAACTCGGCCACCGACGCCGCGCCGCGGCCGCCCGCTTCCGTGAACCGGCGGACGGCGTCAGACGACAGATCGTACGCCACCACCTCATGGCCGTGCTCCATCAGATTCAGTCCCAGATGAAATCCCATCTTCCCAAGACCAATCAGTCCAAGCCGCATGCTGCCATCTCCATCCGTTCGTCGTCGGCGAAAACCGTGCAGGTCGCTCGCCGTGTCGTCGGCCAAAGCCGCGTCCGTTTCGATTATACTGTAACCATGGCCATCCTCATATTCGACTTGGACGGGACGCTGGTGGATACGTCACCCTTGGTGTTGCCCGCGTTTCGGCGGGCCCTTTCGGCTTTTCCCGGCACCCCGGTCCCCAGCGAAGACGTGATGCGAAAGACCTTTGGCTTACCCGATGCGGAGATCTGGCGAGTGCTCATGCCGAACGCCGGAGAGGAGGAGCGGAACGCTGCCTTTCATCTGAGCGAACGCTTCGTCTGTGAAGCGATGGGGCACGCCGATGTGCTGCTCCCGCACGCCCGGGACGTGCTGAAAGCGCTGCGCGATGACGGCCACACCCTGACGGTGGCGAGCAACTGCGGCCCGGCCTATCTGGAAGCGGTCCTGACGACGCAAAACATCGGGCAGTATTTTACCGAACCGCTCTGCCTCGGAGGCATCGGCGGGCGGAGCAAGGCGGACATCCTGGCGCGCCACGTGCGGCGATTCGGACGCGCCGGGGCCTGGATGATCGGCGACCGGAAATCGGACGTGGAAGCGGCCCAGCAAACGGGCATCCCGGCCATCGGGTGCCGGTTTGGCTTCGGCGATCCTGAGGAACTGGAAGGAGCGCAGGCCGTGATTCACGACCTGCGCGAACTGCTGTCGTTGTTTCCGGGCTGAGCGTGCGTACGGTGGCTGGCCGCCTCGGCCAACTCCTTGAGGCGGGCGGCGATGGCCTCGTCGCGCAGGAGCTTGGACAGCTCCGGACGGGATTCAGACACAGGATTCCGCTGCGGCTCCATCGCTCTCCCCCCTCCACACCGCCCGGGGCGCCAGGTGGTCTGCCCCCAGGTGAGACACCAAATGTTCCGCCATGGCGCGGATGCGCTGATGGTCGACGCCGAGGTCGTCGGCCGCGGCGCACAGTCCTGACACGATGGCGGCGGCGAGATCGGCGGTGAGCGGAGAAGCGCCGTGGATGCCCGGACGGACGGAGGGCCACGAGGCCTCCTCTGCCGCCTGCACAACATCCAACGCGCGCACGGCACCCGTGGCCACGGGCACCGCCATCACGGTGGCGTCGCCCCCGAGGTTGATCACGGCGTGGTACGTGCCACGCACGGCCTCGTGTACGGCGAATCGGTGACCGCCGACCACACGCAGGGCGCTGCGGACGGCCATCTCCGCCGCCAGGTGGGCCACCCGCGGCAAATTGGACGCACCTGCGAATTCGTGCAACGAGAACACCAACGAATCCTGGACGACGGCGGCCAGGTAATACTCGCCTGACAGTTGCTCTTCGGCCATCATCCAAGCCAGGTGCTGCTCGGCTTCCTGCATGGCCGCAGACAGACGCTCCATCTCCATCCCCCCAGGGTTCGGTTTGACTCGTGAGCCCAGCAAAAAATCCCCGTCAGGTCTCACGCCTGCGGGGGACGAGTTGGAACACACGCACAGTGCACCATGGCACTCTCTCCTCTCTTACGCTTACGAGGTTAGCTGACGGGTTCGGGCCAGAAGAGGATAGCCCTACCGGCAGACGCCGGACTCACCCCCGAAGAATGGGTCCCCCGCTTCCTTGCGGAATTCAGCGGAAAATGAGATGCAGTTTCAGATAAGTTTATCATACTCGTCGGAATTTGGGAAGCCCCTTGGCAACACCATAGAAAAAAGCTGAGCAATGTGCTCGCACCTGGCGCATCTGCCATTCATCCTGTCTAGGTACCCGAAATCCGTCACTCGTACAGCTTGTACAACGCCTGCGTGCCTTCTTCAGCGCCGCCCTGGGCGGCCAACTTCTCATACAGCGACTTGGCCAGCGCCAAGCCGGGCGTGTCGAGGCCGATGCGGCGGGATTCTTCCAGCGCGATGGAGATATCCTTGATCATGTGCTTCACGTAGAAACCGGGCGCGAAGTCGCCTTTGAGCATCCGCGGACCGAGGTTGCTGAGAGACCAACTGCCGGCCGCACCCGCCTCGATGCTCTGGAGGACCCGGAACGGGTCCAGCCCGGCTTTGACGGCGTACGCCAGCGCCTCGCTCACGCCGATCATGTTGGCCGCGATGGTGATCTGATTGCACATCTTCGTGTGCTGGCCGGCACCCGGTCCGCCCTGGAGGATGATGTTCTTGCCCATGGCCGCCAGGATGGGTTGCACGGCCGCGAACGCGTCTTCGTCTCCTCCCACCATGATGGTCAGGGTTCCATTGCGGGCGCCCGTGTCCCCGCCGGACACCGGCGCGTCCAGGGCGTGCAGGCCGCGTGCCTTCGCCTCCTGGTAGATGCGCTCGGCCAGCGACGGCGTCGATGTCGTCATGTCGATGAGGTACGTCCCCGGTTTGGCGTGGCGGACGATCCCGTGGTCACTGAGATACACCTCCTCGACGTCCTTCGGATACCCGACGATGGTGATGGCGGCCTGCACCTGGGCGGCCAACTCCGGGATGCTGCCGGCCCACCGGGCCCCCTCTCGTATCAGTTCCTCCGCCTTCTCCCGGCTCCGGTTGTACACCACCAGCGAATAGCCCGCTTTCATCAAGTTCCGCGCCATGCTCTTGCCCATGACGCCGGTGCCGATGAAGCCAATCACCGTGTTCTGCGGTGTCAATGCCAACGCTCGCCACTCCTTTCCGCGTGCCCGTCCGTCGCGCGGCTCCCGCGTTCCTCTTACCGTAGCATTCATTCGCCACGCGCCACGAATCCCCCTGCTGCCTCGTCCGTCCATCTTGCCCGTGGGATCGATCCCGCCGGCCATCCTGCGGGCTTCGCGGCCGGTCGTGACCCCGGTCACAATCTCTGGAACGGCCGTGGACCATGATGAAGGAGACGAATCCGAGTCCCAATCAGGGGAGGCAGGTACGATGTTCAAACCTGAAGAGGCTGTGGGCGACGTGGTCACCCGTTTTCCCGGCGCAGCCAACGTGTTTCGTGCGTACGGTGTGGATTTCTGTTGTGGCGGCCATCGATCCATCGCGGAGGCGGCCAAGGAACAAGGGATTTCCGTGAACGAACTGGTGGTGAAGATCAACGAGCAGTACGCGGAGGCCAAGGATCGGGCGCAGCAGGATGTGGATTGGTCGGTCCAGTCCTTGAATGATCTCGTCGATCACATCGTCAACGAACACCACGCGTATTTGCACACCACGCTGCCTGTGATGAGTGAATTGGTGACGAAGATCCTGGGCGTGCACGGCGCCCGCCACCCGGAGCTCGCCACGGTGCACCGCCTGTTCCACGAGCTGAAAACGGATCTCGAGCAGCACCTCATCGAAGAGGAAACGCGTATCTTCCCGCGCGTGATCGCGTGGTCCCATGCCGTGGCGAACGAAACGTCCAGAGCCGCGGATCCCGTCGATCTCGACGCCCTCGTCCGCGATCTCCAAACGCTGGAGGCCGATCACGACCGCACCGGCGCACTCCTGAAGCAGTTGCGGCAGGTCACCGATGGCTACTCGGTCCCGGCCGACGGCTGCGGCACGTACCACTACGTGTTCCAGAAGCTCGAGGAAATCGAAGGCAAGACATTCCTTCACATGCACCTGGAGAACAACGTGCTCTTCCCGCGGCTGCGGGCGAAGTAGACGCAGCAGGCGGGTTGAAACCTCGGGATCCGTGGCGAGCAGAAGAAGTCGGGGGCCGATGAGGCCCCCCGTCATCTCGGTAACGAGGAAGGGGCAAGGCCGGCGTTTTGGCCGACTCACCCCTGAAACTCGAAATCCAAGCGGTTAGGAATGGTTTTGCTCCTTCAGGAGACGTTGGCACCTGCAACGGTTGGCGGTTTACACAGATTTCATTGGCGGAGCATGGTAAGAAGATACCTCGGTCCTCTCTTCAACCCGCGCGTCGAAGGCCGAAGCGTCTCTACGCGAACGGTCCATTTCCTGACGAAGTCCGCGCAGCAACCGACGGTACCGAACAAACATGGCAATACGCCACGGGGCAATCATGCCAAACGCGAGGATGAAGAACAGGGATCCCGTCTGGGCGATGGTCACGTACTCCTCAACATACTGATGAAGCGCGATCCTCAAAGCCAACAGTGCGAGCAGGATGAACGCAAATCCCTTGGATCGCTTCAAACGGATCTCCCCGTTCACCACATGCATTTTCGACGTCAGGATGAGCGGGTAGGAAAGTACCAGCCCAGCGGCGAACGCGAGAGCCGCATAGAGCCACGGATCGTGGGTTTGCGGCGCAAGAAACATGAGAAACCCGGTGCTCATACCGAGCGGCGGGATGAGGATCTTTTTGGCGTTGACCGGTTTATTCGATCCCCGGGTGCGCACGAATATGACGGTGAGCGCGAACACCACCGTGATCAGCGTGCTGACGATTTGAGCCATATGGCTGGACATGATAAACACCTTCCTGTCCCCAGTATAGTATGCGTCAACGAGTCTGGCCGGCGCAAGGAAGGCGTGATTTCGAACGTTTTATGTAATATGCGAAACGGTCAGCAAAGATCCTACGCCGTGCAGGGTGAGTATCGTTATTGCATCGCAGTTGCAAAATAAGAGGGGCATGTGACAGTTGCGGTATCATCGCATGGTTGGGTGGTGACGCACATCCGCTATAGAATCATCGGTTCCTCGAAATCGATGCCGATCTCACGCCCCAAGCTGACCAGGGTTCGCTTGCTGAAGTCGTGCACTCGGTAAATGCGAATACTGTCTTCCGCCGGGTGAATGACGTCTCGCAATTGCCGCACCAAATCAGCAAACTGCAGTTCGTCCACCTGGCACTCAAACACCGACTTCTGAACGCGCTGACCATGGTTCACGCAGACCTGCGCGATCCGGCGCAACCGTTTCTGGCCCGCCTTGGTGTCAGTACGGATGTCATACGCCACGACGACATACATGGGAGATCCCCCCGCTCAGCCCTTGTACAAGAAGGGCACATAGGAGACTGGGTCGCGTCGAATGGCTCGGGCCAACAAGCGAGCCTGCAGAACCGGCACCCGCCCGAGCGATACTTTCGTGCGGAGCATGGGATGCTCCACCTCGTCCTGCTTACGCTTTTGATAGGCGGCGATCACGGTCCGCCTCCCCCGCTCACCCAGCGACACGGCCCCGCCGGGCAACAGTTCAAAGTCGGTCTCGCGTAACTGACGCCGGTTGAACAGCGTGATCGCAATCCGGTCGGCGAGAATGGGTCGCAACTCCTCCATAAGATCAAGTGCAAGTGAGGGTCTCCCTGGCCACAGGGTATGGAGGTACCCGATCTGCGGATCCAACCCCACGCTTTCGACGGCCGACACCACATCGTGCGAGAGCAAGGCGTACAAAAACGACAGAACACAGTTGACCGCGTCACGCGGCGGTCTGCGGGTGCGTCCCTCGAAGACAATCCCGCTGTCGACCTGGTCGGTCAATTGTTCCGCAAACACAGAGAAATAACGCTTCGCATTAATGCCCTCGATCCCCCGCAGGGCATTCAGATCCGTCTCTGCGCGCAGCCGACGGAGGTCCTTCGCCATGTCGTGCGCGGCTTGCCGAAGGGCCTCCTCGGACGCTTTGCGTGCCGTGTCGCGTGCGGTTCGCAACAGACACTGTCGTGCATTGTAGATCTTGCCGGCGACGATGGCTTGCACAATCGGCACGGACCGTGCTCTATCCATCCAGACCTGGTACTGGGCCGTCCGGAGCAGCACGTTGCCCGATTTGGGACCCTCCAACCGATACAAGAAACGGCCCCGCCCGTCCAGACGAACCACGCTGCGCCCGTCTCGTGCACACCGTTCCAATAATGGGCTCGTCAACGACACCCGGCCAATCGCCACGATGGATTGGACATGGTGCAGGGGGATTTGCGAGATCACCTCTTTTTCGCGTGTGGCCACAACCGTATCGTGATCGAGCCGCAATACAACGCCGTCCGTCTGTATATACAACGTTTGAAATGCCACGTTCATCCGATGTCCTCCCCCACCTGCGCCAGCACATCGTACCAGGAACGCGGTGCGGTCCCGTCCGTCCACTCCGGCATGCAGACGTCTTGCAACGAGCAGTGCGTGCATCGCTGGTCGTGGACGGCCGGCGGCAGCGCCTCCGCAGTATACAAGGCGCGAACGGCTTGTACCATCTCTTCCACCTTTGCACGCAACTCGGGTGTGAACGTCACCACCCGTCGGTGCCGGGACGAAACGTGGTAGATGGCACCCTCCGGTACCGGAACTCCGCACATGTCTTCGAGACACATCGCCTGGGCGCACAACTGAGTGTCGTCCCAGAGGTGTCCCTTGCGCGGACCATGTTTGAACTCCACCGGATATGGGGTGTCCCCGTGCCATTCGACGACATCACATATGCCTGTCAACCCGAGCCGCTCCGACCATACCCGCAGGGACGTTGTGATGGTGTACCCCTTCGACGAGAGGACATGCTCCTCGTCGACTCGTTCGTGGGACCATTTGCCCTTGGCCGTCCAAATATTGTCCACGAACACCTGCTCAATGTGGATGAGCGCACACTGCCGCGGGCAATAGGCGTAGTGTTGCAGGGCGGAGATTGGAATGAGTTGATCCTCCTCCAAGTCTATGGCCCTCCTTGGATTCGACTAAGACTATCGCTTGTTTTAGTAAGAGTCTTCACCGGGAGGGACGGGGTTTATACCGGTTTGGCGGATGGGCGCAAGGAGAAAAAGAGCGAAGAAGAGCGGCCCTTGCCGGATGGATAGGAAAGGGCCGCGTATCGTGCACGGGATGGAATCGTCGTCGGCTAGGAGGACAGCGCCGAGGCGTGGTTTTTCCGGCCGGTCGACTGGAGTGTCCGGTGGAGTGTCCGTTCTGGGAGCGGTTGGGATGTCGGCTGGAGTGTCCGGTGGGCCCGTCGGCTGGGATGTCCGGCTCGTGATCCGGCCCATGCTCCGGTTGGCGTCGACGCAACGACAGGGCTCGGGACGGGATTCTTGCGGCTGTGAAAAATCTTGATGTGTGGCGCTGCGTCTCGAAAACCTCATTCGGAGTCCGCGCGCGGGATTCTACGGAGGCCGCTGGAGGAGGCGGATTGACTTGGAATGGTCACCCTGACCGTGGTCGGGGCGTGTCGATGGGGCCGCAGGCTCCGCCTGCGGATCAACGTGAGTTTAGGGAGTCGACTCAGGCACGCACGCAAGCGGCTTCAATGGGGCCGCAGGCTCCGCCTGCGGATCAACGTTGCGGTACGCAGGGAGGATCAACTCGCGGAATGCCTCTGGCTTCAATGGGGCCGCAGGCTCCGCCTGCGGATCAACGGGCCGTTGCCTCAACGGCCCCAACGGGAACGATGCTTCAATGGGGCCGCAGGCTCCGCCTGCGGATCAACCCGATATGCGGTTGAGCAGAGACTGATCCCTGGCTTGCGCTTCAATGGGGCCGCAGGCTCCGCCTGCGGATCAACTTTCAAGCCGAGGGAGGTGGCGCGTGGATGGGCAGCTTCAATGGGGCCGCAGGCTCCGCCTGCGGATCAACAGTTGTTTGAGGGCAGGACGGTCCATATTTTTCGCAGCTTCAATGGGGCCGCAGGCTCCGCCTGCGGATCAACCTGATGCTGTTCGGTTACTACAATGCACAGGACATGCAGCTTCAATGGGGCCGCAGGCTCCGCCTGCGGATCAACATCTGCACCTTGTACTCCAACTGCCTGCGAAACTCATGCTTCAATGGGGCCGCAGGCTCCGCCTGCGGATCAACGTGCTCGATGGCGTGCTGCTGGTACGCATGCGGCATGCTTCAATGGGGCCGCAGGCTCCGCCTGCGGATCAACCTGATGCTGTTCGGTTACTACAATGCACAGGACATGCAGCTTCAATGGGGCCGCAGGCTCCGCCTGCGGATCAACGTCGCGACATACCCCACGATTACCCCACGACCCCGTTGAAGCTTCAATGGGGCCGCAGGCTCCGCCTGCGGATCAACGGCCCCACGGCGGCCGCCCCAGTGCGTACGCCAGACTCAGCTTCAATGGGGCCGCAGGCTCCGCCTGCGGATCAACTGCTCCAGCAAATTGAGAAAGCCCGTTCCAATCATGCTTCAATGGGGCCGCAGGCTCCGCCTGCGGATCAACTCTTCCCCACTCGGTCCTACTGACACAAGGCTTCGCACGCGTTTTGCGCGAACCCCTGTTGTTGGCATGGCCGCTGGATGCCCCAATCATACAGGCTGTGCTCCCAAAAAGCCAAGATCGGCCGGAATTGTCGACTCGCACGAGATCCGCGAATCCCCTGGGAAATCACCGCCACTTGGGGTTCACGCAAACCCTTTCACGCACACCCAAGCAGGGCCGAGAATCTGGCCGGAACAAACATATCCAACGGACCATCCAGGAGCACCCAAGTCCCGCCATACGCCTCCATCCCGCCGTCACAAATGCAGAGCCCCAATCGCCCACGGCGTGCATCTCGATGGCGAGTTCGCCAGGTTCAGCGCGGAACCCGGCACCGAATGACTCACTGGACCGGCGCGCTTAGCTTCCCGCATCCCGATCTGCGGCTTTCAACCGAACGGGTTTGAACAACCCCATGCCAAAATGGCAATTGGAACCGAGGGCGATGGGCCCGTGAACGGGCGTGTCGAACTCGAGACGCCAGTAACTCCCCCGCATGTCGGGGAGATGTTGGCGCTTCGTGTGGCGAAGGCGACGGAATTGGTGAGGCGGGACCAACTTGCCGCGGATTTCCACGGCCTCCAAGATCTCGATGCGCACCGGTTCCGGCAAACCGCGCAGGCGCAGTTCCTTCGCAATCTGTTCTTTCGGGCCAAACCGTCCGTTGCGTTTGCTGTGCCAAGGGTGCAAATAGGGCGTCGCGGACTCCCACACCTGGGAAACCCCCATGAGCGGCGTCACGTCGTCGGGAGCACTTGCAGAAGAAAACATCCCTTCGAGGTAAACCGCCCATTCCCGTGACGGACCCGGCCACCAGGCGGGTGTATACAGCCGCCGGATCTGCTGCGTGGCACGAACCACCTCTGGGGAGAAGGGAACCCGGGCGTAGAGGACCACGTGATCAATCCGTCCGTCTTCGTCCGCATCCTCCGGCAACAAGAACAGGTGTTCATGCCCCCGTTCGCTCACGGAACCGTCCTCCTCTCTCCCGGTGACGAGCAGGGGCGCTCCCTCTCCGCACTTGTCTACCAACGCCACGTGAAGCACCTCGGTCACATCCAGGGCGTCTTCGACGCGCGGCTTGACACGGCTGGTCAACGCGAGACGGGCCACGTTCGCCTCCGCCCCATGGTCGTCCGTGAAGAGAACGGTTCGGGGGGCTGCGCGATGGAGCATCGGCCGATAGTACACGGCCCATCGCGCGCCCACCGGCAGATTCCTCTTCTCGGCATGAAGCGAACCCGTATCCACCTGAATCGCCTCGTAAATATCCCGCGGCAGGTGGGATACCGCGGTTCCGCGGCGCCGCCCGCGCTCGCCCTGGGCAGCCTGTTGCGGAGCTGCCAGGACACTCTCGGCGTACAACTGCGGAGGGACCGGGGCCAGAATTTGCACCGGCTCAACATCCTCCGTCGCGCTCAACACTTCAGCAATCTGCGATCCCGCCGGACCACAGTTGATCTTCTGCGTGGCTTGACGCACGGCTTGCACATGCACCCAGCTCTCCGCCCGGCCGAGATAACCCAGCACTTCGGCCAGTTTGGATAACAGGTCGAACTGTTCGTCCGTGGCACTGAGACTCGGCCAGTAGACCCCGAGCACGGCGTCCCGTGCCACGCGCAGGAAGGCGTCGAACACCAGCGTCGTGGTCCCGCCATGGGCCGGCATGTAATGCCGGCTGTGCGCGTGCACGGCAAGGGGAAGCGCGTATACCGGTGACTCTGTCGCCAACAGCAGGATGGTGTCCCGCAGAAGCGTCTCCGGATATTCCGGCGCCAAGTGATACCGATGCCACGCCGCCACGAGGCTGCGAAGCAGCCGCCAGGGCGAGGGAGGCCACTCCACTTCCGCCTCATTCACGTGCCTTCCCCACGGCGTCGCGTGATACGTGCCGGCGGGAAACCGAAACTCCAACCCGATCACTGCAGTCCCTCCTCCTGTTTACGGGCTCGTCCAGGTCGCCGTCAAGGCTTCTTGCTGTAGGTCACCACCAGTGGCTCGGCAAACTTTCCCTCCGCCTTCAATTGTGCAATCCACTGGGGAAGCACTTCCGACAGCTCCTGCAGTGAGGGAAGTTCCCACCCCGTCGGTTGGGTCACGATGACCTGCTTGCAGCGCAGATCGCACGCGGTTCGCAGCCGAAGGCCTGTCGCCAGGAAACGCAAGACCTTGAAGAGCGCAAAGGCGGTGAGGAAGTCCTCCGCCAGGCCTCCCAGGCCAAAGGCGCGGATCTGCGCCAAATCCAAGTTGAAGTATGCCGTGATCTCCCGCGCCACGAATTCCTCGCGGTGAAACGGCACGTTGCCGAAGCCCTCTTTTGTTGACCCGCTTGGATTTACGCGGTCGTTTTTCACCCCGCCGCTCTGGGCGACACGTACGTCCTCTGCCTCAATAAAGGCCGAGAGCGCTCGCGGCAGGCGAAAGCGTCCACCGGCGAGCTGCGGTTTGGCCAGGAACACGCCGTGCAGGACCGCGTTGGTATCGTACCGGAACAACACCTCGGCCAGTTTGCGCAGGTTCACCGGCCCCTCTTCTGCTCCTGTCAGTTCCGATTGCAGCAGATGGAACACGCTTTTATCCGGTCCCTCCAGAATGTACGGCGAGTTTAACCGATGCGCCTCCAGCACCGAATTGGTCAACGGCCGGCCCTCGGCATCCAGCACGCGAACGAGCGGAAGACCGCGCAGGGGCTCCACCCAATCATCGTTCGCCTCATCCCAACAGACCGCCTCGAGGCGGTTTGCCATGCTCTGCGCCGACTCCACCAGGAGCATTCGCCGTTGCCCGTCGGGGGCGTCGTACTCGGCGGGGCCGAGATCAGGAAACCCGGTGGGTTGGAACCGCGTTCCCTGCAGCGGCTCCAGTTTGGCTTCCAACAACAGTCTCGAGACCTCTCGCAACGGCCTAAAGTCCAACATCTGCTCGTCCTCCTCCGTGTTCAGTGAAAACCTGTCCACCCAACTGCTCCAACGCTTCACGTTCCGCGACAAGATCCAGCAATCGGCGCACGTCCTGCGATGACAAAGGAAACAGCGTCGCCGCAGCGATCCGGCGTGGCGGCAGCCCCATGGTCTGCACCCGTTCCAACCGAGGGACCAAACCGCTTGCGAACAACCTTCGCTCTGCCGTCAGAACGGCGCGGTGCAACAGCCGGGCATCACCCGAAACCAGGTTGTACAACCAACCGCGCGGCACGGGCACACGAAGGCGGCGCTCATCTGCACCCTCCCCTTCGGCCACCCCCGATGGTCCAAAGACAGCCCGTTCCAGGTCTGAATCCGGGGTCAACACCAACTTGCTCACCGCAAATGCCCAAGGCACCCAATCGGGCTTCGGTACCGCCGCCGCGATACGAGTCTTCTGAACCTCGTCCCTCACACTGGCCAGGGGCAACAGTCCCCAGATCAGCGCCTCAATCCGCGCATCGTGCACCCGGCCACTGAGAAACGCGATCACGTGCCCCAGCGGCGCGGGCCGCCATCCGGTGAACGGCTTTCCGTCCTCACAGGTCGCCTTCCACTGCGGACTCGCCGCATCGAGCAGACGCCGATGCAAGACCGATGTCAGGTTTCGCACCAGATCGCCATGGTGCCACACCACCCGCGTGGTATCCTGCTCGATCCAACGGTGCGGAGCGAGCGGATCGACAGGGGACAGATAGGCCCGCAAAGCAGGTCCCCGCGGCCAGCGCAGGCTCACCAACCCTGCCGCCAGGGCAAACTCGGGAGATCCGTCCGCGGCGGCCTGCCACCAACCCGAATGGGTCAGCACCAGCGGATTCAACGCCTCACGAAGGGCCGGCCGATGCGCCAACATCCGTTCGACACGCCCCAATTCGATGAGCAACCGCTGGATGCGCAACGCACCCCCGTGTTGACACACAGCAAACACCGCTTCCGCCACGCGACGATACGCACTTTGGACCTCGTGGCCGGCCGACCGGGCGGCCCGTGCCAGGTGGTCCAACCAGCCGCCGCGGCTCAGATCGTCGAGCAGATCGGCCTCCGCCCGCCGTTGGACGCGAAAGCGGATCAGCGGCACGGCCAAGTACGCCTTGCCCATGCGTTGCACAAACGCGTACCGTTGGAAGCTGTCGATCCCGCGGTCCACCCCCAACCGTGCACACGCCCGGGCGAACTCCATCCCGTTGCGCGCGGCCCGGTCCTGAATCTGCGCCCTGCCTTCGCGGAAGATGGCTGCCACCTCGCGGAAGCGCGCCGGACGTTCCCACAGGGGCAACCACATCTCGGCACGGGCCGAGGCTTCCTCCTCTTCCGCCAACCCACCGTTCGCAACGGCAGACGGCGCCACGGTGAACGGATAGCTGACCACGGACGCTGTTCCCACTTCCAACCGTTTGGTCGCCGAAGCCGAAAACACGATGGCCCCTTCCAACATCAACACGTACTCCCATGGATTGACCGACGGCGAGCCGGAATATCCTGTGGTACTGTTGGGTCCGCCTGCGGACCCCGGAGCGAACTGGCCGATGGACACGTCCTTCAGTCCCGCGATGGACTGTGCGAACAGCGCCGCCATCAGCCATCGCCTCGACTCAGGGGTTGGCTGCCCGGTCTCCGGATCCATGACGTCCAACACGCGTTGCATGAAGTTGTTCGTGAACTCCAAATTCCCGTCGTTTCCGCCCGTGCCCAGAAGAGGCGGAAAATCAACTCCAGTCGGAGTGAGGGCGAGCACGGTGTCCATCCATTCCACGGCTTCATCCGGCACATAGTTCCGACACGCGCCAATCAATCGGTCCTTGTCGTCTTCCTTCGGCTTGCCGTCCACGCCGAGCCGCCGCATCACCCCGTCGACGGCCCCAATCACCCGCCGGTACGACGCCAACCGGTCTGCCTGCGCATGCCGGAGCTGATTCACGACTGCCATCGCGCTCTCCCGATGGCTGTAAAATCCGCTGCCCCGGTTCCACGGCGCCACAATCGGGCTCGGCCGGTAGGCTTCCAGGAGGAAGTCCATCAATCCATCCGCATCCAACGCGGACCGCAGATGAAACGTCTCGTCCCGCCACCATCCTTCCGCTTCCTCGTCCACCTGTTCGGAGACGAGGCGCAGCAGCGCGATCGACTTCAGATACCCGGCAAGGGGAATGGGCGAGCAGCCGGTCAGCGTCACCGTGTGCTTCACGCCAGATCCACCTCCTCCTGGGACGCCCGCCAGTCGGCGACCCGCAACAGGGTCTCCAGCCATGCCAGGCGGAATGGGCCAAACCGGTCCAAGAGCCGCTCTACCCCGAGCACCCAACTGTCCAGCGCTGCGCCTTCGCGCACGACCTGCCCCAATCGCATCACGTCCAGATGCAGCGTGGCGGCAGGCAGCGTCGATCCGTCGGGCAACGGCACAGACGGAAGCATGTCCCCGTCCCAGACGCCGCGCGCGAACAGGGTGTCATCCGGAGGCACCGGCTCCGTGGGCACAGACCGAATGTGCAGGCGCACCTTGCCGTGGTGGGCCGCAATGAGGTAGGCCGTCAATCTGACGTCCCAGTCATTGCGCCGATCCGACGCCTGATCTGCCAGATAGGCGAGCGCCGATGCCAGTTCGTGGCGAAACCCGTCCGCGCTGCGCGTATCCGGGCGCCGGGAAGCCGCGGCATCGTCCGGCGCGGCATCGTCTGGTGCGGCGACGGCCCTGGAAGAAGATGCACTTTCCCCTGCCCCCTGGGACTTGTCCTCTCCGGTTCCATCTCGCCGGACCGGCGCCTTCGCCAACAGCTGGGATTGGGACACCGGCGCCCCTCCATCGGGCCACGCCTGTTGACGCAGACGCGTCTGAAACAGGATGTGGGCCTTGCCGCGATCATGCTGCCGGGCGGCCTCGGCCAAAACGGACAGTTCCCTGACCTCGGGAAAGGCCTGCCGAACACGCTCAGCGGCCTGGGCCACGTCAAGCAGATGCCGTCCCAATTCGACCACCGTGCCGTTCACAGGACCATTGTCGTTGTCCTGATCATGCGCCTCAAACGGTGGATTCGGTTGTTCCATCGCCTGGGGCACAGGCCGTACAAGCGTCCAGCTGTCCGGGTAGAAGCCGAGATGCGGGTCGTATCCGCCCATCCTCCCGTCGAGCAACAGCAGTTGGCCGGGGACGATCCCGTTCCTGTCCACCTCTCGCCACCGTCTCCGAAGGGGGTCCCACGCCCACACCTTGCGTGCAGTCTCTTTTCCTCTCGCCTTGTGGTGGAGATAATCGCGCAGCATGCGGCGAGAAACGCGGCACACCTCGCGCGGATCGGGGCGTGGCAGGTCCGCCGGAGGCTCCTGGCCGTCGTCCCAGATTCGCCAGAACACCTGGACGTCGCTTTCCTCCGCGTCGCGCACGTACGGCGACACGTCGATGTCAAAACCGGTCAAATCCGGCGTGGTGTCAAACAACGCGAGCAGATCCCGCCGGCGCAGGACGTGACCATATTCCATCTGGGGACGAACGTCCGGCAACCGGTCAATGCTTACGTCCGTGAGGCTCTGAAGCACCGCACGGGCATCCGCCAGGGATTCCGGGGGATAGGGAAGTGCAGCGTGCTCCTTGGATTCGATGTCCACCCAGTGCACCTGCGCATTCGTCGCCCGTCCGTCCCGGTTGCAGCGGCCGAAGCGCTGGACCAGGTTCGGCCACGGGGCCAGTTCCGTGACGAGCGTCGTCGCCGACAAATCCACCCCGGCCTCCACCGCCTGGGTGGCGACGAGGATGGCGTCTTTGTCCTGAAACTCCCGGAAGGTTTTGTGGATGGGATCGCGATCGCCCGGCCGAAACCGTCCGTGTACCAACTGAACTTCGCTCGCGGCCTTCGCACCGTGCAGTGCAATGAACAACCGCTGCGCCCTCGCCACACGGTTGACCACGACGAGGGTCAATGTGCCCTTGCGATGGACATCCTGCACGTACTGGGCGAGTTCCTGGATATACGTGTACGGATGGTCCGCACCGCGCTCGGTGAGGGACACCCCCGCCTTCACCAAGGGTTTTGCGGCGGTCAATCGCGTCCTGGCCTGGGCCCGGTCGTCGTCGTCTAGGCGGAGCACCACCGCATCGTCCGGGGCGTCGACGGTCCGCAGCCAATCGGGGTGGAGCGTGGCCGACATCCACACGGTGCGCGTCGGGCCGTAGGTCCCCATCTGTTGGCGAAACGCCTGTAATTGACGGGTGGTGGCGAGCGCATCGCCGAACAATTGCGGTTCGTCAACAACCCACAGACAGTCGTTGTTGAGCATGGAGAACTGCATCGGCCAACGGTAACGGCTGACCCCGTATCCGCGATTGAGCGCCCGGGAGAGCAATTGGTCCTGCGTCCCGACGATGACCTGATCATCCTCGGGCCGCGCATCCCACCCCTGCGCGAGGTCTCCGCCCATCAGCACATGGACCGGGATTCGGGCGGAATCACGGGGTCCTCCGATCCACTCCGGTAAGTCATCGGATTCCAACAACTCCAGTCTCAGGAACCACTCTCGGATCTGGTCGGCCGTCTGCTGCACGAGGGTCCGCATCGGCAAGCAGTAGACCAGTCGGCGCGGCGTGTCCTGCCGTGTCGCGGCATCCGCAAAACGCCGCCGCCACAGCCATGCCAGGACCACGGCCGCGGTCTTGCCCAAACCGGTCGGTACGGCCAACACCTCCGGCCACGCCTTGGCCTCGGCCAGGCGACGCTGATAGGGATACGGATCGACGCCGAGCGCGAGGTGAAAGAGTTCTTCGAAGCGAATCAAACGCTGCAGCACCCCCTCGTGATGACGCGGGAACGGTACTTAAAGCGATTCATGAGTTCAGCGGGTGGAAATGGGTATTTCTTTCGCCACTATCCGTCATTTTCCTCCTATACCAAAGCTCAATTTCCCATCTCTGCGTGAAGTATCCTGGAAATCTTGCGCGTGGCCCCGAATGGAACGGTGTCGTCCACCGTTTCCGGTGGCCGCCACCGCCTGTTCGTGCGATGATACCGGTTTCAGAAAGTGCAGGGCGTCGGGGCGCCGGCCAGTAAAAACAGATTCTCACTTATCGGCCAGGGCGTATCGGGCGTGAATGGACATTTCGATGTTACGTCTGGCCGCGCCCGCGGATGAGAATGAAGAATGTGATTTATTTCGAACGAGCCATGCCCCTGCGCACCCGGTTCAATGCAAAGCCGTCGCTATCCGTGCCTGGGGTCGGTTGCATAAATACGAATCCGTCGCAATCTGAGACGAGTTCAGCCAGTTAAGAACGATTTCGATACAATCGACCAACCGGCGGCAATCGACCAACTGGCGGCCACAATCGACAAATTGGCGGCATCTGCCGCCAATGCCCCTCCTATAAATCCCCATCGGAACCCCATCCCCGCTGCGGACATCGCATCACAACGCCTGCCTCAGCTACCCCCGCGCCCGCGCGGCCCCATCGCCGTACCCGAGCCGCTCCGAAATGCGCCGCCCCGCCTCCTTCACCAGCGGCACCAGGTCGCGCAGCCGGTCCGGCCCCATGCGATTGCTGGGGCCGGAGACGCTGCAGGCCGCCACCACCCGCCCGCTGTGCTCGAACACCGGCGCCGCGACGCAGCACACCCCCACCTGGTGCTCCTCGATGTCAAACGCGCAGCCCGTGCGGCGCGTCTCCTGCAGGGACTGCAGAAAGGCATCGCGGTTCGTGATGGTGTGCTCGGTCAACTTCGGCAGCCCGTACCGGTCGATGATGGCCTGCACCTCGCGCCGCGGCAGAAACGCCAGGATGGCCTTCCCGAGGCCGGTGGCGTGCACGGGCACGCGTGTGCCGACGCGGGAGTGCATGCGGATGGTGTTGGCGCTCTCCACCTTGTCGATGTACACCACCTCGCCCCGGTCCAAGAGCGCCAGATGCACCACCTCGTTCGACAGGTGCGCGAGCTCCTGCAGATACGGGAGGGCCTCCCGCCGAAGATCAATGGAAGAGAGCAGCTTAATGCCCAGGTCCAACACCGTGTAGCCGAGCTTGTAGCGCCCGGTCTTCGGGTCCTGTTCGATGTAGCCGCGGCGCATCATCGTGCCGAGCAGGCGGTGCACCGTGCTCTTGTACATGCCGACCCGTTTCGCCAGTTCGGTGATGGCGATCCCGTCGGGATGATCGCTGACCACTTCCAGCAGCCAAAACGCCTTGTCGACCGACTTGACCGTGTAATCGTCCACCGCTGTCACCTCAGCCCTGCGCTCCGACTTCGTCCGGCCCCATCACGCGCGCGTGCTCCGGGAAGGTGCCGAAGATCTGCCAGTTCTCTTCGATGATGTGGCGGGCGTTGCGCACCTCCGCGCAGCGCGACGGCTGCGGGATGAGCTTGCCCCGGTTGCACAAGTCCTTCGGGTTGAAAACGGAGCGCACCGCCAGTTGCGCCGTGAGGTCGTCATCGGAGAACATGAACCGCATCTCCTCCAACTTCTCGATGCCCACCCCGTGTTCGCCGGTGATGGTGCCGCCCACGTCGGCGCACACTTTGAGGATGGCCGAACCGGCCTGGATGGCCTTCTCCGTCTCGCCGGGAATGCGCGAGTCGTAGCAGATGAGCGGGTGCAGGTTGCCGTCGCCGGCGTGGAACACGTTGGCGATGCGCAGGCCCGACTTGCGGCTGATCTCGGCGATCCGCTGGAGCACCTCGGTCAGGCGGGTGCGCGGGATGACGCCGTCCTGCACGATGTAGTCGGGCGAGATGCGCCCCGTGGCGCCGAACGCCATCTTCCGGCTGCTCCACCACAGGGCCCGTTCCGCCTCGCTCTGCGCCACTTTGACCGTTCGCACGTGGTGGCGCCGGCAGATCTCGACCACCCTGTCCATCACCTCGTCGACGCCTGCCGCCAGGCCGTCCACTTCAATCAAGAGCACCGCCTCGATGTCGGCCGGGTATCCGACGTGGTAGTTGCTCTTGTCCACCGCCTGCATGGCGAGCTGATCCATCATCTCGATGGCCGCCGGGATGATGCCCGCGCCGATGATGCCGGAGACCGTGTCGGAGGCGTCGGCGACGCGATCGAACATCGCCAGCGCGGTCTTCACCCCCTCCGGCTTCTTCAGGATGCGCACGGTGATCTCCGTGGCGATGCCGAGCGTGCCTTCGGATCCGACGACGAGCCCCAGGAGATCGTAGCCGGGGGCGTCTCCGTACGGCGTGCCGAGATCCATCACGCTCCCGTCCGGCAACACGAACTTCGCTGCGACGATGTGGTTGGTGGTCACGCCGTACTTCAGGCAGTGGCTGCCGCCTGCGTTCTCGGCCAGGTTGCCGCCGATGGTGCACACCGACTGGCTCGACGGGTCGGGCGCGTAGTAGAAGCCCTGCCCGGTGATGCGCTTGGTCAGCGTCAGGTTGACCAGGCCCGGTTGCACCACGGCGCGCAGGTTGTCGAAGTCGACCGACAACAGCTTGTTCATCCGCACCAGGCTGATGATGACCTCGCCGTTGAGCGGGATGGCGCCGCCGCTGAGGCCCGTTCCGGCGCCGCGCGGCAAAAACGGGATGTCGTTGTCGTGCAGCAGCTTGACGACGGCCGCGACCTCCTCCGTCGTCTCCGGGAAGACGACCGCCCGTGGCAGGGCCTGGTGGGCCGTGTAGCCGTCACAGGCGTAAGCGTGCAGTTGATTCGGTTCGCACAGGACCCGCCGCGGCCCGAGGATCTCGGTCAGGGCGCGCGCCAGTTGGGCGTCGTTCATCGCCGGTTTTCCTCCTTTTGATACGCGAGATCGAGCAATTCCACGGTGTGCAGCACGTCCAGGTCCGCCTGGCGCCGGTGCACACCCGCCCGAATCTGCATCATGCAGCCGGGGTTCCCCATGACAACCGCGTCCACCCCCGCCGGGATGTCGTCCATTTTGCGCTCCAACAGCGTCCCTGCCATCTCCGGATGCGTCAGGTTGTAGATTCCGGCGCTGCCGCAGCAACGCTCCGAATCGGGCATCTCAATCACCCGCAGCCCTGGGATGGACCGGAGCAACTCGCGCGGCTGCGAGCGGATCTTCTGGGCGTGGCACAGATGGCACGCGTCGTGGTACGTGACGGTCCGCTCCACCTTGCCCCGCGGCGGGTCATAGCCGACTTCCACCAGCAGTTCCGAGATGTCGCGCACCCGTTTCGAGAAGGCGACGGCTTTCTCGTGGTAGACCGGATCGTCCTTGAACAGCTCCGGGTATTCCTTCAGGGCGGCACCGCACCCGGCGGCGTTGATGATCACGTAGTCGGCGCCGCTTCGCTCGAACACGTCGATATTGTGACGGGCCATCGCGCGTGCCTGCTCGCGATCGCCCGCGTGAACCTGAAGAGCGCCGCAGCAGATCTGATCCCGCGGGACGAGAACCTCCAGCCCGTTGCGGTTGGCGACGCGCGCCGTCGCGCAGTTGACGTCGGAGAAGAACACGTCCATCACACAGCCGGTGAAGAGGGCGGCGGTCCCCTTCTTCTGTCCCTGCGCCGGCATGCGCTCGGGCAGCGCGTCGATGGCGGCCTTGGGCTGGATGTCCGGGATGACCGCCTCCATCTCGCGCAGGTGCTTGGGCAGCACCCGCAGAGCCCCCGTCTTTCGGGCGGCGGTGCGCAGACCGGACTTTTGGTAGAAACGCATCAGGCCGCGCAGCGTCTTCAAGCGCTTGGGGTGCGGGAACACCCCGCGCAGGAAGAAGCGTTCGATGGCGCCCTTCATCCCCGTCTTCGGCTGGGCGTGATGGACCTGGCCGCGCGCTTCTTCAATCAGGGCGCCCACCTGCACGCCGGACGGGCAGACCGTCTCGCAGGCGCGGCAGTCGAGGCAGGTGAACACCGAATCGATCACGGATGCATCCAACGGCAACTTCCCTTCAGCCGCTTCCTTGATGAGAAACACGCGCCCGCGCGGCGAGTGGTTCTCGTCCTTCCACTCCTGGTAGGTGGGACACACCTCCAGGCAGAAGCCGCAGTGCACGCACACGGAGTACTTGTCTTCCTCCGGCGGATCGGGCCACAGAAAGGCCGTCTGCCGCCCCGCCGAGAGCAGTTCCGGCTCTGTCTTCGCCATGTCAGATCCCTCCCACGAAACGGCCCGGGCTCATGATCCCGTTTGGGTCGATGGTGCGCTTGACCTGTTGCATCAACGTCTGGGCGGCCGGCGCGGGCCCGAATGGATCGACCGCCGACCGGACCGCCAGTGGGGCGCGTTCCACCACGCAGGCTCCCCCTTCCTCCGCGGCCAAGCCGCGGCAGAAGCGGACGGCCTCCGCGTAGGCGGGCACATCTCCGCCCGCGACGCTCCAGCGCCCGACCCCGCTGACGGCCCCCGCGCTCACGCGGCTGGTCCACGCCCGCGCCTCGGCGTACTGCTGCAGCCGCTCGGCGATCCCCGCCATCGCGGACGGCTTGGCTTGGAAACGAACGCACACTTCCCCGGTGAGCAACTGGCGGCGGTAGGCTTCCCACACCTCATCGGCGGCGTCGCCCTGCACCACCTCCGCCGCCATCCCCATCTCCCCGGCCCAGGCGAGCAGTTGCCGGGTCTGGGCGGCGGACGCGGACGGGTTCTCGTCGCAGTCAACGGCGAGGGTCCAGGCGCCCGATCCGGAGACGAGCGGCGGCTCGAACGCCCCGCCGATGACCTCGAGGCGACTCGGGATCAAATGCGATCCGACCACGCGCCGGCGCAGCTCCTGCACCTGCGCGACATCGCCGGACAAAAACACCGTCTCCCGGTGCAAGGGAAGCGGACGCAGTTTGAACGTCACTTCGGTGAGGACGGCCAGGGTGCCGAACGAGCCGACGAACAGCTTGGTCATGTCATACCCGGCCACGTTCTTGACCACCTTGGCGCCGGTCTTCACCACGCGGCCGCCCGCCCACACCGTCCGCAGGGCGATGGTCATGTCGCGAAGGGTCCCGTACAGGGCACGCCGTGGCCCGCTCGCGGCGGTGGCCGTGACGCCGCCGACGGTGGCCTCTGCGCCGACCGGCGGATCGATGGGCAGCATCTGCCGCTGCTCGGCGAGGTGCGCCTGCAACGCCGCCAGAGGGAGGCCGGGTTGGACGGAGACGACGAGATCGCCCGGCGCATAATCGACGATGCGGTTCAGGCGCCCGAGCGACAGCCACACCTCCGGACGCGGGACGGGGTGACCGGCGTCGAGCTGGGTGCCGGCCCCCACGGGCAGCACGCACCAACCGTGCTCGTCGCAAAGCCGCATGACCTCCGCCACCTGCGCCTCGTCCTCGGGCTCCACCCACACCGCGGGGCCTGCTTCCGTGACGCCCCGCCCCAGGTCTGACTGCACCTGTGCGATCACGCCGGCGGCACGGATGATGATCTCCGAAATGTCCTCCGGCGCCATGCGAGTCTGTAGCGCTTTCAAGCAGGTTCCTCCGTTCCGGATGACAGAATTGTGTTCCCAATAACGTTCGACTTCATTGTAAGGAAGAAACTTTCCAAATACAATGTGATCGTAAGGAGATTCCAAATTCATTCAAAAGGAGGCGCAACGTTGTTCACCCAAGTCTACAAGCCCGTCTTCGGCAGCCTGGGATGGTCCGCCCTGGTCGCACTGATCCCCATCTTGTTCTTCTTCTGGGCGCTGGCCGTCCGGCGAATGAAAGGTCACGTCGCCGCGGCCCTCACGGTGCTGCTCGCCATCCTCGACGCCTGGCTGGTGTTCCGCATGCCCGTCGATAAAGCGCTTTCAGCGACCGTTCACGGGATGCTCACCGGCATCTGGCCCATCGGCTGGATTGTGTTCACCGCTGTCTTCCTCTTCCGCATCACCGAGCGAACCGGCTACTTTGACATCATCCGCCGGTCCATCTCCAGCATCACGGACGATCGCCGCATCCAAGCCCTGCTCATCGCCTTCTCCTTCGGGGCCTTCCTCGAAGGCACGGCTGGGTTCGGGACGCCGGTGGCTGTCGCGGCGTCGATGCTCGCCGGCCTCGGGTTTGAACCACTTTACGCCGCGGGCATCTGCCTCTTGGCCAACACGGCGCCGGTGGCGTTCGGCGCGGTGGGCATCCCCATCACGGCGATGGCGGCCTCGGCGCACGCCGACTCTCTGCTCATCAGCCAGATGGTCGGGCGTATCCTGCCGTTCGCGTCCATCCTCGTGCCGTTCTGGCTGATGGTCGTCATGAGCGGTTGGAAAGGGATGAAAGAGGTCTGGCCGGCCGCCCTCACCTGCGGTCTGTCCTTCGCCATCACCCAGTTCTTGGTGTCGAACTTCATCGGTCCGGAGCTGCCGGATATCCTGGCGGCCATCGTCTCCATCGTCTGCCTCATCATCCTCCTGCGGTTCTGGCAGCCGAAGCAGATCTGGCGGTTCAAGGGAGAAGCGAGTGCGGCCGAGATGGCGGCCACCCGCGAGCGCGGCGCCGAGCCGAAGCTGACGGGCCGCCAGGTGTTCCACGCCTGGTCGCCGTTCTTGGTGCTGTGCGTCATGATCATCCTGTGGGCGCTGCCCGCCGTGAAAAATGTCCTCGGCAAGGCGACCATCATCTTCAACTGGCCCGACCTGAACAAGCTGGTCGCGCAGACGGCGCCGATTGTCGCCCAGACCACGCCGATGGCGGTGACGTACAAATTCGACATTTTGGCCGCCACGGGCACGTCCATCCTGATTGCCTGCGTGATCGCCATGTTCATCTGCGGCCAGTCGTTCTCCGATTGGCTCCGCACCTTCGCCGACAACCTGCGTGACCTGCGCTACCCGCTCTTGACCATCGCTTTGGTCGTAGGCTTCGGGGATCTGTTCAACTACTCCGGCATGTCCGCGACCATGGCCATGGCCTTGGCGGCGACGGGCGTGCTGTTCCCGTTCTTCTCGCCGTTCCTCGGCTGGATTGGCGTGTTCCTGACGGGCAGCGACACGTCGTCGAACCTGCTGTTCGGGGGCTTGCAGAAGTTGACCGCGCAACAGCTGCACTTGAGCCCGTACCTGACGATGGGGGCCAACTCCGCCGGCGGCGTCATGGGCAAGATGATCTCCCCGCAGTCCATCGCGGTGGGCGCCTCGGCCACGGGGCTGGTGGGCCGCGAGGGCGACCTGTACCGGTTCACGCTCAAACACAGCGTCGCCTTGGTCATCTTTATCGCCATCGTCACCAGCGTCTACGCCTACGTCTTCCCGGGGGCCATCCCGCAGGGGTGACGGCGTGACGGCGCTCAGGCGCGGCGAGATCCGGGGACGAACGTACCGCTCGCATACCATGCCGGGGATGTCAGACGTGCCGTGCACGCTGGCATCCCCTCATCTACGTATACAAAGCCTACAAATCCAAAGCCGCCTATGGAAAATGGCCGAATGACTACGACAATCGCTCAGTGGGTGTTCATACATTGGGGTAACTTCACGATAGGGGTGATGACCCACAATGACAGAACACCACGGGAAGCACAAGTATTCCATGGATGGAACGTCTCCGTGGCACAAGCCGCACGCGCACGAATCGGAGTCTGTCCCGGATCACGACGGGCACGACGAAGAGTCGCATTGGGGATATGCGCCGAAGCACGAGTACGAATCCCCTGCGCATGGAATCCACAAGTACGACGATGAATCGCCCGCCGTGCATGTGAAACCGCAGTACATTCCGTATGGCGTTCACAAGGTGGTCAAGAAGAAGAAAAAAGCATACTACACAGGTCACTATGCGCCAGCACATGCGCCCGCTCACCATGGGCCGTCGCACTGTCCACCCATCGTCTGCGATCCACAGTATGTGATCCGGGATCGTTACGTTCCGCGCGAAGTGCCCGTCATTCATCCGGTGGTGACCGTCAACAGGCACGTCATTGTCAATGTGCCGAGGCATTACGTGCAGCGCATGAGCAAACATGTGGTGGTCGATCCAGGGTGCCCAGGGAAGGGATGCCACCGGTACGGTCATTACTGAACTGACGCCGATTGACGGACCCAGGTGTTCCTTTGACGTTGCGGAAACGAAAGGACCCTACCGGAGGGGGCCGATTCGAACAGCCCCCTCCATTTCTGTTTTTGCATCCCCCGCGCTGGCAAGGCCCCCCGACCCTCTGCCGAGTGACCCCCTTTGTGCGCGTTCAGCCCTATCCGTTCCGTAATTCAGAACAGTATTTCACATCACACAACCATATGGTATGATGATAGCGCTGACAGGTTGGACCAACCAGCCCGGGCCATGGATCGAGGCCGCGAATGGCGCTGGTTGAAAGCGCACACAGGATTCCAATGATTCCGGGAGGTCGGAGAAATGAGCGGATCGTACATCTGCCCGCCAGGCATGCAGATCACAGGGGCGTACACGCCAGAATTCGCGGAGATTCTCACACCGGAGGCGCTCGCGTTCGTGGCCGAGGTGGAGCGGCGGTTCGGGCCGCGGCGCGAACAGCTCCTGGAGGCGCGCAAAGAACGCGAAGAGCGGTTGCTCGCGGGGGAATGGCCCGATTTCCTGCCGGAGACCAAGCACATCCGCGAGGGCGACTGGACGGTGGGACCCATCCCGGCCGACCTGCAGGACCGCCGCGTGGAAATCACGGGTCCGAGCAGCGACCGCAAGATGGTCATCAACGCATTCAATTCGGGGGCCAAGTGCTTCATGGCCGACTTTGAGGACGCCAACTCCCCCACCTGGGCCAACACCATCCAGGGCCAGATCAACCTGCGCGACGCAATTCGCCGCACCATCGAGTACACCAGCCCGGAGGGCAAGCACTACGCGCTGAAGCCCGAGATCGCCACGTTGATTGTCCGCCCGCGCGGCTGGCACCTGCCGGAGAAGCACGTGCTGCTGGACGGCAAGCCGGTGTCCGGGGCGCTGTTTGATTTCTCGCTCTACTTCTTCCACAACGCGAAAGAGTTGATTGCCCGCGGCAGCGGCCCCTACTTCTACCTGCCGAAGATGGAGAGCCACCTGGAGGCGCGGCTGTGGAACGACGTGTTCGTCTGCGCCCAGGACCGGCTCGGCATCCCACGGGGCACCATCAAAGCGACGGTGTTGATTGAAACCATCCTCGCGACGTTCGAGATGCACGAAATTCTGTACGAACTGCGCGATCACGCGGCCGGCCTCAACTGCGGGCGCTGGGACTACATCTTCAGCTACATCAAGAAGTTCCGCAACCATCCGGAGGTCATTCTGCCGGATCGCGCGCAGGTGACGATGACTGTGCCGTTCATGCGCGCGTACACGCTCTTGACCATCCAAACCTGCCACCGGCGCAACGCGTTCGCCATGGGCGGCATGGCAGCCCAGATCCCGGTCAAGAACGATCCCGCGGCCAACGAGGAAGCCCTGGCCAAAGTCCGGGCCGACAAGGAACGTGAGGCGCAGGACGGCCACGACGGCACCTGGGTCGCCCACCCCGGCTTGGTTCCGGTGGCGTTGGAGGTCTTTGATCGCCTGATGCCCACCCCCAACCAGGTCCACCGCAAGCGGGAGGACGTGCACGTGACCGCAGCCGATCTCGTCGCCGTCCCCGAGGGCACCATTACGGAGGCGGGCCTTCGCATCAACGTCAGCGTCGCCCTGCAGTACATCGAGGCGTGGCTGCGCGGTTCCGGGGCGGTGCCGATCTTCAACCTGATGGAGGACGCCGCCACGGCCGAGATCTCCCGCGCCCAGATCTGGCAGTGGATCCGCCACCCGAAAGGCGTGCTCGAGGACGGCCGAAAGGTGACGGTGGAATTGTTCCGGCAGACCCTCGCCGAAGAGTTGGAGAAGATCCGCCAGCAGGTCGGGGAGACGGCGTTCGCAAACGGCCAGTACGAACGGGCGGCCGCCCTGTTGGACGAGATCACCACGGCGGACGATTTCGTCGAATTCCTCACGCTGCCGGGCTACAACTATCTGTGAGTGGAAGATCCCGTGCGGCGCGGCATGCCGGTGTATCGGTGTGTCGGTGTATCGGTGTGCCGGTCAGGCGCACCCGGGAAGGCGGATGTACGTGAGGGCTTGATGTGACGCTTGGAAAGCTGTTTTCGATCGCGGTGCGGTCGCCCGCATCCCTCTTGGGGGCAGCGGGCGACCGTTTGCCGTTGAATTGGTGAGAGCCATGTGGTCGGACCTTTGGATGCCAGAGAGCTGCGGCCGTGTGACCTGAATGCAGGGCAGCTTTGGCGTCGTCGACTTGGGGGGCGGCCGGAGACGGAGATGTTGGCGATGAAGCCAGGTCGATGGCCTGATCCCGGGTGCGGGATGCGACGTGCATGGGAGCGCGACAGAGGTCCGGGCCGAGGTGCGAAGTGGTAACATACAATTTGACGGTATATGGGTGGACGACGGGATCGACAGAAACCATTTCGACGTTATCCTAAGCCCTACCTGACAGATAAAACGGAGAATTCTTTTTAATTCGGTGACTGACAGCCTCGGCGAGCACGGATAAAGCCAGAACGGTTCCTATGCACACCCCCGACCGTGCGCATAAGTACAAAACCGTTGCAATCCCCACACGAGGCCAGTCGCTTAAAGTCGATTCGTTCATAATCCCCTTCGACGCGGGTGCCCAGCGCGCACCCAGTCCCCCAGGTGACCGTGGACTGCCAGAACCCAGCGTACGTGAGGTGCCTTCGGCATGGCTCATCCATGCGGTATAATGAACGGAATGGGGACCACCTCAACCATGGGCAACACGCCCGACAACCGTACCCGCGAGGAGGGATTCCGATGACGAAGGCCCCGCAGGAGACGCGCGTGGTGGTCGGCATGTCCGGCGGCGTCGATTCCTCCGTGGCGGCGTGGCTGCTGAAGCAGCAGGGCTATGACGTGATCGGCGTGTTCATGAAAAACTGGGACGACACGGACGAGTTCGGCCACTGCACCGCCGAGGAGGACTTCGAGGACGTCCGGCGGGTGTGCGATCACATCGGCATCCCGTACTACAGCGTCAACTTCGAGCGCGAGTACATGGATCGCGTGTTCCGATATTTCCTGGAGGAGTACCGGCGAGGGCGCACGCCCAACCCGGACGTGCTGTGCAACCGCGAGATCAAGTTCAAGGAGCTGCTGCAGTGCGCGATGGAACTCGGCGCGGACCGGCTCGCCACCGGCCACTACGCCCAGGTGCGCGAGCGGGACGGGCGGTTCGAATTGGTTCGATCCGCCGATGCGAACAAGGACCAGACCTACTTCCTGCACATGCTGAGCCAGGAGCCCCTCAGCCGGGCGATGTTCCCCATCGGCCACCTGACCAAGCCGGAGGTCCGGCGCCTGGCGCGGGAAGCCGGCCTGCCGACCGCCGAGAAAAAGGACAGCACCGGCATCTGTTTTATCGGCGAGCGCAACTTCCGCCAGTTCCTGCAGCAGTACCTGCCCGCGCAGCCCGGAGAGATCCGAAGCATCGACGGCGAGCTGAAGGGTTACCACCAGGGGCTCATGTACTACACCATCGGACAGCGGCACGGGCTTGGCATCGGCGGATCCGGGACCGGCGAACCCTGGTTCGTCGCGGACAAGGACCTGGTGAACAACGTGCTGATCGTCGTGCAGGGGCATGATCACCCCGCCCTGTACGCGGACGCCTTGTGGGCCACCGATGTGGCGTTCATCCGTGGCGAGGCCCCGGCGGAGACATTCCACTGCACCGCCAAATTCCGCTATCGCCAGCAGGATCAGGGCGTGACCGTGCATCTGCTGCCCGGCGGCCGTGCGCATGTGGTCTTCGATCAGCCGCAGCGCGCCATCACCCCAGGCCAGTCGGTCGTCTTCTACGACGGGGACGTGTGCCTCGGGGGCGGCATCATCCATCGCGCGGAACGCGTGGCAGAGGACGGGGCCCATCCCACCGCAGCACACGCACCGGCTGCAGCCCACACGCCCCAGGAGGTACCGGCCCACGCGGCATCGGCCCCCCGCCGGGAGGGTGCCTTTGCCGCGGACGTGGTGTGGTGACAGAGGCAGGATAAAAAACAGGCACCGTCACCCAGGCGGGTGCCCCTCCCAGTTCATTGTCCGGTTCATATCCTGGACCATCTCGGTCTGGAGGTGAATCGCATGTACGGAGTGTTCGGAGGGTACACCCGTTGGGCGGTGGTGTTTCTGATCATCTTCGTCCTGTTCTTCCTGCTCGTTCCGGGCTACTACGGTGGGGTCGGCGCGGCTGGGGCGCCTGGCGCTGCGTATTGAGGACGTCACGGACAAGGAGCTGGTTCCCGAACGGGAGCCAGCCCCTTGTCACATCCCGATGTAACGGGCGTAGATGCTGCGCGCCTCGACCGGATCGTCCGTGCCGTGGATGAGCGCCCGCCCGTCGCGGAAGAGCGTGATCCGCACCGCGCCCAGGTCACAGCGCAGCAGGTGCGGATTCATCCGCACCTCCCCCACTTGGCGCAATCGCTCGGCGATCCGCTCCATCCCCACACCCGGCCGCTCCGGGCGCACCTGGATGGTGTGGCGGCCGCACATCGACACCGTCAAGCCGTCCGTGCGCGCCTCCAGCGACGCAAACGTACGTCCGGCGCAACACGGGCAATCCGGGCGGCGGGGGCCGAAGGAGACGGATCGAAAGGCGTTGTGCCACACGTCCACATGCACGAGCCCCGGGTGGAGCGCATCCACATTGCCCGTCAGGTATTTCAACGCCTCCGCCACCTGCAGGGACGCGATGATGGAGACCACGGGCGCAATCACCCCGACCGTGTCGCACGTGTCGTGCCCCCCGCCCGGGTCCGGCCCGAACAGGCAGACCAGGCAGGGCGTCTCGCCCGGGCGGATGAACGCCGCCGTCCCGTAGGAGCTGACCGCCCCACCGTACGCCCACGGGATACCGTGCTTGACCGCCACGTCGTTGATCAGGTACCGGACCTGGAAGTTGTCCGTTCCGTCCAGGATGACGTCCACATCCGCCAAGAGATCTTCCGCGTTGCGCCAGGTGAGGTCGGTGACGACCGGATCGATCCGCACGTCCCCGTTCGCCTGCCTCAACTTGGCGGCGGCCGCCTCCGCCTTCGGCAGCGCGACCTCCGCGTCCCGCTCGTCGTACAGCGACTGCCGCTGCAGATTGGACGGCTCGACGATGTCCCGATCCACCAGGCGCACGAACCCGACGCCGGCGCGCACCAACTGCGCGGCGATGGCCGTACCGAGCGCTCCCATGCCGATCACCGCGGCCCTCGCCTGCATCAGCCGCCGCTGGCCCGCCTCCCCGATGGGCCGGAACAACACCTGGCGCGAGTACCGCCCCTGCCGCAGATCCATGCTGTCCATCACCACCCCATCCCTCCCTGTCGCCACTTCAGCCGCCTGTCAGAGGTGGCGGCGGATGAAATCCAGCAGCGTCTGACCGAGGGCGGTCAGCACGACGCCCTTGCCCCCGCATTTCGGGCAAACCCGCTCGCCGTCAATTCGCTCGCCGTCATTCCGCTCGCCGGCCGTCCGTTCACCGTCCACGGCCGGCACGCGGCCAGACCCGTTACACTCCCAGCACCGCTGTTCCAGATCATCGAGCGCGATGGTCATCGCCATCCCTCCAGTTCGCCTCTATCTTACCGCGTCCCATCACGGCGCGCACACCATGACCGGAAACCCGACCCGGGGCCGCGGGTTCTTGCCGTCCGGGTATCCCTGTTTCTCGGCCGCGCCCGCCTCCCTTGCATGCCGCTCCCCGCGGGTGGTACACTACACATACGAACATACGTTCTGGATCTGATTCAGGAAAGTGAGCCGATGCCGGTGGACGCACCGCAGTTTGAGCCCATCACGTCCAAACAGGTGATGAACCGGGTCAACAGTCCCGGCATGCCGTTTCGCTGGTCGCTCAATCCGTACCGGGGCTGCGCCCACGGCTGCAGTTTCTGCTACGCCCGGGAGACGCACGTGTACCTCGGCATGGAGGCGGACGACTCGTTCCGGACGCACATCCTCGTCAAGGAAAACGCCGCCGAAGCCCTCGAGGACCAATTGCGGCGCATGCTGCGCCGCCACGGCGGACGGTTGTCGGCGTTGCACGAGGAGATCGGGGTGCTCGCCATCGGCACCGCCACGGACCCGTATCAGCCGGTGGAAGCTCGGGCGAAGCGGACCCGCGCTTGCCTGGAGGTGCTCGCCCGCTACCGGGTTCCTGTGTCCATCACCACCCGCTCGCCGCTGATCCTGCGGGATCTCGACCTGTTGCGCGAGATGGACGTCCGCTCCATCCACCTCAGCGTCCACACGCTTGACAAGGAGATCTGGCGGCGGCTCGAGCCGGCGACCCCCCACCCGCAAAAGCGCTTGGAGACCGTGCAGACGCTGGTCAATCACGGACTGAACGCAGGGATCTTCCTCGCCCCCATCCTGCCCTGTCTCACCGACAGCACGCCCGCCCTGGAGGCGGTCATCCAAGCGGCGGTCGCGCACGGCGCCCGTTTCGTGGTCCCATCCGTGCTGCGCCTGACGCCCGACGTCAAGCGGTGGTTCTTCTCCGTCGTCGGCGCGCACTATCCGAAGCACCTGCCGGCCCTGCGGCGGCTGTACACGCGCGCGTACCCGCCCGCCGCCTATGTCGATCCGCTCCTCGACCGCATCCACCACCTCACCGTCCGCCACGGCGTGCCCGAGCGGATCCCGAAGGTCGCGCCGAAAGTTTCGCCACCCGGCCGCCCGGAAGAGGGGATCCAACTCTCCCTCGGATTGTAATCTTCTGATATTCTGGGAGCAGAACGGCCATTCGTTGCCGGGACGTCCGACATCCGGGGGAGCGACGGGCCCCCTTTGGACCTCTGTACGTCACGTGTGCGTCGCGGTACTCGGGGCAAGGCGGACCGGTGACCCTCCGAGGAGTGATCCGACTTGGGCATCGGCTTGCTGCTGTTGATCGTGGGCGGAGTGCACGCCCTGTTTCCGCGATTCTGTTGGTTCCTGTCCGTCGGTTGGAAGCTTCGCGATGCCGAACCGAGTGACCTGTACCTCGGCGTGTCACGCTTCCTGGGGAGCCTCGCGGGAATTGCCGGGCTGGCGGTCCTCTTGGTGAGCGGGATTCAATCCCGGGCCGAGGCGAGCGACGACGCCGCCTGGCAGCCGGTGCAGAGCCATCTGGCCGCGGGGAACATCGCCTCCGTCCGGACGTCTTCCGGACAGGCCGTGGAGATGACACCGGAGGAGCTCGACGCCCTGGATCGGGACATTCGAGACCTGTCCCCCACCCGCTTCCACGCGGACTCCGGGTCGTTCCAAACGTTCGGCTCCGTCACCATCACCTGCAAGGACGGCTTTCAAGTGACCCTCATGCAACTGGACCCGGACAGCGAAATCGGCATCGCCGTCGGGAACGCTCCGACGGCGCCCGCTTTCGCCGGTTTCAGCGGCGAACTGCACGACTGGATTGACCAGGTGCTCGGCCACAGCCTGAGTTGACGTCGTCGCCGGTGCGTGATAGCCTACGGATCGATCCTCACAGACAACCTGCACCGGTTGCGTTTGCTGGGTTCAGAGTGGAAGCCCGCCGCACCCCGCTTTGGGTGCGGCGTTTTTCATGCAGACCAACCGAAAGACGGAGGAGGGGTGGTGTGGAACCGGTTCTGCACGTCGTGAGCGATCGCCATCGGCACACCCTGCCCCTGCCGGAGGCCTTGGCGCTGGCCGCGCAAGGCGGCGCGCACGTCCTCCAAATCCGCGAGAAGAAAGCCCCCGCCGCCGAGGTGTACGACCTGTGCCTGGAGGTGCGGGCCCGATGCGAGGAAGCCGGAGTGCGGCCGAAGCTGTTTGTGAACGACCGGATCGACATCGCCATCGCCATCGGCGCGGACGGGGTGCATCTGGCGGCAAAGTCGCTGCCGGTGGCGGTGGTGCGGCGAATCGCGAAAGAGAGCGGCTGGCCAGGGGTCATCGGCTGTTCTGTGCACTCCCTCGAAGAAGCCGTGGCCGCCGAGGCGGCGGGGGCCGATTACGTCACCTTCGGCCACGTGTATGCCAGCGAGTCCCACCCGGGGGTTCCGCCGCGCGGGGTGTACGCCTTACGGCGGGTGGTGGAGGCGGTCAACATTCCGGTGATTGCCATCGGCGGAATTGATCACACCAACGTCTCCGCCGTCCTCGCCACGGGGTGCCGCGGCGTCGCGGTCATCGGGGCGGTCCTGAACCAGCCCGACCCGCGGGCGGCGGCCGCGCGCATCGTGGCGCAGATGCGAGCCGAGAGGGGGAGACCGGATGAGCCGGGGATATGACACCATCGTGTTGGGCGGCGGGGCCATCGGCTGCACCGTCGCCTGGCGCCTGGCGCAGGCTGGACGACGGGTGCTGCTGCTGGAGCGCGGACGCATCGGCGGCGAGGCGTCGGGCGCGGCGGCCGGGATGCTCGGCGCCCAGTTGGAGGTGGGCGCACCGGGGCCGTTCTACGAATTGTGCCTGGAGAGCCGCGGAATGTACCCCGCGTTCGCCGCAGCATTGCTGGAGGAGACCGGGATCGACATCCAGTACGTGCACAACGGCATCCTGCAGATCGCTCTCCGCCCGGAGGAGGCAGAGGCGCTCCGGCGCGCCATGGCCTGGCAGACGGCGCAGGGCGGGCGGGCCGAGTGGATGGATCCGCAGGACATTGGGGCCCTCGAGCCGGACGCGGCGCCGGGTTTGGGCGGTGTGCTGCTGCCGGACGACGGCAACGTGGCGGCGCCGCTCCTGATGCGGGCGCTGGCACGTGCGGTCCACCGCCGCTGCGAGGTGCGCGAGGGCGCCGAGGTGACAGCCATCCTGCCGGAGCCCGGCAGCGTGCGGTTGCGGACGGCGGAGGACGAGTTTTCCGCCGACACCCTGGTGGTTGCGGCCGGCGCCTGGGCGGGCCGGTTCGTGTCGGACCTCGGGATCGACTTCGCCATCCGGCCCGTGAAGGGACAGCTGCTGGCGGTGCGGCCCCGCGCCGGCCACGGTATCACGCGGACACTGCACACCGACGAGGTGTACCTGGTGCCTAAGCGGGATGGCACGGTGGTGGTCGGCGCCACGGAGGAGCACGGTGCCGGATACAACCGCGATCTCACGGCCGACGCCATGCTCCACCTGCTGCAGGGGCTGCGGCGGGCGGCGCCGGGCCTGGCGGATGCGGTGTTCGATCGCGCCTGGATCGGCCTTCGCCCGGGATCCCCCAAGGGGGAACCCTTGCTCGGGCCGGTGCCGGAGCACCCGAACGTCCACCTGGCCGTGGGCCACTTCCGCAACGGGATCCTGCTCTCGCCGGTGACTGGAGCCATCCTCGCCGCCTCCGTCGCAGGCGAGGCGTGGCCGGAGCGTTGGCGGCCCTTCTCGGTGGAGGCCTGGAGGGCCCGGTCCGCTCGGTCGGTCGGCGGCACGGAGACCGGAGCGGCGCCGGACGGGAGCGCTGCGCCGATGGACGGCCATGCGCGGGCGGAGCGCCAGCCGTTCACCGCAGGCTCGGACGCGAAGACGGAGGTGCAAGCTGGATGAACGTGATCGTCAACGGAAAACCGCGCGACCTGCCCGGGGAGGTCACGGTGAAGCAACTGTTGGAGCACTTCGATCTCGCGGGCGAACGCGTCGCCGTCGAGGTCAACGGCCGCATCGTCGACCGCGATGCGTTCGGAGATTACGTCCTGCGCACGGGCGACGTGGTGGAGGTCGTGCGCTTTGTCGGCGGCGGTTGAAGCCGCCTGCGGATATCCGAAAGGAGATGGAGAGATGGACAACCTGGTCATCGCCGGGCGGAGCTTTCGCTCCCGCCTGATGGTGGGCACGGGCAAGTACCGCACGATGGAGGAGATGCGCCAGGCGTTGGACGCGTCGGGCGCCGAAATTGTCACCGTCGCCGTGCGGCGCGTAAACCTGGACGAGCGTGAAGAGTCGCTGCTGGCGTACATCGATCTCGACCGCTACTTCCTGCTGCCGAACACGGCCGGCTGCCATACGGCGGAAGAGGCAATCCGCACGGCCAGGCTGGCGCGGGCCGCGGGACTGTCCAACTGGGTGAAACTGGAGGTGATCCCGGACGACGGGACGCTCCTGCCAGATCCGGTGGCGACCGTCGAAGCGGCGAAGGTGTTGGTGGAGGAGGGGTTCGTCGTCCTCCCTTACACGACGGACGATCACACGGTCGCCAAACGCCTCCTCGACATCGGCTGCGCGACCATCATGCCGTATGGATCGGCCATCGGGACCGGCCAGGGCCTGCCGAATCCGGAGCGGCTCAAACGCATCATCGATCTCGTCGGCGGCCGCGTCCCCGTCGTGATCGACGCGGGCATCGGCGCCCCTTCCGATGCGGCGCTGGCGATGGAGCTGGGGGCGGACGCGGTGCTCGTCAACACGGCCATCGCGAAGGCGGACGATCCGGTCGCCATGGCGCGGGCGATGGCGCTGGGCGTCGAGGCAGGGCGGATGGCGTACCGGGCCGGACGCATCCCCAAGTCCGACGTCCCATCGCCGTCCAGCCCTGTGGAAGGCCTGGTCGGCGGTGTGAAGTGAGGTGAAGTGAGGGGCGCGTGCTCAGGCGGGGCCGGGCCATGGGGCGCGACCATGGGGCGCGGGCGGGGCCAGAGTGAAGCGGGGGAAGGGGCCGGGCCATGGGGCGCGGCCAGGGCAATGGCGCGCGGCCGGGGCATGCGCCCAGCCGGGACCGGAGTGAGGCTGGGGCATGAGGCAGGGCGTTGCCTCAAGGCCCCGCCGGGACGCACCCTGCGGGGCCGCAACCGGGCCCGGAATGGGGGCCCAGAAGCCAGGAAGCAGGGGCCGAGCCGGGGCCCCACCGGCGCCGGGATAGGGCGCGACCGGCCGCGGGATCGCCCCCTGATGCATGCCCTCCGTCCACGGATCACGTGGCGCATTCGCGTGATCCTGCGGTTGGCCTGGCAGAGTGGGTTCCACATCAGGGAACTCCGTTCTTCCGTTCGCAATGAAGGCAAAATTCGACTTATTCCTGACCTGGTACGGTAAATAAGGTGGAGAATGGAGTTTACCGAGAGGTCGGTCGGAGTGGATAAGTGCGCAGGTTAGCCTTATTGCGTCATCCATGTTCGGGGCGCCCCGCGAATAAAATCAAAGCCGTCGCTATTCACAGGCACCGGTCAGCGAATAAGGTGGAAACGTTTATTAGACTGCCGCCGCGGCGCTATATCAAGACGAAAATGTTGCAAACGCCGCCGCACAACGCCCCCGCAACACACCGCCGCACCCCCCCCACCGCTTCACCCGCCGCGGCTACCCTGCAGCGCGCGCAACGCCCGCTCCTCCTGCTCCCGTGGCACGTAGATGTCGTACTGCCGCACGGCGTTCATCCATCGATCGGCGCGCCTTCCGAAAACACCCCGCAGCACCGTCCGGTGCCGCACCCCCGCCTGTTCCAAGCGGGAGATTGCCTCGATGCACGACTCGTCGCTGAGCGCGGTGTAGATCAACACCTCATTCCGCCGCCAGGGCAACAGGCATCCGATGCCCCGCATGGTTATCGCCCCCGCTCCCTTCACCAGTGGCTCTCCACGTCGCGAGCCCACGCGTCCACGCATTGATCGCACAATTGCAGGACACGCTCCTGCGGCGCCGCCTCTCCAGCCGCCAGTTCTCTGCCGCAGACCGCGCACGTGTCCAGCACACTCTCCTCCTCCACCGCCGTCACCTCCCGAAAGATAGCTTCCATGATACCCTCGCCACGCGATTCGAGCAATGGGATTGTTCACACAATTCATTCCGCCGGCCCGGGCTCATCCCGATCCATCGCGTCCATCCCCTTGCCCTTCGCGACGCCCCGCGCCTTGGCTGGCATGCGCAACGGCCACGGACCACGACTCCGCCGGCATGCGCAAGCTCCACGTCCGCCAAGCTCCACGTCCGCTACGTCCGCCACGTCGCCGTCCAGCACCATCCAGCACCATCCAGCACCATCCAGCACCATCCAGCACCATCCAGCACCCGGGTCCAGCGGCTTCCGCAGCCGCCGGACCCGGGTATCGGTCGCATCGCACCTACTCGGTCAGGCGCAGGAACTCGTCCACGTCCGCCACCGCCAAGTCGACGGCGGACTGCCAGAAGTCGGGCTGACGCAGGTCCACGCCGAGGTGGCGCCGGGCCAACTCCTCCACCCGCATCGCCGCGGTGTCGCGCAGCAGCGCCACGTACTTGTCCGCGAACGACGGGCCCTCCGCCTGGGCCCGGGCGTAGATGCCCGCGCTGAAGAGGTAGCCGAATGTGTACGGAAAGTTGTAAAACGGCGTCGTCGTAAGGTAGAAGTGCAGCTTCGACGCCCAGAACCGCGGGTGCCACTCGGCGAGGGCGTCGCAGTACGCCTCGCGCTGCGCCTCCACCATCAGTTCGTTGAGCCGCTCCGCCGGCACCCAGCCGCGCTTGCGCTCCTCGTAGAAGCGGGTCTCGAACAGGAACCGTGCGTGAATATTCATCAGCATCGCCACGGCGCGCTCAATCTTTTCATCCAACAACGCGATCCGCTCGTCTTTGTCCCCCGCTGCCCGCACGGCTGCATCCGAGACGATGGCCTCGGCGAACGTGGAGGCGGTCTCCGCGACGTTCATCGCGTACTGTTGCATCAGCACCGGCATCTCCCGCATCACGTGCTGGTGGTACGCGTGTCCGAGCTCATGGGCGAGCGTCGAGACGTTGGCCGTCGTGCCGGAGAAGGTCATGAACACGCGCGTCTGGCGACTGACAGGAAAGCTGGTGCAGAACGCGCCCGACTGCTTGCCGGGACGGTCCTCCGCCTCAATCCAGCGATCGCGGAAACAGTGGTCGGCAAACCGGGCCATCTCCGGGTTGAACTGGCCAAAGTGATCGACGATGAACTGACGCGCCTGCTCAAACGTCACCGTCGACGTGGACTTGCCCACAGGCGCGGACACGTCGTGCCAACTCAGCCGCGGTACGCCGAAGAGCTTCGCCTTGCGCTCCAGGTATTTCACGAGCGGCGCCTTGTTGGCGGCGATGACCGCCCACATCGTCTCCAGCGTCTCCCGGTCCATGCGGTTGATCTCGAGCGGCTCGCGCAGCACATCATCCCAGCCGCGCCGCCGGTACACCTCGAGCCGGAAGCCGGCGATGTGGTTGATGGCCTGCGCGCACAGGTCCTCCCGGCTCTGCCAAGCCGCCTCCCACTGTTGGAACAGTCGATCCCGCACGGCCCGATCCGGCGTCAACAACCGGTTCGCCGCCTGGCCCATCGAGAGGGTCTGCGGGGTGCCGTTTTCCTCCACCGTGATCGTCAGCCCGCCCACGATGGTGTCGTACAATTGGCTCCAGCCGTGATAGCCGTCGACCATGAGACCGGCGATCAACTGCTCCTGCTCCGGCGGCAGCTTGTCGAGGGCGCGCCGGCGCCGCTCCTCAACGGCGAACCGGAGCGGGGCCACGCGAGAATCATCCAGCAAGGCCGCCCACGTCGGCTCATCGAGCTGGCTGAGCTTGGCGTCGAAAGCGGCCAACGCGGCGGTGATGCGCCCGCTCAGCCCGGTCACCCGGGACTGCAGCCCCTTGGCCCGCTCGTCGCGCGCGTCGGCCGACGTCAAGCACTCGGTGAACGCCGCCGCCTGCCGCTGCCGCGCGCGCAGATCCTGCAGGGTGAGGATGGCCTGCGCCCAATCGTCGACGCCTCCGCTGACCGGAAGGCGGGTCGTCTGGTCGGTGAAAGCGTCGATCGCGCGGGCGAGATCGTCCAAGAATCGGTTGAACTCGGCGGACTGGCTGCCGCCTGGAAAAATGCTGTCGAGATCCCACGTCTGCTGCAATGTCGACACGATAGATCCCACCTTGTGGAGATGTAGAACCGCAGGTGTCCCTGGCAAACCGCGGCAGGGACGATCGCCTTCAGGGTACCGCGCGCTGGGGCGGACCGCAAGCGGTACCCTTCTGGGGTGGTATTGTGGTGGCATGACCGCCATTTTCGCTTTCATGGCGTTATGGCGCGTGGGCATAACAACCATTTCTACCTTAATGGTTCAGGGTGGCTTGAACCGAACAACAGTTTTTTCCTTAAATCGCTCGGTGCCCCCGGACCCGCACGGGCCATAACGCGAGAACTGCACGTAACTATCCTCGCCGACCTTGCGGTAACGTCAAATGACCACTTTATCCGCGCCGTCGGCTCTGCGATACGACAAATCGGCCACCTTACTGCGGATGGCGGAACGGAGTTCCCGGATGCGGAACACAGACGATCTTGCGGCGGCACCGACATGCGACCGCTCAGCTGCCTCGTCCACGGCGCCGTCCCATGCTATAATGCACCCGATACGGCCACACTGAGGGCAGGCGCAGTCCGAGCACGCGCCGGCACACGCGCGCCCGGGCGGCCACTGCGCGTACACGCGCTTCCGCGCCCGGGCGTCCCTGCACGCCGCCGCCGGGCGGTCCCTGCGCACTCGCGCACCCGTTCCCGCACGTGCCTGCACGTGACACATGCCCGCCCGTGCGATCACGCTGCGGCGCGCCGCCGGACCCCATCCGCGCCACCCCGCCCCGGTGAAGCCCAGGAGGCCTGACACCGAACCGTGGACACCAAAGACGTCACCCTCTTTCTCACCATTGCACGACTCGGGTCCATCTCGCGGACCGCCGAGCAGTTGTTCATGTCCCAGTCGACGGTGACCCACCACCTGCAGCGGCTGGAGCGCGCCCTCGGCTACACCCTGTTCCACCGGACTCCGGGCGGCGTCCAGCTCACGGCCGAAGGGCAGCGCCTGGTGCCGCTGGCCGAACGCATGGCCGCGCTCGAGCGCATGATGCTGCACCCCGACGAGGAGCAGACCCCCGTCGTCCGCGTGCTGTCCGGGCGCGCATTCGTGTCCGTCGACGTCCCCGCGTGCCTGTCCCGTGTCGTGCGCCAGATGAAGGTCCACCTCAAGGTGCGCATGGGCCTGTACGACGACATGGTGGACGCGCTGCTGAGCCAGCAGGTGGACTTCTGCTTCCTCGGCGAGCCCATCTACCATCCGCTGGTGCGGCAGGTGGAGTTTTTGCCCGACGCCATCGATCTCGTCGTCCCGGCCGACCACTACTTCACCCACGAGTTCCCCGGCGTCCAGGCCATCGCCGGAGAGCCGTACATCGCCTTCGGCCGATCCCGCGCGCCCTTCCGCCAGCGCGTGGAAAGACTGCTCGCCAAAGCCGGCGTGTACCCGCAGGTCCGCATGGAGCTCGACAGCATCGACGGCGTCAAGGCCATGGTTTCCCATGGCCTCGGGATCTCGCTGCTCCCGCGGCGCACGCTCAACGACGCCGCCTACAAAGGCTACCGCGCCATCCCCCTCCCGGGCGACGACTGGGTCCGCCCCACCCTGTTGGCGTACCCCGCCGCCCACGCCGAGCGGACGTTGACCCACCGGTTCGTGGAGATCGTGCGGCAGTACTACGACGAGCTCAAGCAGAGTTCGTCGTGAGGCGCTACACCCCGCTCGCGCGCAGGCTGCGCGCCACCTCCACGAACGCATGCAGCACCGGCGCGTCGTCGTCCCGCCGCCACGCCAGGCCCATCACGGCGCGCGGCATGCCTGCCGCCTCCTTGTAGACCACGTCCCGCGTGTGCAGATTCCTCGCCGGTGCCGGCACCACCGCCACCCCCAGCCCGCCCGCGACGAGACCAATCACCGTCTGGAACTCCCTCGCCTCCTGGCGGATGTCCGGGCTGAAACCCGCCGTCCGGCACAGCCCAATCACCTCGTCGTACAGCCCGGCCCACGTGCTGCGCGAGAGCATCACCAAGGGCACCCCCGCCAGATCCGCCAGGGAGACTTTCTCCGCGGCGGCCAACGGATGACGCACCGGCACCGCCAGCACGCACGGCGCTTCGTCCAGCACCTCCAGCGCCAGCTCCGGTGCCGCCAACGGCGGCCGCACAAATCCCACGTCAATCTCCCCGGTGACCAGCGCCTCCTCTTGCTGCGGCGTCGACAGCTCCTGCAGCACCACATCCACCCCCGGGTGGCGCGCCCGATACGCCCGCAGCACCGCGGGCAGCACGTCGTACGTCGCCGATCCGACGAATCCCACGCGCAGCCGCCCCAGCTCGCCCCGGCCCGCGCGGCGGGCCGCATCCGCCGCCCGCTCCACCTGCGCCAACGCCTTGCGCGCCTCCGCCAGAAACACCTCCCCCGCCGCCGTCAGTTCGACCCGGCGCGAGCTCCGGCTGAACAGCCGAACACCCAGTTCCTCCTCCAGTTGCCGGATCTGCTGACTCAGCGGCGGCTGCGTCATGTTCAGGCGGGCCGCGGCGCGGCCAAAGTGGCGCTCCTCCGCAAGGGTCACGAAATACACCAAATGCCGCAGTTCCATCCCTGCCATCCCCTCGATACATTCACAATACATATCGATCCATTCGACATTATATATTGGACCTATGAATTGACGTGTCGTACATTTGGAGAGCAAACGCTTTGCAAAGGGAGGAACCGCATTGGTGCGCATCGCCGTCCAGACCGCCCGCTGCCTCACGAAGGCCGCTCGCATCGCCACCCGGGCCGCCCGCATCGCCCTCCAGACGGCGCTGTTGTGGCTGCTGGCCGCTGTATGCAACCGGGTGGCGACCGCCCTGCATGTGCCCGTGCCCGGCAGCATCCTCGGCTGCGCCGTCCTGTTTCTGCTGCTGCTGTTTCGCGTCGTGCCGCTGGCCTGGGTCGAGGCGGGCGCCGACTGGCTGATCGCGCAGCTCTTGCTCTTCTTTCTGCCGCCGGCCGTCGGCATCATCCAATACCCCGCCCTCATCCGCGCGGATGGCTGGCGCCTCCTGCTCGTCATCCTCACCAGCACCGCCCTGGTGATGGCCATCACCGGGGCGGTCGCCGACGCCATCACCCGCCGCCGACAGCGCCGGGCCCATCCGCTTGCGCACCAAGCTCTCACAGGGAGGCGATCCGGATGATGAACGCATTCCTGACCCAACTGTCCGACGCTGTTTCGCCGGACCTCATCTCCATCCTGTCGATCCCGCTGACCGTCTCCATCCACGCCGCCTGCCGCCGCGTCTACCGGCGCTGGAGATGGCCGCTGCTCTCTCCCATGCTGACGAGCCTCGTCCTTCTGGCAGGCTTGCTGGTGCTCCTGCGCATGCCGTACCCGCGCTACATGGCCGGAGCCCACTGGCTGAGCAGCCTGCTGCAGCCGGCGACGGTCGCCTTCGCCGTTCCCCTGTACCGGCACCGCCGTGCCCTTCTCGATCACGCCCCCGCCATCGGCGCCGGGCTGTTGTGCGGCAGCGTGATGGCGGTCATCTCCTCCATCGGCCTCGCCCACCTGGCGGGCCTCGGGGACGGTGTGGCGCGGAGCCTCGCCCCGCGATCCATCACCACGCCGGTGGCGATGGCCGTGGCCAAGCAGATCGGCGGCAATCCGGTGCTCACCGCCGTGTTCGTGATTGCGACGGGCATCCTCGGCATCCTCGTCGGCCCCTGGCTGACCCGGATCCTGCGCCTGCGCACCCCCGTGGGACGCGGCGCCCTGATGGGGATGGGCGCCCACGGCATCGGCACCGCCCGGGCGTTCGAGATGGGCTCGCAGGAAGGCACCCTCTCCAGCCTGTCCATGGTCGTCGCCGCCCTCGCCGGCGTCGTCCTCATCCCGCTGTTGCTGCCGTGGATGAACATAATATCTTTACATTGAAAATATCTTTTGTTATGCTGGCGAGTGGCAAGACACATTCAGGGGGCATCACACGACGCCATGGACGACAACGAATCCCGCCGCATTTGGGCCCTTGCCGAACAGGTGGACCAGGTTCTGCCGGTGCTCGCGGTCAAACTGGTGCACTTCGTCAAAGACTTCCCGGTGCCCGACGTGACGCTGCCCCAGGCGTTTCTGCTGCACCACCTGCGCCACCACGGGCCATGCACCGCGTCGACCATCGCCGACCTGCTCGGCGTCACCTCCGGCCCGGTGACGAGCTTGACCAAGCGCCTGATTCAGCGCGGGCTCCTGCACCGCAGGCCGGATGAAAAGGACGGCCGCGTGGTCTGGTTCTCCCTGACCGAAGCCGGCGAAGCCCTCGCCGACACCCTGTCCAGGCACAGCACCGAGCGATGGGCGGCCGTAATCCGCCAGGTCGGCGAGGACCGCGCCCGCACGGCGCTCGAGATCATGGGCAACACCATCCGCGTCCTCGACGGCCTGCAGGGGGAGCCGTCGCGGTGACCGGCGAGAGGGGACACGCGACAGAGGTCAAGACGGTCAAGGCGACATTTGACCGGTCATACGCAACATCGGGACGCGCCCGCCAGGCGTCGGGAGAGGTCGGCAAAGGTCCGCGTCCGCGGTTTTGCGGCAGATATCTTCACATTGAAATCAATTGAGACAACCCATTCAAAGAAAAGGAGTGAAACGACGTGGCGGAGTGGTACGCGCGTTTCGTGACGCGATGGAAATGGCTCATCATCGTCCTCTGGGCGGCCATGGTCGCCGCGGTGCTCGTCGGCCTGCCCAAGCTGCCGGACGTCGTGGCCCACAAGAGCACCACGTATCTGCCCGATTCGGACCCCAGCATGGTCGCGAGCCGGTTGGCGGACGAGGTCGATCCGGATCATCACGCAAAGAGCACGGTCATCGTCGCCGTCCATCGCGCGGGCGGCCTGTCCTCCGCCGACCGCGCCTATTTGGAGGACGGCCTCGCGCGCGTCGACGGCGACAAGGCGTCCTACCACGTGTCCTACGTCCAGACCGCAAACAATGCCCCCAAGGACATGGCCAGCTCGTTCATCAGCAGCGACAAGACGACCGAGATCGCCGTGGTGGGCCTGACCGAGAACATCGAGGACCCGGGCCTATCAGACGACCTGCAGCGCCTGCATGACGCCTTCGCGCACCCGCCCGCCGGGGCCCAGGTGTACCTGACCGGCGACACGCCGGTACAGAAGGACGCCATCACCCTGATGCAGGGCGCGGCCGACAAGACCGCCGTCGTCACCGTCGGCCTGGTGCTCGTCATCCTGCTCGCGGTCTTCCGGGCCGTGTTGGCGCCGCTGTTGACCCTGCTCGCCATCGGCCTGTCCTACCTGGTCTCCTCGAGCGTCGTGGCGTGGCTCGCCCAACGCGGGTTTCCGGTGTCGACCTTCACGCAGACCTTCATGATTGCGGTGCTGTTCGGCGCGGGCACCGACTATACGGTGATCTTGCTCAACCGCTTCCGCGAAGAGCTGACCAAGACCCACACCCGGGCCGACGCCCTGGCCGGCGCCCTGCGCGGGGTCGGCAAGACGGTCATCTTCAGCTCGCTGACCGTGCTCGTCTCGTTTGCGGCCCTGTACTTCGCCAACTTCGGCCTCTACCGCTCCGGCGTAGGGGTGGCCGTCGGTGTGGCCATCACGCTGCTGACGTGCCTCACCCTCATCCCGGCCCTGATGGCCCTCTTCGGCCGCAATCTGTACTGGCCGGTGGTGCCGAAGCCGGGCATGGATCACCGGCCTTCGCGGCTGTGGGGCTGGACCAGCCGCGTGTCCACCCGCCGGCCCTGGCTGGTCACGCTGATGTTGGCGGTGGTGCTCACCCCGGTGGCGCTCGCCTTCGGGCCGTCCCGCTCGTTCGATCCGATGGCCGACATCCCGGACGCCCCCTCCGTGCAAGGCTTCCACGTGGTGTCGGACGCGTTCGGCACGGGCGAAGCGATGCCGACCACCGTGGTCCTGAAGACGGACGCGAACCTGCGCACCAGCGACGGGCTGGCCACCATCGACCGGATCTCACGCCAATTGGCTTCCGTCCACGGGGTCGCGGAGGTGGACAGCGCCACGCAGCCGCTGGGCAAAGTGGTCACCGATTTTGAACTCAGCCACCAGAACCAGCAGGCCGCGGACGGCCTCGGCCAGGTGAAGGGCGGCCTCGGCCAGATGGCTGACCAGCTCGGCAGTGCGGCGAAACAGGGCGGCCAGGCCCAGGGCGCCTTGAATCAGCTGCAGTCGGGGGCCGCGAGCCTCGCCCAGGGTGCCCGGCAAACGGCCGGGGGCGCCAGTCAGCTGGCGTCGGGCGCCGACCGCCTCGCGGGCGGCGCCAAGCAGCTCGCGGACGGGACCGCACAGGCCAGCCAGGCGGCGGCGCAGCTTTCCGACGGCACCCAGCAGTTGAGCGGTGCCGCGGGGCAGGTGTCGACGGCGGCGTCCGCGCTGGCGGGTGCCATCGCCCAGTGGACAGCGGCCCATCCGGACCAGGCGAACAACCCGAACTGGCAGCAGATTGAGCAACTGGCCCAGCAGCTTGCGCAGGGCACCCAGCAGGTGGCCGCCTCGAGCCAGCAGTTGGCGGCGGGAGCCAAGCAACTGGCCGTCTCCATGCCGGGCCTCGTCGGCGGCATGAACCAGGTGGCCGGTTCTGCCACCCAGCTCGCCCAGGGCGCCCACCGGCTGGCCGGCGGCGCGAGCCAGGTGGCGGACGGAGGCGGGCAATTGGCCAGCGGGATCGCGCAGTTCACGCAGAAGAGCGGTGACCTGGCCACCGGACTCAGCCAAGCGGCCGGCGCGGCGCAGAAACTGCAGTCCGGCGTCGCACAGGCGCAGTCATTTTTGTCCGAATCGAGCGCGGCGCCGTCGCCCGGGTTTTACGTGCCGCAGAGCGAGATCCAGAACAACGCCGAACTCCGGCAGGCCCTCGATGCCTTCGTGTCACCGGACGGGCATGTGGCGAAGTTCCGGGTGCTGCTCAACCACACCCCGTATTCGCCCGAGGCCATCGCGACCGTGAATCAGCTTCGTCAGGCCGCGTCGGTCGCCCTGGCGGCGAGTCCGGTACACACGGGAGAGGTGTACGTGGGCGGCACGACGGCGTTCCAGGCGGCGATGAACACCCTGTCCAGCGAGGACTTCTCCTGGACGATGACTCTGGTATTTGGCGCCATCTTCGTCCTGCTGGTGGCGATGCTCCGCTCGGTGCTGACACCGCTGCTCATCCTCGTCTCCCTGGCGGCGACGTACTTCGTCACCATGGGCTTGGTGCAGCAATTCTCGGTGCACGTGCTCGGCCAGGACGGCGTCAGCTGGACAGTGCCGTTCTTCACGTTCCTGCTGTTGGTTGCGCTCGGGGTGGACTACAGCATCTTCCTGATGTCCCGCTTCGACGAGGAGTACTGGGCGGGCTGGGACGCCGGCCGGCGCGGCGACACCGCGGAGCGCTCGCGCATCGCCCCGCGCGGCCCGATGCCGATGCGCGCCATGCGCACGGCGATGCGCCGGATGGGCGGCGTCGTCTTCTCGGCCGCCGTCATCATGGCCGGCACCTTCGGTTCCATGATGGTCACCGGCATGGCGACCATGGTCGAGATTGGGCTGTCGGTCGTCGTGGGGCTGTTCCTCTACGTGTTCGTGCTGCTGGCGTTCTTCATGCCGGCGGCCATCGCCCTGGTGGGCCCGGCCCATCCGTGGCCCTTCGTGCGATGGCACGAGGAAGAAGATGGAGACGAAGAAGAGGGGGCGGGGACAGGTGCAAGGGAGCGCGCACCCGTTCGGCCCTCCCTGGAAGGTCCCGGCAGCCAGGTGTGACCTGGCTGCCGGTTTTCATGAGCGCGGAGGTGTCGCATGCCAGGGCGTCAGCGCAAGGGTTCTCCGACGTGATCCGTCTGGCGTCCCTCGGCCGGAGGCCGGACGGCGTGCACGCGGAAATCAGCCACCCAGTCGTGGACCCACGCGGCGATGGCGGCACCCGCGACGGGCCCAATCAGGTACACCGGGTATTGCGCCCACGACACGTGCCCCCCGAACAGGCTGTCGACCACATAGGGCCCGAACGTCCTGGCCGGGTTGAAGGACGATCCGGTCGGCCCCGCCGTCGCCATGATGATGCCGGCCACGGTCAGACCGATGGGCACAGCGGCCCACCGGCCTGCGGCACGGCCGTCCACGGCCGCCCCCATGATGACGGTCATCAGGACGAAGGCGTTGGCCGCCTCGATGAGCGTCCCGCGGACCAGGCCAATCCCCGGAGCCAGGACGGTCGCCCCGGTGTTGCCGACCGAGGTCCCGGCCGAACCGAGGACGAGCACAATCCCCAGCGCCCCCACCACCGCCCCGACGGCCTGCGCGAGCACGTAGGCGGGCACCTCCCGCCAGGGAAAACGGCCCGTCACGGCCAGCCCGACCGTCACCGCCGGGTTGATGTGGCAGCCGGAGATAGGGCCGAACGCCGCGATCATCGCCAGCACCACCATCCCGAACGCCAGGCTGACCACACCCACGTCGGCCAGGGTGACGGCGTGGCGGGCGTCGCTCGACAACACGCCGTTGAACGCCGCGGTGCCCGCCCCAATCCAGACGAGCATCGCGGTCCCAATCAGCTCCGCCACACCGCGCTTCAACAGGGAAGGCGACGTGTCCATCCTGTCACCCGCCCCGCCGAGTCAGTTCTGGCTGAAGGCCAGGAAACGCTCCGGATGGTGTTTGCGCACCAAACCGTGGGGGTCGAGGACGAATTTTCTCGCCACACCCCTGTCAAAATCCGCGTAACCGCGCGGGGCATCGTCCAGGTCAATGACGGTCGCGTTGACCGCTTTCGCAATCTGCGCCCGTCCGCTCAGGATCATGTTCATGAGCTGGCGGTGGTAGCGCATGACAGGCGTCTGACCGGTGACGAAGGAGTGGGCCTTGGCCCAACCGAGACCGATGCGGATGCGCAGGGAGCCAATTTTCGCCTCCTCGTCCTTGGCGCCGGGATCGCCCGTCACGTACAGCCCTGGGATCCCCAAGCGCCCGCCGGCCCGAGTGATCTGCATGATGGTGTTGAGCACCGTCGCGGGTTCCTCCTGGTGATCGCGCCCGTGACCGTGCGCCTCGAAGCCGACGCAGTCGACGGCGCAATCCACCTCCGGCACCCCGAGGATCTGTTCAATCATCTCGCCGACGTCGGCGTGTTGGCTGAGATCGATGGTCTCGCAGCCGAAGCTCCGGGCCTGCTCCAGGCGCGCCGGGTTCAGGTCGCCCACGATGACCACGGAGGCGCCCAGCAGCTGCGCCGCGTGTGCCGCCGCCAGGCCGACCGGACCCGCCCCCGCGACGTACACGGTCGATCCGGTGGTCACTCCGGCGCTGTACGCCCCGTGATACCCGGTCGGGAAGATGTCCGACAGCATGGTGAGGTCGAGGATCTTCTCCATCGCCTGATCCTTGTCCGGGAATTTGAGCAACTGAAAGTCGGCGTACGGCACCATCACGTACTCCGCTTGACCGCCGACCCAGCCCCCCATATCCACGTATCCATAGGCGGAACCGGGGCGATCCGGATTGACATTCAGGCAGATGTGCGTGTTGCCTTCCTTGCAGTTCCGGCACCGCCCGCAGGCGATGTTGAAGGGAACGGAAACCAGGTCTCCCTTTTTGATGAACTCCACATCGCGGCCGACCTCAATCACCTCACCCGTGATCTCGTGACCGAGCACCAGGCCTTCGGGCGCGGTGGTCCGCCCGCGGACCATGTGTTGGTCGCTGCCGCAGATGTTTGTCGACACCACCCTGAGAATCACGCCGTGCTCACACTTGCGCCCGACGTTCAACGGGTTGACGCCCGGCCCGTCCTTGAGCACCAGCTCCGGATAATCGATGGTCTCCACCGCCACTCGGCCCGGCCCTTTGTACACGACCGCACGATTTCCCGGCATCCTTCATCCCTCCTCACGGATTTCCACGCGCCAAGGTCATTCCAAGACCGCACAGTCGGAAGCGTCTGATCTGCCGCTCACCCCCGCTTCCCATCTGGGTTCGGTGTGGTACAGTAAAAGGTGGATGTAAGGGTTTACATGGATGAGCATACGGCGGCCGAACCGGGCGTCTCAACGAACAATCGTCTGATTTGTCAGATTGACGTGCCGGATTTGTGCATCTGCACAACTGGAGACACGGTTCCGGCCCGGTTCCCACGGCCGGTTGACCGAGCTTCACGCGGACGCGGAGGTGATTTCGGGTGAAACCGAGGAACCGCAGGGAGCCTATCCACGTCGCCCGCACCGACGTTCAACGGATGGATCCGGTTGCCCCCCATGCCACGGCAGAGTTCCTGCACGCCGACCGGCGCGGGCGATGGCTGCTGCAACAACTGGATCGCCATCTGGCTGAGCTGCATCGAATGGCGCCCGATCAATCGTTCCTGCTCGAGGACGCGCGCGGGGTGCCGGTCCGGAGGATGATGGCGAACCGCGACGTGGAGATCCCCGAGGACCATTGGCATCGTTACGAGATCACCGACCAAAACACGGTGTACGGGACGATTCGCTCGTCCGCGCCGCTGCAACGAGTGATGGACGAGACCGCGTGGTCCCTCTATTCTCTGCGGCTCGCCCTTATTTTGACGGAACTCTCGGAGTGGTCGGCGACGGAAGCCGAACGCCGCGGGGAAAAGGTTCAAAAGATCCTCCTGGACGGGGTGACCGCGGAAAACCTTCGCCTGCTGACGTTGTGCGGGCTGCCGCCCCATCCCGGCTATCTGCTCATCGGGATGGAGCTGACACAGCCAGAGGAGAAGTATCAAAACATGGACATCCTTCGCGGCTTCCTGGTGACGCACGTTTGGCGGTATCAACCCGCCTTCCCGTTTCTCGCCTACCGGCCGAACGGTATCCTCGCCATCCTGCCTTCGTCCAATCCGTCCGCCGGCCAGCATCTGGCCCACGAGTGGCTCGATGCATGGTCCGCCTACGCGGAACGCAGGCTGGCCGCCCGCCTCCCCGCCCGGGCGTACGTGTCCTGGGCGCGCGACGAACACGACCTCGGCCCCAGCCTGCGGGAGCAGGAGGTGGTCCTCCGCTATGCCGAGCGGTTTGGCCAGCACGGACTCATTTCCAACCGGCTGAGCCCTCCGATGCTCCGCATGCTGGCCAGCCTCCCGGAGGCGGACCTGTTGCGGCTCGTCCAGGGCACGCTCGGGCCGCTCTTGGAACCGAACCACCGGCACCTGCTGGATACGCTGTGGGTCTACCTCAGTTGTGACCAGAACGCCTCCCAGGCCAGCCGGGTCCTCTTCATGCACCGAAACACGCTGCTGTACCGCATCCGGCACATCGAACAGTTGCTCGGCCTGTCCCTGCGCGATCTCCAGCAGATCACGTCCATCTGGACCGCGCTCCAGGCCCATGAACTGCTTCATGCCCTCGGAAAGACCGACACGGGAGACCGGTACCCATGATCAGGACGAAGAAGACGAAAAGATCGGAGCGCTCTCTTGCGCGGCGAGCGAATGTCGTTTATGGCATGACGTTTTTGGCCAGCCTGTCGCTGATCCTGCGCTTGGGCTACCTGCAGATTGCGCGCGGCGAAGAATTTCGCGAGAAGGCGTCCAATGCCCGTCAAGACACCATCCCGGTGCTGCCGGCGCGGGGGCGCATCTACGACGCAAACGGTGACCTGCTCGCCTACGACAAGCCGGCGTACACCCTGTATCTAGCAAATGACCCGTCCCTGAAACCCCGACTGCCCAGCATCGCGGCCAAATTGGCGCCGGTACTCAAGGTCAAAGAGAGCGACTTGCTCGAGACCATGCAACAAGAGACCTATCAGTCGCAGATTGAGCTGGCGTCAGGGTTGACGGACCAGCAACTGGCATGGGTGGAAGAGCATCGCTCGGAGCTGCCGGGCGTCGACGTCATGGTGGAGTCGCAGCGGACGTATCCCTACGGGGTGCTGGCCGGACAGGTGCTCGGGTACACGGGCCAGATCCCGGCGGGAAAAGAGACGTACTATGTGGATGAACTGCATTATCTGCGGACGCAGAAAGTCGGAGTTGCCGGTCTGGAGTTGCAGTATGAGCGCGTCCTGCAGGGCAAGGTGGGCAAGCAGATTGTGCAGGTCAACAGCAATGGCAGTCCGATTCAGACACTGGACTATGACCCGGCGCCCGTGCCAGGGGCGAACCTGCAACTGACGCTCGACGGCCACCTGCAGGCCATCGCCCAGCAGGTGCTAATGGATGCCGTGGAGAAGTCGAAGTATGCCGCATACATCCACGACGCCGAGGCGGTCGTGCTCGACGTGAAGACGGGCGGGGTGCTGGCCATGGTCAGCTACCCGTACCTCGATCCGAATTGGTTCGTCGGCGGGTCGAAGGCATACGATCCGCACAAGCACTATGTCGAGACCTCAGGAGCGCAGTTGAACAACGTGATCCAGAGCCCGCGCACGCCCGGATCGACCGTCAAGATGGCGAACCTGGTGACGGCGCTGAAAAACGGCATCGTGACACCGAACACGGTGTTTCAGGACCACACCATCACCTATGTCGGCACAACAAAGATGAACGACAACAATGAGTACCACGGCCTGGTGACGCCGGTCAAGGCCATCGCCCAGTCCTGCGACACGTTCTTCTACGAGGTGGGCCTGTGGCTCGGCAAGTGGATGGGCGCGGATGCCTCTAGCGGCGGCGGCTTCACAGGGGCGTCGTCGTACCCGCAGTGGCTCAACACCCAGTTTGCCCGGGGCATCACCACCCTCTTTCAGGGAGAACGGGATTTCGGGCTGGGCGCCAAGACCGGGATTGACCTGCCTTACGAGGCCCAGGGCCGATTCTATGTGGAAGATTCGCGCAAGCAGATGCAGCGCGTGCAACTGGACCTGGACAAGGCGGAGGAATCGTTGAAGAAAAACGGCAGCTATCCGCTCTACGGCTCCCCGGCCGACTTGGCAATGGCAGGCATCGGGCAGACGCAGCAGTTCACGCCGATTGAGTTGGCGCAGTACGTGGCCACCATCGCCAACAACGGGGTGCGGCTGCAGCCGCATCTGGTGGCAAAGATTGTCCCGCAGGACGGAAGCCCGCCTCAGGAGATCAAGCCGGTGGTGCAGGCGAAGCTGAACATCCCGGCACAGTACTTGAAGATTGTGCAGGAGGGCATGCACGAGGCGACCACCGTCGGAACGGCAGCGCAGGCGTTCCAGGGCGCACCGTATGCGGCGGCGGGCAAGACGGGGACGGCGCAGATCACGGAGGGCGGCGTGAACATGGACAACTCGGTGTTCGTCGGTTACGCGCCGTTTGACAACCCGCAGATTGCAGTCTGCGTCATGGTCCCGGGCGCCGGGTACGGCGCGGAGACGGCGGCGCCGGTGGCGCGCCAGTTGATGGACGCCTACTTCCAGGAGCACCACCAGTTCTTCCCGAAAGAACAGTGGTCGGACACCCGGATCCCCGCGGATTACAAGATGTGGTCTTCGTACGTCAAGCCGGAGCAGGCGAAGGGATGAGGACGCCGTTCACCATCGGATGTGGAGGCACCTTTCAGAATACGGGTGGTTCCAACCCGGGCGATCACACCATCGCCCAGGCCACCGCAAGCACGTTGTCCAGCGTGAAGCCGAACTTCTCCACCACCACATCGCCCGGTCCCGAGGCGCCGAAGTGATCAATCCCGAGGATCCGCCCCTCCCGGCCGACGTACTTGTACCACGGCATCGGGTGCGCCATCTCGATGGCCAGACGGCGGGTGACCGCGCTCGGCAGGACGCTCTCTTTGTACGCCTCGTCCTGGGCGTCGAACAGCTCCATGCAGGTCATGTTGACCACCCGCACCGCGACGCCCTCGGCCGCCAGGCGCCGGGCGGCGCCGAGGGCCAGTTGGACCTCCGAGCCACTGGCCATCAGGATCAGGTGATTGCCCTCTCCTTCCTGGAACAGGACGTAACCGCCGCGGGGAAACAGCGCCGCGCGCTCCTTGACCTCCGCCAGCACCGGCACCTTCTGGCGCGTCAGGACGATGGCCACCGGCCCGTCCCGGTGCTCGAGCGCGTAGCGGAACGCGAGCCCCGTCTCCGTCGCGTCGGCCGGCCGGAACACCTTGAAGCCCGGAATGGCCCGCAGCGACGCCAACTGTTCAATCGGTTCGTGGGTCGGCCCGTCCTCGCCCACCGCCACGCTGTCGTGGGTGAAGATGTGGATCACCGGCTGTTTCATCAGCGCCGCCAGGCGCAGCGCCGGGCGCAGGTAGTCGGAGAAGACGAGGAACGTCCCGGCGTACGGCATCACCCCGCCGTGCAGCGACATGCCGTTGAGCACCGCGCCCATCGCGTGCTCCCGCACCCCGTAGAAGAAATTGCGCCCGTGGTAGGACGCGCGCGCGAAGTGCGGCTCGTCCTTCAGAATGGTCTTGTTGGATCCCGACAGGTCCGCCGAACCGCCAATCAGCGTGGGCACGTGCGGCGCGATGGCGTTCACCACCTTACCGAACGCGTCGCGCGTCGCCACCGCGCCTTCGAAAGCGGGCAGGACGGCGTCCCAGTCGATCCGCACGCGATCATGCAGCGCGTCGACGAACTTCTGCGCCTCCTCCGGGTACGCCTTCCCGTACGCCTCCACCGCCTGGTCCCAGGCGGCCTCCAGCTCCGCCCCGCGCGCCCCGATGGCCGCAAAGTGGGCGCGAATGTCGTCCGGGACGACGAACGGATCGAACGTCCAACCGTAGGCCGCCTTCGCCTGGGCCGCTTCCTCCGGGCCGAGCGGCGTCCCGTGGGCCGCGCTGGTCCCCTGTTTCGTCGGCGCGCCGAAACCGATGATGGTCTTCACCTCAATCAAGGTGGGTTTGTCGGCCGACTGGCGCGCCTCCGAAATGGCTTGCTCGATGGCCGCGAGATCGTTGCCGTCGTCCACCCGCAGCACGTTCCAGCCGAGCGCCCGGAACCGATTCCCCACGTCCTCCGTGAACGACCACGACGTCGGGCCGTCGAGCGAGATGTCGTTGGAGTCGTACAGGACAATCAATTTGTTCAAGCCGAGGTGTCCGGCGAGGGAGGCCGCTTCATAGGAAATTCCTTCCATCAAATCGCCGTCCCCGCACAGCACGTATGTGTAGTGGTCCATCAGGGTATGGCCGGGCCGGTTGAAGGTGGCCGCCAAAAACCGCTCTGCCATCGCCATGCCGACCGCCATCGCGATGCCCTGGCCCAGCGGCCCCGTCGTCGCGTCCACCCCCGGGGTGTGGCCGTACTCCGGATGGCCCGGCGTCTTCGATCCCCACTGCCGGAAATTCCGGATGTCCTCCAGCGAGACGTCGTACCCGGTCAGGTGCAGCAGGCTGTACAACAGCATCGATCCGTGGCCCGCCGACAGCACGAAGCGATCCCGGTTGATCCACTTCGGGTTCTTCGGGTTGAACCGCAAAAACCGCGACCACAGCACGTATGCCATCGGCGCCGCCCCCATCGGCAATCCCGGATGGCCCGAGTTGGCCGCCTCAATGGCGTCGATGGACAGGGCGCGGATGGCGTTGACGGCGCGTTGATCGATCTCGTTGAAAGGCACGTGGACCACTCCTTGGCACGCTTTTCCTCGTTGTATCATAGCACGTCATGCGGCGACAGCGAAAAACTCCCCGGCACCCTGCGCCACGCTCACCTTCGCCGGCGAACGTCGTGGCGCCACCAGGCGAAAAAGTACACCGACAACAACATCATCACCGCGGCGGCGACAAGGAAAGGCCCGGACGCCCCCAGCCCCTGCCACGCGAGCCCCCCGATAAACGGCCCGAGCGCGGTGCCCGAGTCCTCCACGGCGGTGAACAGCCCCACGGCGCGCGTGTGCAGCCAGTGCGGCACGGCGTCCATGAAGAGGGCGTTCCAGGTGGGAAACACAGCCCCGAATCCGGCGGCGAATACCGCCGCCGGCACCAGTGCCCGCTCCCACGATCGGCACATGGACAACACGGCGACACCGGCCGCCGAGGCCAAGAACGCGATCGACAACACCGGCAGCTTCCCCATCCGGTCGGATACCCGCCCGAGCGGGATCAGCAGCGCCACGGTGATGGCCCCGGTGGCGATGAGAAAGAGGGCGTACGCCCAGGTGTGCAAGTGGAGGGATCGCACGCCGAACAGCGCGAGAAACGGAGTGATGGTGCCGATGACCAGGGTCTGCAGCACCATCGGCAGCAGGAACGGCCGCAGCTTTCGCCCGAGCACCCGGGCGAGCAGGACCTCGCGCCGCAGGGACGGCGTCCCGCTGCGGTTCTCCGGCCGGATGGCCCATGCACTCACGACGAGGATGGAGGCCATCAGGCCGAGCACGGTCAGCGTTCCGTACCGGATGTGCAGCAGCAAATTCGGCGCAAACATGCCGATGCCCGTCCCCGACATCCACGGGATGAACGCCTGCGCCAGGGATTCCGCCTTCGCGCCCCCAATCCGTTGGCCGAAATGGGTGAGCGCCGCGGGCCACACGGACGCCGCCCCGCACCCGTACAGGATGGAACACGCCAGCGCGGCCCAACTGCTGTGGGTTGCCAGGAGCACGGCCACCGCGGCGATGGCCAGCAGGATTCCGCCGCGCACCGTCCAACGGGCGTAGCCCCGGGCGGCGGCCACCCCGTACGCCAGCTTGGTCGCGGCGTCGGCGGCGAACTGGCCGCTCGTGCAAAGGCCCACCCACCAGATGGGCATGTGCACCCGGTGCGGCAGGACGACGGGCACCCACACGTAGTACAGGGCGGCCCGGATGAATTCATTGCAGAACAATGCGCTTGTCCACCATATCTGCCGATTCATACGTTCCATTCTACACGACCGCAGGCCCGTGCACACGCGCAAGCGCGGGATGCGCGGGGGCCGCCTGGGGATGCGCGGGCCGTCGGTCGACGCTCCTGGTGCCGCCATCACATCATCGCGATGGCGACCGCCGTCGCGGCGATGAGGCCGCAGATGACCGCCAGGAAGTTTCGCCTCGTCAAGTCCTCCGGACTGCACCCGGTCACGCCGGCGATGTCCAGCACGCCCCACGGCACGAGCGTGCCGCCGCCGCTCCACACAGAGCCCATCTGTCCCAGCGCCGCCAGCACGGCGACATGGACGCCAATCGGCGTGCCGAGCGCCTGCGCCAAGGTGCCGACCAATACCAAGCCCGAGAACCCCGAGCCGTCCAGTCCTGCGATCACGCCGACCAACACCACGATGATAGCCACCGGCACCGCGGAGAGCGGGACGTGGGCGGCGAGGGCGCGACCGAGATCGAACAGGTACCCCGGCGCCCCCTTGCCGAGGATCTGCGGCGCGATGTCGGGCGATCCCATGAAGAAAAAACCTGCAATCGGAATGACGGGGGCAAAGATGCGGATGGAAAAGGTGAAGCCGGACTGCAGGGATTCCATGACGGCCTGGTAGGCCTTCAAGCCGTGTTCGAGGAACGCGATCAACAGGAACAACAACAGGCTCACCCCGCCGATGAGCGCGGTGGCATCACCGCCGCGCAGCCCGAGGACGATGGTGGCGGCAATGGTGGCGAGAAACGCGAGCGGTACCACGATGGCGGCGAAGCGTGCGGCAAAACTGTACGTGCGCTCGGCCGGCACCTCGGGCACGGCCTCCGCGGTGAGGCGGCCGCGGCGCATATCGCGGCGCAGCAGCACGTAAGCGATCACGGTGCTGACCAATCCGGTGGCGATCACCAACGGCACGCTGGCGCGGATGATGTCCATCACGGTCACCCCCGCGGCAGCGCTGGTGAGCTTCGGCGCGCCTTGAATCACGAAGTCTCCGGACAGGGCGATGCCGTGGCCGAACAGGTTCATGGCCATCGCCACGCCGAGGATGGGCAGGCCGGCGCGAAGCGCGATGGGGATCATCAGTGGCCCAATCATCATGCTTGCGGGCGTCGGCCAGACGAACGCGGAGACGACCCCTTTGATCACCCCAGTGCCCCAGAAGGCCATGCCCGGTCCGCGGAACAGGTTGCGCACGGGCCTGAGCAGCAGTTGATCCGCCCCGATGTGCTCGAGCAGACGCAGCAGCGCAATCATGATGGCGATGATGAGGATGATCTCCAGCAGCACGTTCGCACTGGTCAGACTGGCGTTGAACAGGGTCTGCACGCCGATCACGAAGTGGCCCGAATACACCCAACCGAGCACGAACGTGCCGATCACGCACAGCGGGATGACACCTCGCCGCATCGCCATGCCGATGATAACGAGCACGACGACGGCGAGGTAGATCCAGTGGGACACGGTCAGGGTCATGGGGTGGCCTCCTCCCAGTGGGCTGATGTCGGTGCCGCATCTTATGGAGGAGGGCTCGGATGGGTGACGCGGGCGCGCGTAGGGGGCAGGGATGGAGAGGGTGGACGGGTGAGGCGCGGGCCCGGTATGCGGGGGCGTCGACGCGTGGGGCTGTGGATGCCTCTGACTGGACACCCCTGACCGGCTCCACTCGCCCTGGGTTCCACCTGTGCATGTGGCGATGGGCATGCTGCCTCACATTTCGCAGTTCCGCATCGCGGAACTCCGTTCCGCCACCCACTCCCTGCACACCAGCGCCGCGACTTAAAAGTGGTCATGAAGGGAGTACATGGTGACGACCGCGGCATCATCGCGCCCCAAACCCGCGTCCCCCGTGTCTAGGCCGGCACCACGTTGGACAAATTAGCCATGAACCACCTGTCCGCCGAGCCCCAAGCGAAGCCGTTTCAGAGCCGCCACCGTTTCGTACCATCTGATGAACCAAGTGGTGACTCGTGCCGGCGGATCGCAAGCCGTTCATCGCGTACCTTGCGCCAGGAACGAAAAAGGAGGAGATCACTTTGGACGAACGCATATCGGGCCCCGACCAACACGCGAGGGCCGATACCCATGCAGTGAACGGACACCCCCACCCCACGGAACCGTTGCGGCAACGGGATACAGAGGTGACGTCGCTGGTCGACGTGGACAGCCCCGACGACTTCGCCTACGAGGGGCAACTGGGCGACACGATCCCTGAGGCCGCCCAGCAAGACGCCACCGCCGCCACCGCCGCGCCTGCGGCCGCACCCGCCGCCAGCCCATCCACCGCCCGGCAGGCCCAGGGCGCGCGCGGCAGCGACGCATGGACCACCGTCGACAACCCTGACGATTTCGAGTGAACGCAAGCCGGCCCGGCGCCGCTCCTTCACCGGCCATCCGGGCCAGCGACCTCCACCGCCTCGGCCTGGACCATCCCCTTCCCGGGCAACCCCTTCCCGGACCGCAACGGCCGCCTCAAAAGCACCACAAGAGCGTGATCGAAATCCCACAAACCACGGCCAAGTACGCGAAGTCCAAGCGGCGCACCGGCACCACGCGATAGTAGGCGCGGCCATCGGGTCGATCCGCCGGCGCGCCGCGAAATCCCCGCGCCTCCATCGCGATCGCGACCCGCTCACTCATCCGGATCGCCTGCGCCAACAGGGGCAGCGCATACGTCACCGGCCGCAGCGCCCGCCAGCGGGCATCCTTGCCGCGCAGTTGCCGGGCCTGCCTGAGTTTCGTCCACTCCGACTGAAACAGCGGCATGAAGCGAATTCCAGCCAGCGTGCCGTACGCAAACTTGGGCGGAACGCGGAAGGTCTGGCACAGGCCGACGACCAGATCGGTCACGTCCGTCGCCGTCACGAACAGCACCCCGAAGCACACCGCGCCGAGCATGCGAAACGCGAGCACCAACCCCGCGATGAACCCCGGATAACTCAGGTGCATCCACAGGAAGTCCAGGGTCCTCGTCCCCGGCTCCACGCGGGCGTACGCCGTCAGCGTCCACACGTACAGCACGTAGAAGATGAGAAACGGCGACAGCCGCACGACCACCCGACGCGGCGACAGACGGGCCGCGCCGAACAGAAGCACCAGCGGCCACAGGAACATCGCCACCGCCTCGGGCAGGGTGTGGGCGAAGATGCCGATCGCGATGGCGATCACGCACGTCACCAGATGCCACGGCGGGTTGAGCCGGTACACCAGCCCCTTGCGCAGCGGTTCGGCCGCGAGGGACGCCGGCCAGGATTCGGCTCCGGATACGGCCGCAGGTCCTGCGCCTACGTCCCGCGCCGGTCGCGCCGCCGCAGGCCCAGCGCCCCCCTGCGGCTCCGGCGCCATCGCAGGTCCTGCGCCTCCCTGGGGCTCTGGCGCCGCCGCATCACCTTCCTCCAGCGGCCGCACATCGTCTACCAAATGGGCCTTCGCCATCACGTCTGGACGCTGCCATAGCCCTGCGGGCGATCCCCAGTACAACAGGCCCCCGTCCGCCACCACCGCCACATGGGTGGCGTACCGGCGCACCAGGTCCAGGTCGTGCGTGGTGATGACCACCGTCCGCCCCTCCTGGTGGAGCGCCGCCAACCGGTCCAGGATGGCCTGCTGCGTGCGCGCGTCCTGCCCGAACGTCGGCTCGTCGAGCAGGTACACGTCGTGCGGCTCCCGCAACATCGACGCCACGCTCAATCGCCGCTTCTGGCCCTGGCTCAACCCGAACGGGCTCTGTTTCGCGCAGCCCGCCAACCCGAATGCCTCGAGCAGCCGCATCGTCTCCGGCGGCACCTCATTCCCCACCGGCCGGTTCGCCAATTCATCCGCCACCCGCTCGTAGATGAATTGGTACTCCGGATTCTGGAAGCAATAGGACACCGCCCGCACGCGATCCGCCGGCCGCCATGCTCGGATCTCTCTCTCAAACAACCGGACCTCGCCGCCGCTGAGCCGCTGCAGCCCCGCCATCCCCTGCAGCAGGGACGACTTGCCCGCACCGTTTGGCCCGACGATGGCCACGAATGCACCCCGGGGCACGTCGAACGACACGTCCTGCCACACAAGACGCCCGTCGTAGGCCAAGCGGCCGTTGCGGATGGAGAAGGCCGGTTCGGCCACATTCGATCCCGCCGATGCCGCCGATTTCGCCGATCGCGCCGCCCCTGGAGCCGCCGCAGGTTCCGCCACCCGCCAGGCCCCGGTGTCCGCCGCATCCCCCGAAGGAGCGTCCGGCCCGCCTTCCGGCGATCCATCCAGCCACACTGGGCGCGCCTTCCACGGCGCCACGACGCCTTCGGCGACCAGCCAGTCCCATTCTTCCCGGATCACCTCGGCGGTCGGGCCCGCCCGGTGCACGCGGCCCGCCGCGTCGAACAGCACCACCCGGTCCATCCAGGGCAACAGGGCATCGAACTTGTGCTCAATCACGAGCAGCGTCTGCCCGGCCCGTGCCAGCCGCGCAATCTCCGTGAACACCTGGCGGGTGGCCAGCGGATCGAGGTTGGCCGTCGGCTCGTCGAGGATCAGCAACCTCGGGTGCATCGCCAGCGCGCAGGCGATGGCCAATTTCTGTTTCATGCCGCCGGAGAAGACCGCGTGATTGGCCCGCTCCTGCCCGGCCAGTCCCACCTGCGCCAGACTTCCGCGAATCCGCTCCGCCATCTCCGCCCTGGCCAAGCCCTGGTTCTCCAGCCCGAACGCCATCTCGTCGTCCACCCGCAGCATGCAGAACTGCGCGTCCGGGTCCTGAAAGACGTAACCCACCGCCCCCGGCGCATCGAGCGACGGGTGGCGCACCACCTCGCCCGTCACCTTGGCCTCGACCGCCTCCGGAATCAGGCCCGCGCACAGCATCGCCACCGTGCTCTTGCCGCACCCGCTCGGCCCGAGGAACAGCACCGACTCCCCCTGATGCAACTCGAAGTCGATCCCGCTCACCGCCGGCCGCCCGTCCTCATACGCGATGTCCACGCCGCGCAGCCGCAGCAGGCAAGGGCGTTCCGCACGCCGCGGCGTGCCATCCGCCAGCACCGGCGCCTCGTCCCGCAGCTTCTCCGGTGCCTCGTCCGACCGCTCCTCGGGCGTCCGGGCCACCAGCGGCCGTTCCGCGTCCCGGGCCTGGGGCCGTGTCAGGACGTCCGTTCGGCTCATCTCGATCCCGCTTGCCTTCCGATCTCAAAATTTCGCAAGGCGCCCGCCCGGTTGAGCGCGTCCGCGATCCACTTCGGCAACAGCCCCGCCAACACCGCCCCGCTGATGAGCGTCAGCACCAGGTACCCGAGGATGGTGCCCGTGCCGTACTGGTTGCCTCCGTATTGGAAGTACCACTGCAGCGTGTTGCCGACGCCGCCGAGCGCCCCGGAGAGCATCATCATCCCGGCGCCGTACCGCTTCCAGGCGCCGAGCGCGAAGCCCGCCTCCGCGCCGATGCCCTGCACCAGGCCGGAGATGATGGCCCCCGTCCCGTACGGGCTGCCGAAGGCGAACTCAAAGAACGCACTGACCACGCCCGCGAAAAACGCCGCGCCCGGCCGCCGCACGATGTACGCGACGAGCCCCGCCGCGATCCACCACACGCCGTTGACGATGCCCGCCGCCGCCGGGCTCCAGCCCTTGGTGATGACCTCCGTAAAAAAGTCCCAACCCATGTACACCACGCCGCACACCACCGACAGAATCGCCGCCACGACAATGTCCCGCAGTTTCCACTGCATGCCCAACACCCCTTCTTTCCGTGAGGCGGGAACACGCTGGAAATCAAAAACCTCTTTCGTGTTCCGCCCGGTCTGCACAATCGACCGATCCGGCCCACAAAAGAGGTCCCACGCACGTGTTGTCCGATGGCACTTCCTCCCGCTGGTATTATCCAGATCGAGTCCATAGGGTTAGCGGCAAGCCGCTTCTCAGCCGGTACGGCACCCCTAGCGCCTCACGATGAAATTGTCACCTTCACTGTAGCACGCCGGACCTGCGGGTGCAATACGCCCGCAACGACGATGCCGGACCGGACCGGGTCCTGCGCAATCCTCCCGGCCAGTGGTATGATGACGAGGATACGGGAAGGAGAGGACGACGTTGGTCCCTGCCGATGTGTTGATGATCGATGGCAGTTCCCTGTTGGTACGAGCGTACTTCGCGACGCTCTATGGCGGCCGCCCGCGGCGCGCGGCCGACGGGCGGTACACCAACGGGGTGATGGGATTCCTCCACATGTTCACGCACGCGCTGGAACGGGTGCGGCCCCGCTATGTGGTCATCGCCTGGGACACCACCCGCGACACGTTCCGGCGCGACCTATATCCGGCCTATAAAGCCCAGCGAGGCGAGTTGCCGGAGGCGCTGTTGGAGCAGTTTGAGACGACGCAGCGGGTGCTCGCGGCGCTCGGGGTGGCACAGCACGCCGACCCTCGGTACGAAGCGGACGACATCCTCGGCACCCTCGCCCTCCGCTGTCAGGAGCAGGGATGGGACGGCCTCGTCCTCACGGGCGATCGCGATGCCCTCCAACTGGTCGCCGACGGGGTGACGGTATGCATCCTCCGCCGCGGCGTCGCCGAGACCGACGTGTACACGCCGGCCACGCTCCTGGAGACGTGGGGGTTGACCCCGTCTCAAATCATCGATCTCAAAGCACTCATGGGCGACGCCAGCGACAACATTCCGGGGGTGCCCGGCGTCGGCGAGAAGACAGCGAAGAAGCTGCTGGCCGAGCACGGGACCCTGGAGAGGGTGCTGGCGAACGCGGAGGCGTTGCCGGTTCGGCTGCGGGATCGCATCGTGGCACACCGGGAGATCGCCCTGCTCAGCAAGCGCCTGGCGACCATCGTCACGGACGTGCCGCTGCCGTTCGATCTCGCCGACTGCCTGCTGCGCGTCCACCTCAGCGACGCCCTGGAGGCGCTGCGGGCACTCGAGCTGGAGCGGGCGGCAGAGCGCTTGGCCCGCGCCGCGACGGCGGCCGGCGCCGCGGGGTGAAGCGCGAGGATCGGCGGAGATCGGTGAAAGAAATCGGTGAAGGGGATCAGAGGAGGGCCGGGCGTCAGGGGAGTGGATCACCCTTCACGATGCCGTAATACACCAGGTCGATGAAATGGCCGTCCTTGAATGCGTGGTGGCGGAGATGGCCTTCTCGCCGCATGCCGATCTTCTCCATGACCCGCATCGACGCCGGGTTGTGGGGCATGGCGGCCGCCCAGACGCGGTGCAGCCCGAGATCGGTGAAGGCGAACTGGACCATGCGGAGCGCGGCTTCGCTGGCGTAGCCCAGATTCCACCAGGGGCGCCCGACCCAATAGGCGAGCTCGGCCCGGTGGTGCCGCTGGGCGACGCCGAGGCCGACGCAGCCGACCAGTTCCCCGCTGTCTTTGCGCACCATCGCCCGCATGTACTGAGCGCCGGCCCGCTCCGCCTCGTTCGCGGCCTGAATCCACGCTTCGGCGGCGCCGTCCGGATAAGGATGGGGAATGTTGAGGGTCGTCCGCGCGATGTCCGAGTCCCCCGCCAAGCGCTGGACGGAGGGCGCGTCCGCCGCGGTGAAGGGGCGCAGGAGGAGGCGGTCCGTCTCCAGAAGTGCCCCCTGACCGGCTCCCTCAACGGTTCTTCCACGTTCCCGCTCCGACTCCCGAGCCGGTTCCTGTTCTCGCTGCGGTCCGTGCGGCTGGGTGGTCACCGGCGCGTCTTCTCCTCGACAGCGGCGACCTTTTCTTCCATCGAGTGGGAGACGTCCCGCCGATCGTCGATCTTCACGACCGTCGACAACCGCTTCGCGCCCATCGCCACCAGCGCCTCGTGCATCTCCTGAATCGCCTGGAAGATCTCCGGCAGTTCGCCTTCGATGGTGGTGAACATCGGATCGAGGCGGAACCGGAGATTCGGATGGCGCTCCAGGACTCGCTGCGTCTCGGCCACGTATGTGCTCACGCTGGTGCTGCCCGTCCCGAGGGGTGCGATGCTGACGGCCACAATGGCCATGGTGAATTCCTCCTTGTATAGTCCGGACCCCACAGTCCGCATGTTACCAACCCATTGTACCATCGCCCCGCACAGCAGAGTACGACGTGGATAAGCCCCGCCGAACCTGAACGGCGAGGCCTGGTTTTGTGAAAAGGACCCGGCGTACAACAGTCCTTCGTTTCCAGGGGCGAGCTGCCACACGGACGGATCAACTCGGTGCGTGTTCGGCGATCAGACAGGCCCTCAGTCGTTTCAAGGCGCGCGACTTTAAGCGGTGCACTGCTTGTTGCGTGATGCCCAGTTGTTCTGCCAACACGTGCTCCGGCACACCCTGGATGACCGTGGCGATGATGACCGTTCTCTGCTTAGGTGTGAGCAACGACAGCGCGGTTTCGAGGAACACGTGGTATTCGGCCTCCGACGCGGTGTCGGAGTGCGCCGCCAAGAGGTACAACATGTCCTCGCCGTCCTCTTCAGCTGGCGCATTCAGAATCAAGAGCTCCCGATGCCGCAGAATCTCTCTCTTCCTGGCCAACCTCGCGCCCTCCTGGCGTATGCCGGTGACAAACCACGCTACAATCCGCGCCTCCGCGAGATCCCAAGGGTCAGCTAAGGGAATGGTTTCATCCCGAACACCCTCTTCGCAATGAGCGTTTGTCGTGCTACCCCAGCCTATGGAGGTCCTCTGTGGACTATGCCTAAACCGTCAACCGCGCGTGGAAACCCGGCGATCACGCAAACACCTGACATGCCGCCTCACGACTTCGGGGCGTCCCGCCCATTCCAGCACCAAATGCCAACCTCCGATGGATGCCGCGCCAACCAGCAATCCGTCCAGCCAGATCACCGCCAATCCTCGCAGGGTGGTGGGAAAAGGTTGAATTGTCAGCATCACCAAGGCCTCCCCCACAATCAGCGCCAGCAGTTTGGTCGGAATCCGCCGAATCCCCGGAACGTCCTTCACGTACTCGATGATGATGACCGCTGCTGCGCTCAACGCCTCCGGGCTCTGCAACCACTCCCATCCCAGCCCTTGCATACGCCTTCCCCCATCCTCGGCGTCCTTGCGGTGTGCTCAGCCCCTGTACTCTATAAGGCGGGATCAGCTAGATGATTTAACAACGCCCACGTGCACTCACCGCGACCGCTCCTGCCAGCGTCTGAGTTCATCGCGCCCCCAGGTCGTGTTCGGCTTGTATCTGCGCACGGCCTGCGTGACCCACAACATCAACTCCACTTCATCGTCCTCGTTGTGGTGACTGTATTTCTTGATGAGCGGCATCAGGCGTTGAATAATCTGAACAATCGCGTCCTGGTCGCCGTTTTGCGCACGGTGGGTCAATTGTCTCAGCTTGGGTTGCTTCACGCGGACACCTGCCTCTTTGACGGTATGAGAAAACAAAAAACTGGCAAACTATCGCCAGTTGCACGCCGAGTATTAGCAACCTGGCAACCATAGCTTGAACGCCGTAGGCCCATGGCTTTGCGTCCCCCGGTTTCCCGAGGTTTGCCCGTTGTGTCTTTCGTTTTGTATCTTAAGTATAATAGGGTGTTTACTTTGGCTCAATCGGCGATATGGCTCGAGTGCGGGCAAGATACCATCCTGTCACCTTGTAAGGCTATTTCTCTCGTATTTTCAATATATTCCTCACAACTCCGATTCGGACGGCAATTTCCATGCAGCTCGCTCACCAACGCAGCGTGGCGCCGCGCACGTGCCGAAGGCGACGGGCAGCGCGACGCAAGAACTCATTTTTCTCGCTTCTGCAAAGCATGGAACACGTCCTGCGGCCGGATCCCTGCCACCTTCCACAGCGCCAACAGGTGGTACAGCAGATCCGCACTCTCCTCGACCAGCTCCGCGCGGCCAGCGGCCGACTCCACCGCGTTCTTCGCCGCAATCACGACCTCCGCGCTCTCCTCGCCGACCTTCTTCGCCACCTTGTCCACGCCCCGCTCGAACAGGTACGTGGTGTACGATCCCTGCGGCCGTTCCGTCCACCGCTGTTCGATCACGCGCCACAACCGCTCCAACACCTGCCCGCCGGCATCCTCAACCGCGGCCGGTTCAGCGCTCGTGTTGCTGTCCTTCACCGGATCCGTGCCCGCCGCACCTGCCGGCCCTGGCACAGCTCCGGCGTCGCCCACACCGGCCGCGCCCGCACCGCCGCCGTTCGGACCAGCGCCGAGGACGCTCTCCTTGTGCTGCAACACCCGGTAGAAGCACGACGCTGCCCCCGTGTGGCAGGCCGGACCCGCCGGCTCCACTCGGTACAGGACCGCGTCGCCGTCGCAGTCGATCCGCACCTCCACCACCCGCTGCACGTTTCCGCTGGTGGCACCCTTGCGCCAGAAGGACTGGCGCGACCGGCTCCAGAACCACGCCTGCCCCGTGCCGAAGGTGCGCTTGAGGGCCTCCCGGTTGGCGTACGCCAGCATCAAGACCTGGCCGCTGCGGGCGTCCTGGACCACCACCGGCACCAAGCCGGTGTCCTTGTCGTAGCGCACGGCCTCCAGCCACACCGCTTCCTCGCCGGCCGTGGCGGCACCGCCCGCCGTCGACGCCGCCGATCCCGCCGCCAACACAGTCTCCGATCCCGCCGGCACCACCGCCTCCTTCTCCGGCGCCACCGCTTCCGATCCCGCCGGCGCCACCACGTCCTTCCCCCGCGTCACGCGGGCGTCCCCGTGCCCGTCCACCGCACCGGCACCCCCTTTTGGCGCAGGAAGGCCTTCACCTGGCCGACGGACGTCTCCGCGAAGTGGAAGACGCTCGCCGCCAGGGCCGCATCCGCCTTGCCCTCGGTCAGCACTTTGTAGAAATGCTCCTTCTTGCCCGCGCCGCCGCTGGCGATGACCGGAATGTTCACCGCCTCGGCCACCAGGCGCGTCAGCGTGATGTCGAATCCCTCGCGGGTGCCGTCCTGGCGGAAGCTGGTCAGGAGGATCTCGCCCGCGCCGAAATCGGCCGCACGCTTCGCCCAGGTGATGACGTCCATGCCGGTGCCGACCTTGCCGCCCTTCACCATCACCTCATATTGGCCCATCGTCTCGTTGAGCTTGGCGTCGATGGCCACCACCACGCACTGCTCGCCGAAGCGGTGCGCCGCCTCGCGGATCAACTGCGGATTGCGGACGGCACCGGTGTTCATCGACACCTTGTCGGCGCCGGCCAACAGCAGGGCGCGGACGTCATCGACCGTCGACACCCCGCCGCCCACCGTGAGCGGGATGTTGACCTTCTCCGCCACCTGTGCCACCACGCGGTGGGTGGCCAGGCGCCCCTCCTCCGACGCGGAGATGTCGAGCAGGACCAGCTCGTCCGCGCCGTCCGCGCAGTAGCGCTCCGCGAGCGCCACCGGATCGCCCGCGTCGCGGCGGTTCTCCAAAAAACCGACGTGCTTGACGACACGCCCGTCGAGCACGTCAAAGCAGGGGATGATGCGCTTGGTCAGCATGCCGTCTCCTCCTCCCGCAGGGCTGCGAACGCCGCCGCCAAATCGAGCGTCCCGTCGTACAGCGAGCGGCCGGCGATGACGCCCGCCAGGCCCGCCCGGCGCGCCGCGAGGACGTCCTCCAGGCTGCGGATGCCGCCCGACGCGATGGCCCCGAGGCCCTCCGCCTGCACCGAGACGGCGAGGTCCAGGTTGGCCCCCTGCAGCGTGCCGTCCCGATTCACGTCGGTCACCAGCGCGTGGCGCACGCCCGCCTCAAAGAGGCCGCGCGCCACCTCGACCAGCGGCACGTCCGTCTGCTCCAGCCAACCGCGCACCGCCATCTTGCCCCCGCGCCCGTCGAGGCCCGCCACCAAGGCGTCCGCCCCGAAGCGCGCCACCGCCGCGTCCATCCAGTCCCGATCCAGCGCCGCGGTGCCGATCACGCAACGCGCCACACCGGCCTCAAGCCACTGCGCGATGGCGTCGTGCGTGCGGATGCCGCCGCCCACCTGGACGCGCACCCCGCGCGCCGAGGCGGCCCGCACCACCTGGCGCACCGCATCCACGTTGACCGGGCGGCCCGCTTTGGCGCCGTCGAGATCGACCACGTGCAGCCAGCGCGCCCCCGCGTCCATCCAGCGCGACGCCATCGCCGCCGGATCGCGGCCGTACTCCGTCTTCGCCTCGTAATCGCCGCGCGTCAGGCGCACGCACGCCCCGCCCAGGATGTCGATGGCGGGAAACAGGTCAAACATGGGCCTTCTCCCCTTTCGGCGCCGTCCACGCCCGGCAGATGGCGACGAAGTTGCGCAGGATCTTCTCGCCCACGGGGCCGCTCTTCTCCGGGTGAAACTGCGTCCCGCACACGGACCCCTTCGCCACCACCGCCGGCACCAGGGTGCGCCCGTACTGGGCGGCCGCCAGCAGGTGCTGCTCGTCCTGTACCACGGCGTGGAAGGAGTGGACGAAGTACACGTAATCCCCCTTGCGCACCCCTGCGAGCAGCGGGTGGTCTTTGACCACCGTGAGGTCGTTCCAGCCCATGTGCGGCACCTTGACGTCGTTCGGGAAACGCACCACCTTGCCCGGGAACACCCCGAGCCCCACGTGCGATCCATGCTCCTCGCTGAGCGAAAACAACAGCTGCATGCCGAGGCAGATGCCGAGCAGCGGCCGGCCCTCGCGGACCGCGCCGCGCACCACGTTCAAGAGGCCCGACGCGCGCAGTTGAAACATCGCGTCGCCAAACGCGCCCACGCCCGGCAGCACCACGCCCGTCACGTCGTCCCGCGCCGCCAGCAGCTCCTCCCACGCTTCGCCCCGGGCAATCACGGTCGTCTCCTCGCCCGCCCGCAGAAAGCCGCTGCGCACGCTCGACAGGTTGCCGATGCCGAGGTCCAACACCGCAATCATTCCAGCACCCCCTTGCTGCTCGGCACCGCGTCCCCGTCGAGGGCGACCGCCTCGCGCAGCGCGGCCGCCGTCGCCTTGAACAGCGCCTCAATCATGTGGTGGCTGTCCTCGCCGTAGAGCACCGCCAGGTGCAGGGCGAAGCGGCCCTCGTTGGCGAACGACTTGAAGAACTCCCGCACCAGCTCGGTCGGGAACGTCCCCACCCGCTCGGCCGGGATGTCGGCCTGGAGCACGAACGCCGGGCGGCCGGAGAGGTCAATCACCGCCCGCGCCAGCGTCTCGTCCATCGGCGTGTGCCGCTCGCCATAGCGGCGGATCCCCCGCTTGTCTCCGAGTGCCTGGTGCAAGGCCTTCCCCAGGCACAGGCCGATGTCCTCCACCAGGTGGTGATCATCCACATCCACGTCGCCGTCCGCCTGCACCGTCAGATCGAACCGCCCGTGCACCGCGAACAGGTGCAGCATGTGGCGCAGGAACGGTACCGGAAACTCCAGCTTGGCCTGGCCGCTGCCACGCAGGTTCAGGCTCAGGCGCACGTCCGTCTCGCCCGTGCGCCGCTCCACCGCCGCCTGCCAGCGCGGGCCCGCCTCCGGGGCGCCCGCCCCGCCCGCGCGAAGGCCCTCCGCCGGCCCGTCATTCCGATCCGCCATCCCGGCTCCCTCCTTCCGCGCGGATGGTCACCGCGCGCGCGTGTGCGGCAAGCCCCTCCGCTTCCGCGAGGGCGACGATGTCCGCCCGATGCCGTTCGAGGGCCTCCGGCGTGTACGCCACCCACGTCATCCGCCGCATGAAATCGAGCACCCCGAGGCCGGACGCGAAGCGCGCCGTCCCGTGCGTCGGCAGCACGTGGTTCGGGCCGGCGTAGTAGTCCCCCACCGGCTCCGGCGTGTGCGCGCCGAGGAACACCGCCCCCGCCGCCCGCACCCGCGGCAGCCATCGATCCGGCTCCCGCACCAACAGCTCCACGTGCTCCGGGGCGCTGCGGTTCACCACCTCGATGGCCTCCTCCAGCGTCGGGGCCACCACCACCGCGCCCCAGCGTTCGAGCGCGGCCCGGGCGATCTCCCGCCGCGGCAAGTCCGCCAACTGCCGCTCCAGCTCCCGCTCCACGGCGTCCGCCAGCCCCGCGTCCACCGTGACCAGGACCGCGCCCGCCTCCGGATCGTGCTCCGCCTGTGCGAGCAGGTCCGCCGCCACGAAGCGCGCATCGGCCGTCTCGTCGGTGACGATGAACACCTCGCTCGGCCCGGCGACGCTGTCGATCCCGACGTCCCCCATCACCAGGCGCTTCGCGAGGGCCACGTACAGGTTGCCCGGCCCCGCGATCTTGTCCACGCGCGCCACGCTCTCCGTCCCGTACGCCAGGGCGGCGATGGCCTGCGCGCCGCCGACGCGGTACACCTCCCGCACGCCGAGCAGGTGCGCCGCCGCCATCACCAAGGGGTGCGGCAACCCCGTCCCGCGCTGCGGGGGCGAGACCAACACCACCTCGTCGACGCCCGCCACCTGCGCCGGAATCACGTTCATCAGCACCGTCGACGGATACGCCGCCCGGCCGCCCGGCGCATAGACCCCGGCCCGCCGCAACGGCCGCCAGGTCATGCCCATCCGTTCGCCGTCCGATCCCGCCGCCTGCACGTCCTCCGGCCGCTGGCGCTCGTGAAAGCGCCGGATGCGATCCGCCGCTCTCTCCAGCGCCCGCTGCAGCGGCGCATCCAGGGTCGCCCAGGCCCGTTCGAGATCGGCCGGATCGACCCCAAGCGTCCACGCGCGTCCCGCCAGGCCCGGGTCGTCGAATTCCTCCGTGTACCGCCGAAGTGCCCGGTCGCCTTCCCGGCGCACCTGCGCCACCATCTCCGCGACGCGGCGCACCGCCTCGTCGTCCGCCGAGGCATTCCGCCGCCAATCGAACGATCCCGCCTCAACCCTCGCCAGCTTCATGACTCCACCGCCTCCCGCGTCAGCGCCTGCGCCAATTGATCCGTCACCCACTGGATGGCCTGCCGCTTCGTCCGGTAGCTGGACCGGTTCGCGATGAGCCGCGCCGACACGTCCAACACCTCGTCGAAGACCACCAACCCGTTGGCGGCCAGGGTCGCGCCGGTCTGGACGAGGTCAAAGATGCGATCCGCCAGCCCGATGACGGCCGCCAACTCAATGGATCCGCTGAGCGGAATCGTCTCCGCGGCGACGCCGAGGCTGCGGAAGTACTGATCGGCCAGCCGCGGATACTTGGTCGCCACGCGCCGCGGCCGCCGATCCCGCTCCTCCGGCCGCCCGGCCACGCACAGCTGGCAGCGCGCGGCCTGCAGATCCAACAGTTCATACACCTCGCGCCCGCTCTCGAGCAGCACGTCCTTGCCGACGACTCCGATGTCGGCCACGCCGAACGACACGTACGTGGGCACGTCGGCCGGTTTGGCGAGGAGGAAGCGCAGCGGCCCGTGGACCGGAGCCTCAACCTCGAAGACGAGGGCGCGGCTGTCGTCGAGATCGGCCGGGGCGGGCAGTCCCGCACGCCGCCACATGGGCACCACGTCGTCCGCCGTGCGCCCTTTGGCCAGAGCGATGGTCACCATGGGGATGCCTCCTCTCCTGACGCGGTGGTCCGGGCGCGCCCGGACGATTCCGCACCGCCGGCGGAGCCTGCGCCCCGCTCGTCGGCCTCGTGCAGCCACTCGCCCTCGGTCAACGCGGTCAGCAACCGCTCGGCCTCGAACGCAAACCCGATGGCCGGGGCGGGCGTGCCGAACTGCACCAGGAGATCGTCGTACCGGCCGCCGAGGGCGATGGGCGCGCCCGCGCCGGGCGCGAACACCTCGAAGACGATGCCGGTGTAATACGTCAGGTCCCGCACCAGGGTGAGATCGAACGACACCCGGTCCGCCAATCCCCGGCGCTGCAGCACCGCCGCGAGGTCGCGCAGCTCCCTCCACGCGCTGAGCGCCCGCCGACCGCTCTCGCTCTCCGCAAAGCGGTGCTGCAGCGGCTCGGGCAGGTCGGCGGCCAGCGGATTCAGCGTGGACAATTGATCCAGCACGTCGTCGGCGACGCCGGTGGCTGCGCTCAGGGCGCCCATCACGCCGCGGAACCCGACGTAATCCCCGCGCGCGAGGCACAGCGTCAGCGATTCGGCGGTCTCCGGCGCGATGCCGTGCGCCTCCAGGAACGCAGGCGCGAAGGCGGCGTGGCTCGCGACCATCTGCCAGCCGTCCAGCTCCAGCGCCCCCAGCGCCGCCTGGCAGAGGGCCATCACGTCGGCATCCGCCTCGGCGCCCGCGCGCCCGATCCACTCCACGCCCACCTGCGTCGACTCGGCCGCCTTGCCACTGGCCCAGGAGAGTGACGCGGGATCGTTCGTGCGCCGGTACACCCGTTCGGCGTACGACCAGCGGATCTCCTTCGTCCCCGCCGCGAGCAGCGGCGCGGCCATCCGGGCGATGGACGGCGTCATCTCCGGCCGCAGCACCACCGTCCGTCCGGTGGCGTCGACCATGCGCAGCCAGTCCTCCGCCTCGCTCGATGCGCGTCCGCGCAACAGGGTGTCCACATACTCCAACAGCCCGCAGGAGACCATCTCGAATCCGTTTTGCTCAAAGACCCGCAGCAGCTTCGACTCCAGTTGCCGCCGCCGCCTGGCCTGCTGCGGATACACGTCGCGCATGCCGAGCGGCCGGTCCGCCCAGCGCTGCTGCATATCTATCGACATGGGCATCACTCCGCGATTCCATCCAAGGCGGCCGTCGGCGCTTCCGCCCGCCGCCCGCTTTAGCTTGCTAATATGCTAAAGGATGTCTCGATTGTAGCCGGGGAAGAACGTGGCGTCAACCTGAAGAAGTGTGGAAGTCCGGAATGGGGTGCGGATCGCATCGACCCGCGCATGGGGAGTAGACAACCTCCGGCGCGAGGGCCGTATGGGCCCGCCGCCGAACCGCCCGTGGCAGACTCGTCCTTATGGTCGCAGTACGGATCCTCACCACGGCAGATTCGTCCTTATGGTCGCGGCGCGGACGCCACGTCGTGGCCGGTTCATGTTCACGGCGACGGCATAGTGGCAGAATCATTCTTATACTACCCACCCGGCACGGTGACAACGACAGATTCGCACTTACGTTCGAGGCGGATGCTCCTTATTGTGACAGATTCACGCCCGCCGCAGGAGCCGCGGCACCAGCACGCCCACGAACAATGCCGCCGGGACCACGTACATCCACGCCGCCCACACCGATGCCGCGTCCGTGCCCGAGAGCAGGCCGTGGAGCGTGACCAGGACGAAGACCGGGATCGATAAAAAGTGCACGGTCCGCCACACCCGCGACCCAATGTGCGGGCGCAGATACGAGGTGACCAACAGGACCGCCAAGCCGTACAGGGCCAACGCGCCGAAGCCCGTGTACAGCGGCCGGTACGACGCCGAGAAGGGCACCAACAGCTTGGACCACGGAAACGGAATCGTCGTGTCCTCGTGCAGCCCCCACAGGTGCAGGACGAGAAAGGCAATCACGAGGCTCGACGCAAACTGGTGCCACTGCGTCACGAGACGGCGGACCTTCCATCGGTCCCACACCCCCGCGCTGGACGTCAGCCCGAGCAGGGCCGTGAACGCCAACAGCTCGTACGCCGTGAACCCCGCCGCGCGTGCCATGTACCAGAAAATCTCGTTCTTCTCCTTCTCCGGCGGGAACATCACGACCACCCAGGCGTACGACGCCGCGATCACCACCAACAAAAACAGCACAGCACCCGCCAACGGGTACCAGGTCACCCGCTCTTCCGGCCTGTCCACGCGTGCCGCACCTCCCCGTCCGCCGCGATCATCACCCAGCCCCGCTGCGGTTGCCCGGCCAGCCACGCCGTCCCCGCGTCGCGACCGAGCAACAGGGCCACCTTCGCCAGCACCTCCGCCACCACCAGCCGCTCGTGCAACACCGTGCACGAGACCACATCCGTCTGTGCCGGTCGGCCCGTCCGCGGGTCCATCAGATGATGAACGATGCCATCCCCCGCCTGCCAACGCCGCCTGTACGTCCCGCTGGTCGCCAACGCCAGGTCCCAGACATCCAAGGTCAGCGCAGGTGCCGTGCCGCCGAACGGATCGTCGATGCCGACCCGCCATGGCCGTTCGCCGCACAAGCCCACGCAGACCATGTCTCCGCCGGCGTTGACGATGAACTGCCGCAGGCCCATCCCGCGCAGCCACGACGCCACCTGTTCCACAATCCAGCCTTTGGCAATGCCGCCGAGATCGATCTCGCTGCCCTCCACCACCTTCACCCGCAGCGCACGCTCGTCCAATTCATAGGCGGTCCTGTCCACGGGCAACGCGAGGTCCCCGGAATGAGGGGCCGGTTCCGGCCATTCTCCCCAAGGCGTCGGCCCGGACCGTTGCAACGGGGGAGCCGGAGTCAGTTCGGAGAAGGACACCCCGTACCCCGCCGCACGCATGGCCCGCCCGAGCCCCGGGTGGTACCAGCCCCCCGTGGCCCGCCGCGCGTCCTCCGCCAGCCGCAACACCTCCATCGTCCCCGGGTGCACCGGGACCCATCGCCCCGCCGCGGCGTTGATGCGGCTGATGTCGCTGTCGGGATGGAAGCGGGACAACCGGCGCTCCCAATCCGCGACGAGCCGCCGCGCCTCATCCAAGAGGCGCTCCACGCCGGTGCCGCCCGGCAATCGTTCTCCGCCGGTGTCGCCGGGCACATGCCTCGCGCGGGCCGGCTCCGCCGCTTCCCCGTCGGCCACCACCACCTCCACCGTGGTGCCCATCGCGGCGAAGGTGGTGCGCACCAGGTCATCCCGTCGTTCCGTCACGAGCCCCATCACGAGCCACCCGTCCGGACGTCCGGCGATTGCGCAGAGCTGATACCGGCCCCCCCGAAGGAGCCGCCATACGTGCTGCCGCCGTAGACGCCGCCATCATTCCCGCCGCCCGACGCGCCACCGTCCAAGCCGGAGCCTAAGTCGCGATGATGTCGCCTGCCCCCGATGGCTCCGCCGAAGCCCGCGTCACCGCCCCCGTACGCCCCGGAGGCCATCGAGCCGGATCTCGTCGATCCGCTCGCACCCTGCGATCCCGAGCCCTGCGCCGCCATGCCGCTCCCGGTCCCGTTCGTCTGGCCGATCCCCGTCGCCGCCGACACGGGCGATCCGCTGACCGTGTACCACAGAGTGAAAAATCCGGCCACCGAGGCCGCCACCGTCCCCCATGAGAACACCGACAGCCATCTCGCCTGACGCGCGCGTTGACGCCCCTGTTTCATCGCTTTCTCCGCCCGCGCGGCGTCCCGGGACGATATTCCCTGGACGGCCGGCCCCTGCGGGTCGCGCTTCGGATCCAGATCCATACGAATCCCCTCTCTTCGAACACTCTTGCTACAGGTATATCCGGTCAACCTTGAATTTGGCTCGAAACGATTGCGCCCGCCCACGCCCCCGGACGATTGCGGGATGGCGTGAAAAAGATGGCGTGAAAAAAGGAGAGAAGATGGGGGAAATCCGTGAAGAAGGAATCCGGGGATGGATCGTCGAAGAAGGCCGAATCTTCAATGGTTTTGGAGGGAACTCAGATGCCGCTGAAGGAGAGCGCCCAACGCGTGCAGGACGCGCTGCGCCAAAAGGGGTTCACGAATTCGGTGATCGAGCTGCCGGACAGCACCCGCACCGCCCAGGAGGCCGCCGACGCCGTCGGGTGCAGCGTGGCGCAGATCGCCAAGTCGCTCGTGTTTCGCACCGTGCACAGCGGCCGGCCCGTGCTCGTCATCGCCAGCGGCGCCGGGCGCGTGGATGAGGAGCGGATCGCGTCGCTGTGCGGAGAACCGGTGGAAAAGCCGGATGCGGCCTTCGTGCGCGCCGCGACGGGATTCGTCATCGGCGGCGTGCCGCCCATCGGGCACGCCCAGCCGCTGACCACCTTCATCGATCAAAACCTGCTTTCCCTCGACACCCTCTGGGCCGCCGCGGGGCACCCGAAAGCCGTGTTCCCGCTCACGCCGGACGAGTTGGTGCGGATGACCGGCGGGCAGGTCGTCCAGGTGCGGTGAGCGCAATCGGCACCCGGAGCGTCCGGTCCGGAGCCCCCTCACGCGCCCGCACTTGACAGCATCCGCTGCCAATCCGGGGACAGGTATGGGCACGCCGCCAGCGCTTTGGCGGCGGCCAAAAGGGCGTTCACGTCCACATCCGCGCTCTCCGTCACGTCCCCGCGCCGCCGCTTCAGGACGCGCAGCCCCAGATGCACCTCGTGGGCGCGGTGGATGGTCCACTCCGGACACGGGCGCTCCAACCGCTCCACCGCGTCCCCGGCGGCGACCCAACCGGGCTGCAGGACGCGCGCGTACCAACCGGATCGAAACGTCGACTCCACCCGCGCCACCAGGTCGGGGACGCCGACGCGCCGGGCCAGCTTCCAGCACGGCGATCTCGGTTGCGACACCTGCACCACCGCCCCATCGGGGCCACCGATGCGGTACACGTCGCCGATGCAGACCGTCGCCTCGTCCAGGTCCGTCACCGTCAGGTTCTCCCCGAACCAGCCGCAATCCAGCTCCGCCAATCCCAGCTCCGCCCGCCACTGCGGGTAATGCCCGGCGCCGTACCACAGCACCGCCCGGTGCGGCCCGCCGTGGTGCACCAGATCCGCCTGGGCGTCTCCATCCAGATGCTCCTCGCCCAGCCACACCCTGCCGGACACCGGCGTCTTCCAAATCGCCGACGTCCACGCCAAACCGCGGCCGTCGTCCGCCTGGGTGAGCACCTCCCGCGGCTGGCCCGTCTGTACCGACAACACCCGTGCCGTCATCCATGCATCGACTCCATTTCCAACCCGGTCTGCCCCGCGCGCCCCGCATCGGACGGCCTCGACGCCCGGACGGTTATTCGTCAATCGATCCCGTTTCCTGATACCGCTTCGCCATACGGTCAATCTCCTTCTTCAGCTCGCTGACCAATTCCGCCTCCGGGATCTTCCGCACCACCTTGCCCTTGCGGAACAGAAGCCCCTCGCCGCGCGCACCGGCGATCCCGATGTCCGCCTCCCGCGCCTCGCCCGGGCCGTTGACCGCGCAGCCGAGCACCGACACTTTGATGGGCGCCTTGATGTTCTGGAGATACGCCTCCACCTCGTTGGCGATGGCGATGAGATCGATGTCGATGCGCCCGCAGGTCGGGCACGATACCAGGGTCGGAGCATTCGAGATCAGATGGAAGGTCTTCAACAGCTCGCGCGCCACCTTGACTTCTTCCACCGGATCGGCGCTCAGCGACACCCGGATGGTGTTGCCGATGCCCATCGACAACAGGGTCCCCAGGCCGGCCGCGCTCTTGATGGTGCCGCTGTACAGCGTCCCCGACTCGGTGATGCCTAGGTGCAGCGGGTAGTTGAACGACTCCGCCGCCAGGCGGTACGCCTCAATGGCCAGAGGCACGTCGGACGCCTTCATCGACACGATGATGTCGTGGAAATCGAGTTCCTCCAGGATCCGGATGTGGTGCAAGGCGCTCTCCAGCATCCCTTGCGCCGTCGGATACCCGTACTTCTCCAGGATGTGCCGCTCCAGGGACCCGGCGTTGACCCCGATGCGGATGGGGATCCCCCGCTCCTTGCACGCCTTCACCACGGCTTCGACGCGATCGCGCTTCCCGATGTTGCCCGGGTTGATGCGCACCTTGTCGATCCCGTTCTCGATTGCCTTCAACGCCAGCCGGTGATCGAAATGAATGTCCGCGACCAGCGGGATATGAATCTGCCTCTTGATCTCCTTGATGGCTTCCGCAGCCTCCAGATTGTTGACGGTCACGCGCACCAGTTCACAGCCAGCCTCTTCCAGACGGTGGATTTCCGCCACGGTCGCCTGCACATCGGCGGTCTTGGTGGTGGTCATACTCTGGATGATGACCTTGTTGCTTCCGCCGATGGTGAGGTTGCCGACGCGCACCGGGCGCGTCTGCGTGCGGTGATACATGTCCATCCCTCACCTTCCGTTGCACGCCCATTATACCGCAAATCGTTTTTCCATTCGGGGCCGGGATCTGTTACATTAATGACGGGTTTCAGCACGTCCTGCACACCCGTGCGCAGGCTGGCCCGTCGGAGCGGTCCCCCCCGCGGATGCGGCCCGAGGGCGCCCTCCTGCGCGGGGTGATTTGGATTCAGAGAGGTGACAGGCATGCTTTCCATGGACGACATCGTCCGCTACCTGGGAGACGAATCGGACGCCCTGTTGCGCCACGAATGCAAGACCATCCCCAAGGAGGCCCTCACGGTCCCGTCGCCCGCCACGGTGGACGAGGTGTTCACCCGCTCGGACCGCAACAACCAGGTCCTGCGCAACCTTCAGCAGCTCTTCAACACCGGCCGCCTCGCTGGCACCGGCTACGTCTCCATCCTGCCGGTCGACCAGGGCATCGAGCACTCGGCGGGCGCGTCTTTCGCCAAAAATCCGGCCTACTTCGATCCCGAGAACATCGTCAAGCTGGCCATCGAGGGCGGCTGCAACGCGGTCGCGTCCACCTTTGGCGTGCTCGCGCTGACGTCCCGCAAGTACGCCCACAAGATCCCGTTCATCGTCAAGATCAACCACAACGAACTGCTCACGTATCCGAACAAGTACGACCAGGTGATGTTCGGCAGCGTGCGTCAGGCGTGGGAGCTCGGCGCGGCCGGGATCGGCGCGACCATCTACTTCGGGTCGGAGGAGTCCACGCGCCAACTGCAGGAGGTCAGTGAGGCGTTCCAGGAGGCCCACGAGCTCGGCATGTTCACGGTGCTGTGGTGCTACTTGCGCAACTCCCGCTTCAAACAGGGCGGCGTCGATTACCACACCGCGGCCGATCTCACCGGCCAAGCCAACCACCTGGGCGTCACCATCGAGGCGGACATCATCAAGCAGAAGCTACCGGAGACCAACGGCGGTTACAAGGCGCTCAATCTGGAGGGCAGCAGCTACGGGAAGACGGACGAACGCATCTACACCCAGCTGACCTCGGATCACCCCATCGACCTCACCCGCTACCAGGTGGCCAACTGTTACATGGGCAAAATCGGCCTCATCAGCTCCGGTGGCCCGTCCGGACAGAACGACTTCGCCGAGGCCGTGCGCACCGCCGTGATCAACAAGCGCGCCGGCGGCATGGGCCTCATCTCCGGCCGCAAGGCGTTCCAGCGCCCGATGGAAGAAGGCATCCAACTGCTGAACGCGATTCAGGACGTGTATCTGTGCAAGGAGATCACCATCGCGTAAGCCATCGCGAGACGCCCTGTGGTTCAGGGCGAAAGCGCAGGCGGGTGGTTTCTGGACCGCTTGCCGCGCGCAATACCGCCTGCTCCGGGAGATACGGAAGGCCCGCCGCACCCTGCGGCGGGCCTTTGCTGCTCACGAGTACCGCAACTGCACCATGCCGACCGTGAAGAACACGACGGCGAGAACGGCCAACACGCCCAGGGAGAGCCAGGTGTCCGGCGTCGCGCCCCAGCCGAGGACGGCCGCCTTGAACCCGTTCATCGCCCATCCCTGCGGGACGAACCAGGCCAGCCGCTGCATCCATTCCGGTTCGATGTCCAGCGGCCAGTACGCACCGCCCACCATGCTGGTGGTCACGGCCACGAACGTGCCGATGCTCATGTGCTGCTCCACGTTCTTGACCAGGCCCGCGATGCACAGGGCGATGCCGCAGATGGCCAAGACGTACGCCGTGACCACCGCAATCGCCGGCGGATTGAGCGGGACGGGGCTGCCGAACGCCGCGCCAGCCAGGCACAGGATGGCGAACTGCACCCAGCCCACCGAAAAGAACGCCAAACCGTAGCCGGCGAGGACCTGCCAGGGCGGGGCAGGGCTGGCGAGCAGCCGGTCCCATACGCCGCTGTTGCGATGCAGCAGCACCGTGCCCGTACTGCCGAACACCGTGAAGATGATGAACATGAGGGCGACCCCGATGACCGCCTGCTGTTCCTGCGGCAGGCTCGCCGACGCCCGGTCGTCTGCCGACGTGCTCACGGCGCGGCTGGCGAACGCCGGGGTCAGGTGCAGCGCCTCCTGCATCCCGGCCGCGAACGCCTCTGCCCGCCGGTCCCCGCCGCTGGTCCCGGATACGTCCGCATGCCCGGCCGTGGCCTGCTGGACGCCCGCCTCCCCCAACAGCGTCCATTCCTGCATGCGCTCCTGCAGCCGCTGGATGCGGACCTGGGCATCGGCACTGGCGTTCGGCGAATTCACCCAGATGACCTGAGGCGTCTGCCCCCTCAGCACCGCGTCCTGAAAACCGTGCGGGAAGGTGACGATGCAGGCCGCCCGGAACGACCGAAGGGTATCACCGATGGCGTCGTCCGCCACCTCCTCGACGTGAACGCCGTCCGTCTGGCGCAGCGCGGCGATGTACGCTCTCGCGACCACCGTGTGATCGTCGTCCACCACCGCCACCGGCAGCGTCTGGCCTCCGATGCGCGGCAGGATGCCGAAGACCAACAGGAACACCACCGGCATCACCAGCATGTACACCAGGTTCGCGCGGTTGCGCACCGTGCCCGTCCAAAATCCTTTGAAGATGCTCCAAACCGCCACGGTTGTCCCCCCTTTCACGCCACCGCCGGCCGCCGCACGGCAGCCGCCAGCAGGCAGACCAGCGCCACGGCAAGCAGGTACACCGCCGCCACCCACACCTCATGCCACGACACGCCCATGGCCGAGTCCAACCAGGCCTTGAGGATGCGGCCGTTCGGCAGGAACTGCGCCAGGCGCTGCACCCAGTCCGGAAATCCGTAGACCGGGTACATGCTGCCTCCCAGCACGGCCATCACGTTGACGCCGATGCCCGCGAGCCCGTCCACCACCGCCTCGGACCGCACCCAGCGCCCGATGACCAGCGACAGGCCGGCGAGCGCAAAGAGGTACGAACCGGTCAACACCCCCATCTGCAACGGCGGACCGGTGTCTGCCCCCAGGATCCATCGATACGCCGCGAACAGGACGAGGCACTGGGCGGCGAGCACGAACAGGGTGGAGATGAGATCTCCCACCGCGACGGCGGAAGTGGAAACCGGCCCGGCGGCAATCCGTTTGAATTGGTCCGATTGCCGGATGCGAACCAGAACGCCCGCACGCTGGACCGCATGCAGCAACAGGAACATCGCCATCATCGCGTACGCGTAATACGTCTTCGCATTCAACGGCCGCGTGCCTGAAGCCGCCTCCCGGATCTGCAGCGGCTCACCGGCCGCAGCGGACGCGGGCGGCAGGCCGTCGCGGATGGCGGTACTGACCGCCGACCACCGGCTGCCGAAGCCATCGACGTATTGCTGCACCAGCCCTTGGCGGAACGCCTGCTGGACCGGCGCCTCCACGTTCACCTGAGCCGATCCTCCGTGATCGATCACGCCGGAGGCCCCGTGCGGGATTTCCAACGCCACGTCCGCCTGCCCGGACGCCAGAGCTTGGCGGGCGGATTCCGCACTCGCCGCCTCCGAGACGCGGAACAGCGATTGACCCTTCAGGAAAGCGGTCAGTTGCTGGGCATACGCGCCGCCGTCGGCGTCATGGACCACCACCCGCACCACGGGCAGCGGTTTTCCGGCGAACAGGCCGTTCAACGCAAAGCCCAGGATGGCCGTCAACACCAGAGGCATGGCCAGGATCAGCAGCAGCGCCTTGCGATCCCGCAGCAGATCCAACAGCTGTGCCCACACCATTGCCCACACCACGCGCATCAGGCGTCCCCCCCGTCGCGCAGTCTCCGGCCTGTCAATTGCAGGAAGGCGGCCTCCAGATTCGGGCGCTCGATGTCAATCCGCAGCGGCGCAATCCCGTATTGGGACAACGCCAACACCGCCTTCCCGACGGCCGGCCCCGGGTCGCGCACGTGGAACGAGATTCGGCCCTCTCCCGCTTCCACGCGTTCCGCCGGGAGCGCCTGCTGCAGCGCGTCCAAGGCGGGCGCCGGATCGCCGTCGAGGTCCATGCGGACGGTTGACAGGCCGCCCGCCAACAGCCGGACGTCGTCCAATGCCCCGTATGCAATCATCCGCCCGTGATCCAGGATGGCGAGACGGTTGCACAGGTACTCCACTTCCTGCATGTAGTGGCTGGTGTAAATAACGGTCATGCCGTCGCGGTTCAACTCCCGAACGGTGTCCAGGATGTGGTTGCGTGACTGGGCGTCGATGCCCACCGTCGGCTCGTCCATGATCAACACCTCCGGGCGATGGATCAGGCCGACGGCGATGTTCAGCCTCCGTTTCATCCCGCCGGAAAACCGCTCCACCCGCTGCTTCCGATGGTCCGTCAGGCCCGCCACCCGCAGGCACCACTCCACGTTGTCCCTCAGTCTGGCCCCGTGAACGCCGTACACCTGGCCCCAGTAGCGCAGGTTTTCCTCGGCGGTCAATCGCTCGTGGAGGGCGATGTGCTGGGGGACCAGCCCCAGTCGTTGCTTGACAAACCGGGGATGCGCGCGCAGGCTGTGCCCCTGCAGCAACACCTCCCCGCTGTCCGGCTGTATGAGGCCGGAAACCATGGCGATGGTCGTCGATTTCCCGGCCCCATTGGGTCCGAGCAGCCCGAAGGCGTCCCCGGGCGAGACGGTGAAGCTGACGCCGTCCACCGCCACGTGAGACCCGTATGTCTTGCGCAAATCCCTGACCTCCAACACGCCCATTCCTCCATTCCGTGTCCGTGCGCGCCCTCATCGTATCAGGGGCCGGCACCGTGCCGACAGTGCCAAACGGCATAAAAAGAGCCCCCTGAAGGGGCGATCTTCTTCCCACATCCATGACCTTTGTCATCCCACCGGCAGCGTCCCCTGCCTCACGCGTCCGCGCCTGACCCGCTCACGCCAAAGCCCCGCCGGACCGCGTACACGGCCGCCTGCGTGCGGTCGCGCAGGCCCAGCTTGGTGATCACGCTGCTCACGTGATTCTTCACGGTCCCCTCGCTCACAAACAGTTCGCGGGCAATCTCGCGGTTCGACAAGCCCTGCGCCAGACGGTGCAACACCTCCCGCTCGCGGTCGGTCAACGCTTCCTCCCCCGGCAAGGGAGGCATGGTCGCCCCGCCCCCCGTGTCAGGCACGGTGGACTCGGCGTGCATCCCCTCCGTGTGCACCGCGGCGAGAAATTCGCTCGCCACCCGCGGCGGAAGAACCGCTCCGCCCTCCATCACCGTGCGGATGGCTTCGGCGATCTCCTCGGCGCGCATATCCTTCACCAGATAGCCATTCGCTCCCGCTCTCAGCGCGTCCACAATGTCGGCCCGGTCGTCATAGGTGGTGAGCATCAACACGCGCAGATTCGGGCGGAGCCGGCGGAGCTGACGGAGCGCGGAGATCCCGTCACAACGCGGCATGCGGATGTCGAGCAGGACCACGTCGGCCTCCTGCCGCTCCGCCAGGCGGACGGCCTCCTCGCCGTCGCAGGCCTCGCCCACCACCTCCATGTCCGGCTCCAACTGCAACAGCGTGCGCAACCCGTCGCGCATCAGGCGCTGGTCATCGACAATCATCACGCGAATCATGCCCCCATCCCCTCCAACACCGGAACACGCACCCGCAGGTGAAATCCCTGTCCGGGCCGGGTGTCCGCATGGACGTCCCCGCCCAGCCGCTGTACCCGCTCGCACATGGTGCCCAGCCCGAAACCGGCCAGCGCCCCGTTGGCGCCGCGCCCGTTATCCGACACCTCCAGCGTCACCATACCGTCCGCCATGCGCAGGCGGACGGTGACGATGGTGGCGCGGCCATGGCGGTGGGCGTTCGTCAACCCCTCCTGAAGGGCCCGGTAAAGCACCCCGAGGCAATACGTCGGCAGGGAGTCCACCCCTCCTGCGTCGAAGCGCACCTCCATCCCGGTCAGGCCGCCGTACTGGATCGCCAAGCGCCGCAGCGCCTCCACGCCCTCGCCGGCCACCTGACTGCGCAGGGCGTGGACAGAGCGGCGGACATCGGCGAGGGATTCCTGGGCGAGCACCTCACACACTTCCAGATTCCCCACGGCCGCGGCGCTGTCCCCCTGCGCCAGGACGCGCCGCGCGGCCTGCAGTTGGACGAACAGGGCGGTCAATCGGTGGGCGACCGTATCGTGGATCACCCCGGCAATCCGGTTCCTCTCCTCCGCCACGGCGAGCCGATGGACCCGCTCGGCGTATTCGTTCACCTGCTCGTTGTACCGGGACACCTGCTCGGTCCGGCGCTGGATCTCCTCCAACGCCGCCCGGTGCCATGTGCGTTCGCGGCACAGCGTCCGCCACAGGTGCTCGCAAGCCACCACCAGGCCCGACGCCACGACATACGGCAGGTACGTCCAGACCGCGGTCAGGACGGGCAGGGAGACGACCCGTGCGGCCCACATGACGGCCGTCACGACGCCCAGGGAGGCCGCCCCGTCCAATGCCCACTGCACGCGTTCGCGCAGTGCCAGCGCCGCGGCGGTGCCCGGTGGCGTCCAGAGGATGATGAGCAGGCGGACATCCGGCTCCGCGTGCGCCGAGAACCACGCCGCCAGCCCCCAGGACACCACGCCCTCCACCCATACCGTGCGGCCGCGGATCCGTGGCCACGCTGGATGCGGCGAACGGCTGGCCAGCACGGCGCTGGTGCCGCAGAACGCCGCGGCCGCCACGGCGCAGACCGCCGCCGTATCCAACGAAGGATGCATGACGGCGAAGGTGATCACCGCGGTCATCCAGATCATCCAGCGAAACAACCACAGGAAAGGGCGCACGGGAACCAACTCCTGCTCGATGTGGCGGGAGGCATCCGATCTCCCTCTGCATACACTCGGACATGCATCCCCATATTAGAACATATCAGAAGATGAGGTGGTCCGTTTGGGACAGAACAACGTCTTTGAGCCAGGCTGGGAAGTGCCGAATGACGGATGGTACGTGGAGATTGGGGAACATCCGGACAGCCGGAACCTGCACCATCCGAACCGGGTGTATTTGAAAAAGGGGGACTCGTTTCCCCACACGCGCAATCGCAACCGCAAGTGGACCCGCGACAACAACCGCCACTCGTGATGCTGCGCCGGCGGTGCCGCAGGACAGGCGTTTGATGGATCCTCCCCCGCCAGCGTCTGTGCGAAGTGCCGTCCGCCAGCGTCGGAAGCCCGCCCCGGCGCCGCCTCTGGTCCGTCACCGGGCGCCGTTCGGAACGGACTCCACCCACACGTGCGCAGGGGGCGTCAACAGGCGGTACCCGCAATAGGTGATCCCCCATCCCACAAACATCACGCCCCAGAACAGATCTCCCCAGCCCAGCCGGGCCGATGTCCCGGCCATGGAGATCACCAGCACGCCGCAGGCCAACCAGAGGTTCCCGTACAGGAACCGGACCGGGGCCTGCCTGCGGTACGTCTTCCACGCCGACCAGGCCGCAATGCCGATGACGGCCGCCGCGCCGAATGTGTTCAGCGGAATGAGCACCCCCAACCAAGCCCCCGGCGCCAAGATGCCGGTCCCGGCCTGTCCGGCCAGCGCCGCCAAGGCCTGGGCTTGAATGGGGGCCTGCGACAACAGGACGCTGCCGGCGGCGCCGGCCAACGTCACCGCCGACGCGAGCAGCCACACCCACCTCGGGCGCAGCACCAACGCCAGGCTCCCCAGCCCCATCCAGGCGGGCATCCACATCGCCCCGAGGATATAATACAACCGGAACCACACCTCGGCGGCGGCACCGGATGACCAGACCGCACCGCAATAACTGAACGACGCGACCGCGGAGGCCGCCAGCGACACGCTCCAAAACAGGTGGCTCAGGCGCCGGTGCTGCAAGTACCGCCTGAAGACCGACCCCAGAAACACGATGCAAACCCATCCGGTTGTAAACGCCAAGGCCGAGCCCACGCCTATCCCTTCTCCAAGCCGGACCGCCGCACCGCTCGGTGACCCCCGTGGCGCACAGGGGGCGGCCCGGTGTTCGGGCCATCCGCGGGATCGCGTCCGGCAGAATGTACGGAAGCCGCCGCGGATGGCTCCACGGCGGCGAGCGATGCCAGATTCACTTCTTGGTGTTCGACAGGTACGTGGTGTACTTCAAAATCAGCAGCGTCAGCGCCACAAAGGCGAAAGCGCCGAGTGCGAACAGCAACGGTTGCATCGATTCCCCTCCTCCGCCTTGCGCGCGGCCTTCAGCTGGTCAGTTTGATGCCGCACCACGCGGCGAACTGTCCCCAGGTGATGACGTTCTCGAGGATCAGAATCAGGATCCCGGACACCGCCGAGTACAACCAGACGTTCATCGCCACCGGGAAGAACTTGTTGATGTGCGCCTTGTTCGGAAAGCTGGAATACCAGCCGGCGACGGCGATGAGAACCATGCCGACGACGTTCAGCAGAAATTGGATGGCCGCCGTCGGGGCGTAGATGGTCGCCACCTGCTTGCTGTACCCTGCGAACCAGATCATCAGACGGAACTGCGTCAACAATACGACCGCATAGGTCAAGGCCGCCAACGCCAGGGTCCCGTTGAAAGCGCGCCATTTGTCGCGGACGAAAAAGGACGCGGCTATCAACAACAACACGGTGGAGATGATGGAAAACAGGACTGCAACATAAGGCAGGTTTTTCAACAGGGTATCGTCCAGCACGAACTTGGCCGGGCTCCACGCCCTCAGGTACACATTGGACGCGACGAACGTCCCCGTGGTAAACGTCAGCGCAGCCAGTCCGCACCAGACGGCGAAGTTCGCGTTGCCCTGATGGTCGACATGCTCGTCGTGATGGGCGGCGTGCCCAGCCGCATGCGCATGTTCGGTCGCCATCCTGATCCTCCTCCGTTTCCAACGTGTCCGTGACACGCGTTGCTCGCAGTTACAGCGGATTCACAACCATTGCGACGCAGATGGCCGTCAGGTACACCAAGGAAAACCGGAACAACCGGTTCGCCCAGCCCAGGTCGTCCTTCGTGAACAGCCCCTGAACCGCGCGCCACAAGAAGATGACGCCGAGCACCAGGGCGACCAACAGGTAGATCACGCCGGCCGCCTGCAGGGCGTACAGCAGCAACGAAACAGGCACCATCGCCGCGGTGTACACCAGTATTTGCCATTTCGTCTCTGTGTATCCGCGCACCACCGGCAGCATCGGAATCCCTGCCGCGCGGTAATCCTCCACTCGCTTCATCGCAAGCGGAAGGAAATGAGGAGGCTGCCACAGGAAGAACACGCTGAACACCACCCACGCGGCCAGATTCAGACGTCCGCCGCTTCCGGCCGCGTATCCGATGAGCGGGGGCATCGCCCCGGCCAATCCGCCGAGGACCGTGCTCAGCGTCGTCGTTCGCTTCAACCACACCGTGTACACATAGGCGTACATCACGAGTCCGACAAACGCGCATGCCGCCGCCGTGCTGTTGACCCAACCGGCGAGCAGTACCAATCCGGCTGCACCGAGGGCAAGTCCGATGACCAAGGCCGACACCGGCTGAACCTTCCCCGTGGGCAATGCGCGTCCGCTCGTACGCTGCATGCGCACGTCGATGTCGCGATCGACAAAATTGTTGAGCGTCGCCCCGGAAGCGACCACCATCGCTGTGCCGATGAGCGTGATCACCACCGTTTTCCACCCCGGATGGCCATGGGCCCCCATCCACAGTCCGGCCACCGTCGCCATCAGGTTGGCCGTCGTGATCCCGAGCTTCATCAGAGAGATATAGTCGCGCCACGTTCCGTGTCGCTGCTGCGGTTCCTCGCGGCGTAACCGCTTCGCCGCCGTCCCGTGCACCGCCATCGTCCCTCCCTCCTTTCACCAGGGTCATCGTAACGGATGTGGCTCGGCCAGTGCCACCCCATCCGTGCGTCCATCCTCGTCCGTGTCTGCGCCCGAAGGGCGGGCGCGTGCATTTTCTGCCACCGACGCCGCCGTCCGTCCTTGCAGCACGGCCGCGCATGCCACCAACACACTGGCCACGGTCCAATGGAGCGTGGCCAACGCGAGCTGCAACGCTGTCACGAGCGTCAGGATGCCCAGGACGGCTTGAGCCCCCACCAACGCGAGGCACCCCCAGGCCCAGCGGACGAGGACCCTCGTCCGGGACGCCCTCACCGCCAGAAACACTGCGGCGCCCGCGAGACACAGGGCGGTCAAGCCGTGCAGGCCGAGCATCCAGTGAGCCTCTGCCAGCGACGGCATCGCGGTCTGGCCGTGGCTCGCCAGATAATCGTTGCGCCCGAACAAGGCCTCACTCTCGCCGGTGTGCCGAAACAGCGCCCCTGCCGTCACGGCCGCCCACACCGCACCCGTGAACGCCCGGGATGCCGGGCGAAGCCTTCGGTACGCTTCCCCCCGCGGTTCTCCGGATTTCACGCCGTTCAGCGGCAGGCCTGCGCAGGCGGCCGCCCGGGATCGCAGGCGCATAGCGATGGTCACGGACAACGACAGCAGGAACATGCTGTTCAACACGTCGATGGTCGTGGTCACCCCCGGTGCCTTCACCAGCACAATCAGACCGCCGACCACGACCTGCACCAACAGGGACAACACGGCCCAAACACTGAGGCGGAACAGCCGCGCGTCTTCCCTGCGCCGCCAGGCCTGCACGGCGACGGCCGCCACCAGCACCACGACCAGGAGCGCCGTCGCCCGGTGCACCCATTCGAGCGCAACCAGGCCGCTCGGGCTGGGAAACAGCGCGCCATTGCACAGTGGCCAATCGGGACAGGCGAAGCCCGCATTCTCGCCGACCACCAACGCCCCCAAGGTCATTTGGACGACAATGACGATGGACGTGATCAGCGGCAGTCGCCAGCTCACGCGCTTCACCTCCCCGCCGACCCATCTTTGCACCGCCGCGACGCCGGTACGGCGCCTCGCTCCGCCGGGTGCCGTGCTCCGCTCCGATGATTGCCCGTATTGCCCGCCCGCAGGCGGAACCGCTACGCGGACTCCTTGCTCGCCGTGAGTTCCTCCGGCGTGTACGGACGGTAAGGCGTATCCGTGACGACGGGAATTTCATCGAAGTTGTGCTCAGGCGGCGGCGACGACACCGTCCACTCGAGGGTGCGGGCGTGCCAGGGGTTGTGGCCCACCTTGCGGCCGTACTTGGCCGACACCATCAGATTGTACAGGATGATGATGGTGCCCAGGCCCAGGATGTACGAACCAATGGTCGCCACCTGGTTCCAGGTCTGGAAGATGGGCGCGTATGACTGGATGCGCCGCGGCATGCCCGCCAGGCCGACCAGGTGCATCGGGAAGAACGTCACCTGGGTGCCGATGAAGTACAACCAGAACCCGAGATAACCGAGTTTCTCATTGTACATGCGGCCGGTCAGCTTCGGGAACCAGAAGTGGATGCCGGCCATGATGCACATCACGGCGCCGCCGAACAGCACGTAGTGGATGTGCGCCACGACGAAGTAGGTGTCGTGCAGGTGCATGTCGAGAGGCACCGCCGCCACGATGGTCCCGCTAAAGCCGCCGATGATGAACGACCCGATGAACCCGAGCGAAGCGTACATCATCGGCACTGTGTACTCTACCGCACCCCGCCACATCGTCGCCAGCCAGTTGAAGATCTTCACCGAGGTCGGGACCGCGATGACCAGCGACGAGATCATGAACGGAATGCCGGCGGACATCTGCATCCCGGCCACGAACATGTGGTGCGCCCACACGAAGAAGCCGAGGAACCCGATGGCCACGCTGGAGTAGGCGATGGCGTGGTAGCCGAAGATCGGCTTGCGCGCAAAGACGGGTATCACCTCGGAAATGATGCCGAACGCCGGCAAGATCATGATGTAGACCGCCGGGTGTGAATAGAACCAGAACAGGTGCTGGTACATCATCGGGTCGCCGCCCGCGGAGCTGTCGTAGAAGACCGTGTTGAAGTGGCGGTCGAGCAGCAGCGTCGTCACGGCCCCGGCCAGCGCGGGGGTCGCGAACAGCTGCATGTACGCCGTCACCAACGTGCTCCACACGAACAGCGGCAGCCGGTTCCACGTCATGCCGGGCGCCCGCATGCGGTGGACGGTGACGATGATGTTGATGGCGCCGAGGATGGACGAGAGACCGACGATGTGAATCGCCATCACCCAGAAATCCATCCCCGGCCCCTGGGAGGTCAGGCTGTACGGCGGGTACGCCGTCCACCCGGAGTCGGGCATCCCGTACAGCATGCTGAGCAGGATGATGATGCCCCCGACGAAATACAGCCAGTAGCTGAGGGCGTTCATGCGCGGGAACGCCATGTCGCGCGCGCCCACCTGCAGCGGAACCAGGTAGTTCGCGAACGCGCCCATCAGCATCGGGATGATGACCAGGAACACCATCACCGTCGCGTGCATGGTGAAAAACTCGTTGTAGCTCTGCGCGTCGAACAAGCCCTTGTAGCTCAGCAGGTCGGTACGCACCAACAATGCGAACAGACCGCCGATGAGGAAGAAGAACAGGGCGGTGACGCCATACATGATGCCGATCTTCTTGTGGTCCACGGTGAACACCCACTCGCGGACGAAGGACCGGCGCGGCGCCTGCAGCACGGCTTCCATGTTCACACCACCTTGTCTCAGTATGCCCGCTCACCCGTCACCCCGTGCGGGACACCGACGAGAGGAGTGCGCCGGACGGTCCGGACGCCGGAGGATCTTCCGGTCCGCTGGCGGCGAGCGGGTTGCCCGGGTGTCACGTGGCCTACGACTTGGCCTGCTGTTTCTGCAGCTCCGTCTGCATCCAGGTGTTGAAATCGTCCGGCGACATCACTGTCAACTGGCCAACCATGATGGGATGGCCCGTGCCGCAGAATTGGTCGCACGGCACCTGGAATTGCTTGCCCACGTCTTTGGCGTCCACATTCACCCAGAATTGCGTGATCCGACCAGGCAGTGCGTCTTGTTGGATTCGGGCCTCAGGGATGTAAAAGCCGTGGATCACGTCCGCCGAGTGAATGTCGAACAACACGTTCTGTCCTGCCGGGATCCGCAGGTCGTTGTGGGTGTCGAGCCCGTTGGGATACTTGAACTCCCAGAACCATTCGTGCCCGATGACCTCAATCACCAGCGGTTTCGCCGGCGGATTCTGCGCTTCGTAGACGTAGCGCACACTGTAGGCACCCATGAAGACGAGGATCAGGGCAGGGATGAGCGTCCACACCGTCTCCAGCACGTTGTTGCCGTGGACGGCCGCGCCGACCGGGTTCTTCGCCGATCGGCGGTAGCGGATCAGGAATGTGATCAGCAAGACCTCGACGAGCACAAAGAAGAACGTGATGATGCCAAGCATGATGTAGAAAAGGAGATCCACGTTGTGCGCCATCGAGGTCAATTGCGCGGGCAGCCAAGATGATGAACTCACGACACCACACCCTCCTCGGCAGGTCTGACCGTTGCTTCATGGGCGCAGCACGATGGCCAGCAGTCGAATCCGTGGGCATTGCGCCAATAGTGCGTTCTATCAGACAGCAAAAAGCAGCGAGCCGCTGGAAGGCCGCCAAATTCTCCGTATGATAGAATGCACCAACGCCCCGTCTTCCATGCCCTGCCTGGACCATCAGCCGCTCATACAATCGAATGAGGCCAAAACGAGCTGGCGCACCCCAAGATCCGGTTACAGTGTACCATAGTTTGCATCTGGACAGTCAAGCGAAGGAGCCCGCGGCGATCTCCGTCACACGGGCTCCGTCACAATTCTTTCGCGTTTCGTATGTTGGTACGCGTACACCAGTCCGATGGCCGCCAGCGCGATGATGCCCGTCACGACGAACGGCAGATTTGCGTGAACCTGAAACAGGGCCGTCGCCAACAGGGGACCGACCACGCGGGCCAGGCTGTCCATCGACGAGATGAGGCCCGCCGCCAGTCCCTGTCCGACGGTCGTCTCCTTGGTGACGACGGACTGCAGCGTCGGTTTGATGACCGTGTTGCCCGCCCCGAAGATGGCCGTGAACAGGACCGCCGTCGTGAAATCCCGCGACAGCAGGATCAGGAACAATCCGACGGCCGACACCGCGAGGCCGATGTACATCGTCGGCACCTCGCGGCCGTGCTTCACGTAGCGCTGGACAATGCCGCCCTGGATGAGGGCGCCGACGACCCCGGAGATGAAAAACATCCAGCCGATCTGCTGCGAGGTGGCGTGGATGCGGGCCATCTCGAAATACTGCAGGCAACCTTCCAGCGAGGCGATGGAAAACTGGGCCACAAAATCGACGATGTACAAGTACTTCAACGGGCCGGTGAACGCCGCCCACCGAGACCGGCGGGACGTCTCGCCGTCCTCGGCTTGCGCCGGGCGCCGCGCCACGGACTCCTTCAATCCGGCCGCGGCCCACAGGGCGTTGAGCAGGGCCAGGGCCGCGGCAGCGAAAAACGGCACGGCGACACCGAAGGTGCTGAGCATCCCGCCGAGGGCCGGGCCGAAGATGAATCCGACCCCGATGGACATGCCCGCAAACGCCATGCCCTTGGTCCGCTCCTCGGCGGTCGTGACGTCGGCGATGTACGCCATGGCGGTGGCCGTCACCGCCCCGGAGAAGCCGCCGCCGATGAGGCGGGCGACATACATCAGCCAGAGCCAGTCTTTCGCCAGGCCGAAGACGGCGAAACTGACCGCGAAGCCGATGAGCCCCGTGATCAGCACCGGTTTGCGGCCGATCCGGTCGCTGAGGCGCCCCCACCACGGAGAGATGAAGAACGCCACGGCCGAGTACACCGCCAACATCATCCCGAGGTGGATGGGACGCGCACCCGTCCCTTGCACCACGAGCGGCATGACCGGGATGATGAGCCCGAATCCGATGAACACCGTGACGAGCGTGACGAGGATCACGCTGAGTCGTTTGATGATATTCTCCTTATTCTCCTTCCCCATTGGGTCCGTCCCCCCTTCGCTGTCCGCCCGCCGGGCGGTCCGCCATCGCGTGGACAACATGTGGACAACATCCCGACAGCACCCATTCGCTGTTCCCGAGCTCACACGGAATCAAGCATAGCACGTGCGCGGACCCCGGACAAAAGCTGCCCTGACCCGTAGGTGTGACCGTCCTGTGGCGAATCGGTGTCGGTTTGCCGTCTTTCCCGCTCCAATCCGCGGACAGACTGGTCGCCTGCGTCCACCCTCCGGTATAATCGCATGTGAAAGCGGCGGCGCTTGGACGCTGCCGGTGCGGAGGGGTCCGAGTGCACACCACCGATGTCAAGCGGCGCAAGGCGCGCAGCCAGGTGTACCTGGCCATCGCCATCGCGGTCCTTGCGCTCATGATGCTCGGCCTGTACGCTTACATGCGCCAGGTCGCGGCCGCCCGTGCGGCGGCGCACAAGCACTCGTTCTATGAATACGTGGTCACGCACCACATCGGGCAGTTGACCGACATCGACACCGGCACCGGCATTGAGCCGATGTCGTACGTGCTCACGCTCGGACATCCGCTCCCGGTGGATCAGCGCCTGTCGTTCGCTGTGGAGATGGCCCGGCTGTACGCCCTGTACGATCACGGCCAATCGCTGACCATCGTCTTCGCCGATCCCGCGACCAAGCGCCAGCAGACGCTGGCCGAGACCCAGTACGACGCGCAGGCGCGTCAGTTGACGGTCCTGTGGGCGGATGATCAGGGCAGCATGCACACCGTGAAGCAGCCGGTCAATTGGTAGGAGGCGACAACGTTGACGGATCTGACCGTTGCGCTGGCCGCGTTCTCGGTCAGCTGGCTTCTGGTGCCGCCGCTGCGCCGGCTGGCGCTGCGTTGGCGATTCGTCGATCTGCCCAACGCGCGAAAAGTGCACAAACAACCTCTGCCCCTGCTGGGCGGTGCGGCCATCCTGGCCGGCTTTGTGGCGGCCAGCCTGGCGGGCTCCATACACTTGGGACACGTGCCGCGCGTGTACTGGGGCATGCTCGCCGGCTCGGCGCTCTTGTTCACCATCGGGCTCGTGGACGACTACTACAAGACCCGCGGCCGGGACTTCCCGGCGTCCCCGCGGTTCGTCGCACAGCTCATTGCCGCGGCGGTCGTGGCCGGCTGTGGCGGCACGGTCCGCGGTTTTTCCATGCCGTTCGGCCACCCCCACTTTGTCCAGTTTCCCGCGTTTGTCTCCATCCTGGTGACCTTGGTGTGGATCGTCGGGGTCATCAACGTATTCAATTTCCTGGACGGGCTGGACGGATTGGCCGCCGGGATCGCCAGCATCTCGGCGGGGACCCTCTTATTCATCGCCATCATCAAGGGAGACGCGGCCTCGGCCCTGTGGGCGGCCGCGTTGACCGGTGCCGCCCTCGGGTTTTTGCGCCACAACTTCTACCCGGCCCGCATCATCATGGGCGACGCCGGATCCACGTTGCTCGGATTTCTCCTGGCTTCCATCGCGGTGATCGGCGCGTTCAAATCCGCCACCGTCATCTCCATCTTCGTCCCCGTGCTCGCGCTCGGGGTGCCCATCCTCGACGGGCTGCGGGTCGTCATCCGGCGCGCCCTGGAGGGCCGGCCGGTGTACAAGCCGGACAAGTCGCACGGTCATCACCGTCTGCTCAGCTACGGCTTCTCCCAGGTCCAGGCGGTGACGTTCATGTATCTGCTGAGCGCCTGTTTCTCCCTGGCGTCCATGATCCTGGTGCTCCTGCAACGCTGAGCGATGCGGCGATCCCGGATGCGCCCCGGCCCTGCGCCCGGGCGAAGCGCATCGGATCCCGCCGTCTTCCGCGTCAGGCCAAGGATGCGAGGACCCGGCGCACCGTCTCGCAGACGGTGGACGCATCCGTCCCGGGTACCAGTGGCGCCGAACCTTGGCCCTGCTTCGCGTTGCCGCCGCCTCTGCCGGCGTGCGCCGCGAGCGCGGCGCGGACCACGGTGCCCGCGTCCACCCGCGGATCGCGGCTCACCACCACCAAGGACACGCGCTCACCCGTGTCCGCCGCGAGGGCGCACACGGTGGCGCCGCCTTCCCGCCCGGTCACCCGTTGGGCCAATCCCCGCAGCGCGTCCGCCGTGTCCACGTCCTCCACCGCATCGCAGATCCACGGCCCCCCCTGCACATCCCCGCCTTCCGGCGCGGCGCGCCGAACGAGCGCCTCCGCCCGCAGGTCCAGCCACTGGTCCTGCAGGACCCGCATCCGCTTCTGCGCGCCCTGCGCCTCCTGCGACAGCTTCTCCACCGCCGCGGGCAGGTCCTCGACGGACACCGAGAGGCGCCGCGCCAGCTCGTTCACCGCCTCAAAGCGCGCCTGCACCACGCGCAGGGCCCGTTTCCCACAGACGAAGGTCAGCCGCGTGCCGCCCCGCATCCGCTCCGTCTTCACCACTTTGATGAGCCCAATCTCCCCCGTCCGGTGCGGGTGGGTTCCGCCGCACGGATTGTGATCGAACCCTTCGATGGTCACGACGCGCACATCCTCGTTCACCTTGGGCGCACGCCGCAGCGGCAGGGCGGCCAGTTCCTCCTTCGTGACGAAACGCGCGTACACCGGCCGGTCCTCCCACACCACTTGATTCGCCAGCCGCTCCGCCTCCGCCACCTGGTCCCAGGTGGGTTCGGCATCGAGATCGACGGTGACCCACTCGGCGCCCAGGTGAAACCCGACCGTGTCCATGCCGTACAATTGCTCGAAGCTGGCCGACAGCACGTGCTGCCCGCAGTGCTGCTGCATGAAATCGTGCCGCCGCACCCAGTCGATCTCGCCTTCGACGGCCTCTCCCTCGGGGAGCGGCCGGTCGGTGGCGTGAACGACCTCTCCGTTCTCCACAAACACGTCGAGCACCCGCGCGTCTCCCAGCCGCCCCGTGTCGTGCGGCTGGCCGCCCGACGTCGGATAGAACGCCGTCTGATCCAGGCGGACAAGCCATCGTCCCTCCGCCTCCCGGCAACTTGTGACCACCCCGGTGAACCGCGTGCAATAGCTGTCGTGGTAGTAGAGCCTCTTCTCCGCCAGGGACATGCCGCCCACCTCCGCCCTGATTGTAGCCGCCGGAAGCCTGGGAGGACAATTCCAACCGCTTCAACTTGCAACGATGCAGGGTTGATAGTAGAGTGACAGGTGACTGCCTCGGCCTCATCTGGGCCCGCCGGGCGCCCGCTTTCGTCTTCTCCGGCGGCGCGGCGGCACGCGGGGATATAGAGAATCCGCATGCACTCATCGCGTTTTTGGATTCCCATTCGACACAGGCCCCGTGTTCTGCGAAAATGTGGTTCAGAAATCGAACAGAGAGTGGGGGAACTATCATGCCAGTGTTTCACGATCCGTTTGGCGTGAAGCGCACGCTGACCGTGAACGGGCAAACGTTCACGTACGCGCATCTGAACGCCCTCGAAGAAAAGGGAGTGGGACAGGTCTCCCGCCTTCCTTTCTCTATTAAGATCCTGCTCGAGGCCGTGCTGCGCCAGATCGACCAGCGAGCGGTGACGGAGGACCACGTCCGCCTGCTCGCCAACTGGAACGCGGCGGCTCCGGCGCAAAACGAGATCCCGTTCAAGCCGGCCCGCATTTTGCTGCAGGACTTCACCGGCGTGCCGGCGGTGGTCGATCTCGCCGCCATGCGCGCCGCGATGAAGCGCCTCGGCGGCGACCCGAAGCGCATCAACCCGCTCGTCCCGGTCGATCTCGTCATCGACCACTCGGTTCAGGTGGACGCGTTCGGCTCGCGCGAGGCGCTGCAGTTCAACATCAACAAGGAGTTCGAGCGCAACGAGGAGCGCTACAAGTTCCTGCGCTGGGCGCAGAAGGCGTTCGACAACTTCCGCGTCGTGCCGCCCGGTACCGGCATCGTCCACCAGGTCAACCTGGAGTACCTGGCGACCGTCGTCCAGCAGAAGGAGATCGACGGCGAAGTCGTGGTGTTCCCGGACAGCCTCGTCGGCACCGACTCGCACACGACGATGATCAACGGCATCGGTGTCCTCGGCTGGGGGGTCGGCGGCATCGAAGCGGAGGCGTGCATGCTCGGCCAGCCGCTGTACATGTTGATGCCGGAGGTCATCGGCTTCAAACTGACCGGCCAACTGCCGGAAGGCGCGACGGCGACCGACCTGGCGTTGACGGTGACCCATCTGCTGCGCAAGAAGGGCGTCGTCGGCAAGTTCGTCGAATTCTACGGCCCGGGCCTGTCGAACATCAGCCTGGCGGACCGTGCGACGGTGGCCAACATGGCGCCGGAGTACGGCGCGACCATGGGCTTCTTCCCGGTCGACGAGGAGACGTTGAACTATCTGCGCAGCACCGGCCGCAGCGAGGAGCTCGTCGCCCTGGTGGAGGCGTACACGAAGGCACAGGGCATCTTCCGCACCGACGACACGCCGGATCCGGTGTTCACCGACACCATCGAGCTCGACCTGTCGACCGTCTCGCCGACGATGGCGGGTCCGAAGCGGCCGCAGGACCGCATCGCCCTGCAGGACATGAAGGCGACGTTCGAAGACGCGCTGCGGAAGCCCATCGACAAGGGCGGCTTCGGCCTGTCCGACGAGCAGGTGGCGAAGGAGGCCACCGTCCGCTTCCAGGACGGCGCGACCGAGGTGATGAAGACGGGGTCCGTCGTGATCGCCGCCATCACCAGCTGCACCAACACCTCCAACCCGTCGGTCATGGTCGGCGCGGGCCTGTTGGCGAAAAAGGCGGCCGAGCGCGGCCTGACGCCGCCGCGGTACGTCAAGACCAGCCTGGCGCCCGGCTCCCGCGTGGTGACGGACTACCTGGAGAAGGCCGGTCTGCTCGAGCCGCTGTCCCAGCTCGGCTTTGACGTGGTCGGCTACGGCTGCACCACCTGCATCGGCAACAGCGGCCCGCTTCCGGACGAAGTGGCGAACACCATCCGCGAAAACGACCTGTTGGTGTCCGCGGTGCTCTCCGGCAACCGCAACTTCGAAGGCCGCATCCACTCGCTGGTGCGCGCCAACTACCTGGCCTCGCCGCCGCTGGTCATCGCATACGCGCTGGCGGGGACGGTCGACATCGACCTCGCCCGCGAGCCGCTCGGCACGGACAAGGACGGCAAGCCCGTGTATCTGAAGGACATCTGGCCGACCTCCCAGGAGGTCCAGGAGACCATCCGCTCGGTCATCACGCCGGAGATGTTCCGGGCCGAGTACGAGCACGTGTTCAGCGCCAACGAGCGCTGGAATGCGCTGGAGACGCCGGAGGGCGAGCTGTACGAGTGGGACGAGGCGTCCACCTATATCCAGGAGCCGCCGTTCTTCGTCGGCATCACGGCCGATTTGCCGGAGACGGGCGACATCCGGTCGGCCCGGGTGCTGGCCCTGCTGGGCGACTCGGTGACGACCGACCACATCTCGCCCGCGGGCAGCATCGCGGCAAACAGCCCGGCCGGCAAGTACCTCATCGAGCACGGCGTCAACCCGGTCGACTTCAACTCGTACGGGTCCCGCCGCGGCAACCATGAGGTGATGATGCGCGGCACGTTCGCCAACATCCGCATCCGCAACCAGGTGGCACCGGGCACCGAGGGCGGCGTCACCACCTACCTGCCGACCGGCGAGGTGGTGCCGATCTACGACGCGGCCATGAAGTACCAGGCGGACGGCACGCCGCTGGTCGTCATCGCCGGCAAGGAGTACGGCACCGGCAGTTCCCGCGACTGGGCGGCGAAGGGGACCAACCTGCTCGGCGTCAAGGCGGTCATCGCGGAGAGCTTCGAGCGCATCCACCGCAGCAACCTCGTCGGCATGGGCGTGCTGCCGCTGCAGTTCAAGGAAGGGGACTCCTGGCGGTCGCTCGGCATTACCGGCCGTGAGACCTTCACCATCGAGGGGCTCGCGGGCGAATTGACGCCGCGCCAGACGCTGAAGGTCACCGCCACCCGCGAAGACGGCAGCCAGTTCTCGTTCGACGTGGTGCTGCGCCTCGACAGCCAGGTGGAGATTGACTACTACCGCAACGGCGGCATCCTGCAGACGGTGTTGCGCAACCTGCACGCCGGCGCCTGATGGACGTCCGCCACGCTCGGGCGGCATGGAAAGAGGAGGTCCCGAAGTGCTTCGGCACTTCCGGGACCGCCTTTTTTGTCGGCATGTCCCCCGGTGTGCAGTTTGGCACGTATCGCCCGAAAGACACGACGAAGGCCACCCCGCCCGGGGTGGCCACACGGGTGCGAAACCCGTCACAGACAACGCCGCAGAATCTCGGCCACGTCTTCCTTGTCCAACTTCTTGAACGAGCCGAGCTTGCGGAAGCGCACCGCCTGCTCTGCCATCCGCTCGATGTGCTCGTCGCCAATGCCGTAGTCCGCCAGCCGCTGCGGCGCCCCGATCCGCCGGAAGAAGGCGCGGACCTCGGCGATAGCCTCGCGGGCCAGCTCGTCCACGGACTTTCCGGCGGGATCGATCCCGAACACCCGCGTCCCCAACTGCGCGAACCGCTCTGGCCCGGCGTCGACCACGTAGTCCATCCAGTTCGGGAACACGATGGCCAGCCCGCCGCCGTGCGGGATGTCGTAGATGGCGCTGATCTCGTGCTCGATGGCATGGCACGCCCAGTCGCCCTCGACGCCCATGTTGATCATCCCGTTGAGCGCCATCGTGCTGCAGTACATCAAGGTCTCGCGCGCGTCGTAATCGGTCGGGTTCTCCAGCGCCTTCGGCGCCGTCTCGATGATGGTGGCGATCACCGACTCAATCAGCCGCTGCTGCAGCGGCGTGTTGTGGGTCGGGTGGAAATAATGCTCGAAGCAGTGCGCCAGCATGTCGCACGTGCCGTACACCGTCTGGTCGCGCGGGACGGTGAAGGTGTTCTCCGGATCGCAGAAGGAAAAGCGCGGGAACGTGTGCGGCGGCGCGCTGCCCCCGAGTTTCTCCTTCGTCTCCCAGTTGGTGATGACGCCGCCGGCGTTCATCTCCGATCCGGTGGCGGACAGCGTCAAGATAGCGCCCAGCGGCAACGCATCGTTGGCCTTCGCCTTGCGCTGATAGACGTCCCAGATGTCGCCGTCGAACTTCGCCCCCATGGCGATGCCTTTGGCGCAGTCGATCACGGACCCGCCGCCGACGGCCAAAATCAGGTCAATCTGCTCGTAGCGGCAGATCTGGATCCCCCTGTAGACCGTGGTGAGCCGCGGGTTCGGCTCCACACCGGGCAGCTCGAACACCTGCACGCCCGCCTCCGTCAAAATGCCCATCACCTTGTCGTACAGGCCGTTTCGCTTGATGCTGCCGCCCCCGTACACCAACAGCACCCGCTTGCCATAACGCGTGACCTCAGCCGCCAGATGCTGTTCTATCTGGCCCTTGCCGTAATACAGGACTGTGGGATTGTGAAAGCGGAAAGGATTCACGTCTCGGCCTCCTTTTCGGTGAGCGGGCCGGCGGCATGGCTTCGCCGACCCAACCTCCCCCATTGTACCGAAACCGGAGGGCCAAAGTGAAATCGCGCCATGCCAACCGCGGCCGGCCGGTCTCGGCGGTCCGGTCTCAACGGGTGGCCGTCCCCGCCGCGACGGCCTGTGCGCGATGCCGCGGCGCGCGGACCAGGAGCGTGAGGATCACCGCCAGGACCAACGACAGCGCCATGAAGATGTAGGATGCCCCCGGTCCGCCGGTCACACCGTTCAGGTAACCGACAAAGTACGACCCCACAAACGAACCGAGCGCCCCCATGCTGTTGATCAGCGCCGTGGCCCCGCCGGCCACATTTCTCGGAAGAATCTCCGGAATGATGGCGAAGAAAGGCCCGTACGGCGCGTACATCATGCCGCCCGCGAGGACGAGCAGCACGTAGGCGATCCAAAAATGTGACGGACCGAGGACATACGAGGCGTAGAAACAGACGGCGCCCGCCAACAGGAACGGCCACACGAAGCCCTTTCGGTTCAACGTGCGGTCGGAATACTGGGACGCAATCAACATCAGGATGGCCGCCAGCAGGTACGGCAGCGAAGACAGCCAACCGGTGGCAACGATCCCCGCGTTAGAAGCCGCCTTGATGATGGAAGGCAGCCAGATGACAAACCCGTACACCCCGATGCTCCAGAAGAAGTACTGAGCTGCCAGCAGGACGACGGACGGGGTGCGGAACGCCTCCCGGTAGTTGCGAACGGCCTTCAGTTCCTTTTGTTCGGCCTGCAGCGCGTCCGTCACAGCCCGCTTCTCGGCCTCCGTCAGCCACCGCGCCTGAGCGGGCTCATCATCGACGAGCTTCCACCAGATGAACGCCCACAGGATGGACGGGATCCCCTCGATGATGAACATCCCCTGCCAGTTGAACCAATGCACCAGGTAACCGGAGAGGACGGACATCCACAGCACGGTGACCGGATTGCCGAGGATGAGGAACGTGTTGGCGCGGGAGCGCTCCGCCTTGGTGAACCAGTGACTCAGGAAGATCAGCATGGCGGGCATGACCGCGCTCTCCACCACGCCGAGCAGGAAACGATCGGCGAACAGAAGCGGGATGTTCGTGATCACCCCTTGCAGGGACGCCAACACCCCCCACAGGATGAGGCTCCAGAAGATCAACCGCTTCGCACTCCGGCGCTCCGCATAGTGGGCGCCCGGGATTTGAAAGAAAAAGTAGCCGAGGAAGAACAGGGCGGCCAGCAGAGATGAGGCCCCCTGCGTGATGTGCAGCGCCTTGGCCATGCCGGACGCGGCGCCGAATCCGTAGTTGGAGCGATCCAAATAGGCCAAACTGTACGTGATAAATGCGAGCGGGATGAGACGTGCCCAGCGCGCGCCAGGCAGGTTCGCCTGAATGTCCATCTTCACGCCTCCTCATTAACCAGATTCAGGTCGGATGGCCGCCCTGACCGTCGAACCGCGGGCGACCAGACGCGCCGGAAGTTCAATCAACTCCGGCGGCATCTCTTGCGGTGCTTGCATGCGCGCCCACACCCGGCGCATCGCGGTGACCCCCAGAGCGTAGGTGGGTTGTTCAATCGCAGTGATGCCGCCACACACCAACCCCGCCCAATCCGGATTGTCGAACGACACGAGACCCACGTCCTCCGGGACGCGCACCCCGAGGGTGTTCAGCCCCTCGACCACCCGCAGGGCCACCACCGCGTTGGCACAGCATACGGCGGGCGCCTCCCCTGCCGCCTTCGACAGAAACGTCGCCAATGCCGTTTCCACCTCTCCAGGGACGCGGACGTTCACCACGAACACATCGTCCGTTCCCCCTTTTGTGTGCTGCTCCATCACCCTTCGATAGGTGCCGACTCGCTCCGCGCGCGAACTGATCCCGTCCACCGGCTCGGTGAACCAGGCGATGCGCCGGTACCCCTGTTCCAACAGGTGCATCAGGCCCGCCCGGGTGGCCTGCCGGTTGTCCACGCACACGGTGTCAAAAGGCAGCGCAGGCACCTTGCGGTCCATCAACACGATGGGAGTGCGGTCGTGTGCCAACGCCTTGAGAAAGGCGTTGTTTTGCCCGGTCGTGTTGATGATCAGGCCGTCGATGCGGTGCGCCTGCAGCATGAAAATGTATTCCCGCTCCTGCTCCGGATCGTTGCCCGTGTTGCACAACAGCACATTCATGCTGCAGCGTTTGCACTCGTCCTCCACGCCGCGCAGGACATCCACGGTGAACGGATTCGCGATGTCCGCCACCACCATCCCCACCAGTCCGCTGCGCCCCCGCTTCAGGCCGCGCGCCATTTGGTTGGGCCGATAGTCGAGCGCCGCAATGGCGGACTCGATTTTTTGCCGGGTCTCCTCGGACAAGAGGTGGTATTGCCCGCTCAGATAACGCGACACCGTCGTTTTGGACACGCCTGCCGCGCGTGCCACGTGCAGAATCGTGATCGGCTTGTTGCTGTCACCCCTGGGACGATCCGCCACATGCTCCCTCCTCTCCGAACGGCCGCGCCATCCGGACAAGCAGGCGCGATGAAATTGAAACCGTTCCCTGAAACCGGTTTCTATCATTAGAATATCAGGCCCGTCGTGTCCCGGCAAGAGAGAAGATTTGATTCGCCTTGGCGCGTCCCGTACACTCGACGTGTGCCCGATCCCCCGGCGGCGCGGCCCTCTTGCCGTGCACCGGATCGCGGTTCGGTTCGAACACGTAGACTTTTGGAAGACCGCGGGCATTGCACAGACCACAAATCGATCCGTGCCCGATACCGGGGACGGAATCGACACCGATACGTCGACGAGGTGACACCGTGTCCTTGCCATCTGCCTCATCCGCATCCGTACGCGACGTCGTCGTGGTCGGCGGCGGCCCGGCCGGACTCATGGCCGCCATCGCCGCGTGCGAAGCCGGCGCCGACACGCTCTTGATTGAAAAAGGCCACCGCCTCGGGCGCAAACTGGGCATCTCCGGCGGCGGCCGCTGCAACGTGACGAACGCCAAGCCTCTGCCGGAACTGATGAAGAACATCCCCGGCAACGGGCGCTTCCTGTACTCCGCCCTGCACCGGTTTTCCAACGAAGACGTGCGGCGCTTCTTCGAATCCCTGGGCATCCGGCTCAAAGTGGAGGACCGAGGGCGCGTGTTCCCCGTCTCGGACAAGGCGGAGACGGTCGTGAAGGCGTTGGTGAACAAGGTCTATGACGCAGGGGCCGAGGTGTGGGAAGATTGTCCGGTCAGCGGGTTGCTGGCGGAGGACGGCGAGATCCGGGGGGTGCGTCTGCGCAGCGGCGGCGAGGTGCGCGCACGGTCGGTGGTCGTGGCCACCGGCGGCTGCAGCGTGCCGAAGACGGGCAGCACCGGCGACGCCTACCCGTGGGCCCGCCGCCTCGGCCACACGATTGTCGATCCGTATCCCACCGAGGTCCCGCTCACCAGCGACGAGCCGTTCATCCGCGAACGCCGTCTGCAGGGCATCTCCCTGCGCGGCATCACCGCGACCGTGCGCGATGGCCGCGGCAAGCGCCTGACGGAGGAACAAGGAGACCTCCTCTTCACCCACTTCGGCCTCAGCGGCCCGGTGGCGCTGCGGTGCAGCCACTACGTCTCCACGGCCCGCCGGCGCGCCCCGGGGGTGGCATTGACCGTCGAGATCGACACCCTGCCGGCGCGGTCCATGGCCGATCTGATGTCGGATTGGGCGGATCGCCGCCAGGCGGAACCCCGCAGACGGGTTCGCACCGTGATGGAATCCCTTCTCCCGGACCGGCTGGCCGAGGTGATGGTCGAGCGGGCGGGGATCCCGGCCGACCAAGTGTTGGCCAATGCCCGCAACGCCGACCTCGAGCGCCTGGCCCGGCTGCTCAAGGCGTTTCCGGTCCGCGTCACCGGGACGCTGCCGCTGGCGCAGGCGACCGTGACCGGCGGCGGCGTGTCGGTGAAAGAGATTGACCCGCGCACGATGGAATCCAAGATCTGCCGGGGGCTGTTCTTCGCGGGCGAGGTGATGGACGTCCACGCGCACACCGGCGGCTACAACATTACCGTCGCCTTCTCCACCGGCCATCTGGCGGGCACGTGTGCCGCCGGGCGCGCCCTGTCGCTGCGGGCCTGAACTCCCGCATCTCCTGCGCTCACGCCGATCCCGCCGGCCGCTCCGGCACCGGCGCACGCCGAGGCGCGCCCCGCGTCACGCGGCGCAGCAGCCACAGGGCGTAGCCGCCGGCCGCCGCCAGCATGGCCGAGGAGGCCCAGAGCATCCCCCGGTGCCCGGAGGTCGAGAGGACCACGCCGCCGAGAGACGATCCGATGGCATTCCCGAGGCTGTTGCCAAACACCCGCACCCCGAACATCTGCGCGTGCTCCGTGGGCGGGGTGTGCTCGAGGAATACCGCGTCGACCAGCGGCCCGGGAATGTTCATGACCCCGGCCCGGAGCAGAAAGAGGGCGCTGAAGACCAGCGGCTGCCCCGCGAACGACAGGGCCAGCGTCAGCCCGGCGGCCAAACCGAAGCTCAGGGCGAGCGTGTTCCCGTACCGCAGCCGGCGCACCAAGCCCGCGACCGCCAGGGCACTCGCCGAGATCATGAACGTGGACAGGGCCGACACCGTGGACGTCAGCCGGTCCCCCGCGTGGAACACACCGTTCAACACCAGGGTCGCGAACGGGTTGAACAGGCCGAACGCAATCCCAAACAGGAGGGTATACACGCTCATCGCCAGGATCCGGCCGTTCGGCAGGCGGAACGCGTGCGGCGCCCGGGCGTCCGGCGCGCGGACGAAGGCACGGAGGACGGGCGCCGCCATCGCCACGCCCGCCGCCCCGAGCAACGCCGTGCGATAGGAGGTCCAGGCGCTGAGAAACCCGCCCGCGACCGCCCCGAACCCCATGGCGCCCATGTACAGCGCGACGAAACGGCTGAGGACCCCGGCCCGCTCCTTGCCCCGTTGAAGCGAGGTCAACACCACGTTCTCGGTCGTCGTCAACAGGGCGTTGCCAAGCCCCGTGAAGGCCGCGCAGACGAGCCACGCGGCCCACCCCTGGCTGATCCCCGTCAGGACGTAGGAGAGCGGGATGATGAGCGTCGCCAGCTTAAAGACCCGGGAGGCGCCCAGCCAGTCGGCCACCGATCCCAGCAACAGCCCGCACAGCCCCGCGGAGAACGAGGTCGTGGCGAAGAGCAGGCCGATGTGCGCATCATCCAACCCCTGCGCGCGGAAAAAGAACGGCTGAGCGAACCCCACGCCGCCGATGCCGGCGCTGAGAAACACTTCGCTGATGTAGTACAACCACAGGGAGCGGCTCATACGTCCGCGCCAAACCGCTCCATCAGCAGCACCATGTGCAGGATGCCGCGTTCAAAATCGGCGACGCGGATGGACTCGTCCGGCGCGTGCGCGCGCGAGTTCCACCAGCCGCAGCCCGTGGAGACAATCGGCAGATCCATGCCCAGGAACTCACCGAACGGGTACATCGGCCCCGTCCCGGCCGAGTTCGGGTGCAGGACGACCTCCGTCTCGTACGCCGCCTTGGCGGTGTCGACCACCATCTGGACGAACGGGTGATCCAGGTTCGAGCGGTACGCCCGCTCGCCGTTGATCTGCGTCACTTCGACGTCCGTGAACCCGTGCTTGTCCAGGTGGCGCCGCACCTTGCGCAGGATGTCGTCCGGGTCCTGGTTCGGCACCAGGCGGCAGTCCACCTTCGCCTGGGCCCGCTTGGGCAGCACCGTCTTGCTGCCCTCGCCCGTGTAGCCGCTCTCAATCCCGCAGATGGTCATGGTGGGCTCGAACAGCAGCGCGTAGTTCGGGTTGGCGTCTCCGGTGATGAGCGGTCGGCGCAGACCGTAGAGGGACTTCAAGTCCTCGACCGGCAGCTCGTCCGCGATGCGCTTGAGCGCCTCGGTCGGGGGCACCACGTCGTCGTAGAAACCTTCCACCAGGATTCGGTTGTCCGCCGACTTCAGGGTCGCCAGGGCGTGTACCAGGCGCCACGCCGCGTTGTCGAGCACCGCCCCCATGGACGAGTGCACATCCACGTCCGCCCCGTAGCACCAGAACTGCAGGTAGCACATGCCCTTGATGCCCGCCACCAGCTCCACCTGCTCATACTGGTTCTTGCCGCCGAACTCCCAGATGCAGGCGTCCGCCCGGAACAGATCGGCGTATTTCTCCAGATACCTGGGCAGCGCGGGCGATCCGATCTCCTCCTCGCCCTCGATGAGGAACTTCACCCGGCAAGGCAGGCCCCCGTTCTCCTTCAGCAGGGCGATGGCGTTCAGCCGCGCGACCAACTCCCCTTTGTTGTCGGCCGCCCCGCGGGCGTACAGCTTCCCGTCCACAATCTCGGCCCCGAACGGCGGCACCGTCCACTCCTCCACCGGTTCGGGCGGCTGCACGTCGTAGTGGTTGTAAAACAACAGCGTCCGGTTCGGGTTCCCGTTCGGCCCCGGTTCGAAACTGGCGTACACCACCGGATTGCCCCCGCAGTCGTCGAGGACCCGGCATTCTCCGCCCAGGTTCTCAATCATCTCGCGAACCATGGCGACCGTCTCGGCAATGCCCACCCCCTGCGCCGAGATGCTCGGCTGCCGGCAGTAGCGCTGCAGCATCGCGATGGCTTCTGGCAACTTGTCCTGTACCTGTGCTCTCCAGTTCATACCTGAGCCTCCTCAGCCCCCATCGTTTCGGATGACGGAACATCCAACGGTTAGAATACCAGAAGGCTTCCGAAAAGTAGAGAGGAGGGGCGGCGTTGAGGCGCCCGCCCCTTCGGTGAACGCATATGTGTCATGGCAGCCGGGATCGCGTCGCGGCGGCCCGCCTCAACGGGCGTCTTGGGACCTGCGGTTGAAATCGGGCAAGAGCCAGTGCACCAGCAGCCCGGCCAGCGTGGCGTACGCGATCCCGTTGTTCGGATACCCGACGCCGACGATGAAGATCACGGCGACGACGATGAGGTTCTTCATGTTCGTCAGGTCGACCTTCTCTTCAATCACGTGGCGGATGCCCATCGCCGCAATCATCCCGAACAACAGGATGCTGATCCCGCCCATCACGGGAACCGGGATGGTGTGGATGAGCGCCCCCACCTTCCCGAACAGTCCGAGCAGGATGGCGATGACCGCCGCCCCCTGGATGATGCGGCTGGAGAACTGGCGCGTGATGGCCAGCACGCCGAGGTTCTCTGCGTAGGTGGTCTGTGCGGGGCCCCCGAGGAACGCCGAAAGCGCCGTCGCCACCCCGTTGCCGATGAGGATGCGCGGAAAGCCCGGATCCTTCGTGACGTCCCGGCCGACGATTTCGTTCAACACGAACATATGGCCGAGATCCTCAATCATGGTCACGAGCGCGATGGGGGCCATCGCCAGGATGGCTTCGAGCGTCACGTCCGGCGCGGTGAAATGCGGCAGGGCCACCACCGGCGCCGCGTGCAGCGGAGAAAAGTCGACCGCGCCGCGCACCCAGGCGTAGATGTACCCGATGAAGATGCCGACCAGAATCGGAACGATGCGCATCTGGCGCGTCCCCGCCAGCGACGCGACAATGGCCGCGAGGAGGCTGACCAGGGCCACGTCCCAGCGGACGGCCGCCATCTGTGAGACCGCCGTATTGGCTAGGGCCAGGCCGATGATGGACACCACCGGACCGACGACCACCGGCGGAATCGCCCGGCGGATCCGCTGAAAGCCGACCGCGGTCACGAGCAACGACACCAGCGCGTACATGACGGCCACGGCGAGCAACCCGGCCACCGCCTGGCCGGGCGAGTGATGCTTGCTCACAAATAACGTCAACGGGGCGATGAAAGCGAACGAAGAACCCAGGTACGTCGGCACCTTGCCTCGCGTGATCCCGTGGAACACCAGGGTGCCGACGCCGCTGGCAATCAGGGCGGAACCGGGATCGAGCCCGGTCAGATACGGGACCAGGACCGTCGATCCGAACATCGCGAACACGTGCTGAACGGACAGTGGAATTGCGCGCAACAGGCGCACGTGCATCCCCCTCACGTCAAGACATACCCTCTTGTATCTATCACGAATCCAGGAAACCGACAAGGGTATCTTCACCGCGTGAGGGGCATCGTTATGCACGAGCGACGTTGACTGAGGCCAATGCCTGCGAAGCGCCCGCCGGGCCCGTCCCACGAGCCGCCTGAGCTCGTCGAACGGCACCCGACGGACGTCGGAACGTCGGGCCGCCTTCCGTCACAGTGCCGCGGCGTCGGCCGCAGGCGCGTACACCTTGGATTCGTACCGACCGAACCAGACCCGGTACAGGGCCGATCCCAGCAGGTAGAGCAGGGCCGTCCCGCTGAACGCGATGGCGTAGCCCGTGTACGGGCCGTACAGGTGCACCATCTGGGTGCTCACCGGTCCCATCACCGCCCAGCCCAGCGTCCACAACGTCTGTCCCAGACTGACGGCCAGGCCGCGGACGTCCTCGTGAACCAACGCCATCATCACCGAGTCCTGGATGGGGCTGGCGGAGTTCATGAGGGCATTTCGGATAATGACCGCACCCGAGGCCAGCCAGACGTTGGACGCCCACCCGGTGATGAGCAGAAACGGGATAGAGGCCATCTGCAATCCCACCGCCGCGCGAACGGGTCCGAAGCGCTTGGCCAAGGCGGGCCCGACGAACATCGCCAGCGCGGTGCACGCCTGCGCCAAGCCGATGACCAGGCCGATCCCGGCCTTGGCCATATGAAACCGCTCGGCGAAGTACAGGTTGAGATACGGAATCACGAGGCCCGCGCCAAACCCAATCAGCGCGGCGCAAATGCTGAATTTCACAATCAGCGCGAGCTGCTCCCGCTCCGCCACGAGACGCGGCCACATCTCCCGCAATCCGGCGCGGCGTGCCGAATGACCCGCCACCGTTTGGTCGGAACGCCTCGTTTCCTCCGTGCGCGAGAACGGGATGACGGCGGCAATGGCGAACACCCCGCCTACCAACAGCGCGGCGCGAATCGACCACACCGGCCCGAGATACCCGCCCAATCCCTGCGCGAGGGAGCCAGCGACAAAACTGCCGAGCACCTGCGCGACCAACCCGATGGCGAAGTTCACGCTGAACAGATGAAAGCGCTCCTCCTGCGCCGTGTTCTCGGCGAGAAACGGCAGGATGGAGACCCAGATCACCGACTGCACCATGCCGTTCACAAAAGCGCTTGCAACGATCCAAAACGGGTCCGTCACGAACACCTGCCCGACGGATACCACCGCGCTGATCAGGCCCGCACCGACAATGGTGCGTTTGCGGCCCAGGCGATCGCTGATGATCCCCGCGGGCACCAGAGAGATAACCCCCGCCAGAGACGAGGCCGACACGTACGCACCCGCGACCGTGTCCGGGAGGCCCAGACTCTTGATATACAAGTTGTACAGAATGCTGGTGAAACCGCCGCTCATTTGCGACAAAAAAGCAGCCAAAAAGAACAGGCGGACATTGCGGTGCGCGCCTGTGATGGCATCCCGGTAATCGACGGCCATCCGAAGCAGTGTCTGCATGATGACCTCCTGTGCAATTTCCTCAGTTCAGAGAGCATAACACAAGGTCCCCGGCTTGGGAAGGGTCCGAGGGGTCCCGGTTCACCGGCTTCGCATAACCCGGCCCCGGGTGCACAGAATACGCGTGTTCACCCAACAGCGAGGAGGTCCAAAAGATGCCGAAACCGGATGATCGTTCGGACAATGTCGAGCGCATCGCCGATGCCATTCAGAACACCATGGCCAATCTCCGCGAGACCCGCGACTTCTTGAAGGCCCACGGAGAACAGATGCGACCCGGGGACAAGGCGGCGTTGGAAGCGAAGAACGAGCGCCGCGAAGCCGCCATCGAGGGTTTCCACGAAGAGATCCAGGACGAGTCGGCGTTTCAGCGCCGCACGTGAACATCGCCCACCGGGGCCGTCCGGCGGCGTTCGCCGGGCGGCCCGTTTTTTCCCCAATGTGGTATGCTCAGTTCAAACGCAACGAAATCCCAGGTGATGCCGATGCCCGTATTGTCCACACCCACGATCCCGATCATCCTCGCCTCCGGGTCGCCCCGGCGCCAGGAGTTGCTCGCATCCCTCGGCCTCCAGTTCGAGGTCATGCCGAGCCACGTGGACGAAGATGTCTCCGCGGGCATCCCGCCCGCCCAGTACGTGGAAACCCTGGCCGCGCGCAAGGCGCGGGCCGTGGCCGCCCGTCTGGCGACACGGGGCGAGGCCCCGGCCCTGGTCATCGGGTCGGACACCACCGTCGTGATCGACGGAACATACTTGAACAAACCGGCAGACGAGGCCGAGGCCATCGCCATGTTGTCACGGCTGCAGGGCGGCACCCACGAGGTGTACACCGGCCTGTGTGTCCGCCACCACCCCAGCGGCCGGGAGGAGATCGCCCACTCCGTCACGCAGGTGACCATGCGGCCTCTCCCGGAGGAGCGCATCCGCCGCTACGTCCGAACCGGCGAACCGATGGACAAGGCGGGCGCGTACGCCATTCAGGGGTATGGAGCGACGCTCGTCCAGCGCATTGAAGGAGACTACTTCACCGTGGTCGGGCTGCCCGTTGGCCTCCTGGCCGACCTGCTGGAGCGCTTCGGGGTGCCCGTCTTCTGACCGGGCGACCGGCGAGCGGGCCGGACGGCCCCCATGCCGGTGCCCGGGACGGGCCGGAGCGGCGCCCCCATGCCGTCGCTCCCTGCCGGACTCCATCAGCCGGCGCGCAGGCCGGCGAGGACAACCATCAGCCATCCGGCGAGGAAACACAGCCCGCCCACCGGGGTGATGGCGCCGAAGGCCCCGACGCCCGTCAGGGTGAGCGCATACAGGCTGCCGGAGAACAGGATGATGCCGGCGACGAACAGCCACCCGGCCCACATCAACAGGCTGGACCCGCCGAGCACGGCGGCGAGCGCGGCGACCAAGAGCAACGCCAGCGCGTGCGTCGCCTGGTAGTGGACACCGGTCTGAAAGACGTCGAGCCGGTCCGGGCTCAGGCGCTGCTTGAGCGCGTGGGCCGCGAACGCCCCCAGAGCGACCGCCAGGAATCCGAAGATCCCGCCGGCGACGATGAAACCTCGGTACATCCCCCTCTCCCCTTTCAGCGCGCTTCCAGGTGGAGCAGCCGCGCCAGCCCTTCGTCGCCCAGGCGGTTTCCGACGTAGAAGCCGCCGAACTCCCCGAACCGGGCGCTGGCCTCGTCGAAGCGCATCTCGTAGACGAGTTTCTTGAACTGCAGCGGATCGTCCGCGAACAGCGTGACTCCCCACTCCCAGTCGTCCAGGCCCACCGATCCGGTGATGATCTGCGTCACCTTCCCGTGGTATTTGCGGCCAATCAAGCCGTGGCTCTTCATCATCTCCCGCCGTTGTTCCATCGGAAGCATGTACCAGTTGTCCTCGCCCTGCCGGCGCTTGTTCATGGGATAGAAACAGACGTATTCCGTCTTCGGCAGGACCGGCTTGAGGCGTCCCTGCAGGTAAGGGTCCGTGTCGGGATCCACCCCCGGCTTGGCCAGATAGCTGGAAAGCTCGACGACCGACACATAGGAATAGGTGGGTTCGGTAAAATCGGCGAACCGGCTCTTCTGAAAGCGCGCCTTGACCTCGTTCAACTCCTGAATGGTCGGGCGCATGTGCAAGAACATCAGGTCCGCCTTGTGTCCGGCCATGTGATACTGGCCATACGCCCCCTTGCGCTGTCCTTCCACCTCGGCGAACGCCCGCGTCAGGGCGATGAGCTCGTCCACCGCCCGGGCGCGCTCCTGGGCGGAGACGGACCGCCACGCCTTCCAATCGATCCGCCGCATGTCGTGCAGCGCGTACCAACCTTCCAACGTCTCAACCGCTTCGTTCATCGATCCGCGACTCCTTTTTCAATCCGGCGCCCCCCGCCGGAGGGATTGGATGCAGATACAGCGCAACCGCGCGCCGTCCAAGCTACTCATACACTAACGCAATCGCCGCCCAGGTACAAACCTCCATCGTATACGTCGAAATCCATTGACAATTCATTCAAATCCTATTTATCATGAAGGCGACCTAAAACGATTTACGTAGAACGATTCACGGCGAGGAGGTGGTGACATCGCCGACCATCCGGGATGTCGCGAAGGCCGCAAACGTCTCTGTAGCGACGGCGTCGCTCGTGCTCAACCAAAAAGCTGGGAGCGTGCAGATCTCCGTCAGGACACGGGAACGAGTGCTTCAGGCCGCCCAAGAAGTCGGTTACGTGCCGAACATGGCGGCGCGCAGGCTACGCGGAAACGCCGGACGGACGGTCACCATCGCTGTATTGTGGCCGGTGGACACCCGCGTCGGCTTGATTGGCCGGATTCTGACCGGCATTCAGGAACATATCCGGACGATCTCGGAACCACGTGTGGAATTGATGGTCGAAACCTATGAAAGCGGGAGGCTCCGCGACGTTCGGGGGCTGGTCGAAGCGAGCACGTTCAACGGCGCCATCTTGGCCAACACGACGAGAGAGGACGACGCGTACATACACAGCCTCGATCCGGCCGTTCCAGTGGTGTTGTTCCATCGGCACTCCCAGAAGTACCCGTACGTCACGGCAGACAATTTCGGCGCCGGCTGCGAGATGGCCCGACAACTGACCGCCCATGGCCATGAGCAGCTGACCGTCCTCGTTCCTGACGTCTCATCACAAGCCATCCAAGACCGTGTGCATGGCATCGTGCACTTTCTTCACTCTGCTCCCGACGCGCCCAGGCACTCGTTGATCTACTGCCCGTTTCATGAGGTCGGCGGGTACGAAGCCGTCATGCAATTGGTTCAATCGGGCCTTCGGCCCACGGCGCTCCTCTGTCTGAGCGACCAGGTCGCTATGGGCGCCTTGTGCGCCTTGAACACATGTGGAATGAAAGTCCCTGAGCACTGTGAAGTCATTGGATTCGACAACCAGGAGTTCACCCAGTTCACGGTGCCCAGCCTGTCGACGGTGGATCTGCCTGTCGAGACGATGGCCGCACAAGCGGCCGACATGCTGCTACAGAAGATTCTGCATCCCTCGCAAGAACTCATGTCCATTGAACATCCCCTGCGGATCGTGCACAGGGACACGACCCGGCAAGGCTAGGAGGATGGTGGCCAAATGAGGGCATTGCATCCAACTGAGGAGCACCTCGTCCTGCACAGACGGCCGTCCACGTTGCGATGGTGGTTCGTCGTGTTGCTGCTGGTCGGCGCGGTGGTCAACTATCTGGATCGCGCCAATCTGAGCATCGCCAATCCGCTGATCTCGAAAGAGTTTCATCTTTCCCCGGCAGAGATGGGCGTCCTGCTCTCCGCGTTTCTGTGGCCGTACGCCTTGGCCAACCTGCCCGCCGGTTGGCTGGTCGACCGGCTCGGTCCACGCCGGTTGTTTGCGTGGGCTTCCGGTCTCTGGTCGCTCGTCACCTTCATCAGCGGATTCTCCAGGACGCCTTCGTTCCTGTTGACCATGCGCATCCTGCTCGGCATATCGGAGTCCCCCTTCTTCACCTGCGGCCTCAAGGTGACCGAGCGCTGGTTTTCGAAGGAAGAACGCGGCCTGCCGACCTCCATGTTTAACACCGGGTCGCAGATCGCCAACGGCATTGCCCCGCCACTGCTGACCCTCTTGATGTTGTCGTTGGGTTGGCGCGGCATGTTCATGTGCATCGGGGCAGTGGGGTTTGTCGTGATGATCGCCTGGCTGCTCGTGTACCGCGACCGCCCCGGCATGCCTGCCGAACCGTCGCCGGCGTCCGATCCGGCGGTGTCCGCGCCCGCACCTTCGACCCGGCGCAGCTGGCTTTCCCTCTTCCGCCATCCGTCCACCTGGTTCATGATCATCGGCAACTTCGGCGTGGTGTTCACGGTTTGGGTGTACCTCACGTGGTTGCCCGGCTATTTGGAGAAGAGCCGGCATCTGCGCATTCTGCACACCGGCTGGGTAGCGTCCATCCCGTTTTTGTGCGGCATCGTCGGCGTGCCATTGGGCGGGGTGATCTCCGACGCATTCATTCGCCGCGGCTATCCACCGGTCACGGCCCGGAAGATCCCGATTGTGGGCGGTGCTGTGCTGGCTGCGCTGGCCGTCGCTCCGGTGCCGTTCGTATCCGACATCGTCATGTGCATCGTGCTGCTGGCCATCGGTTACTTCGCGGCCGCCCTGCCATCCGGGGTGATATGGACACTGGCCGCCGACATCGCGCCGTCGGAGCAGGTGGCGTCTCTCGGTGCCATCCAGAACTTCGGCGGATTTCTGGGTGCCTCGCTAGCGCCCATTGTGACGGGCCTCATCGTCCAAGCGACGGATTCCTTCAATCTGGTGTTCGTCGTGGGGGCATGTCTGCTCGTGGTGGCCGCCATCAGTTATGGTGTGTTCTTGAGACGTCCGATTGAAGACCACGCATGAGATAAACCGCAACCCACCACACGAGGAGGATACGACATGGACCTGAATCACCGCGGCGTGTACACGGCGCTGATCACCCCGTTCACGGCGGATGGGAAAGTCGATTACACCGCTTTTGAAGCGCTGCTGGAGTTCCTGATCGACAAAGGGGTACACGGGCTGTTCCCGTTGGGGACGACGGGCGAGGGCATTCTGATGTCCGTCGAGGAGCGCAAACAAGTCGCGCAGTTTGTCGTACGCGCCGCCAACAACCGCGTCCCGGTCATCGTGCACGTCGGACACGTGCGCACGGAGGAGACCATAGAACTGGCGCGCCACGCGGCATCTGTCGGAGCCTCGGCGGTCGCCGCGGTCACCCCGTACTACTTTCATTTGGGACCGTCGGAACTGTTCCAACACTACGTCGCATTGTCCCAGGCTGTGCCGGAAGACTTCCCTATCTTCACGTACCACATCCCGTCCAACGCGAGAAACGCCGTCACGCCGGAATTGATCAAACGTCTGCTCGATGAGACACCGAACATCCGAGGGCTGAAATACAGCTCCGATCAACTGACAGAACTGCAGGACATCCTGCTCACCGCAGGGGACGACCTGACCGTCATGCTCGGCCCGGACCACCTCGTCCTGCCCGGTCTGACGCTTGGCATCCAAGGCAGCGTATCGGGGTGCTCCAACGTCTTTCCTGAACCGTACGTGCGCCTGTTCCACGCGTATTGGGCGGGGCAATTGCAGGAGGCGCAGAGACAGCAGAAGATCATCGCGGAATTGGTGCGCATCTTCCGCGCCGGTGCCCGACTGTCCCTGTTCAAAGAGGCCTTGGCGTTTCGCGGACTGACAGGCGGACATGTGCGTGCCCCGCTCGGTCCGTTGTCAGCCGACGAACAGCGTGTCCTGTTTGAACAGTTGGAGTCGCTGGCCGAGCGGTACAAATGGTAACCCCCGAGATCGCCAAGAGGGACGTGCCGCCGTCCGGCAGGCCACGTCCCTCACGTTGCTGTACTCATACGTCCTCGTCCGTGACCTCCTTCGGAATCCGCTCACCCGTCGGCGTGAACAGGTACTCTTCCCACGGCGCCACTTCATCGAGCGCCTGCAGCTCCTCGAGCGTCACCGACACCCGCCGCTCGGCCGGCAGGTCCAAAGGAGGACGGGCGCGTAATGGCTCGCGATCACCTGGCGACAGCGGCCTATCCTCCGTGACGGCATCCCTTCCGTCCGTACGTCCCATCGGCTCCGTTGGGTCCATTGGCCGTCCCTCCTATCCCTCGAACGACACGTAGATGCGCGGCGTCACCACGTCGTTGGCGACCGTCAGCGCCGCCCACATGCCCTTGTCCCGGTGCCCGGCCACCCCGCACACCACGGCGTACCGGCCGGGGCGATTGGCGATGAAGCGAAAGTCCGCGGCGCCGCCCGGCGGAGTGCCGACGGCGAAGCTCGGCGTGTGCGCTCCCGGAAACGCCGGCTTCCAGCCCCCCGTCCGCTCCGCGAACGGCACCACGACGGCACTGTGCGGCGCGGTCTTGCTCTCGTTGCGGTAGTGCACGCGCACCGTCCAGCCCGGTGGGATAGCGACGGTCATCGTCCCGTTGGGATAGCCGTTGAAGTTGTTCTCCCGGTTTCGCCCCGCCACCAGCGTCAGGTCCACCGTCCGGTGAGCCGGATCCGATTGCATCCACTGTGACGTCGCGAGGATGTTCGCCCCGCCCGCCCGGGTACCGGTGGCTCCCACGGAGTTCCATGCCCGCATCGCGCTCGGGCTGTGCGTCTGGCAGCCGCACGTCAGACACAACAAAGCGGCGCACAGGGCGCCGGTCACGGTCATGGAAAGCCTGCGCATGACGACCCCTCCCGGCCATCCGCTCCGTTCCGCCGGATGTGTCCCCGGCGCACGGCGGATCGTTCCTGAGGGTAGCGTGGTCAGTGCACGGCATCCGTATGCGCAGAATCCAACAACGCTCGCTCCAAGCCCAGGATGTCGTCGAGAATGTACTCGCAGCCGAGTTCTTCGAATTTCTTTCGCGCCGCCTGCCCGGTCAGCCCCGTCAGGACGGCCGCGAAATCGAACCCCGCCGTGCGGGCAGCCATCCAGTCCGCCACCGAATCGCCGACCACCAGGACCGACTTCGCGGCCGGCTCCGGCAGCGGTAGCGGACACCCGATGACCAGACCGGAGTCCGCCGTGCCCAGATAGCTGCGCAGATAGGAGAACGGGTTCGGCTTGGACAAAGGCCGCGCGCCCGGGTACCGCTCCTCCGCCGCCACCACATCGGTGGCTGTCGTGACACCGGCGGGATCGAACAGGGGCAACAGACCGAGCTGCGTCAGCGGTACATGCGTCTCGATGTGTGGGCGGCCGGTCGCAATGCCGAGGCGCACCCCCGCGTCGCGCAGGCGCGTGAACAGCCGGCGCATCGCGTCCGGGTCCGCCAACGGCACCTCCTGGGTGACGAATCCCCGTTTGCCCGTCGGCGCCCCGTCGTTGTACTCGTCGCCCAGGTACCACTCCTGGAAGGTGTGCCGAGCCACCTGCCACAGGGACCGCATCTCCGCCTGCGGCCAGACGTCCTGCCCCTTCAGACGCGCGAAGGCGCCCCCGATGGCTGCGAATAGGTCGGCACTTCCCTGGCAGCGCGCGAATCGCCGCAGGAAGGAGGTGTAGTCCAGCGCTCGCCACGCCGCGGGCAGCTCAGACAATCGCTCACCCAAGGCCCGTACGGCCGCTTCGTCCCAGTGATCCGGCAGCCACGCCTTCACCGGACGGCCGCTCGCCGCGGCCCGCTCGAGCACGTCGAGCAACTGGCACGAGAACTGAAAGAACACCATGTCCCAGTTGGAATTGACGCCCATGCGCTTCATGAAGTCGAGCACCTCGTCCCCGGCGAACACGGCCTGGCGCACCTGGCGCACCACTTCGGATGCCGGATCGGGCACCGGCGCGGGCAGCGCACCGGCGGGCAGACCGAGGAAGCGGGGAGAACAGAGCAGCTCCCACACCGTCAGCGCGGATGCGTTGAAGTAGTGTTCCTCTGACAGCATGACGCCGTCGACGTCAAACAGGATGGTTTTGTACAAACGGGGGTACCTCCCTTTTTCACGCGGACCGGGCATGCGCCGCGCCGTGGCGGATGCGATCCGCTTCGACCGACCCCGGCCCGCGTCCGCCGCGTACACAAGGTCCCGGGCCTGAGCCCCCTGAGCCGTACGCTTGCTCAGCGATACCGGCGGCGGAAGTCGTCCATGAATGTGCGCAGCTTCGCGCACGCCTCCACTGGGACGGCGTTGTACATCGACACACGGATACCGCCCACCGACCGGTGACCGTTCAGGCCGATGAAGCCCTGTTCCTTCGCCTCCTCCAGGAACCGCTTCTTCACCTCCGCGTCGGCGATGCGGAAGGTGGCGTTCATCCACGAGCGGCTCGGGGGATCAATCACGCCCTGGTAGAACCCGTCGCTCTCGTCGATGGCCCCGTACACCAGCGCCGCCTTCTCCCGGTTGCGCGCCTCCATCGCCGTCAGCCCGCCCTGCTCCAGGGTCCACTCCGCCACCAGCGCCACCAGATACACGGCGAACACCGGCGGGGTGTTGTAGCGCGAATCGTTCTTGGCATGCACCGCGTACCGCAGCATCGTCGGCAGTTTGCGCGCTTTGGCGATCTCCTCCGCCTGCGCCAGCCAGTCCTCGCGGACAATCACGACCGTCACCCCGGCCGGCCCGATGTTCTTCTGAGCCCCGGCGTAGATCAGGTGAAAGTCCTCGACCCGCACCGGGCGGGAGCAGATGTCGCTCGACATGTCGGCGACCAGCGGGATCGACAACGAGTGGCGCAAATCCTGCCACTGGGATCCGACGATGGTGTTGTTGGTGGTGATGTGCACGTAAGCCCAGGCGGCGTCCGCCTGCACCTCGGTCCACGACGGGATCCGGCGGTATCCCTCCTCCTTGGTGCTCGCGGCGACGACCGCCCGGCAGCCGACCTTGTCCGCCTCCTGATACGCCTTTTCGGCCCAACTGCCGGTCACGACGTACCCGGCCGCACCGCCCTCGGGGATGAAGTTGAGCGGCACCATCGCGAACTGCAGGCTCGCGCCTCCCTGCAGGAACAGCACCCTGTGGCTGTCCGGGATCCCGAGCAGCCGCCGCAGCCCCAGCTCCGCCCGGGCTTGGATCTCGTCGTACGCCTTGCTGCGGTGGCTCATCTCCAGGACCGACAGGCCGCCCCCGCCGTAACTCGGCAGCTCCTCCTGCGCCCGGCGCAACACCTCTTCCGGCAGCGCCGCCGGCCCCGGATTGAAATTGTACACCCCGCGCCTGTCTTCCCAAGCCATCTCCATTCCTCCCCCAGCCGTCACAGCTCGATGCTGCGGATGGTATGAATGCCCGCAATCTGACCGATGGCGTCCAACACCTCGGACGGCACCGGCTTGTCGACGGAGAGCAGCATCACCGCCTGGCCGCCGGTGTCCCGCCGGCCGACCTGCATGGAGCCGATGTTGATGTCCGCCTCGCCCAGGATCATGCCGATGCGGCCAATCATGCCCGGGCGATCCACGTGCTCGGTGTAGATCATCCGCCCTTCGGGCAGCATGTCGATGCGGTAGTCGTCAATCTGCACGATGCGCGCCCCCGCCCCGTTGTACAGCGTCCCGGCGACGCGCCGCCGCCCCTGGGGCGTGACGGCGGAGACGGACAGCAGGCTCGTGAACACGGTGCTCTTCGGCTGCTTCACCTCGCGCACATTGATGCCCGCCTCCTGGGCCAGCGTCGGGGCGTTGACGTAGTTGACCTCGTCCGCGAACCGCTGGCTGAGCAATCCTTTGAGCACCGTGCGCGACAGAAAAGACACATCCTGGAGGGCGAGTTCGCCGCCGTAGGCGATCTCGATGTCCGCCATGGACTGCGGCGAGAGCTGCCCCAACAGGGCGCCCAGCTTCTCACCCAACACCAGGTATGGCGCGAGATAGTCCGAGAGCTCCTTGTCCAGCGAGGGCAGGTTGACCGCATTGCGGAAAGGCCGGCCCAACAGCACGTTGGCGACCTCCTCGGCGACGACGATGGCGACGTTCAACTGCGCCTCCTCCGTCGAGGCCCCCAGGTGCGGCGTGAAGATCACGTTGTCGAAACGGCGCAGCGGGTGATCCGCCGGCAACGGCTCCTGCTCGTACACGTCCAACGCCGCGCCCGCCACCTTCCCCGCGGCCAGCGCGTCGCACAGCGCCTGTTCGTCGATGATGCCCCCGCGCGCGCAGTTGACGATGCGCACGCCATCCTTCATGCGGGCGAACATCGCCGCGTCAATCAAGTGGCGCGTCTCCTTCGTCAGCGGGGTGTGCACGGTGATGAAATCGGCCGCCGCCACCGCGTCCTCCAGCGCCGCCTTGACGATGCCGAGCTCCTTTGCCCGGTCGTCGGTCAGAAACGGATCGTACCCCACGACCTTCATGCCGAACGCCTTGGCCCGCTTGGCGACCTCGGTGCCGATGCGGCCCATCCCGATGACCGCGAGCGTCTTGCCCATCAGCTCGACCCCGACGAATGATTTGCGGTCCCACACGCCCGCCTTGACCGATGCGTGCGCCCTCGGAATATGGCGCGCCAGGCCAATCATCATGGCAAACGTGTGCTCGCACGCCGAGATGGTATTGCCATCCGGTGCGTTGACCACGACGATGCCGCGCCGCGTCGCCGCCGCCACGTCGATGTTGTCGACGCCGACACCCGCCCGGCCGATGACCTTCAGCCGGCCGGCCGACTCCAGTACCCGTTCCGTCACTTTGGACTGGGAGCGCACCAACAGCGCGTCCGCAGCGCGGACCGCTTGCGCAAGCTCGGCCTCGGACAAACCGGTCCTCACCTCAATCTCGATGTCCGGCACAATCCGCAGTTTCTCCAGGCCCTGCCTCGAGATGTCGTCGGCGACCAACACCTTCATCGCGTGTCCCCCCGTCGTGGTGATGGATGCAAAAAGCCGCCCGAACACTCCTCTTTCGCAAGTCAGAGCGCCCAGGCGGCCGGCTGACGGGCCCGGGGCGAAGACGGCCGCCCCCCATGGCCCGTGAAGATTCGCACTCCCCCGAGGTTCCCCTCGCAATCCCGCCAGTCATGCGAATCCGATATGGATTTTTGTACAGGGTACCCCACGTCTGTGAATTCCGTCAATCCGCACGATCCTGATGAAAGCGCTGCGAATGTTACAGAACTGTGACGGCGGTGAGGACAGCCTGCGCTCCGGTCGTGCGCTAACGCGAGCGCTCCGCGCAGGCGGCACCCGCCTCACAACAATTTCTCCAGGAACGCCTTGGCGCGCTCGCTCTGCGGCCGGCTGAAAAACTCCGCCGGCGGCGCCTGCTCAATCAACTGGCCGTCGTCGAGGAAGCAGATCCGGTCCGCCACTTCCCGAGCGAAACCCATCTCGTGGGTGACGATGGCCATCGTGATGCCCGTGTGGGCGAACGAGCGGATGACCTCGAGGACCTCCTTGACCATCTCCGGATCGAGCGCCGAGGTCGGCTCGTCGAACAACATCACCTCGGGCTCCATCGCCAGCGCGCGGGCGATGGCAACCCGCTGCTTCTGGCCGCCCGAGAGCGTGGCGGGGTAGACCTCCGCCTTGTCCTCCAGGCCGACGCGCCGCAACAGGTCCATCGCCTTCGCGCGGGCCTCTTCCTTCGACAACCCCTTGACCGTCACCGGCGCGTACGTCAGGTTGTCGATCATGCGCAGATGCGGAAACAGGTGAAAATGCTGGAACACCATCCCGATGTTCTGGCGCACTTTCATCACGTTGGCCTTCGGGTGGGTCAGCTCGACCCCGCCGACGAACACCTGCCCCGCTGTGGGCCGCTCCAACAGGTTGATGCAGCGCAACAGCGTGGATTTGCCGGACCCGGAAGGACCGATGATGGCGACGACTTCGCCCTTGGCCACCTCAAGCGACACGTTGCGGAGCACCTTCAGCGCCCCGAACGACTTCGACACGTTCTTCACCGCGATCACTGCGCTGCAACCTCCTCTCCAACCGCCTGCCGGCCCACGTGAGACCGATGACCATGACGTAGTAGATGGCCGCCACGATGATCAGCGGTTCGAAATACCGGTACGTGTCGGCCGACACGATGTCCGCCCGCCTCAGCAGATCGCCGGCGCCGATGGTCGACACCAGGGTCGAGTCCTTCAACAGGGCGATGCTCTCGTTGACCAGCGCGGGCAGGATGTTCTTCACCGCCTGGGGAAGAATGATGTCCATCATCATCCGGCGGTAGGGCACCCCCAGGGAGAGGGCCGCTTCGCGCTGGCCGCGGTCGACCGAAAGGATGCCCGCTCGGATGGTCTCCGAGATGTAGGCGGCAGAGTTGAGACCGAAGGTGATGACGCCGGCCATGTACGGCGAGATGTTGTACCCCGTCAGCTGCGGCGTCGCGAAATAGACGATGCTGAGCTGCACCAGCAGCGGCGTACCGCGGAAGATCGACGTGTACACCACGCCGAATCCGCGCAGCAAGCGCCATCGCGAAATCTTGAAAATCGACAGGAACGTCCCCCACAAAAACCCAATCACGGCGGAGGTCAGCGTGAACTCAAGCGTGACCAGGATCCCCTTCAAGATAAACGGGATGCTAGGGGCGATGATGCTGAAATCGAGATTCATGATGCCGACGCCCCCTCTTCTCGGTTGTCGCCTTCCCTGCTGAACGGGAGCGGCCGGCGGACACAAGGCGTATCACACCAGGGCCGGCCGGTCCCTGCAGATTTCCCGAACGATGCAAGGTATGGTAGACTTCGACATGGTTAGCGAATGGGTTGCATGGGCACCTGAAACGGCGTGCCGCCTGCATTCCGCCCAATTACTATAGCAAATCGGCACGAAGGGGTGCTATGTATTTTTATCCATACCTGTGCATGATCTTTGAACATCCATCCGGACGGGAAGGAGGAACCCACCTTGCCCCTGCCGCGTCTGCGCGTCCGCGCCGCACGCCTCCGGGAGGCGGTCGGGCCTCTCTGGATTGTCGCTGTCGGCTGCGCCGTGCACGCTTGGATGTATCTGCGGAGCCGGTACGTGCCCTTGACGGGGGACATGGTGCACTACAACCACGCCGCCGATCTGCTGCTGCAAAGGCACGTCCTCACCTACTGGTCGACCGCGCCGGCTGCGCAGGTGATGCCGGGTTACCCCCTGTTCGTCGCCTTGTGCAAATGGCTGGCGGGTCACGTGTACCCGCGATGGGGCGAGTTCGGTCTGCCTGGATTGCACATGACCATATTGGTGCAAGCCGCTCTCGCCATCGTGACCAGTCTCCTTCTGTACCGGGTCGCGATGCGCCTCTGTCCGCCGCGCTGGGCGATGCTCGCCGCGCTGTTGTGGACGCTGTACCTGCCCCAGGTGAAGGCGGCATCCTTTGTCCTGACCGAGACGTTGTTCAATTTTCTGTTCTGGTCTTTTGTCCTGTCCTTCTGCCGCGCGATGGAGCGCAGCACCCTCCCGAGATGGTTTGTTGCGGGGCTGCTGCTGGGGCTGGGCGTACTCGTCCGGCCGACGCCGCTGCCCTACCTGGCGGCCATCGCCCTGTGTCTGGGCTGGAGATGGCGCACCGGGCAAGCCACCCTGACGGAGACGGTCCGGCGGTTCGGCGGCGCCCTGGTTGGCTTTTTGCTCTGCTTGGCGCCGTGGTGGATCCGCAATTGGCGAACCTTTCACCGCCTTATCTTGACGAGCGATGACGCGGGGAACCCGCTGCTGAACGGCGTCATCCCCGATTGGGCCGACTGGCCCGTGCCACCGGGACTAACGGCGCAGGAACAGGTGAAACTCGCACTGAACGACATGGCCCGTGGGTTTTCCCAACACCCGTTGGCGTATCTCAAGTGGTTGACGGTGGACAAGCTGTGGCGGATGTTCGGCGCCCCCTGGTACCCCGATACGGAGCCGTACCAGTGGTGGGCGAATCTCCATCTCCTGTGGGTTGGCCTCGGCGCGGCCGGCCTGGTGTGGGCCACCCTGGCCGCCCGTCACGTCCGGTGGCTCCTGTGGTTTCCGCTCGTTCTCGCGGGCTTGCAACTGCCGTTCATCCCGCTTCCCCGGTATGTCTTCCCGGTGATGCCGGTGGCGTTTTTGGGGACGGCGGTGTTCGGGTACCGGTTGACGGAGTGGATGTCCCGGCGCATGGCGCCGGAGAGACCCTGGGTCGCATGAGGACGGCGGTCAGTGGGGAGGATGCTCCCGCTGACCGCCGCAGCAGAGGACGGACGACTCGTGGGGATGGGCGGCGTCCTCCGTCTGGATGGTGACATGGCCTATGCCCAGGTGTTCCAAGCGGTGTTCCATGTCACGGAGGATGGCCTGGCTCTCCCGGATGGTCAGGTCCCCGTCCATCACCACGTGGCAGGAAAGGGCGTTGCGGCCGCTGGTGATGCTCCAGATGTGCACGTCGTGCACCGAGCGGACGCCGTCCACCGCGAGCATCTCCTGAACCACTCGGTCCAGCTCGATGCCTAGCGGGATCCCCTCCATGAGGATGTTCACCGTCTGGCGCACGATGCGCCACGCGCCGAAGGCGATGAGCAGGGCGATGGCGGCGCTGAGCAGCGGATCGATCACGTACCAACCGGTGAGGGCCATGACCGCCCCGCCCACAATGACCGCGGCCGACGCCGCCGCATCGCCGATCATGTGCAAGACGGCGCTGCGCACATTCAGCTGATGGTCGTCCCGCATCCCCCAGGCCAAATACAGATTCAACGCCAGCCCTACGGCGGCGCTGGCGAACAGCCAGCCGCCGATGATGGGTTGCGGTTGGCGCAACCGTTGGTACGCCTCCAACAGGATCACGATGGCCACACCCCACAGCGTGACGGCGTTGATCAACGCGGCCAGGATCCCCGACCGGTGATAGCCGAAGGTCATCCGGGCATTGGCCGGGCGCTGCGCCTGATTGAGCGCATACCAGGCGAGGCCGATGGCGGCGATGTCCGTGAGGACGTGGCCGGCGTCCGACAACAGCGCCAAGCTGTGCGAGAGCCAACCGCCGGCCACCTCCGCCGCCAGGATGATGGCCGTCAGCCAGAACGCGCGCCGCATCTTGCCCGCCGGCGCGTGGGTGTGAAAGACGTCGTCGTGGTGGTGCCCATGCGCATCCGTGTGGCCGTGCGCCGGTTTGACCGCAGGGGATCCGCTCCCCGGCATGCTCCTCTCTCCTTCGTCCCTTTTGGGGTCATTATAACCGAACACGCGCACGGCTGCGCCGATGTCCGTCCGGGGCGGCGACGTAGGTCAGCAAGATGATGGTCAGTAAATTCACAAGAATGGTTGACGCTCTTCCGTTTCCGGCGTAGTGTGAAACTGGAGGCTTGAACGAGGAGGGCTCACCGTGTTGCGCATCCGCGACGCCCACTATCACGATCTGCTGACGATGCTCAACATCTATAACCAAGCCGTGCTGGAGACGACCGCCACCTTCGATCTCGAGGTGCAGACGTTGGAACAGCGGCGGATTTGGTTCGCGCATCACGGCCCCCGCTATCCGCTGGTGGTCGCCGAGGAAGACGGGCACGTCCTCGGCTATTGCGGGCTGTCCCCGTACGGCGGCAAAGCCGGTTACCGGTACACCGCCGAGATCTCCATCTACATCGACCATCAGCAGCGCGGGCGCGGGGTGGGCCGCCAATTGATGCAGCACATCCTGGATCGGGCACAGCGGATCGGGCTGCACGCCATCTTGGCCCACATCTCCCGGGGCAACGACGCCAGCCTGCGGTTGCACGAACGGTTCGGATTCACATACGTCGGATGCCTGCGTGAAGTGGGACACAAGTTCGGGCAGTGGCAGGACGTCCTCATCTATCAGTACATCGTGCCGGATGCCGCATCGGAGACCGCGACATCCGAACACGCGGAGCCAGGCCGGGCGCACACCGCCGGCCTGGCGGACTGACCCAGCGAAAGCCGGAGCGGACGCCTGGGGGGCAGACCGCCCCCGCCCCCGCAGGCCCCCGGGACGCCCGGCCAGGGTCTGTCCCGGGCGCCGTTCGCTCATTCCTCTCCCGGCCCCCGATCCCGCAGCACCACCAGCAGATCCCCCGGCTGCACGGCCTCGCCCGGACGGCAGCAGACCTCCTCGACCACCCCGTCGAAGGGTGCCTGCACCTGCATCTCCATCTTCATCGCCTCGGTGACCAGCAACAGGTCCCCGCGCGATACCGCGTCTCCAGGTTTCACCGTCACCGCGAGCACCGTACCCGGCATGCTGGCGCCCACTTCATGCGGATCGTCCCCGGCCTTGCGCCGTTGCAACGCGGCCTGCGGCGCGCTGCGGTCCATCACCTCCACGTCGCGCGGCTGGCCGTTGAGCTCGAAGAACACGGTTCGCCGTCCGTCCGGGTGCAACTCGCCCACCGACAACAGTTTGATGACGAGGGTCTTGCCGCGCTCGATGGAGACGGTGATCTCCTCACCCGGCCGCATCCCGTAGAAGAACGTCAGCGTGTCGAGCGGCGTGAGATCCCCGTACCGGGCCCGGTGATGGTACAGGTCCTCCGTCACCTTTGGGTACATCACGTACGACATCAGCCGCCGATCATCCGGCGCCACGCCCATCCGCTTGGCGAACGCGGCGCGCTCCGCCTCCAGGTCCACCTCGGGCAACACCGCCCCCGGGCGGCCCGCCAAAGGCTCGCGGCCCTTGAGCACCGCCCGCCGGAGGTCCTCCGGGAAACCGCCCGGCGGTTGGCCCATGTGCCCGAGAAAGAAGTCGACGACGCTGGCCGGGAAGTCGAGCGCCTCCGCCTTCTCCAACACCTCTTCGGCGGTCCTCAGGCCGTTTTGCACCATGAACAGGGCGAAATCGCCGACCATCTTCGAGGACGGGGTCACCTTGACGATGTCCCCCAGCATCCGGTTGACCTCCTGGTACGCCCGCTTCACCTCGTCGAAACGGTCGCCGATGCCCAACGCCAGCGCCTGTTCCCGGAGGTTGGTGTACTGGCCGCCCGGCATCTCGTGCAGGTACACCTCCGCCGTGGAGGTCTTCATGTCCGACTCGAACCGCCCGTAGTACTGCCGGACCACCTCCCAGTAGTCGGACAGGCGCTGCAGTTCCGCCAGGTCGTCCGGGATCGCCCGCGGCGTGCGCTCCAGCGCGGCAACCAAGGCGTTCCAGCTCGGCTGCGACGTGAGGCCCGACATGGAGCTGATGGCGACGTCCACCACGTCGACCCCCGCTTCTGCCGCCATGAGATACGTGGCAATCCCGTTGCCGCTGGTGTCGTGGGTGTGCAGGTGGATGGGGATGCCCACGTGATCCCGCAACGCCTTGACCAGCTTGACCGCCGCGTACGGCCGCAACAGCCCCGCCATGTCCTTGATGGCCAGGATCTGCGCTCCCGCCCGCTCCAGGTCCTGAGCCAGGCGGACGTAGTAGGCGAGGTCGTATTTGCTGCGAGCGGGGTTCAAGATGTCGCCCGTGTAGCAGATGGCCGCCTCGGCGATCTTGCCCGCCTGCCGCACCTCGTCGATGGCCACCTGCATATTCGGCAGCCAGTTCAGGCTGTCGAAGATCCTGAACACGTCGATCCCGCTTTCGGCCGCCAACTGCACGAACCGCCGCACCACATTGTCCGGGTAATTCTTGTACCCGACCGCATTGGCGCCACGCAGCAGCATCTGGAACAGGATGTTCGGGATGGCGGCCCGCAGGTCCGCGAGGCGCTGCCAGGGATCCTCATGCAAGAAGCGCATGCTGGCATCGAAGGTCGCCCCGCCCCAGACCTCCATCGAGAAGAGGCCCGCCCCGATGCGGGACGTGGCCTCGGCGATGGCGAGGAGATCGTGCGTGCGCACGCGGGTCGCCAGCAGCGACTGATGGGCGTCGCGGAAGGTGGTGTCGGTCAGCCACAGGCGGCGGTCCTGGCGCACCCGGCGCAACAGCCCCTCTGGGCCCAGCTCGTGCAGCAAATCGCGGGTGCCGCGCGGGCGGGGTTCCCCGTACCGGTACACCGGCACCGGCGGCGCGGGCAGGTCCGGCTTTGACTGCGGGCCCGCGTCCCCCTGGCCGTTCACCGTCACCTCGGCGATGTAGGTGAGCAGCTTCGTCCCCCGGTCGAGCCGCTGCGGGAAGCGGAAGAGCTCCGGATGGTGGTCGATGAACGTCACGTCGCATTCGCCGGCGAGGAACTTCGGATGGCGCACCACGTTGGCGAGGAACGGGATGTTCGTCTTCACGCCGCGAATGCGGAACTCCTGGAGCGAGCGGTGCATCTTGGCGGCCGCCGCCTCGAAGGTCAGGGCGAAGGCGGTGATCTTGACCAAGAGCGAGTCATAGTAGGGCAGCACCCGCGCCCCGGCGTAGCCGTTGCCGCTGTCGAGGCGAATGCCGAAGCCCACCGCTGAACGGTACGTGGTGATGCGCCCGGTGTCCGGCAAGAACCCGTTGCGCGGGTCCTCCGTCGTCACCCGGCACTGGATGGCATAGCCGCGGGTCTGGATGTCCTCCTGACGGTGGATGCCGATCTCCGGCGCCGAGAGCGGATACCCTTCCGCCACGCGGATCTGGGCCTGGACGAGGTCAATCCCGGTGACCAGCTCGGTCACGGTGTGCTCGACCTGGATGCGCGGATTGACCTCGATGAAGTAGAACTGCCCGTCCGGGGCCAGCAAAAACTCCACGGTTCCCGCGTTCTCGTAGCGCGCGTGGCGCATCAGGCGGACGGCCGTCTCGCAGATGCGCTGGCGCAGGGAGGCGTCGAGGCGCGACGGGGCAATCTCCACCAACTTCTGGTGCCGGCGCTGGATGGAGCAATCGCGCTCGAACAGGTGGACCAGGTTGCCATGCTGATCGCCCAGGATCTGCACCTCGATGTGACGCGGAGCCTCCAGGTACTTCTCCACGTACACCCCGCCCTCCCCGAAGGCGGCCTGCGCCTCCGAACTGGCGCGGGAAAAGGCCTCCACCAGTTCTGCCTCGCTCCTCACCACGCGCATGCCGCGGCCGCCGCCGCCCGCGACGGCCTTGATGATCACCGGGTACCCCGCCTCCGCCGCGAAGGCGCGGGCGCCGGCGAGATCGACCGGGCCGTCCGTCCCGGGAATGACGGGCACCCCGGCCGCCACGGCCACCTCACGGGCACTCACCTTGTCCCCGAACATGCGCAGGTGTTCCGGCTTCGGCCCGATGAACGTGATGCCCGCCTGCTGGCAGGCGCGGGCGAACCCTTCGTTCTCCGACAGAAACCCGTAGCCGGGATGGATGGCATCGCACTCGGCGCGCAGCGCCACGTCGATGATGCTGTCGATGTCGAGGTACGCCTCCACCGGTCCCTTGCCGGCGCCGACGCGGTACGCCTCATCCGCCTTGTACCGATGCAGGGACAGCTTGTCTTCTTCCGCGTAGATGGCCACGGTGCGGATGCCGAGTTCCGTGGCCGCGCGGCACACGCGGATGGCGATCTCGCCCCGGTTGGCCACCAGAATCTTCGTGAAATTTTTCACGCCGTCACCTCTTTTCGGATCCATTGGTCTGGCGCCGCGTACTCTGAATCCGCACCCGCATGGCCGCGGCTTCGTTCGGGTGGATCACCAGTCATAGCGGGTGCGCAACCATACCCAGAACAGGAGGAACGACAGATCGAGGCTCATGTCCGGCCAGGAGCGCTCCCACCCGTGGAGGATGGCGTAGGACAGGTTGAGCCACTCCATCCCAATCCGCAACGCCTTGTGGGTGCTCCAGTCCCCGTACAGCCAGTGCGCCAAACGTCTCACCATGCCGTCTCACCCAATTCCCATTCTAGCGAAACCGGTGTCCTTCGCCATCTCCGCGGCGGCCGGGAAATGCGCTCCGGCCCGAATCCCCGGCCCCTCAGGCAATCGGGGTCCCGTTGGCCACCGGTTCGTCCGGCCTCAGCAACACCACGTCTCCCTCTTCCGGAATGCCCCCGAGCACCAGCACCTCCGACGAAAACCCGGCGATGCGCCGCGGCGGAAAGTTCACCACCGCCACCACCTGGCGCCCGACGAGCCCCGCGGGATCGTAGCGCCGCGTGATCTGGGCGCTGGATTGCTTGACGCCGAGGGGACCGAAGTCGATGCGCAGCTTGATGGCCGGTTTGCGCGCCTCCGGAAACGGTTCCGCGGCAATCACGGTGCCGACGCGCAGATCCAGTTTTTCGAAATCCTCCAACGTGGCCATGTCCAAGCCCCCCGCGGTGAGATATCCATATGGTTTCGTATACCACAACCGTTTTCACTTTTCCAGCGTACTGTCGAACGTCCGGCAAGGTCCCACTCGCGCGCCTCCTCCGCGTGCCCGTACCCATTCGACGGTGTGCGCGCTCATGCACACACCGGGACGCATCGTCTATAATGGACCGGTGAGAGGGAAGAAATGGCTCACCGATTCGAGCCACTCGGAATGGAGGCTGAACGATGGGGCCTATCGACCGTGCGGCGGTGCAGTCGGCGCTCGACCGGTTCGCCGGCAAGGATGTGTACCTGCATCTGGAGACCACCAACGGCGCCTACGCGGCGCGCGACTCGGAGAACGCCATGGCCATCTGCGCATACATCCGCAATGGGTTGGTGCGGTACGAGCGCGGGGTGATCCGCGGCGACGGACCGTACCGCGTGGGATTGAAGATGGAGAACGGCTGGATCTACGCCGAGGGGCTGACGGATTGGGAAATCGACGCCGAGGGCCGGCTGCTGATGGCCGGGCATGACGCGGAGGGCCGGCTCGCCATCGCCCTGGAGCTGAGCGAGACGCCCTTCCGGATGTGACGAGAGGAGGATCCGCATGGAACGACACGTATTGGTGGTTTATCCCCACCCGGACGACGAGACGTTTGCCAGCGGCGGGACCATCGCCCTGCACACCCGGGCGGGCACTCCCGTCACCTACCTCTGCGGAACGCTCGGGCAGATGGGCCGGAACATGGGCAAACCGTTCTTCGCCAACCGAGAGACCTTGCCCGACGTGCGCGAAAAGGAGCTGCGCGCCGCCTGCGCCGCGCTCGGCATCCAGGATCTCCGGTTGCTCGGGCTGCGCGACAAGACGGTGGAATTCGAGGATCCAGAAGCATTGGCCGACCGCATTCTCGCCGTCATGAAGGAGGTGCGGCCGAGCCTGCTCATCACCTACTACCCCGGTTTCGCCGTGCATCCGGATCACAACGCCCTCGGCGCCGCCGCCATCCGCGCCGTCGAGAAGCTGCCCGCAGACGAGCGGCCCGTGGTGCATTGCTCCGCCTTCTCCCGGGACTGCCGCGAGAAGCTGGGCGATCCGGACGTGATCATCGACATCACCAGCGTGCGCGACGTCAAAATGGCCGCCATCCGGGCCCACCGCTCGCAATCCGAAGCCATGCTCGCCCGCATGGAGCGCGACCCCGCCTTCCGCGCCGTGCGAGAGGCGACCTTACGGCAGGAGGTGTATTGGACGTACCGGGTGTGACCCGGATGGACGGATCCGGTGTGACCCGGACGCCCCCTCCGCGCGCTGCGCAGCCTGTCATTTCACCAAGTCGGCCCATGCCGCCTCGAGGCCTGCCCAGGTGTGGGCGGGCCGGACCCCGTCCGCGTGCCGGGCCAACACCGCGGCACCGCGCGCCAATGGCTGGTACGACGAGTCCCCGAGAAGAGGATTCCACCACACCAAGCGCCGCGCCAGCCGGCGCAGCCGCACGACCTCTGCCTCCAGCACTCCGGGTTCCCCCGCGTCGAGTCCATCCGACAACAGCACCACGACCGCGCCCCCGCGCAGCGCACGCACAGCGTACCGCTGCCGGAACAAGGCCAATGCTTCCGCCAACCGGGTGCCGCCCGACATGTCGGGGACGGCCCACACCGCTTCCTGCAGCGCCCGATCCGCGTCGCGCAGCCGCAACCGGTCCGTGATCCGCGTCAGGCGCGTGCTGAACACGTATACGTCGACCCGCACGCCGGCCTGCATCAGGGCGTGCGCGAAACGCAGCGCCATGCGGCTGTACGGGTCCATCGATCCGCTGACGTCGCACAGCAGCACCACTGGGCGCTGCTTCTTCCGCACCTTGGTGCAGACCCAGTCGATACACTCACCGCCGGTCTCTGCGGCCGCCCGCCGAATGGTTCGCCCGAGGTCCAACGGCCCGCCCCGCCGCACCGCCATCCGGCGCCGGCTCGGACGCCACAGGGGCGCTGCCCGCACCCGCCAACGCTTGACTTGTTCCCACTCCGCCGGGGTGATGCGGGCGGCGTCCCGCCGCCGCAGCCGCTCTTGCGCACTCGCCCCCGTGCGGATCCACACCTGGGGCCCCGCCTCGTCCGCGCCCGCGTGGTCCGCATCCGCCGCCGGATGACGGCCCATCCAGATCACCTGCAGATGGCGGTGCCGCTCCTGCCAGCCGCGCGCCACCTGGGCCGAGAGGGTGTTGAGCGCGAGCCAAGCGTCCTGCACGCCGCGGGCGTTCTGGAAGAACACCTGCCAGGCGGCCCGAAACAGCGGGACCTCGTGCGCATGCTTGACCACCACCGCCTGCACCGCGTCGCGGCACGTCCGGGCGTCGGTCACCCCCAGCCGCCCCAGGGCCGACAGGACCAGGCGGGCCTCTTCCGGGCCGACGGAAAACCCCAGGCGCCGCAGGCCGCGCAGAAACGCGAGCAGGTTGGAGACGAACGGCTGCCGCTCCTCCCCCGCCGTCCCGTCCGCCGCGAGGTCGCGGCCAGATTTCGCCCACCCGGCCCCGGTCCGCCCTTCTTCGCGGGACACGTCAGATCCCTCCCGCTTCCGCCAACAGCCGCGCCAGCGGTTTTCTGCCCTGTTGCGGGGTGAGGAGGAGATCGAGATCGTCCTTGTACTTGATGAGGCAGCCGATGGTCTCTTCCACGCGGCCCGGATCCAGTTCGGTGGCGGAGAGCGCGGCCAGCGCCGCGCCCCAATGGAGGGTCTCCGCCACGCCGGGGCGTTTCATCAACGGTTCCTGGCGCAGCCGCTGCACGAAGCGGCACACGGCCTCCGCGACCTCCCGCGCCAACGCGGGCACGCGGGTGGTGAGGATGGTGTATTCCCGCTCGAAGTCCGGATACTCCACCCAGTGGTACAGGCAACGGCGCTTGAGCGCGTCGTGGACCTCACGGGTCCGGTTGGAGGTGAGCAAGACCAGCGGAATCTCCTCCGCGCGAATGGTCCCCAGCTCGGGAATGGTCACCTGGAACTCCCCCAACAGTTCCAGCAGGAAGGCTTCGAATTCCTCGTCGCTGCGGTCCACCTCGTCAATCAGCAGGACCGGCGCCGGGCCGTCCGGATCGACCGCCTGCAGGAGCGGGCGGCGAAGCAGGAACGCCGGACTGAAGATCTCCTCCTCCAATCCGGTGACGGCCCGTTCGCCGTCTGCCTGCAGGCCGGTGGCTTCGCGAATCCGGATGTGCAGCAGTTGGCGCGGGTAGTTCCATTCGTACAGGGCGTGCTCCCGATCCATTCCTTCGTAACACTGCAGGCGGACAAGCGGCCGCCCGACGGCTTTCGCCAAGGCCTTCGCCAGTTCGGTCTTGCCGACCCCCGCCTCCCCTTCGAGAAACAGCGGCCGCTCCAGCGCCATGGTCAGGAACACCGCCGTCGCCAGCGCCCGGTCCGCCACGTAGCCCTGGTCCGCAAGGGCGGCCTGGACCGCCGCCACATCGGCAAACGGATTGTTCAGCGTCGTCACCCCTCTTCGCGGTCTGTCCGCCGTCCTCGTCAAGATACGGAGGGCGGAAGGGGGCGGCCCCCCGGCCGCCCCCTCTCCTGCCCCCGCACCGCCGTCTCCGCACGCCGGCACAAGCCGAACCGGCGGACGGCGGTCACGCCAGCGCCCGTCGCAGGGCGCGCTCGGCGAGCACCGTGCACAGGTGCCGCCGGTACTCCTCCGACGCGAACGCGTCCCCGGCGATGACCCCGTCGTCCGCGGCCCGTGCAGCCGCCTCCCGCAGCGCCTCCTGTGTCGGAGCGCGCCCGGCCAAGGCGTCCTCCACCGCTTTCGCGCGGTACGCCGCGTCCGCCGCACCCGTGACGCCGACACGGATATAGTCCACGACGCCGTCCGCGTTCACCCCGGCGGTGACCGCCACCCCCGCCACCGCGTAGCCGGAGGCCGGGTGCGGGAACTTCTCGTACACCCCGCGGGTGTGCCCCGGCGGCACCGGGAAGGAGACCGCCTTCAACAGCCCGTTCTCCGGCATCGCCGTTACCAAAGGTCCGAGGAAGAACTCCTCCGCCGGGAGGACCACATCCCCGTCCGGTGTCACCACCAGCAACTCCGCCCCGAGCGACACCGCCACCGCCGGAAGGTCGGACGCCGTGTCCGCGTGAGCCAGGTTGCCGCCGAGGGTGCCCCGGTTGCGCACCTGGAGATCGCCCACCTGGCGCGCCGCGTCCGCCAGCGCCGGCAGTTGCTCCCGGATGAGCGGGTGCGCGGCCAGCTCCCTGTGCGTCGTCAACGCCCCAATCACCAAGCGGTCGCCGACGCGGGCCACCCCGCGCAGCTCCGGGATGCGGCTGATGTCTATCAGCTTGGGCGGCGTGCTCAGGCGCAGTTTCATCAACGGCAGCAGGCTGTGCCCGCCCGCCAGCCACTTCGCCTCCCCGCCGGAGGCCTGCAGCAACGCGAGCGCCTGTTCCACCGACTCCGCCCGTTCATATGCGAATGCGCTCGGAATCACGCCCCATCCCTCCCGTTCCGAATCGCCCGCCACACGCGCTCCGGCGTCAGCGGCATGTCGATGTCGCGCACCCCGAACGGCGCCAACGCGTCCAGGACGGCGTTGACCACCGTCGGCGTCGCGGCAATCGTCCCCGTCTCCCCGATGCCCTTGACGCCCAGCGGGGTGTGCGGTGAGGGTGTCTCGGTGAACGCCGTCTCGAACGTCGGGAAAAAGCGCGCCTTGGGCATCGCGTAGTCCATGAAGGTTCCGGAGACCAGTTGGCCCTGCTCGTCGTACAGCGCGCCTTCCCACAGCGCCTGCCCGATGCCCTGAACGATGCCCCCGTGGACTTGCCCCTCCGCAATCATCGGATTGATCACCGGGCCTGGGTCGTCCACCGCCACGTAGCGCAGGATCTTCACCTCTCCCGTGTCCGGCAGCACCTCCACGACGCAGATGTGCGTGCCGAAGGGATAGACAAAGTTGGTCGGGTCGTAGAACGCGCTGCCCTCCAGGGCGGGCTCCACCCCGGCGGGCAGGTTCCAAGCCAAATACGCCTGCAGCGCCACCTCCTGGAAGGTCACCTGGCGGCTGGGCGCCCCCTGGACGGAGAACACCCCGTCCGCGAAGGACACGTCTTCCTCCGCCACCTCCAGCATGTGCGCCGCAATCTTCTTCGCCTTTTCAATGACGCGGTCCGCCGCAACCGCCAACGCGCTGCCGCCGACCGGCGTGGTGCGCGATCCGTACGTCCCCCACCCCATCGCGATGCGGTTCGTGTCGCCGTGGACCACCTCGACGTCCTCGACCGGCACCCCGAGTTTGGCGGAGACAATCTGGGCAAACGTCGTCTCCTCGCCCTGCCCGTGCGGGGACGTGCCCGTGAAGGCGGTCACCTTGCCGCTCGGATGGACGCGCACCGTGGCGCTCTCCCACAGGCCCCCTTGGAACCCCACGGCGCCCGCCACCTGCGAAGGCCCGAGGCCGCAAATCTCGACGTAGGTCGTCACGCCGACGCCGAGATACCGGCCTTGCTGGCGCAGCTTCTCCTGCTGTTCCCGGAATTCTTCGTATCCGAGCATGGCCAGCGCCTTGTCCAGCGCTTGCTCGTAATCGCCGCTGTCGTACTGCAGGCCCATCGCGGTGTTGTACGGGAACTCATCGGCCCGGATGAGGTTTTGCCGCCGGACCTCCACCGGATCCATGCCGATCTCGCGAGCGAACAGGTCCACCATCCGCTCCAGGAGATAGGTGGCCTCCGGACGCCCCGCCCCGCGGTAGGCGTCCGTCGGGGTGGTGTTGGTGAACACGCCGCGCACGTCCACGCCCGCGTACGGGATGCGGTACGGCCCGGGGACGATGAGCCCGAACAGGATGGTCGGAACGCCGGGCGCCGCCGTCGACAGGTACGCCCCCATGTTGGCGACGTTGCGCACGCGGATGGCGGTCAACGTGCCGTCTCGCGTCCCGGCCAGCTCCACATCGAGCACCATGTCCCGCCCGTGGGTGGTGGCCATGAAGTTCTCCCGCCGGTCCTCCGTCCATTTGACCGGGCGCCCGAGCTGCAGAGACGCGAAGCCGACCAGCGCTTCGTCCGGGTAACAGGCGATCTTGGCGCCGAACCCGCCGCCGACGTCCACCGCAACCACGCGCAGCTTGTGCTCCGGGATGCCGAGAATGCCGGAGAGCAACAGGCGATGGATGTGCGGGTTCTGCGAGGTCAGCCACATCGTCAGCTCGCCCGTCGAGGCGTTGTAGTCGGCCACGGCGCTGCGCGGCTCCATCGGGTTCGGGATCAGGCGCTGCTGGCGGAACCGCTGCCGGACGACGACCTCAGCCTGGGTGAACACCTCGTCCGTCGCATTGCCCGCCTTCCAGTGGAACGCGAGGTTCCCCGGCGCGTCGTCATGCACCAGCGGCGCCCCGTCCTCCAGGGCCTGCTCCTGGTCGACGACCGCTGGCAGGACCTCGTACTCGACGCGGATGAGATCGATCGCGTCCCGCGCCGCGTATCGGTCCTCGGCCACCACCATCGCCACGCCGTCGCCCACGTAGCGGACCTTGTCCACCGCGAGGGCCGGGTGGGCCGTCGTGCGAATGCCGGAATCCGGAGGCAGCCACGCCGTCGGGATCAGGCCCATCTTCCCGGCGAGGTCCTGGCCGGTGAATACCGCCACCACGCCGCTGGCCGCTCTCGCGGCGCTGACGTCGATCCGCTTGATGCGCGCATGCGCGTGCGGACTGCGCAGGATGCTCGCGTACAGCATCCCCGGCAGCTGCACGTCGTCCGTGTAACGGCCGCGCCCGGTGATGAGGCGCGCGTCCTCCCGCCGTTTGACCGCCGCTCCAAACACACTCGCCATCGTCTTCCCTCCTCACGCGCCGCCGCCCGTGGCGGCCACCTGTTCGCCCGGCTCTCCTTCGGACGCCAGCTGTTGTGCCGCGTACTGCACCGCGCGGACGATGTTCTGATAGCCCGTGCACCGGCACAGGACCCCTTCCAAACCTTCCCGGATCTCCTCCTCGGTGGGGTTGGGGTTCTGCTTCAGCAGCGCTACCGCGGCCATCATGACACCCGGAGTGCAGAAGCCGCACTGCAGGCCATGCTTCTCCCAGAACCCAGCCTGCACGGGGTGCAATGCCTCCAGCGTGCCGAGCCCCTCCACGGTGGTCACCTCGGCGCCGTCCGCCTGCACCGCCAGGACGGTGCACGACTTGACCGCATCGCCATTCAACAACACGGTGCACGCTCCGCACTGGCTGGTATCGCAGCCGATGTGCGTACCCGTCAGGCCGAGCTCGTCACGCAGAAAATGCACCAACAGGGTCCTCGGCTCCACCTCCGCCGTGCGCTGGACACCGTTGACCGTGAGGGTCACCGTCACTTTGCTGTGTTTCACCATCCATCCACCTCCAGAGCGTGCGCTTCCCATGTCTGCGAGCCGCCGCGCGGCTCGCGGCCCACCGGTATTCTTTGAAATCGCTTCCTCAATCCTCGGCCGCACCCCTCCCCCTGGCACGCAGGCGCCATCGACGTGGACAAGAAGATTTCGTACATTCAGAGTAACACAATCGGTTGAAAAATGGAAATGTCCGGCCCTTCCCGATGTCTAACCTATGGTTGTCGTCACGAAATATGACGAGGATGGCCCAGGGAGCTGCGAGGCGGTATACTGAAGGCAGGACGCGCTGGAGAAGCCGGCATGAACGGCCTCCGCTCACCCAGTGTCCACCGACCGGAGGGATGAAGAAGATGGACGAGAACCGCTCCGGAACCCATGCGGCAGTCCCCGGCGCCCCGCAGAGCGCGGCGAGCGCCGTCGTCCAAGACCAACTGCGAAGGCCGCTTCGTGACCTGCGCATTTCGGTGACCGACCGCTGCAATTTCCGCTGCACCTACTGCATGCCCAAAGAGGTGTTCGGTCCGAATTTCGCCTTTTTGCCGCACGAGCAGTTGTTGACCTTTGAAGAGATCGCACGCCTGGCGCGGGTGTTCGTCCGCGCCGGTGTGCGAAAACTCAGGCTGACCGGGGGTGAACCCCTGTTGCGCCGCGACATCGAGCGCCTCATCGCCATGCTCGCCGCCATTGAGGGCGTCGAGGACCTGGCGTTGACGACCAACGGATCGTTACTCACCCCGAAGAAAGCGGTTGCGCTCAAGGAGGCAGGTCTGCGCCGCATTACGGTGAGCCTCGACTCGCTGCGCGACGAGGTATTCATGGCACTCAATGACGTGCATTTTCCCGTGCGCAAGGTGCTCGACGCCATCGAGGCCGCCGCGGGGGCGGGACTCGCGCCGGTGAAAGTGAACATGGTCGTCAAGCGGGGCGTCAACGAGGACGACGTGGTGGAGATGGCCCGTCACTTTCGCGGCACGGGACACGTGTTGCGCTTCATCGAGTATATGGACGTGGGCAACAGCAACGGATGGCGGATGGACGACGTGGTGCCGGCCGCCGAAATCCTCCGCCGTATTCACGCCGAGTGGCCCATCGAACCGGTTCCTCCGGAGCATCCGGGTGAAGTCGCCACGCGCTTTCGGTACCAGGACGGGCAGGGGGAGATCGGCGTGATTGCGTCGGTCACGCAGGCGTTCTGCGGGACGTGCAACCGTGCCCGCCTGTCGGCGGACGGACGGCTTTTCACCTGCCTGTTCGCGGGGCGGGGACATGACCTCCGAGCCCTGCTTCGCAGCGGGGCGACGGACGACGAGCTGTTCGACGCCATCACCGGCCTGTGGCGCCGGCGCGACGACCGGTATTCGGAACTCCGCAGCCAGGCGACGCCCAAACGGCCGAAGGTCGAAATGTCTTTCATCGGGGGATGAAGAGCATGGGTGGCAAAAATCCCTTCATGCCCCCCATCGCCGGCATCGTGCTGGCAGCCGGGGCATCCTCACGCATGGGACAACCCAAGCAGTTGCTGCGCTTGGGCGGCCGGCCGCTGGTGCGAATCGCAGCGCAGACCGCCGTGCAGGGCGGAGTGTCGCCGGTCGTGGTGGTGACCGGCAGCCAGCACGCAGAGGTCAGCAGCGCCCTGAGCGGTTTGCCGGTGTCTGTTGTGCACAACCCCGACTACCTGTGCGGGATGGCGTCCTCGCTGCGCCTGGGCGTCACCGCGCTGCCCGCTGGGACGGAGGCCGCCATGATCCTGTTGGGCGATCAACCGCTCCTCCCCCCGTCCCTCGTGCGGGCACTGGCGGAAGCGTTTTGGGCGGCGTGGTCGGCTGGATCCCTTCCCTTGCCGATTGTCCGCCCTCGCTATGACGGCACGCCGGGCCATCCGGTGCTGTTTCCGGCCGACCTGTTCCAGGAACTGATGCAGATCGAGGGCGACCAGGGCGCCCGCGGCGTCCTTCAGCGCCATCCGGCACGCGTTCACTGGGTCGACGCCGAGAATCCCTTGTGGGCACTGGACGCGGACACGCCCGCCGACTGGCGGCGAATCGAAGAGGCGTACAGCGCGATGAGACCTTGGTGAACGACCGCGCACCGGGGCACGGCGTCCCGACCGTGTCTGCGCACGGCGGATCCACCGTGTCGTGCCGGCTGCGCGGCCGGGATGCACGAAGCGCGCGGACAGGCGACGCCGGAGACGTCGCCTGGTTATTTTGCCGCCACTGTGGCGCGTTTCACCAGGATCCGCACCACCAGGTGAATGACGAGAATGATCACCAACAGGAGGAACGCGGCGCTGTAGGCGAGCGCATGCGCCTCGGGATACGGCTGTTCGATATACGTCCACACCACGTAGGTCAAGTACCCGACCTGGTGCCCGGTCAGATGCCACGTGGGGTTCAGGGAGGACCATCCGGCCGTGTACAGCAACGGTGCCGTTTCCCCCATGCCGATGGCCACGGCCATCAATACGCCGGTGGCAATCCCGCCGGCTGCCGGTCTCCAAACCACCCGGGAGATGGCCTGGAACCGAGTCATCCCGAGCGCCCACGCCCCTTCTCGCTGAGCCAGCGGAACCTGTTGCAGACTGGATTCCGTGGTCCGCAGGATATAAGGCAGCATGATGATGGTCAGCGCAATGCCGCCCGCCAAGGCGGAGAATCCCCAACCCCAGTTCAGCACCATCAGCAGGTATCCGAAGTAGCCTATCACGATGGAGGGCACCCCGGAGAGCACCTCGGTCAAGAACCGAATCACGCTGGCGACCTTAGTGTGCGCAAACTCCGAGACGTACACGCCCCCGAGGATTCCGAGCGGTGCCGCGATGACGGTCGAAATGAGGATCAGTTCAAAGGTGCCCAGGATGGCGTTCTGCAGGCCCCCCGCAACGCCGTGCGTCACGGTGGTCAACATGTCCCATCGGAACGATGTGATGCCTTTGGAGAGCACGGTCCAGAGCAGGTGAAACAGCCCGAACAGGACGAGTGCGGTGCCGAACCAGGCAACCCCCCATCCGAGGTTCGACTTCCACTTGCGCATTTGGCTGCGGATAGTCATCCCGCCTTCACCCCCATGCCGGCCCGCCGTGTCCCGCGGGAGCGATTCACCAACAGGCGTGCGACGAGGTTGGTCAGCAACGTCAGGACCAGCAGGACCAGGGCGAGTTCGGACAGGGCGTGAACCGCCATGTGGGACGCGTCGGTCATCGCGCTGTCGAGTTGGTCCGCAATCACGGCGGCCATGGTGGAAATCGGGCTGTAGAGGTTCTGCGGCAGATAGTTGATGGCACTGCCGCTGACCATCAGCACCGCCATCGTCTCCCCCATGGCGCGCCCCCATCCCAGGGCCACGGCGCCGATCATGCCTTCCTTGATATAGGGCAGACAGATCAAGCGGACGACTTCCCAGCTCGTCATGCCCAGCGCGATCCCGCCTTCCCGGTACAGGATGGGGACCTGTTCCAACAGGTCGCGGGTGGTGGCCGTGATGATGGGTACCACCATCAACGCCAGCACCAGGCCACTGGTCAACAGCCCCATGCCGGTGCCCACCGGGCCGCTGAAAAACGGAATCACCCAGCCGACATGCGTCAGAAGCGGCCCCAGCGAGGAGGACACCCACGGCGCGAGGACGACGATGCCCCACAGGCCAATCACCACGCTGGGAATCCCCGCGAGCAGCTCCACCACGATGGACAGGGCGGATTTCACCACCCCGCGGACCCGATACGCCAAGATCATGGCGGTCAACAGCGAGATCGGCACCGCAATCAGCAGCGCAATGACCGAGGAAGCCAGCGTCCCCACGATGAACGGCAGGGCGCCATAGGAGGCGCCGGCAGGCACCGGGACGCCGTTTTTCACGGTCATCGCACCGTACGTGCTCCCCATGTTCCAGGTCACACTGGTGAGAAAGTCCCAACCCATCAGCCGAATGCTGGGGATGGACTGAACCACGACGATGCCGGTGATCACCAGGAGAAACAAGATGGGGCTACTGGCACAGAGGCCAGTAGCGACCAAAAACACTTGATCCGCAATCTTGGAACGGGAACTCACCCGTTTCATGACATCACTCCGTCCAATCGGTCAACCGCCAATCTTGTTGATCTGCGCCTGGCTCTTGGACTCAATCTCTGCCGGTAGCGGCAGGAAGTGCACCGGAGACAGGTATTGGTCTTTGTTGCCGCCATTCGGATCGATGGCCCAGTTCAAGAACTTCTTCAATGCCGCCGCCATGTCGGCCGGCTGCTTCGTGTTGACAATCGCGTACTCAAAGTTGATGATGGGGTACGAATTGGCGCCCGGCTCGTCAATCAGCGAAATGCGCTCATCGTCCGGCACGTTGCTGACCCCGGCCTGTGCCGCCGCCTGAATGTTCTCCTTCGCGGGCAGGACAAAGTTCCCGTCCTTGTTCTTCAGCGCGGCGTAGCCCAAGCCTTGCTGCGTCGCCTTGTCCAGCCAGCTGATGCCCACATAGCCGATGCTGTACTTGTTGCTGGCGAGCGCCTGAACGACACCGTCGTTGCCCTTGACGCCGATGGCGCCCGCAACGGCCGGCCAGGACACCGAGGTGCCGAAGCCCACGGCGTTTTTCCAGTCCGCGCTGGTATCCGACAAGAACTGCGTGAACAGGAACGTGTCGCCGCTGCTGTCCGAGCGGTGCACCGGAATGATTGGCTGATGCGGCAGTTTCACGCCCGGGTTCAGGCTGGTGATGGCCGCGTCATCCCAGACTTTGATCTTCCCCGAAAAGATTTTCGCGAGGACGTCGCCGCTCAGTTTCAGATGCTGGTCCCCCGTCAGGCCCGGGACGTTGTACATGACTTGCTGTGCCGAGATGGCCAACGGGATGTTTACCATGGACGGGTTCTGCTGCATCTGGGCGTCGGACAGGTACGCATCCGAAGCGCCGATTTGGACCGTTCCGGCGATGGCTTGCGCAATCCCCGTGCCGCTGCCGGTCGACGCGGCCGTGATGCTGACGTTCGGATCGACCGACTTGTACGCTTCAATCCATTGGCCGTTGAACAGGGGATACAGCAGGGATGAACCCGTCTCATTGATGGTGATTGGTGCCGTCGCCGTCGTCGCTCCCGCCGTGTTCTGCACTGCGTTCCCTGCGTTCGCCGTATTGTTGGTGGCCGCTCCACAGCCAGCCGTGGCAATGACCGCCGACAACGCCAGGGCTGCACCGGCCCAACGAGACTTCAACATGTTCCACATCCTCCCCACCCTATCGGGCTATCTCTTTTCACTTCTTTCATTCAAGGGCCCTTGCAGGATTCAGCTTATCAGCGCGTGTTGAATTCAGGGTGAAGCCCTCATTAAGGCTTTGTAAAGATTCGCCCGCCCGTGCCCGCGCACGGCTCAGGATTCACGGCGGGGCCTGAACCCGCCGGTGAACCGGTAACCGACCCCGCGCACGGTCCGGATATAGACCGGGTGCTTGGGATTGGGCTCAATCTTGTCGCGCAGGTGAGAGATGTGGACGTCCACAATCCGGGTATCCGGGGTGTACGCGTATCCCCACACCTGTTGCAGCAGTTGCTCTCGCGCCAACACGTGGTCCTGATGGAGGATCAAATAGCGCAGCAATTCGAACTCCTTCGGCGTGAGTTCCACCGGCCGGCCGGAAACCGTCACCTCGTGACGCGACACACACAGGACGATGTCGCCCGCGGACACGCAATCGTCCATCGGGCCGGCATCCGGCGCATCGTCCCGCCGGTCCTCAACGCGGCGCAGTACGGCACGAGCCCGCGCCACCAGTTCGCGCGGGCTGAACGGTTTTGTCACGTAATCGTCCGCGCCCAGTTCCAGACCGAGGACGCGGTCCAATTCGTCATCCCTCGCCGTCAACAGGATGATGGGCGTCCACACGTGCTCCTGGCGCAGGTGTTTGCACACCTCCATCCCGTCCATACCGGGCAGGCTGATGTCCAGGATCACGAGGGCCACCGTCCCGTCGTCCGCCCGCATCCGCTCGTACGCGTCGCGCCCATTGCCCACGATTTCCGTATCGAACCCCGCGCTCCGAAAGTTGTAGGCCACCAGTTGTTGAATCGACTCCTCGTCATCCACAATCAACACCTTCGGTGGCTTACCGCCCGCGTCCATCAATTCAGGTCAGACCTTTCACCGGAGACGATGTAGATCACGCTCTCCCCGATGTTGGTCGCGTGATCGCCAATCCGCTCCAAATACCGGCCGACAAACGCCAGCGACATGGCCTGCGAGACCGCGTCCGGCTCATCCGCGCTGAGGGCGAACAGATCTTCGACCACCTTGCGGTAGATATGGTCAATTTCGTCGTCCTGCTCGGCCAGCTTGCGGGCCAAGGCGACGTTGCCCTGCACATACGCGTGCAGTGCGTCGGACACCATTTGATCACACAGCTCGGCCATGCGCGGGATGTCGATGAGCGGCTTGATGAGCGGTTGGCCCTGCAACCGAACGGCGGTCTTGGCCACGTCCACCGCCAGGTCCCCCATTCGCTCCAAATCCCCCGCAATCCGCATCCCCGCCACGATCTTGCGCAGGTCGCCGGCCACAGGTTGCTGCGTGGCAATCAGCCGGACGCACAAATCCACAATCTCGTTTTCCTGCAGGTTGATGTCCTGGTCTCCGTCGACCACGCGCTGGCCTTTGACCGGATCGAGCGTCTTCAGGGCATCCATCGCGCCCCGCACGGCCTGCTGCACCCGCTCGCCCATCTCGAGCAGTTTCAACTGCAGTTGACGAAGCGCGATGTCGAAAGCCTGACGTTTCTGCATGCGGGATGTCCTCCTTATCCGAACCGCCCGGTGACGTAGTCTTCCGTCCGCTTGTCGGACGGCTTGGTGAAGATGATGGCGGTGTCGGCGTATTCAATCAGCTCGCCGTTGAGAAAGAACGCCGTCTTGTCCGCGACCCGGGCCGCCTGCTGCATGTTGTGGGTGACGATCACGATGGTGTACGAAGACTTGAGCGCCTGCACCAGCTCTTCGACGCGCAGCGTGGAACCCGGATCCAGCGCCGAGGTGGGTTCATCCATCAACAGGACTTCCGGCTCAATCGCCAAAGCGCGCGCGATGCACAGGCGTTGTTGCTGGCCGCCGGACAGGGCGGTCGCAGGCTCCCGCAACCGGTCCTTCACCTCGTCCCACAACGCCGCCATCCGAAGGCTCTTCTCCACACGTTCGATGATTTCCGCCTTGCTCCGCACGCCGCCAATCCGCAGGCCCAGCGCCACGTTTTCGAAGATCGACATCGTGGGAAAAGGGTTGGCCTTCTGAAACACCATGCCGACCACGCGCCGCACGTCCACCGGATCCATGCGGTACAGGTCTTCGTCCCCAAGCTTGATGCTGCCGCTGACCCTGCCGTGCGGTATGGTCTCGTGCAGCCGGTTCAGACACCGGATGAAGGTGGACTTCCCGCATCCGGACGGACCGATGATGGCCGTCGCCCGATTGGCCTCCAGCTCCATGGTGATGCCCTTGAGCGTCAAGTGATCCCCGTACCATGCACGAAGGTTCTCGACCGATATGGATTGACTCATTCCGAAACCACGTCCTCGGCGTTAAGATCGAATCTGATTCTGGAGAGGGTTGCCCCGGACTGCCTGAGGGGGATTCCACTCGGTGGACATGATAGCGGAGATCTGTAAAGGCCGTATAAAGGGAATGTAAACGTCACCTAAACATGTGGCGGGCTTCACCAGGCGCCTTCGGGCGCCAGGACGAGACGCGCTTAAGGCGCAACCGCATGACCGGACGCCGTGTCGCTGGACGCGGGATCCTTGCACCGCTGCAACGTGAACCAGAAGTCGCTGCCAAACCCCACACGGCTGCGGACGCCAACCTCTCCACCGTACGAGCGGACGATATGTTTCACAATCGCGAGGCCGAGACCCGTTCCGCCACTTGCCCGGCTGCGGTCGGCGTTCACCCGATAAAAGCGTTCAAAGACCCGTTTCTGTTCCTCTTCCGGTATCCCGATACCGGTGTCGGCCACATGCACCTTGACCTGGTCGGGGAACGTCTCCCATGTGACGGAAACGCACCCGCCGGGCGGCGTGTACCGCATCGCATTGGTGAGCAGGTTGAGCATCACCTGCAGGAGTTTGTCCTCGTCCCCACAGACGGTGACGTCGCCCTCTGACTGCACCCGCAACGTCAGATGGCGTGCTTGCAGTTGTGGTTGCAGCCGGTCCACGGCCATCTCCACGACGGCCGAGAGCTGCACGGGATGCCATTCCAGATGCATTTCCTGCGTCTCCAGCCTGGACAGCGTCAACAGGTCCTCCACCAAGCGGCTCATGCGCAGGGATTCCTCGTAGATGACCTGCAAAAACGAATCCCGGGTGGATTCGTCCACGTCCTCCCCCACGAGGGTCTCCGCAAAGCCCCGGATGGCGGTGATGGGGGTTTTCAACTCATGGGAGACATTCGCGATGAAGTCGCTGCGCATGCGGGCCATGCGATGCCATTGGGTCACATCGTTACAAAGGACCAGAACGTGGAAACCCTCTTGCCAAGTGTCCCGGGACGCACCGGCGTCTTCAAGACGGATGACGTGAACATCCACCACCACATCGCCCGGGAGCCGGATTTCATTCCGCCACGGCGAACCGATCAACAGCGTCCGGCAGATAGCGGCATTTAAGGCATAGTCAGGGAACACTTCCCAGTACGGCCGGCCCCGGGCCTCGTCGGCATCCTTCCGCAGAATGCGCGCTGCCACGGGATTCAACATTTGAACGTTCCCGAAGGCGTCGACGTACACCACGCCCGTCGTCATGGCGTTCAGGACGTACTGCAAGAGGCGCTGTTCCTCGGACTGGCGGTTCACCTGATCCTCGAGCGCGTCCAGCATGTCATTCAACATCTGCGCGACATCCGGCCGGACCTCTCCCGCGTAGCTGAGCACCCGCGCCTGCCGATCCCCCTGGCGGACGCGGGTGACCACGTCGCGGACGTGTTCCCAGAACAACCGGCCCCGTCGTGTTCTGATGCCCCAATAGCCCAGCATCCCGCCGGCCGCCGTCAACAACCCGAGCGCAAACCCCACCGGTCCATTGCCCATCAATCGAAATCAGACCCTTCTCCGGACAGATCCAGGTGACGCTCTTCCACGCTTCCCCGATACGAATCCCCCTTCACGGAACACATCATAGCGGAGGGATGTGAACATTTATGAAACGTGGTGTAAAGACGGTGTAAAGAGCGTATGAAGGCGTTCCGCCTCGTGAAGGACGACCGGCGGCGCTCAAGGGGTGTGATCCATCGCGGGCGGATCCTGTACCTTCCAATACACCCACAGCATGTTCAGCAGGTACAGGGCGGCCGTCAGCCCGAGCATGGTCCGGATGCCGAACAGGGCCGAACCGAAGCCGCCCAGCAGCGGCCCGGCGAAACTGCCAAGAAACGTGGAACTGGACGTGAACCCGTAGATCTGCCCCCGCTGGTCTTTGGGCGCAAGCCGTCCCACCAGCGCATTGGCGGTCGGGAGGATGCCGCCGACGAACAGCCCCAGGCCGAAACGGGAGAAGATGAACACCCAGATGTTCTGCGCCAGCGCCTGCGGAATGTAAAACAGGCCGGCGCCGAACATCGCGATCACCAGCGTCCGGCGGTACCCCAGGCGGTCGCTGCGGTTTCCGATGATGGGCGCCGCCACCAGGCCGGCCAGACCGGTGACCGCGAACGCCAAGCCGGAATACGTGGCCACATGCTGGCTGTGGGCTGCCAGCTCTTTGATGTATACCGGAAGCACCGGCTGTACGTTCATGACGGAGAACTGCGCCAAAAAGAGCACCAAGAACATGGCCTGAACCGGCTTCAAGGCGCGCACGGCGCGGAACTGGCCGATGAACGACCGCTTGTTCGCCGGCGCCGCGGCCGGTTTGTGGAAGCCTTCTTTGACGAGGAAGAACGTGATGAGAAACGCGGTCATCGCAAAGGCCGACGTCAGGTAGAAGACCACCCGGTAGCTGTGCACGTGATCGGATACCAAACCGCCGGCGAGCGGCCCGACGAGCGCACCGATCATCGCGGACGATTGCATCCACCCGAGCGCGGTGCCGAGCTTCTCCTCCGGCACGACGGTCGCCACCAGCGCCGTGGCGGACGCCGAGTATCCGCTGAAAGCGCCCTGAAGGACACGGGCGCCGAGCAGTTCCCAGACGTTGTGCACCCATCCCATCACGAAGGTGAAAAAGGAGATGGCGACCGTCGTCCGGAGCACCATCAGCTTGCGCCCTCTGCGATCGGCGATGGCGCCCCACAACGGGGACACCAAGGCCATGATGAGGAAGTTGGACGAGGCAATGACGCCGGCCCACAGGTCCACCGCGCGCGGGTCCCGCACCCCGAGCTCCTCGATATACAGCGGGAGAAACGGGCTCATGCTGGAGAACGCCATCATCATGATGCCCTGCACGGCGCACATCACCCAGAGGGTGCGCTGCCAGGGGCTCGCCGCCGGCGCTGCGTGCGCCCGCTCCATCCGCTTCCCCCTCCTTCCGTGATCACACCTGCCGAGAAGCGATGAAAGGCGGGGGAGAACCCCCGCCGTCCCACCGAACGCCGTGTCACGCCTCGGCGCGGTACACCACTTCCCCTTCAATCAACGTCATCTCCACGCGGTTGCGCAGATCCAGCGGATCGCCGGACCAAATCACCACGTCCGCATCCTTGCCGGCCTCCAGCGACCCGACCCGGTCCGCGACCCCCAGGTGATGCGCGGCGTTGATGGTGACCGCCTGCCAGGCCGTCCGCTCGTCAAGACCGTTTCGCACCGCGTGCACCACAGCCGTGAGCAGGTAATCGATGGCAACCACCGGGTGATCCGTGGTGATGGACACCGGCACCCCCGCGCGCGCCAGGGCCGCCACCGTGTGCCACCCCTTGTTCGCCAGCTCCACCTTGGAACGGGCGGACATGGTCGGACCGACCGACACCCGCACGCCCGCTTCGGCGATGCGGTCCGCGATGAGATGCCCCTCCGTGCAGTGCTCAATGGTGAGGGTCACGCCAAACTCCCGGGCCAACCGCAGCACGGTCGCGATGTCGTCGGCCCGGTGCGCGTGCACGCGCAGCGGAATCTCCCCGCGCAGCACCTTGGCCAGGTTCTCCAGGCCGAGATCGCGCGCCGCCACCTGACCCTGCTCGCGCTGGCGCAGGTAATCCTGGGCCTTCATGAGCTGCTGGCGGAACAGGGCCGCGACGCCCATGCGCGTCACCGGCGCCTTGTCCTTGCCCCCGTACACCCGCTTGGGGTTCTCGCCAAACGCCGCCTTCATGCCCGAGGGCGCGCGCACCACCATCTCGTCGACAACGCGCCCGCGCGTCTTGAGGACGGCCATCTCGCCGCCAATTACGTTGGCGCTGCCGGGCATCACCTGCACGGTCGTCACGCCGGCCCGAACGGCGTCCTGGAATCCGCTGTCCATCGGGTTGATGCCGTCGATGGCCCGCACCTCCGGCGTCACCGGGCTGCTCGTCTCGTTGAAGTCGGCCCCCTCGCGACCGACGCCCAGCTCGTGCACCCCCAGGTGGGTGTGCACGTCAATCAGCCCCGGCGTCACCCACTTTCCGCTCGCGTCGATGACCCGCGCCCCCTCCGGGCGCCCGGCCTCGCGCGTCACCGCCTGGACCTTCCCGCCTTCGATCACGATATCCTGCCCGTCCACCCACTCCCCGGTGGGGGCGAGAACGCGTCCGTTGGTAATGAGGATCTTGTCCGCCATGCTGGTCTCCCCCTTGCTGTGGTATGTACATGCGCGGATGGCCACTTGTCATGCGGCCGCGGCGGGCTAGCACTCCTGCCCGGCCGTCACCGCCAGATCCGCCTCGCCGCCCGCGTCGGACGCCGCCGCGGCCACCGCCGCGACCAGTTCCAGGCCGCGGACGATGAGATCCAGCGCCATGCTGGGTTCCGTCTTTCCAGCGACCTGCTCGGGCAGATACGGAATGTGAACGAACCCGCCCTGCACCTGCGGGTGCTCGGTCGCAATCAGGTGCATGAGTCCGTAGAAGATGTGGTTGCACACGTATGTCCCGGCGGTGTTCGACACGGCGGCCGGAATGCCGGCTTCCCGCAGGGCGGCCACAATCCGTTTGATGGGCAGCTTGGTGAAATAAGCCGCCGGCCCGCCCGGGACGACCGGCGTGTCGATGGGCTGCTGCCCGGCGTTGTCCGGGATGCGGGCGTCGTTCACGTTGATGGCCACCCGCTCCGGGGTGATCTGCGCCCGCCCGCCGGCTTGTCCGACGCAGATCACCACCTGGGGCCGTACCCGGCCCATGGCCTCGCGCAACACGGCGATGGATCGGTCGAACACCGTCGGTACCTGCTGCGAGACGATGGTCCACCCGCCCTGCAGCGCGCGGCCGTCCAAGCGGTGCACCGCTTCCCAGGCGGGGTTGACGGTTTCGCCGCCGAACGGATCGAATCCGGTCATCAAGACGCGCTTGTCCATGGTGCGCTCTCCTCTCGTTTCTTCGTGAATGGATAATAGGGTTGCGAGACGCGCCCGCGGCCCCTTGGGGCGCCGTGACACGACGCCGGTTGCGCCACACAGGGGCCGCGTGAGGCGTACAAAGACCGCTTGCGCCGTGCAGCAGGGGAGCGGTGTCCCGTCGGAACACCGCTCCCGGTCTCACTTCGCCCGGCACCGTCCGGACACCCCGCGGTCTTGTGCATGCCACCGCACATCGGCGGATACCGGACCCGCGGACGCCGGGGGCCTACATGCCTGGCCGCTCGGACGCGGCCGCGGCGGACGGACGTTTTCCGCTGCGCACCCCGGTCAACAGGGCCCCGGCCAGGATCACGGCGCCGCCAATGAGCGCCCGCACGGTGAGGTGCTCGTGCAGCAGCAGGACACCCAGGACGACGCTCCACACCGGCAGCAGGTTCATCCACGGCGCGGCCCGGCCTGCGCCGACGCGTTCCACCCCGCTCGTCCACACGAAGTACGCAGCCACCGACGCCACGGTGCTGACGTACACCAGGGCCACCCATGCCATTGGCGTCATGTGCAGCGTCTGGCCGCGCAGCGACCACAGCCCAAACGCGAGGCTGGGGATGGCGCCGTACACGGCGGCCCCGGCGGTGACCTCAAACGGGGTGAGCCGGCCGCCCCAGCGTTTGCCGAGGACGGTGTACAGCGCCCACGTGAAGGACGCAAGCAACAGGACCAACGGCCCTTGGCTGAACCAGTCACCGGCCGCGGAAGCGGCGGACGCCGTGCCGGAAGGCCCGCCGTGCGCCGCCCCGTCCGGCGATGCCGTGGCCCCCATCAAGATGGCGACACCGGCCATCGACAGAAGCACCCCGATCCACGCCGTCCAACCGGGCCGCTCGCGCAGCGCGGCGACACCGAGCAGGAGAATGAACATCGGCGATGTCCCGCTGATGAGGCCCGCCTGCGACGCCGGGACGGTGCGCAGACCGATGTAGGTCAGCGAGGAGAACAGAAACATCCCGACCAGGCCGAGGAGCACCAGTTCCCGGGCGTGGCGGCGCAACCCGACCCGCCGCCGGGTCAGCCGCGCGATCGCGAGCAGGATCAAGGCCGATATTGCCCAGCGCACGCCGTTGAGGAACAGCGCTGGCATCGCTCCGGCCAGGTACCTTCCTGCGATGTAGTTTCCGCTCCATCCCAGCGTCGCCAACGCCAGGTACACAAATCCCCGGTTCATGTTCAAAAGGATATCACATTTCGAGCGACAGGGGCGGCGAAAATTCCGGATACGATACCTTTTCGTCACCAAAGGAACGGCGGCATGACTCCCCGAATCCCCCCGTCGGCGTGCTGAACGCGGCACAGCCAGGCGGCTGCACGGCGCATGACGGGGTCCTTCCGCGGCACCCCGGCGGCCGCCAGGCCCGAAACGGCGGCCCAGGTGCCGTACAGGAAGCAGATGCCCCACCGCCCGCGCCACGATCCGTCCTCGTCCTGGAGGGATTCGATCCGCCGGCAGAGCGCGTCGGCCAACGGATCAACCGGGGCGTGTCAGGTGTGCGGACGGAGGAAGTGGCAGCGTCCGCCTGGGCTCCAGGGTTCGTCTGCGCCGGATGGTGCGCCAGGGTTCCCATGAGCCGAAGGCACAGCGCCATCATGGCGTCCGGCAGCGGGTTCACCTCGCAGCAAAAGTCGAACACACCGTCCGCGCGTTGACGTTGCAGCAGGGCCTCGACCCCCTGCGCGATCACCCTCCGCAGCGCGTCGGATTGCATGACCGGCGCCTCCCTCTCCCCCGTTCACTACACGGTATGGAGCGGAGACGCGGCGGGTGCGTGGCGAAACAACGCGGCATCTTCACCGCCGGCCGGAGGTCCGGTGTTGCAGAATCCGGGAACCGGAACAGGAGCCAGAGGAGCGGATTCGCCAGCGGCCCGAGGCGGGTCTATGGGGTCACTTTTTCCAATACGCCTTCTTGATGAGGATGACAAGGAGGACGATAAGACCAACGATGACAATGGTATTGATGATTCCGCTGATCCCAAACATGGCAGCCCCTCCCCCGCCGGACTGTCGCAGCCGCTCGCTTCCCCCTAACAAACATTTTGCATCCAAAAGATCCTGTCCCGTTGCGGAATAGCAATCGTTTTTGATTTATCGCGACACCGTCGACACATGATAGTGTACATCTCGAATTTATCCGCCCAACTCAGCCCCTGATGCGATCCCGATAACGAAAAAGTTTGTATTTACAGCCAGGACCACGGGCCCGGATTGCAACATCCTGTTATGTAACCGCCCCAACCAGGCTCCGGTTAACGTCAAAATAGATGGAATGCGGGGAACCGACACGACTCGGTCACGGATCCCCCACCTCACGGCTGTTCTGCCCGCGCCGACCGGCTCTTCGCCACGAGACACTGCCCGCCGAATCTCTAAACGACGGCTGCCCGCCAGGCCAACCGGCCCGGCGGACAGGAACGCCCGGGGGATGCCACCCAGGCGATGCCACGCGCGTCAACCGCCGTCCCGGGCGATGCCACCCAGGTCAACCGCCGTGCCGAGCCTCGCACCCAGGCCATGCCACGGACGTCGACGGCCGACCAACACCGCCCCAACGCCACAACTCAGAAGCTGCGTTCCAACTCGTCCACCAGCGAGCCGACGAAGGCGACCGCCTCGCGGATGGGCTCCGGCTTGGACATGTCGACGCCGGCCAATTGCAGCAGCTCCAGCGGCCGCAGGGTGCCGCCCGCCTTCAGCGCCTGCAGCCAGCGGTCGACGGCGGGTTGACCTTCCTCGAAGATGCGCTTGGAGATGGCGGTCGACGCCGTCAGACCGGCGGAGTACGTGTACGGGTACAGGCCCATGTAGTAGTGCGGCTGGCGCATCCACACCAACTGCGCCCCGTCGTCGATCTCCACCGCGTCTCCCCAGAAGTTCGCCAGCACCTCGCCTTTCTGCTCGCACAGCACACTCGCCGTGATGGGCTTGCCGGCCTCGGCGAGGGCGTACACGCGCCGCTGCAGCTCCGCCTCGAGCAGGTGCGTCACGAAGTTGTGGTAGTAGGTGCCGAGCATCTGCAGGATGACCCAGCGGCGCATCCTGGGATCATCCGAGCGGGACAGGATGTGCCGGCCGAGCAGCATCTCGTTCATCGTCGACGGCGCCTCGATGAAGTACATCGACGGCCGTGTGTTGGTGAAGCGCTGGTTGCGCTGCGCCAGCGCGAAGTGGCCGGCGTGGCCCAGTTCATGCGCCAGCACGAACGCCCCGCGCATCGTGTCCGTCCAGGTGATGAGGATGAAGGGATGCGCGCCGTACGGGCTCGAGCAGAAGGCGCCTGTGCTCTTGCCGACGTTGTCGGCGAGATCGACCCAGCGCTCCGACAACGCCGTGCGAATCACGTCGGTGTACTCGGGCCCGAGGATGGAGAGCGCCTCGAGGATCAGCTTCCCGGCCTCCTCCACCGTGGTCTTCGGCGTGAACTCGGCGTCCAGCGGAACCTTGAGATCGCAATGGAGCATCTTGTCGAGACCGAGCACCCGCTGGCGCAGTTTGGCCAGTCGCCGCATGTGCGGGGCCAGCTCAGCCTGGATGATGTTCAGGAGGTTCTCGTACATCTCGATGGTCACCTGCTGCGGCTCGAGCAGCATGTGGGTGACCGATTCGTACCCGCGGACCCGGGCCAGCACCACTTGGCGCTGCACCTCCGCCGCATAGGCGGCCGCGAAAGTGTTCTTGTACTGATGCAGCGTCTTGACGAATGACCGGTACGCCTTCCGGCGGAGATCGGTGTCCGGCAACAGTTCGTAGTGGTCCTCGTAGAGGGCGAAGGAGACCGGATGTTCGTTGCCGTCGGCGTCGGTGACCGGATCGAACTGCATGTCCGACAGCTTGCTCCGCTGGTAGACGTTGTACGGGGCCCCGAACACCTCGCCGAGCGCCGCCAACACGTTCTCCGTCTCGGGAGACAGCCGGTGCGGACGCGTCGCCAACAGATCTTCCAGGGCCTTGCGGAAGTCGGCCAGACCCGGTTCCTCCGCCAGATACCGCTCCACCGTACCTTGGGGCAGAGCCAGGATCTCGGAATCCACGAACGACAGCGCGGCCGCGACAGCCGCGTTCATCGCCGCCGCCTTGCCGGCATTGGCCTGGTTGACCGGGTTCGTGGAATCCTCCGACACCCGCAGATGCGCGTACGTCGACGCGCGGACCACGCGCTCCATCAGCTTCTCTCTCGCCTCCAGGCAGGCGAGCAGAACCTTCGCCCCGCCGGCGAGCTTCCCTCGATACTGTGTCACCGTGTCGACATCCCGCCGAATGGCTTCCACCTCAGCCTCCCAAGCCTCGGGGGTCGCGAACAGATCCTCCAGCCGCCACGTCTGTTCGACGGGCACTTCGGCACGGGTCCATCGTTTGGCCATGCGCTCAAAACTCCCTTCATGCATCCACAGACGCCCCTGCGGCCGCCTGTGAATCTTTCGATAGGCGAAATCAATCATAGCATAGCAAACTTTCCCCGCCCTCTGGTAGACCGCTCAACCCGTGTGGAACCGGCCGACCAGGCGCTGCAGGGCCCCCGCCATGTCGGACAGCACGCCCACTGACGAAGACACCTCCTGCATGGCCGCCATCTGCTCTTCCGCCGCTGCCGCGACGTCTTCCGTATGCGCTTGCATGCCGGCCACCACCGCCGAGATGTGCGCCACGCGCTCCACCACCGCGTCGGCGCTCGCGGCCAGGTGGTCCATCGCGGCCGAGATCTCCCGGACGTGCCCCGCCACGCCCTCCACGCCCGACCGGATGTCGGCGAACGCCAACCCCGCCGCCTCCACCGTCGCCACGCCCGCCGCGACCTCCCCGGCCGCGGCCTTCGCCGCCTGCACCAGATCCGCCAGCTCGCGCTGCACGCCCCGGATCAACTCGTCGATCTCGCCGGCCGCCCGCCCCGACTGCTCCGCCAGCGTCCTGACCTCGGCCGCGACCACCGCGAAACCGCGCCCGTGCTCCCCGGCGCGGGCCGCCTCGATGGCCGTGTTGAGCGCGAGCAGGTTGGTCTGCTCCGCGATATGCGAGATCACGTCGACAATTTGTCCGATGGACTTCGACTGCTCCGCCAAGCCGTGCACGACGTCGGCCAGTCGCCCCACCGCCTCCCGGATGGCATTGAACTGGGTGACCGCCGCTTCAATCCGGCCTTGCCCCGCCGCGGAGGTCTCCGCCATCCGTTCGGATACCTCGGCGGCGATCCGCGCGCGTGATCGCCCGTCCTTCACCTCGCCCATCACCGCCTGGATGGCCGCGCTCCCCTCGCGCGCGTCGATGGCCTGCCGCTCCGCGCCCGCGCTCACCTCCTGCATCCGCGTCGCGATCTGCTCCGACGCCCTCGCCGTCCCTTCCGCGTTGGCCTGCAGCTCGGCCACCGCCCGCACGACCTTGGCGGCGCTCTCCTCCACCTGCCGCAGCATGTCCGCCATGCCGAGGCTCATCTTGTTCAGTTCAAATTGGACCTGCCCGAACTCGTCCCGCCGCTTTGGCTGAATCCGATACTGGAGGTTACCCCGGCCGATCTCCCGCAGGTGGCGCACCCAAGCGCGGTAGGTTCGGGCGAACGCCACCCGGTCCCACGCCACCACCAGAATGGCCAGAGCCAGGCAGACCTGCGCCGCGATCCGCTGCCATCCGTGCCCCGCCGCCAGACCGGCCCACCCGGCCGCTTGCAGCACGGCAAAGGGCACGCCCACCTTGACATGGCGGCTCATGCCGTGCAGAATCTGGCCGGACCGCAGGACGTACACCTTCTTCCCGTTCAGGTGCACCGGCGTCGTGACATCAATCAACCGCTCTCCCGTGTTGCGCGGATAGTAGAATACCTCCGTGCGGGTCACGGCGGCTGTCTTGCGCCCGACCGGATCGAGGTAGTACACCGCCTCGCGCAGGTGGTTCGTGTGAAGCTCCGAGAAACCGTCCTCGCGCATGAGGTTGAAGTACTCCAGGTCGCCGAGCCAGCGGTCCATCACCGCGCGGATCTCCTGCCGGGCCGCGTCCGTCAGGCCCCCGTGCCGCGCCAGACACCGTTCCACGTCGCGTGCGGCGCGCTCCACCGCCTCGCGCTGCCGCCGTACCATCCGCCTCGGCAATCTCCTCTCTGCCACAGCTCCCATCCCCCGTTCGCATCAGCCACACCCTGCATCTTCTCAGGGTTCCATGAATTCGCAAAAGTTCAACTGAATCTTCGCGGCCAAGGATGAAATTCCTGCTATCGCCCGTTGGGCGGTCACCCGTGCCACGCGAGCAACGGGGGTGGATTTTGCGGTACAATAGCGGGGTCAATGCAGGGAAGGATGTGTCAAACGTGGCAACGGTGGATGTCAGCCAGTTCCTCAGTCAACCGGCCGAATCCCTGATGATTGCGGCAGACAACGTGGCGTGTGTATATGTCGATCACACGCTCGAACACGCCCTGCTCGTCCTCACCCACTCCGGGTACTCCGCCATCCCGGTGCTCGACACCCAATCGGCGGTGCGCGGGCTGATCCACACCAACCTCGTCATCAATACGGTCGCCGGCCTTGACGGCTACCATATGGAATCTCTCAGCCATCAGACCGTGGGCTCCGTCATGAGTGACCGCGTACCGACCCTTCGACGGAGCGAGCCGCTGCTCAAGGCCCTCGAACTGGCCATCAACCACACGTTCATCTGCGTCGTGGAAGAAGACGGGCGCCTGGCGGGCATCATCACGCGCAAGGCGCTGCTCGGAAAACTGTACCAATACGTGCGGGAACGCGGGCTGGGCCGCTGACGCCGCCCCCAGCCCCGCACACCCGGGCCGGGGCGGCGCCCACAGCGCCGGTGGCGCCGACGGCCTCCGGCGGCCTCCCGCTGACTCAGGCGATGCCCCCCGCCTCGCGTTCTGCCGATGCGCGGTGGCGCAACAGGGGCGACGCCTCGCCCGCGTACTGCACCCACAGCCGGTGCAGGGCACGCGTGCACCCCACGTACAGCAGCTTGGCGCTCAACGGCGAATCGTCGTAGTGGCGCGCGTCCGCCCCGACCAGGAGCACCGCGTCGAACTCCAGCCCCTTGGCCAGATACACCGGCAACACCGACACGCCGCCTTCGTACTGCTCGTCCTTGGCGTGGATCCGGTGCGCCTGGATCCCCGCCGCCACCAGCGCCCGGTGCACGCGTTCGCACAGTTCCTCCGTCCGCGCCATCACCGCCACCGTCGCCGCGTGGCGAGACAAGGCCTGCACTGCCTGGACCGCCCGTTCCTCCTGCTCCCGTTCGGCGACGCGTTCGACGACCACCGGATCACCGCTGCGGAACACCGGTTTGGCCAGCACGAACTGGTCGAACGGGCGGATGATCTCGTTGGCGAAATCGATGATCTCCATCGTGGACCGGTAGCTCACGTCGAGCTGGAAGAATGCCCGCTTCCCCTCATCGAACAACTCCAAGAAGGCCGACCAGTCGGTGATGCCCTGGTACGTGTGGATGCTCTGCGACAAATCGCCGAGGATGGTGAACGACTGGCCCGGGCAGAACAGCTGCAGCACCCGGATCTGAAACGGGGAGAAGTCCTGGGCTTCGTCGATGACCACGTGATCGAACCGTTGATGCGGCTCCATCCCGTTCCATCGCGCGTGAATGTACACCAGGGGCGCCAGGTCCTCCGGCTCCACGAGCGGCCGTTTCCGCCGTCCGCGCCGGCCGGAAACCGTCTGCGCCTCCCACGCGGGCGCGTCCGGCAATACCTCCGCCAGCACCTGTTCGTAGATGTCGAGCGGCGTCCACTGGGGCCACCGGCTCTGATACGCGCGCAGCCGCGACTGCGCGCGTTTCCGCACCGCCCCCGTCCGATCCTGCTCCTTCACCCGTTTGTACATCATGTCCATCCACCGCTTGACACGCGCGAGGACGCGATCCCGCCGCTGCCCCGGAGGATAGTGCGCGTAGTCCTGCTCGTACCAGCCGCGGATGGTCGCCTCGTCCAGGCGCGCCCCCTCCCAGGGCTCAAAGTCCCCCTCCGGCACCAACCGGCCCTCCAGCGCGCGCAGGCGCTCGTCGATGGCCTCCTGAAAGCGGACGGAGCCCTTGGTGCGGGCGAGATCGAACTCGCGCCGGGCCGCCGGGGACGTCCGGGGCGCGAACCAGCGCGCCAAGCGATCCCCCGGGTCGCGCACGGCGACGGCGTGATCGAGCAAATCCAACGCCCACTTGGTGAAGGTGGTCTGCTGGATGTTGCCCACCCCGAGTTCGGGGAGAACCTCCGAGATGTAATCGACGAACATCGCGTTGGGGGCGAAGATCACCATCCGCTCCGGCCGCAACCGGTCCGCGTGGCGATAGAGAAGATAGGCGATCCGGTGGAGCGCAACGGTCGTCTTCCCGCTCCCGGCCACCCCTTGGATGACGATGGCCCGGTCCCGCTCCGCACGGATGATGCGATCCTGCTCCGCCTGGATGGTGGAGACGATGTCGCGCAGGCGGTTGTCCTTGTTTTCGGCCAGGCGGTAGAGCAGAAACTCGTCGGCGACGTTCAGATTCTCCTGGCCCTTGACGTAGCTGTCGACCACGCGCTGCAACCGGCCGTCGCGCACCGCGATGTTCCGTTTGAGATACACCTCGCCGGTGATCTCGCCGTCAGGCGATTCATACGAGGCGCGGTCCTGGCCGGAGAAAGAATAAAACAGGCTCGCCACAGGCGCCCGCCAGTCGATGACCATCCGTTCGCCGGAGGCGCTGTCCTCGAGCCCGCGCTTGCCGATGTACAAGGGAACGGGGTCCTGCACCCCCTCCTCCCGAAAATCGATCCGCCCGAAGTACGGCTCTCGGGCCGCGGCCGCCAACACCTTCAACTGTTCTTCCCGCAACCCCGAGACGACCGATTCAGCCACCTGCTCTGCGGTCTGCGCCTCGTCCCGGTCCGATTCGTCCACGGCCTCCCTGGCCTGAATTCGTTCGTGCAGCCGCTCGGACATCTCGGCAATGCGGGACAGCACCTGGCGCAGATGCTCGTTTTCCTCGTGCATCGGATCTCCCAGCCTGATATTCGAAGCATGGGGAGGCACGCCGGCATCCCTCCAGCCCTTGGCGATTTCAAAACGATCCGCGGTGGGCGTCCGGCACGCGGGAGCCCCACCGCGGAGCTTTTGGGCAGACTATTATTTTACCAATGTTGCGAGGGAATGCAAATGGTGCGCCACGGGCCGGGTTCCGCGTGGCCGTCCCCTGGCCGGCAATCGGAGCGGAGACTTAGAAGCTCACACCAATCCTTGCGCCACCATGGCGTCGGCCACCCGGAGGAACGCAGCGATGTTCGCCCCCGCCCCCAGGTCGCCGGCGCGGCCGAACGCTTCTGCGGCCTGCACGCTCTGGCGGTAGATGTCCTGCATGATGGCGCGCAGTTTGGCGTCCACTTCCGCAAAACTCCAACTGGCGCCCATACGGTTTTGCGCCATCTCCAGCGCGGATACCGCCACACCGCCGGCGTTGGCCGCCTTGGCGGGCGCAAAGTGCACGCCGTGCGCCTGAAACAGACGCGCCGCCTCCAGGGTGCAGGGCATGTTGGCCCCTTCGCCGACGGCCAGCACGCCGTTTCGCACCAAGGTCTCCGCCGCTGCCAGGTCCAATTCGTTCTGCGTCGCGCAGGGCAGCGCGATGTCGCACGGAATGGACCAGATGCCCGATGAGCCCTCGTGGTACTCCGCGCCGGGATGCTCCTTCACGTACTCCTGAATTCGCTTCCGTTCCACTTCCTTCAGCCGCTTGACCGTTTCCAAACGGATGCCGCGGCGGTCGTGGATGAACCCGTCGGAGTCGCTGCAGGCCACCACCGTTGCCCCCAGCTCGGCCGCCTTCTGCATGGCGTACATTGCCACATTGCCGGAACCGGACACCACCACCGTCTTGCCGTCGAAACTGGTTCCCGCGTCGCGGAGCATTTCTTCGACGAAGTACACCACGCCAAAACCGGTGGCCTCCTTGCGCACCAGGCTGCCGCCGTAACCCATCCCCTTTCCGGTCAGCACCCCGGCCTCATGGGCTCCCCGAATCCGCTTGTACTGGCCGAACAAATAGCCAATCTCTCGCGCGCCGACGCCGATGTCTCCCGCCGGGACATCGACGTCCGGGCCGATGTGACGGTACAATTCCGTCATGAAGCTCTGCGCGAAGCGCATGATCTCCTGATCCGATTTTCCCTTCGGATCGAAGTCGGCTCCGCCCTTGCCGCCTCCGATGGGCTGACCCGTCAGGGCATTCTTGAAGATCTGTTCAAACCCCAGGAACTTCACGATGCTGGCATTGACCGACGGGTGGAACCGCAGCCCGCCTTTGTAGGGACCGAGCGCGCTGTTGAACTGGACGCGAAAGCCACGGTTCACGTGGATGCGCCCCGCGTCGTCCGTCCACGGAACGCGAAAGGTCACCATCCGCTCCGGTTCCACCAACCGTTCCAGGATGGCCTGCTCCATGTACTCCGGACGGCAGGCGAGCACGGGCACGAGGGAATCAAACACCTCTTTCACGGCTTGGAGAAACTCGGGCTCGTTGGGGTTACGCCTTTGAACTTCTGCAAACACCGACGCCGCGTATTGCTGTGCAACCTCTTGTTCGGCCGTCCGAACGGCAGACATGGTCATGATGCGTCTCCCTTTTCAAACGAATTTACTGCGATGATACGACAGATCCCCCATCTCCTCCTGGAGCAAATTGCGTCAATTTTATGTCATTATAAGTTGCGAGCTGCGCACGGGCACCCTCGCGCAGGCGGGCACCCGTGCGCCCGCAGCGTCACTTTTGGTACCGGCGCGCCAACTGGTTGAGTGAGTCCGATGTTCCAATGCACATCAGCTTGTCGCCTTCGAGGACGCGGTCTTGAGCGGAGACGGGGAACAGTTTGTGCTTGCCGCGCACAATCAGGACCACCTGCACACCAAAGCGCCCCGTCAGGTTCAGCTCTGCCAAGGTATGGTTGATCATCTGCGGCCCCGCCTGCAACTCCATGGTGAAGATCTCCTCGTACAGCTCCACCATCTCCAGGATGCTCGAACGCGTCAGCAACCGCGCCAAACGGATGCCTGAATCGTATTCGGGGTACATCACCCGATCCGCGCCGAGACGCTCCAGGATCTTGCCGTGAGTGACATTCGTGGCCTTCGCCACCACGTACAGCCCGAGGTCTTTGCAGTTGATGGTGGCGTAGTTGGATGCGGTCTGATCGTCGCCGATGGCGACGATGGCCGCGTCCACGTCCTTGAATCCGACCTCCACCAGAAACTCCATGCTCTCCGCGTTGCCGATGGCGGTGTGACACATTTCAGCCAGCGGATCCAGCGCGTCGGGATCCCGGTCGACCACCAACACCTCATGTCCCAATCGGATCAATTCCCTGGCCGCGCCGGTCCCAAACCGCCCCGCGCCGATGATGCCGATGGTCTTCATTTTGCGTGCCACGCTGTCATCCCTCTATCCAATCAGAATTCGCTCCTCGACATAGCGCGCGTGCGAACGCACGCGTTCCGACAAGCTGACGAGGAAGGTCAAAATCCCGATGCGCCCGATGTACATGGTCACTATCAGGACCCACTTCATCGGTTCGCCGATGACGCCGGTGATCCCGGTGGTCAGCCCCACCGTCCCAAACGCCGAGACCACCTCAAACAGGAGCCGGATGAACTCGATGTTCGGCTCGAACACGGCCGCCACCAGCGTCCCGGCTATGACCACGCCCAGCGACAGCATGAAGATCACCAACGACTTGATGGCGATATCCCACGGAATGGTCCGCTCCCAGGCGACGATGTCCGCCCGGCCGCGGATGGTCGCCAGGGCGGCCTTAACCATGGTGTACGTGGTGGTCGTCTTGATGCCGCCTCCGGTCGATCCCGGCGACGCACCGATAAACATGTACAGGACGAAAACGAACCAGGTCACGTCGCGCATGTGGCCGATGGGCACCGATTCGAAACCGCAGGTGCGCAATGTGACGGACGAGAACCACGCATTGAGCACCTTGTATGGCCAGCTCAGATGGGCCATGGAGTGGCCGGCTTCAAACAACAAGGTCAGCGCCGTCCCGGACAACAGCAGGACCGTGGTCACCGACAGCACGATGCGCGTGTGCAAGGTCAGCGTCCTGTGGCGGCGATACGAGTACAGCTCCGCCAGGACCACGAAGCCCAACCCGCCGAGGATGATGAGGACGCTGGTGAGCAAGAGCACCACCGCGTCCGTCTGAAACCCGTCGAGGGAACTTCCCCACAGGTCAAACCCGGCGTTGTTGAACGCCGAGATGGCGTGAAACGCCGCGAATCCCGCCGCGCGCACCCAGGGATATCCGTAGTGAAAGTGAAAATAGAGCGCGAACACCACAGCCGCCATCCCTTCAATTGCCAGGCTGAAGTGAAGCACGCTCTTGATGAGCCGCACGATCCCGTGCACCCCGAAGTTTTTGTCCTCCGCGATGAATTTCCGTTCTCCCAGGTTGATCTTGCGGCCCAGGGCCAAATACACCAGGGTCGTGACGAACGTGATGCCCGCCCCGCCGATTTGGATGAGCAGCGCGATGACCACCGCCCCCAGGGGCGTCCACGTCGTCGCCGGAGTGACGGTGGTCAGCCCGGTGACATAGCTTGCGCTCGCCGCGGTGAACAGCGCGTCCGTGTAATGCACGGGTACGCGCCGACACCACGGCATCATCAACAAAAGAGAACCTGCCACGGCCAGCGCCGCATAGCCGAGCGCAATCTTCCGGGCAGGGCTGAGTCCTGACGAATGCTTGTTCACCGTAGCGAGCCAGCCTCCGTATGCAGGGCGGTTCCACCGGCACACGCCGGGATACAGACCTCATTATACCCGCGCGTGGGGGAAAGTGCATACGACGTTGCGGCAAACCCGTCAGGGCACCACCAAGACCGGTACCTTCGCGTGGTCCAAAACCCCTTGGCTGACGCTGCCCATCAACAGGTGATTGAGGGCGCCGCGTCCGCGCCGGCCCACGACAATCAGGTCGACCCCCTCTGCTTCCGCGAGATCGCAGATGACGCGCACGGGGACACCCCGGAGGTTGCGAAAACGGATGCGATCCTCATACCCCGCAAACCAGGACCGGCTGGTCGCTTCGAGTTCCCGCGCGAACTCCTCCTCCGCCCGGAACACCGCCTCCGTGACCATCGTTTCTGCCGGGTACGGCGGAATGGGGGTCACATACAGGATCACGACCTCCACGTCCGGCCTGGCATCGAGCAGCGACCGCACCACGCGCCCCGCCTTTTCCGAAGGGGCCGATCCGTCCGTCGCAAACAACACCTTTTTCACGCTTGCTCCTCCTCCTTAAAGGATGGGCCGGTGCCCGAAACCCACCCGTTTTCAGCGGTCCTTCCCTTGGCGACTCCATCGTATCGCATTCGGGACGCTGGACACATGCGCAAAAAGCACTCATTTTCGTGAACCGTGCGGAAGGGTCGGGCAGGTCCGAACAGAGGACCGTGGCATGATCCAAATGGACGATACCTTTCTCCGCGCCGGCGGCGATAATGGGAGTGGGGCCCGCTTGAACTTGGTCATCGGGCGGGTGTCCCGCCGCCAGACGAGAGGGGATGGATGGCCGTGAGGATGATGGTTTCAGCGGAGGCCGCCCAGTGGCTGAAGCGTGAACTGAATTTGGGACCAAACGACGCGGTGCGCGTATTTGCCCGCTACGGAGGCCAATCTGACATTCACCCTGGATTCTCGCTCGGAATGAGCAAGGAAGTGCCGGCAGGCCCGGTCGTGGCCGAAGAGCACCACGGCGTGCGGATCTGCGTCCACGAGGCGGATCTGTGGTATTTTGATGGCATGGACCTGTACATCCAGTACGATCCGGTCCTCGACGAAGCGGTGCCCCAAGCCGTCCCTGCACAAGCCCACGGGGACCATCGCGCGCTGTGACACGTTCGCGCGACGGGGCAGGCACCGCACAGGAAAGAAGGTGTCCCGATGCGGCGGCGCGAGCACGTTCTGCTCGGCACAGACGAGGTGACCCTCTCTGTCACCGCAAAGACCGATCTCACGCGGCCTCGCTTGTTCGAGTTCGCGGTTCTGGCCCTGCTGGCCCGGTACGAGGAAGAGTTTGGGTCCGATGCGCGCAAGCGCTTGGCACAGTCCCTGGCGGACGCCGATCTCTCCCGGCCTGCATGGCGGTTGCGGCCGGAAGATTCGTGTTGGAACACATCCGGTCCGGATTCGAAAGCGTAAACCGTGCGGAACCATCGGCGGCGTGGCGCGCGGAAAGACCCCTGACCGAACCGGAAGCCGCCGATGCCGGTTGGTTCGCCTATTTCTTCGGTCGCCGGCTGCGCCCCGCCAACCCCTGCAATCCCTCCTGCTCAAACCGGTGTTTGAGTTGGTAGAACCACTTGCGCGAGATCCCGCGCTCCCGGCACGCCTCGCTGACATTTCCGATGGCTTCCGCCAACTCGAGGATGCCGAGGCGTTCATACGCCACACGCTCCGCTTCCGTGGCCGGGGGCGGCGCGGTGCACGTGATGAACGGTCCCGGTTTGTCCAGCTCCACCTGATGCAGATACGAACAGTAGAAGCACACGTCTACGTCAATCAGTCCGCGGCGCGGGCACATCACCCGGCCGTGCCGCACAAAATGCCGCACCGGCCGGGTCTCCTGCCCTGCGTCCGCTCGATGGTGTTCACGCACCGTACATCACCTCCAGGCTCCCCGGTCCCCGCCCGTCCGGCGGCCGCCGGACGGGCGGGCATATCCTTCTGTGACGGGTCGACACGTCACGGTGGGACGGACGCCCACGTCACTGTGTATTCAGCCTCACTGTGTATTCAGCCGTGGTTCCGCGACGCGGCCGTGCCGGACATCGAACCCCGCGGCACGCAGGGTCTCCTCCAGCTCCGCCAGGCGTTTGCGCGCCAGCTCCATCGCGTTGGGGTCCGTGCAGTGCGGTTCCGTCTCCGTCACCACAGAGACCCGGTGGATATACTCATAGGTGGTGTCTCCGGCGGGATCGCGCGCGGTCACCACGCAGTCCAGCCCGACGTAATACACGAACGACAATTCGCTCTGCCGCGCATCCTCGAACAGGTCGAGGTGCACGCGCCGAATCCCTTCCCGCCGCACGTCGTCGATGAAGTGATCGATGCTCGAAAACTCGATCCGCGCGGGGAACCGGACACCCTTGGATTCGGGAGTTGGAGAACGGCGGGACAACACAGGAACCCCTCCCATCAACCAAACTTGTAGGCGATGCCATAGCCGCCTGTCGGATACGTCCACTCGATGTTGTGCTCGGCGCAGGCGATGCGGCACGTCCCGCACTCGAGGCAGTTCTCATAGGCGACGAGAATGCGCCCCTCGCCCTCGTCCCACGCGTACACATCCGCGGGACAAAACCACTCGCACGCCCTGGTCGGGCACGTCTGACAAACGGCCTGGTCGCGGATGGTCAGGTGGCTCTTGTCATCGACCCGGTAGCGAACCGCGTACAGACGATTCTCGATACTCATCCGTTCATCGCCCTCCATCCCCGCCAGCCGATGCCGATGAGCCCGGCCGTTCCTCCGGCCGCCTCGCGCAACAGCGCAGCGGCGCGTTTTTGTTTGTCCCGCTTGCTCTCCCCGTCCACCGACAGCATCTCGTACGCGGCGTCGTTCAGCGCCTGCGGCAGCGCACCGAACAGCAACTCCGCCTGAGGTCCCGACAGCAGGCTGTGCAGGCCGCGGTATTTTTTCAAATCGCGATGGATGATGGATTCCTTCACCGCCTGGGTGTAGGCTCCGAGGCCCCCGGCGGACCAATCGCCTGTGGCGTGGCAGGCCACCGCGGTCTCTCCCGCCAGGCGGCCGGACAACATCGCCAGGTCCGTCCCCTCCCGGTGCGCGGCGTTGACCATCTGCGCCGCGTCACCGCAGATCATCCAGCCGTCCCCTGACAGAGGCGGCATGGCGTCGAATCCGCCTTCCGGGATGAGGTGCGCCGCATACTCCTTCGTCTCTCCCCCGGCGATGAGACGCTGTATCTCGGGATGCTGCTTGATGCTATCGAGCACCTGGTACGGTTTGACCTTCTTCTTCTGCAGGTCGCTCACCATGACGCCGACTCCGATGGAGAGCGTATCTTGATTGGTGTAGAGGAACCCGAGTCCGGCCATGCCGCAGGTCTCGCCAATCAGCTCGATGGTCACCCCCTCGCCCTCTTCCACACCGAACCGCTCTTGAATGACGTCTTTGGGAAGGGCGAGCACCTCCTTCACCGCCAAGGACACCTGGTCCGGTTTCCACTCCCGGTGCACCCCTAACGATTTGGCGAGAAGGGAGTTGACCCCGTCGGCGATGATGACCACAGACGCGTAGAGATCGCCCTCCTCCCGGTCCGTCTGGACGCCCACCACCTTGTCCCCGTCACGGATGAGGCTCGTGGCGACCGTTTCATAGATGGGGATGGCGCCCGCGCGCTCCGCCTTGCCGGCCAGCCAGGCGTCGAACTTGGCGCGCTGTCCCGTCCACGCGTTGGGCGGTTCCTTGAACCGCGCCGACCGGTACCCCAGGCTCACGACGCTGTCTTTCCCGAGCACCCACAGGCGTTGCTCCACGACCTTGCGCTCCAAGGGCGCCTCTTTCCAAAACTCCGGAAGGATGTCTTCCAGCGGTTTGCGATACAGGACGCCTCCAAACACGTTCTTGGCGCCCGGAAACTCCCCCCGTTCAATCAACGCGACGCGCATGCCTTGGCTGGCCATGGTGTAAGCGGCGACGCTGCCGGCAGGTCCGGCGCCGACGACAATGGCGTCGAATCGCGGTGCACTCACGCGCATCCCCTCCCCTCACACGACCGGGACGTGTTCCTTCGTCCGGGCCGCTCGCACGGCTTCGGTCAACGCCGGAATCACCTCAAACAGATCGCCGACGATGGCATAATGGGCGATCTGGTGGATCGGCGCATCCGGGTCCTTGTTGACACTGACAATCAACTCCGCGTTCTGCATCCCGACGACGTGCTGTACGGCGCCGGAGATCCCGGCGGCGATGTAGACCTTGGGCCGAACCGTGGTGCCGGTTTGGCCGACCTGGTGGTCGTGGCTGATCCAACCCAGGTCCACCGCGGCGCGGGAGGCGCCGACCTGGCCACCCAGCGCTGCCGCGAGCTGCGCGAGCAACTCGAACCCGGCCTTGCCGCCCACGCCCCGACCGCCGGCGACGATGACATCGGCGTCCTCCAGGTTGACCCGGTTGACAGCTTCGACAAACCCCAGCACCTCGGTCCGGATGCTGCCCGGATCCAGCGGGGGCGTCACGCGGATGATCTCTCCCATCCGCCGTTCGTCGAAGGGGAGGGCCTGAAACACCCCGGGGCGGACCGTCGCCATCTGGGGCTTGAACTGCTTGCACAGGATGGTCGCCACCATCTTCTCGGAGAAGGCCGGGCGGCTGGCCAAAAGGAGCCGGTTGTCGTCCACGTCCAGTTGGGTGCAGTCCGCCGTCAGCCCGGTCGGAAGGTGCGTCGCGATGGCGCCGGCGAGATCGCGCCCCGTATAGGTGGCCCCGAACAGGACGATCTCCGGTTTTACGGTGCGAATGACGTGCAGGCACACTCGGCTGTACGGGCGCGTGCGGTAGTCGGCCAGCTCCGGCGCGTCGCACAGGTAGACGCGCTCCGCCCCGTACCCGATGGCCTGACGGGCGATATCCTCGACGTCGTGCCCGATGACCAGCGCCATCAGCGGAGCGTCCAACTTGTCCGCCAGCCTCCTCGACTCCCCGAGCAGCTGCCACGACACTTTGGCCACCTTGCCGCGGCGCTGTTCCAAGACCACCATGACCCCGCGGTACGCCGACCAGTCCACGTCCCCCTCGGGTTGCAGCCCGACCGCCGGCTTTCGTTTGGTCTCTGCCATCTGCCATCCCTCCTTCAGGCGCCCTGGGTCATGCGCAGGCGTTCCAACAGCACCGGGGTGAGCCGACCCGCGACCTCCGCGGGTGTGCCGCGCAAAAATTCGGTATCCACCTGCCGGGGTTCGGGCACCCACGTCTTCGACACGATGGTGGGCGACCCGCGCAGGCCAATCTTGCTGCGGTCGAGATCCTCAAAATCTGCGGTCGACCACACGATGGGCTGGTAGGCTTGCGCGCGCAGCAGGCCTGGCAGGCTAGCGCGGCGCGGTTTGTTGATCTCGGACACCACCGTGATCAACACCGGCAACGGCGCCCGGATGCGCTCCACCCCGTCCTCCAGATGGCGATGCACCACCACCACGCCGCGCTCCACGTCCACCGATTCGATGTGTTCGACGTACGTCAACTGTTCGTAGTCGAGACGGCAGGCGATGCCCGGCCCCACCTGACCGGTGTCCCCGTCCAGGGTCTGCTTGCCGCAGAAGACGATGCCCGGTGCCCCCCACAGCGCTCCGGCCTTCTCAATCGCTTTCGCCAACACGTAGGAGGTGGCCAGCGTATCGGCGCCGGCGAAAGCGCGATCGCTGATCAGGATCCCTTCGTCCGCCCCCATCGCCACGCACGATTTCAACGCCTTGTCCGCCGAAGGCGGACCCATGGTGATGACGGTGACCCGTCCGCCGACCTGTTCCTTAATCTGCAAGGCCGCTTCGACACCGTTCAAATCGTACGGATTGACGATGGCGGGGACGCCTTGGCGAATCAGCGTATTCGTCTTGGGATCAATCCGGATCTCGCGGCTGTCTGGCACCTGCTTGATGCAGACCACCATGTGCAGCATCGTGCGTCCTCCTCTCAACTGGCGCGGACCACCAGCACGGGCACCTTGGATCGGTCGACCACGCCGCGGCTGACACTGCCCATCAGCAGGCGATCCAGTACCCCCTTGCCGTTGGATCCCATCACCACGACGTCCGCCGTCTCCTCTTCTGCCACCTCACAGATGCAGCGGCACGGATCCCCGAACATGTGGCGGAACGTGACGGACGGCCGCACCGCCGGCGTGAGGTGTTGCATCAGGTCCTGCCGCACGTCGAGCGCGTACAGGTTCTCCTCGCGGCGGTAGTCCTCCAGCGACATGGCGTACGGATACGGCAACTCCGGTGACACGTAGACGGCGACGACCTCCGTATCCGGCCAGGCACTGCACAGGTGGTTGACCATGTCTGCCGCCTTGTGTGCGGACGGGGATCCATCGGTCGCCAGCACAATCTTTTTCATCTTCGTCACCCTCCTTTCAAAACGGCCCTTGCGGGATGGGTGCGATCTCCTTCCGGTTCGGGCCCTTGGAAGGCATTGTGCTTTCCTGCTCTCATCATCCAAGAATTCGGCGTCTGGCTGCAGATCTGAACGGACCTTTCTGAACACGGTGATTTGAACCACCCGGTGTCACCTGAACGGACTAGTCCCCCCGTACGACAAAAAAGCTTCCCGGACATCCGGGAAGCCGCGGCACATCAAGCATGTTTTGCGGACATCTTAGTGGAGCGGGCGGGATGCAACCAGCGGACGACCGGATTCAAGTGATGCCCAACGAGGAATCGTGGCGCAGGCGCGGAATGACCGCATCCAGAATCCGGCCCGTGCATTCACACACAGACAGCTTCGCCGTCTCGACGGTCACGTCCGGTGAAAGCGGTCTTTCATACGGGGAAGAAATGCCGGTGAATTGCGGGATCACGCCCTGTCTGGCCTTGACGTACAGGCCCTTTGGATCACGCTGTGCGCACACTTCCAACGGACAGTCCACAAATACCTCCACAAACGAGTCGGGATCAAACTGGGCCCGCGCCATTTCCCGTTCTGCCTCGAATGGGGAGATGAAAGCCGACAAAACGACAATGCCGGCATCGACAAACAACCGTGCCACGTGCGCGGCGCGCCGAATTTGTTCGCGCCTGTCCTGGTCGGAAAACCCAAGGTCAGCGCTCAACCCGCGTCGCAAATGGTCTCCATCCAGGAGATATGTGGAGACGCCCCTGCGGTGTAACTCCTCCTCGACGCGGCTGGCCAGCGTGGACTTGCCCGACCCGGACAATCCTGTGAACCAAATGCACATGCCCTTGTGTCCATGCAGTCGCTCCCGTTCCGTTCTGCCAATCGTACCTTGATAGGGCACAATGTACCTCTCTCCCACTTCGCCTCAAATCCCTTCGAATGGCATGAAATTCGCACGGGCCGGAGTCGGCGGCACGGGTACATGAGACTACGTTAACCAGTGCGACAGATCGCGATGCAGAAGCTCCTGCAGTGCGAGGATATCGTCCCTGTAGTACTCCTGCAGTTCCCTTTTGGTCTCGGGCCGCATCTCAACCTTGCGCAGGGTCAACGCCTTTGCCCGATGCCCCAAACGCTGCCGCAAAGCGGTGGGGAACAAGGGTTTCAACGCATTCTTGAACCAATTCGGCTGGGCAAAAAACGTGTACAGGAACCTTGACTTCGGTATTCCCGAAACGTTGTACCGAATGGACGTATCGATGGTCAGCGGCTCGATTCCCATAAAGTGAAAAATCTCGTGCAACACCCGAGCGATGTTCTTGAGGTCTTCATAGAGATACACCTTGATTTGATCCGGTCCGAACACGCGCAGGTACTCCGCCACGCCTTTGCTGTACAGGCCGATTTCACGATACCACCACAAGGGTTGATAGCCCCGTTGCTTTCGATCCGGTTCAGCCGCGAGGGCTTCCTCGAACGTCAGGGTTTCCCGGCCATCGCGAACCGTGTGCAGATATGCCGAAAAGGCACGGTCGACGGGATTCCTCAACACCGCCACCAGTTTCGCCGCCGGGTTGAGTTCCTTGATCCGCTGTGCGGTGGAAGGGAAGCTCAGGTAATAAACAGAAGCTTCCCCAATCACTCGATATCCGTCCGCCTTTGCGAACAAACTCAGGTATTGTTCACGGGTGCGAGTGATATGCTCACTGAACCCTTCGTCACCAGGACCGGTGAATTTCGGCGGAAAGTGCTCCGCACACAGATAATGGGGCTCCTTGATGGCGCTCATGAATACTTGAGGATGTTGGCTCAAGTACTGCTGTAACGAGCTGGTTCCGGCTTTAGCGCTTCCAATGATAAAGAAATTGGGTATCATGTAGCCTTTGCTCCTATGGGTCTGTCCTTGCCAGCACGGGAGCGCTGCGGGTTGCCACGTTCGTTATGGTACTTGCGCCAAAACGCAAATTGGTGGAGGAGGTGTGGACTGGATTTGGAGATTTTGTGGAGTATATATTATTTTCCAATCGCTTCAACTGGGGGAACGGGTTCCTGGATTCTCGGCCGTGTCGACGACAGGCAGACAGACCTTGAAGACCGAGCCCTTGCCAGGTTCGCTCTCTGCCGATATGCGGCCGCCGTGCGCCTCCACAAATTCCTTCGCGATGGCCAACCCCAACCCGGTGCCTCCGGTCTCGCGCGAGCGATCATCATCTGCACGGTAAAAACGGTCGAACACGTGTGGCAGGTGGGCCGCTGAAATGCCGGGACCGGAATCCGCCAGTTCCAAACAGAACTCGGTCGAGGAGTCATACAGCCTCAGCGATACAGTTCCCCCGGAGGGCGTGTAGCGGATGGCATTGCCAAGCAGGTTGACCACGACCTGCGTGATGCGATCCGGATCGACGCGGATGCGAACCCCGTCCGAAACGTCCTTCAGCAGGGAAAACCGAATCCCTCGTTCCTCAAATTCCATGTCGAAGTGATTCGCAATCCCTTCAATCAGATCCACGGGATCGACCGTTTGCAAGACCAGGGACAGTTTCCCGACTTCGGCCAAGCTCAACTGGTGCAGATCTTCCACCAGGCGGGACAGCCGCACGACCTCGTCGTAAATCGGCAACAGCGTTTCCGGGCGAGCCTGCTTGACCCCTTGTTGAATCAACTCCAACTGCCCCTGTATGATGGTTAAAGGCATGCGCAGTTCATGCGCCACGTCGGCGACCAGATGTTTGCGTGCCTGTTCGGCCTTGGACAGCCTGTCCGTCATTTCGTTAAAGGTGCGGGCCACTTCTCCAAACTCATCGGCGGATGACGCCGGGAGACGCGTCTCTAAATCGCCCTCCTTGAGTCTTCGTAATCCACGGATGATGTTGTGCAACGGTTTGGTAGTCCAGCGTGCGAACCAGGCGCCCATCATCACCCCTACGGCGGCCGTGATGACCGTGCTCCACATCGCGGCGACCATGGCCGTATGCAAGACGGTCTGTTCAAGGCGGTGCAGTTGTTCAATCGCACGATCCCAGATCTGCAGGGACCCGATGGGGTGACCGTTGACATCGAGGGGCACGGTCACCATCCCGGACTGGGTGGTCACACTCAGCGGTGTATCTGTACGGCTACGCCGGTTCCTGCCCACTTGAACCACCGGCACGCCGTGCTGGTCGTAGATGATGATGTACACAACGTCTCCCGCAGTGATGGCGTGCTCGCCGAGAATGGTCGCGATGTACTGGTCCACACCCCACCAGGAGTTATGGTGGGTCTGGTAGTAATACTCCAGCATCTCCGCCCACTGCTCGGCATCGCTCTCCGCGGCGGCGGCGCTGTACTGGCGAAACAGGTTGGAGAGGTATCCCTGCGAAAGGGTGAAAAAGGCGAGACTCGTCAAAATGACCAGCGACGCGATGGCAAGGAACACCTTTTTGCGAACATTCACCGGAATTCACCAAACCGATAGCCCACTCCGTGTACGGTCTGAATGTACTGCGGATTGGCGGGATCGTCCTCAATCTTTTTTCTCAAATGACTGATATGGCTGTCCACCGTTCTTTCGTAATTCAGATAAGCGTTGCCCAGCGTGGCCCGCAACAACTGAAGCCGGCTGTAGACCACGCCGGGACGTTCGGCAAGCGTCTGCAGGATCTGAAATTCTGCGGGCGTTAAGGAGACCTCCTCACCGCGCTTCCAGACCTGAAATTTTTGCGGATCAATCACCAAGTCCCCGCGGTACAGGACACCCGTCTCCTCTTCGCCCGAATTGTCGTCAATGCGCCGCAGCACAGCGCGGACCCGAGCCAGTAGCTCACGAAAGCTGAACGGTTTGGGAATGTAGTCATCCGCGCCCATCTCCAATCCCAACACTCGGTCGGTTTCGTCCGCCCGGGCCGTTAACATGATGATTCCCACCTTGCGGGAAGAGCCGCGAATCTCTTTGCACACATCGAGACCGCTTTTCCCAGGCAGCATCCAATCCAAGATCAACAGATCCGGATGGACTTCCTCGGCCCGCTCCAAGGCCTCCGGTCCGCTGGCTGCCGTGTATACGGTAAAGCCTTCCCGTTCGAAGAACGGGCGCATGACATCAATCACCATCGGTTCATCGTCGACGATGAGGATGGTTGCCGCCATCCCATTTCCCCTGCCTTTTGATGAGTCATCGTTTGGTTTTCAAACATCCCCCGCAATGTTTTCCGGTTTCAGACGCTTTGCGTCAGGTGCGCTGCGCATAATACGCCATCAGAACCTTGACCACTTCTGGCCGGCTGAATTCCGGCGGCGGCGCGATTCCCTCCGATAACATCTGGCGCACCCTGGTACCGGAGAGGATGATCCGTTGGTCGTCCCCATGCGGGCACGTCTTGGACGTGGCCATGCCGCTGCACGCCTTGCAGTAGAACGCGTTTTCGAAAAAGACCGGCGTGATACCCAGTTCACCTGGAGCAAACTCCGAGAAGATATGCTGCGCGTCGTAGGGACCGTAGTAGTCACCCACACCCGCGTGATCGCGCCCGACAATAAAGTGCGTGCAACCAAAGTTCCTGCGTACCAGCGCGTGCATCACGGCCTCGCGCGGACCGGCGTAACGCATCGCAGCCTTGTAGACGCCGAAGAACACTTTGTCACGGGGATAATAGTGTTCCAAGATGGCCAGGTATGCCTTGAGGCGTACCGGCGCAGGGATGTCGTCCTGTTTCGTGGGGCCGACCAACGGGTTCAAGTACAGCCCGTCAACGGTTTCGAGAGCGCATTTTTGAATGTACTCGTGGGCACGGTGGACGGGATTTCGGGTTTGGAAACCGACGACGGTTTTCCAGCCGCGCCGGGCGAACTCGGCGCGCGTCTGCTCGGGAGTGAACAGGTACGGGGCGAACAGGGGATCATCGTCCGGGACGAGGAGTTCCACGGGACCACCCAGATAGACGTCACCGCGTTGTAACAACCGCTTCACACCGGGATGCCGGAGGTCGTTGGTCCGGTAAACACGATGGGCTTCCCGTTCCAAATCAGGCTTGTAGATGCTGGTCACCGTCAGCGTACCGTGCATCCGGCCATCGGGCCCAATGAGCGCAATTCGTTCATCCAGATGCAAAGTGGCGGCGATGTCCGAGGAGGTCGGCAACGTCACCGGGATTGGCCACGGTGAACCGTCACGTAATCGCATGTGATCACAGACCGAATCATAATCGGCCTCCTCCATGAATCCCTTGAGGGGAGCGAACGCGCCGATAGCCAACTGGCGCAGATCGGACAACGCCACATCATCGATGTGCACCTGCTTCAGCGAAGTGTTCACCAACCACAGCACGCCCCTTTCACGCCTGCGTCGCAGACATACACTGTCCACATCGGCTATTGACTGGTTTACCAGTTTTAACGCCGTTCAGCAACTCGATCCCGCGTACGCACACGCTGGATCGCTTTCGAGGAAATCTCCCGTCACCGCATAGGCGCGGGCGCGCGATCCACCGCACACGGCCTTGAACTCGCAGGCACCGCACTTGCCCTTGAGCAGGGCCGGGTCGCGCAGTTGTCGAAAGACCGGACTGTGCCGGTAGATGTCGGCCAAGCGGGTCTGGCGCACGTTCCCGGCCACCACCGGCAGAAATCCGCTCGGGTACACGTCCCCCGTGTGCGAGATGAACACAAACCCGTTGCCGTCGTTGACGCTTCTGGGAGCGCGAAGTCCCGGGCCACCCGCTGCGAAGTCCACCCCTCCAACGGGTGGAACGCACCGGGCCAGGTCCGTGCCCGGCGGTCCGCCGTCTCCTCGTGTACGGTGCTGCAAAACCACGCGCCGATAGTGGGGCGCGGCGGTGGTCTTCACGTCGAAGGAACGCACCTGGGATTGCGTCCACAGCCATTCCATCACCCGCTCCGCCTCGTCCGCGTCGATCATGTCCTGCGCCCTCGCCCGCCCGGTCGGCACGAGGAAAAAGACGCTCCACAACGTGGCGCCGAACGACTCCACCACGTCGGCAATATGCGGCAGATCCTCCAGGTTGTAGCGGGACACCGTGGTGTTGACCTGAATGGGCATCCCGATCTCCCGCAGCATCCCGAGCGCCCCGACCGTCAGGTCGTAGCTCCCGCGCGTTCCCCGGAAGTGGTCGTGCACCTCCCGGGTGGATCCGTCGAGGCTGAACGCGCAGCGGGCCAAGCCCGCTGCCTTTGCGCGCAGGAGCGCCTCCTTGGTCACGCGCGGGGTCGCGCTGGGGGTCATCGCCACCTCCATCCCCCGCTCACGCCCATACCGGATGAAATCAAACAGGTCTTCTCGCTCCAGCGGATCGCCCCCGGTGAAGACCAGCAGCGGCCGGTCCATCTCGGCAATCTGGTCCATCAACCGGCAGCCCTCCTCCGTCGTCAGTTCCAACGGGTGCCGGTGCCGCTGGGCCTTCGCGCGGCAGTGCAGGCAGTGCAACTGGCAGGCGCGCGTCACTTCCCAAATGGCGATGAACGGATTTTGCGCGAAGTCACGCATGAACAGGGTTTTTCGATCCACCGGCGTTCCGCTTGGAATCACACGGATTCCCTCCTTTACGCCGCCACGTTCTTCCCTCGCGGCACGCGTTGCCGGGCCCGGCGGGCCGTGCGCAGCTTAAGTACGATGTCGAAGGACATCAAAAGCGCACCGGCCGTGAAGAAGATGTCGCCCGGGAAGCGCAGCCACTGCCACAGCGTCGTGGTGTTGTAGAACGCCATGCTGCGCGCGAACACGTAGTCGTGGGTGTATACGGCGGCCAGTTGTTCAAAGCCGATCGGCCAGAAATTCAACAGGCACCACAGCACCATCCCGATGTTGTACAACCAGAACGCCACCAGGGGCGGCCGGTCCGACCAATGGGCGTCGCCGACAAAGTACCGGACGGCAAAGTACACCAGCCCCAGGCCCAACAGGCCGAAGGCGCCGAACATGGCTGTGTGCGCGTGCGCCAAGGTCAGGAAGGTGCCGTGCTCGTAGTAGTTGATGAGCGGGGCGTTGATGAGCCCGCCCAGGACGCCTGCACCGAAGAAGTTCCACACGCCAGCCCCCATGATGTACGTCAGGGCCACCCGGTGCTTGAAGTCGCGCGCCGCCTGAATGCGCCGCCGGTTGTCGATGGCCTCGACGATCATCAAGAGCAGCGGCATCACTTCGATGAACGAGAACATGCTGCCGAGGCTCAGCCAGATCCACGGCTCGCCGACCCAGTACATGTGGTGGCCGGTGCCGACGATGCCACCCATGAAGACTAGGATCAACTCGAACCACGTGGCCCGCTCCGCGGTCTTGCGCGAGACCAGCCCCAGCGCCACCAGCAGGTATGCGCCGGCGATCACGGTGAAGAACTCAAAGGTGCCTTCCACCCACAGGTGCACCACCCACCAGCGCCAGAAGTCGGTGAGGGTGAACGAGTTCATAATCCAGGTCACCGGGAACATCCCGAACACGTACATGGCCGCGATGGAGATGCCGGAGTACAGCAACAGGTGCTCCAGGCTGCCCAGTCCCCGTTGGCGCTTGAGCGCCGGCCACAGGGCTCGGCCGAGGATCCACACCCACAGAATCAACCCTGCGAACAGCGCCAGCTGGTCGAAGCGGCCCAACTGCAGGTACGTCAACCCTTGGTTGCCGAACCAGAACCAGCTGTTGCCCGGGAGCCACCCCTTGATGCCTGCGTACAGGCCGAACAGGGTGGCCAGGCCCACGAGCCAGACGGCCCCGAACAGGATGTCCACCAGTTTCCCTTGGTGGCGCGGCTCCTTGCCGCTGATGAATGGCGCCAGGAACACCCCGGCCCCAATCCAGGCGATGGCGATCCAGAAGATGGACGTCTGGATGTGCACCGCCTTGAGTACGTTAAACGGCAGGATGTTCAGCAGATTGATGCCGAAAAAGCTGGCCCGGTCCGAGTAGTAGTGGGCCATGATGCCTCCGGCCCCGATCTGGATCAGGAACAGGATCGCCACCGTTACGAAGAACTTGCCGGTCTTGCGCTGGCTCACCGTGAGCTCGGGAAACCCGCGGATGGCCATCTCGCCGAACTCGTCGAGCGGATCGGCGACCTTCGCGAAGTAAAACCACACCGTCACCCCGATCCCGGCGAGCAGGAAGCCGATGGACGCCCAGGTCCAAGTGAACGTGGCGGCTGTCGGGGTGTTGCCGACCAGTGGATCGTACGGCCAGTTGTTGGTGTACGAGTAATCCAGGCCCGGCCGATGCGCCACCGCCGTCCATGCGGTGTACATCAGGAAGTCGGCCACCTTCGCGGCTCTCGCGCCATCGAGCGCGCTCGGCGCGCTGTAGCCCGTCGCCGGGTCCGTCTTGAGCAGGTCCTGCTGCGTCTGTTGGAGCACGTCCCGCATCGCCGCCGCCTCCGTGTCCGATACCGTCAGCACCCCGTCCTTCAGGTTCGGATGCTGCAGCTCCGCGGTCACCCGGTCCTGAATGTCCGTCTGCTGCCCTTTGTCCAACTGGCTCCATGGCTTCTGGTACTGGGCCTCGGCGTAGCGGTCCATCATTTCGGTGGCCAGTTGGTGCAACAGCAGCGCTGTGTAGTCCTCCCCGAAATACGATCCGTTACCGTACACGGTGCCGTAGTCCATCAGGTCGGCCTCCTGGAAGCCGGCCTTGCCGTCGACGATGTCCTGGTCAGTGAACAAGACCTGGCCGCTGGCGGTCACGACCTTGTCCGGAATCGGGGGCGCGCCCTGGTAGGTCTTGACGGTCCCCCATATGAAGATGGCCACGCACGCGGCCAGCACCACGAGAAACACCCGTTTCAACGTTCTGGTCAACGGGTCCATCGGTGATTCCTCCCTTGCCACACGGCGAACATGACTGGATCATCACCGTCATGGTGCCAACCGCCGCCAACGTCCCGTGTGCGTCCGGTCACAAGAGCTCCCCAGAATGCGCCATCCGTACCGTCCGCATGGTCCATTCGGACTAGTCGATCCCGTTCGTATTCATTCCCCGGACGGAGGATGCGTGACGAGGCTCGCAGACGAATTCGGCCGTCTGCGCCCCTCTGCCGGTCCGTTTGAGGGTCCAGAGACTCGTGTCACCCACTGTGGATGGACTGTGATGCCTCGCCGCCTTGCACCATCCGCACATCATCGACAAAGGAACCCCAGCGCGCTCGGTACTGAATCGGAGCCCGCGTCGGATAGCGCAACGGGGCGCTCCACACGTGTACCAACCGGGTGAACGGCGACACGGCAAACAGCAGGAACGTCAGCGCCACGTGGATCTTCAGGAGCAACGGCACGTCGGCCATTCGCTGCGGGTCCGGATGCAAAAGAATCAGGCCGCGCGTCCAGGGGCCCACGGTTAAGCGGTATTCGTAGGGCCCGACGACGTTGTTGTAGATGACCGTCTGCGCCGTCCCGAGGCCGATGACGAGCAACAGCAGGGTCAGCGCCACGAAGTCCGACGGCGTTGAATTGCGGCGCACCCGTTTATTGAAGATCCGGCGCAGCAGCAGGATCAGGCACCCGGCGGTCGCGGAGAGACCTGCCAGACCGCCCGCCACGTTGGCCAACAGGTGATACGCCTCCGTCGACACCCCGAGGGCCTCGTAGACACGCAATGGGATCAAAAGGCCCATCACGTGTCCGCCGATGACGAACAGCATCCCCCAGTGAAACAGCAGGCTCCCGGCCCGCAACCATCGCTTCTCCAGGATTTCACTGGACTTGGACCCCCAGCCGCGCCCGCCGTGGACAAATCGGTACACCGTGCCCACGATACAGACCGCCAACGCGGTATAAGGATAAATCACCCACAAGAACAGGGACATGGGGAATTCCCGCCTTTCCAGAATCGTCGGGCTTAATCATAGACCAACGGATATGGCAGCGCGTCCGATTCGGCGTCCGGGTCCCACACCGGCGACAGGGACGGCGCATCCGTGTCCTGCGCCGGCAGGCATGCAGCCACCAAGACGAACAAGGGGCGGTACGGATGTGTCGCCGCCAACCGCGCCGCGATGGCGCGGCAAACGGTACCAAGCCGCTTCTCCAATGCCTCGGTCGGCATACCCGCGGGCTTTGCGGCCAAAAACTCCAGCAGCAGCGGCAGATAGTCGGGCAGCTCGCCGCGGACAGGTTCCAGCCCCGCAGCCCGCAGCATGGCATGCAGGCGCAGGAGCGCCGCGCCCCGCTCCCGGCTGTCCCCCAGCTCATGTGCAGTGAGGTACAGGGCGGTCGTCTCCTGCATGTCGAACGTCGCCACGTAACATCGCGCCAACTCCGCCATCGGCATCGCCCTCAGGGCAGCGACCGCGGCGGACACTTCCGCGTCCGCCGTCTCCTCCGCCAAGCGTGCCGCCTCTTCCAACCATGCGGGAAAATCGTCTCCTGGATAAGCCAACAGGACGGAAGCCAGTTTCAGCCGATCCGCGCGATCCATCGCCATGACCTCCCTTTCCCCTTCATCGGCGCACCGGCGGGAGCACGCCCTCCGGCGGCGCGATGCCCTCCAAGCTGCAGGCGCCCTGCGCATAGGCCAAATCCGGGTTCGCCTCCCGCGGCGCGGTTGGGATGACGAACCGCTCTTTGTACTTCGCCACCCCGAACAGGCGGGCCATGTCCGCCACTTGCTCGACGGTCAGGCCGGATTCCGCCAGCAGACGGGTGCCGTCGAGATCGCCCACGCGCTTGGCGCGCATGTACGCCCGCATGGCGGTCAGACGGATGAGCGCCCTGCGCACGACCGATTCGTCCCCCGCCGACAGAATGGACGCCAGGTACTGGACCGGGATGCGCATCTTTTCGACGACGGACAGGTAGGCGTCGGCGGACATCTGATCCTCGTCCCGGACGTGGGTCATCATCGGGCTCAGGGGCGGCACGTACCACACCATTGGAAGGGTGCGGTACTCAGGATGCAATGGCAGCGCCACTTTCCACTCCACCGCCATCTTGTACACGGGCGAGTTCTGAGCCGCCAGGATCCACGCATCGTTGATGCCCGCCTCGCGGGCGGCGGCGATGACCGCGGGATGGTGCGGATTCAGAAACACGTCCAGCTGCGCCGGGTAGAGGTCTGTTTCGTCTTGGACGGACGCCGCCTCGCGCACCCGGTCGGCGTCGTAGAACAGCACGCCGAGGTAGCGGATGCGCCCGACGCAGGTCTCCGAACACACCGTCGGCAGGCCGGCCTCGATGCGCGGGTAGCAAAAGTGGCACTTCTCGGCCTTGTGGGTGTTCCAGTTGAAATACACCTTCTTGTACGGGCAGGCGCTGACGCAGAAGCGCCAACCCCGGCAGGCGTCCTGGTCCACCAGCACGATGCCGTCCTCGTCCCGCTTGTAGATGGCCCCCGAGGGGCAGGCCGCCACGCAGGCCGGGTTCAGGCAGTGCTCGCAGATGCGCGGCAAGTACATCAGGAACGCCTGCTGGTAGGTGAACGCCACGTGCTCCTCCATCTCCCGCAGGTTCGGGTCGCGGGCGGCGACCTTGGAGCCGCCGGCGAGATCGTCGTCGAAGTTCGGCCCCCACTCGGGTTTGTCGATGAACTCCCCCGTCAGCAGGGAGCGCGGCCGGGCCGTAGGCTGGTGCCGTTTTTTCGGGCTGTGGGTCAAATGCTCGTAGTCATACGTCCACGGTTCGTAGTAGTCGTCGATGGTCGGCAGATCCGGGTTGTGAAAAATGTTCGCCAGCTTCGAGATGGCGCCCCCGGCGCGCAGCTTCAACCGGCCGTCCTCGAGGGTCCAACCGCCGCGAAACTTCTCCTGGTCCTCCCACCGCTGCGGGTAGCCGGGACCCGGCCGGGTCTCGACGTTGTTGAACCACGCGTACTCGACGCCGGGGCGGTTGGTCCAGGTGTTCTTGCAGGTGACGCTGCAGGTGTGGCAACCGATGCACTTGTCGAGATTCATCACCATCGCGACCTGTGCTTTAATCCTCAAGCCAGTTCACCTCTTTGAGCGGCCGGATGAAGGCCATCACGTCCCGCTGATGGCCCGTCGGGCCGTAATAGTTGAATCCGTAGCTGAGCTGCGCGTACCCGCCGATCATGTGCGTGGGCTTCGGAATGATGCGCGTCACGCTGTTGTGCGTGCCACCCCGGTCGCCGGTGATGGCGCTGCCCGGCACGCCGACGGTCCGGTCCTGCGCGTGGTACATCATGGCGATCCCCATGGGCAACCGGTGGCTCACCACCGCGCGGCAGGCGATGGCGCCGTTGCGGTTGTACACCTCCACCCAGTCGTTGTCCTGGATGCCGAGCTGCTTGGCATCCTCCTCGCTGATCCAGATGGTCTGCCCGCCGCGGAACAGGGTCAGCATCCGGTGGTTGTCCGTGTACGTCGAGTGAATGCCCCACTTTTGGTGCGGGGTCAGGTAGCGCACCATTAAGGTTCGGCCGCTGCCGCCATCCACCGGCCGGTCCCCCTGGTGGAAGGGCAGGACGCCGAGCGGCGGCCGGTACAAAGGCAGTCCCTCGCCGAAGTCGAGCATCACCTCGTGGTCCAGGTAGAAGTGCTGGCGTCCGGTCAAGGTGTGCCAGGGAATCCGGTATTCGACGTTCGAGGTGAACGGCGAGTAGCGCCGCCCTTCCCCCTCCAGACCGCTCCAGACCGGAGTCGCAAGCGCCTGGCGGGGCTGCGCGGTCAGGTCGTCGAAGGTGTACGCGGTGTGCTCATGGCCGGCGATCACGCCGCGCACTTCGTCCAGACCGGTGATTTCGCTGAACGCCTGCCACTCCTCGCTCGCCCGGTGCCCGTTGGTCGTCCCGGAGAGGGTGAGGATGGCCTCCGCCACCTGCAATTCCGTGCGGATCTCGGGCCGCCCGAACCCGGGCCCTTCCCGGTCCGACACGCCGACGCGCTCGGCCAGCTCCAGGTACGCCCGCTCGCCGGAGATGGTGATGCCCTTCGCGCCGTACCCCTTCTCCGCCAGGGGGCCCATCGTGGTCATCATGTCGATCACGTGCGGGTAATCGCGCCGCACCAGGATGAGCTTCGGCATGGTCTTGCCCGGGATCGCCTCCACCTCGCCCGCTCTCCAGTCGCGCACCTTGCCGCCCGTCTGCGCCAGTTCGTCGACGGAGTCATGGCTGAGCGGAGCCATCACGATGTCGTCCTGGGCCGGCAGGTGCTCCTTCGCCAATCGGGAGAACGCCTCGGCGATGTTGACAAACGTGTTCCAGTCTGTCCGTGTCTCCCACGGCGGCGAGATGGCCGGGTTGAACGGGTGGATGAACGGATGCATGTCGGTGCTGCTGAGGTCGTGCTTCTCGTACCAGGTCGCCGCCGGCAGCACGATGTCCGAGTACAGCGCGGTCCCGGTCATGCGAAAGTCGATGTCGACGAGCAGGTCCACCTTGCCCTTCGGCGCAGGATCCGCCACCCGGACGTCCTTCGGCCGCCAGGCCGACTCCTCGCCGAGCACGTGGCCGTCCGTCCCCAACAGGTGCTTGAGGAAGTACTCGTGGCCTTTCGAGCTCGAGCCCAGCAGATTGGAGCGCCACACGAAGAACACGCGCGGGAAGTTGTTCGGGTTGTCCGGGTCCTCGATAGCGAAGTGCAGTTCCCCCTTGGCCAGGCGTTCGCCGACGTGAGCGGTGATCTCCGCGGGCGTCTGCATGCCTGCCGCCTTCGCCTCGGCCACCACCTGCAACGAGTTCTCCGTCCACTGCGGGAACGAGGGCAACCAACCGAGGCGGACCGCCAAAGCGTTCATGTCGGCCGGATGCAGGTGATGAAACCGGCCGCCGAGCGGCGATCCGATAGTCCCGGTATCCAGTTCCTCATACCGGAACTGATCGGTGGCGAAGTAGTAGAACGAGGTGCCGTTCTGCTGCCGTGGCGGGCGAACCCAGTCCGTCGCGAAGGCCACCGTCGACCAGCCTTCCAGGGGACGCACCTTCTCCTGGCCGACGTAGTGCGCCCAGCCGCCGCCGTTCACCCCCTGGCAACCGGTGAGCAGCACCAGATTGATGATGGAGCGGTAGATCATGTCGCTGTGGTACCAGTGGTTGGTGCCGGCACCCAGCGCGATCATCGACTTTCCCCGGGTCCGCGCGGCGTTGTCCGCGAACTCGCGGGCAATTTTGATGGCCTGTTTGCGGTCGACGCCTGTGATGGCCTCCTGCCAGGCGGGCGTGTACGGCACGGGATCGTCATAGGAGGCAGGATATTCCCCCGGCAACCCGCGCCGCACCCCGACGTGGGCCATCATCAAGTCGAAGACGGTGGTCACCCAGACCGCCGAACCGTCCGCCCGGCGCAACTGCTTGGCCGGCACGCCGCGGACCAACACCTTGGCTCCCTGGTCTTCAAAACACGGGAACTGGACCATCTTCACCTCGTCCGCGTCCCCGAGGAAGCTCAGGCGCGGCGAGACGGGCCGGCCGTCCGCCGTCTCCAGTTTCAGGTTCCACTGCTTGGAACCGTCGTAGCGGAAGCCGATGCTGCCCTTGGGCACGGCGGGAGCGCCGGTCACCTCGTCCCAGAGCACCGTCTTCCACTCCCCGAAGGCATCGGCCGGGGCCAATCCCAGGTCGGCGGCGCGCAGGAACGCGCCCGAGACGAACCCGTCCCCATGCGGTTCAAGCACCACCAGGAACGGAAGGTCCGTGTATTGCTTGACATACTGCTCGAAGTACTCGGTGGGCCTGTCGGCGTAAAACTCCTGCAGCATGACGTGGGTCATCGCCATCGCCAAGGCGGCATCGGTGCCGGCCTTGGCCGGCAGCCACTCGTCTGCGAACTTCACGTACTCCGCGTAGTCGGGGCTCACCCCGACCACCTTGGTGCCGTTGTACCGCGCCTCCACCATGAAGTGTGCGTCGGGCGTCCGGGTCATCGGCAGGTTGGTGCCCCAGATGATGAAGTACGACGCGTTGTACCAGTCGGCGCTCTCCGGCACGTCCGTCTGATCTCCCCAGATCTGCGGCGAGGCCGGGGGCAGGTCGGCGTACCAGTCGTAGAAACTGAGCAGGGTCCCGCCAATCAGCGACAAGAACCGGGCGCCCCCCGCGTAGCTGACCTGGGACATCGCCGGGATGGGGCTGAATCCGGTCACCCGGTCGGGGCCGTACGTCCGGATGGTGTCGATACAGGCCGCGGCGATGAGCTCGGTGACCTCTTCCCAGGTGGCCCGCACCAGGCCGCCTTTACCGCGTGCCCGCTGGTAGCGCGCCCGCTTGTCCGGGTCGCTCACAATCGCCCGCCAGGCGCTCACGGGGTCGCGGCCCGCCTGGCGCTCCGCCCGCCACAACTCAAGCAGATCACCGCGGACGTACGGGTATTTCACGCGCAGCGGGCTGTACTCGTACCAGGAAAAGCTGGCGCCGCGCGGGCAACCACGAGGTTCGTACTCCGGAACGTCCGCCCCCAGCGACGGGTAGTCGGTCTGTTGCGTCTCGAACGCGATGATGCCGTCCTTGACGTGGATCTTCCAGCTGCAGCTGCCGGTGCAGTTGACGCCGTGGGTCGAACGGACCACCTTGTCGAACCGCCAGCGGTTGCGGTACAGGTCCTCCCAGTCGCGGGAACGCGGGCTCTGCTCAGACCAGTTCCGGTTGGACTATCCCCTCACCCGTTTGGCAACAAATGTGATCCAGCGCACACCGCGTCTGACGGGTTGCATCTACATTTCCGTTGGGGCGTGTGGCCCACAGGCACTTCATCCCTGCTCCGGGGGCGGCAAGATGATCACGTCGACGAAAAAACGGCTCTCCGCCACGGTGTCCTACCTGTTGACCGGCCTCGGCCTCTCCGTCCCGGCCCTCCTCGCCGGCGGTGTGGTCCTGCCGGATTGGGCTGCGGGCGACACCATGACGCCCCAGTCGCTCGCCGACATCCACCTGCTGTTTCTCGGCGTCATGTTGACCATCGCCTGCGGGGTGTTGTATCAGATCGTGCCCATCGCATTCCAGGCGCCCCCCGTCGGCCGCCACGTCCTCGCGTGGCATCTGCCCTTGCACGTCGCCAGCGTGATGACCATGGTCACAGGCTTTCTCACCGCGAATGGGCGCGTGGTCGCATGGGGCGGCTCGGCGCTGTTCGCCACGCTGGCCGTTTACCTCGGCTTTGTCCTTTCCAGCTACCGCAGGGCGCGCAACAAGACGGCGGTGCACCGGGCGCTCGTCCTGCCGCTCGCGGGCCTCGCCGGGGTGTTGCTGGTCGGCCTGTGGCAGGCCTGGCTTCCCGGCCGGGTGGGCGATCCCGTCGTGCAGACGCATGTCCTCTTCGGCGTGTTGGCCTTCTGGGTGGGATTGGTCCTCGTTTTCTCATACAAGCTCTTCCCCATGTTCGTCATCAGCCACGGCTACCACGCCTCGCTCGCCCGCACCCTGGCGCTGTTCTACCCGGGCGCCGCGCTGCTCGTGGCGGACGCCTGGATCCCACCCTCCGCATGGCGCGTGGCGGTGCGCATCCTCGCCGCACTGGCCATCGTCGCCGCCGTGATCTCCTTCGGCCGTGACATGCGGGCCGTCTGGAAGGCCAGCAAACGCCGGCGGGTCGTGCCGCCGGTGTACGAGGCGGCGGTGGTGAACGTCGTCCTCGGCATCGGAGTCGCCTGGGGGATGGCGGCGTTGGCCGCAGGATCCGCCCGCTGGTTGCTCCCGGGCGGCTACCTGCTCTGGTTCGGCGGGCTGCTGCCGTTGATGTTCGCGTACATGCAGAAGATGGTGCCCTTCTTGTGGTTCGAGTACCGCTTCAGCAAGCGCCCTGAGCGTAAGACGGCGCCCCTCATCGACGACATGGTGCCAGCTCGGCCGGCCAAAGTGGCGATGGGTCTGTACGGCCTGGGTGTGTTGGTCGGCTTCGCCGTGATGGCGGCGGGCGCCGCCGACCCGGGGATGGTGAGCACCCTGGGAAAGGGGAGTGGGGCGGGCACAGAAGAGTTCTTGAGGGTCCTGGCGTGGGGGGGCGCCATCCTTCAAAGCGGCGGCGCGGCGGTGCTGTTCTTCTCTCTCCGCCACGTCCTCACCATCGGCGGGCCGCGCCCCGAGGATGGCGCGTAAGCGTCCGGGGGCGGGCCATTCACCCATACAACTGCTGCCGGGCCTCCTCCGACATCCTCTCCGGCGACCACGGCGGGTCCCAGACCACGTCGACCTTCACCTCAGCCACGCCGAACACTTGGGCCGCCGCCCATTCCACCGCCTCCGCGATGCTGTCGTGCGCCGGACAACCGGGCGTCGTCATGGTCATCTTGACGTACAGGGTCCCCTCCTCGGGCTCCTGGAGGTCGTAGATCAAACCGAGATCCACCACGTTGATCCCAATCTCCGGGTCATACACGTTCTGGCGCAAGGCCTCGCGAACCTCGCAGAGGTCAATCATGTCCCCTCAACTCCTTCGCCACTTGCTTCGGATCGACCACACGTTGCAACTGCCATATGAACCCGAGGACGGACAGGGCAATCATGATGCTGCCTGCGACCGCCCCCGCCGTGAACCTGGCCACCCCACTGAAGGACAGCACCATCACGCCGATGGCGAAACTCTGCAGGACGGGCCGCGACCGGCCCAACTGAATCAGGTCCGCGATGACCGGGACTTTCTGCGGTTTCACCGGCGGCGATGCCGTCACGGCGTCCGGCGCGCTGCCCGCCGTGTGCGCCCGCATCCCCGGCCCAGGGCGGTCGCCCGCTCCGGCGTTTCGGCCGGCCTTGGCGCTGTAACGCTGGGTCCAGATGAGGAACGGGACGATCTTGTACGCATAGCCCATGAGGGTCAGAACCACCCAGCCGAGCAGGTAGAACGTGACGACGCCCTGCCATCCATCCTGTTCGCGCCCAGAACCGAGCTGCACCAGCATCCACAACACGCCGGCCATGCCCGCCACCGCGGCGACGACGACCATGCGGGTGGGCGGTTCGGTCTTCTTGCGCAGGCGCTTCCGGAAGATCTCGCGGATATCGAACAGAAGGCTCGCGAACGCCATCCAGCCCGCCACACCGCCGGCCCATTCGAGGGCGGGGCGCTGCGCCCAAATGCCGATGAGCGCCAGACACACGGCCGCGTGCGCCAGCACCCATGTCCACTTCTGGCGCCATGTCGCAAAGCCGTGGGACAGGGTGAACATCGGTAGCAACTTGAAGCTGAACCCCATCACCAGGAACGTGAAAAACCCGCCCAGGGCCAACAGGATGTGCGTGGCCAGGAGCTGTGGGAAGACACCGCCCAACCTGAGTCCGGAGATGGACGCAATCATCAACCAGGCGGCCGCCACCGCGGCCATCAGATAGACGTGGGCAGAGATCACGAACCACAGCATCGGGCCGCGGATCCTGGAGCGAGACACCGACACGATGATGAGGATGGCGTACACGTACAACGACACCGTCGCCAGCGATCCAAAGACCAACAGCCCGGTCAGGGACCAGATGGCCATGCTGCCAATCAGGCCGAATGCAGAGGCGGCGTAGAGCCAAAAGTTCCAGCGCGCGCAGCGCTCGGATGCGATGGGGACCAAAAACGCCACAGTCACGAGTTGGTAGACCGCACCCATGATGAACGACAGCAGCGAACCGAGCGTCAGCAGATGGGTGAGGGCGACCACCTGTGGCAGAAAGGCGCCTCCACCGCTCAGGTGGATGGATTGGGCCACGAGATCGAACGCGAACAGGACAAACCCAGCCATACCCAACAGCATGTAGCGCATCGGGACGGTGAAGGGCGGGGCTTGGCTGGTCACCGGCCCGCCCGGACCGCCTGCGGGCATTCCTCGCTCCATCACGGGTCCCTCCTCATCCCGTCAACCGGCCCTCCGGATCCGCACGCGGACCGTTCCATGGTCTTCGTCCTGGATCTCGTAGGAAAAGCCTCGTTCCTCGAGCTCCGGGAGGAGAAAGGCGGGTACCCGTTCATTCCAGATCTCCAGCGCCAGCTCACCGGTCTTCATCCCCTCGTGCCCATCGAGGAACGCGAGGGTTCGCACCATGGGCTGCGGCGGTTCCAACCCGCGATTGTCGAGGTGGAACACGGGGATATCGATGTCTTCCTTATAGAATTGCACGATGAAGTGATCCTCCGTCTCCTGGACGACGGCCGCGTGAAACCCCTGTTTCCCGAGGACGCGGATGAGCGGGTCCGGACGGAACGTGGCGTGCAGTTCGAACACGTCCGCAGGCCCGAGGGTGGCCACGGTGCTCATGATGACCTGAAACGGTTCCTGTTTGGCGCGCAGCATCTCCCGCACGTCGAGCACGGTGATCTTTCGATCCATGGGGATCGCCTCCCTCGCGCGGTGGTCCCGCGCAGTTTCCACGTCCATTATCCGGTTCCGGGGCCTTCTGGAGTGTGAACCGTATCACAGACGATGGCACGCAGCCAAACAGCGGCAAATGCGGCAAAGGCGAGCGAGGTGAAGGAGCCGCCGGCCGCAAATAGGCCGTTCGTCCAAGCATCGAGCCATGCCGGACGCGGGGACACTTCCCCGGCGCCGAAGGCGAGGATCATGCACAGCGCCCCGACAGCGGCCGCCATGATCTGGGGAAACGCCCACCGGGGCGATGGCGGCGACACCTCGAGCAGGACAGGGAACAGCGCGTATCCGACCGCGTAGACGAGGGTCGTGATCCATCCCAAGAAGAGCAGGTGCAGCCCCGCCAGCGATGCCGGGGGAAGGCCCGCGCACAGCGCCAGGCCGAGCACGCCGGCGAACCCCCACGCGATGGCCCACGCCCACGCCGCGTGTGTCGGCAGCCGCCGCTCGTCTTCCGCATCCCTGCGCCGCCGTGGCAGGCGTATCAGATACACCCCCGCTGTGAGCGCGAACGACACGCCGAGCAGTCGTTGGCCCACCGCCAGCGCGGGCGGCCAGGCGACTGCGCCGGCGGTGGCCAGCACCACGCCCGCCAACCACAGGCCCTGGCTGGTCGTGACCGTCCAGGGCGGCACCCCCGCATCATCGGTGAACCGCGGGTACAGGTGAATCGCCACGGCCAACACGGTCCCGGCGATCCACCCGTACCCGACGAGCAACATCAGCGCACGGCCGTCCGCCGGCCGTCCCGCGGTGGCGCCGAGGGCCGCCCACCACACGGCTGGGACGAACAGCATCAGGGCGATGTCGGTCCCCCGCCGTCCAATTCTATCCGTGGCCTGAAATCGGGGAGACTTGGCCATGAAGCGCAGTGCCCGCGGAACCGTCGTTTCACCCGCCCCCGTGCCTTTCCGGCGGGCCGCGACCGCAGAGAGAATGTTGATGAGAAACAGCGTGGGCGCGAGGGCCTGGAGCCACAGCCCGGCCACCAGAAACCCGGATGCCGGCAGAGCCAAGCCCATCACCACCGCCAGCACCCCCGCTTCGGCCAGCCCCCACTGCAGCCAGCCCAGCCATGGCCAGGGCAGCCGGAGTCCGGCCGACACCGACAAGACGGCATAGGTCATCCCATAGATGAGCATCGTCAGCCAGCCGTATGGATTGATCTCTCCGTGAACCATTCCCAGGGGCGCCCACCACCTCGGGACGAAGGCCATCAGCCCGCCCAGGGCGGCCCCGGCCGCAAAATTCAAGATGGCTGCCGCGACGAACGCCACTGGCAACCACCCCATCCAAGGCTTGCACCGCATGCCGCGCGTCTCCTCCTTCCCCGGCCAGCCGCTCTGCTCAGGCGCGGCGGAGCCTGTCCAGGTGAACCATCCACTCGTCCCGGTGGCCGCGCAAAACCCCTTCCCGCCGCAGCTGATTCCAGATGCGGTTGACCGACTCCCGCGTCATCCCGACCATACGGGCCATCTCTCCATGGGTGACCGGGAGCCTCAGATACACCCCGTCCGGGCGCACCTCGCCGTGCTCTTCCGCGAAGTGCCGGATGAGGGCGACCACCCGCTCGCGCGCGTCGAACACCGCCAACTCCTGCAACTTTGCTTGAAGCTGGAGGATCCGCTGGCCCATCACCCGCATGACCTTGCGGGCGATGTCCGGATACTCGACCAGGAGATTGTCGAACGCCGCCGTACGGATGGCCAGGAGGATGCTCCTCTCCATCGCCTGAGCGGTGCCCGGATAAGGACCCTCCTGGAAAAAGCCGACGTGCGGGAACATCTGGCCCCCCCCGAGGATGTTGACGATGTGTTCCCGCCCTTGCTCGTCCACTTTGAAAATCTTGATCAGACCGCGGCGGATGAAATACACCGCTTCCCGCTCATCGCCCTCCATGAACACGTACTCCCCGCGCTCAAACCTTCGTTCGGCCGCGAGGACGTGCACACGTTGCAGTTCTTCCGCGGTGAGACCGCGGAACAACTCGATTTCGCGCAGCATTTGCAGCGCGTCCATCCACACCACCTCTTCCCGTCAGGCCCTCTGTTTTCCATGGAGTTCCTGACCTCTTGCCAAGATCAGTGTAGCCTTGCATGAAAGCTGGGTGTGAGTCGAATCACGAATATGATGTCACCAAAACGGTACAGTCGGTGTGTACCATCTCACACACGCCGCAGGAGGTTGAAAGCATGAGCGAGTTCGCCTATACGGTCAACGCGACCGAATATCCGCCACACATGAAACACCAGGTCATCTTCGAAACCTTCGACAGGCTGCAACCCGGCCAGGCCATGCTCCTGATCAACGACCATGACCCTGTGCCGCTCCGGTATCAGTTTGAACTTGAACGCCCGGGGCGCTTCGCCTGGGAGTATGTCGAGCGAGGGCCGGAAACGTTCCGCGTCCGCATCGGACGGGTGGAGGATAACCGCCGTCGTCCGCTGGTTCCCGGTCGGACACATCGCACACGGTTACCGGCGCGTGTTCGTCGTTGAACAGGACGGCGAACTCCGCCATGTGGTGGTGATGGTGCCGATGCCGTCCGAAGCGGACCTGTTGCCACTGGACGTGTTTCAGGTGGCCTTGAAACAGGGCCGCTACCCGTTGGTGCCGTGAGGGATAAAGGGGAGGTGCATACCATCAGGCCAAATCGTGCGCCAAGAGCGGCGACGAACAGCCATAGCCACATCTTTACAGGCCCTGCAACAGAGATCGGGCCGGCCGGAGGAACATCCTCCGGCCGGCCCGATCTCATCCCTGCCTCACACGCTTCACGCGCCGGCCCGCTGCCGGCCCGTCCGCACCCACCGCGTGGACGGATCTTGTGACTGCACAGCCGCGGGATCAGGCAACACCTGCATCGCCATATACCCAAGCGTCATGAACAAGCCGGTCACGAGCGTGACGTGTACCAGGAATGCCAGTGTGCTCACGTGCGTCCAGACGAGCAACGCGCCACTGAGCGCCTGCAGGAGGACCAGAGCGACGACCACCATGCTCGCCCGATACAGATCCGGCCGGCGCAGGCGCTCCCGCCGGGCGAGTGCGTACAACCACACGGCGAGGACGAGGAAGCCGAGCGCCGCCATCCGGTGCAACAGGTCGACCCAGAACGCCGCACCCACGGCGCTGTACCGCTCCGCGGGCAACGGCCAGCCCGCAAACAGGGCACCGTAGCCCGTGCTCGCCACGTACGCCCCGATGTAAGCGGCGACGTACACGTATCCGAGGCCGAACCAACTCCAGCGCGACAGCCGGCGGCTGGCGGCCAGCGGCCGAAGCGGCGTGAGGACAGCCGGGCGGCCTCCTGCGCGATCGAGCCGTTGAATCGTCAGCGTGAGCAGGAACAGGGCGACGAAGGAGGTGATGGCCACGCCCAGGTGAACGGCGATCACCGCGGGCGGGTTCTGGAACAGCACCGTCATCGCGCCCAGCACGCTCTCCGCCACGACCCCGCCCAGCGTGAACCCAATCAGCCAGCGCACCTCACTGCGGCGGCCGTACCGCCACCCGGCGAGGACCGCCAGCGGCAGCAGAAACACGCTGGTGAACAGAATGCTCACCCGGTGGGTGTACTCAATCACCATCGCCATGGTCCAGTGAGACGGGATCCATTGCCCGTTGCAAAGCGGCCAGTCGGACCCGCACCCCATGGCTGACCCGGTCACAGCGTCGGTGAAGCCGATTGTGTTCCCGAGAAACATGGCGACGAGGGTCGCCCACGACAGCCAGCAAGTCAAGGAAAGCCGGCCCGGCGTCCGTGGTTGATTCGCTTGCTCCCCCATGACATTCACCATCCTCTCTGCACCGGGTGCGGGCCCTCCGGCTCACTGAACCTGGTAGTGGAAGCTCATGATCCAGATGGACATCAGCGCGATCGCGAACGTGAAGATCAGGCCCAACAGCAGCCCCACCGAGTGGAACGGAGGGCCATCCCCTTCCGTCACGTGCATGAAGAAGAACAGCTGCACGACGATCTGCAATCCGCCGAGGATGAGCAGCGTCAGCGCCAGCGGACCTCCCGCCATGTGATGGCCGAGGGCCAGCCAGAAGGCGATGGCCGTCAGCACCAGCGACGCGATGTAGCCGACGATGTACTTGCCCGCGCCGTGGTGTTCGTGCGCCGCCACCGGCCCGCCGTGATGTTGTTCCGCGTGTCCGTGTGCCGCCATCTCACATCACCACCCCGAACAGGTATACGACCGTGAAGATGAACACCCACACCACGTCGAGGAAGTGCCAGTACAGGTTCACGATGAACACCTTGCGCGCGGTCACCTGCGTCAAGCCGCGCTTCGCCACCTGCAGCAGGATGGAGAACATCCACACGATGCCGAGCGACACGTGGCTGCCGTGGGTGCCGACCAGGGTGAAGAACGCGGACAAGAACGCGCTGCGCTGCATCGTGGCGCCTTCCAAGACATCCTTGTAGAACTCCTGCGCTTCCAGGCCGACGAAGGCGAGTCCGAGCAGGATGGTCACGGTGAGCCATGCCAGGACCTGCTTGCGGTTCCGGTTGCGCATCGCCAGCGTCGCGAGCCCGCCGGTGAAGCTGCTCGTCAACAGAATGAACGTCTCCGCCGTGAAGCCCGGGATATCGAACAGCTCGTGCGCCGTCGGCCCGCCGTCCGTATGGGTCCGCAGCACCAGGTAGGTGGCGAACAGGCACCCGAACAGCAGCATGTCGGTGGCGAGGAACAGCCAGAATCCCAGGATGCGAAGGGACTGATTGGGGTCCTGGTACTCCAGCGGCTTGGCCGGGTCCGCGCCGGACAGGTGTCCGTGCGCGTCCCGGAGCGCCTTTTCAACGACCGCCATGGCTCACAACCTCCCCAGTGCCGATTCGACGTGCTGAATCTCTTCCGGCTGGATGTAGTACTCGTCGTCGTACTCGAACGACCGCCGCAACATCGTCACCACAACGCCCAGCAACCCGAGGACGGCGAGGACGTGCCAGTTGAACACAAACCCGAGCCCGGCGACGAAGAACAACACGCCCATCAGGAACGGACGGCCGGAGTTCTTCGGCATGTGAATCGGCTGGATGTCCTCCGGTTTCGGTTTGATCTCGTCCGTACGGCCTTCTTCCTTCAGCGTCCACCAGTAATCGCGGCTGGTGACCGTCGGAATGACCGCGAAGTTGTAGTGCGGAACCGGCGACGGCAGCGACCACTCGAGCGTGCGGCCGTCCCACGGATCGCCCGTCAGGTCCCGTTCACCGTACTTGATGCTGTACAGCACCTGCGCGACGATGAAGATGAACCCGATGCCCATCAGGTACGCGCCGATGGTCGAGACAAAGTTCAGCGTGCCCCAACCCATGTCGGCCGGATACGTGTACATGCGCCGCTGCATGCCCATGAAGCCGAGCGCGTACTGCGGCATGAAGCAGACGTAAAAGCCGATGTTGAAGAACCAGAATGCCCAGCGGCCGAGCCGTTCATCCAGCTTGAAACCGAACATCTTCGGCCACCAGTAGTACATGCCGGCCAGCATCCCGAACACCACGCCGCCGATGAGCACCTGGTGGAAGTGTGCAATCAGGAAGTAGCTGTTGTGGTACTGGTAGTCCGCCGGAGCGACCGCCAGCATCACGCCCGTCGCGCCGCCGATGACGAAGCACGGTACGAACGCGATGGTCCACAGCATCGGCAACGTCATCCGGATGCGTCCGCGGTACATGGTGAAGAGCCAGTTGAACACCTTGACGCCGGTCGGAATGCCGACAGCCATCGTGGCCACCGCGAAGAAGGTGTTCACATCGGCGCCGGCGCCCATCGTGAAGAAGTGGTGCGCCCACACGAAGTAGCTGATCACGCTGATGGACAGAAGCGCAGCGACCATCGACGTGTAGCCGAAGATCCGTTTGCGCGCAAAGGTCGCCACAACTTCCGAGAACACGCCGAACGCAGGAACCACGACGATGTAGACCTCAGGGTGACCCCAAATCCAGAAGAGGTTGATGAACATCATCGGGTTGCCGCCCTGCAGGATGGTGAAAAAGTGCGTGCCCACGATGCGGTCCAGCATCAGCAACGCCAAGGCCACCGTCAGCGCCGGGAACGCGAAGATGATCATGATGCAGGCCGACAACACGGACCAGGTGAACAACGGCATCTTCATCAAGGTCATGCCCGGCGCGCGCATCCTCAAGATGGTGACCAGGAAGTTGATGCCCGTCGCAATGCTGCCGATACCCGAAATCTGCAACGCGAGGAGATAGAAGTTCTCCCCGGGTCCATTGTCGAACCCGAGTTCGGACAACGGTGGATAACTGGTCCAGCCGGCGTCCGGCGAACCGCCAAACACGAATGAGATGTTCAACAGCAGCGCCCCGAAGAAGAACAGCCAGAAGCTGATGGCGTTCAGGTACGGGAACGCCACGTCGCGCGCGCCGATCTGCAACGGCACGACGATGTTGAACAGCGCGAAGATGAACGGCATCGCCATGAACAGGATCATGATGGTGCCGTGCGTGGTGAAAATCTGATCGTAGTGCTCGGCGTCCAGGAAGTGCATGCCCGGCGCCGCCAACTGCGTGCGCATCAGCAGACCGTCCGCGCCGCCGCGGAACATCATCAAGAGCGCCGCAATCAGGTACATGATGCCGATCTTCTTGTGATCGACCGTGGTCAGCCACTCCCGCCACAGCCACTTCCATTTTTTAAAGTAGGTGAGGGTGGCGACGATCCCGATGCTCGTGAGCAGGATGAGCACGTCCGAAATCCAGATCATGGGCCCTTCCTGCCACATCAGGTATGTGTCTGCGAACTGGCGCAGTGCATCCGGCATCTTCTTTCGCCCCTTTCCGGCTCAGTGTCCCGAATGGTCAGCGGTCTGTTTGCCGTCCATCTCCATCCCCGGCATGGAGGACATCCCGCTCGTCTGGTCCGACTTTCCGGCGTCCGCCGTATGGCCTTGCATACCAGTCATGTCATCCATCATCTCCGGCATGTAGCGGCCGCCGTTCGCCCACACCGTGTCATTGAACAACCCGGGCGGGAAGGACGAGTACGAAGCGGTTCCGACCACGCTCGGCTGCTTGAGCTGCTGGTAACCCGCCAGTGTCAGCGCAGGCGAGTTGGCCTTCACCTGTTGCACCCACTGGTCAAATTCCTGCTGGGATACCGCCTTGACCTGGAAGTCCATGTGCGCAAACCCTTTGCCTGTGAAGTTCGCGCCGTGCCCGTAGTACGTTCCCGGCTGATCCGCTTCCAGCCACAGCCGCATCGCCATTCCGGGCATGGTGTACTCCTGGCCGCCCAACTGCGGCACCCAGAACGAGTTCATCGGCGCGTCGGCCGTCAACTCGAATTGAATCGGAACGCCAACCGGGATCTCGACGTAATTGACCGTCGCCACGTTCTGCCCTGGATACTGGAACAGCCACTTCCAGTCGAGCGACGTGACCTGAATGGTCAACGGTTTGGCATCCGACGGCGGCGGTTCCACCAGCTTGAAGGTGGACTTACCGGTGTAGAAGCCCAAGATGGCGACAATCACAATCGGGATGCCCCACCAGACCGCCTCCAGCAGTTTGCTCTCCGACCACTGCGGCGTGTACGGTGCGTCGTTCTCCGGTTTGTCGCGATACCGCCAGACAATGTATACCAACAGTGCGAGGACAGGGATCACGACAATCAAGATCAGGACGGTGGACAGGACAATGAGGTTCAGTTCCTCCCGGCCAACCGGTCCAACGGGATGAAGGACCAGATACTCAGGCCCGCAGCCCGACACCAGCAACGCTGTCAGCGCCGCGAGCGCCAAGACACGGTTTGGCTTGCGCAATTGGGTCCGCTTCACGCGCGGTCCACTCCTTTCTGCAGTTCCGGTTACAACCGTACATCTGTCGACAAGCCCTTCGGCAGACCTAGACCGCTCATTTTGGAACTAGCTCACATGGACCATTCGACACGATTCGACATAGTCCGGATGGACTATACACATCATCCAATCGGACCAATGGGATTTGAAAATAGTCCGTTCGGACTATGTGAATAGTCCCGCAAGGGCTGGCGCAACCCCCCGCCGTGGGTGCACACTGGTCTCGAGTGATTGTTTCCGCAAAGATTCTGGCAAACAGGCCACGCACGTCCGCTGGCCCGCGCGGGCCAGCGGCGCACCGGCTCCGTGCGCCCGGTATAAGGGGGCGATGGCGTTGAAATCCGTGGACCGAATTCACGCTTGGTGTTCGAAATGGGATAAGCGGCTGGTGAGATTCGTGCGGAACCGCGCACACCTGTTCGCGGCGGCGGTGGCGCTGGTCCTGTGCGTATGGGGTCTGTCCGCCGGTCATGCCGGCTTCGCCGCGGGGATGATCATCCTGGGTGCCGTGGGATACTTTTTGGGGTTGACCATCGCCATCGGGCTCGGCGTCGTCCTCACCGCCGTAGACGTGTACGTCGCCATGCACACCGGTGTGGTCCCGTCCACACTGCTGCTGGAGATGATAGGCTACTCCTGTATCGCGTGGCTCGGATACTCCCACCGGGAGCAGAAAGAACGGCAGAAGCGGCTGGCGATGGAAGTGCACGAGCCGCAGGTCTTGCCGTGGAGCGTGGTGAACGAAGTGCGGACGTCCCTGGCCGCCATCCGGTTTTTGCTGTTTCCGCTGCACGGGGACGGAAGTAACCAAGAGGTGCGCCGAGCCACCGACGAGCTGTCCCGCTTGGAGCGGCTGTTTACGGAGATGGAAAAAGAAGAACGCACCCGTGACCGCGAGGAGCACGAGCGCCGGGCCAAATGAGCGCTTCCCCCTCTCCTGCCGTGTGAAGCATCACGATGCACTCGACGTCGAACCGCCCGCCGCCGGCAGCACCACTTCTACCGTCGTCCCCTTGCCGACCTGGCTTTGGATGGACAGCGTGCCGCCGTGCTGCTTGACAATTTTGTCGCTGATCATGAGACCCAGACCGGTTCCTTTTTCCTTCGTCGTGAAGAACGGTTCCCCGAGGCGCGCGAGTTGATCTTCGGGGATGCCAGGCCCTTGGTCCACCACGCGCACCCTTACGCGGCCGGGCTCCAGCGGTTCTGCGTGCACCGTGATCTGGCCGCCGCCCGGCATCGCCTCGATGGCGTTCTTGATGAGATTGATGAACACCTGCTTCATCTGGCTCTCCGCCATGCGGACAGACGGGAGCGGGTCCGCGAAGTCCATGACGATGCGGACACCTTGTTTGCGCGCGTGAATCTGCATAAGCTGCACCGTGCTGGCGAGCAGCGTCCGTATGTCCCCCATCTGTACGGCGGAGTCCCCCGGCTTGGCCAACATCAAGAAGTCGCCGACAATGCCGTCGATGCGATCGATCTCGGAGAGGATCAGATCCACCTGCTTGCGGTTCTCGTCGCCTTCCAACTGCAGCGTCTGCAGCGACCACTTGATGGCGGCCAACGGATTGCGGATCTCATGCGCGATGCTGGAAGCCAATTGGGCGGCAGCCTCAATCTTGTCCGACCGCCGGAGCAACTCCTCCGCCCGCTTTCGTTCAGTGATGTCGATGCGGAAGGAGACGTATTTGTACGGTTTGCCGCGCTCGTTCAACAGCGGGACGATGGTGGTGTCCATCCAATAGTACGTGCCGTCCTTGGCCCGGTTGCGGATCTCCCCCCGCCACACCTGCCCGCGCGCGATGGTGCGCCACATCTGACGAAAGAACTCTTTCGAGTGGTATCCCGAGTTGACGATGCGGTGGTTCTGCCCCAGAAGCTCTTCGTGTGAGTACTTGGAGATCTCGCAGAACTTCTCGTTGGCGAACGTGATATTGCCGCGGTGATCCGTGACCGCCACCACGAGCGCCTCGTCGAGCGCCCGGTTGATGTCCGACAGCTCCTTGAGGGCGCTCTCCAGATCATTCAACACGTCCTTGAACACGTTCCGCTCACCTCCACATGCCCCACCGCATCCACCACTATGTCACACCCCGGGATCTTCCGTCAATTCCGCTCACTCGGTTGTCACACACCTGCCACACCCTGCATGCGGACCGTGGAATCCCCTCTGCGTTCAATTTTCCTCCTTTTTCATGACATATCCTTCGCGCACCGCATAGGCCGCGGCCTGCACCCGATTGCTCAGGTGAAGCTTCTCCAGGATGTTGCGCACGTGGTTGCGGACGGTGTTCTCGCTGATGAACAAGGCGTTGGCGATGTCCTTGTTGGTCGCGCCCGCACTCAGATAGCGCAGCACCTCAATCTCCCGCTCGGTCAACTGCTCGACCTGTTGCTGCACGGGCCGAACCACCGGCTTGGAGAACTCGGTGATGATCTGCATCGCCAGGTTGCCCGGGATCACCGGCTCCCCGGCGCTCACGCGGCGGACGCTGTCAATCACTTCCGTCGGACTCGCATTCTTCAACACATACCCGGACGCTCCCGACTTGACCGCTTCAAACAGCGATTCTTCCGCGTCCGACACGGTCAGGATCAGGATCTTGACGTAGGGATGCTCCCGCTTGATTTGACGGGTCGCCTCCAATCCGTCGCACACCGGCATGTTGATGTCCATCAGCACCACATCCGGCAGGTGCTGCCTGCACTTCTCCACCGCCTGGCGCCCGTCCTCCGCCTGGTCCACCACCTCCAGGTCCCCGGCCCGGCTGAGGATAGTGCACACACCCTGGCGGAATAACTCGTGGTCGTCCACCACCAGCACCCGAATCGGCCCACGCGTTCCGCTCGCGTTGGTCATCCTGACTCGCCCCCTCATGTCAACTTCGGTTTGTCTCCAGCATACCAAGGGGATGGCCTGTGTGCACGTGTCAAATCGAGGGGTCGGGCGCGCCGCTCCGCCCCTGGTGCGTGAGCGTTTTGCGAAGTGTCTTGCGCAGCAGGAGCGGAGCAAAACGCCAACCCAGCGTCAAAAACGGGCCCGCAGGATGCGGGCCCGCCGTTCAACCTTCCAGCATCAAGGACTCCGGATCCTCAATCAGTTCCTTGATCTTGACCAGGAACCGCACCGCCTCGCTGCCGTCGACAATCCGGTGGTCGTACGACAGGGCAATGTACATCATCGGCCGGATCTCGACCTGGCCGTTCACCGCCACCGGACGCTGCTGGATGCCGTGCATCGCCAGGATGCCGACCTGCGGCCCGTTCAGCAACGGCGTCGAGAACAGCGACCCGAACACGCCGCCGTTGGTGATGGTGAACGTCCCGCCCTGCAGATCTGCCAGCGTCAGCTTGTTGTTGCGTGCCTTGTCCGCCAGATCGGCGATGGCCTGCTCAATCTCCGCAAAGTTGAGCCGATCCGCGTCCCGGACGACCGGCACCACCAGTCCGCCCTCCGTGGCCACGGCGATGCCGATGTCGTAGTGGTACTTGAGGATCATGTCCTCGCCCTGAATCTCCGCGTTCAGGCGCGGGAACGCCTTGAGGGCCGCCACCGCCGCCTTGGTGAAGAACGACATGAATCCGAGGCTGACCCCGTGTTCTTCCTTGAACCGGTCCTTGCGGCGCTTGCGGATCTCGAGCACCTTGGTCATGTCGACCTCGTTGAACGTGGTCAGCATCGCCGCGGTGTGCTGCGCCTCCACCAGTCGCCGCGCGATGGTCAGACGGCGGCGGGACATCCGCACGCGCTCCTCGTCTGGCCGCAGGTCTTGAGCACCCTGCTCCTCCGCGACGGACGACGCAGGCGCGGAGGCGGCTTGCGCCGGCCGGACCTCAGGCACGGGTGCCGCGGCGGGGCGAGCGGCGGTGATCTGCACCGGATCGACCCCCTGTTCCCGAAGCATCCGGCGCATGGACGGCGTCGGCCGCGGCGGGATCAACTCCGCCCCCGGCGGCGGCGCCTGAACGCCGCCCGCGGCCGGGCTAGCGGAAGCCGGCGTCGCCGCAGGCTGACCGGTGACCGAAGGCTCCGGTGCGGCGGACGCCGCCGGGCTGGCCGGTGCAGCCGCCGGTGCGGGCGCTGCCGCAGGGGAAGGAGACGGTGCCGGAGCCGCCCCGGCCGCCGCGATGACCGCGATGGTCTCCCCGACGGCGACGGTCTCCCCCGCCCCCTTGAGGATCTTCTGCAACACGCCGCTCTCGTTGGCGATGACCTCGACGTTCACCTTGTCCGTCTCCAGCTCGGCGAGGGCGTCGCCCTCCTGGACGGTATCTCCCTCTTGCTTCAACCAGTTGAGAATGGACGCCTCGACGATGGATTCGCCGAGCTCCGGAACTTTTACATCGCTCACCGCGATTCCCTCCCCGCATGCACGCTCAGGCCCTGCTCACTGACGGCCTGGGCGATGATCTGTCGTTGCATCTGCTCATGCGCATCCGCCAGACCTTCGGCCGGGCTGGACCGCGCAGGACGGCCGACGTAGCGGATGGGCAGGTCCGGGAACAGCTCCGCCAGATGCGGCTGCACATATCCCCAGGCCCCCATGTTCTGCGGCTCCTCCTGCAGCCATACCAGTTCAGCCGCGCCCGGGAACGACGCCGCCCACTGCCGCACGGCATCGGCCGGGAACGGATACAGTTGCTCGACGCGCGCCACGGCGAGCCACTCCGGATGGCCGGCTTGCTCGAGGGCCGCCGCGAGATCGACCCCGACCTTCCCGGTGCACAGGATCAGACGGCGCACGGCTGCCGCATCGGCACCGGGACGCGGTGGCTCCGTCCACAGCGGCTGGAAGCCGCCCTGCGTCAACTCGTCCACCGTCGAAGCGGCGCGCGGATTGCGCAGCAAGCTCTTCGGCGTCATCACCACCAGCGGCCGCGGGTCGACCGTCAGGCGCGCCGCCTGGTCGCGCAGCAGATGGAAGTACTGCGCCGCCGTCGTCGGGTACACCACCCGCCAATTGTGCTCGGCCGACAGCTGCAGGTACCGCTCGAGCCGCGCACTGGAGTGCTCCGGCCCCTGCCCTTCGTATCCGTGGGGCAGGAGGAGAACCAGACCCGAAGGCTGGCCCCACTTGGCCAAGCCCGCCGAGAGGAACTGGTCAATCAACACCTGTCCCGCATTCGCGAAGTCGCCGAACTGCGCCTCCCACAAGACCAACGTCTGCGGCGCCTGGACGTTGTACCCGTACTCAAACCCGATGACCGCCGCCTCCGTCAGCGGAGAGTTGTGCACAGCGAACGAAGCGCGCGCCTGGGGAAGGTGCTGCAACGGCGTGTAGGTCTGGCCGGTCCGGTGATCATGCAGGACCAGGTGGCGCTGGCTGAAGGTGCCCCGCTCGGAGTCCTGCCCGGTCAGACGGACCGGAATGCCCTCCGCAAGCACGCTGGCGAACGCGAGCGCTTCCGCGTGCGCCCAGTCCACGCGCCCGTCGGGTTCGGTGAACGCGGTCCGCCGCCGCTGCAGGATCCGGTCGAGCTTCGGATACACCGTGAACCCCTCCGGCCGTGCCAGCAGGGCTTCGTTGAGCGCCTGCAGCTGTTCGCGGGGGACCGGCTGCGCTTGCACGGACTGCATCGGGCCCGCGTGCTTCCACGTCGGCTCCGCCTCGTCCTTTTCTTCCCCGACCTGGCTGTAGGCTTGGCGCAGGCGATCCCGCACCTGGCGCTCCAGTTCCGCCACCTCGTCGGGCTGCACCATGCCGGCTTCCAACAGGCGCTTGGCGTACAGCTCGCGCACGGTGGGATGATGGGCAATGACGTCGTACATGCGCGGCTGGGTCATCACCGGATCGTCGCCTTCGTTGTGCCCCCACCGGCGGTAACCGACGAGATCGATGAGGAAGTCCTTGTGAAATGCCTGCCGGTAGGCGTGCGCCAGCTCGATGGCGGCCAGGCACGCCTCCGGATCGTCCGCGTTGACGTGGACAATCGGGATCTCGAAGCCCTTGGCCAAGTCGCTGGCGTAGCGGGTGGAACGGCCCTCTTCCGGGACGGCCGTGAACCCGAGCTGGTTGTTGGCGATGATGTGAATCGTTCCGCCCGTCGTGTAACCGGGCAGCCGCGACAGGTTGAGGGTCTCCGCGACGATGCCCTCGCCAGGGAACGCGGCGTCCCCGTGGACCAACACCGCCACGGCGGCGTCCATGTCGTGCCCGGGTGCGCCGGCCTGTCCGCGGTCGTCCTGGGCGGCGCGGGCGAACCCTTCCACCACCGGGTTGACGAACTCGAGATGGCTCGGATTGTTGGCCAGGCGAAGACGCGCCTGCACCTCATGGCCATCGCCCACGTCGCGGCTGGCCCCCAGGTGGTACTTGACGTCGCCCGTCCAGCCATAGTTGATGCCCATGGAACCTTCGGAGGGCACCAGTTCCTTGTTCGGCGCCGCGTGGAACTCCGAGAAGATGGCCTGATACGGCTTGCCCAGGACGTGTGCCAGCACGTTGAGGCGGCCGCGGTGGGCCATACCGATCATCACATCCCTCGCCCCGGACTGAACGGTGAGGTAGATGAGCCGGTCCAGCATCGGCACCAGCATGTCGACGCCCTCGATGGAGAAGCGCTTCTGCCCGACAAATGTGCGGTGCAAAAACTTCTCGAACTCGTCGACTTCAATCAACCGGCGCAGCAGCGCCTTGGCCTGCTCCGCCGGCAGCGGGCGCGGCCATTCGGAGGACTCCACGTGCCGGGTCAACCACGCGTGCTCCTCCGGGTCGTGCACGTGTGCGAACTCATACGCGAGCGATCCCGTGTACACCCGCCGCAGACGTTGCAGCGCGGTCTTCGCGTCCCGCACGTCGGCGGGGGCGTGCGCCCACACCCAGTGGGCCGGGATGCGCGCGAGATCCTCCTCCGTCAACCCGTAGTTTTGCAAATCCAGGATGGCCGCCGGCGCAGGCGGTTCTCCGATGGGATTGATGCGCGCCTCGAGATGGCCGTACATGCGGATGTTGCGGGCCAACCGTTGCGCGGCCACGATCCGCTGGGTGTCCACCGCAGCAGCCGTACCCGGTTGCGCCTGCCACGCGGCGTCCCCGGCCCGTCCCTGCGCGGCCTTGTCCGATGCCAGGCCATCGGTGTCCGCATCCGCTGCTCGACCTGCGAGCACCTCCGCAGGAGGCGGCCCCAGGCGTTCGAACAGGGCGCGCGTCTGGTCGTCGACGGATTGCGGATGGGCCTGATACCGCTCATACAGCTCCAGGGCCCAACCCAGGTTGGGCCCGTACAGTGCCTGCCATGAGGCGGGTGCAGGTCTGTTTCTTCTCGTCGCCATGTCCACTCCCTGCTTTCTTCTTCCGGGTCCATCCGGAAATCTCTGATAGGCATGCTCTGGCGGTGTGTCCGGTGCCCGGCCATGCCGGGAAGGCTCCCCGCCGTCCCGCCGGACGTTCCCGGCCAAAGGCATCATACCATGATCATATCATCTGGCAAGAAGTTGACCCCATCCCCCACCCCGTCCACCGCCGGCCAAACCCCGGCCGCCGGCGGAGAATGGGCGGATAAAAAGGGCGGGAGCGCCCGCGCCGCGCCTGCTCAGTACTCCAGATGTTCGGACGCCTTCAGCCGGTGCCGGAACACCCAGTAACTCCAGATTTGATAGAGCACCACCAAGGGCAGCACAGTCAAGGCGATGAAGGTCATCACGCGCAGCGAATACGGGTTGGAAGCGGCGTTGTAGATGGTGAGGCTCCAGTCCGGGTTGAGGGAACTGACCATCACCCGCGGGTACAGGTCCATGAACACCGTGATGGTCGACAGGACAATCGTCAGTGCAGTCATCGTGAAGGCCCAGGCGTCGCGCTTGGCGCGGATGAAAAACTGCACGGAGAAGAGAGAGAGGCCGGCCAGGATGGGGATGGAACCGGGATCGACCCCGAGGCGCGTGAACATGTCCGTCTCGAAGTAACTGAGGATCACAAAGAAGAAGGTCAGCGCGGTCGCCCACGCGCCGATGGCCAAGGCCAGCCGGCGGGCCCGACGCTGGATGGCGCCCTCCGTGCGCAGGGTGAGAAAGAGCGCCCCATGCAACAGGAACAGCAAGACCACGCTCGCCCCGCCCACCACCGAATAGACGCTGATGAGGTCCCAGAAGGTTCCGACGTAGTTCATGTGCTGGTCGATGGGCACGCCGCGCATCAGGTTGGCCAGGGCGACCCCCCAGAGCAAGGGAGGCAGCAGGCTCCCGAAGAAGATGACCCAATCCCAGCCCCGCCGCCAACCGGCGTGCGTGAGCTTGCTGCGGAACTCGAAGGACACCCCGCGGCCAATCAGGGCGATCAACAACAGGAACAGCGCCAGGTAAAACCCGCTGAACAGCGTGGCGTACCAATTCGGGAACGCCGCGAACATGGAGGCGCCGGCGGTGATGAACCAGACCTCGTTGGCGTCCCAGAACGGCCCGATGGTGTTGATGATGACGCGGCGCTCCTCATCGGTCCGGCCGAGAAACGGCACCAACATGCCGACGCCGTAATCGAATCCCTCCAACAGGAAGAACGCCGTGAACAGCGCGCCAATGATGAGGAACCAGATGGTGTTCAAGTCCATGGACAGCATCTCCTTTCCAAAGCGTCGCAGCCACCGCGCGAACCGGCGGCGTCCAGCGTACGGGCCTGGCGATCCGCCGGCCGCACACCATCACATTTACAGCGGTGCGACCTCCAGGCCCTCGTCGTCGGTTCGCTCCCCTTCGAGGACGGGGCCCTCCCGGATCACCTTCATGAACAGGTACAGGTCAATGACCGCCAGGACGCCGTAGATCACGCCGAATCCGAGGAGAGTCGTCCACACCAGGCTCGGCGGCACCGTGGGCGAGACGCCGTCGGCCGTCCGCAGCAGGCCGAACACCACCCACGGCTGGCGGCCCACCTCCGTCATGACCCAGCCCGCGCTGTTCGCCAGGAGCGGCAGGAAGATGGCCGGCACCATCGCCTTCAAGTACCCGGGCCGCTTCTCCAGTCCATCGCGCATCGCCAGATACACCCCGTACAGCGCGAGCAGGATCATCAGGATGCCGGCGGCCACCATGATGCGAAAGCTCCAGAAGGTGGTCCGCACCGGCGGGATGTAGTTGCCCGGTCCGTACTGCTCCTCGTACATGGCCTGAAGCTGGTGGATGCCCGGCACGCTGCCGTGCAGGCGGTTGTAGGCCAGCAAGCTCAACAGGCCGGGAATTTCAATTTCGAAGGTGTTGCGGTGGTTTGCGGAGTCAATCCCCGCCACAATCGCCCACGGCGCCACCTCCGGACTGGTCTCCCAGAGCGCCTCGGACGCGGCCATCTTCATCGGCTGCGCACGCATCAGGTGTTGGGCCTGGTCGTGCCCGACGACGGCCGTCAGGATGCTGGTGACGGTGGCGGCGACAATGGCGATGGTAAAGCAGCGTTTGAAGATGTCGACGCTGCGGCGCTTGAGGATTTGGTAGGCGCTGACGCCGGCGACGAAAAACGCACCGGTGCTGAGCGCCCCCAGCCAGACGTGAGGAAACTCCAGCCACAGCTGCGGATTGGTGATGAGCTGGCCAAAACTGGCCATCTCTGCGTGTGCGCCCCGGACCGCGTGGCCGACCGGCTCCTGCATGAACGCATTGGCGCTCAGGATCCAGAAGGCCGACAGGGTGGTGCCGATGGCGACCAGCCAGATGGACAGCACGTGCACCCGTTTGGACAGCTTGTCCCAACCGAACAGCCACACGGCGAGAAAGGTCGATTCGAGGAAGAACGCCGCCAGGGATTCGATGGCCAGCGGAGCGCCGAACACGTCACCGACGTAGCGGGAATAGCTCGACCAATTCATGCCGAACTGAAACTCCTGCATGATGCCGGTGACGACCCCGACGGCGAAGTTGATGAGGAACAGCTTGCCCCAGAACTTCGTCATCCGCAGGTAGGCCTGGTTGCCCGTGACGGCGTATGCCGTCTCCATGAAGGCGATGAGAAAGGCGAGTCCGATGGTGATGGGCACGAAGAAAAAGTGGTAGATGGTGGTGATGCCGAACTGCCAGCGGGCGAGAATGAGACTGCTCATGCGAGAACCCCTTTCCATGTGCGGTGCCGCAGCCAGGCCCGTCCGCGCCCGCCCCTGTCCGGGGCTGCGCGGCTGCCCGGTTGGCATCCGTGCGCCGCAAATGCATGGAATAGGGTTCCCGCCACAGGAAAATTCATGCTGAGCCGGCACGCAGCCGGCGGAGCAGTTCCGCCGGCAACCGGACCTCCCCGCGGGGGAGCTTCTGGAGGTGCAAGCGGCCCATCAACTCGGCAGGACGCACCGGCTCCGGCTCCTCCATCCACCCGGCCAGATGCGCCAGCCAACCCACAACCGTCTCCGGAGCCACGCCCGCCGCGCGCATGCCCGCCAGAGTCAACAAGGCGTCCCGTTTCGCCAACCGGGTCCCGTCCGGGTTCACCAACAGCGGCACGTGCGCGAACCGCGGCGCCCGCAGGCCGAGGGCCTGGTACAGATACAGTTGGCGCGGGGTGGAATCGAGCAGGTCCCAGCCGCGGACGACGTCCGTGATGGCCATGTCCGCGTCGTCCACCACCACCGCCAATTGGTACGCGACCACCCCGTCGGCCCGTTTCACGATGAAATCTCCGCCGGCGCCCGGCGGAAAGGTCTGAATCCCCGCGATCCCGTCGACGAACGACACCCCGCCGTCCTCCGGCAGCGCGAAGCGCAGCGCCGGGGTCTTGCGTGCGGCGCGGCGGGCCCGTTCCGCCTCGTTCAGGCGGCGGCACCTGCCCGGATACGCGGGACCCTCCGACGCCAACCCGTGCGGTGCGCTGGCGATGGCGGAGAGTTCCGCCCGGCTGCAGTAACACGGGTACAGCCACCCGTCTGCCTGCAGCCGCGCCAGCGCCGCTTCGTACCGATTGCCGCGCTGGCTCTGGCGGTACGGGCCGAACGGCCCGCCCACGTCCGGACCCTCGTCCCAGTCGATGCCGAGCCACCGCAGGTCGGCGAGGATTTGTTCGGCGTAGGACGGGCGGGATCGCGCCGCATCGATGTCTTCCATGCGCAGGACGAACGCCCCTCCCGCTTGGCGCGCGTGCAGCCACGCCACCAGGGCGGTGAAGGCATTGCCCAGGTGGAGCAGGCCGGTCGGGCTCGGCGCAAATCGGCCACGCACCGGCCGGCGGTCGTGTGCACCGTCCTGCGCACGCTCCTGCCCGCAAACCGGCCTACGCTCCAGCCCTCGATCCTGTCCTCGGCCCTGTCCTCGATCCTGCCCGCAGGTCATTCGGACGTCACGACCCACAGCCCGTGCACCGGTGCCCCGGCAGCCTCGAGCCGCCTCGCCGCGTCTGCAGCGGTCCGTGTCCGGACGCCGGCCGTCCGCTCGAACTCGGCCAAAAACGGCCGCTCGCCGACGGTGTCCAGTACGCGCCGCAGCGCGCCCTCCGCAGGCTCCCACACGAAGACCGTCACCTCACCGCAGGTCCAGCGCACGCCGCGCCCCTGTTCCGACGATTCGCAAGGTTCCAGAACGCCCGGGAAATAGGCGTCCATGCTTCGGCGCAGGCGCGCGAGGTCGCCCACCACCGCGTGCACGGCCCGCAGCCGGGGCGCGGCGGCGGGATCGGGGGACAGGCCCGATTGGCGCAGATCGGCCAGGCGGACTTCGTCCGGCGCCGGCCATTCAATGACGAATGGCAAGAGCAGTTTCCCCGGTTCCTGCGCGGGAAACAGCATCCTCCAACGCAACGTCACGCCATCCGGCCGCACCCGTGACGCCTCGATGGGCCCCTCGTGAACCAGCCCCGCCCGGCTCCAGCGGTCGGCCATGCCCACGATGTCGTTCGTGCGCACCGCGAACTGCATGGGCCCCTCGCCCGCTCGCAAAACACGCAGGACGTCGCGGCCGAACGGGCGCTCGGCCGCCACCTCCGGTTTCCGGACTCCGACCCACTCGATGTACGGCAGGCCGAAATAGGCGAGGGCGTTGTAGGTGGCAAACCCCGGATGCTCGCCCCCCGCTACGGTGTGCCAACCGAAGCGATCGGCGAAGGCGTGGCGCGCCCTCTCCGGATCGGATACGGCGTGGATCAGGTGATCAAAGCGAAGATCCACCGGACACCCTCCTCCCTGGATTTCCGCCGGACCGATGCGCGTCATCGTCCGGCACGGATGGAGACCCCGATGGGGTTGAAGACGCAGATGGTGTTCAACAGCCGGGTTCCGCTGTTCGTCTGTATCATACACCTTCCGCATGACAAAACGGCCACCCGCGCCGCGGCGGCCTTGGGCCGGGGGCGGATGGCCTATCGTAGCACCGGACGGACAACCGGTTGGGCGCGGCGCGTGCCTTCGCACGTGCGCACCGTCCGTGCCGCCGGGCGTCAATGAACGTCGAAATCCACCTCTTGCAAAGGGATGACCTTCGTCTTTTTCACCAGTTTGTAGCCGAGCCACAGGAACAGGAACAGCGGGATCCCGATATAGGTGGCCAGGACGCCGGCCCAGTCAATCTGCCCGCCGACAAACGCACTGATATCCTGTCCGATGATGACGAGCCCGCACAGCACCGCGGCCAGGATGGGCCCGAACGGATACGCCTTCGCGCGGTAGGCCAGTGCGTCCAGATCACGCCCCTGGACCAGGTACGCCTTGCGGAACCGGTAGTGGCTCACGGCGACGCCGAACCAGGCCAAAAAGCCGGTGAGGCTGGCCGCGTTGAGCATCCAGGTGTAGACCACGCCGTTGCCGACCAGGGACGACAGAAAGGCGACGAAGCCGATCACCGTGTTCGCGTACAAGGCGTGCATGGGAACGCCGCGCCGGTCCACCCGGGCAAACCACCGCGGCGCCTTGCCCTCGCGCGCCAGCGCCCACAACATGCGGCTCGACGCGTAGAGGGCGGAGTTGCCCGCCGACAGGACCGCCGTGAGGATGACCGCATTCATCACCGCCGCTGCGAACGCCAGCCCCGCCCGCTGGAACACCAAGGTAAACGGGCTGATGGCGACGTGATCGACACTGGCATTGAGCAGATTCGGATCCGTGTAGGGGATGAGCATGCCCATCACAAAGATGGCCAACACGTAGAACAACAGGATCCGCCAAAACACCTGCCGGATGGCCTTCGGCACCGTCTCGCGCGGGTTCTCGCTCTCTCCCGCGGCCAGGCCGACCAGTTCCGTGCCCTGGAACGCGAAGCCCGCCACCATCACCGTGCCGAGCAGGCCGAGCCAGCCGCCGTGAAACGGTGACCCTCCCGTGTTGAACGTGTGGAATCCCACCGGGTGGCCGCCCAGGATGCCGAAGATCATCAACACGCCGACGGTCAGAAAGACGAGGATGGTCAGGACCTTGACCCCCGCGAACCAGTACTCGCCCTCACCGTACCCTTTGACCGACACGACGTTCAGCAAGAACAGGAGAGCGAGGAACAGGGCGCTCCACACCACGGACGGGGTGTTGGGGAACCAATACTTCATCACGATGGCCCCCGCCGCCAGTTCCGCCGGCAGCGTTACCGCCCACGTGTACCAGTAATTCCAGCCGAGGGCGAAGCCCAGCGCGGGATCGACAAAGCGGGAGGCGTATTGCTCAAACGATCCCGCCACCGGCATGAACGTCGCCATCTCGCCCAGGCTGGTCATCACGAAGTACACCATGAGGCCCACGATGGCATACGCCAGCAGCGCTCCGCCCGGCCCCGCCGTCGCGATGGACGATCCGCTGGCCACAAACAACCCGGTGCCGACAGCTCCGCCGATGGAGATCATGGACAAATGCCGCTGCCGCAGCCCCCGCCGCAGCCCGTCGTCTGCAGCCGAGGCCCCCGCGGTGGCCCCGCCGGCGGCCCCGCGGGTCCCGGCGCCACCGTCCGCTGACGTCTGTGCGGGCGTGCCCGGGTGCGATTCCAAACGAACGCTCGCCATGCGCAACACTCCTCTATCCATCCGAAGGCCCTCCGTCCGGCGGGTCTTTGAATGGGCCTGTGGTCACAGGATGCAGCTCTGCATAATTATCGACAGAACCTCATAACCCTGTACCATCCTAACGAGTCAGCGTTCGCTTGGCAACCAGAAATGGTTTCCGCACCGGATGCAACCGCATTCGACGTCCGTGCTCGTCGCCGCGTGCTCGTCGCCGGAGGATCGCTCACCCCCTCCTGGGATCACCCCTCCTGGAACCGGGGAACCTCCTCTTCCCACGAAAACTGGTCCGCCAGCCGTCGCAACGTGCGAGCCATCTCACGGACGTCCTCGGAGCTGGCCGTGACCTCCTCCATCATGGCGAGTTGCTCCTGACTGGCCGCGGCCACGGTTTCCGCGAGCTCGGTCTGCTGCTCGGCGGCGGCGACCAGTTCCGTCATGTTCTGCTTCACCGTCTGCGCGCGCGCCCCAATCTCCGAAGCCGCCTTTTCAATCTCTGCGATATAGGCGTCCTGCTGCGCCAAATCTTCCACAATGGACAGGAAGGTGGCCGCCGCCGACTCTGCCGCGCGTTGACCGGCTTCGACCGCGGCCGCGACCGACTGCGCCGCGGCCAGGGAGGCGGTGGCCTGGCGGCCCATCTCCGACACCACCGTGTGAACGCGGTCCGAGGCCGACTTCGCCTGCGCTGCAAGGCGCCGCACCTCGTCCGCGACCACCGTGAAGCCGCGCGCCTCTTCGCCGGCCCGGGCCGCCTCGATGGCCGCATTCAAAGCCAACAGTTGTGTCTGGTCCGCAATCTCCTGAATCCACTGGGTGATCTCCTTCACCTGGTCCGCCTGCGCACACAGGGACTCGGCTTGGCGGGTCATGTCGCTGGCCTGCTGCCGCATGACCAGCATCCGCTCCGCGGTCTGCTGCATCTCCGCTTTGCCCGCATCCACCTTGCCCCGGCTCACCTGTGACAACCGGGTGGCCATGTCGCCGAGGCGCTGGATCCGTTCCACGGCTTCCGCCGTCTCCCGCATGCGCATCTCCGTCTCCAAAATCTCCTGCCGCTGAACCTGCATGCGCTCCTGAATATCACTCACGGAGGCCGCTGTCTGTTCTGATGCCTGGGTGGTCTGCTGGGCACTTGCACTGAGTTCCTCTGCCGACTGCGTCAACCGCAGGGACGCCTCTTTCAAGTGCTGAAGGGTGTCGCGCATGTTCCCTTTGGCCTGGCGCAGGGCTTCCACGACCGCCACCAGATCCGTATGCCCCGACACGTTCAACTCCCGATCGCCCACGTCCCCCTGGGCCAAACGCTGCATCTCGTGGTACAGCAGCCCGATGGGCCGAAGCAACACCCGAAGGCGCAGTTGGACCAACGCCGCCAACACCACAATGCCGGCGATGATGGAGCCAAACGTCCAACGCAGCCACCCGTTGAGGGTGTGGCTCATGGTGCGCCACATGACGAGATCGAACACAATGGCACCCATGGAAGCCCCTATCCAGTACAACGTCACCTCACCGCGGATCTGCCGGAAGAAAGGTACCCACGCCACACGTTCTCCTTCCGAATTCCCCGGTTCCACATGCTTGTACGCCACGGTACAAACTCCCCTCCTTCAATCCCTTTCGAAACAATGATTTCCCCCTCTACATTCTCAAACCTTAATGGATGGAGGGACTGGGTTCCAGACCCGTTCGGAGGGTCTGCGCCTCATCCTGTTGAACTATCAGCAACATTCCGTAATGATTCCATCTCTGGTCCTGAGCGCGATGCGCGCGAGGAACCAGGGCACGGGGGAGACGGAGAGGGCGCCGTGGGGCGTAGAGGCGTGGGCGCAGGGGCGGGGACATGGATGTGGAAGGGGGGTTGGCGAGGGCACAGCGCCGGGGACATGGCGGAGACGGGGCGCATTAGGGCGAGGCCGTGGCGCGTGGCGGTGAGGATGAGGCGCGCGGGCGAGCGCCCGGGGGCAAACTTGAGACGGCAGGAGCGTAGGCGAGGTGGGGTCGGTGAGGGTCTGAGGACGCGGGCGGGTGCATGGTAATGCCCGCGAGAGACGGGAGACGACATGATAACCCGCACGAGGCAGGATGCGACGGCGTGGTCGAGCCCGGGAAACGGGGCATGAGGCGTTGGAGTCGTACCCGTGGGACGGGCCATGAGGCGCCGTAGTTGTGCACGGCAGGCGGGCCATGGGGATAAGATAGGTTTTGATGGTATCGAGTCTCAAGAACAGGACAATACGAACCCTTTTGACGTTATTTCAGCCTCCATCGACTGAGTAAGGCGAAAACTTTCATTTTCGAGGCCGACGGTGCCTCCGGCGGGCCCGGATCAACCCGGATAAAGCCGAAACTGTTCGTATGCGCGCCCTCAACCGTTCACATAAATACAAATGCGTTGCTATCCCGTCCCGAGCCCAGTCGAATAAACACAATTTCGTTCACGACCGCCTTGACCATGGCGATCGCGGACCCCACATCCCCCCATTGCCCCCCAATCACGGCCCAGTCTCGCGCCTCCTGCCGCAACCTCCTCCTGCCACAGCCTCTCGTGCCACAACGCAACGGCCTCACCGGCCGCGGAACACCGGCTTACGCTTCTCCAGGAATGCCCGCAGGCCTTCGCGATGGTCCTCCGTCTGCCCGGCCAACTGCTGCAGCTCGGCCTCCAGGGCGAGCTGGTCGCGGAGGGACGCGTGCATACCCTGGTACAGGGCCCGTTTGGTGTAGGCGATGGCCCGCGTCGGCAGAGCCGCCAACCGTTCCGCCAGTTGCTCCGCGTGCGCGGCCAGCTCGTCGTGCGGGACCACCCGGTTCACCAGCCCGATGCGCAACGCCTCCTCCGCCGACACCGGCTCGCCGAGCAGCGCCAGTTCCATGGCCTTCGTCAACCCGACCATTCTCGGCAGAAACCAGGTCGCCCCGGAATCCGGCACGAGCCCGATGTGGACAAACGCCTGCACGAAGGAAGCTCGATCCGAAGCCAACCGGAGATCGCACGCCAACGCCAGGCTGGCCCCCGCTCCGGCCGCCACCCCGTTCACCACGGCCACCACCGGCTTCTCCAGCGATGTGATGGCTTCCACCAAGGGATTGTATCCGCTTTCCACGAGCCCCCGGTAATCCGTATCCGGGCGCTCTTCCACGAGGCGCAGGTCCTGTCCTGCGCAGAAGGCCCGCCCCTCCCCCGTCAGGATCACCGCCCGCACAGCGTCGCTTTGCTGCACGCGGCCAAACGCGTCCCGCAACTCCGTCAGCATTTGCGGCGTGATCGCGTTCAACCGATCCGGCCGGTTCAGGGTGATCACAGCCACACGCCCTCGTTCTTCGTAGCGAATCGCTTCGTACATCCCGGTTCCTCCCCCGCCCGCTCATCCTGGCTTCCGTTTTCCAACAGGTTCCGCTTTTCGGAACATCCGCTCGACGATCCGATGGCAGATTCACCGCCGGCCTCTTTATTATACAATGGATGGCAGATTCGCCGCCGCGGAGGTGCATCCATGTCGACGCAACTGCGCCCAGACACCGACGGGTTGGCCGCCGTCGTCGCCCAGTTTCGGGCGTTGCCGCCAGAGCAGGATCGGGCTTTTGAGGTGCAGGCCGCCAAGATCGCGGAGCACGCGGACGCCCGGCTCATCCACCAACTGCAGCAGTTCCTCGCGGGCCGGCTCAGCTTGCCGGATGCGCCGGAGGACGAGGACCGGATCCGGTTTTGCGCGTACTTCGTGATCGCCACCTATGCGCGACGGATGAAGGAACCCGTCTGGTACGACGCGTTGCGCCCCTACCGGCCAGAGTTCCGATCCCGCGTGTTGTTCGATCACGTGGACTCCCTGATGCTCAAGAGCCAACGCCAATGGCTGCCGTCGTTGGAAGCCGCCGAACGGGCGCTCGACAAGCTTCCGGACCATGTGGGCGTGCTGCACAACTTCGCCGAAGCGGTGGTGCTGGCAAAGGAGAACGGGTGCGAGGTCACCGAAGACCAACTGGAACGGGCGCGGGCGGCGGTCACCCGCGCCATCTCCATCGAGGCGTATCCCAAATTCTACGCCACCTATGGGCGGCTCGAGGCTTTGCTCGGCCACTATGATCGCGCGATGGATCTCGTCCACCGCGCCATCGACGAGGAGAGCTCGGACAAGCTCGACTACCCGATTCGGCTCGCCGACTACCAGACGCATCTGACGAACATCCACCTGGCCAAAGCGTCCAACGAGCTGGAGACGCAGCTGCGGGAGACGCAGCGTCAGCTGGCGGCCGCCCGCGAGGAGTTTGACCAGGTGAACGCCCGCGTCAACCAGTCCATCGACGAACTGAAACGGGAGAGCCTGCAGATCCTCGGATTTTTCACCGCGGCCCTGAGCTTGACCATCGGATCCATCCAGATCCTCAGCAAGCAGTCGTTCGCCGATGCGGCGATGCTGTTGATCCTGCTCGGCGGGGTTTTGCTGATGGTGTACGGAGGATTCATCCTCACCATCGGCGGGCTGCCGAATCGGCGCACACCCGTCTGGCTGTCGATGGGATTGGGCGCGCTCTTGATCCTGGTCGGGCTGATTGTGCATCACGACGTGTGAGATGACAGGCGGTGCAAGATGCGAATCGAGTGTTTGGAAATGATCAGCCAAAAAGGGGTCGGCCAGCACAACGAGGACCGGGCGGTGTGCACCGCCCGCGGGGCCGCCGTGATGGACGGCGCGACCGGGTTGGGCGGGCGCCGTCACTTCTCCGACGCGTCGGACGCGGCGTGGTTCGCAGAAACGCTGGCCGGGGCCTTGTCCCAATTGCTCTGCGACGACCGGCCGCTCCTGGACAACCTGGCCGAGGCGGTGCGGGCTGTCCGGCGGGAGGCGGATCGCCGCGCTTTCGAGTGGCGATCGCTCTTGCCGTATGAGCAACCGAGTGCATCCCTGGCCGCGGTGAAGCTGCGAGAGGACGCCCTGGAGTACGCCATCCTCGGCGACTGCACCTTGGCGCTCCGCGCCGTCGCGGGCCCGGTGCAGGTCTTCTCCGATCCGCGGCTCGCCCCGCTCGACGAGGCGGTCATCCGCTTCATCCACGAGCGGCAGGGCCACGGCGTGGCCTATGAGGAAGCCAAGGCACAGGCGCTGCCGCTGCTGCGGGCCAACCGCAGCCGCATGAACACGCCGGGCGGCTACTTCGCCGCAAGCCTCGACGGTACAGGGATTCCCCACGCCGTGACCGGCCGGCTGCCTGCCGAGGCCGGCTTGCACGGGGTCCTCGCCAGCGACGGGTTCTCCCGCGCCGTCGATCTGTTCCGGCTCACCGACTGGGCAGCCCTCACCGGCGCCATTCGATCCGGAGAGGCGGGGCCCCTCGCCGTGGCGGCGGATCGATTGCGCCAAGCGGAGGCAAGCGATCCAGACTGCCTCCGCCACCCCCGGCTGAAGGTGTCGGACGACGCGACCGCCATCCGGTTCGAGATCCGGGCATGAACGGCAGGCGGCCAGGAGGGCTTCCGTCCCCCCCTGGCCGCACCGCGCAACGTGCCGCCACGCATCCGCCCGCGAGGCGATCCGTCGCGCCGTCGCCTCACGCCCGCGTCAACGCGCGCTTTTCCTCCACCAACGGCATCACGTCCCGCGCGAACCGTTCCATCTCCTCCAGCTGCGGCGAGAACTGGAGCAGCAACAAGTCCAGGCCCGCCCGCTCGTACGCGAGGATGCGATCCGCTATCTGTTCCGGCGTCCCGATGAGGTTCGGCCGCAAGCCGCGGTTGGACACCGAGTAGTCGTACAGGCTCAGCTTCAGCTCCAGTTGCGATTTCGTCGTGAAATCCCCGAAGCTGGCGTACCCCCCGGCCGCCTTGACGTCCGTGATGCGGGCCAGCTCCGCCTCGGCCTCCGCCTCCGTGTCACGGCAGATCACGTAGGCCGCCATACCGAAGTGCCGGAAGGGGAGCTTGCCTTTCTCGACGCGGCGGCGCTGCATGTCTTCAATCTTGGCGGAGATCTCCTCCACCGTGCCGCCGTGCATCACGTAGGCGTCGCAGCATTCGGCGATGGTGTCTTTGCCCCGCTCGCTCTCCCCGCCCGCGTACAGCACCGGGTTCGGCCGCTGGACGGGCTTCGGGGCGAGCCTCGCGTTCTGGATCTGATAATACTTGCCTTCGTACGTGAACACATCCTGCGTCCAGAGCCCCTTGAGCACGTCGACGAACTCCAGCGTCCGCTCGTAGCGGCTGTCGTGCTCGGTGAACACGCCCCCGTACTGGCGCGCCTCCTCGGCCCACCAGGCGGAGACCACGTTGAGGGTGAACCGGCCCTGGCTGAGCCTGTCGATGTTCGCCGCCATCTTCGCCGTCACGGCGGGATTGTGGAAGCCCGGCCGCACCGCCGTCATGATCTCCAGCTTCTCCGTCACCGCCGCCAGGGCGGCCGCCGTCGTCCAGGCCTCCAGGCAATCCGCCTCCGGGCCCTTGATGTCATTCAGGTACAGCTCGGCGATGAGCGTGGTGTCGTAGCCCCACCGCTCCGCGGACTGGGCCACCCGCTTCGCGTACTCGAACGTCGCCGGCATCCCCTCGTCCTCGACGTTGCGCAGCCAACCGCCGAAGACGGGCATCCAAAATCCGTATCTCATGCTCGTCTGTCTCCTCTCCGCTCGGCTGCGGCGCACCTCTGCGATTCACCCGCATCAACGGACGGCCGACGCCAACTCCGCCTCCACCCGTTGCAGCTGCGCGCCGAGGAACTCGGCCACCGCGCGCATGCCGGACACACCTGCCGCCGCCTCGGCGTCGGAATTGTAGTTGGTGTTGGTGTTGACGTCGTACGTGTAGATCACGCCGTCCGCATCGCGGATGAACTCGATGCCCGCAATCTGAATGCCGTGATCGGCCAGGAACGCCTCGTATTGGCGCAGAATGGGATCGTCGAAACCGTCGATGACCTGAAACTTGGGCTTATTTGGCACCGATTCGCCCACCGGGCAGAACAGATCCCCGACCTGACAGGCGTCCGCCGGGCAAAGCTGAAACCCTTGGGAAGTGTCGACCCGCACAGCGTACAAAAACTTGCCGCCGACGAACTCGCAGCGGGTGATGTACGGCTCGGGCGCCTGGATGTACTCCTGGAGCAATGTGATGCCATCCACCGGCGCCTCGTAGCCGGGGCCGTCCAAATACTCCTGCAGCGCTTCGACCGAATAGAACAACTGCACGCCGAGCCCCTTCCCGGCCCGGTTGTGCTTGGTGATGAACGGTCTGCCGCAGAACCGCTCGGCGGCCGCCAGGACGTGTGCGCGCCCGACCGCCGCCACCGTCTCCGGCGTGCGGATGCCGTACCGGCGCAGCGCCATGTACTGGTTGACCTTGCTGACCTCCAGTTGCAGCGCGCGCGATCCGTTGAACACCACGCGACCGTGCGCCTCCAGCCAAGCGAGCACCGCCCCCGTCAACTCCGGCGCGAAGCGGTGGCCGCGGGTGTGCGAGGACGCGCTCATGCGGGAGTAGAACACGCCCTGCGGCGGTTCCTCCGACAGATCCACCCGCCCCTCGTCCAGGTGCCACAGCTCGTACGGCAGGCCGAGCTGGTCCAGATGCCGGGTCAGATGGACCGTCCACTCGTCGTTTTCGTGAATCACGTAGATTTTCGCCACGGCCAACTCCCCTCCCTCGTTCGCATTCATCGTACAGAAGAATGAAGCGGAATACCATGCTTTTTCGTGAAACTCACCGACAAGGGAAATCCGCCTGCACCACGAATGATCTGGAGTGTGATGACACGCGACGTGGACCTCGGGACCACCGGGGCCCCGGCGAAGAGGAGGCCGAACGAGGCATGTGGGTGGTGGCGCACCGCGGCGGAGCGGAACTGTATCCAGAAAATTCGATGACCGCGTTCACAAAGCTGGCGTAGATGGGTGTGGACCTGGTGGAGTGCGACGTGCATGTGAGCCGAGACGGCGAGCTGGTGGTGATCCATGACGACAACCTTTTGCGCACCGCCGGCATCGACAAGCCCGTGAGCGAGCTGACCTCGGCCGAGCTCCGCCAGGTGGACGTTGGCGACGGGCAGGGGGTGCCGTTGTTGGCCGACGTGATGGACGCCATCTCCATCCCCGTGGCGGTGGAGCTCAAGACGCCGCAGACCGTCAAAGCCCTCGCCCGGCTGTTGGCAGCGCGCCCCGCGCTGGTCGAGCGCATCGTGCCGCTGTCGTTCTTCCACGACATCCTGCTGCACCTGGCGAAAGCCTTTCCTGGACTGCAGTGCGGCGCGCTTCTGGCGGGTTATCCGGTCGATCCGGTCGCCGTCGCCCGCTCCGCCGGCTGCACGATGCTGTCGCTCCACTTCGAGGGCGTGACAAAGGCCTATGTCGACCGCTGCCACCAGGGCGGCGTGCTGGTGTCGGTGTGGACGCCGAACCGCGAGGAAGACATCCGGCGGATGGTGGAAGCGGGCGTGGACGCCATCGGGTCGGACCGGCCGGACCTGGTGCTGAAGTTGGTCGGGAGGAGTCGCGGGTGAGCCGGCCGTCCCGTCCGTCCCAGACCGCCGCCACATCCCCCGAATCCGGTGCGGCCACCCCCCGCGGGCTCGTGCACGTCCTCGGTATGGCAGGGTCGGCGCGCAACGTCGGATTCGCCGCGAACAAGGTGTTTGCCGCCGCCATGCTGGAGTCGTTTCACGCCTCGCAGCCGGTCATCGGCTTCGTGCTCGCCCTGGAGGGCCTGTTCGGCCTCGTCCTCAACCCGTTGACCGGGTGGATGAGTGATCACGCCCGGCGCCCGGGCTGGCGCCGCAAGGCATACGTGCTCATCTGCCTGCCCGCAGCCGCGCTGCTGTGGTTGGTGTTCGCGTACGCCCACTCCTTTGTCCTCGCGGCGGCGGCCCTGACGCTGTTCTATGTGTTCCAGCAGAGTTGCGCCAGTCCATATCATGCCTGGATGCCGGACGTCGTGCCCCGGGATCGGTGGGGCGTCGCCTCCGGGTACCTGAACCTGTGGTGGCAACTCGGCAACCTGCTGTCGTTCCTCGTGATCCCGTTGGTGTGGACCGCCTCGCACACGGCCGGATTCTGGATGACGGCCTTGCTGATGGCCGTCGGCGGAGTGTGGACCGGGCTCGGCGTTCCGGAGCGCGCCATCCCCCACCCCAAGACGGTGGCGAAAGGCCCGGGCCCCACCGCTCGTGCTGCCGTTGCTCCCGAGGCTACTCCCGGCGATCGCTGCGCCGGCAGCGCCGCGGAAGCGTCCCCCGCCCCCGGAGGCCATCCCTACCGCCAGTTGCTGCGCGGAAACCTTCTGCTCTATTTCATTGCCCAGGCGTTCGCGTGGCTCGCATTCGAAGCCATCGCGTCGTTTTTCACCCTGTTCGTGACCCACGTGGCGCACGGCACCCTGCTCCAGTCGGCCCTCGCCATGTCGGTCTTCACCGCCACCGGCATGCTGGCCGCCGTGTGGGCGGGGCGATGGTACCGCCGCTGGATGCCGCAGCGGCTGATTGCCGTCGTGATGACGCTCTTCGGGCTGCTCGCGCTGTGCGGGCTGGTGGTCCACACCATGGTGTGGGTGTTTATCATCGTCGCCATCGAGGGCGTGTTCTGGTCGGCCAACCTGACCGTCGCCTATGCGCTCGCTACCGACCTGTTGCGCGCCGAGGCCGGGGAGGATCTCGCGGCCCGTATGCGGGGCAGGTTGTACGGATTCGGCAACTTCGTCCAGTCCATCGGCCTGATGGTCGCCGCCCCGGTGGCGGGTTTGGTCATCCGGGCCGCCGGCGGCAACTACGCCGGCATGTTCCTGGTCTCCTGCCTCGCGGCGCTCATGTGCGCCCTCTTGGCCCTGTGCATCCGAACGCGGGTGCACGTCCCGGCTGCGACCGAGCGGGCCGCCGGGTCGCAGGCGTGACCGGCACCGGGCCCGCTTGCCTGCCGCCTGAGCCGGGCCCCTTGCCTGCCGCATGCCTGAGCCGCGCCGGGCCCCGACCATGCCAACCCGCACCGGACCCCCGCACCGGGTATGCGCGCGTGACCCTTCTCGGCGCCCGCTCTTCGCGCGGGCGCCGGATTCCGTCATCTACCGGGTGCTCGCCGACCGGCGAAGGCTCGGTCCGAAGGGGGAGTACCCCTCTTCCCCGGGTATCGGCGTCTGGCGCTCCAGGCCGGCTGCGTCGCCGAAGCGGTTGACGAAGTCAATCACGTCGAGGCGGTGGATCTGCCCGAGCATCGCCATCGGCTCGTTGCGCAGCCCGGGTTGAATCGGGTTGAGCGTCACCGGCTGCGCGGTGCCCTGGCGGATGGGCACGTCGAACACCACGGTCTCGTTGTGGCCCAAGGCGACGCACAGCGCGTTGACAAACCCGAGACCGGGGAAGCGCGGGTCCCGCGGCACCGTCACCGTCGTCCGCCAGATCCCGTCTCCGTCCGTGAGGCCGGTTTTGACCAAGCGCCCGTTCTGGCCGATGAGCACCACCCGCGCGCCCGGGATGGCGCGAAAGTCGGGGGAAGACACCACGCGAAACTGGATTGTGGCCGTGACGTTCGCCACCGGCGCCGGAGCGGCCTGGGGGGCCGGACGAGCCGGGGCCGGGCCGGGAGCCGGGGTCTGCGCGAACGCCGGCGACGGCCACACCGCAGCCATGCCGCAAACGCAGAGGAATGAAGCCAAACGGATTCTCCAATCGCCCACAAGCGTCCTCCTGAGCACAAGCATCCTCCTAACCTGATGCTGGATTCAAGCAGGAGGGTGCCCTCCGGGAGAAGGCGTCATGCAGGCGGTCTCGGGGGATCGGGCGCAGCGGGGAGCGTCACGATGAATTCCGCCCCGCGCCCCGGCTCGCTCTCGCAAGCGATGGTCCCGCCGTGCGCCTCGACGATGGCTTTGCTGATGGCCAGTCCCAGGCCCGCGCCGCCGTGGCTGCGGGATCGCGCGGGATCGACCCGGTAAAACCGTTCAAACAGCCGATCCCGATGCGCTTCGTCAACGCCCTCCCCGTTGTCCCGGACGGCCATGCGAACACCACCCGCCTCGCGCCGGAGAGATACGCGGATGCGGCCGGTCTCCGGATCGGTGTGCTGCACGGCGTTTTGGAAGAGGTTCAGCACCACCTGTTGGATGCGATCCCGGTCGACCCAGGCCACCCCCCCTTCGTCCACGTCCCACTCGAGGGCCCGCGCCCCCGCCAGCACGCGCAACTGGGGCTCCAACTCCGTCAGCAGCCCGTCCAGCGCCTGGCGGCGGAGATGCAGCTCCGGCGCCTCGTCCATCCGCGCCAGGGTGAGGAGGTCCTGCACCAGTTTGCTCAACCGCTCGGCCTCGCGCTGCATGCTCGCCAGGGCTCGCTCGCGCTGTGCGGGATCGCGCGCGGCACCGCGGCCGAGCACCTCGATGAAGCCGCGGATGGCCGTGATGGGCGTGCGCAGTTCGTGGGAAGCGTCGGCGACAAACTGGCGCATGCGTTCGCGGGCGGCCCGCTCGGCGGCGAATGCGCGGTGCAGCCGTTCCAGCATCGCGTTGAACGACGCGGCGAGCTGGACGACCTCCGTCTGGGCGCCTTGGATGTCGATCCGCTCGTCGAGCTTCCCCGCGTCGATGCGCTGGACCGTGTCGACCATCTGGGAGAGCGGATCGAGCGTGCGGCGGATGGTCGGGATGAACGTCAGACACCCGGCCACCATCGCCGAGGCGGCAAGGCAGATGAAGATGATGAGCTGCCGCATGAGGACGCGCCGGAGCGGCTCTGCGTCGGCGCTGACTTGGACGAGGCCCACCGGCTGGCCGGGCGGCCCGACGGGCACCAGCACCACGAGCTGCGGACGCCCCTGTGCGTCCCGGACAACCCGGTAATCCCCCTCCCCGGTGCCGTGCGCAAGGGCGTCCCGGTACACAGTCGCCGGCAGGCGGACGGCGTCCGTCCCGGACGCCGCGGGGAACAGCGCCTGCAGTTGGCCGGACGCGTCGACCCACGCCAGCCGGGTGCCGGGCAGCCCGATGGAAAACGGCTGAGGCCGGTCCGGGCGGGACCACCCGTCGAAGCGCGGTGCCGCCATCCACACCCGCAGCGGGATGGCCCGCACCTCGGAGCGGAGGTCCGCGGCCGTGTTGTGGTAGAGGAAATGGGTCATGAAGGCGTACTGAAACAGCCCGATGAACAAGAGCAGTCCGGAGAGCACCCAGAGGGAGCGTGCCAAGAGCTGATAGCGCAACGACCTCGGCCGGACGAGACGGCGCAGGGCCCGCCACAGGCCTGCGACGGCAAGAAATGCCCGCCGCCTCATGGCAGATCGAGGCGGTACCCCGCCCCCCGGATGGTCCGGATCACGCGGTGCTCGTCGTCCTCCAGCTTGTCGCGCAGGGAACGGATGTACACCTCCACGATGTTGTCCTGGCCGCCGAAGTCGTAGCCCCAAACGTGATCGAGCAGGCGTGCCTTGCTCACCACCGTGTCATGGTGCAGCACGAGGTACTTGAGCAGTTCGTATTCGGTCGCCGACAGGGCGAGAAGGCGTCCCTCAAAGGTGATCTCCTTGCGCCCGTCGTCGATGCGAAACGGCCCGATGACGACTTCCTTGCCGAGGTACGGAAATTGGACGCGCAGCCGGGCCCGGATGCGCGCGAGGAGCTCCTCGAAGCTGAACGGCTTGACGACGTAGTCGTCCGCGCCGATGTCCAACCCGCGCACGCGGTCGGCGACCGCATCCTTCGCGGTCAGCAGGATCACCACCACGTCTCCCATCTCCTTCAGCGCCCGACACACCGCGAACCCGTCCAATCCCGGCAGCATCACGTCGAGGATGACCACGTGCGGCCGCACCGCCTGCGCCGCTGTCAGCGCGGACGGCCCGTCCGGTGCCGTGTGCACCTCAAACCCTTCGTTGCGCAGCCCCAGCTCCAGAAACTCGAGGATGCCGGGCTCGTCGTCGACCACCAGGAGCCGGATCTCGCGGGCCTGTTCCATCCTTGTCACCTCCCCCTCAGTGTACAAAATCCGCCTGTCCGCCGCGACGCGGGACCTGCCGCCCGGCGCGAGATGTGATACGATTCGGATAGCGGCTTGGCGCCGGATCCGCCCCTGTCTGGGGGTCGGCGCGGGCACGCATGGGAGCAGGAGGTTTGTCGGCATGACCTGGATATTGGTGGCGATTATCGTCGTTCTCTTGATTCTGTTGCTGGCGCGCCGCGGCAGCGGATGGTCGGGAAGGCCCGTGTCTCGGCCGTACAGTTCCGGCTCTGGCCACACGCCTTATGGCCCCGGCTACACGCCTTATGGCCCCGGCTACATACCGCCATCGTACAACCCGATGGACCCGCCTCCGTCCACGGGGTTCAGCGCGGGCAGCTTCCTCGGCGGGATGGCCGCCGGGGCGCTGTTGACGTACCTGCTGGAACAGGGCCGCATCGACTGGGCGCAGTACAACTACTTCAACAGCCTGGATCAGCAGCAGATGATGGACGAACTGATGCAACAGAACATCCTCCAGCAGGATGAGATCCATCAACTCCAACAGGAGCTGGCCAACCGCGGCTGGGATGGCCCGGACGGAGGGTACGGCGCAGACGCGGGATACGGCATCGCCCCCGACCCCAGCGACAGTTCGTATCATCAGGTGGATTTCCAACGCGACCCCTACGATCCGGCGAGCGACAGCTGGAACCCGGGGTACGATTCGGGCTCCTACGACGCGGGCGTTGACGGCTCGAGCTTCGGAGACTCCGGTTTTGGAGACTCCGGCTTCGGGGACTCGGGCGGTGTTGACAACGGGGGCGACGGAGGTTGGGTGTGACGACGGTGGGTCCGTCCGACCGGGACGCCCGGGCACCCTCTTCCGGCGCCCTGTGGGCGCTGGCCCTCGGCGGATTTTTGGTCAACGCGGACAACCGGGCCATCGCCCCGATGCTCCCCGCCATGGCGCAATCCCTCCACGTCACCGCCGCCACCGCCGGTCTGCTCGTCACCGCCTATTCGCTGCCGTACGGCCTGTTCCAATTGGTGTACGGCCCGTTGGCGGACGCGGTCGGCAAGGTGCGGACCATCGTCGTGGCGGTGGGCCTGTTCGGGCTCGGCACCATCCTGTGCGGGGCGGTGCAGGGCTTCACCTGGTTGATGGTCCTGCGCGTGCTGACCGGCATCTTCGCCGCCGGGATCATCCCGACGACGCTCGCCTACATCGGGGACACCTTTCCGCCCGCGTCGCGTCCCCGCGCCATTGCGTTCTTCATGTCCATGACGACCACCGGCCAGGTGCTGGGCATCGTCATCGGCGGACTGCTCGCCCAGTTCGTCAGCTACCGCGTGCTGTTCGTGTTGCTCGGCCTCGCCGCCATCCCAGCGCTCTTGGCGATGCGACGGCCAGAGAACGGCGACGCCCGGAGGCATGAACGCCTCGATCCCGCGGCCACCGGCCAACGGTTCACGCCCGGGGACACCGGTCAACAATTCCATCCCGAGGACACCCGCCACCGGTTCACGTCAGCGGAGGCCCTCCGGCGTTACGCCGTCCTCCTGCGCAGCCTCCGCGCGTGGGGGTTGTACGGATTGGTCTTCTGCGAAGGGTTCGCCTTCTACGGCGGGTTCACATACCTCGGCGTCTTCGGCGTGAGCCAGTTGCACCTGAGCTACCTGGTGATTGGCCTGTTGACGGCCCTCTATAGCCTCGGCGCGCTCGTCGGCAGCCGGACCATCGCGGTGGTGCTGTCCCGCGCCGGAGCGTTCCGGATGCCGATGCTTGGGGCCACCCTGATGACGCTCGGCTACGCCATGATTTGGGCCTGGCCAAGTGTGGCGGCGCTCACGGCCGGCTTCCTCGTGCTCGGCTTCGGGTTCAGCTACTGCCACTCCACCCTGCAGACGTTCGCCACCGAACTGCTGCCGGAAGGCCGGGCGACGGCCGTCTCGGTCTTCGCTTTCTCGCTGTTCCTCGGCAGCGGCGTGGGGCCGATGGTCACCGGCACCGTGATGGACCACCACGGGTTGCGCAGCCTGCTCGCTGTGGCCACCCTGGCGATGGCCGCCTTCACGCTGCTCTGCCTGACGCTGTGGCGGCGCCGGCGTTCACCGTCCGTCTTCGACGCGTCGCTCGGCGGTTGAAGCAGCCGGCTGTGCCGCCGCCCCACCCGACCGGCTTCGCGGTGCACCGGGATGGTCCCCGCACACAACACCCTTCAGAGAGAGGATGAACGCGCATGTACCGTGTCGATAAGATCCAAACCCGCGCCGATCTTGAGGCCGCCTACTCGGTCCGCCGCGAGGTGTTCGTGGACGAGCAGCGCGTACCGGAGGAACTGGAACTGGACGAACACGACGAGGCCCCCGGTACCATCCACTTCCTCGCCCGGGACGGCGAGGACAAAGCCGTCGGCACCGCCCGGCTGCGGCCCTACGGTGAAGCGGGCGTCGCCAAGGTGGAGCGCGTCGCCGTGCGAAGGGCGCTGCGGGGCAGCGGGATCGGACGCCTGTTGATGGAAGCTGTTGAGGCGGAGGCCGCGCGACTCGGCTTCAAGAAGCTCGTCCTCTACGCCCAGGCACACGCCCGCGGCTTCTACGAGAAGCTCGGGTACCGCGCATACGGGGACCCGTTTGACGAGGCCGGGATCGAACATATTGCGATGGACAAGCCGGTGCGATGACGCGGCCTCGTCATCGCACCTGCGGCGGGCGGAAATTTTCGGCGCCGATAACATGCTCGGACAGGTTGCATTCCCACGTGGCCGTTCTCCAACCCGTACCGAATCCGCGCAATCGAGAAAATTCCCACCGTCCATCACACAATGGACCCAGGACATCCTCACCCTCTTCGGGGCCATCCCTCAAGACAGCACATCCAGAAACAAATTCGTGCACGTTTCGGTCTATAGAGGCAAGGTGATTTGCGAAGGACGTGACGCGATGGACGATGAGCTTGACGTACAGAGGTCTATCGAAGCGCTCTTCCGCTTGCACAAGGATGAACTGTATCGTCATGTATTGTTCGTGCTCGGGAATCCCACGGATGCCGAAGATGTTGTGGCCGAGGTGTTCATGAAGGTCGTACGATCCTGGCACACGTTTCGGCGTGATTCCAGCGCGAGAACCTGGATATGGTCCATCTGTCGGAATTGTATTTCAGATCACATTCAAAAGAGAAGGAGAACGCAACCTCCTCGCGATGATGGGGAGAGTATGGTTTATCCTGCCGACGTCATGTGTCTGTTCAGCATGGTGGAATGGGACGACATCATCCAGAAGCTGCCCCTCGATCAACGCAGGGTAATCAGCCTTCGCGTGGTGGAAGGATACTCAACTCGAGAGACCGCAGTCCTGTTGGGATGGACAGAGCCGAAGGTTCGGATGGTTTTGTACCGAGCCAAGAACAAGCTTCGAAAGCTGCTGAGCGACCATGCTCCAATCGAAAACCATGGCTTCCACGAGGAGGATAACCCTCATGAAGCTTGATGATTACGAAAAGAAATTGGCTTCATGGAGAGATCTGAAACTCGACAGTGACGCGGAAATCCGTATCCGGTCCAAGATTCAGAAAGAACTTCACGCTCTCCATGACCTCCGAGGTGTCCGCCGTCATCACCGACGTGCCCTCCAGACGGCCATGGTCATCATGTGTTCCGCCGCGGCGATGGCAGGGCTGTGGGTTATCGAAAGAAACAAGTTGGACAGGAAAGGCGTGTCACCCACTGCCGCGACGAATTTCACGCAGCCGCGCTTTCAGCCTCCAACCGGATTTACCGACAGCCAGCAGTTTGCTTCCCCCAACGGAGACATTGTGCTCTACGTCTACCGGTTTATCACCAATAATGGGCAAAGTGACAACTTACAATATGACTTCGTGTCTAACGGGCACCTGTTGTATCAATTCGAGGCACCCTACACAACGGGAGAACAACCGCTGTGGTTCACAGCCGGTAGTACCCAGTATTGTGCACTGAAGTTGCCGCCGCCGCTCCTCAATCCCACCAATGCACCCGGGGCAGATTTCTGTACGATTGAGATCTTGCGGTTTGCGCATAGCACCCCCGATCATTGGTCCGTGACCACAAGCGCGAAAGACGTTCGCAAGGACTTGGGCTTCATGTGGAAGCAAGGCAACAAATTGTTGGTGCGGGGGGGAGACTTCGGGTTCGGCATACCCATCTGGTACTCCTTCTCGCCGGAGGGCGTAACCAAGCAAACTGTGAATCGACCGTATCCAGAACCGGGGGACCTACCGAAGAACAGTGTGATATATCGGTTGAATGCAAAGAGCACCAAAGTTGGAGATGTCACTACATTGGAGCTTTCCGGGGACCCTGGGCCGCTTCACCTGAAAGTGGGGCAGACGTTCGTACTGGAGATCACCCCCACTCCGGCCGTCCCGATAGCAGCCCTACTGTATCCGGATTATGGCGACCCTGGGGACGGAAGTTTGGCGTGGCGGCTGCCTTCTCCATATACGAACGCAATGGTATACAAAATGGCGACCGTTGCGAACCATGGGCGGATTTTTCTGAACCCAGTCCCCATGACCAAGGATCCCGTGCGCCTAACAGGACTCACGGAAATCCCTGTGGTGGTAACGAAATAGCAGGATGATGCCCCCGCCCCGCACCAAAGGGCATTCCAATCCCTATGGACCCGCCATTCCATGGCGTGGTAAGATCAGATTCTGGGACAGCGCGACCAAACGAGTGGCTGCAGTTTTGGCAGGTGAGGGGCATGAACGAATCGTATCCAATCCTGTACCTTCTCCCATGGCTCGCCATCCTCGCGACATTTGCGGTCGTGTGGTGGCGCCGTACGGGACGACACCCTGCGCCCGTCCGCGTCTGGTCATTCGATGCCCCCGTCTGTCCCGTGTCTGCCCAGGAGCCTCATGTTCCCTGGAGTCTGCGCATCATCCGCTGCGTGCGGCGAAAGCGCCCCGCACGGAAACGGGATGATGAAGATCCATCCTCCTTTTGGCAGCGTCATGGTGCACGTGCCCAACGACGAATGCCCAAAGGAGGAATCGTGTATGTACGCTCACGTGGAGCAGAGTCTGCTCACCCTCTTGCAGATCCTGGCCGGCTGGACCCATGACACCGGCCTGGCCATCGTCCTGTTCACCCTGGGTGTCCGGCTGTTGTTGACGCCCCTGTCCGTTCGCATCGCCAAGAACACCCTCGCCCAACTGGCCGCCTCGCGCGTGCTCGAAGGGATGAAAGCCACTTGGAAGGGGTCGCCCGCCGAGTGGCTGAAGGTCCAGAGAAAGGTCCTGGACGATCACGGCGTCAAACCGCTGTCCTCCACTCTGTTGGTGTTCGCCCAGAGCCCCGTGTTCATCGTTCTGTACCGCCTGTTTCGCTATCTCAACCACCCGGTGACCAGCGTGCTGGTCCCCTGGGTGCCCGCCTTGACCCTGGGCGATCCGTTGCATCTCGTCCCACTGGCCGCGGCCGTGCTGATGGCCTTGGCCAGCCTCGTAACGTACGGATCCATCACCGTTCAACCGCCCCAGAGTCTTGGAGCCGCTGTCACCGGTGCCATCACCCTGGTCATCCTGTGGAGTGCACCGGTCGCCGTCGCCCTCTACTACGTCACGTCGGGCCTGTGGAGTGCGGTAGAGCGCTGGCTGTTCGGGCGCATCCTGATACGCAAGCCCGCCCTGGATTGATCCACCCTCAGCCGAAGGCCGGCGCTCGACGCACAGGAGAACGAGATTGAAAAAGGGGCTGGTGCGCCAGCCCCTCTCTGTCGGATTGAACCGCGTGACACCCGCCGCGGGGCATCCGTCACGCGATGCCTGGATGCTTCCTCTGTCCTGTCATCAGTTGCTGGAGAGATACACCTGCACCGCCCGAACCAGCGCCTGTGCCGCTTCACCGACGGTGAGCGTTTGATTCGGCATGAATTTGCCGTTCTGCAATGGCAACACCCCGGCCTGGCTCATCATCGCCGCCGCTCCAAGCGCCCATGACGGCACGGATTTCGCATCGCTAAATCCCACTTTGAAGAACGCGGGGTGTGCAGCCGGCCCCTGCCAGCCCATCCATTCGACCAACCACTGCGCAGCTTGCGCCCGTGTGAGCGCACCCTGCGGTTGAATCGGCCCTTGGTTGTGAATCCATCCCTGCAGAATGGCCTCTGAGAGTTCGCTGGCGTACGGCGTGCTCGGCGTGACGTCAGGGAACTGGGGCGTTGGGTCCGATCCAATGTTCATATTGTAGGCACGACTCAACCAGGCAATAAAACGCCCTCGGGTCATGGTCTCGGAAGGATTCACCGCACCGGAACCGCTCACCTCATCACTCGTGATGATCCCGTGCTGCTCGAGGACAGAGATGGCCGCCTGCGGAGTGAGATTCGCGGGGATGCCCGATCCCATGGACTGCCCCAAGAACGGCGGCTGTTCCCACTCCCCTGTCAACGCGTTCAGTGTGCCAATCCCGTTCGCGAGCGGAGCCGCGGCATAGACGAGCTTCGCGGTGCTGCCGTAGTTGAGCGGAAAGGGCTTGTCCGGCGAAGAGGGCTGTTGCGGCAACATGTACTGAAGGACGAGCGGAGCGGCCTGTTCGTACTCCGACATGGCGCGCTGCAATGAGAGGGCTTTACTCGGCGACGGAAACTCGGTGGACGGGTCGATCTGCAAGGACACACCTTGAACCTGTCCCGTGGCGGGGTCCAGCGTCAACTGGAGTCCCGGCACCGGAATCCCGTTCACCAGGAAATCGTAAAAGAATGGGGCCTGATTCGGTGGATAGCCCACGACCTGGGTCTGTTCAGGGGCAATGGCTCCTGTCAGGTTGGGGTACAACTTGGCCACCGCCGCATTGGCTGCGGCCTGCAGTTGCGCAGCAGACATGGGCGTTGCGGGTGATTGCGACAGGCCCTGGCTGTAGGCGTTGTAGCGCACAATCACGCCATCCGTACCGTCCACGTCCACAGACACACCGGCCCCCGTTTTGGCGTTGGTGTAACTCAGGCTCCAGATCACGTGATTGGGAAACACACTGCCGTTCCCGCGATGCTGCTGTGCCATTCTGAGTGTCCAATCCGGGCCATCGAGGCCGAACTGCTTCGCCACCTGAGCCGTGACTTGATCTTGGGTGAGCGGCGTCGATGAGGGCGCCGGGAATTTTTTCGGACCGTTCGGATCGATGGGCGCAGGCGTGTCGTCCCCTTGGGACGGTGGCGTCACGGGCTTGCCATCGGTCCCAATTTCCTCCCCGGTCGTTGCATCAATCACCGGGAGTGGACTGGCCGCGAAACCCGGTGCATTTCCGATGGGCTGGTACACCAACTCCATCGGCCCTGGTCCCTGCGGCGTGTACCTCTGCTGGTAACGCAGCGCCAACTTCAGGTGGGATTCATATATCTTCTGCGCTTGGGAGGCGGGAATGACGTTGGCCTCCCCCGCCGCGGGAAAGGTCGCCTCATGCCACGAGAAATTGTAGTATTGCAGTTGTCCGTCGGTCCCTAACTGTACGCGCATGCTGTCGAAGGGCGCCAGGATTCCGTTGACTTTCCGGACAAACAGAAAGGAAAATCCGCCCTGAAGCTGGCTCTTATCCGCCAGCGCCACGCTGCTCGCTTGACTGGGCGCCAGTTTCTTCACCCAATCCACCGCAATCGTCTGGGCATCCGCGAGACGGATGGGGTTCTTTTCCTGCCAAGCCGACCCGGTATTTTGGAATTGCAATACCTGTCCCGTATTCGCATCCACCGTGGCGTGCGCGTAATTCTGATTGAGGCGAGGGCCCGACTGGTTGGCGAACGCCATCATGTTCCAGTCGATCTCGTAGACGACTTGGTTCGCCACCAAAGGATCGGGGTTCAGAGTTACCGTCGGTGTCCCGAGATTCGCCACCAACGGCGAAAACAGCTTCTCCACGACCACAAGCGCGTCTTGCTGGGACAATTTCGGCTGGAGTTGCGTCACGTCCTGGGATGCAGCGGATGCGGAGGTCGACGTGGCGCCCGATGTGCCCGCGGTTCCACTGGAGACTTGCGAAGTCGCCGCGTAGACCGGCAGCGCACCACAGGCCATGGTCAAGGTGACCGCCACGGTGCTGGCGGCGATGGATGCGCCAGAACGCCTGGGACGGTGCGGCAAACGTCTTTCTTTTCTGAACTCTTGTTCCATCGTTTCCCCCTCCAGGTCATGCGCGCTGTCTTCGGAACAGATGCGAGATGACATGGCGCATGCAAAGACTGCAGATTCAAAACATCACGTGAATATTCTACCAGAACTTTACGATTCATGCCAGTTGATTTCTGTGAAACCCTGCCTGGACCCCGGAGTGTCTATCTCCTTGTTGACACCTCCGCTTTCTTCAATCCTCTGACTCCAACAACGTCTTCAACATTCCTTCCCGATTGAGCAGAAACTGTTTTGTAATGACATAGTGTTCCGTGTCTTCATAACGAATGGGGGATAAGGGACTCGTATCAAAGTTGAGGATGTCTGCGTTCGGATACCCCCAAGAACACGAGGATCACCGCCTGGCCAAACCGTGCTTCAGCGCATTCGAAAGACCTGAACCCCGGCAGTTAAGAGCGACTTTTCGGGATGTGCGCGGGGCCCGGTCATCGGCCGGAACCCCGCCTGGGCAACAACGGCTCCGTCACCCCCGCCACGCCGACCAAGCCCAGCACCGTCAAGAGCACGCGCTGGACGCCCTGGTGGCCGTCCGTCGGATCGAACCATTCCTGCACGGTGTGCACCCCGCCGCAGCGGCCCCCGCCGCCGAGCGTCACCGCCGGGATCCCGAGATGGATGGGGACGTTCGAGTCCGTGCTGCTCGGCCCGTCCAGTTCCGCCCCGAAGCCGAGCGCCTGCGACGCCGCCAGCGAAACCTGCACAATCGGTGCGTCCGACGGCTGCGATCCCGCCGGCCGATCCCCGACCTGCACCACCTCCACCGTAATGGCGTCGCTGTCCCAGCGCCGGTTCTCCGCCTCCACGGCGGCGTGCACCCGCCGCAGCACCTCCGCCTCCAGTGCCGAGAGCGCCGCCTCGTCGTTGGATCGCATGTCCAGCATCAATTCCGCCTCGGCGGCGATGGTGTTGACGGATGTGCCACCCCGCACCGTGCCCACGGTGAACGTCGTCTTCGGATCCGCCGGGACTTCCACGTCGGCGATGGCCGCAATCGCCCGGCCCATCGCATGGATGGCGCTCGGCAACCCGAACGCGCCGAAGCTGTGCCCGCCTGGGCCGCGGAAGGTGATGCGATAGCGGTGGCTGCCGGTGGCCAGGTACGTGGTGCGCGCGGGATCGTCCGGCTCCACGGAGATGAACCCGTCCACCTCGTTTTCGCGGAAGAACGCCTTCACCCCGCGCAGATCGCCGAGGCCTTCCTCGCCGACCGTGGCGCCGAACCATACGTCGCCCACCGTCTCCAGGCCGGCGCTATTCATCGCCCGCAGGACCGCCAACACCACCGCCAGCCCGCGCCCGTCATCGCCGATCCCCGGCGCGAACAGCTTGCCGTCCTCTCGCCTCACCCGGCAGTCGGTGCCCTCCGGGAACACCGTGTCCAGGTGCGCGCTCACAAACACCGTCGGGCCGTCGCCCGTGCCGCGTCGCACGCCGAACACGTTCCCCTCCGCGTCCACGCGGATGTCCGCCAGGCCCAAGGCCTCCAGGTCCGCACGGAATGCCCGCCCGCGCGCCTCCTCGTGAAAAGGCGGCGCCGGAATCTCCGTCAGCCGGATCTGGTCCGCCACCGTCGTCTCGTGGTCCGCCTCGGCGAACCGCAGGGCCGCCTGCACCCGTGCGTCCGCTTTGAGCCGCTCCACCGCCTCCGCCACCTCGCGGGAGATGTACCGCACCGCGTCGTTCTCCTGCGCGTGATCCGGCGCGGTGCCCTGGACGGTACCCCGCACCTGTTCCTGCACGTTCTCCTGTCCCATGCCGCCGCCTCCTCAGTGCCCCGCCGGCTGTCGCTCGGTGCCGACATGCCGATGAAGGACAAACTTCCAACACTGGTTCCAGTGTGCCACGGGTTCGGGGAGCGGCGCAACCGGACAGATGACAGCCGCCCGTTGGTGTAACATGGAGGTGATGCATCCGTGACCAGACACAACCCGCCGAACGGCAACAAGCCATGCGCGATCCCGTTGGCGAACGGGATCGCACAACGCCACAACAATGGAGGAAACGCGGATGTCCCTTCTCCCAAGCCTGTTCATCGCCCACGGATCGCCCATGGTCGCCGTGGAGGACAGTGTGTACGGCCGGTTTCTCGACACCCTCGGGAGCCGGCTGAGGCGCCCTAGGGCCGTCGTGGTGTTCACCGCCCACTGGCTGAGCGGGGCGCAGGCTGTCAGCGCCAGCCCGAACTACGAAACCATCCATGATTTCGGCGGCTTTCCCGATGAGCTCTACCAGATCCAGTACCCGGCCCCGGGCGAGCCCGCGCTCGCCGGAACCATCCGCAGCCGCCTCGCGGAAGCGGGCGTCCCTTGCCACCTCGATGCCCGTCGCGGTCTCGATCACGGTGTCTGGACCATCCTCCGCCGCCTGTATCCGGACGCCTCCATCCCCGTGGTGGCGATGTCCGTCAACCCGCGCCTGACACCCGCCGGACAATTCGCCATCGGCCAGGCGTTGGCACCGCTTCGAGCGGATGACGTGTTGATCATCGGCAGCGGCGCGACCGTTCACAACCTGGCGGCGCTCGACTGGGCGCGCCAAGACGGCGTCCCCGACGAGTGGGCCCTGGCCTTCGAGACCTGGCTCGAATCCCGCCTTGTCGCCTGGGATCTCGAGGCCTTGTTTGATTATCGCCGCTTGGCCCCCGGGGCCCATCAGGCCGTCCCAGCCTGGGGCACGGAGCACTTCGCGCCGCTGCTGTACGCCATGGGGGCCGCCGCCGATACGCCTTCCGCCGCGCTGTGGCATCGCGACTTCCAATTCGGAAATCTGTGCAACAGCGTGTACGCGTTCGGAGTGGAAGCGTGAATATTTCGACCCGACAACAGGAAGAGACTGTTCCCCAAATGATTTTCCGTCTAAAATATCTGTAGGAAGTTCACAGGATGACAGGACGGAGGAGGCAGGACTGCATGAACCATGTGGTGGAGACGAAGTACGGTTTGGTGCGAGGATTCTCCGCCCGCGGCGTGCGGCACTGGCGGGGCATCCCGTTCGCCAAACCGCCCGTGGGCACACGGCGATTCCAACCGCCCGAACCGCCCGATGCGTGGGACGGCGTGCGCGACGCCACCGTCTTTGGTCCCGCATCCCTCCAACCCGAGGATCAGGCCATCGCCAACATCGTCGGGCGCGCCAAGCTGCCCGAGAGCGAGGACTGCCTGTACCTCAACATCTGGGCACCGGAGGACGACGGCCCTCACCCCGTGATGGTGTGGATCCACGGCGGGGCGTACGTGGCCGGATCCGGTTCGGTGAATTGGTACGACGGGACTTCGTTCGCGCAAAACGGCGTGGTGCTGGTGACCATCAACTACCGGTTGGGGGCGCTCGGGTTCTTGTATCTGGGGGATCTCTTCGGGCCTGCATTCGCGTCGTCGGCCAACCTCGGCATCCAGGACCAGGTGGCCGCCCTGCGCTGGGTGAACGAGAACATCGCCGCCTTCGGCGGTGATCCCGGCCAGGTGACCCTCTTCGGCGAGTCGGCCGGCGCCGGCAGCGTCGCCACCTTGCTCGCCACGCCCAGCGCCCGCGGACTGTTCCAGCGCGCCATCCTGCAGAGTGGATCGGGCGCTCTCGGCGTACACACCCCCGACACCGCCTCCGCCATCACCGAGCGCTACCTCGCCGCCCTCGGCGTCCAGGCGGGCGACGCGGACGCGCTGCTGGCCGTGCCCGGGGAGAAATTTGTCGAGGCGGCGTCCGCCCTGCGCGAACCGGCGCTGCCGTTCGGCCCCGTCGTGGACGGCCGCATCCTGCCGAAGCACCCGATGCTGGCGCTCGATGACGGCGTCGCGCGGGACATTCCGGTCATCCTCGGCGTCACCCGGGACGAGTACAACCTGTTCGTCGCCCAGGACGACCGCTGGTTCCAGGCGGACGAGGATACGCTTCGCCAGCAGTTGCGCCGGATGGATCCCAGGTTGCCGGACGGCGTGATCAACTACTACCTCGCGCACAGACAGGGGGATACGGCGGGCGCCAAGCTGAGCCCGCTGGTGACATACCGCGTGTTCGTCGAGCCGATGCTGCTGACGGCCGACAAATTGGTGCAGCAGGGGACGCCCGTGTGGATGTACCGGTTCGACTGGGCATCTCCCGTCCTCGGCGGCCGGCTCGGGGCGTGCCACGCGATGGAGATCCCGTTCGTGTTCAACAATCTCCATCAGACGGGCGTGGACCGGTTTACAGGGGATTCGCCGGACCGGCAGCCCATCGCGGACCAGATGCACCGGGCGTGGACCAACTTCGCCAAGACCGGCAACCCGAACACCGCGGATGGAACGGAGGAACCCGTGTGGCCGGCGTACGACCTGAAGCGGCGGGCGCTGCTCGCCTTCGGGACGGACACGCATGTGGAGGACGATCCGTACGGCCCCGAGCGCGCCGCCTGGTCGGCGGCGGCCCCGCCGTCCGTTTCCATTCCCTGAGCCACGTTCCCGTTCCGATGCGATCGGCGTGGGGGGAGTGGCGCCCCCTCCCCCGCGCCCCCGCCCGCCACGGTCAATGGTGGACGTCGTCCGGATCGACCTTGTGGCCGTAATGCTTTTTCACGTTCTCCACGGCGTCTCCGTCAATCAAGTATTCCGCTTCCGGCGTGCTCAGCTTGATGAGTCGTTTGTCGACGTCAAACGCGGTGTCCCCGAGGTGGATCTCGTACGATTCGCCCGCCGCGGTGGTGATGATGAGCTCTCCCCACTCGCGCAGTTGCTCCTGCACAGCTTCCATTTTCATGCACAATCACCTCCAGGATGATCCTCTCCCGCGGGATGGCCGGGTATGCAATGGAGACATGCGGATGGTATGTTAGAATTCATTACACAAACAGCACCATGGATGGGGATATGTTATTTTTGATTACACAACCCCATTGACACTCGCGATACCTCGCCGTAAAATCCATTCAGAAGCACCGGATTTACGTCATATTTCATTACACAAAGGAACAGGATGATGCCCATGTCCGCCTTCGGCTCCCGCATCCATTCTGCCGCCCTCAGCCGCCTGCGCCCGCTCCTCCCCGCGGTCGGGCCCCGCACCGTCAAGACCTGCTTGGCCATCGCCCTGTCCATCGCCACCGCACGCGCCCTGCACCTGATGTCCCCGCAGTTCGCCGGGGTCGTCGCCGTTCTCGCCGTCCAGCCGTCCGTCCACCGCTCCCTGCGCCAAGGCGTCCGCCAGTGGCTGAGCGCCGGCCTGGGCGCAGCCGTGGGCATGGGCGCCATCCTCGCCCTGGGCCGGCCGGCGTGGTGGATCGGGCTCATCGTCCTCCTGGTCCTCGGATGGCACGTCCGGTGGCGATGGACGCAGTCGCTCCTGATTGCCGTCGTGATCGTCATCAACACCATGGGGGCCGACGGGATGTCCTCCGTCGCGAGCGGTCTGAACCAACTGGCGCTGGTCACCATCGGCATGGGCTACGGCACGCTGGCGAATGTGCTCATCCGCCCGTCCCACACGGGCACCGTGCGCTACCTCATCGACCAGTGCGAAGCCGGACTGACCACCCTGTGGCAGATCCTTCGCCGGGACGTGGACCGGGGGATGATGACCGCGTACCCCGACTTTCGCGCCCGCATTGACGATGTCCGCCAGCGCATCCAGGAAGGATTCCGGTTCGCTGCGTACGTCGCCGAGGACCAGCGCTATGACCCCCGCACGGCGGTCGATCCCACCGTCCATCCCACAGCCATCTTCTCCGCCCTGGAATCGGCGCTGGAGCGCACGCGCGACGTCCATCGCTCGCTCCAGCCGCTCTCCGGGTACCGGATGCACCCGGACCTCTACCGGGCCCTGCGCCTCTGCCAACGGGCGCTGGCCCATGTCATCGCCGGGCGGCCGTGTCACGCCGGCCTCGCGGATCCCGCCTTCCGGCGCGCGGAGCTGTCGCTCATGCAGCTTCCCGCCACCCCGGCCCCGAGCGATCTGCGCCGGCACATGGCGCAGTACCAGGTCCTCCAGCACCTGCGCCAGTTTTACGCCGCGCTGGCCCTCTGCGCGCAGGCCCGCCAGGCGAGCCGTCCCGCTCCAGACGCGGAGCCGTTGGATTTCGCCGAACGCATCCGGCAGTTGGTGTCTTGAAGCGGCCTTACGGCAGCGGGCTCTCCCCCGCCCGCGCGTACGTCAGGAAGACGGTGAACGCGCACATCCCGTCCCCGCCGTTTTCGTACACGTGGGCCAAGTCCGCGCGAAACACCGCGGCGTCCCCCTCTTCCAGGGTGTACCGGTGCTCACCGGCAATCAGCGTGAGCACCCCTTGATGCACCCACAGCCCCTCCGACACCCCGGGCCCGTGTGCCTCCGCCGCATGCACGCACCCGGCGGCCAGGTGGACATCATACACCTCAGCCGCGTGCGGATGGCGGATCGCCAACAGGCTCCGGACCACATACCCCCCGCCGTCGTCGGCCACCACCGGCTGCTCCTCCCGGCGAACGACCGTCACCCGCGGCGCTTCCAGCGGCTGCAGGAACGCCGAGAAGGGCACGCCGAGACCCGTCGCAATCTTCCACAGCGTCACCACCGTCGGATTTGACTCTCCCCGCTCAATCTGGCCGAGCATCGGTTTGCTCACGCCGGTGGCCTCCGCCAGGCGGTCAAGCGTCCAGCCCCGCTCCTTTCGCAATCGCCGCAGGATGGCCCCAATCTGCGCTGTCACTCGATCCGACTCCACCCACATCCCTCCCGCAGGCCATCATAACAGATTTTCTGTATGTTATGATATACTTCACTTAACGCACCCGATCCCGGAGGGATCGCCGATGAGCCTCACCCTGCTGGAAGTCCTGTTGATTGGCGCCGGCACGTACTTGATCCGCGCGGGATCGCTGAGCTTGGGAAGCCGCGTGTCCTGGCCCTCGTGGGCACAGGCCTGGATGTCGTTCGTCACGCCCGCGGTGCTCGGCGCACTGCTCGGCCCGCTGCTGGTGCTGCCGGGCGGGCAGGCGGTGCCTCCGCTGCACAATCCCACCCTCCTGGCCAGCCTGCCGACGGCCGTCGCGGCGTGGAAGACGCGGAGCCTGTTGTGGACGGTCGCCGTCGGCGTCGTGTGTTTCGCACTCATCCGTCCGTTGACCTGATGCGCTGCGCATCCCACCGGGAGGTGACGGATATGCTTTCTTCCGCGGTTCGCCGGGGGCTTCAGGACGCGGCCCCCGTCGCGTTGGCGTATTTCCCCATCGCCATGACCTTCGGCGTCATTGCCGTGCAGTGCGGGCTGCCCGTGTGGCTGGCGGTACTCATCTCCGTCGCCGTGTACGCGGGCGGAGCCCAGTTCATGCTCGTCAGCCTGGTCTCGTCGGGCGCTTCCTTTGCCGCCACCGTTGCCACGGTGCTCTTGGTCAACCTCCGCCACGCCCTGTATGGGACGACGCTCGGCCCCGCGGTCAGCCGTTGGCCGGAGAGGAGCAAGTGGCTCGCCGCCTTCGGGTTGACGGACGAGGTCTTCGCCGTCACCAGCGGCAGGCTGCTGCAGCACCCGCCCGATCCCGCGGCGCAGATCACACTCTCTTTCACCTGCTACGCCAGTTGGTTGGCCGGCACCGTCGCCGGCGCGGTCATTGGCCAGGCGGCCCCTGCGGGTCTGTCGTCCGTCCTGAACTTCGCCCTGCCCGCGCTGTTCCTGGCCCTGCTCCTCATGAGCGTGACGTCGCCTGCCCACCTGGCCGCCGCCCTTACGGGCGCCGCTGCGGCCCTCGTATGCACTTGGCTGCACGTTGGCGGAGCCGGCATCGTGATCGGCGCCATCCTCGGCGCGACCACCGGCGCAGGCCTATCCAAATGGCTCAACCGGGGCATTCCGGGAATGGTTCCTCCGGGAGACCAGAGGCACGAACCGACCTGTAATCCGTAAAGCTCCGCCCATCTTTCCACGGATCTCCACCGGGTTTTCCATCGTGTTTTCCATCGTGTTCTCCATCGCCAGCAGGCACCCGCTCCCCAGCCACGCCATCGCTTTCGGGCTTGTCTGTCAAGCAGACGTAACCTCCATCACCCCGATGGGGATCGGGGCCCCTGTGTCGTTGGTGCCTGGTCAATCCTGTCATTGGTCTGATTTGTCGATCCTGTCGTCGGCGTGCCACGTGGATCGGCCGGCCCGGCTCACGACGGACATCCAGCGAACAGCGCAGACCGTGCGGCAAAAGGACCAGTCTCCCGACTGGTCCCGAATTTCCCATCGTCCTCTTCGCCCGTCACCACCACAACAGCCCCCACAGCGCGTAGATGGTGAGGAACGCCACCGCCCAGCGGGCCCAGGGCCCGCCCCATCCCCAACCTCCATAGGGGCGGTAGGCGCCCCCGACACCTGGGCCATAGCCGCCCCACCAGGCGAGCGCGAGATCGAGCTTCTGTTCATCCGTTCCGACCTCCATACTCGTCACCTGTGCCGGGACGTACCGCGCCGGAGACACCACAATCATGGCGTCTGGCGTCACCCGCTCCACGACCCCCACGTGTTGCCCGTACGGCGTGCGGAAACGCACCCACTGACCCACATACTGTTGACACTGCGCTCTCGAGACCATTCGTTTCACCTCCCGGGCCGGCGCCCCAGTCCGACACCCTGCACCGAACCGCCATGGACCAGACAGAGGGCGTGGCCGGACGATGGCCCGGCACACGCGTGGCGCGGGCACACCACAAGATTCATTGCACCGAAACGCAGATCATCGCCGCATCGGGCACCAACGGGGGGATGAACCCGAAGATCATGAGGAACACCGCCGCACACCGCGGGTAGTCCCGAAAGCACACCGTCCATTCACGTCCCCCCCCTTCGCACGGCATGTCGTACCGTATGCCGAAGATCAGGGGACGGGGAGGGTGTCGGTCCCCCTCGGGGGCCCGATCCTTGGCCCGATCCGCTGGTTTCCGCCGGTGCCACTGCTCAACGAATTCATCGCCAGCTACGCGGGGTGCGCTGTTGCGATTCCACCGTAAACCCGTGGAGGAGATCATTACGCCAACGACCGGTTCCGGACCCAGATACTTGTGTCGGATGTGCACTACCGAGTAGGACGGGATGGTACGGTTTGAAACGGTGCGGGACAAGAATGGGCAAAAGCAGACAACTGGGGACAAAATCAGGTTTACACGCAGGAACGAGCAGTTCATAATGTAACTAAAGAACCGAGCGCATCATGTATAGTGCCCGCCAGATGGCGGTCTGACGGGCAGAGAGGCGGGACCTGCAGCACCAGCGCTTGGGCCGAATGAGCAGCAGATAGCCAATCCAAGGCCGGCCAGCCTTTAACGGGATTGGCTGTCATCTTTTTTGAGGACGAGTTCCATCTTGAGCTGCAGTAGCACGAGATGCGTGACAAGACACGGTGCCACTTCTCAGATCGCCCGCTCAACGATCCGACCCATCTGCCGTTCGATCTCCTCGCAGTACACATCCGTGCCACTTCTCAGATCGCCCGCTCAACGATCCGATGGTATGGGCTCATCGAGCGTCACTGGCCCCTCAAGTGCCACTTCTCAGATCGCCCGCTCAACGATCCGACTCTTGTCAAACTGCTTGCTGATGTCCATGGACTTCGGGTGCCACTTCTCAGATCGCCCGCTCAACGATCCGACCGATGAGGTCGAACGGTTGCACGGCGTGCTTCAGAGTGCCACTTCTCAGATCGCCCGCTCAACGATCCGACCTCAAAGCCCTGCACCACACCGGACGCGATCGACCCGCGTGCCACTTCTCAGATCGCCCGCTCAACGATCCGACGGTGTCGCCGAATCGTGTTGCGGAGTGGTGTAACGAGTGCCACTTCTCAGATCTCCCGCTCAACGATCCGACCCAACCTTCATGCTTCTTACACTCCACAGAAAAAGGAGTGCCACTTCTCAGATCGCCCGCTCAACGATCCGACGCGGATTCCAGTGGACTGACACGACCATATTCACAGTGCCACTTCTCAGATCGCCCGCTCAACGATCCGACCTGGTCGTGGCCGCCACAATCAGGATGCCACTTTTGTGCCACTTCTCAGATCGCCCGCTCAACGATCCGACAATCGCGAGATCGAATAGCGGTTTTCTCAGTTTGGAGTGCCACTTCTCAGATCGCCCGCTCAACGATCCGACTAAGCTCCACGTACACGGACGCGAACTTTTCCCACGTGCCACTTCTCAGATCGCCCGCTCAACGATCCGACCACTGAACTTGGCATACGTGATTGAGCCGGATGCCGGTGCCACTTCTCAGATCGCCCGCTCAACGATCCGACGCAGCGGAAGCAAGGATCACGGTGCGCGAAAAGCTGGTGCCACTTCTCAGATCGCCCGCTCAACGATCCGACCTGATCGGCCTCACAAGGAAGCTCCACCCGCAAAGCAGTGCCACTTCTCAGATCGCCCGCTCAACGATCCGACGAGGGCTTCTCGGCCCTCTCTTTTTGATTGGAGGCCGTGCCACTTCTCAGATCGCCCGCTCAACGATCCGACAATGAGACAACACAAAAACCCGCCCATCTTCGAGCGGGTGCCACTTCTCAGATCGCCCGCTCAGCGATCCGACATTTATGTCTGCTGCTGATAAGGCAAAATTAAACAGTGCCACTTCTCAGATCGCCCGCTCAACGATCCGACTGAACACGAGCTTAAGCCAGGTGCAACGCATGCTGGTGCCACTTCTCAGATCGCCCGCTCAACGATCCGACGTATTCTCTCCATTACACGCGGCTCAAGGACCTGGTGGTGCCACTTCTCAGATCGCCCGCTCAACGATCCGACGAGCGGATTGAAGCGCAGGACCCGGTTGCGCTGGGTGCCACTTCTCAGATCGCCCGCTCAACGATCCGACGCAGTACTACGAAGTTGGAAAAGAAGCGATCAAATGTGCCACTTCTCAGATCGCCCGCTCAACGATCCGACCATGTATGCCTTGACTGATCGCGCGCGTGGTACGATGTGCCACTTCTCAGATCGCCCGCTCAACGATCCGACACGGTGGAATTTGATGTGAATTAGAGGTGCGCACGGTGCCACTTCTCAGATCGCCCGCTCAACGATCCGACCGCGGCTGAATCTTTGTTGGAGCACGTCCATCTCCGGTGCCACTTCTCAGATCGCCCGCTCAACGATCCGACATGGCGGCGGCTATGAACGGCGCTGGATTGTACTAGTGCCACTTCTCAGATCGCCCGCTCAACGATCCGACGATAAGGCGTATCAGGAGGCCGAGGCGCCGCAGTTCGAGTGCCACTTCTCAGATCGCCCGCTCAACGATCCGACGACGGCTACACGCTGGCGAATAATACGACCTACACGCTGTGCCACTTCTCAGATCGCCCGCTCAACGATCCGACCGACGGAAAGCCGTGGGTCACGGCTCCGCTCACCCTCGTGCCACTTCTCAGATCGCCCGCTCAACGATCCGACACCTCATACTCCATGTGCTCACCGCCTTTCCAAGACGTGCCACTTCTCAGATCGCCCGCTCAACGATCCGACAGCAGGTGCTCGCAGGCCGCATGCTTCAAGATGTCCAGCACTCCCGCGCGAGCGCCGACAGATGCCCTGTGGATTTGGTCCACTCTCGTCTCCCCGAACATCGCAAAGCACCTCCGCGGTTTGGCGTCCTGCCTACGATTCGAGCGCCGCCCAGGCGTTTTGACCTGAACCGGCGCTCGAAATCGGACCGTTGAGCGGGCGATCATGTTGAAGCCAACGGGGTGTTCACTCCTGGAAAGAGTGCATTGGCACATCCCGTTGAATCTGCCGTCCTATAGATCGGCAATTCCAACATAATCGAATCCTGTCGACGCTGTCAAGTCCTCCCCATATCGTCGCCCTGCCGGCCGCCAGCCATTCGGTCTAAAACACAAGCCCCTTGAGGTCCAACGGAACGAACTCCCGTCCGATGCAAGTGATCTGCTTCTCCAAACGCTTCGAGTCCACCGGCCCTAGCCGGGCGAACAGAACCTGGTCCGTGGATGGATGAATCGCCTCCGCCAACCGGTACCGCAATTCAACCTCGTCCTGATCCGTCAGTTGGCACAAGAACACCGAATACTGCACATGCACGCCGTGCCCGCGCATGATCTTGTACACTCGCCGCCAACGCTTCGGATCACTCACGTCGTAACTTACCAGAACATACCGTCGCATGGACTTCACCGCGTCACCAGGGGCCGGTATTCGGGTAACTCCCCCATGAGATAGCGTGAAAGCAAACGGGCTTCCAACTCCAACATTCGCCGATAGCTCAGCCGGTAACCGAAGACCGGATGTGTCACCATCTCATGCATGCGCCGCTCGAATGCCAGGAAAAACTTCTTCCTTCCATGTTGCTTTAACGCGCACGCCTCGGGTCCCACGTAGAAATCGGACCATTCAATCTCGCCGGTATTCAATGTGCGAATGACCACGGAATCCGCTACGATGGCCCGGAACGGTTCCATCAGATCCAGAACCAAGGAGGGTCTTCCCGGTTCCACACGGTGATAGAATCCCAGCAGCGGATCGAGTCCGACAGCCGCCACCGCCGCGTAGAGCTCTCGAGTCAACAGCGAGTAGGCCAGGGACAGCAGAGCATTCACCGGGTCCTTGGGTGGCCGCCGGTTTCGCCCTTTCATGAGGACTTCCCCGGGCGGCACATCCTTCACCTTCAGCATGCACGGAAAGTTCTCCATATAAATCCTGGCTGCCAAGCCCTCGATCCCCAACAGCGCTGCCACGTCCGGCGCATCCATGGCCTTGTTGGCGCAGTCGCGCAAGTCCCGCAGAACCCGTTTGTCGATCCCGTTCCCATTTCGACGCAACATTGTCCTCTGGTTCAGGATCTTGGCTCGAATGACCGCACGAGCCAGTTGTGTTCTCGTGTCCTCCGAGTCAAAGTGTCTGAACTGCTCTCGCCGCACCAGGACGTTTTTCGTCGCGAGCGGGTGCGCCATTCCCACCAGTCGCCCGGCTGACGTCAGATAACTGACGGAGATCCCCTGCTCAAGGCATTCGTGAACCAACTGCGTGGACATCTGCACGTTGCCGAAGAGGGAAATGTGTCGCACATCCTTCATCGGCAGCGTGGTCCGTTGGCCGTCCGGACCGACGATGGCCAGTTCAAAGCCCGACTTGCCCACGTGGCTTCCATGGCCAGATACGTACACGGTGGCGAGATCGTCCCGCTGTGGCACGATATCGCGCACATGCGGGACCGCACCGTCGGGTGTCTCCGCGCCACCCAAGAGATGCAACGTTTCGTCGGGCAGGCAAATGGCGTTCAAAGAACAGCGAAAGCACTTGTTGGAATGGCGAAGCGGCAACGGCATGGGCTCGCGTTCCAATTCGTGCGCCCGCCGGATGACGGAACGCGTCGCCTCGATGAGCGCCTCGGAGAACTGCACCCGGATCGTCTTCCGATTGCCGCGATAGAAGATCTGCCCTGCCACCGTTTGAAACCCGTTGGCGCGAAGCAACAGACCCTGCGCGCACAACTGAATCTGGTCGTTGGGCCATGCCCCGCCTTCCAGTTCCCATTCGCCCACTCGAAACCTGTCGCTGTCCCGCGGAGCGCTGGCGTGTTTGGACTCAATCGGTTCCCACACCCCATCCTCGCGCCGCCGGATGGCATCCAATTTCCCGACGATGCCGAGTTCTTCGTCCCCGAGATAGAGGCTCTGCGGCGCCTCCTCCCATGCATCCGGTCCGACCTGGGATGGCCGTTGTCTCAACTCTGCCCGCCTGTGCTGCAGGGTGCCTTCCACGGTATCCGCCGATTCATCAAACAATCCCTGCACGTGCATGAGGTGAAAGAGACGCTCGCAGTACGCCAGTTCATTGAGCATCCGAATCGGGATCGCGCCCATCGATATCCCCCACATCCACCCTGTTTATCAATCCCCGTACCAGTCTTGGGTGGAAGTGGGCCGCAGTATACCTATCCTCTCACCTTTTCGGCCGCTCCCGACACAGAAAACCGCTCGGCCAACAAGGTTTCGATCCGGTTGTGGACCATGCCCCAAAACGCCCGTTGCGCGGTCCATCGCCCCCCATTGACGAAACCAGACGGGTCACGGAACAGGACGACAGACCTCTCGCGCGCGTCATCCGCCTCAGCGAGCAACTCCTGCTCTTCGTCCGACAGGTCGTCACCTTCCCCCTGCGAAGCCGAAGATCGGCGCCGGGTTTTGGCGTCTCCCACTGTAAAGCTGACACCGTCCTCCGACGTGAAGATGACCCCGCTGTACCTCTCCTTCACGCGCTGGTTCGTCAGCCTCGGGATGAGGACGACCGTGCCATCCTTCCCTTCACGCCGGTCACACCGAACCCGAATGTCGCTGAGGTCGAAGTTCTCCCACAACCGCCTCTGCAGATTGTGCGCCGCGTTGATGTCCGCATGGACGACGCGAACACCGGATGCCCCGCGGCCCGCGGGGGTCACCAGAAACTCCCCGTCACCGGTCGGGATGAGCTCGCCCGGCCGCAGAGCAGCAGCGTCCCGTTCCGTTTGCTTGAGATAGTGAGACAGCCAAATGGGGATGGACGGGGCATCTTTCAGCGGGATCGACGGCACTCTCCTGCACCGGATGCCCGGTGCGCCCGTCCGAGCATCGAACCGGGACGAGAACGCCGCCGGAATGGTGCCCACCAGCACGTCGTGAACCTGCGCCTGGTGGATCAACTCCTCCAACACGCCGCGGTGGCTCCACACCATCAATTGACTGTTTTCGCTCGGCGGGCGGTCATTGCTGAACCGGTACTCGCTCAACTCCTCCAACAGCACGAGCTGACAAGGCGGATACACAGCCTGCCACTGTCCGGCGCGGCGGCCGTCCGTGACGTACACGTATCCCAAGGCTTCCATGAGGATCCGATCCGCCAATTTCTTCAACCGATCCTTCTTGCCGTTGTCGATATGCTCCCGCAGCGCCACGGCGAAGCGGGAATCCCGCTCGGCGCGGACCACCTGGCCGGCCTGCACGGAGAAGGCGCTCCAACTCCGCAAGAACCGGTACTGTCGTTCGAGATAGTCCAGCTGCGCAAGGGAATGGCCCCCTGGAACGTCCCGGGCAATTCCCCTGATCTTCACCTTGTCTGCATTCCGACGGACCTCTTTTCGCCAGTCGCGCACCTGCTTGGCCAGTTGCCTCCATAAGGTGCGGACTGCCGCCTGTACCATCCGCCCCCACGCCTCGCCGGAAGCATCCCGATGCTGAGCCAGATACCTCACCTGTGCTTGGAACAAGTCCCACCAATCGGATGGCATCCGCTCTCCGCCGCGTTCCATGGAGGACTGAAGGCGTTCCCAGTTGCGATCCCGTTTCTGCTCATCCAGGACCCCGGTTCGAACGAGTAGCCGCAACGACGCCATCTGGGACCGCAGCCGGTTCAACCGATCCAGCCTCTGCTCCCGGATGCTGCGAACTTTCTTGGACTCCGTCTCACCCGGCAGGCGGATGAGGTGGGAGCGCTCATGGAGGGCGACGAGATGGTCCATACCATGAATGGGGAAAAAGAAGGGCTGGCGTCCATGCGCATCGGGCGTGAGCTCGTCCCTGTGCGCCACGCGAAACACCGAGATAGCGGCGGACGTCCGCAATCCCAGGTCTACGCTCATCACACGCAGGCCGCTCGTGAGCCCCCGTGACCCCGGGATGCCGGTGTCCGGGTGCTCCGCCAGATACCGCTCAATTTCGCCATATCTCACGATCACGCGGCGGGTTTGGTCGGAAATGTGAAACACGGCCGCATAGGGAGGATTGCGACGTCCTGCCTGCTCCGACTGGCTCTCCACGCGCAGGCTGAGGTTCAAAAACACCTCGCCCGCGTCGTCGGCAGGCGTCCCCGTCCGGCGTTGCGACGGCAAGCGGAATCCACAAAGGTACGCCTTCTCTTCGCGCCGTCCTTTGCGTACCAGCGCCGATCGACGGTACTGGATCTTCGCACCCCCGAACTGTCCGCGAAATGCGCCCGGGGCCGCGGGATCGCCGACGAAAACGTCAATCGGCGACGCGGCGTCGTTGGGGGCGAGCGCGTCCAACTGCCGGGAGGGTGCAATCGGCACGACAATCCCCTCCACCTCGGTCGGCACGCCGTCCCGCATCACGATCATCCGCTGAAACCGAACTCCGTGTCGTCCCTTTCCGAAGTGGTCGAAGAGAAAGTCGTATTTGAAGATGTTCGTACCCTCCGCGTTCTCGAACCGGGCCCACACCGGGTTCGAGCACGGACTTGGCAGCGTAAAGGTGGCGAACTGCTTCGCGTCCTCGAGTTTGTTCAACACTTCGTTATACGACGCCCAGCGCGACAAGAAACTTGGGTCCTCCCGCCACAGCGGCTGAAAGACAGGTTCCGCCAACTTCAAGAAGAGATCATGGGATCCGAACCTGCGAGGATTCTGGGCCTGACGCTTCCGGAGGATCTCATCGAATCGATCCACCGGTTCCCCTTCAGACAGCTTCAACCAGTCATCGATGATGCCGTCCGCCCCCCGCAGCGCGCGCTTTGTGATCCGGTGCGCCTGAGAGGATTTGGACTCGAACCCCGGCGACGCTTCTTTCATCTCCTGTTCCAGCCGTTGCGCCAGCGCGACCAGGTGCTCCTGCCCGGTGAAGTGCTTTTCCCGGAACCTGTCCCGCCGGTCCACCAACCGGGCAAACTCCGCCCCGACGCGTTCGTTCCAGGATTCCCAGGACATCAGGCGTTCCAAGGACTGTTGGAACATGTCGCGATCCCAGGCGCGCACGCCTTGATGTTTGCCCAACGGCATCCAGCGGATCGTTTTGTACGTCTCCGTGAACACGTCGAACAACGGCCTCAGGCCGTACATCTCGAGAGACGCAATCACCTGCTTCGTCGGATCCTTCGCTTTATTGGCTTCGTACCGGGCCTTCGCCTCCACCCAACGCGAATCCCCGGCCTCCTTCATGCCCATCCACGCCGGCTTGCGCCCAGACTTGGACGTGCCCTTTCCTCCCTCGGACTTCGGATCCGCCAATGGACTCAGGAAACCGCTGGCCAGCATCTGCGCCTGCCCCTTTTTCCCGACGGACTGCGGCACCAACAGCTCATACAGCCGCCTGGCGACGCCAAGCAACTCCTCGTCCGTGCCCGGGTCCCCGGTATGCCCATTGCGCTTCTGTCGATCCCGCAGCCGCACGAGCAACTCCTGCCGGCACTGCTCCGCCGTCATGTAGCACTCCTGCGCACCATCCTTGCCTCGCCGGTACAGGTTTCCCTGGCGCAGGAGGGCCAGCCATTCCGTGTAGTAGCGAACTCCCAAGTTGACTGCCTCGTGCAGGTGCCACAGCCCTTCCCGGATTTCCGGGAGGTGACCCAACATCAGCTTGACCTTGATGGATTTCACGGCCACGTTCATCCCTCACCCTGTCCGTCGTGGGTAAACCTTCATTTCTCCGCAGCTTGTCCAGATCCTACCTTGAATCTCAAATTTCAAACATCAAAAACCTTGCCACCCCTGGAGATACCACGAAAATGCGGCCTGAGGCGCCCGCTCCTTGTGGGCCCACAAAGGTGTGGCCCTCGGCCGGCTCGGGCAGATGGTGAGGGGGATCCCCCATGGACCATGGGCTGGCAAACATCTGCCGCTGCCCCCACTACCTTCCCCGCCGCCTGAAGAAGAGTTGTGAAATCTTCGATCCGAGCAAAGCCATCATCAACGTGCTCATGATCCAGCCCACCAGCATTTCCGTGGAGGCAAACTCTTTGGCCATCGCCGATGCAGGGGTCACATCGCCGTACCCGGTACCTGTAAAGGTGGTCACGCTGTAGTACAGGAATTCGTACCCGTGCCCGAACCGGTGCGGCCCGGCAAACGTCCCGTCAGGCATGGAAAACGACGCCGGATTCACACAGACAATCAGGTAATAGGCGAACGCAAACAGTTCCACCACCTGAAAGATGATGGACAACATGAACAGCACCGCCTGACGAATGCTCGCCCGAGGGAGAACCTTGAACCACTCGTAGACAATACCGATGGTCACTGCGGACAACACCAACAAATCCATCATCTGCAAACCCATGCCCCGCGTGGGTCGCGGAGGCGGATAGAGCCAACACAATATCGATACCTGCCCAATCAGGTAGCACAGGATCATGCACGTTCTCGCGGTGAATCGCAGACGGGCCAGCATGTACGGAGCCTCCTTGCCGAGCGCGGACAATCCCCGCCGCCTGCTGTCAACCTATTCACCGCCAGAGCAAATTATTTTGGCCCAAACCCCACTGTGGCCCCTCCATCATCGTTCGCAGGCTAAACCCGGACCACTCTTGTCTTCGCGACGTGATCGTTCCAACCACGCTTCTCCCTATCCCATGCAATCCAAAAGCCGGCCTTCATCATTTCCCTCCAAACGCTCAGTGAGTTCCGTAATTTGCTTAATTTATAGTATCATGGATACAAGAAGGAACGAAGGGGTTTGAAATGCACAAACGACAGACATCCAACAGGCGACGGGTGTTACTCATTACCGCCGAATCCGCAGAGTCCAGATATGTTCGTCACCGAAGACTGATCCGCTTCCCGCAATTGACCATGCCTCTCATCGCCGCGTACACGCCGGAACACTGGAACGTGATTCACGTGGACGAGATCGTGCAGAAAATTGACTTCAACATCGATGTCGATCTCGTCGGCATCACCGCCAACACGCCCGCCGCCCCGCACGCCTATGCCATTTCGGAGCGATTCCGATCCCGCGGGATCCCCACGGTCATCGGCGGACCTCACGCCACCCTCATGCCGGAGGAAGTCAAGGAACACGCGGATGCAGTGGTCATCGGTGAAGGGGAGACGGTTTGGCCGGTCCTTGTACAGGACGTGGAACAAGGCACCCTGAAGCCGTTTTACAGATGCACCCACTTGCCGGACTTGAAAAACATGCCCCACCCGCGTTGGGACTTGATCAAAGGGCGCGTGTACGGCAAGGGCATTACCATCGCCACGCGGGGCTGTCCATTCGCCTGTGATTACTGCACCATTCCTGCCATGTACCAGCGCAGAATGCGCTACCGGCCGATCGATGAAATCGTCGAAGAAGTGAAGGTGATGCCGGGCAAAGCCCTGATCTTTTGGGATGACAACATCGGAGCCAATCGGGAGTATGCCAAATCCCTGTTCCGAGCCATCGCTCCGTTCAAACGCTGGTGGACCAGCCAGGCCACCCACGACGTGGCCTTTGATGACGAGTTTATGGAACTGGCCGCAAAGAGTGGATGTAAAGCGCTCTTCCTCGGGCTGGAGACCATTTCGCAGGAGAGCCTGAACGGATCGAACAAACGTCACAACAAAGTGGAAGAATACAGGGAAGTCCTGCGCAGATTCCACTATGACGGGATTGCGGTGCAGGCGGGGACCGTGTTTGGCTTCGACGGCGACGACAAGAGCATCTTTCGCCGAACCGTGGAGTTTTACAAAGAGATCGGCTTGGACTCCGCAACCATCAGCGTGTTGGTCCCCTTCCCGAACACGCCCTTGTTCCGGCGTCTGGACGCGGAAGGAAGAATTCTCACCCGGGATTGGTCCAAGTACGACGGGAAAAAGCACGTCGTCTTCCAGCCCGCGCAAATGTCCCCGGAGGAATTGTTGATGGGGACCGAGTGGGCCGCACGACAGTTTTACTCTGCCTCTTCCATCTTTGAGCGGATGTGGAAGTCTCGAACCGGCCTGTGGTGGAACATCATTCGCAATATCGGATACAACCTTGCCCTGCGCAACTTCGGGAATATCGGTTACAACCCGGAAGACACTCCAGCTCCACCTGCGGGATCGCAAGTTGCCGGGACTTCGTAAAACAACTTTGGCCGCATCACGTCCAGACGAACCCGCGTTGCCGAATGCTGGCCCGCACCCAGGACAGGCTGCCATCCCGGCACGCTCGTCGCCAGACGTCGCAGGAGCAGGCCGTCCGGTCGCGTGCCTTCGAATCCCCTTCCAGGGTGCTGGGCCAGCCGCGGCAAACCGTATCTCTTATTTCATGTACCGGTCAAACCAGTCGATGATGGTACGCAAGCGATGCACCCGATGCCACGGTTTCCCGGTCCGGCTCATCCCGTGCGATTCATCCGGGTAGAGGACCATTTCCACCGTACGCCCCAGGTACTTCAGCGCGCTGTACAGCTGCTCAGCCTGCTCGATGGGCAAGCGGAAGTCCTTCTCCTGGTGCTCGATGAGCAGCGGCGTATGGATGTTCGAGGCGTATCGAAGCGGCGACTGCTGCCAGTACGGTTCCGGTTCTTCCCACCACGGTTTGGTCCCGTATTGCCGGACGCGGAGCCAGCCCATGTCGCTGGAGCCCATCGCACTGAACCGGTTGACCACCGACCTCATCGTCACGGCCGCCCGGAACCGCTGGGTGTGCGAGACAATCCAATTGACCATGAAGCCACCGTAACTCCCGCCGGCCACGCCCAGATTGTCCCCGTCCAGGTCAGACCAAGCCGCGAGAGCCGCGTCCAGCCCGGCCATGACATCGCGGTAGTCCTTGTCGCCCCATTGTCCCATGATCACGTCGCAGAAACGCTTGCCATACCCCGTCGATCCCCGCGGATTCGTGTACACCACCGCATACCCGGCCTGAACCAGACACTGAAACTCGTGAAAATACCGGTAGCCGTACATGGCCATCGGCCCGCCGTGGATCTCGAGAATGACGGGATGCTTGCCCGCCCCTTTCGGACGGATGCACCACGTGTGCACGCGGGTGCCGTCCGATTCGGTGGCCCACAGTTCCTCCGGCGCCACCGGACCGTTGGCTTCGGCATCGTCCGCCCAGGGAGTCGGCGCCCAGATGGCCGGCTGCTCCGCTTCCCCGAGGCGGGCCAGGACAATGCCGGACGGGTGAGTGGGATCGGAGATGGCCAGTGCAACCTCGTCCCCTTTGACCGCAAAATCATAGACGACACGCTTCTCGTCCCAGAGCCGGGTGACCTGACGACCAACACCAAACGACGCGAGGGTCACGCGGCCTTCGTCCGACAGGAGCATGAGAACCTGGTCCCCGCGCCACACGGGCTTTGCCGTGGAGAGCGCCGGCACGTCCGTCGAACTCTCGTCCCCGACATGCCGGTCCAAATGACTCGACAAGTCCGTGAGCACGCCGTTCGCGAGATCCCAGCGGTACAATGTCGTCAAACCGTAGCCCATTTCCTCCGGCTTGTCCGCATAGAACGCGAGATGCTTGCCATCGGGCGACACCTGCAGACCGCCGATGGACCAGTCTGGAAGCGGCACCCGCGTCCACTCACGCGTCTTCCACGAAAGCTGCTCCACGTGGGTGATGCCGGGATGGGGGCCCTCGGGATCGTAATCGCGGTGCAGGCAGAACAGACGTTCACCGTCCGGCGAGAAGACCGGGCCTCCGAAATGGTCTTTGCCGCTGGTCAGCAGCTCCGGATCCCCCTCGAGCGGTACCCAGACCAACTGGTCGCGGCCGTTGTCAAAGAAACCTTCACCGTCCAGTTTGTAATACTGGTGCTTGATGCGTTTGACATCGCGGTTGTAATACTGTTCAAGCTCGGCATCGGACGCGTCCGGGCCAGGATCGCAAGGTTTTGATTCTTTCCGGATTTTTCCCTCTTCGATGTGCGCGACCACAACCAGCCCCTGACTGTCCGGAGACCAAACAAAGTCCTTCACGCCACCCTGGATGGAGGTGAGCTGCGTCGGCTCTCCGCCCCGAAGCGGGAGGCACCAGACTTGGGCACTGCCGGATCTGCGGGACAAAAAGGCGAGCCATCGGCCGTCCGGCGAGGGCAGCGGCCGGAGATCCGAGGGGCCGTTCGTCAACGCGATTGGAGTCGGCGTGCCCGCCGACACATCCAGCATCATGATCCGTTGATGCATCTTGTTCGTCCGTTTGTCCGGGCGAGATTCACTGAAGTAAAGCCTCGGGCGCACAGGATCAAACGCAAGCTGGCCCCACGTGGCAATTTGAAAGAGATCCTCTATTCTCATCTGGCACTCTCCTCTCTCGATCCCGATCTTACCGCAGGTCCCCGCCCACGGAAACCCGGCATCCAGGCATCCGGTCGAACCCGATTGCCGCCCGGTGGATGGCTTGGTACGATGGACCTGTAGGAGGGGGCGAGGGGCAACCTTGACGACGGTGTTGGTTGTGGATGACGATGAGCACATTCGCGAATTGATTGCGCTGTACCTCAAGCAGGCCGGATTTTCGGTGATGGAGGCTGCAGACGGTCTGCAGGTGCTCGACATCTTGGACCGTGAAAGAGTGGACATGGTCATATTGGACGTCATGATGCCCAAGATCGACGGCTGGGAATTGTGCCGGCGGATTCGGGAAGAGTCCGCGCTGCCGGTCCTGATGCTGACGGCGCTGGGCGAAACTCCCCAAAAGGTCAAGGGTTTGCAATTGGGAGCGGACGATTATCTGGTGAAACCGTTCCACCCCGCGGAGCTGGTCGCGCGGGTGAAAGCGTTGCTGCGGAGGTACCGGATCAGCACCGAGCAGGTGATTCGGATCGGCGAGTTGTTCATGGACAGAAAGACGTTTGAAGTCAGGTTCGGCGGGCAAAGTCTATCCTTGCCGCGAAAGGAGTTCGAGCTGTTGTTCAAACTCGCCAGCTATCCCGGGCAAACGTTGTCGCGCGATCAATTGATTGAAGACATCTGGGGTTCCGACTTCGACGGTGACGAACGGACTGTGGATGTGCACATCAAACGGCTGCGGGATCGATTCCCCGAAGACAATGGTTCCTTTACGATTCGCACCGTCCGCGGCCTCGGATATCGCCTGGAGGTATGCTCATAGTGCGTATCCGCGACGGTCAAAGGCAACAAAACACACGGGTGGATCCTGGACACCCCACGTCCGCCACACCGTCCCCGCAAAGTCCGGATTCAAAAAAATCCATTGTCCTGCGCGTGTTGTTGTCCGCCTTGGTCTTCATGGCCGTCCTCGCCGTCTTTTTCCTCGCCTACTTCGCAGCGGCCGGCGTTTACGGATGGCTTGGCATGCAGCCAAAAGCGTACGTCGTGTACATGACATCGGTCATCGCAGCTTGGTTGCTGCTGCTGACAACAGGCGTTGTGATAGGGAAAATCACCGCTCCGAAGCAACACGCGTTTTGGCACTCCCTGTTGGACGCCATGCGCCAGATGGCGAAGGGGAATTTTAACATCCACATCGACGTCAACCAGGTACACGAACCGGGCGGCGGGAATCACCCGTTTCGGCAACTGGTACACACCATCAACAACATGGCGAAGGAACTGGCTCAATTGGAAGCGATGCGTCAGGAGTTCATCTCCAACGTGTCCCATGAGATTCAGTCACCGCTGACGTCGATTTCCGGATTTATCGACGTCTTGAAAAACGAGAACTTGTCCCCGGAGCAGCGGCAGCATTATCTGAGCATCATCGAGGCCGAGAGCAAGCGGTTGTCGAGGCTCGGCGACAATCTGCTGAAGCTGACTTCCCTCGAATCGGGATATCATCCGTTTTCTCCCGAACGCTTCAGGCTGGATCGGCAAATCCGGAATGTGGTGTTGTCCCTCGAACCCATGTGGACGCAGAAGTCCCTGGAAATTGACCTCTCCTTGCCTCACATCGAAATTGAGGCGGACAAAGACCTGGTCAACCACATCTGGATTAACCTGCTCTCCAACGCCATCAAATTCACTCCGCCACAGGGAAGTATTTTCATCTCGGCGCAAACGATGGATGACAAGTGGGCAGAAGTTTGCGTGCGAGATACCGGGATCGGCATGAAGAATGAGGAACTCGTCCGCATCTTTGAGCGGTTTTACAAAGCCGACAAAGCCCGCAGCGGCGGCGGAAGCGGCTTGGGTCTTTCCATCGTGAAGAAAATCGTCGACATGCACCACGGGGAGATCGACGTCGAGAGCCAGGTAGGCGTGGGTACGACGTTTGCCGTTCGTTTGCCCATTCGTCCTTCAGAATCCGGCCCCTCATAGTTCTTCGACGCACAGCGCAGAGGGACCGCCAACCTCCACAGAGGTCTGCGGTCCCTCGCTCTCCCGGACGAATCCTGTGCATGGTGCTGCCGGTGTTTGCCGTCGCGTACGGCTTACGTCCGCCGCATGTAGGCGCGTACCGTGAGCGGTGCGAAGATCACCACAATGACGGCGGCTCCGACGAGCGAAATGACGAGATCGCTGCCGACCGTCCCCGCATTCGCAAGATCGCGAACCGCCGTGATCAGATGCGAGAGGGGATTGATCTTCACGAACCACTGAAGCCAGTGCGGCATGGTATTCACGGGCACCAATGCGTTCGACAGGAACGTCAGAGGAAACAGGATGAGCATCGAAATTCCCTGTACGCTGGACGCGGTCCGCGCAATCACGCCGAAGAAGGCAAAGATCCAGCTGACCGCCCATGAGCACGCCATCACCAGAATCCCTGCGATGACCGTGTTCAGGAGACCGCCTCCAGGCCGATAGCCGATGATGTATCCCATGACCAAGGTGAGCACCGTCGCGATGGTGTACCGGACGGTGTCGGCCAACAGGGCGCCCGCCAAGGGCGCGATGCGGGCGATGGGCAGGGACTTGAATCGATCGAACACGCCTTTGTCCATGTCCTCCCGCAGTTGGACACCCGTGACAATCGAGGTCGTGATGACGGTCTGCACCAGGATTCCGGGAATGATGATCGGCAGATAGTTGTGCACATTCCCGGATACCGCCCCGCCAAAGATGTACGTGAACATCAGCGTGAAGACGATGGGTTGGAACGTCACGTCGAACAGTTGTTCAGGCGTCCTCCGGATCTTCAACAGCCCGCGATAGGCCATGGTGAAGGATTGGCTCAACGTCTGCCGGAAGCTCGTACGATTCCTGAGCGGACGCTGGATACCCGATGTCATGGGAATGCTGCTCATCTCTGCATCGCCTCCGCTTTGTTCAATTCCTCGTCCGACTGGGACTCATCCTCGACGCCATGCCCGGTGATGGTCAGAAACACCTCGTCGAGCGTCGGTTTCTGCACGCTCATCTCCGCCAGTTTAATGCCCGCCTCGCGCAGCCGGATCAGCAGATCCGTGACCCTGTCCGCGTCCATCATCGGTGCCGTGATCTTTCCCGAGACCGTGGACACAACCGACTGGACGCCGAGAACCCTGTTCACAATGCGGCGGGCTTCCTCCATATCCATCGGGTTATGAACCCGCAGGTGCAGCGACGACGTCCCCACCGAAGTTTTCAACTCATCCACCGTGCCCTCCGCGACCACCTTGCCGCGGTCAATGACCGCCACCCGGTCTGCGAGCTGATCCGCCTCGTCGAGATACTGGGTTGTCAGCAATACGGTCGATCCGCTCTTTACCAAACGCCGAATCACTTCCCACATGTGCGTTCTCGTGCGTGGATCGAGCCCCGTCGTCGGCTCATCCAGAAAGATGAGAGGCGGTTGAGCAATCAGGCTGGCAGCCAGGTCCAGCCGGCGGCGCATGCCTCCGGAGAAGTGTTTCAACGGACGTTTTGCGGCGTCGGTCAAACCGAATTCCTCCAATAGCTCCGCAGCCTTCCGCCGTGCCTCCGCGCGCCCCAACCCGAGCAACCGGGAAAAGATCACCAGATTCTCGGTCGCGCTGAGCGTCTCGTCCACCGAGGCGTACTGCCCCGTCACGCCAATCAGTTGACGCACAATCTGCGCTTCCTTCACCACATCGTATCCGAAAATGCGCGCCGAGCCTGCGTCCGGCCGCAACAGGGTCGCCAACATTCGCACGGTGGTGGTCTTCCCGGCCCCGTTCGGCCCCAGCACGCCGTAAATGGTTCCGGCACGCACCTTCAGATCGACCCCATCGACCGCTCGGTTGCTGCCAAAGCTCTTGACAAGACCACGCGCTTCAATGGCCCAATCCGTTTTCATCTTCACACTGTCCACGCGGATTCCTCCAATACCGTGAATCTGAGGGAAGCGTACCTCACACGTGTGAACTCAATATGAACAACGGGGAGGAATCACAGCCGTTCAGGAGGGCGCAGGGGTTCGGAGCCCACAAGCGCTTGTCATCGGCGTGGGGCTTCACCATGCGGGGGGATGGGAGGATTTTGGAGACGTCGCGTTCGTCTCCTTGCCCGGGACGAAAAGGGAGGCTCCTTTGTTGAGATCGTTTGTTGAGATCCTTTGTTGTATCGCCCGAGGATCGGTTTGGTGCCTACATCGGATTGCCGAGATAGGCCTCGTTGGGATACCCTCGCGCTTCCCAATAGCCGGTCAGCGGTTTGTCGCTGAATTCCACTCGGTTCACCCACTTGATGGACTTGTATCCGTACATCTTGGGAACCACCAAGCGCAACGGAAAACCCTGTTGCCTGCGTAGCGGTTGGCCGTTCAACTGATAGGCCAGCATCACGGTCGGGTCGAGGGCTTCAGACAGCGACAGAGACTCCGTGTACACACCGTCAAACGAGTAGAAGTGCACATAGCTGGCCGTCGTCGAAGGTTTCACCAAGTCTGCGAGTGTCTTCAGATGCACGCCCTTCCACTGGACATTTGGGACACTCCATCCCGTCACACAGTGAAAGTCCACCTGTTCCTGGATTGCCTCCAACGTCACGAGATCGTTCCATGTGAGCGTCGTCGGATGGGTCACCAAGCCATCGAGGGTCAGCCGGTAGGTCTTCAGGTCCGCAGCGGGATATCCGTCCGTAACCGTGTAATAGGCAGCAAAGTCGGTGGATGTACCGCCGGTTCCTGCCCCATTGTTCCCGGAGGTAAACGAGCGCCTCAGGAGGCCAACGGGATCCACAATGGTCAACACCACCGCACCGACGACCCCGGTCCCCAACCATTTCACGAACATTCTTCGCGTGGGATCCAAACCGGCATTCAGACCATCTCGGGCCGGCCGATAACCCATTGCTTTATACGTTGCATGAATGAGCAGCCATGCGGACAGCGCGTATGACATCCACCCGTGCCAGAGGAAAGCCCGGCTGCGCCAAGTTGTGGGAAAGCGGGTCACCTGCCAGATGAGAATCCCCGTCATCACAATGATGGCTCCGAACACCATGGGGATAAACCAGTCCAAACGGCGAATCCATTTGCCGGCGGGCAGCCGGGCCAGCAGCGGTGTGAGCAACGTCACGCCGAAGACGAGGCCGAATACGATGTGAACGTCATAGATCACCGGCAAGTACGGGATCAGCATGGCGTGAACACGAGGCGCGAACAGGGCCACGCCCGTCAACATTAACAGAACAAAGGAGATGATGGTGTAGGTATGGAGCTGGATCATCCACCGTGGCCACTTCCCAGATTTGAACCGCCACTTCATCACGCCATCCCCTCCCCCGGTCGTGCGACGCACGTTTTCCGGAATGGGCTCAAGTCCATTTTATTGTCGATATTCAGTTCACCCCCATTGAAGGGTAAAAACCGCAACCCTTGTAACCCCCGGGCAGATTCACGATTCGTTTCGAAGTAGCGTGTGATTGCCGGTGAGCTCAGCGTCGGCTCTTGCTTCTCCACCTGCTGTTCCAATTCCTTCCCCGCCATCATCCTCGAACCCACAAATTCCAGGTGAAAAGCTTCAAGGCGGTGATGTAGAATCGTGCCTCCAGCTAGATCACGGTAACCTTCAATGGACGTGACAGTGGGCGTTGCAGCATCTTGGCAAAGTCGGATCCCCGTTTAAACATGCGCGGACTCACACGCCTTTTGCCTTCTTGCTGTCATATTCCCAAACACTGACTCAACGGCCGAAATTGCGGTACAGTGAAATCAGGAGGCGGAATGTATGGACGAAGCACAGTGGAAGGCGATTGTGAACTGCGATGCCACATTCGACGGCCGGTTCTTCTACGGCGTGACCACCACCGGCATCTTCTGCCGCCCGTCCTGCCGGTCCCGCGCGCCGCTGCCGGAGCATGTCCGCATTTTCAAGAGTGCCGGCGAAGCGCAGGCCGCCGGATTCCGGCCCTGCAAACGTTGCCGCCCCGATACGCCCCTGCGGCCGGACGAAGAAATGGTGCATATGGTGAAAGCCATCGTAAATCGCCGCTTCGAAGAGCCCTTGACGTTGGAGTCCCTGGCGCAGGAACTGAGCATGAGCCCGTATCACCTGCACCGGACGTTCAAACGATGGACCGGCGTCACTCCAGCGGAGTACCTGTTCGCCAAACGGATCGAAGTGGCGAAAGAGGCGCTGCGTACCGAGCCCCTCCGAACCATCACGGACATCGCCCTCGCGGTGGGATTTCGGAGTGCATCGCACTTTTCCACCGTGTTTCGCAAGATGACCGGGTGCAGCCCGAAACACTACCGAACGCAGCATGGCACGGTGGGTACCGCCCAGGAGGCCGCAAGATGAACCCCGCGCCCACCTGCCGCCGGGTCATCGGCAATGCCGGAAGGCTCGGTTGGGATGTTTGTGATCTTCACCGTACTGGCGGCGCGTCTTTTCCGTTGGAGCGCGGATTCATGCGGCACAGAGAATGCTGCCGACGGGGTGTCGACAGCATCGGAACAGGATCGTTACCTTTACGGGTTCATCTCAGAGTTGCACAGGTCATGTATCTCATCGGAAGCAGCCGAGTTATTTTGGAAACAACCTGCTCCAGGTCAGAGGTCCGACGATGCCATCCGCGGTCAGTCCATGGACTTGTTGAAATGCGCGGACCGCGCTCAGCGTTTGTGGTCCAAAAATTCCATCAACGGTGCCAGAATGATAGCCCAGGCGATTCAGTTGATACTGAACTTCCTCCACAAACGGCCCTTGACTTCCGTATCGAACCAATACCCCAGGGTAACTCACCCATTTCAGGGCACTAAAAGAAATCCAACCGTTGTCACTCGCATCAAAGTACCAAACATTCGTGCCCCCAACCCTCTGCCCGTCCGTTACCTTGGTGAACCGTACCGTTTGGCCACCCGGCAGGATTTTCACTGTAGGATACGGAGTCGCTGGCCCTGTTCGGACACGCGCTCCGACGGAGACGGTTACACCAGCATAGTTCCCGTTGCTCGCCGCCTGTTGCCCAGCAGCGCTTTGGGTGGTTACAGCCTGTTCTGATCCCGCGGCAACCACCGTGATCGGCAGACCGGCCAGTGTGCAGGCAGCAGCCAACGTCAGCAACCTCTTCCTCATGAAGGACTCCTCCTTGGATGGACGTGGAAAGGCGTGACGGTGGAATTCCCATTCACCTCAGCGAATGCATTCACCCGACACCAACCGATTAGACGGCGAAGACAAGGTAATGGTTTCAAAACAATCCTTAAACTGGGCGCCCCGGACAAATCACGCTGGCTTTATGTACTTCTTCTCTTCATGGTTATCAGGCGTCACGGCGCCACCACCTCTACCTTGATACGATCCGGATCCTCGAAGAAGACCGCGTAGTGGTCCGGTCCGCCGGCATACGGGTGCCGATCCTCGTACAGGATGCTGACGCCACGTTGTCGGAGCAATTGCGTGATCTTATCGACCTGCGCACGAGAGGCGGCGTGAAAGGCCAGGTGGTTCAATCCCACGCGACGCCGATGATATGGCGGATGATGGTATCGTGGCTCGGCCTGGACGAACACGAGGTACGTATCCCCCAGCCTCCAGCTCCGCCCGCTGTGCCATTCCTGATACGGCTCGTATCCGAGCAGGCTCAGGAACCATCCCCAAAATTCCGCTGACCGACGAAGGTCCGACACGTTGATTTCAATGTGGTGCAGCGATCCCGAAGGACATCCGCACACCTGCATCCCGCCCGTTCGGCGGGTGTCGGTGCGTGCCGCAGACGGGGCTATGGCCCGCTGTTCCCACTCCTCGCGGAGCACACCCATGCGAATGGAATCATAGTACGCCCCGTTGTAATACCTGCACTTCCTCAGACGCCCTTCCAATTTCATCCCCAATTTCTCCGCGCACCGCATCATCCGTTCGTTTCCCGACCACGTGGTAAGCCCGATCCTCGGCAACGACGGCATGGATTTGAACAGGTGATCGATCCATAAACGGAGCGCCCGGGTACCGATACCCCCGTTCCAAAACGCGGGATCGTATATCACAATTCCAACTTCCAACCAATTGGACGGTTTGTGTTCCCAGTAATAGGACACGGTGCCTATCACAGCCCTCGACACTTCGATGACGAGCCGCGACGGCACGCCCTCATCCGCATCCAACCGTTCCTGAAGTTGCCTGCAGAATGACTCAAAGTCCCTGTACTCCAGCGGAAAGTATGGAGCGTCCCATTTCTTCCATTCCGGATCAGGCCGCCCATGGATGAAGTGCCACAGAACCGCATGGTCCCGTTCCTCAATGGGGCGAAGAACCAGGTCCCCATCCGTTAACACCATGTCATTGCGTTGCTCCTGCCTTGCCAAAACAGGGTCCTCCTTGGATTGCGAATCCGAGATGCGAAATGCTCCTCTGCCCGATGGCATCAGAAGGATTGTAATCCAGCCAAATACCTTTCAACCTGCTGCCTCGTGCTCAACCGAACGACCTGTTTCCCTTCTCGCCGCGCCTCTTCCAACCGCTGGACAATCCTCGCTTGCTCCCGCCGTCTGAATCCCCAGGCGTATCGAATGAAATCGAAATCCACCTTCTCGGGGCACCCCTCCGCCATGTCGGGCCTGATTTGACCACGATACCGGATAACCCTCTTGGCAATTCGCCAGAGGCACACCCGCCGTGGGAAGTCCAAGAATATCACCGTGTCCGCCGCTTGAATGCGAATGTCCATGGTGGCTCCGTAATGACCATCCATGATCCAAGACTCGTTTTGGATCAGTTGCTGTTGAAGCGTCTTCCACTCTTCCCTTGGCGTCCCAACCCACCCCGGTTTCCAGAACAGACGATCCAGGTGGTACACCTCAATCCCCGTGATGTCACCAAGCCTGCGGGCGAAGGTGGATTTGCCGGCCCCGGGCGAGCCGATGATGGCCACCTTTCTCACGCTCAGCCCCTCCTTTGACATCCGCGCGGGCTCCACGCTGACGAGTGCATTCGTCATCACCCCCCGTCTCACCTTCCTCTCGGATTGGCGGGATCACAGTGTCCTGTAGATTTCCAACAACTGTTGGGCCACCCGATCCACGGCATGGAACTGTTCGACAAACGCACGACTTCTCTTCCCAATGTCGTGCCGCAACTGCGCATTGTGTAGGAGTGGAAGCAGTACATCGGCCAAGTTTTCCGGTGTTGCCACGACAATCGGGAAGTCGGCCGGAAGGTGCGCTCTCACATCGTCACGAACGTACGCCACAACCACTTTTCCAAGGGCCATGGCTTCCACACTGAGCATTCCGTAAGTGCCGCTGAGAAGCTGGTCGACAATGATGTCACCGTGCGCATAGATTTCCATCGCTCTCGCATGTGGCATGTGCTCAATCAATTGGAATTCGAAGGGTACCATGGGTCGCAATCGCTCAACGGCCTGTTCAACATATTTGCTCCCTTTAAATTCGCGGTTCGTGGGAGCATGCAGGACCAGGGGAACCACACGCCCAGGGTCAGGATATACGGGCGCAATCTGTTTGACGTTGCAAGCCAGGGGTAATACGTGCACATGTTGATAATAGTCCTTGACGTATGGATACAACTCGTAGTCCTGTACGATCGCGGTCGGGATATACTCAGACAGCTGGCGTAAGTGGCGGTCAATTTCCTCGTCCGGGAAATAAGCATCTGTAAGTTCATAAGGATTCAGTTGCCGGGTACGCCACTTGGCTCGAACGTCGCCTCCCCAATGATGCATGACCATCTTTTTCCCCATGGCCTTCAACGCTGGCAATTCCGTATGTCCGACAGTGAGCGTGTCCCCATTGTGAAAATGCAACACATCGGCATCTCTCGTGAGATAGTAAGCGAAGTGCGCCAGCTCAAACGCATCCGTATTGATGATGTTTTCGTTGTACTGAATGTAGGATTGAAACCAGTTGTAGCCAGTGGCACGGATCCCGATGGAACGAAGCCCTCCGCAAAGCAATCCCATTTGACCAGCAATCTCGGTTGGAGCATGCAAAACGAACATGTCAACGCCCTCCTCCAAATCAACTCGTCGTATCATACAAGCGATTGTCACAGCGTGTTCGGGCCAGTGAGCACATTGGAAATCGCGTTGTGGTGAATGACCGGTTCGGAAGGAAGTGTTGACGCATACCATGCGCCAAGACATGGTAGGGGGGATTCCTGGCGTGAGCTACAAATATCTCTCTGGGCACGAACTCGGAATTGAAGACCAAATCGTCGTCCTACCTTGTGGTGGTCAAGAGGTATGGACCGAGCTGCTCCTCAAGCCGGCGCTCGAGTTCACCTTGCCAAATGGAAGCCATTTCGATCGCATGTTTCGTTCGTTTATCTTCATGTGTGTCGCGATCGGTACGGCATCCATGCACCCCTTGGCCCATCCGTTCGGGGAAGCGGCCGGAAAGGATACCTGGAAAAACTGGATCGAAGAATTGTATACCCCTGGACGAAATCTGGAAGCGCTGTGGAACGCCTCAAGTGATCCGGTCGACGTGTGGGTGTCGCTTCCCTATCCTCACCGTGGTCAATTGCATTTTGGAGACGTCAACGGAAAAACGCTGAATTTTGCCGATGATGGAGACCGTTTGGAGGCCCTCAAGTGGTGGATGGATGCGTTTTTGCAACGTTGGGAGCAGTCTCCGCAACTGCACAACAAGCTCATTTTTCGTGGCTTTGTATGGCTCAGGGAAGTCATACTGCCTGAAGAAGACGCACAGCTGGTCACCCGGGTCAATGAGGAAATTCATGCCCGCAATCGATTGACGCTGTGGCTGCCGAACTACGGATCGCATGCGTTCTGGGAATGGCGCCAATTTGGTTTTGACGTGGCTGCAGTGAACGCCAATTATTATGGGAAAGGACCGTATGCACGTGAGTGGGTTGAGTGGACGAGTATGGGTGCTCGAACCTACAACATGGGCATGCAGATTCCTTGCGGGCGCGGCCTCTTGTATGGTGACACCCATTTGATTGACTATTTTAACCTGGGGCTGCCTGAATACTGCGGCTACATCATGGACGCCGTCATCGTGTACCGATTCACCGACTATTCGATTCACATCATGTACAAAGAGGACTTTGAGAGCTACCGTCGTCTTTACACGTTTGTTCGCGGGATCTACCGAAAGACTTACTATACGGGTATGGACTATTGAATGCAGGAATGCTCCGCGGCCAGATATATATTCTTCAGTCTGCTGGCGGCACAGGCGACTTCAATCACGGCCTCTGGTAACCAGGCATCTCCTTTGCGAGTTGTGCCGCCGAATAAGACGGGCTTCCGTGTAACGAGTCCATTCCTTATGCGTCTAACATGCAGGGAGTTGAATCGCATGAGGAAACAGGTTGCAACAGCACTTCTTCTGTCGTTCATCTTGGCGGGGTGTGGCCACCCCACGTTTTCACCTGTTGCCACGCCACCAGATTTCATAATAGTTACAAAATATGACCAAACTCATGCAACCGCAAAGTTGGTTCGTGATTCCAGTACGATGAATGCCATTGTAACCGAGATCAACGCAGGCTCACTGAACATCATGCCGAATACAGACCGTGTTAAAGTCTCAAGTAGTGGTGTAAAATGCGTCGTCCACAATTGACGACGAAGCCACCGTGCGTGTCTACTAGAGTGTGTCGAAACAAACTAGTAGGAGGAACGCAACGATGGCTTCTGTCAATAGCTTCGCAGTTCTTGAGTGGATTCGCAAGCTCCAAGGCGTGGAAAATAAC
>NZ_FPBV01000011.1 GCF_900116805.1 Paenalicyclobacillus macrosporangiidus | reverse complement strand
ATGGCGTTCTTCCGCTACGGCCTGGAGGATTTCCTTGAGCCGTTCATCCACACCGCCCACCAGAACCTTTCGACGATACTTTGGGCACCAGACAATGTGGTATTTGCATGAATACACAACGTTTCGATTGGATTTGTACTCCATGAGAGTATTATACAACATGAAGGTATCTAATTAAGAACAAAAGCTTTGGCCGCCTTATCCCCAGAGCTGAACCCCGGGGCTTGCGGCGGCCGAGTTTTAGTCATTTGATGACTGAGGGATAGTCCCCGAACAGACAGAATTGGATGTGCGGGTCATTGTCCGCGGTCTCGCGCGCTTCTCCTCCCCAGGGATCTCGGAAGTTCCCCTTTCCGACTGCTTCTGATGTATAAAATTCGTGTTACAGTTCTGCTAACACGCCTTCGAGCTGCTTAGCCATTGCCTGCCAACCGTATTTCGCTCCATTGACTGCTTGCTCCGAACTGATACCGGTTTGGTCGAGATGCACATGAGTCGTTCCATCCTCATGCTGTTTCAACGTCCAAGTCACCGTATTGCGTTCCCCAAGGCTTACCCATGTGTACGATAACCGATGAGGCTCGTCCACTTCGAGGACTTCACCCTCTACAACGCCGTTCCACCCTCCTGTCGGCTCCATCCGAAGCTGAAATTTATGTCCAACGACCGGCTTGAAGTTATTCTCCTTAAACATCATCCATTTCGAAAGCGTATCCGAATCCGTTAAAGCGAACCACACCTTCTCGATTGGACTCTTAAAGTGAAAATCCAGTGAAATGGATTTCATTTTTTGTTCCTCCTGTAATAAATGACTTAGAACGTCCATTCTTTCCTTCCAGAATTTCTCGTAATAAGATACCCAATCTTGAATTTGCCTTAACGGATCAGCATTCAATCGATACAGCGTTTCCCTGCCGACTCTTCGCTCGGTTACGAGACCGGCATCTTTGAGGACTGCCAAATGCTTGGAAACCGCTGTACGCCCCATTTGAAAGTGAACCGTTAACGCATGGAGAGGCAATTCTTCTGCATCTGCCAAGAGGCGAAGCAGTTTGCGCCGAGTTGGATCGGCAATGGCGTGATAAACATCCCGCATTTGACTTTTGTCTGTCAACATCACCCTCTCCAACGCCACAATTCCCAAAACGACACCCATCAGTGTCCTATTTTAGGACACCGACAGGTGTCTCGTCAATCGTTCAGTCTTTGTGAATATCCCCCTGTATGACCACTTTCATGCGGAGGCGCTGGGCCGCGAAATGAGTGTCGGGCACGAACAATGCAAAAGGCGAAGCACAGATTTTTGTGCTTCGCCCGGATTTCGGATGGTGGAGGCGACGGGAGTCGAACCCGCGTCCGAAGATCTCGCCACATGAACTTCTACGGGTGTAGTACATCTACTGGGTGTCCCTGCGGCCCGCGGATGCACACGCTGGCCAGCAGGTCAGCTCACGAAGGTCTCGACCGCCGCCCGTGAGCGAGGCGGCCGTCCAGCCCGCTGAGGTGACGTCACCAAGCGCACACGGGCGATGCGCTAGGCGACGGCCTGGGTGCGATTAGGCAGCCAGGGCGAGGTTGTTGGTGGAAAAGCGTTTCGCTTTGCCAGTTAATTTAGGTCCGCGTTTTTTACGTGGCCCCGCGGCCCCACGACCCGCCGTTCATGCTCGAACAATCCCCGTCGAATCCAAAACGCCCCCATGTTGGAAGGCAAAGCGCAACGAGGTGCCCGGTCATGCCGGTCTTGTTTTGGGGTGAATCAGCCTTCACACGTCCCCACCTCGGCATCCCAACCGAGATGACACCGGAAAGACGCAGGCTTTCCGGCACCCTTCATCATACTACGCCCGTCCGCGCCTTGACAACGGCGATCCGCTGGCACTCCTGCCAACAGAAACGCGAATGCATTGCCCACGGTGGCGGCCGCAGTTGTCCACACCCCCCGGGTAATGTGCCCCGCAGACACCCCGATCCAACAGCCGCCGCGCCCAACGCGTCCCGCATCCCGGGCCACACGGGCTGCTCAGCGGTTGCGCTCGCGCAGCGCCCGCTGGATCTCGCGGTTGGCGTCGCGCTGCTTCATCGCCTCGCGCTTGTCGTGCAGCTTCTTGCCCTTCGCCAGGCCAATCTCGACCTTGCAGAAGCCGTTTTTCAGGTACAGCCGCGTCGGTACCAGGGTATAGCCCTTCTCCTTGACCGCGCCGATGAGCTTCCGGATCTCCGCCCGATGTAGGAGGAGTTTGCGGGATCGCAGCGGTTCATGATTGAACCGGTTCCCCTGTTCGTACGGGCTGACGTGCATGTTGTGCAGCCAGACCTCGCCATCCTCGACGCGCGCATACGCATCGCGGAGGTTGACGGAACCCCGCCGGATGGACTTGATCTCGGTGCCCTTGAGCACAATCCCGGCTTCGTAGGTCTCCTCGATGAAGTAATCGTGGTACGCCTTCCGGTTCTGCGCCAGGGTCTGCCCGTCGTTCGCCTTGGCCACCGCACATCACCCGCCTCTTTCGCCCATTTGGCGCACCCCTTATCGTATCACGGAGACGAAGAGACGGCAACGACCGTTTTGACATCCCGCCTTGCGATCCACCGGCGGTCAATGCGGCGGGTCCGACCACTGCACCCGGTCCGGGTCCGAAGCGGGAGCCAGCTCCATCCCTCGCACCTTGCGCCCGCGCTTCGAGCCGCCCGTGCCGGCGCCTTTGGATGCCCCGACCCCTTTGGCACCCTTGCCACCCTTGGCCCCCCGGACACCCTTCGCGGCCTTGGCAGCCTTCGCTGCTTTCGCATTCCGGCGGCTTCCGGTGCCGCCATTGCGGCCTCGCCCGTGCGGTGCGATTGCGCCGGCAAAGTCCACCTCGGCGCGCGCCCTGCGCCGGCCGCGCTGTTTGCGCGAGCCACCCGCACCCGATTCCGTCCATGCCTCCGCGGCTGATCCGTCTGATCCCGTCGATCCCGCCGACCCGTCCGATCCCGCTGCCCGCCGCCTTCGCCCGTCGAACGCGTCATCGGCGTCGGATTCGCTTGTCCAAGCCCCTCGCGTTCCCCAAGCGCCCCGCATGTCCCGCGCCCCCCGGGCTCCCCGAGGCCGCCGCGCCTTCGCCGCGCGCTCGGCCACGGCGCGCCGGCGCTCCCGCGGCGGCAGGTCCTCGTCGTAGACCACCGACTCGACGCCGTCGTCTATCACCAGGGTGCCCTCCCGGTGATGAACCACCAGCTCGAAGTCGACGGTCAACTCCTCCTTATTGGCGCCTGTGACCCGGACCCGGACCGGATCGCCCAGTCGGAAGACGCGCCGTGCGCGTTCGCCGACCAGGGCCATCTGTTTCTCGTTCAGGACGTAATAGTCGTCCGTCAGGTAGCTGATGTGAATCAGCCCTTCCACTCCGTTCGTCAGTTGGACGAACAGGCCGAACTGGGTGACGCCCGAGATGAGGCCGTCGAATTCTTCGCCGACGTGATCGAGCATGTACTCGACCATCTTCAGTTGGTCCGTCTCCCGCTCCGCGTCCTGGGCGACGCGCTCCCGGATGCTCGAGTGGGCCGCCGCGTCCGCCACGAACTCCCGCATGCGCTCCTCGCGCGCCCCGTGCATCCGCCCCACCAGGACGTCGCGGATGACGCGGTGCACCATCAGGTCCGGATAACGGCGAATGGGCGAAGTGAAATGCGTGTAGTACTGCGCCGCCAGGCCGAAGTGGCCAACGGGCTCCGGGGAATAGCGCGCCTGGCGCATGGACCGCAGCATCAGGGTCGCAATCACCCGCTCCTCCCGGGTGCCCCGGCACTTCTCCAGCACCTCCTGCAGGGCGCGCGGATGAATGCGGCTGCCCAGGCCCTTCACGTGGTAGCCGAAGTTATGGATGAACTCGTTGAACTCGAGCATCTTCTCCAACTCCGGCTCCTCGTGAATGCGGAACACGAACGGCACCCCAAGCCAGTGAAAGTGCTCGGCCACCGTCTCGTTGGCGGCCAGCATGAACTCCTCGATGATCCGCTCGGCGATGCCCCGCTCGCGCGGCACGATGTCGGTGGGATGGCCGAGGTCGTCCACCACCACCTTGACCTCTTCGAAATCGAAGTCAATCGCCCCCCGGTCCATCCGGCGCCGGCGCAGGATCAGCGCCAGCTCCTCCATCTGCCGGAAATTGGGCACGAGCGCCTCGTAGCGGGCCATCATCTCCGGATCGTGATGCACCAAAATCCGGTTGACCGCCGTGTAGGTCATGCGCTCGGTGGTGCGGATGACGCTCGGGAAGATGTCGTGGCGGACGATCTCGCCAGCCGGCGTGATCTCCATCACGCACGACAGCGTCAGGCGATCCACCTTCGGATTCAGCGAACACACGTTGTTGGAAAGGCGCGGCGGCAGCATCGGGATGACGCGATCCACCAAGTACACGCTCGTGCCGCGGCGGTACGCCTCCTGGTCGAGCCGGGTGCCCTCGCGGACGTAGTAGCTCACGTCGGCGATGTGCACCCCGAGGAGGTAGTTGCCGTTGTCCAACCGCTTGACCTGCACCGCGTCATCCAGGTCCTTCGCGTCTTCGCCGTCGATGGTTACAATTACCTCAGAGCGCAGATCGCGCCGGCCCGCGTAGTCCTCTTCACTCAACTCCAGCGGGATGCGCTCCGCCTCCGCCAGCACCTCCTCCGGAAACGCCTCCGGCAGGTTGTACTTGCGGATGACCGCCAGGATGTCGATCCCGGGGGCATCCGGTTGCCCCAGCACCTCGACCACCTGGCCCACCGGCCCGCGCGTGGCCGTCGGGAACTCGGTGATCTCCACGACCACCACGTCGCCGTCATGGGCGCCGAGCACCCGGTCCCCGGGGATGAAGATGTCCTGCCCCATCCGTTTGTCCAACGGTGTGACGAACGCGTGATTGCGATACTTGGTCACTTTGCCGACCACCCGATGGTTGGCCCGTTCCAGCACGCGAATGATCTTGCCCTCCCGCCGGGCCCCGGCCGAGACCTTCTCCACCCGGGCCATCACCCGGTCGCCGCTCATCGCCCCGCCCAGCTCGTCGGCCGGGATGTACACGTCCGGCTCTCCCGCCGCGTCCGGGATGAGGAATCCGTAGCCACGCGCTTTCATCTGCAGCCGGCCGACCACCAGGTTCATGCGCTCCGGAACGCCATACCGGTTGGTGCGCGTACGCACCACCTCGCCCTTGGCCTCCATTTCGTTCAACAGGCGCACGAACGCCTTGAAGGATTCGGCGTCCTCGATGCCGAACGCCTCCGTCAGTTCCTCCACCGTCATCGGACGGTACGCGTCCAACTGCATGTATTCGATGACCTGTCCGCGGCTGACCATCTCCTCACCTCCGCCCGCTTGCCTGTCCATTTCACACCGCTCCCGTTTTCACGTCCTTCTCATAGTATGAGACAAGCAGAGCGAGTGCAATCCGTGGCGCCTAAGGCATTTCACAATCGGGCGGCCGTTTGGAAGATGGATCAATTCGTTCCAAAAAATTCAGGACGATGTCGGCGACCTGGTTCGCCTGCGCGCTGTAACACAACATGTGTCCCGCGTTCGGGATCAAGTGCAGTTCCTTGACCGGGCTTTGTACCGCGCCGTGAACATACAGCGCGGATCGCGGCTCCACCACTTCGTCCTTTTCCCCATGCACCACGCACACCGGCAGCGTGAGATACGGCAGCGCGGACTTGCCCAACTGCACCGCGCGCCGGAATTGCATCAAGCTCTGCAGCGGCGTGTTCGCCACCTTGTCGATCCGCTGGCGCAACTGGCCCGGCGTCGCCCTCGTCGCCCAGGTGTCCTTGATCACCCCGGCGATCTGCCGGAACATCTGCGTCGGCCCCGCATAATACACGGCCGGCGCCAGCATGGTCAGCGAAGCCACCGTCTGCCGGCGGGCCACGGTGGCGCAGATCATCGCGCCCATGGAGAACCCCACCAGATGCACCGGCTTGGTTCCGGCGGCCGCGCGCACGTGAGAGACCACACTCTGGATCCACGCGCTGGCCGTCGCCCGCCTCAGATCATCCTTTGCCTGGCCGTGGCCGGCCAACAACGGCAGGGCCACCTCATAATGGGCTTCGCGCAGCCTGTCCGCAAGCGGAGTCAGTTCTTCCGGGGAACCCGTGAACCCGTGCACCAATACACACAACCCGGCCGTCATCGCGTGACCTCCTCCTGCATGGGCGTATCCCTTCGTTCATGCTGCGCGCCGCGGCTTGCGCAGCAGAAGCGAAACGGCCCGCCCGGCCCGCGCAAACAGAAAAGTGCCGTCCCGCGACGGCACTCACCGAAGTCCTTCAGGATTGATGCACAAAGAGGTAGGCGATGGTGAACGTGGTGATGAAGAACAGCACCGCGAGAACCACGGTCACCTTGGCCAAGAACGAATCCATGCCGCGCGCACGGCGGCCCACCATCTGGTCGGGCCCTCCCGTGATGACACCCGACAGGCCCGCGCTGCGCCCCGATTGCAGCAGAATCACCGCAATGAGGATCACCGACAGGACGGCCAACACCACTTTTGCGGCCGCAAGCATCCTATCACCCCCTGCCTTCCACCCTCTCCGAACACCCGCCCGGACGGGCAGGCTTGGGCGGAGACACGCCGGTATCCACAGATGCCTTCAGTCTATCACGGAACCCGGCAGGCTGACAATGGACAGCCCTCGACCGGAATGGCCGTGTAAAACCCGCCTGGAACGGAAACCCTGTGGAAACGAGCGCCATCCGGTGCGCACAACGAGGGAGGGTTTTGGCGTGCTGCAGAAGACCATGTTTGAACTCATGGGCGGAGAGGCCAAGCTGGACGGGCTGTTGGACGAGTTCTTCCGCCGTGTCCAAGCGGATCCCGACCTGGGACCGTTGTATCCCGACGACATTTCGCCCATCAAAGCGGCCTACAAGGATTTCGCCATGGAGATGCTCGGCGGACCCAAACGATGGACCCAAAGGCACAGCGACTTTCGCATGCACGAGGCGCATCGGCACATCCCCATCACCGAAGACCGAGCGAACGCGATGATCCGCTGTGCGAAAGACGCGATGAACCAGTTCCGGATCCCGAAGTTCGTCCAGGAGGCAGCCCGGCAACGGTTGGAGAGCGTGATCTACGACCTGGTCAACACGCCCGCCGCGACGTTCGCGGATCCCCCGGCGGAGAAAGGGGACCCGCCGCAGCCTTGGGCGTGACGGCGTGACAAAGGGGGGCGTTTTACGCCCCCCTCTTCGTGCACCACGCGCTTGTGAAGCTCCTCCAGCCGCCGGTTCACCCGGTCACTGCGGCAACTTCGCGAATGCGACCGCCCCCGCGTACACCGCGGCAGACCCCAACTGCTCCTCGATGCGCAGAAGCTGATTGTACTTGGCGACCCGGTCGGTGCGGCTCGGCGCCCCCGTCTTAATCTGCCCGGCATTCGTCGCCACGGCGATGTCGGCGATGGTCGTATCCTCCGTCTCCCCCGAGCGGTGGGAAATGATGGCGGTGTACCCGGCCGTCTTCGCCATCTCGACGCAGGCGAACGTCTCGGTCAGGGTGCCGATCTGGTTGACCTTCACCAGGATGGAGTTGCCGACCCCCCGGGCGATGCCCTGGCTGAGGCGCTCCGTGTTGGTGACGAAGAGGTCATCCCCCACCAGCTGGACGCGGCCGCCGAGAGCCCGGGTGAGGTTCTCCCACCCCTCCCAGTCGTCCTCCGCCAGTCCGTCCTCAATGGAGAGGATGGGATAGCGGGAGATGAGCTCCTCCAGATAGCGGATCATCTCGTCGGAGGTGCGCGTCACGCCTTCGCCCGCGAACACGTAGCGGCCGTCCTGGTACAGCTCCGAGGAGGCGACGTCCAGCGCGATGGACACCTGATCCCCCGGTGTGTAACCCGCCTTCTCGATGGCCCGAACAATCAGGGCGATGGCGTCCTCGTTGGTCTTCACGTTCGGCGCGAAGCCGCCCTCGTCGCCGACGGTGGTGGCGAGGCCCTGGTCCTTCAGGACGGCCTTCAGGTGGTGGAACACCTCGGTGCCCATGCGCAGCGCCTCACGGAACGTCTTGGCCCCGTGCGGCACCACCATGAACTCCTGGATATCCACCGTGTTGTCCGCGTGCTTGCCGCCGTTGAGGATGTTCATCATCGGCACCGGCAACAGGCGCGCGTTGAAGCCGCCCAGATAGCGGTACAGCGGCATGTCCGCATCCGCCGCGGCCGCTTTGGCCACCGCCATGGAGACGCCGAGGATGGCGTTGGCGCCCAACTTGCCCTTGTTCGGCGTGCCGTCGAGGGCAATGAGGGTCTGGTCGATGGCGACGAGATCGTTCGCGTCTTCGCCAATCAATTCCGGTCCGATGATTTCGATCACGTTCTTGACCGCCTGCCGCACACCCTTGCCGAGGTAGCGCTGCTTGTCGTTGTCGCGCAACTCCACGGCCTCATGGGTGCCGGTGGACGCGCCGGACGGCACAATCGCCCGCCCGATGGCCCCGGTCTCCAGTTGCACCTCCACCTCGACGGTGGGATTGCCGCGCGAGTCGAGCACCTCGCGGGCGTGGATGTCAAAGATCTCGGACATGGGATCCCCCTCTTTTTTCGGTGGACCGGCCGCCGCGGCCGGCGCCACACGGTGTCATCCTCAGGATTTCACAATCAGCGAATGGCCGGTCATCTCTTTGGGCTGGGCCACGCCGAGCAGATCGAGCATGGTCGGCGCCAGGTCGGCCAGGATGCCCTCCTGGAGCGCGATGCCCGGTTTCGTGACGATGAGCGGCACCCGGCTCAGGGTGTGCGTGGTGCACGGCCCGCCGTCCGGGTTAATCATGATGTCGGCGTTGCCGTGATCGGCCGTCACCAGAGCGATGCCTCCCTGGGCGAGCACGGCGTCCACCACCTTGCCGAGGCACTCGTCCACGGCCTCGACGGCTTTGACCGCCGCCTCCATGACGCCGGTGTGCCCGACCATGTCCGGGTTGGCAAAGTTGAGGATCATCACGTCAATCTCCCCGGACCGAATCCGTTCCACCGCCACGTCGGCCACCTCGTACGCGCTCATCTCCGGCTTGAGGTCGTAGGTCGCCACCTTCGGCGACGGGATGAGCACCCGCTCCTCCCCCGGGAACGGGTCCTCGCGCCCGCCCGAGAAGAAGAACGTCACGTGCGGGTACTTCTCCGTCTCGGCGATGCGCAGCTGCCGCAGGCCGTTTTGCGCAAACACCTCGCCCGCGGTGTTATCCAAATTCACGGGCTGGTAGGCGACCGTCCCGCCGACCAGCTCACTGAACTTCGTCATGCACACGTAGTGCACGTGCGGGAATTTGGGTCCGCGATCGAACTCGCGGAAATCTTCATTAGTGAACACCCTGGAGATCTGGATGGCCCGGTCAGGCCGGAAATTGAACATGATGACCGCGTCGCCGTCCTGAATCAGCCCCACCGGCTTGCCGTCCTCGCCGACGATGACGGTCGGGAGGATGAACTCGTCCGTGATGCTCCTGCGGTAGCTGTCCTCCAGGGCCTGCAGGGGATCGGTCGCCCGCTCGCCCTCCCCGTACACCATCGCCCGGTAGGCCTTCTCCGTGCGCTCCCAACGGTTGTCCCGATCCATGGCATAGTAACGCCCTTGGATGGTCGCGATGCGCCCGGTGCCCAGGTTCTCCATCTCGGCCATCAGGCGCTCGATGTCCTGCCGCCCCGAATGCGGGTCTACGTCACGTCCGTCGAGAAATGCGTGCACGAACACCTTCGGCACGCGCATCCGGTGCGCCATCTGCAGCAGCGCCACCAGGTGCCGGACGTGGCTGTGCACGCCCCCGTCCGACACCAGCCCGTACAGGTGCAACGCCGTCCCGTGGCGCAGCACGTGCTCCATCGCCCCGCGCAAGGCCGGGTTCTCGAAAAACGCGCCCGTCTCGATGTCCTTGTTGATGCGCGTCAGGTCCTGGTAGAGGATGCGCCCGGCGCCGATGTTGGAGTGGCCGACCTCGGAGTTGCCGAACTGCCCTTCCGGAAGCCCCACCGCCTCTTCGCTCGCCTTGAGTGTCGTGTGCGGGTACTTCGCCCACAGGGCGTCGAACACCGGCTTTCGCGCCTGCGCCACCGCGTTGCCGTACGTCTCCTCGCGCAGGCCGAAGCCGTCCAGGATGATGAGCGCGACCATCCCGACGCCCGAGGGCGGCCGCCGCCGCTCAAACGGATCGCTCGACCAGGTGTGCTGCCCGACCGTCATGCGCTCGCCCCTTTCGTGATGGCTTTGGCCATGCGGACGAACCCGTCCGGTTGGAGGCTCGCCCCGCCGACCAGCGCCCCGTCGATGTCCGGCTGCGCGGTGAATCCAGCGATGTTGTCGGCCGTGACGCTGCCCCCGTACAGGATCCGCACGCGCCCGGCCGCCTCCTTGCCCTTCTCCTGTTCCACCACGCGGCGAATGTGCGCGACCACCCGCTGCGCGTCCTCCGGCGCCGGAGTCTGGCCGCTGCCGATGGCCCACACCGGCTCGTACGCGATCACCACTTCACCGGCCCGGCCCGCATCGACCCCGGCCAGCGCGGCCTTCGTCTGCCGTTCGACCACGCGCTCGGTGTGGCCCAACTGCCGCTCGCGCAGGTCCTCACCGACGCACAGGATGGGCGTCATCCCCGCGCCCAGCACCGCTTCCACTTTCTTGCCGACCAAGGCGTCCGTCTCCCCGAACAGGTGACGCCGCTCGGAGTGCCCGACAATCACGTACCGGACCCCGGCTTCCGCCAGCATCTCGGCCGACACCTCGCCCGTGAACGCGCCCTTCGGCTCGAAGTACACATTCTGCGCCCCGAGCGCGACGCGCGCCGGCAGCGTGACGCGCAGGACGTGCAGCGCGGTGAAAGGCGGACACACCGCGAAATCCGCCTCGCCCGCAAACGCGTCCGCCTGTCGCCCGATAGCCTCCGCGAACGCCCGCGCCTCGGCCACCGTCTTGTTCATCTTCCAGTTGCCCGCCAACAATTGCCGCCGCGTCATCAGGATTCCCCCTTATCGCGCAACGCGGCGACCCCGGGCAAGGTCTTGCCCTCGAGGAACTCGAGCGACGCCCCGCCGCCGGTCGACACGTGCGTCATCCGATCCGCGAGTCCGGCCTGCTCCACCGCCGCGACGGAGTCTCCCCCGCCGACGATGGTCACGCCCTGCGCCTGTGCCATCGCCTCCGCGATGGCCAACGTCCCGCCGGCGAACGCGGGCATCTCGAACACGCCCATGGGGCCGTTCCAGATCACCGTCCTGGCCTGCCGGATGACCGCCTGATACTTCGCCGCCGTCTCCGGGCCGATGTCGAGGGCCATCCCGTCCGGCGGAACCTCACCCGCAGCGCACACGCGGCGCTCCGCGTCCGCGGCGAACCGGTCCGCCACCACCAGGTCGACCGGCAACCACAACTGCGCCCCGCTGTCCGCCGCCGCCTGCAACAACCGGCGCGCCGTGTCCAGGGCCTCCGTCTCCACCAGCGACTTGCCCATGTCGTGTCCCTGGACCGCGAGGAACGTGTTCGCCATCCCGCCGCCGATGAGCAGGTGGTCGACTTTCGGCAACAGGTTCTCAATCACGCCGATCTTGTCGGACACCTTCGCCCCGCCGATGATGGCCGCGAACGGCCGCTCGGGCTGCTCCAGCGCCCGCCCCATCACGTCAATCTCCCGCTCCATCAACAACCCGGCCACCGCGGGGAGGTAACGGGCCACCCCTTCCGTCGAGGCGTGGGCTCGGTGGGCGGCGCCGAAGGCGTCGTTCACGTACACATCCCCGAGGCGGGCCAGTGCCTGCGCGAAAGCGGGATCGTTTTTCTCCTCCTCCGGGTGAAAGCGCAGGTTCTCCAGCACGAGCACCTGCCCAGGCGCGAGGCCGCGGGCGGCCTGCTCCGCCTCGTCTCCGACGCAGTCCGTCGCGAAGCGGACCTCGACGCCCGGCAAGAGCGCCCGCAGGTGCTCCGCGACGGGCTCAAGCGAGTATTTCTCCACCCGCTGCCCCTTGGGGCGGCCGAGATGGCTCATCAGGATCACGGCGGCGCCGCGTTCGAGCAGGTAGCGCAGCGTCGGCAGCGCGGCCCGCATGCGCGTGTCGTCGGTGATGCGCCGGTCCTGCATCGGCACGTTGAAATCCACCCGCACCAGGGCTCGTCTGCCCTTCCAGTCGACATCGCGCACCGTCTGTTTGTTCATACGGTTCACCTCTAAAATGGTGTGGGGCGCGGCGCTTCGCTTCTGCTGCGCAAGCCGCTGCGCGCCGCGCCCCACCCCCTCCTCCAGCAACTAAACGAGCGGCCCCCGCCGCACCGGGAGCCGCCCATGCCACCCTGCGGCGAGCTGCGTGAGCAGTCGTCCCGCGCCCGTTCGGCCGCCGTGTATCGTCAGCCAAATCGTAACACACACAGGGATGATTTTCATCTCGTCTGCTGCATGGGCGTTTCGCGAAGTGACTTGCGCAGCCACACACGGAGCGAAACGCCCGTGAAACCTTGGCGGACTCAGCGGACGGCCGCCGGCAGCTTGCTCGCGATGTAGGCCGCGAGATCGACCACGCGGTTGGAGTAACCCCACTCGTTGTCGTACCAGGCGACGACCTTCACCAGGTTGCCTTCCATCACCATGGTGGACAGGCCGTCCACGATGGCCGAGTGCGGGTCGCCGTTGAAGTCCCGCGACACCAGCGGCTGGTCGGTGAAGGCAAGGATGCCCTTGAGCCCGTCCGCGGCCGCCGCCTGCAGCGCACCGTTGATCTCCTCCACGGTGGCCGGGCGCTTCAACTCCGCCGTCAGGTCGACCACCGACACGTTCGGCGTCGGTACGCGCATCGCCATGCCGTTCAGCTTGCCTTTGAGGTGCGGCAGCACCAGGCCGACCGCCTTCGCGGCGCCCGTCGTCGTCGGGATGATGGACAGCGCGGCGGCGCGGGCCCGGCGCAGGTCTTTGTGCGGCAGATCGAGGATCTGCTGATCATTCGTGTACGAGTGCACGGTGGTCATCAGGCCGCGGACGATCCCGAAGGTGTCGTCGAGGACCTTGGCCACCGGCGCCAGGCAGTTGGTCGTGCAGGACGCGTTCGAGATCACGTGATGGCGTTCCGGATCGTACGCCTGCTCGTTGACCCCCATGACGATGGTGATGTCCTCGTTTTTCGCCGGGGCGGAGATGATGACCTTCTTCGCGCCGCCGTGGGTGATATGCACCTGGGCCTTCTCCTTGTCGGTGAAGCGCCCGGTCGACTCAATCACCAATTCAACTCCCAGCTCGGCCCAGGGCAGATTGGCCGGGTCGCGCTCGGCCAGCACCCGGACGCGGCGCCCGTCGACGATGAGCGCCCCCTCCTCGGCCCGGACCTCGGTGCCGAGGCGGCCGTGCACCGAGTCGTACTCCAGCAGCATCGCCAGGGTCTTCGCGTCCGTCAGGTCGTTGACCGCCACAATCTCGACCTCTGGACGCTTGAGCGCCGCCCGGAAGACGTTGCGGCCAATGCGCCCGAAACCGTTGATCCCCACGCGGATTGTCATGATTCGTCCCCTCCTGTACGATGTTGCACACCATCCGCCAGGATGGTGGTTGCAGCGCCTTCATCTGTCACCAACACGTCCATCCGGTACGCTTTGGCGGCAGCGGCGATGGCCTTGGCCTTCGAGGCACCGCCCGCCACCGCGATGACGAGGCGGAGCTGGGCCAAATCCTCAAGCCGCAGCCCGACGGTCGTCATGGCGTGGACCGCTTCGCCTTGGGCGTCGAAAAAGTACCCGAAAGCCTCGGCGACCGCCCCCCGCGCGCGCAGGACAGCCAGTTCTTCGGCCGCCAACTGCCGCCGGCGGGCCATCGTCAGGGCGTCCCCAATACCGTGGACGACGACGGTGGCCTCGCGAACCTCCTGCAGCCGCTCCTGCACCAGCGGTTCACTGGTCAAGTGCTCCAACGTCTCCGGGCTCAACTGATCCGGGACGTGCAGCATGATGGAGGTGCCGCCCAGGCGCTCCGCCAGGCGCGCCGCGATGGTGTTCGCCTGGATGTCGACGTTCTCCCCGAGTCCGCCGCGGGCGGGGACGACCCGGATCCGCAGCCGCGGGCCCTTGGCCGGCATCATCTCGGCGACCGCCGACATCGTCGTGCCACCGGTCACCGCCAGGACGTCTCCCTCCGTCAGGGTCTCGCGCAGGTACAGTGCGGTCTGCAGGCCGAGGGTGTCCTTCACCCAGGCCTCCTCGTCGGAGTCGCCCTGCACCACCGTCACATGCGGGATGCCGAGCGCGCGCGACAGGCGTTGGGCGAGTTCTCCTCTGCCCTCGACGGCCGCCAGCACCCCTTCCAATTGTTCAAGAAGAGCGTACCCCTGTTCGGAGAGCGACATGCCCGCCGGGTTGAACACCAGCAGCCCCTGCCGGCGCAGGAATTCGACCTCCGCACGCAGCACCCGTTCCGTGATTCCCATCGCCGCGGCCAACGCCCGCCGGCCCACCGGCTGCAGCAGGCGAATGCGGTGCAGGATCTGGACCCGGGCCTGCAGCGTCTCCATCAATTCCGGCACGATCCGCCGAACGGCGGACAGCTCCAACACATCCACGCCTGTCGACCTCCGGGACCTTTTTGGTCCCTGTGTACTAAAAAATGTCCCACATGGAGGAAAAGAAACCGCGCCCGAGGAGCGCTCGTTCTTGACTCCATTGTATGCCAAGGCGCGGCCAAACGCAAATCAGAATGCGCCTTCAAAACGCGGGTGCAACGCGTCATTCGGCGAACCGCCGCCGCCGCCACGACGGCGGAATCTGCATCTCCTCACGGTACTTGGCCACGGTCCGCCGGGAGATGTACATGCCTTCGTCCTGCAGGCGGTGCGCCAGCGCTTCGTCGGAGAGCGGGTGCTGCGGGTCTTCCGCTTCGATGAGGCGCCGGATGGCGAACTTCACGGCGCCGGCCGAGGTCGATCCGCCGGCCGCCGCCACCTCGGCAGTGAAAAAGTATTTCATCTCGAACAGTCCGCGCGGCGTCAGCATGTACTTTCCGCGCGTCGCCCGGCTGATGGTCGATTCGTGAAGCCCCAGGGCCTCGCCCACCTGGCGAAGTGTCAGCGGTTTCAACGCGGAGACACCGTGATCGAAAAAGGCGCGCTGGTACTCGACAATCGCTTCCCCGACCCGGTACAGCGTCACCCGGCGCTGCTCCAGGCAGCGCGCGAACCACTGCACGGCGTGCAGCTTCTTGGCCAGGTACTGGCGGGTCTCCTCGTCCTCCGCCCGCGCCAGCATGCGGTGGTAGTGCGGATTGACGCGCAGCGAAGGCTCGGCGTGGTCGTTGTGCAGGACGACGTACCGGGCCCCGTCGCGATGCACCAAGAGATCTGGCACGATGTACTCGGGGCGCCCTGCCTTGTAGGCATACCCCGGACGCGGGTTGAGGCGGCGCAGCTCGTCCACGGCGGCCTGCACCTCTCTGGGGGAGGTGTGCAGTTGCTTGGCAATCGCGGCCAACTTGCCCGCCGCCACGGCGTCCAGGTGGTGATCAATCAGGGTCCGCACCAGGTCCCGCCGTCCGGCCGGCACCCGGTCCAACTGCAGGCGCAGACACTCGCGCAGGTGGCGGGCGCCAATGCCCGGCGGATCGCAGGACTGCAAAAGCGCCAGCGCCTCGGCAAACAGTTCCCGGGAGACACCCAGGGCTTCCCGCAAGGCATCCTCGGGCTCCCGCAGGTATCCGCTTTCATCCAGGCAACCCGCCAAAAACTCGGCACAGCGCACGACGGGCAGAGGTGCGGGCATCAGCCGCAGCTGCCGCACGAGCGCTTGAGTGAGGGTGTCCTCAGCCGCCACCACCTGCTCGAACGGAAACCCCGCCGCATCCTTGCGCACGCCGCCTGTGCCCGGCGCCGTGCGCCACCAGGGCTCCTGCCACAGCGCGGGCGGGGGCTCCACCTCCGCCAGCGGGTTGCTGTCGGCCAACTCCGCCAATTTCTCAATCAACTCCAGCGCATTGCACTGCAGCAGTTCGATGGCCTGTTTCATCTGCTGGGTCATGACCAAACGCTGCATCTGCTCCTGATACAGCCCGTACCCGAGATTCATCCCGGCCATCTCCCGTCCGTTGTGGTGTTGAAAAGACGATTCGACACGATTGGCACGATTCCTGCTAAAAGCGCTTACCTCATTCCACCATATGCGCGTCATGCTGTGAGCAATTCGCGTTCAGGCGAATACACATAAGTAAGCGGCGCCACGGCATTGGCCCGGCCAGGCGCACCCGCAGCCAGCGCGATCCCAAGGCACATTGGAGGCGAGACCATGCGCATCGGTGTCATCGGAACGGGGACCATCGGCAGCATGTTGGCCCAAGCGTTTGCCGTCAACCCACAGCACGAGATATGGGTCGTCAACCGGACCCGTGAAAAGGCGGACGCGATCGCCCGCTCCGCACCGAACATCCGCGTGGCCTGCGGCTTGGCGGACTTGACGGACCGCAGCCAACTGGTCTTTCTGTGCACCAAGGCACACGACGGCCGGCGGTTGATGCACGAACTCGGCCCGCTGCTGCGGCCGGACCAGATGCTGGCGGTCACCATCAGCTCGCTGCCCATCGCCTGGATCGAGCAGCGCGTCGCCTGCCCGGCCGCCAAAGTGATCCCGAGCGTGGTGCAGCTCGCCCGCAGCGGCGTCATCCTGGTCTGCCACGGGACGCGCGCCACCGATGCCGACCGAGCGCGGTTGGAGTCCGCACTGTCGGAGATCGCCACCCCGCACGCCGTCGAAGAGGACCAGATCCGCGTGGCCAGCGACCTCACCAGCTGCGGACCGGCGTTTCTCGCTGCCCTGCTGCGGCACTGGGCGGAGGCGGCCGAACAGACCGGGGCGATGACGCAGGAGGAGGCGGAACGGCTCCTCTCGGGCACCCTCGCAGGCATGACGCAACTGCTCCAGAGCGGGATGACCTTCTCCGACATCATCCACCGCGTCTGTGTCCCGGGCGGCGTCACCGAAGCCGGGTTGGTCTCCATTCGCCAAGAGGCCCCCGCGGTCTTCACCCGGCTGCACCAGACCACCCAACTCTTCTCCCAGGGCAGCGTGTTGGTCGTCCGTCTGCCGGGATGACGGCGCCCCCCGAACCATGCCCCGGCAGGTCCGTCCCGTGTCGCGCAGCCACCGCCTGTCGAATCCTGTCTACTTTTGTGGACAGCCTCCGATCCGGCGCGAATTCGCTTGTTCGCTGACAATAAAGTGAAGATAATAAGATTAATCACTTTCGGTTCGGGATGACTCGCGCGCGCAGGCGCGCGTAAGGGTGTGAATAAAACATGCGCCATCCGTCGACAAGAGCTCCGGGACAAGCCCTCCTGGGCAGCGCCCCGGTTTTTGGCACCCGTCTGCCGGAGCTGGGGGAGGGCCTCTCCGGGTTTCTGCAAAACGACGATTTGGTCCGGAAGAACCTGAATCTTCTCAAGGCATTCCGCAAACAGACGGCGGCATTCCAAAGGAGACCGCAGGCGGGCATCGCGGCCATCGCCATCTGCGACCGGGACGCCAAGGTGTTCGATCTCGCCGGCCCCTCGGACACCCTGCAGACCCTGCACGCCAGCGGTCTGGATGTGGGGACGGACGTATCGGAGCAGGAACTTGGGCGCAATCCGCTCGGCACCGCCCTCGCGGAGGGGGAGACCGTTTACATCCCGGCCGATCCCGCGGCCCCCTGGGCGGGTTTGGCCGGAGCCGGATCGCCCGTGCGGGGAGATCGCGGGCCGCTGGCGGGGGCCTTGGCCGTGATCGCCGACGCGGCCTTCCCCGGGTCCATGCTGGCCTCGCTCGCCGAATCACTGGCGTCGTCCGTGTATCACGTCTGGCAATTGGAGGAATCCCGCCAGGACATCCTGCGCGTGTTTCGAAGCCTGGTCAGCCATCTGGACTGTCACGTGCTCGTTCTGGACACCCGCAACCGGATGCTGGAGGAGCGCCACCCGATTCCGGTGACGGAGGAGATCCGGGATGCGATGATCCACATCGCGCAGTTGCCGGATCAGTACGAGCTGGAGGTGTCGCTGGGCGATCGGACGTATGTGGCCAACGTGCGGTCCCTGACCGATCACCGGGGGTATCTGCGCTGCAAACTGGCGATCTTCAAAGACATCACGAACCACAAGAAACTGGAGTCGCGCATCCTGGACGCCGAAAAGTGGTCGGTGCTGACCTCGCTCGCCGCCGGCATTGCCCACGAGATCCGCAATCCGCTGACGACCGCCCGCGGGTTCCTGCAGCTGTTCCTGGAGCGGTTGTGCGACGAGACGGACCGGCGCTTCCTGCGCCTGACCATCGACGAGCTGGACCGCATCCAGCGGCTGGTCACGGACTTCATGTCGCTCGCCAAACCGGGGCAATCCGTGTTCGGACTGGTCGACCTCGCCGCCGCCCTGAAGGAGGTTGCGGAATTCATCTCCCCGCAGGCGGCGTTGTCAAACGTGACGCTGGAGACGGAGCTGGAGGTCAACGACGCCTGGGTGTGGGGAGACGCCAATCAGCTCAAGCAGGTCGTCCTCAACCTCTTGCAGAATGCGTTTCAGGCCTGCAAACCGAAGGACACGGTCCGCCTGCGCCTGCATGTGCAGGCCGGCCTGGTGACGGTGGAAGTGGCGGACACCGGTTGCGGCATGACCCCCGAACAGATGGCTCGCCTCTTTCAACCGTACTACACCACCAAAACCACCGGCACCGGACTCGGGTTGACGGTCACCAAGCAGATCATGGAACGGCACGGCGGCGATGTCCGCATCAGCAGCCGGCCCGGAGAGGGCACCCTGGTCACCTTGGAGTTGCACCAGGCGGTGCAATCTCTTCCGAACGCTCCCATTTGAGCGGATGCACTTGCGCGACGGGCCGCTCCCAGGTGACCCATGCGGCGGCCTCATCCTCCCGGGCACTCGTCACGGACACCGCCGCGGCGAACCCGTGCTTGGTGAAGAAACGCTGCGCACGGGCGTTGTTGCGGGACAGCCGGACCGACGCCGCATCGCCCAGGTTCGCCAAGCGCACGAACTCAAGCAGTTTCTCCAGGGCTTGTCCGCCCAGCCCGCTTCTCCGCCAAGCGGGCAGAACGTAGATCCCCCGGATCTCCGCCCCGTGCGATCCCGCGCCGACCGCGCACATCCCTGCGAGTTCCTCGGCCTCGCCTCCGAAGGTGGCGAGGATGAAAAACGCGTGCACCCCCTCCGCCCTCCAGGCCCTTGCGGACCATCCCAAGGGCGCCCCGTCCGGTCCGGCAGGGGGGCGCCGTCCCTCGAGGGCCCAGACCTCCTCGGCGAGATCGTCGAGCAGGGATTGGAGCATTCCTTCCTGCTCCGGGCGAACGCGATCCAGCCGCACCGACGCCGTCCCCCGCCCGGACGCGGCGACGACGCGCTGGCCGGGAGACGCGGCTGCGGACGGGCGCGGACGGACGCGCGCCCGCTCCCGCCGCCGGATGCTCGCCTGGCGGCTGATCTCGTCGAAGAACCAAAAGACGCAGAACACCCCGCCATACGCCATCGCCACCTCGTCCCACAGCGGCGGCGCGAGGCCGTACGCGCGCCGCCAGCCCCAGATGGCGAAGGAGGCGAAGGCGATGAAGACGGAGATCACCAACACCGCTCGGCGCGCCCTTCTGCCGTCCACAGCCATCCCTCCCCAACCTCGCGCTCCCGGTCTGCCAGTGTTACGCCTGCAGCAAGGCGGCGAGATCGTCCACCAATCGCGTGAACAGGCGCAGAGTCTCCCGCACCGGCTCCGGCGACTCCATGTCGACCCCCGCCCGGCGCAGGAGGGGAATGGGATAATCGGACGCCCCGCCTTTCAGGAAGGACAGGTACGCCTCCACCGCCGGCTCGCCTTCGCGCAGGATCTTCTGCGACAGCGCGGTCGCCGCTGAAATGCCGGTAGCGTACTTGTACACGTAGAACGCGCTGTAGAAGTGCGGAATGCGCGCCCACTCCATCTCAATCGGGCGATCCACCGTGCACTCCGCCGAGAAGTAGTCGCTCACCAGTTGATAGTAGGTCTCGCACAGCCACTCCGGCGTCAGCGCCCCGCCCTCCTGAGCATGGCGATGCACCAGCTTCTCGAACTCCGCGAACATCGTCTGGCGGAACAAGGTCCCGCGCAGCGTCTCCAGGTGGTGGTTGATGAGGTATGCCCGCATCTTCGGATCGTCCGTCGTCTCGAGCAGGTGATGCGTCAGCAACGCCTCGTTGCAGGTCGAAGCCACCTCGGCCACGAAAATGGTGTAGTTGGCGTACACGAACGGCTGCGCGTTCATGGAGTAGTAGTAATGCATCGCGTGACCCAGCTCGTGCGCCAGCGTGAACATGTCGTTGAGCGTATCCTGGTGGTTGAGCAGGATATACGGATGCACCCCGTAGGTCGCCCAGGAATACGCGCCGCTCGTCTTGCCGCGCGTCTCAAACACGTCCACCCAGCCGGACGCCAGCCCTTCGGCGGCGACCCGCTGATACTCCTCGCCGAGCGGGCGGATGGCCTCCTTGACCGTCTCCACCGCCTGATCGTACGGGATCTTGACGTCCAAATCGGGCACGAGCGGCGTGTACAGGTCGTACATGTGCAGCTCGTCGAGCCCGAGTACCCGCTTGCGCAGCGCCAGGTACTTGTGCAACGCCGGCAAGGACTCGCGCACGGCGGCAATCAGGTTGTCGTACACCGCGACCGGAACGTCGTCCTCGTCGAGGGCGGCCTCGAGCGCCCCTGGGTAACGGCGCACCTGCGCGTAGAACAGGTCCTTTTTCACGCTCGCGGAATAGATGGCGGCGAGCGTGTTGCGGTTCTTCCGGTACGTCTCGAGCACGCCCTCGAAGGCCTCCCGGCGCACCCGCCGGTCGCGGCTCTGCAACATCTGCATGTAGCGCCCGTGCGTGAGTTGAACCGGTTTGCCCGATTCGTCCTCAATCACGGGGAACTGGATGTCCGCGTCATTGAACATGCTGAAGATGTGGCTCGGCGCGCTCGCCATCTCTCCCGTGCCGGCCAAGAGCTGCTCCTGTTCCGCCGAGAGGACGTGCGGTTTCTGGCGGATCAACTGTTCCAGGTAGAACCGGTACAGCGCGAGGCCCGGTTCCTGCTCCACATACGCGCGCAGAGTCTCCTCCGGCGTGGCCAGGATCTCCGGCACGACGAACGCCTTCTCGCTGTCCACCTGCACCGCGATGGACGTCGCCCGATCCGTCAACGCCTGGTACTTCGGATTGGCGTTGTCCTCGTCCCGCCGCATCTTCGCGTACACGAACAACCGGGACAGCCGCTCGTTGACCTGGTCCTGCAGCTTCAGCCCCTCGAGCAGGGTCGCTGCGGATGCCGTCAGCCGTCCCTTCAGCGACGCCAGTTTCCGGACGTCCTCGAGGACTTGTTTCGCGTCCGCCTCCCAACAGTCTTCATCCGGGTAGATGTCTTCCAGCCGCCACTTGTACCGGTCTTCCACCTCGCTGCGCAGGGGCAACTGCCCCGCGCCGCAGTTCACGCCTCCGGCTTCGCCGTCCGCCTCTCTGCGGATATCCTCCACCATGCCAAGCATCGTTCGATTCCTCACGCCACACCCTCCATTCGCCTCATCGACCGCCCGCCATCTGCGCGGGCCCAAATGCATCCGGCAACAGCTCCCCGACTGTCGTCCGCCGGACGGCACCGTCCGTGTTCGCCAGCCACACCGGCGTCTCGGGGCTGCAGAACTCGGCCAGCACCTGCCGGCACGCGCCGCAGGGCGCGACCGGATCGGGACTGTCCGCCATCACCGCCACCGCCACCACCCGGATTCCCTCAGCCCGGGCCGGCGAGGCGGCCCACTGAAACAGGGCCGTGCGCTCCGCACAGTTCGTCAGCCCGTACGAGGCGTTCTCCACATTCGCACCGGTGACCACTGTCCCGTCGGACAATCGCAGCGCCGCCCCCACGGGGAACCGGGAGTAGGGTGCGTAGGCGTGCTGCATGGCCCCCCGCGCCGCGGCCAGCAGGGCCTCGTCGAGGGCCTCGCCGGGGGCCGTCGCTGTTCGGGGAGTGGCCTCGTCTGCCGACGCATGGCCTCCTGCGGGATAGACCGCCCCGGACGTCGGCCCCTCCGCCGCAGTGCCGGCCCGGATGATCTCCAGGACCAGCGGAGGCGTGAACGGATGGCCCGCCGCCAGGGTGATGCACCCGCGAAGCCCGCGCGCTGCCTCCTCCGCCGCCGCTTCGCTCGCGGCGTGGATCTCCGCCACCACCTCGCCCCGGACCACCGGATCGCCCACCTTGCGGTGCAGCACAATGCCGACGGCGGGATCGATGGCATCCCCATGTTTCGCCCGGCCAGCGCCGAGGCGCATGGCGATAAGCCCAATCTCCTCCGCCTGCATCCCGGTCACCACGCCGTCCGCCCATGCGTGCAGGGGGCGGACGACCGGCGCCTTTGGCAGGAGTGAGAGATCGTCCGCGACACGGTCATCGCCGCCCTGCGCCCGGACGAATTCCTTCCACTTCGCGAGGGCGCTGCCGTCCGCCAAGGCCCGCTCCAACATCGCGCGGGCTGCCGCCGCTTCCTTCGCCTTGCCCGCCAGGAGGACCATCTCCGTGCCCAAGGTAAGGCAAAGTTCCGTCAGATCCGGCGGCCCCTGCCCGCGCAGCGTGAGCACAGCCTCGCGAACCTCCAGCGCGTTGCCGACGGCGTGCCCCAGGGGTTCGTCCATATTGGTCAGCACGGCGACCGTCCGCCGCCCGGCCAACTGGCCGATGGACACCATCGTCCGCGCGAGCCGCCGCGCCTGGTCCAGGTCTTTCATGAACGCGCCCGCCCCCACCTTGACGTCGAGGACGATGGCGTCGGCGCCGCTCGCGATCTTCTTGCTCATGACGGAACTCGCGATGAGCGGGATGGATTCCACCGTGTCCGTCACGTCGCGCAGCGCGTACAGCTTCTTGTCCGCCGGCGCCAGTTCCGCCGTCTGGGCGGCCACCGCGACGCCGATGCGGCGCACCTGGTCAAGGAACGCCTCCATCGACAGCTCGCAGGAGAATCCCGGGATGGACTCCAGCTTGTCGATGGTGCCGCCCGTGTGCCCCAGACCGCGGCCCGACATCTTGGCCACCGGCACCCCGACCGAAGCCACCAGCGGCGCCAGCACCAGGGTGGTGGTGTCCCCCACGCCGCCCGTGCTGTGTTTGTCGACCTTGACGCCCGGAATGGACGAGAGATCGAGCACATGACCCGATTTGGCCATCGCCAGGGTGAGGTCGGTCGTCTCCTCGTCGGTCATCCCGCGCCAGACGACCGCCATGGCGAACGCGCTCATCTGCTCATCCGGCACCTCTCCCCGGACGTACGCGTCGACCATCCACTCAATCTCGCTGCGTACCAGCACCTGCCCGGTGCGTTTTTTGTGAATGAGGTCGTACATCCGCATCGGCAACACCCTCATCGCGATGCACGCGTTTTCCCGGATCATACCACAGTCGGCAGACACATGCCTATTTCTCCAACCTTGCCGAGCCTGCGCACCCGTGGTACTTTCAGAACGTCGACGCCTCCAACGGGCAGGGCTTGGCCAGAGCCGGACAGCGCGGGCCAGAGCCGGAGGGTGCCGGCCAGTCCGGGACCCGCGTGCAAATTGGCGGGGCTTGGCCAGAGCTGCACCGGGGAGGCACAGAGAAGGAGGGACGGGCGTGAGCACCTCACGCACCACCTTGTTCACCATGATCTACAAGGGTGTCCTGTCGGGGCTCGGCTTCTTGAGCAGCGCCGCCCTGGCGTGGGCGCTCTCCAAAGCGGATCGCGTTGAATTCCAGTTCGCCGGCACCGTCGCCCAGACGGGGATGACGTTTGTCGGCGGATTCACCAATTATTACGCCTACGCGCTGCCCAAGCACCCGGAGGATGCCCGGGGCGTGGTACAGACAGGGAATCTGTTCGTGGGCCTCGCGAGCATCGTCGTCCTGCTGGTGGCGGGTGCCAGCTTCCTTGCGGGAGGGTTCGGAGGCGACGGGGATCGACCGTGGCGGTGGGCGCTGTTGTGCATGCCGCTCACCTTCATCTTCGGGTACGGATCGCGCCTGCTTCAAGCGGCGGACGAGATTTCCTGGTTGAACCGGGTGAACACCCTGCAACCGCTGATCTTCCTGCTGTTCGTCGGCGGGTTGTTCGCCTTGCCCTACGCGGAAAGAGACGCCGCCCGGCTCACGGGAGCCTATGCCGCGTGGATCGCCAGTTTCGCATTGGCGGCGGGCCTGACCATGGTCATCGCCTACCGGCGCCTCGGCATGCCACACGGATGGTCCTGGCGGCTGCACCCTCGGCACTGGCGGGGCACCTGGCAATACGGCGGATGGTCGTCCATCGCCCAGGTGGTCAACATCCTCAACTACCGCATGGACTTCTGGCTGGTGTACCACTTCCTGCCCGCCACCGAGGCGTCTGTGTACGGCATCGCCGTCGTCGCCTCGGAGGTGCTCCTGAACATCTCGGGTTCCATCCAGTCGGTGATGTTCCGGCGGATGACGGGAACTGACCAACGAGACGCCATCGCGGCGACGGAGCTGTCCTGCCGGCACACGTTGCTGTCCTCGGCCTTGGTCGCGATCGCGATGTTCGCGACCTTCCCATGGCTCATCCTGGTCGCCTATCCCGGGTACGGGGCGGCCATTGTGCCGTTCTTCATCCTCCTGCCCGGGCTCGTGGTCAAGGCCGCGAGTAACATCGTGATCCAATACGCCACCAACGCCCTCGGCCAGCCGAAGACGTCCATCTGGATGAACGGCGTGTCAGCGTTGGTCAACGCCGCCGCCTGCCTGATCCTGCTACCCACCCTCGGCATGGTGGGCGGCGCCATCGCCTCCACCCTGTCGTACGCGATCTCGTTCGTCATCTACATCATCTGGTTCGGCCGCGTCACCCGCGTCCATCCGTCCGGCTTGTACCGCATCAGGCGGACCGACCTGGCGCCCTACCTGCGCATGTGGTCGGCGGTTCGCCGACGTTTCGGCGGAAACCCGAGTTAATGAAGGGCACGGGTGACGGAAGGGGCTCGGCGGCGGAAGGCTCCGGCGGTGGCCGTCGGGTGTCCGAGGCCAATAAAGCCCCCACGGCCCTGGGGTCCGCCCGTCCCGTGTGGTTGGCACCGCACGGGGCCTACCTTGGCACAGCCCGGCTCTGCACGACGGGTCACATCGTGATCTGCGTGGGAATGGGGGAATGGGTTGCCAATGGGGTGTGAATGGGGGGAATGGGGGATCAATGGGTTGATGGATTGTCCACGATGGCCATTTCGAAATGCAAAGCGCCCGTCCCCCTGCATCCAGGGGACGGGCGCTGGCGGGCGCTCGGCGTCGTCCGCGACTCGCGCGAACACCGGCTCCCGATTCACGCAATCGCTGGCTCCCGACTCACACGAACACCGGCTCCTTGAGATCCTCCAGCTTCACGAGCGAGTGATCGGCGACATCCTTGTGCAAGGAGTTGCCGTGGGCGTCCATGGTGACGATCGCGGGGAACGCCTCCACCTCCAGGTGCCACATGGCCTCCGGGATACCGAATTGCTCGAGCAGGTCGACCCCGTTGACCTTCTTGATGCACCGGGCGTAGTACTGGGCCGCACCCCCGATGGCGTTCAGGTACACCGCGCCCGACTTCTGCAGGCCGGCCAGGGTCTTGGCCCCCATGCCGCCCTTGCCGATGACCGCCCGGATACCGAACTTCTCGATGATGTCCGCCTGATAGGGCTCCTCGCGCGAGCTGGTGGTCGGGCCTGCCGCCTTGACCTGCCAGTTGCCCTGCTCGTCCTTGAGCATCACCGGGCCGCAGTGGTAGATGATGCCGCCCCGCAGATCCACCGGTGCGTCGTGCTTCATGAGGTACTTGTGGATCTCGTCGCGACCTGTGTGAATCTCGCCTTCGATGAGCACCACGTCGCCCACCTTGAGCGAGCGGATCTGCTCCTCCGAGATGGGGGCGCGCAGGACAATGGCGTTCTTGACATCAAATCCACCCTGCGGGCGCTCCATCGCCTCGGGCTTGTCGCGATAGAGCCACTCTTTGATTTCCCCGGTCTTAGCGTCAACGACGATGCCGAGGCGCCGGAACGCCCAGCAGTTGTACGCCACGGAGACGTAGAAGCTCGCCGGAATCCGGTTCATCACGCCGATCTTGCAGCCGAGCAAGGTGACCTTGCCGCCGAAGCCCATCGTTCCGATGTCCAACTGGTTGGCGGTCTTCAGGATGTACTCCTCCAGCTCCGCCAACACCGGGTTCGGGTTGGTGTCCTCGAGGGGACGGAACAGTTGCTCCTTGGCCAACTCGTATCCGCTCGTGCGATCCCCGCCGATGCCGACCCCGATGAACCCGGCGCTGCAGCCTTGACCCTGCGCCTGGTAGACGGCGTGGAGGATGCATTTGCGAATGCCGTCGAGATCGCGGCCCGCACGGCCGAGGCCCGGCAGGTCGGTGGGCAGGGCGTACTGGATGTTCTTGTTCTCACATCCGCCGCCTTTGAGAATCAGTTTGATCTCGACGTCGTCCCGCTCCCACTGGTGGAAGTGCACCACCGGGGTGCCGGGACCCAGGTTGTCGCCGGAGTTTTTGCCGGTCAGCGGATCGACCGAATTGGGACGCAGTTTCCCAAGCCGCGTGGCCTCCGCCGTGGCCGCGCGGATCTCCTTCTCGAGTTCAATTTGGTTGTAGCCGACCGGTGTATGCACGATAAACGTCGGCATGCCCGTATCCTGGCAGATGGGTTGTACGTCCTCTTCCGCCGAGATAATGTTGTCGATGATGGTATTGAGCGCCAGCGCTGCGCGGGTGCCCACTTCCTCCTGAAGCTGAGCCCGCTTGATGGCCCGACGGACATCCGGGGGCAGGTTGGTGGAGGTCTCGGTGATCAAGCGGACGAGACTATCGCGAATCGCGCTCATGTCGGATGCCTCCTTGTGTGCGTTCGCCCCTCATTATATCACCTCTACCTCGGACCGGCGCCAGAACAGGAAAGGGGAACCGGCTCCGCGGTTCCCATCGAAGCGTTGGCCCCGCGGCGCAATTGGCGTACAATGCGGGCAGGGGTAGATTTGCTCCTCGGAGAGGAGGTCGGCCATGCTCCAAATGACCGCGGCGGCCCAACGATTTCTGCAAGCTGTGCTGGCGCAGGAACCGGGATCGCTCATTCGCATCCACATCGCTCCTGGGTGTAGCGGACCCCGGTACTTCGCGGTTCTGGAGGAGTCCGCTTCAGCGCACGACACGCGGATCGACGTCGAAGGCATCCCGTTCGTGTACCCGTCGAATCTCGCATATTTAATGGAAGACCTCGTGCTGGACTGCGAGGAGTCGTGGGAGGGTCCGGAACTGGTGTTCCGGTCGCTGCGCGGAGGATGCTGCTGATCCGCCCAGCCCCATCAGCCCCGGCGCAGCGGCCGATCCTGCCGCAGCAGATCCTCCCACGTCTCGCGCTCGACCACGACAGTCGCCTCCCCGTCCCGGACGAACACCACCGCCGGGATGGGGTTGCGGTTGTAATGGCTGGCCATGGAGTAGTTGTACGCCCCCGTGCAGAACACCGCGAGGATGTCCCCCGGGCGCGGATCCGGCAGCGGCGCCTCCCAGATCAACATATCTCCGCTCTCGCAGCACTTGCCCGCGACCGCCCAGACCCCTGTCGGCGCATCCACCGCCCGGTTGGCCAGCAGCGCCTCGTACTTCGCCCCGTACAATGCGAGCCGCGGGTTGTCCGTCATCCCGCCGTCGACGGAGACATAGTTGCGCACCCCCGGGATCAACTTGTGCGTCCCGACCGTGTACAGCGTCGTCCCCGCTTCGCCGACGATGCTGCGACCTGGCTCCACCGCCACCTCGGGCAGCGGCAGCCTGTGCACCGCGAACGCCGATCTCACCGCATCCACGATGGTGTGGATCTGCCGGCGAATGGGCTCCGGATCGTCCTCGGCCGTGTAGCGGATGCCAAATCCGCCGCCCACGTTCAGCACGCGCAACGGCAGGCCCAGCGCCACCCCTTCGGCATACAGTTCTGTGACCCGCTCAATCGCCTTGACGAATCCGCCCGCGTCAAAGATCTGCGATCCGATGTGCGAATGCAACCCGATGCAACGCAGATGCCGGCAGGCCGCCACCCGCCGCACCGCTTCCCGGGCCTGTCCGTTCTCCCAGTCGAATCCGAACTTGCTGTCCTGCTGGCCGGTCGAGATATACTCGTGCGTGTGGGCCTCAATTCCCGGCGCCACGCGCAGCAGCACATCCACCGTCGCGCCCGCCGCCGCGGCCACCGCGTCCAGCATCTCCAGCTCGACAAAGTTGTCAACGATAATGTATCCGATCCCGCTGCGCACCGCCAGCTCCAGCTCGGCCTGCGTCTTGTTGTTGCCGTGCAGGTGGATCCGCTGCCGTTCCACACCCGCGCGCAGCGCCGTCAACAGTTCCCCGCCAGAGACGGCGTCCACCGCCAGTCCTTCCTCCGCCGCAAGTTCGCACATCGCCAGCGTGCAGAACGCCTTCGCCGCGTAAGCGATCTCGTAGGTCAGACCGGTCTCCCGGAACGCCTGGTGGAACGCCCGGATGCGATCACGGATGAGCGTCTCGTCGTAGACGAACAACGGGGTCCCGAATCGCCGCGCCAACTCCACGGTGTCGCACCCGCCGATCCACAGGTGTCCCTCCGGCCCAATCCGCATCGTGCCGCGTAGCGGCACACGCACGGCGCACGCCGGGTCGCGCCGCACCTCGTCATCCTCCGGGTGTTGTGGCTCCAACTCCGTCCACTCCTGCTGGGGTGTCTCTGTGCGCACTCCGCTCCGCTCCTCTGTGCTGTGCTTTTATAAGCCATAAGTATAACACGGAAGCGGGCACCCGGCCGTGGAAAGTTTGTGGGCGGCGAAAGCGGCGGGATCGGGGCAAATTTTTATTGGCACAATGCTCAGGAAGACGGGGACCGCGGAAGAGGGGGTCCGATTGAGTAAGAATCGCATCCATATAGGATGTGTTCTACGCTGCGCACGGATTATCCAACACTCGTTAGCTGAACTGAAGTGTCTCGACCATTGATGGTGAATTTTACAGTCCCATTCGACTCGATTTTCGGACTCACAGGCACCTTTTGTCCCGTGTTTAAATTCAACACCACAATCGCATGATCCAAGCCTGCTGATGCATTGGGCATCTGCTTGTCATAGACAAGATAACCGTCGCTGGCACCATAACTGAAATGATATCCACTAGCCACTCGATAGTCCGTAATTTTTGTATTCTTGTTGGTGTTTGTATCAAACATCCATAATTCAGGACCGAATGGCTGTGGTGCATCCGGTACAATGTAGAACACATTATAGAGCACGACTCCGTTTGTGGCGGAGACGGAGGACACTTCGATATATTCTTTTTGGCCGTTTTGGATCACATATAACGGTTCCGTCAACAACAGTTTCGCCTTGTCGGGCGTCAGTGTGGTCTCGCCTTTTTTACTCAGATACAAGGCATAGGGTTGGTCCGGACGGCCGTTCATCGCGTCCAAGTGCGGTATTCTTACCCACACCGCACCATTTGACATCGGTGCAATTTGAGCTTTTAGGAATGTTTCAGATTCTCCGTTGGGAGCCGCTATCCGATATTCCGTGGTTCCTACAGTCACAGTTACCAACTTCGTTGGAGTGAAACTGGAAGTACTGTTGGGCATTGACCTGGACGCAGAGTTGACTGCAACGGTGGGAGAGCTGGTGGATTCAAGTCTTGAACAACCCGATAAAAACGTTAGACTGGTCGCAACAAGCAACCAAAGGTTTTGTGATTTCACCGATCCCCCTCCCCATTCGCATGATCCATCTCAATGTTCTAAAACAAGATTCCATGGTGTCAACAGAAAAAAGCACAAGATTCTCAATGAACGGGAATCTTGTGCTTTGAATGAGCACTTTCTGGGGATCACCAAGCCGGCGTCGCCACTCTCACTGTTGAGCTAAGGCATCATTGCGACGAATGGAAGCCAAGTTTCGTCAATGTTGTCAGGAGGTGCAACGGGGGGAATGGATGGAAATCCCGAGACCGCAATTGAAGAACTGTTTGATTCATACGCAAGCGATGTGTACCGCTTTGTACGCTACATGATTGGGGACAGTCCGGATATCGACGATATCATACAAGAAATATTTTATCGGGCGTACAAATCATGGCACCAGTTTCGAGGTCAAGCGAGTGCAAAGACCTGGTTGTTACGTATGGCTCGGAACTACGTGATCGACCAGCTTCGCAGAACAAAACGGAGACCCAAGTATCTTGACATTGCGGACTGTCAAATAGCGGTCCAGCATGATCCGCTGGCGCGTATCGAAATGGAAGAGTTGATCTTGAAACTCCCGGCAAAATACCGACAAGTGATTATCCTTCGTTACGTGGAGGCATGCTCAGTCCACGATACTGCGATCGTGCTTGGCTGGAGCGAGTCAAAGGTCCGAACTTGTGCTCACCGGGCACTCAAGATGCTCCGCTCGATCCTTGAGGAATCTTGCATGAAAGGGGCTGGGACGAGTGGAATTTAAGGATATCGAACGACAACTTGCTCATCTTGGACAGATGGACCTTCCTGCCGAACGAAAGGAACGCATTCGACTGAAGCTGCGAGAGCAAATGCGTCGGCCGATCTCGCAGAAACCCCGTCGTCGCCTCTCGATGGCTTCTCTGGGTGTTGCGGTGTGTGCCGTGGTGCTGGCAGGCATCATGACATCCGTAATTCAACACAGCCGGATAAACTTACGCGAACCTGCCGGGGCGGACCGCTCGAATGCGACAAAAAATTCACTAACGACACCCTTTGAAACCAATCCGGGGTTGCAAAACATTCAAATGGTGTCCTCACAGGTAGGATACGGAACCGCTCCGGTGGCTGGGACATTGAGCAGCCGTGTCTTCCGAACCACGGATGGCGGGCATTCATGGACCGACGTCACGCCGAGCCAGCTTGCGAAAAATGCTCAAAACGTCGGACCTGCGAAGGGAGCCATCGTGCACTTCCTCGATACGAAGCATGGTTTTGTCGTCGTTTCGATGATGTCTACAGACGCACAGCATGACAATGCGACCGTCTTACATCCAACAGTTTTTGCGACGGGTGACGGGGGAGCCACTTGGACAGAATCCGTGATCCCAACCAAGACGACTTTTGAAGTTCCGATTGACGTCGAATTTGTAAGTCCACAAACCGGATTTGTCCTGACCAAGTTTAACCCACAAGCTGACGAAACCCCCACCAGACAGATTTATCGCACAACGGATGGTGGGAAGCATTGGACGCTCGTCAGTACCACACAGGGCATGCAAGATTTGAACGATGACAGTTCCTTCAATTGGATAAGGTTCATCAATGAACAGATTGGGTTCACATCTGAAAATGGCCCGTCCGCCATGTCGAGCCTAATGCGAACCACGGATGGGGGAAGAACATGGTCGAGGGTGCAATTGCCAGCCTCACCCTCATCAACGCTGAAACAGTTGATACCTCCCACCGTGTTCCCGAACGGCGTGGTCTTGGTAGCAGGTTGGTCAACGGACGGATCACCGTCAACCGCGACATTGACCGTCTATCGTTCGACCGATTTCGGAAGGACGTTTCGTGAATTGGGGAGTGTGGCATTCACGCCCAAGTCAACGACGTATGAAGGGGGATTTCCTGACGAATCGCATGGTTGGTTTTGGATTGGAGGGAACCTCGTGAGGACAAATGACGGAGGGAGAACACTGTTGCTTGTGCACGAAGGCGCACCTGTACCTGTTGAGGGAACCAGCATGATCTTTGTGGACGCGAACACTGGATACGCTGTCGGACAGAATGGACTGTGGACAACGCATGATGGCGGTGCGAGCTGGACTCTGATCGGAAACGGCCACCGGTAACACCGGTGGCCGTTTCTCCAGTACACCATCAGCCGTATGCGTGGTTCGCCATGTAGGTTTTCAGGTTCAGGTATCCTGTACCTTCATTCCCGGGGCCTGGGCACCATCCAATGCACTCTCTTTTCCCAACCGAGCAATTCGATAAGCCACAACTCGTTGACCAAATTCCACCGTTCTCCTACGATAGAGGACAAATATGGCATTCGCCGTGGTCCCATGCGCGGATGCCCGGCCCCACCATCTCTCCATCCTGTGAGACTTCCAGGGAGGCCCGGAATGACAGCGGTTTTGTCTGTGCACGACGTGACCATCTCGCGTGGGTCCACACCGGTTGTCCGCGGTGTCAGCTTCGACATCCACGCCGGTGAAATTCTCGGATTGATTGGCCCCAATGGGGCCGGGAAAAGCACGACCATCGGCGGGTTGTTGGGCTACTATCCGGTGACCGGCGGCCAGATGGCGTTCAGGGGGCAGCCGTACACGTTTGGCGACGGCAAGGAGATCCCGTTTGAGGTCAAGCGAAAATTCGCCTATATTCCGGAGCAACCGGTGTACTATGCGGATTTGACGCTGGCGGAACATCTGGAGTGGAAGATGAGGCTGTGGGGGTTGGCCGGTGGATCGGATGCGACGGTGCACGCCCGGATGGAAGATTTGGTCCATCAGCTCCAACTGGAACCCCACCTGTCCAAGTTCCCGCATCAGTGTTCAAAAGGGACACTGCAGAAATTGATGGTGGTCTCCGCTTTTCTGTTTCCGTTTGACGTGCTGATTGTGGATGAACCGTTCATCGGCCTGGATGTGATTGCAATCCGCCAGGTGCGCGAGTGGATCGAACGCGCCCGCTTGGACGGCGCCGCGGTGCTGCTCTCCACCCACGTGTTGGACTCGGCCGAGCGCATGTGCCAGCGTTTTGCCTTCATGATGGACGGCGAAGTGTTTGCGGCGGGATCCCTGGAAGAATTGCGGGCTGCACAGGGGAACGCCGCTGCCTCGCTGGAAGATCTGTTCATCGCCTTGTTTCATGCGCGAAGGGCGGTGCAGCCGTGAACGCCCTGGTCGTGCTCACGTCCTGGTCGGGCAGGCGCATCATTTCCCGCCTGAAGTTCTGGACCCTTGTGTTTCGCCTCGTGTTTGACTGGGTGACGGCTCTATACATCCTTGTGCCCGGCGCAGCGGCCGCCGTTTGGGGAATGCACAAGTACTACACCATGCCCCTCCCCGCTCCACAAGATCACTGGATCCTGGGCCTGCCCTTTTCCACCGGTGTCCTCGCGCTGCTGTCGTTGGCGCTGCTGGCGCTGCACGTCTCCTGGTACGGAGACATGTCGTTGCCGCTGGAGAGCGGGGATCGTCTGTTTGTGCTGTTGTCTCCCCTTCGCCGGTCGTGGTTGTGGATGTGCCTCTGGATGGAGCGGTGGCTGTTTCACCTGCTGGCCGTGTTCATCCTTTGGACCCTGTCGATCCCGCTCGTCCGCGCATGTCATGTGCCCGCCGGCGCCTGGGCCGGGGAGCTGGTGGTGTTCGCCGGCTATGAAGCCGCCGTGCGATTGGCGAGCCAATGGATGAACGCGCGGGATCGCCTGACCTGGAAGCGGTGGTTGTTGTATCACGCGGGCCGTTACCTCTCGTATCTGCCGGTGGCGCTCACCTTGCGGCTTGTGTTCGGCGGATGGCCTTGGCTCACGGACCTCCTTTTTGCCGGTTTCACCATCCTGGTCATGGCCATCTCCATGAGATATGCTCTGCGGACCGAATGGGATGCGTTCTTTCAAGCGCGCCCCTATACGTTGCTCGCGCAACTGCTGCCAAAGGATCTCGACACGTCGGCTCAAGTTCAGTTCCGAATGAGAAGGATATCCGCCGCCGTTGTGCGATGGGTGGAGCGCCTCATGGGCCGCCGCCTGCACCCCGTGGCGTGGCTCCTTTTGATCCGGATGCTGCGCCGCAAGGGGACCTTTCGCGACTTCGTGATGCTGTCGGTGGTCGCGGTGACCAGCATGACCGTGGCGCCGTTGCTCTGGGTCAAACTGGTCTGTTTAGGCTTCTGCGGATTCATGTTTTACCAATGGTGGGAAATCTCCATCCGGCCCCAGGCGGAGACGGCGATTCAGAGTCAAGGATTCGTCGATCCGTGGACGCTCCGCGTGGCCGCAAATCGGTGCCGCACCGGAGTGCTCGCGGGCATGTGCGGGTTCTGGCTCCTGGTGTGGGCGGCGCGCAGCCTCAGTGGATGATGCATGCCACCTGCGTACGGACGCCAACAGGCAGCTTGGAAGCATAAAAGAATGGACGCATGAGGGCATGAAGGCATACACGCATGGACGCATGAGGTCATCTTGCAGGACGGCCGCGGACATGGTCCGCGGCCGTCCGTCTACCCGTGTGTATGGCTCCCCTCGCAGTCCAATCTCGCTGCGCTGGTCACGAATACCGTGCGGTCACCATCTTGCGCCGAGTGTAGAATTCCACGCCGTCGCGCCCGTTGGCGTGCAGGTCGCCGTAGAACGACTTCTTCCAGCCGGAGAACGGGAAGAACGCCATCGGCGCCGGAACCCCGACGTTGATGCCGAGCATGCCGGCGTCAATCTCCTCGCGGAACTGGCGGATGGCCTTGGCGCTGTCGGTGTAGATGCAGGCGCCGTTGGCGAACTCCGACTGGTTCGCCACCGCGATGGCCTCGTCCAACGTTTTCACCCGCACGATGGACAGCACCGGCGCGAAGATCTCGTCCTTCCAGATCTTCATGCCCGGCCGGACGTGATCGAAGATGGTCGGCCCGAGGAAGTAGCCTTCCCGCATGCCCTCGACGTCCTTGCGACCGTCGCGGACCAGGATGGCCCCCTCGTTGATGCCCGTCTCGATGTACTGCACCGTCCGCTCCTTGTGCGCCGCCCGGATGACCGGCCCCAGGAAAACGCCTTCTTCCAAGCCGTTGCCAATCTTGATCTCGCCGGCCGCCTTCACCAGCCGCTGCACCAGTTCGTCGGCGATGTCCCCGACGGCGACCACGACGGAGCAGGCCATGCAGCGCTCGCCCGCCGATCCGAACGCCGCCGCGATGATCCCCTTGACGGCCTCGTCCAAGTCGGCGTCCGGCATGACGATGGTATGGTTCTTCGCTCCCGCCAACGCCTGCACGCGCTTGCCGTTGGCCGCCGCCGTCTTGTACACGTACTCCGCCACCGGCTGCGATCCGACAAACGACACCGCCCGGATGTCCGGGTGCTCCAGGATTCCGTTGACGGCGTCATGCGCCCCGTGGACGACGTTGAGCACGCCTTCCGGCAGGCCCGCCTCCGTGAACAGCTCCGCCAGCCGGTTGGCCGACAGGGGCGTCCGCTCCGACGGCTTGAGCACGAATGTGTTGCCGCAGACGATGGCCAGCGGAAACATCCAGCAGGGCACCATCATCGGGAAGTTGAACGGCGTGATGCCCCCGACGATGCCCACCGGATACCGCCACATCCCGGATTCCATGTTCGTCGCGATGTCCGGCAACTGCGTGCCCATCAGCAGGGTCGGCGCTCCGGCCGCGAATTCCACGCATTCGATGCCGCGCTGCACCTCGCCGTACGCTTCGTCAAAGCTCTTGCCGTTCTCCAGCGTGATCAGGCGAGCGAGCTCATCCCAGTGCTCCACCAACAACTGCTGGTAGCGAAACAGGATGCGGGCCCGCTTGGGCACCGGGGTCTTGCTCCAGGTTTTGAAGGCCTCCTTGGCCGCCGCCACCGCGCGGTCCAGATCCCCCCGCGTTGAGAGCGGCACCTGCGCCAGGGTCTCGCCGGTCGCAGGATTCGGAACCACCTCGAAGCGGTCCGTCTCGGCCGCCACCCATCGACCGCCGATGTAGTTTTTCAAAGTGTGCACACCCGTGGTGTTGCTCATCGTGGCCATCCCTCCCGTTTTGAACATTCGCGCTGTGGCGTCCGATTCCTCTTTCCCGCCCACGCCCTCCCTTCAACGGCCAGGCCGTCCCATCGTCCTCGCCACCGCGTCCTTCCAGCCCGCGTACAGACGATCCCGCTCGTCCTGCGCCATCGTCGGCACATACCGTTCATCCAAGCCCCAGTTGCGCTGAATCTCCACCTGGCTCTCCCAGAAGCCGACCGCCAGCCCGGCCAGGTACGCCGCGCCGAGCGCGGTGGTCTCCGTGACCTTCGGCACCTCCACCGGCACCCCGAGCACATCCGCCTGAAACTGCATCAAGAAGCGGTTGGCGGCGGCGCCCCCGTCCGCGCGCAACGCGGACAGCCGCTCGCCGGCATCGCGTTCCATCGCTTCCAGCACGTCTCTCGACTGATAAGCGATGGACTCCAGCGTGGCGCGGACCAGGTGCTCCCTCGTGCTCCCCCGGGTCAGTCCGAATACGGCGCCGCGCGCTTCCATATCCCAGTAAGGGGCCCCGAGTCCGACGAACGCGGGCACCACGTACACGCCGTCGGACGACGGAACGCGCTCCGCGTACCGCTCCGACTCGGCCGCCGTGTGGATCACACGCAGCCCGTCCCGCAGCCACTGCACCGCCGCCCCCGCGATGAATACGCTTCCCTCGAGGGCGTACGCCACGCGACCGCCCACCCCCCAGGCGATGGTGGTGAGCAGGCCATGGCTGGACGCCATCGGCCGCTCGCCGGTGTTCATCAGGAGAAAGCAGCCCGTCCCGTACGTGTTCTTCGCCAGACCTGGGGAGAAGCAGGCCTGGCCGAACAGGGCCGCCTGTTGGTCGCCGGCGATGCCGGCAATCGGGATCGACACGCCGTCCAACAGGGCAGGGTCGGTGTGCGCGTACACCTCGCTGGAAGGGCGCACCTGCGGCAACATCGCCGCCGGCACGCCGAACAGCCGGAGCAAGTCGTCGTCCCAGCACAGGTCGTGGATATTGAACAGCATCGTGCGCGACGCGTTGGAATAGTCGGTCACATGCGCCTTTCCGCCGCTGAGCTTCCACACCAGCCAGGTGTCGATGGTGCCGAACAACAGCTCGCCTTTCGCCGCCCGCTCCCGCGCGCCGGCAATGTGGTCGAGGATCCACTGGACCTTGCTGGCTGAGAAGTAGGCGTCCACCACGAGGCCCGTCTTCTGCCGGATGAGCGGCTCGTGGCCAGCCTCCTGCAAGCAGCGGCAGATGTCGGCCGTCTGGCGGCTTTGCCACACGATGGCCGGGTAGACCGGACGGCCGCTGTCGCGCTCCCATACCACGGTCGTCTCCCGTTGGTTCGTGATGCCGATGGCCGCCACCTGGGCGGGCGGCACGTGCGCATCCGCCAAGACCCGGCGGACCACCTGCACGGTGGTCTGCCAGATCTCCTCCGGGTCGTGCTCCACCCACCCCGGCTGCGGGTAGTGCTGCGCGAACTCCTGCTGGGCCATCGCCGCAATGGTTCCATCGTGATGGAACAGAATCGCACGCGTGCTGGTCGTCCCCTGGTCGATGGCCAATACGTGCGTACACGTGCTCATGTTCACCCCTCCTTGCGGACCTGCAGCGCGACGTCCGGTTGGTTGGAGATCAGGATGTCGACACCCTGGCGCAGAAACGCACGGATGCAATCCGGGGGATCCACGGTCCACACGCACACCCGCACACCGTGCGCTTGGCACGCCGCCACCACGTCCGCCGCAAATCGATGGTCCAGGTTGACCGAATAGGCACCGAGGTCTTTCGCCCGGCGCCACGGCTCTTGCACAGGTCCCTCGTACAAGAGGCCAATCTCCACTCCGGGATAGCGCGACTTCAAGTACGCCAGACAGCCGTGGTGGAATGACGAAAAGACCACCCGCGACGCCAGGGGATGGGCCAGGACCAACGGGAGAACGCGATCCACCAACTCGCGGCCGTCGCCGTCGTACACCTTGAGTTCCACGTTGTACAAGCCGCCCGGATACCGGACATATGCGAGATCGAGCACTTCCTGCAAGGTGGGGATGGGCTGCGCCTCCCCGCTGTGGGCCCCGGCGAACCGGGCGGCCGCGTTCAAGCGGCGCAGCTCCGCAAACGTCAGGTCCGCCACGCGGCCACTGCCGCCGGTGGTGCGATCCACCGTCGGATCGTGCAGGATAACGGGAACTTCATCTGCCGTCAACTGCACATCAAATTCGAGTCCGTCGCAGCCCAGGTCCAGGGCCTGGCTGAACGCCAACAGGGTGTTCTCAGGGTAGCGCGCGCTCCAGCCGCGGTGCCCCAGGATGAGCGTGTCGGTCATAGCGGTCTCTCCTGATCTTTTGATTCTCCGGAACTCTTGAATGCCACCGCAGCACAAGACACTTGATTCCATTTCTCCACCTGATGCTGAACTTCCTCCGGACCCCAGCCGAACAGGGCGGCGGCAAAGCGCGTGAGGTTCGGCAGCCAACGCGCCACCTCTTCCCGCTCAAAAAACAGACGCCCCGTTCGACGGATGAGAAAGTCATTGAGATCGGTGACCATTTCCTCCTGGACGCCGTACTCAAACTCCGCCAGGACGACGGCCGTGTGGATGTCTTCCCGCGCATCCGAGTTTGCCATCTCCAACGCCCTGGTCCACACGATGTCCGCATGGGCGCCGTACTTGTGGTAGAGCGACCGCAGCATCCGGTCCATGTCGCCGGGAACGTCATTCACGGGGCCTGCGCGACGCATGTGCGCGAGCATCTCCGCTTCCTCCGCGTCGCCCCCGGAAAGGACGATGCGGTCGGTCCGGCACGGCTGGAACGCCCGCCCTTCCTCGCGGCCGAGCTCTCGCATCACCAGATCCACCACGCGTTCCGCCATTTTCCGGTAACCGGTCAACTTGCCCCCCGCGATGCTGACGAGCCCCGACTCGGACACGAAGATCTCGTCCTTGCGGGACAGTTCGGAGGGTGATTTCCCGTCCTCATGGATCAGCGGACGCAGGCCCGCCCAACTGGAGCGAACATCCTCCAGGCCGAGACGGACACTCGGAAACATGTGATTCACCGCACGCAGCAGGTAGACCACATCTTCCCTGAGCACCGGAGGTTCCTCCAGCGGCCCTTCATAATCCGTGTCCGTCGTGCCCACATAGGTGACCTCCCCCCGCGGGATGGCAAACACCATTCGGCCGTCCTCCACGTCGAAATACACCGACTGACGGACGGGCATCCGGGTTCTGGGGACCACGATGTGCACCCCTTTGGTCAAGTGCAGACGCTTGCCGGTCAGGGACCCATCCGCACGGCGCAGCTCATCCACCCAGGGCCCGGCGGCATTCACCACATTCTTCGCCATCACGCGGTAATGCTCTCCTGTCAGGCGATCCCGCACGATGGCGCCGGCGACACGTCCGTCCCCATACCACAATTCGACAGCCTCCGCGTGGTTCACACACAGCGCGCCCAGGCGGGCGGCTGTCTTCAGGACTTCCATCGTCAGCCTGGCGTCATCGGTGCGGTATTCGTAATACAGGCCGCCGCCGCGCAAACCTTCGGCAGCCAGGAGGGGTTCCGCGGCCAACGTTTCGGCTTTGGTCAACATGACACGCCGCTCATGCCGGTGCACACCGGCCAGCCGGTCGTACAGCCACAGGCCGAATGACGTCGCGAGTCTCCCGTAGGTCCCGCCGCGGACGATGGGCAGGAGCATCTTCTCCGGGATCACGAGGTGTCGGGCGTTTCGGTGCAGGATCGCCCGCTCGCGTCCGACCTCGCGCACCAACCCGATCTCCCCCTGTTTCAGGTACCGGAGCCCGCCATGGATCAGCTTGGTCGAACGACTGCTCGTGCCCTCGGCGAAGTCCTGCTTCTCGACGAGTCCCACGCGCAAACCTCGGTCGACGGCGTCGAGCGCAATGCCCGCACCCGTGATGCCTCCGCCAATGATGAGGAGATCCAGGGGCTCCTCCGTCATCTCCCGCAACATCGACGGGCGAGAGAACGCCGACAATCGTTTGACGCGTGCTGCCATCCTTCATCTCTCCCACACATTTTCTGTCTCACCGTGTTGTGTCCGTCGAAGTCTCCTCCGCAACGGATGCAAGGAAAACGACCACCGTGAATGCGTCGCATTCCTGCGGTGGTCGTCTCCTCGTCTCAAGACCGTATGCGGTATGAACTTGTCGATGGCATGACGGGATCAGGCGACCGTCAGATTGTAGTTCTTGATGGCATCGGTGACCTTCTTGGCCGCGTCATCCAACGCGGGTTGCGGCTGCTGCTTGCCGAGCAGCACCGCCTGCAACATATCCTGGACGGTCTGCCGCGCTTGCGGGAAGACCCCCATCAGGCCGCCCTGCGTCGCATAGGTCAGCTTCGAACTGTGCAGTTGGTCAACCGCCACCTGGAAGTCGGGATACTGCTTGAGCCAGTCCTTGAACCCCGGGTCATCATACACCGCCTTCGTGATGGGGAAGTACCCGGTGGTCTCCGTCCAGTACGCCTGCTCCTGCGGCGATGCCGCGAACTTCACGAATTCCCATGCGGCGTCCTGCTGCGCTTTGGGCTGATCCTTGGTGATCCAGAGGGAACCGCCGCCGATGATGGTTCCTCCTGTCGCTCCCGCGGGCCGAGGCAGTGGCCCGATGCCGACCTCGAACTTGCCCTTGGCACCTTTCACCAGGTTTCCATAAACGCCGGACGAGTCGATGATCATCGCGCATTTCCCTGCCAGGAACGCATTCTGCGTCTGGGAGGTGACGGGGCCCAGGTTCAAGTCGACGCCCGCATCATACAATGATTTCCACCAATTCACGATCTTCAGCCCTTCAGGACCATTGAAGACCGCTTGTGTGGCCGTGCCGGTGCGGCCATTGTCGTGATCGACATAATCCGCGCCCTGGGTGGCCAACATCTGCTCGAAGAACCATCCGTATGTCGCCAGTCCGATCCCGTACACGGCGACCTTGCCATCCGGACCTTTCTTCGTCAACTTTTTGGCATCGGCCAGCACGTCATCGTACGTCTTGGGCGGCTCCGCGATACCGGCGTCCTTAAACATGTCCTTATTGTAGTACAACACGGGTTGCGAAGAGTTGAACGGCATCGAGTAGAGCTTTCCCCCGACACTGTAATACCCGAGAATGTTGGGTTCGAGTTGAGAGATGTCGAAATGGCTTTGATCAATGAAGTCCTGCATCGGAACGATATCCTGTGAATCAATCATGAACTTGGTTCCGATGTCGTACACCTGCATGATGTTCGGTCCGTCCTTGCCACCTTGCCCCTGCGTCGCCTTCCACTTGTTGAACTCGTCGTCATACTGGCCTTGATAGACGGCCGTTACGTGAATCTTCGATTGCGACTTATTGAAATCATCGACGATGTGCTGCAGCGCCTGACCGGGGACCCCGCCCATGGCGTGCCACAGCTTCAGCTCTATCACACCGTTGTTGGCTCCGCCACCGCCACCGGCGGCGTTCTCGTCGCTCCCCGTATTGCCCCCTCCGCAACCGGCCAACAGCGCCGTCAAGCCAAAGCTGGCAGCGACCGTCCACATGGCGGTCTTGCGAATCCACGGCCGGCGTGACGCGTTTTGGTTTCGTTCCATCTCCATCCCCCTTTGTCCTCAAGAACCCCTGAGTGGTTCCTTCTATGTCACAGGTGACGCGTACCGGCACGCACCCGGTGAGCGTCAACCCTTGACAGCACCAGCGGTCAGACCCTTCACCAGGTGCTTTTGCGCGAAGAACAACAGAATCAACGTCGGAAGCGAGATGATCACCACGCCCGCCATCGTCAGATTCCATGAGAGCGCATCCTGGTTCTGCAGCATCCCAAGCCCCACCTGAACGGTGCGCATGGAAGTCGAGTTGGTCGTCAACAGCGGCCACAGATACATGTTCCAGGACTGCAGGAACACATACACAGCCAGGGTCGCGAGAATCGGGCGCGACAGGGGAACAACCACGCTGATCAGAAATCGCCAGTGACCGGCCCCGTCCATCTTCGCCGCCTCAAACAGTTCGTAAGGCAACTGCAACAGGTATTGGCGCAGCAAGAAGATGCCGAAGGCATTGGCCAGAAAGGGAACGGTGAGACCGGCGAACGAATCGAGCCATCCCAGCGACCGTATGGTCATGTAGTTTGGAATCATGGTCACTTCGGTCGGGATCATCATGGTGGCGAGAAACACCAGGAACAGGACTCCCCTGCCTCGAAAACGAAGGTAGACAAAGGCATACGCGGCGAGCAGGGACGTGACGATTTGACCACACACGATGATGGCGGACATGATAAAGCTGTTCAGCAAAAACCGACCCAGCGGAGCGGCCTGCAACGCCTCCGCGTAGCTGGCAAAATGAAAGGGATGTGGCCACAGCTGCGGAGGATACGTCGACACGTGTTCGGACGTCTCCAAACTGATCAACAAACTGTATAATATCGGAAAACACACCACGAGCGACGCGATGATCAACAGAATGTACCGAATGACAAGCCACACCCGATTTTCCTTCACGAGTAATGCACCCTCCTTTCCACGACGAGGAACTGCAGCAGCGTGAGGACCAGAACGATGAGGAACAGGACCACGGCTTGTGCAGACGCCAAACCGTATTGGAAATTGAAGAACGCGTTGCGGTAAATCGAATACACCACCAGGTTCGTGCTGCCTGCCGGGCCACCCTGGGTCAAGATGTTGACCTGCCCGAACGTCTGAAACGACCCGATCATCGAAACCACGAACACGAAGAACAAGGTGGGCGAGATCGATGGAAGCGTGATGTAATACAGACGCTGCAAGGCATTGACGCCATCCACCCGAGCGCTGTCATACAGTTCTTGTGAGACATTGCGCAAGGCCCCAAGCAACACGATGGTGCTGAAACCGAGGTTCATCCAAATGGTCACGATGGAAATCGCCAGGAGCGCCGTCCATGGCCCGTTCAACCAGTTGATGTTCGGAATGCCGAACAGGTTTGACAAGATCCAGTTCAACAGGCTCACGCTGGGATTGAACGCCATCAGGCCGATGGTCGACACGGCGGCCACCGACATGCTGATGGGGGAAAAAAGGATGGTTTGAAAGACGGACAGACCACGAATCTGCTTTTCCAGCAGCAGTGCCAACAGGAGCGCGATGAAGACCCCGGGAATCACCGTCAACAGGACAAACTCCAGCGTCACTCGCAAGCTCTGGATAAAATCCGGAGACGTAAACAGTTCGACATACTGTTGCATGCCGACAAAGTGTTTGGCCACACCCTTGCTGTTGGTCAGGTAAAGGCTGAGATAGACGACCTTGACAATCGGGTAGAAAAAGAAAACCGTAAACAGCAGCAGGGCAGGCAACAAGAACGGAGACGCTTGCAGGAACGCCACCATTTCCTTCATGTGCCTGCGTGGCGGCACGGGCATTGTGGTCTTCGTCGCCGCAGTCTGCATGGCTCTTCCCCCACTGTCCAAGAAATTGAAGATCACCCGTTCCCCAATTCAAGAAAACCATGCCCCATACGGGATAGTGTAAAGATTCCGTTTGAACTGTCTGTAAAGAACCGACAAAGAAGATGTAAAACCCGGCCTGCACCAGGAAAAACAAACAGGGACGAACCAACCGCAGGATGCCCTTGGACCATGCGGACATCCCGTGTACCGGTGGTCGTCCCTACTCTTCATCTCCAGGAACGATGTCCTTCAGACGAATCAATTGGAAACGCGCGATTGATTGCGCTTTCAAAGCAGATTATATAAAATCGCAACGAATTTCTCAACAGGTCTCCGGTTGTCCGTCAGGGCGACCCCTCACACATTTCCCTTGATCACGATCGACCCGATGACGTCCGCGGCTTCGTCCGCCCGGTCCGCGCTGTTGCTCAGATGGCGGTACACTTCACGCACCTTGAAGATGTGGTGCATGTCGGTGAGATCGAACAGGTCCGCGTTGGCCCGCCGGTACAAATCCTCGATGCGATTCTCCGCCTTCTTGGCCGCGACGATGTGTTGCACCGCTCGGCGCGGCTCATCCACCATGTATTGAATCGCCTGGCGCAAGGCGACCACCCCGTCGTACAATGCGGCGACCATGTCCACCATCTCCGGCGTGGGGTCCACATGGTACAGCACCAGCTCCTTGATGGTTGAATCCGCGTAATCGAGGATATCGTCCACGCTGCGCGACAGGTTGTAAATGTCCTCACGGTCGATGGGCGTGACAAACGTGTCCAACAGTTCCTGGATGATGAGCCGGCGGATGTCGTCCCCCTGTTTCTCCAAGTCACTCATGCGCACAATCTGCTCATCCCGGTCCTCCCCCTGCGGGCGCTCGGTGACGAACCGGTGGAGCACGCGCACCCCTTGGACGGTCACTTCCGCCTGCTGAATGAGATACTGCACGAACCGGTTCTCTCGCGGCAGCAGAATTTCTTTCAATCGTTTCACAGGACGCCACCCGCCTTACACAGAAGTGCCAGCACCACCGCCACCATGAACGCCAACGGCATGGTCACGCCCCATACCACCAGCATACGCCGGACAAACGACCAACGGATGCGCTCCTTGCCCGCGCACACGCCGACGCCGACCAGGGCGCTGTCGATGGTCTGCGTGCTGCTGACCGGGCCGCCGAGCGCGGACGCCCCGATGACAACGGCGGCCGACGCCACCTGCGTGGCGAACGCATGCACCGGACGGGCCCGGAAGACGTGAAAGCCGACGGATCGGGCGACGCGCCACCCGCCCCAGAGAAGCCCGATGAAAAACACGATCCCCGGCGCGATGACCATCCACGGGGTGACGCGGAACGGCTCGTGATGAGCGACGGCGCTCACGGTGGCCAGAAGGCCGACCGACTTTTCCGCGTCATTGGCCCCGTATCCGATGCACAAGAGCGCGGCGGACAGATACTGCAGATACCCCACCCGCCCCCCCAGGCGCGCCGAGGCGCGCCGGAGGAAGAAATACAGGCCATAATAAGTCACATAACCCGCCAGACCACCCAGGACGACGGCAAGGACCATCGACAGCCCCACCTGCAAGAGCCCCCACCACACCACCGCCTGTGGCCCGAGTACAGCCAGGCCCGCACCGCTCAACCCACCGACGAGCGCAAACGAGGTGCTCGTGGGCACCTTGAGCCGCCAGCACACCAACAGCGTGACCAGCGTGGCGGCCAAGCTGACATTGAGCACATCCATCCCCGCCTGACGGATGTCGACGATGCGCGTGCCAATCGTCGTGGCCACCGCCGTGCCGAGGAGAAACGGCGCCAGCAGCACGCTCGCCAGGATGATCGCCAACACGGCGGCAGCATGCATCACCCGGGTATTCAAAAACGTCGCCAACAGGTTTCCCCCGTCATTGAACCCGCACAGAACAGTGAACCCCATGACCAGCGCGACGGCCAGCAGGTCGCTCATGTCGCCTCTCCCCCGTCGCTCGTATCGGAGCCCAAAATCACGAAAATACAAATAAAAACAAAGAGATCCCCACGAACCAACCATCCTGCCGACACGGCATGGCAGTACGGGAATCTCTTCGTCTCCGACCCATACCGAAAACTGAATATAGTATAATATATAGCTTGAAATGCAAACGAATGCAACCCGCACGCAACCGCAGCCTCCGACAGGCCTGCGGATTCCAGAGGAGGTGAAGCGCCATCGACACGATGTCCTACGCGCTGCGCAAAAAGCCGATTGTCACCGCCATCACCCGTGATGCCGATCTGGCCGATGCCGTGTCCTCCTCTGCCAACGTCGCGTTTCTGCTGGGCGCCGACATCCTCACCCTGGCCGGAAGCGTGGAACGCCTGCACGCGGCCGGCAAACTGAGCTTCGTCCACCTGGACCTCATGACCGGGATTGCACGCGACACTTCGGGCATCCGTTACCTGGCAGAGACCATTGGCGTGGATGGCGTCGTCACCACGCGAACCAGTCTCATTGCCGCCGCGAAGCAGCATGGCCTCATTGCGGTTCAGCGCACGTTCATCCTCGATTCGGTCTCCATCGACCAAACCCTGAAAATGCTCCAGGACTCTCGCCCGGACGCCATCGAGGTCCTGCCCGGGTTGGTGATCCCGCACGTGATGCACCTGCTGAAACCCTCTCGCCATACGCCCATCATCGCCGGAGGATTGCTCTCAACCCCTGAGCACGTCCGGAGTGTGCTGGCTTCCGGGTGTATCGGAGCATCCACCAGCTCGCGTGCCTTGTGGCGTTGGCAGGACGCCGGGTTCCCGGACGGGCCGGACGCGTCGTGGACTTAGGCACCCGGCTGGCCGACCGACCGGCAAATGGGATTGACACGGTATTTTTTCCATGGTATAGTCACCCTATCGCGTTCCGCAGTCCATTTTTCGAGAGGAGGTCACGCCCCATGCGACAGGGTTTCGGAAGGATCTCAGCGAACCGAATCGGCTTGCATGCGATGGCTGACCTCGTGGTGCGGATGTGCTGATCCCCTGATGTATTCTTCATGAGCACACTCGACTCCAGGTGGTACGCCTGGAGTTTTTTTGCGCCCTCCAGGCCCCCTTCGGAGCACCCCGATGCGAAGCCGCGGATGCAAGCCCGTCCGCGGCTTTTTGCGTGTAAAGGAGGCCTGTTCTGCCGTGACGTCTCCCCCTCAGCGATCTATGCTCTGGCTGATGCGCTACATCCTCCCGGTCAAGTGGCGGATGGCCGGGCTGCTCGCCCTGCTGCTGCTGACGACCGCGATGCAGCTCGCCAATCCGCAGATGGTGCAGCATTTCATCGACACGGCCGCCGGAGGCGGACCCGTCTCCCGCTTGCTGGGACTCGCCAGTGCGTATCTGGCCATCGCCGTGTGCACGCAGTTGACGAGCGTCGCCGTCAGCTACCTCGGCAACGACGTGGCGTGGCGCGCGACCAACCAACTGCGGGCGGATTTGCTGCGGCACTGTCTCGGGCTGGACATGCGCTTCCACAATCTCCGGACGCCCGGGGAGATGATGGAACGCATCGACGGGGACGTAACCCACATGTCGAACTTCTTCGCCATGTTCATCGTGCAGATGTTCGGCAGCGCCGTCCTCTTGGCGGGCATCCTCGGCCTCATGTTCGCGCAAAACGTGCCCATCGCGGCCATCATGACGGCATTCACCCTCCTGTCGCTCGCCGCCATGGTCCGCATCCGCGACGTGGGCGTGGCCGCTTCGCAGGCGGAGCGCCAAGCCAACGCGGCGCTGTTTGGCCTGATAGAGGAGCGGATCGCCGGCATCGAGGACGTGCAGACGAGCGGCGCCGTTCCGCACGTGATGAACCGGTTCCACCGGGCCATGCGCCACGTGTTCCAGACCGGCCGCAGAGCCTGGATGATGCGCGTGATCCCGTGGAACGTCACCGTTGTCCTGTACGCGATGGCCGTCACCGGCGTGCTGATGATGGGCATCCACCTGTACCTGACCAGGGGCGCGACGCTTGGCACGCTCTATCTGTTCTACCAGTACACGCAGATGTTGAACGATCCGATTGAGCAGCTGGGGAATCAGCTGCAGGACTATCAGCGGGCGAAGTCCGGCATGCGCCGGTCTCTGGAGCTGCTGTCGATGCGCAGCGAGATTGAAGAAGGACAACGGACCGACCTCCCCGAAGGCCCCCTCGGTGTCGCGTTCGAGCACGTGCACTTCAGCTACCAACCGGGAGAACCGGTGTTGCACGACATCCATTTCGAGCTCAGACCCGGGGAGCGGCTCGGCATTGTCGGGCGCACGGGCAGCGGGAAGTCGAGCATCAGCCGGCTCCTGCTGCGGCTGTACAACCTCGATAGCGGCGTCATCCGCCTCGGGGGCGTGGACATCCGCGAGCTGCGCCTCGACACCCTGTACGAGCGGGTTGGGATGGTGACGCAAGACGTGCAACTGTTCGACGGGACGCTGCGGGACAACCTGACGCTGTTCAACCCCGGCGTGCCGGAAGCAGAGATCCTCGCCGTCGTCGACCGGCTCGGCCTGCGGCCGTTGTTGGACCGGCTGCCAGAGGGGCTCGACACCCGCCTGGCGGCCGGGGGATCGTCCCTGTCGGCCGGCGAGGCGCAGCTGGTCGCCCTCACGCGCGTGTTCCTGACAAAACCCAGCCTGGTGATCCTCGATGAGCCGTCATCTCGCCTCGATCCCGCCACCGAGGCGACCCTTCAGACCGCCATCGATCACCTGTTGGAACACTGCACCGGAATCGTCATCGCCCACCGGCTCTCGACGCTCGCCAAGGTGGACAAGATCCTCGTGCTCGGGCAGGGCCGCATGTTGGAATTCGGTGACCGGGCGGCATTGGCGGACGATCCCGCTTCTCACTTCGCAGCCCTGCTGCGCAAGGATCGACTGGAGGTATGGGCATGACCGTCACTTCATTCATCGCGCGTCTGCTCCGGTTTCGGCTGACGCTGTACATCGTGGACGCCTGTCTGTGGACGGCGTTCCACGCCCTGCCCGTGGTCGTCGGGCTGGGGATGCAATGGTTCTTCGACCGGGTCACGGACGGCTCGCGCAGCCTGTGGTGGCTCACCGCGCCGCTGTGGGTGGTCCTCGGCGTGCGATGGTTCCGGGCCGGCGTGTTCTTCGCCGCCTTTTACACCTGGGTGACGCACATCTACCACGTGCAGGCCATCCTGCGCCGCAACCTGCTGGCCGGCATTCTGCGCTGGCCGGGGCGCAACCTCCCCGCCTCCCCGGGCGAGGCCATGACGCGCTTTCGCGACGATGTGCAGGAGGTCGTCGAGTACGTCGAGTCCTGGACCGACTTCTGGGGCTGTCTCCTCTTCGCGGCGATCTCGCTCGGGATCATGCTAAGGGTGAATGGGTGGGTCACCCTGGCGGCCATCCTGCCGCTGGGTGTGGTGACCCTGTTGAACAACCTGACCGGACGCCGCGCCCGCCGGTACAGCCGGGTCAACCGCGAGGCGACGGGCCGCGTGACCGGATTCATCGCGGAGATCTTCGGCGGCGTTCAGGCCATCCGGCTCGGCCGGGCCGAGGTGCATGTGCTCCGGCGGTTCCACCAGCTCAACGAACAGCGGCGGCAGGCCGCGCTCAAGGACAACCTGTTCAAGCAGTGGGTGCAGTCGTTGAACCAGCACGTGCTCAGCATCTCGACGGGCGCCATTCTGCTGGTGAGCGCGGCGCAAATGCGCGCCGGCCGGTTCACCGTCGGAGACTTCGCCCTGTTCACGACCTACCTGGCTTGGCTCGCCACCAGCATCTCGCTGTTCGGATACATGATCTTTCAGCACAAGCGGCTGCGGGTGGCGCTCGACCGGATGACCTTGCTGTTCCGGCCTGGCGAGGCGGACCGATTGATGGAGCCCGCCGACATTTACCTGTATGACGATCCGCCCGCGGTGCCGCAGCCGGTGCTGGAGCCGGCGGATCGGTTGCGGACGCTGACCGTGGCCCATCTCACCTACCGGCATCCGGGATCCGGCCGCGGCATCCACGACGTCCATTTCCAGGTCCGGCGGGGAGAGTTTCTGGTCATCACCGGCCGCATCGGATCGGGCAAGTCGACGCTGGTGCGGACGCTGTTGGGACTGCTGCCAAGGGACGACGGGCAGATCTGGTGGAACGGGCGCCCCGTCGAGGACCCCGCAGCGTTTCTGGTGCCGCCGCGAGCCGCGTACACGCCGCAGGTGCCGCGCCTCTTCAGCGACACGCTGCGGGACAACATCACCTTGGGACGACCAGCCACGCCGGAGCGGATGGACCAGGTCCTGCGCGCGGCTGTCCTCGAGCGCGACGTGGAGATGCTGGAACACGGCCTCGACACGTACGTCGGGCCGCGCGGCGTGATGCTCTCCGGCGGACAGATTCAGCGGGCGGCCGCCGCCCGGATGATCATGACCGGAGCGGAGCTGTTCATCTTCGATGACCTGTCGAGCGCCCTCGACGTGGAGACGGAGGAACGGCTGTGGTCCCGCCTGTTCGCCAGCCCGGACATCACCTGCATCGCCGTGTCGCATCGGCGGGCGGCGCTGGCGCGCGCGGATCGCATCCTGCTGCTCAAGGACGGGCGCGTGGAGGCGGAAGGCACGCTGGAGACGCTGCTGGCGACCAGCGCAGAGATGCGCCGGATCTGGGACGGAGAGGCTGGAACGCCTGCGGGATCGGCCAGCGCCGTCCGGCTGGAGGACGGAGATGCCGTGGAACAGTGGGCCTGAAGGAAGGCGCGGGCGCCACCCCCTCGGGCCGCGGGACGGTGCAGGGCTTCCTGTCCGAGGGCCGAGGGGGTACGAGCGGATGAGGGATTTCAACGCCCTTGAATGAGAATCCGATGGGACCTACGCGTTTATCGCCGTCCGGGCCTGTGCGCCGGCGCCGCGGGTGAAGGCGCTCACGGCGAAGGTCACAACCAGGTTGATCACCATCGCCACGATCCCGATGTTCAGGTCCTTCACCCACTGCGGCATGAACGGCAGCAGGAGGCCCACCGTCTTGCTGGTGATGGTCGTGTAGGCGACCACCAGCTCGCCGGCCAGGATGCCAAAGATTGCGCCCCACTTGGTGATGGGGTTGCGCTTCATGAAACTGAACACGATGGCCGGGAAGAACTGCGTCACCAGGCTGTAGCCCATGAGCAGCAACGCCACGATGGTCTGGCCGTTGAACGTGAAGTACAGCGCAACCAGGGCCACCACCGGCACCAGATAATGGGCCAGACGGGACACGCTCTCCTCGGACGCCTTCGGATTGATGACCTTGTACAGATTCTTCGAAATCATGGTCGCACTCGTCATCAACAGCATCGACCCGGGGACGATGGCGCACAACAGGCCCGACGCGCCAATCAGGCCGACCACCCACTTCGGGAAGGTCTGCACCGACAGGATCAACAGCGAGTTGTCCCCGGCCGAGCCCTGCAGCGGCGGCTTCACCGTCAGGATGGCCGCGAAGCCCACGAAGAAGACGAACAAGAGAATCAGTTGGTACAGCGGAAACACCATGGCGTTGCGCCGGAACGTCTGCTCGTTCTTCGCGGTGTACACCGCCTGGAACGCATGGGGCCAGGTGTAGAAGCCGAGGGCCGTCAACAGCACCGTCGAGATGAACCAGTACACGCTGTTGCCCGTGGCCGGCAGCGCCAGGTAGCCCGGTTTTGCCTGATCAATCGCGTGGAACATCTGGCCGATGCCGCCGTAGTAGTGCACCGGCAGGTAGATGCCGAGGAACACCACGACCACCAGCACCAGGCCGTCCTTCAGCACCGCCGTCCACGCGGTGCCGTGCACGCCGGAAGCCATGACGTAAATCGTCACCGCGATGACTCCGATCCACACGGCCAGCGTCGACGAGATGCTGCCGTAGGAAGCGATCTCCATGATGGCGCCGAGGCCCTTCAACTGCGTCACGAGATACGGAATCATCGCAATGATGCCGATGAGGGAAACCAGCACCCCGAGCGCCGGGCTGTTGTACTTCGCGACGAAGAAGTCCGATTGCGACAGCAGGTTGTGTTGTTTCGCGTAGCGCCAGATGGCGGGCAGCATCCAATACGACAGGATGTAGGCCAGCGCCCCGTACCACAGGATGTAGAACGCCGGGCCCCCTTTGCCGTACGCCCAGCCGCTGCCGCCGAGGAAGGTGAAGGTGGTGTAGATCTCGCCGGCCGACAGCAGGAAGACGAACAGCGTCCCGAAACTGCGACCGCCCGTGCTCCACTGCTCCAGGTTCATCGTCTTGCCGCGGCGGGCCTGCAGACCGAGGTAGATGGACAACAGAAGAAACAGGAGGATGACAATCAGGGCGCTGTTCACGAGCGGTCACCCCCTCGGTTGACCGGATCCGTCTTGTACACGATGAACATGATGACCGACGTCAGCACGACCCAGAGCACCGTCCAGAACAGGATGAACGGCAAGCCGAGGACGTACGGCTCGGTGCGGTTGGCGAAAAACATCCCGACAACCAAGGCCAGAAACGGTAACGCCGCGAGCCACTTCATACCGCTCCCTCCTCTCATCGCCCCCGATCCCTCCGGACCGGGCGCCCGCGGGCGGCGGGGCCCGCCCGCCGCCCGCCTGCCACCGGATCGCCGGCGCGGTCCCGCCCGAACGCCGGACGAGGGCGCGCCTGCGAAAGGATGGTCACGCCAATCCGTTGAATTTGGCGACAATCTGCAAGAACGCCGCGACACCCGCGGGCAGCGCGTCCTCGTCGATGGTAAAGCGGGGATGGTGATGCGGATACACGATGCCCTTTTCCGGATTGCCCGCGCCGATGAAGAAGAACGTCCCCGGCACCACCGCCTGGAAGGCGGAGAAGTCCTCGCCGCCCATGGTCGGCGTCGCCTCCTGGACGAGCTCATCGCCGAAGGCCTCGAGCAGCGCCTCGCGCACCTTGCCGGTGACCGCTTCGTCGTTGAGCACCGGGCGGTAGCCCCTCTCGTAGCGGAACTCGTAGTCCGCCCCGTGAGCCGAGGTCACGCCCCGAATGATGCGCTCCATCAGCTCCGGCACCCGGTCGCGCAACTCCGGATTGAGCGTGCGCACGGTGCCGACCAGCTCCACGGTGTTCGGGATGATGTTGTGGGCCGTCCCGCCGTGGAACTGGCAGACGGAGACCACGATAGGATCGAGCGGATCGACATTGCGCGAGGCGATGTGCTGCAGATTGAGCACCACCTGGGCCCCGATGACAATCGGATCGACCGTCTCGTTCGGATGGGCCGCGTGGCCACCCTTCCCCTTGATGGTGATATAGAAGGCGTCCGGCGCTGCCATCAGAGCCCCCGCCTTGATGAGCACCTTGCCGACCCGCTCGGATGCCCACAGGTGCGCGCCGACCACCGCGTCCACGCCGTCGGTGACCCCCGCCTTGACCATCTCCTCCGCGCCGCCCGGGTGCAGCTCCTCCGCATGCTGGAAGAAGAAGCGCACCTCGCCGCGGATGCGATCCTTGAGTCCGGCCAGGACCTTGGCCGTTCCGAGGAGCATCGCCGTGTGGCCATCGTGGCCGCAGGCGTGCATGACGCCCGGATTCTTGGAGACGAACTCGAACGTGTTCTCCTCCGTGATGGGCAGTGCGTCCATGTCGGCGCGCAAGGCCAGCACGGGCCCGGGCTGGCTGCCGATGAGCCGGGCCACGACGCTGGTCTTGGTCGGCCGGGACAGCTCAAAGGCGCCGAAGGACGCCAGCGTGTCGTACACGAACTGGGAGGTCTTCTCCTCCTGGAACGACAGTTCCGGGTTCATGTGCAGATGCCGCCGCCAGCGGACCACATCCTCCTTCACCGAATCGACCAACGCCCGCAGATCCTGAATCTGTGTGGACATGTGCCTCTCTCCTCTCCCTCGTGTGCAATCAGATCCGGACCGCCTCGGAGGCCAACTGCAACAAGGTGTGCATCAGAACGTCCGCCCCCGCGGCGCAGTCCTCCGGAGACGTGTACTCGGCCGGGTCGTGGCTGATGCCGTCCTTGGAGCGGACGAAGATCATGCCGACCGGGCACAGATCGCGCAACTGCATGCCGTCGTGCCCGGCGCCGCTGACCAGCGTCATGGACGGCAGCCCGAGCTGGCCGCAGGCGTCCCCGATGATGCCCTGGATGGCGGGCGCGCACGGTACCGGCGGGATGCGCTGCAGTGTCTCCACCGTCAACCGCAGGCCGCGCGCGCCGCAGACCGCCCGCGCTTCCGCCAGGATGGCCGCCTCCGCCGCGTCCCGCTCCGCCTCGTCAACGTCGCGCAGATCCAACGTGAACGCCACCCGCCCGGGGATGATGTTCACCCCGCCCGGGTGCACCTCCAGTTGGCCGACGGTGCCGACCGTGTGGGCACGGCGGCGGCACTCCGCCTCGATGGCCTGCACGATGGCCGCCGCGCCGACGAGCGGGTCGCGCCGCAGATTCATCGGCGTCGCGCCGGCGTGGCCAGCCTCGCCCTCGACGGTGAACCGGAGCCACAGGGGCCCCGCCATCCCGCTGACCACGCCGACGGCCAAGCCGGCGTTCTCCAACACCCGGCCCTGCTCGATGTGCAGCTCCACGTACGCCTTGACGGATCCCTTCGATCTCGCCGCCTCCCGGAAAGCCCCCGGCTCCAGCCCGTACGCCCGCATCGCCTCCGCGATGGAGACGCCGTCCGCGTCCCGGTGCTCCAGCTCCTCCGCGGTCAGCGTCCCTGCCACCGCGCGGCTGCCGGTCATGCCGAAGCGGAAGCGCGCGCCCTCCTCATCGGTGAAGGAGACAACCTCCACGGGGTGATCCGTCTCCAGCCCGTTCTCCCGCAGGGTCTGCAGGGCCTCCACCGCCGCCAGCACGCCAAGCGGACCATCGAAGTTCCCGCCGTGAAACACGGAATCCAGGTGCGATCCCGTGAGGACCACTGGTAACTCCGGCCGCCGGCCGGGCCAGCGCCCAATCAGGTTGCCGACGGCGTCCTCCCGCACCTCCAGGCCGGCTTCACGCATGAAGCCCGCCACGTGCTCCTTCGCTTGTCTCCACTCCGGGGTAAACGCCAACCGGGTCACCCCGCCGTCCGGCTGGCGGCCGATCTCGGCCAGGGCCATCAGCCGGTCCCACAATCGCTGCCGATTTACCTGAACCATGGTCTCTCCTCAATTTCGGTGGATTTTCAGGCCAGACGGGATATACGGATTATATCATTTTATATCCTTCTCCACCGGTCCCATCGACGCCACGGGGCTGACCGCCCCCGCCGTCTTCATACTGCCATGATACGCCGGAATGGTCCGATCAGACGAGTTCCTTTGGAGGGCCACCCCTCCCCCGTATGGATGGGAACATGGTCCAATGGGGTGACGTCCTGTTGTCCATGTGTGCAGGCCCGATGGAAGGAGGCGAATTGCTCCGTTACGGTCTGCCGCAACCCCCTGCGGCGGCGGTACGCTTGGAAACGGAGACGTCGGATGGCCATCCGCCCGCTCTGGGGAGAATGAGGGGGAAAGGCATATGGGCAAGTGCCCGAAACGGTACACAGGATGGAAGTGGGTCGTGGTGGTGCTGGCCGCGGCGGGGTTGACGGGGACGGTGGCCGGATGCAGCGACAGCACAGCCAATGCGCCGCAGACCACCACGGCGCCGGTGAGCGCCACAGGGCAGACGAAGACGGCCATCGCCCCGCTCGGGACGGGCAGCCAGGGCGAGCCCAAGCAGGCGGACGGACTGCGCCTGCTCCCTTACACGATGAAGGATGGCTACAAGGTGTTCCATCTCACCATCCAGCCTGTGTACTGGCAGACCCAGCCTGGCAGCAAGCCGGTCGAGGCGTGGGCGTTCAACGGCACGGTTCCCGGGCCGGAGATCAAGGTCAACCAGGGGGACAAAGTGAGGATCCAAGTCACCAACAAGCTGCCGGAGGCCACTTCGGTGCACTGGCATGGCCTGGACGTCCCGTTCGCGCAAGACGGCGTGGGCGGCCTGTCGCAGCCGGACATTCAACCCGGGCAAACGTGGACCTATACATTCACCGTCAACGTGCCGCCCGGCGCCTACATGTACCACAGCCATCCGATGAACGACATGATGAAAGAAGAGACCATGGGCGCCTTCGGACCTTTCATCGTCGAACCGAAAGGGACCGGGTGGCAGCAGGTGCACCCGGGTTACCAGCGGGAGTACACGCTCATGCTCAACGACTCGTCCCAGTTCGGGTACACCATCAACGGGCTGTCGTACCCGGCCACGCCGGCCTTGCCCGCGAAAGTGGGCGACAAGGTCCTGGTGCACCTCATCAACATCGGCGACATGAACCACCCAATGCACATGCATGGGATGCACTTCCAGGAGATCGGCCAGGATGGCTACCCGCTCCCGGCGCCCATCACGATGGACACCATCGACACGGCGCCCGGCACCACATACGACCTGTCGTTCCAGATGAACCAGCCAGGCAAGTGGCTCTTCCACTGCCACATCCTTCCTCACGTGACGAGCGGCACCGACATGAGCGGAATGATCACGCTGTTCGACGTGTCGGACAACTCCTGACCGAAGCCGGGCGGCGGGCAGGGCACAACGGACCCTCCGCCGCCCCGCGGCCCCGCATCAATTCCCCCGCGCCTGCTCGCGGTTGCCGCGCCGCCGCAACCAATACCCGAAGCCCCAAAACACGCCCACGCCGATCACGCCGATCAACACCCACCACACGAACCCCTCGAGTACCCCGAGGAAGATGAGCGCCGCACCGATGAAGTAGGGCAGGATGGACACCGCTGCCGTCCACACGAACGGCCATAACCGGACGGAGGGCATGGTCCCGACGATGTAGCTGACGACGAACCCGGGGATGGGCAGCAGGCGCGCGAACAACAGGCCCCATACGCCGTGGCGCCGGATCCAGGCGTCCACCTGCTCGAACCGGGCCGGCGTGATGAGCGACTGAAACAGCGGTTTGCCGAGGTTTCTCGCCAGGGCGTACACCACGAACGAACTGAGCACCGCGCCCGCCCAGCCGTACAGGACGCCCCACCACGCGCCGTACATCTTCATGTACAGCACCAACAGGGCGTCGGAGGGCATCGGCGTGATGCTGACCAACGCCATGAAGAGGATGCTCAGTACGATGCCGATGGCGCCCCAGGACCGGATGGTGTCCGAAAGGGCGTCGTGCCGGTCGAGGTACAGGTACACCCCGACCCCGATGACCGAGACGGCGAACAGGATGAAAGTCCACGAAGTTGGTTTGAAGCGGCTGCCTTCGAGCATCAGAGGACGTCCTTTCCGTGCAATCGCGCGGCCCGCACGCGCTCCAGCCCTGCGAGCGCGGCCTCCACCACGGCGTCGGCCGCGCCGGGGCGCGCCAACTGCCGACACCGCTCTTTCATCCGTCTCACCTCACCGGGAAAATCGGGGCGGTTCAGGGCCGACCGCAACGCTTCGACATTGCGCACGGCCAGGCCGGCACCCATCGCCTGCAGGAATTTCGCGTTGTCCGCCTCCTGGCCGGGCAGAGGCTTGTAAAAGATCATCGGGCATCCGCTCGCCAGGCACTCACTGACGGTGACGCCGCCCGCCTTCACGAAGGCCAGCGTGGCGTGCTGCAGCCACGGCGCCACGCTCTCGATGAATCCCACGGCCATCACCCGGGGTTCCCCGCGCGCCGCCACCCACCGCTGCATCCGTTCGTTGCGGCCGCACAACACCACCAGCCGGTGGTCCGGCATGGCGGTCAGCACCGTGTCCATGACGCTGGACAGATCGGGAAACAGCCCCCGCCCGCCAGTCATGAAAAGAACGTACGGCCCCTGCCCGGCCTCCGCCGGCCGCGGCTGCGGATGTTGAAACTGGCGACGAACCGGGATCCCCGACGGAATGACGCGGACGGAACCCGCGAACCGGGACGCGCCTTCCGCCAATGCCTCGTGCGCGACAAAATAGGCGTCCGCGGCGCGGTGAAACCAGTGGCCGTGCACGCTGAAATCGGTCAGGACGACGCCGAGCCACGGCCCCGCGGCGGCCGCGGAGACCATGGCCGGACCGTGATCGGGAAACAGTTGCAAGACGACATCGGGCCGGTACTCGGCGAGCATCCTGCGGTACGCCCGGCGGGAGAACAGGGCCAAAGCCGCCCACAGGGGCGACCGCGGGCCCCAATGCTGCGTCCAGTCGTAACTCCATCCGTACAGCCAAGGGGCGGTGCGAGTGATGGTGTGGTACATCCACTCGTTGAAGCCGGCCAGCGCCCGGTTGGTCTGCTGAAACGCGTCCAGCTCGTACACGTCCGCCCCGCGAGCCAGGCAGGCCTCCCGAAGGGCATTGGCGACCTGCCGGTGGCCGTCGCCGAACCCGGCCGACATCAACATCACCCTCGTCATCCCATCCTCCTCCCGCGCTTCCTCTCTCAGTGTACGGAAATGCGAACTGGCCGCGCAACCAGCCCCGCCGGGGCATTCATCCGTTCACGCCGTGCGCCGCCACGTAGCCGAGGCAGATCACGACCACCACCAGGGCCACGACCGCCGTCCCCCATACCGGCGTCGTGGCAATCACGCCGATGAAGATGAGCGCCAGCGCCAGGATAGCGAGCCCCGCTCCCCAGCGCAGGCCGGGACGGATCGGCACGCCCGCGCGGCCACTGCGCAGGTACGCCCACGCGAGCGTGATCCAGACGAGGATCACGGAATATCCCGGGATGGTCATCAAGTAGTCGAACGTGTGCCCCTTGGCGAAAAACGCGACAATCACGCCGACGTACAGGAACACGGTGCTCGTGAGCAAGGCCCGCACCGGCACGTTGCGGGACGACAGGTGTGCGAACCACCGCGGCGCCTGCCCGCGCAGGGCCTGGTTGTACAGCATCCGCGAGGCGGCATACATGCCGCTGTTGGTCGCCGACAGGACGGCCGTCAGCATGACGAAGTTCATGAGATCCGGCACGTACGGGACGCCGACCGACTGGAACACCGCGACGAACGGGCTGTCCCCCTTGCCCAACTGGTTCCACGGCACCAGGCTCACGATGACGAGGATGGGCAGGACGTAGAACAGGAGGATTCGGACGATGACACCGCGCGCCGCGCGCGGGATGGTCCGCTCGGGGTCTTCCGTCTCGCCGAGCGTCATGCCAATCATCTCCGTCCCGCCGAACGAGAACATCACCACCAGGAGAGACGCCAGAAAACCGTGCCAGCCGTGCGGGAACCACCCGCCCTGGTCGGTCAGGTGATGAAAACCGGGCCCCGGATGGCCGCCGAAACCGGTGAACAAGAGGATGAGGCCGAAGATGACGAACAGGGCCAGCACCGCGATCTTGATGAACGCCAGCCAATACTCCGTCTCCCCGTACACGCGCACCTGAAACAGGTTGATGACGGTCATCGCCACCGAGACGATGAGAGCGAGCAGCCAGATGGGCACGCTGCTGAACCAGTACGACAAGAACCCGGCCGCCGCGGCGGTCTCGGCAGCCATCACCAACACCCAGTCGAGCCAATACATCCAGCCGACAAAGTGCCCCATGAACGGCCCGAGCACCGGCGACACCAGGTCGCGAAACGTCCGCGCGTCGCGCCGGCGCGCCGCCATCTCGCCGAGGCCCTGCATCACCATCAGCAGGATGACCCCGCCGAGGAGATAGGCGAAGACCGCTCCCGGCCCGGTCTGGCTGATGGAGGTGTCCGATCCCCGGAACAGCCCCGCCCCGATGGCCCCGCCGAGGGCCATCATGATGACGTGGCGGGGTTTCAACTGCCGCTCCAACTCCTGCCCCGGTCGGGCCGGGGGATGCTTCCGTGCGTCCTCCATCGTCACCAACCCCACACGCTGCCGGCCACGTTGACCACCAGCTCCAGCTTGCGCCACTGCTCATCCTCGCTGAGCAGGTTCCCTTCTTCCGTCGAGGCGAAGCCGCACTGTGGGCTGAGGCACAGTTGCTCGAGCGGCACGAAACGGGTCGCCTCGTCGATGCGGCGTTTGAGGTCGTCCGGCTTCTCCAGCTCCCCGAACTTCGAGGTCACCAGGCCGAGGACAATCTTGAGGTCCGTCCGCTCCACAAACCGCAGCGGCTCGAATCCTCCCGCCCGGTCAGTGTCGTACTCGAGGAAGAACCCGTCGATGGGCAGTTGGGTGAACAGCACCTCCGCCACCGGCTCGTACCCGCCGGATGCGATCCAGGTCGAGCGGAAGTTGCCCCGGCAGATGTGCATCGTGATGGTGAGGTCCTCCGGCCGCCCGGCCACCGCTTCCTGGATGGTGCGGGCGTAACGCTGGGCCAACACGTCCGGTTCCCAGCCCTTGGCCCGGATCTCGGCACGCTGTTCCTCCGAGCACAGGTACGCCCACGCTGTGTCATCCAGCTGCAGATACCGGCAGCCGGCCTCGTAGAACCCCCGGATGGCCTGTCGATAGGCGGCCGCGAGATCGGCGAAGAACTCGTCCGGGTCCGGATACACCGCCGGATCGATTTGACCCCGAAAATGGAGCATGCTCGGGCTCGGAATGGTCATCTTCGCCGTGTTGTCGCCGGCCACCGACTGGAGATAGCGAAAGTGTGCCAGCATCGGGTGACCGGTGAAGCCGAGCTTGCCAGTGACGCGGATGCCGCGCGCCTTCGTCTGCACCTGCTGAAATTGGATTCCGTGATCCGCCTCATACGCCTCGACGCCGTCGAGGTGTTCGAGAAAGTCGAAATGCCACCAGGCACGCCGAAACTCTCCGTCCGTCACCGCCCGCAGACCGATGTCCCGCTGCTGGCGCACGACGCGCCGGATCTCCTCGTCTTCAACGCGGGCCAACTCCTCCGCCGGAAGGCGCCCGGCCTCCCGTGCCCGGCGAGCCTCCTTCAGGCGGGCGGGGCGCAACAGACTGCCCACGTGGTCGGCCCGGAACGGGGGTCTGTCCCCAAACTGTCCCATGTGCTGTCCTCCTCTGAACTCATCTCGCTCCTTACCTCAACGCCTATTATACCGTCATTCCCGGACCGCGCGGCCGCATGGCTGTGCCGACACCCATTTTTCACTTGACTTCCGCCGCCATCCGTGCCGCCTCGTCCCATCGGAGAATACCCTGTGGCCACATCATCCGCGATGGAAGCAGGGAGTGCTCGATGCGCGTGTGGGTCTTTACGTTTGAGTACGGACCGTCCATCATCGGCGGGCTGGGTGTGGTGGCAACGCGTTTGTCCCAGGCGTTGGCCGATCTCGGACATGAAGTCACCGTCTTCGCGCGCGCCGGGGGCCAGCCCGGGATCACCCACGACGCGGGCTTGACAGTCATCCGCCTGCCCGCGCGGGCGCCGTTTTACCTTCGGCGGCGCCGCCGTTACAAGATCCATCCGGTCGCAGACCTCGCCGCCGAGCTCGGTCTCAGCCGCCCGGATGTGATCCACGTGCACAGCGTCCCGTTTACCAACGTCGCTCTGCACCTGGGCCGTGTGCACGGCGCACCGGTCTTCTACACCTGCCACTCGCTCGTCCGGGAAGAACCGAAAAGCCCCCTGCGCAACTTGGTCATGCGCCAACAGGAGCGGCTGTTGACGGAGTGCGATTGCGTGATCGTACCGAGTGGGTGGCAGTGGCGCACACTGGAAAGCGCGTATCCCGCCTGCGCCGGCCGGGTGCGGGTGATTGCCAACGGCGTCGACCTCCCGGAAGGGATCCGGCTGGCCACGGCCGCCATGGACGCCGAGCGGGCGCGGCGAGACAGACTGCGATTGTTGTTTGTGGGCCGGTTGGTGGCAGGAAAAGGTGTCCAGAGTCTGCTGAAGGCGGTGGCCATCCTCCGGCGGCGCGGTTTGCCCGTGCAACTGGATGTCGTGGGCCGGGGATCGCAGGCCTACACGAAACACCTGCGGGAAACGGCACGGCGGCTGGGCGTGGCGAAACGGGTACGCTGGCTCGGGTTCCGGGAACCGTCCGCCATGCCGCAAGTGTACCTGGCCCACGATGTGGTCGTGGTGCCGAGCCGGCAGGAATCCTTCGGATTGGTGGCGCTGGAAGCGATGGCTTGGGGTGTGCCGCTGGTCTCGACGCGTTCCGGAGGATTGGCGGACTTTGTCGACCCCCAGGTGGCGGAGGTGATCCCGCGCACCACCGGATTGGCGGTGGCGAATGCCGTCCAACGGATTGTCCGTCAACCTGGGGCGGCCCTGTCCTACGTGGAGGAAGCGCGTCGTCGCGCGGAGGACTACACTTGGCACCGTGTGGCGAAGCGGTATGCGGCTCTGTTCGCCAAATTCTGTCCGCGGACGAATTTGGGATAGGTCCTGCGGGTGCCGTTTGCCCCTTTCCTCTTGGAATGTCAGAATAGAATGTGAGGTTTCAGCGATCTCTGGCATTTCCAGGGTAGCCAATTCGAAAGGGGCAAGGGACCGATGGACCGGGTGAGCGTCATCGGGGCCGGCGTCATGGGGCACGGGATTGCCCAATTGTACGCCATGGCCGGTTTTCGCGTCGGACTGTACGACGTGGATGCATCTGTGCTGGCGAATGCCGTCCAACGAATGGAAGCGAGTTTGCGCGACATGGCGGACGTCGGTGGGTTGACGGCAGAGGACGCCACCGCGGCGTTGGCGCGGGTGGAGACGACCACCGACCTGCGGGAAGCCGTGGCAGGGAGCTGCTGGGTGACGGAAGCCATCCCGGAAGTGCTCCCGCTCAAGCACGACCTGTACGCCCAATTGGAGGAAAAGGTGGCGAAGTCGTGCGTGATCGCGTCCAATACGTCCACGCTGCCGCTGGCCGAGCTCACGGCCCGCGCCAAGCATCCAGAGCGGTTCGTGATCACCCACTTCTTCAACCCTGCGCAGCTTGTCCCGTTGGTGGAGATTGTCCGCGGCCCACAGACGCGGGAGGACGTGGTGCAAGAAGCCGTCGCGATGCTCCGTCGCCTGGGCAAGGCGCCCGTGGTCCTGAAGAAGGACGTCCCCGGATTCATCGCGAACCGGCTGCAGGCAGCCCTGGTCCGGGAGGCATTCCACCTCTTGGCCGAGGGCGTGGCGGATGCGGAAGACATTGACCGGGCCCTGAGCGAAGGACCGGGGTTCCGTTGGGCGTTCATCGGCGCCCTGGCCACCCCGGATTTTGGAGGCCTCGACACCTGGCAACGGGTGTGCGCCAACCTGTTCCCGGTGCTGTCGAACGCCGTGGAACCGCCGGCTTGGTTGGCCGAGAAGGTGGTGGACGGGATGCTCGGCGCCAAAACCGGATCGGGCATTTTCTCATACGCACCAGGGGAATTGGAGGAACGCCTCCGTGCGCGCGACGCGGCGTTCCTGCAGTTGTTGGGCATCAAGCGCGGAAACGCCCTGCCCCCGGCGGGGAACAGCGCGAGGTGACCAGCGGGGACGGGCGGCCGCACAAGCCGGACGTCCCCCGCCCTGCTTGCACCCGTTGTGCCCATGCGGCAGTTGCACCCACCCCCGGGCAGCATGTCCCGGGGGTGGCCGTGGTCTGACGGGTCACGTTGTGAATGTTCCGGGTGGCCGGGTAGCCAGAGCCGCCGGCGTCAAGCGCGGTGTTCTGCCTGCACCATCCGCCGGCCACGCCATTGCCGCCACAACAGGACCGACAGGGCGGCGACAATCAGCAGCGCCTGGGGCAACGCGCTCTGCCAAGACGGATACAGCGCCAACACGTCCACGCTGGGCAGCCACGGCGTCACCGTGGAGGGCAGGACGCCGGCGAGTTGCAGACTGTGGATGCCCATGCCGGTGAACTTCACGCACAGGTAGAAGACTATCAAGCTCGACACCAGGAAGAACGGCCGCAGCGGGAGTTTCATGCCGAGCCCCAGCATGAGGACGGCGATCACCGCCAGCACGGCGAGTCCGATGGCCAACCCGAGAATCAGCTGGTGCAGGCTGATCTGATTCACCATTCCGATGATGAACAGTACCGTCTCGGTGCCCTCGCGGAACACCGCCAAGAACGACAAGAAAGCCAGCGACAACATGCGTCCCGTTCCGAGGGCCTGTGCGGTCTGCGTCCGGATGTACTGGTTCCAGTCGGCAATCTGGGACTTCCCGTGCAGCCAATAGCTCATGTACAGCAGCATCGCCGCCGCAATGACCCCTGTCCACCCGGCGATGAGAAAGTTGTTCTGCCCGAACGCGCCGGAAGAAAAGACGAACTTGACGAGAATCGCCAACACCACGCTGACGCCGAGCCCGGTCCCGACACCGGCCCAGACCCACGCCCGGCCGCGGCGCGAACCCGACTTCTTCACGAACGCGAGCAGTGCGGCCACCACGAGGAGGGCTTCGAGACCTTCGCGGATCGGGATCATCGCCGCATCCCACACCGTGTACCCTGCCTGTGCGGCCAGAGGTGACAGATAGCCAATCATGGTGTCCAACAGCGTGATCGCACCGTGCGTGTCAGGCGGTGTGGCGGCCAGCATCGCGTTGACCGTCACCATGTCGCGCTCCGCGTTGTTGTAGACCGTGCTGGACTTGGCGACGACCTGCCCTTCGACGCTGAGCCACACCTGGCGGACCTGCGCGATGTCCGTCAAGGCCTGAGACACGTTCCCGCCGGCCGCTGCCGCCTTGGTCTGCTGCAGCAGGACGATGAACTGGTCGAGCGTGACGTCCTTCGGAATCACGGTCTGATCCGCGCCATACCGGCCCGCCGCAAACGCTTCGCACGCCTGGTCGAGCTTCTGGAGCGCCGTGACGGCCGCCTTCTGGTCGTGTTGCATCAGGGCGTATTCCACCTCGCCCATGGCGCCCTCGATGTCCGCGTACGCTTTGCCGGACTCCTGTTTCACGCCATCCTCAATCTGGAACCAGCGCTGATGGAATCCGTCATACTGCCGTTGGGCCTCGTCCAGACGGTTGGCCTGGGCCGCCTGCAACGCTTGCTCCACCTGTTGAGCAGCCGCATCCACATTGTGTTCCGCCTGCGTGTCGGCCAGGACGGGCTGGTTCAGAACGGGCTGGGCGAGCCCAAGCCAAAGCCCGACGGCCACCAGCAGGCGCATCATCCGGTTTGCCACCGGTCCCCCTCCTTCCCGCTCCGCCGGGTGAACCCCGGATGCGGGTTGCGTCGCGAAACCAGGTCTGGGATGTCCCCTCGCCATGGCCCGATTCACAACACGATTCTAAGGGATAATAATTGACTTCACAAGTCATGTTTTGAATTCGTATTGTGACGGATTTCAAAACGGAAATGATGAGAATTAGTCTAATCTAACATAGTGTTTCGCATGATGTTTCGCCGGTCTCCGGCGTTCGGCCTCTCACCGGCTTTTCATCAACAGTTCGATGGCTTCCCGAATCCCCTTGTCCGCGCAGCCGCCCCCCGACAGTTCGTCGCGGATGCACTGCTCCATATTCTCTCCGACCACGTACAGGATCACCCGGTCCACAGCCGCCCGAATGGCCGACAACTGTGTGACCACCTCTTTGCACGACTTGCCCTGCTCCATCATCTGAAGCACGCCACGCACCTGGCCCTCAATGCGGCGCAGCCGATGTTTCACCGGATCCGTGTATTCCATGAGACGTACCCCCTGTCGGTCCTCATTATACCCCCCTCCGTACAAAAGCGAACCCCGTCACCCTGTCGCGGTTTACGCTGACGCATATGGTATTCTATAGCCGTGTTCCCCCACCCCGCAGGCGGATGGAAAACGCACGACGGATGCGTGCGGTCGCATGAGGGGGATTGGGGGCAGCATCCACGATGAAAGAGGGTTCCCCAGTGTCTGGACAGACTGCGACGATTCGAAAGGGGATCTGGATTGAAGGGATCTCCGTTCTGTGGATGGCCCTGGAGGCAGGCGTGGCCATCGCCAGCGGACTCCTCGCCCGCTCCTTGGCATTGGTGGCGTTCGGGGCGGACAGCGTCATCGAATTGGCGGCCGGCCTGATCCTGCTGTGGCGGCTCTCGATAGAAGCCAAAGGTGCCCACCAGGCACGGGTGGAACGGGCGGAGAAGACCGCGTCGTGGGGCGTGGGCACCGCGCTGCTGTTGTTGGCGGTGTACATCGTGATCGCGTCGCTCCACAAACTGTGGACCCACGAAGGGGCGGAAGCGAGTCCCCTCGGCGTGGCCTTGGCCATCGCGTCGGGAGTCCTGATGCCCTTCCTGTCCCGGGCGAAAATACGGATTGGGCGCGAGATCGGCAGCCAGGCGCTGCGTGCGGATGGCGCCTGCAGCATCGTCTGCGCCTACATGGCGTGGACGGTGCTGGCCGGTGTCGCCCTCACGGCCCTGTTCGGTTGGTGGTGGGCCGACGCCGTAGCGGCGCTCGCCCTGGTGTACTTCGTGGCGAAGGAAGGCTGGGAGGCCATCGAAGAGGCGCGGGGGAAGCCGGACGCTTGCGGATGCGGCGGGTGCCACGATTGACGTGTCCGGATGGTGTACCCTGCTATTCTGGCTTTTCCATCCGGCGGCGAACGATGAGGCTCTGGTCATCAACCAGGGCCTTTTTCTTTTGTCCCCCTTTGTGCCTGATGAATCCACAACGAAGTTGTCCAAAATTCGGACAATAGGCTGGAGCACAGTGCGAATTAGGGCTTCGTCCATACCGTGCGCTTCTGCAGGGCATATCACTGTCTCAGGGAGAGCGGCAATCAGGAGATTGGGACGCCAATGCATTCGAAGCGAGGGGTCGAGATGAATGAGGTGGAACAGGTCTTCGGTGTCGTGTATGAGCCGGATGGATCGGGCAGCGAGGGCACTCATTCCCATGAGATTTTCTTGGTTACGTGGGATGGTCGAGTCCTTCATACGCACGGGTTCTCGGGTATCACGTCGTTTGACGTGGGGCATCGGCATGGATACGCCGGGGTGACCGAGCCCGCTCCCAGCGGCATACCACATACTCATGCATATTCCACCGAAACGACGTTCAACGATGGACACCGCCATTTCCTCAGCGGCCGTACGGGACCTGCCATACCACTCCCCGGTGGGGGCCACTACCATGTTTTTGCCGGAGTTACCACCGTGAATGGGAGAATCCCACACCGTCACTCGTACAGCGGTCGAACCGGGAATGAAATGCCGGTATGACACCCTCCGACGTGCGTTCGCAAGGAACGATGGCATGCACGTTCAGCCATACGACAGGTGTGGATGAATCCGTTGCCCATCACCGCTTCGGTCATGCTGACCAAGCACGCTTTCTCCCCCTTTCGCACAGGGGGAGAAAGCGTACCTTGTACGGTCGGACAACTCCGGCATCGGCCGTGGAGACCGTGTGAGACCCCGGTGCAGGGGCAGCCGAGGCATTCCACCGGCGGGTTACAGCGGATCACAGCAGTGCCCGTTCAATCGCAGCGTGGTTACGGCGGATGGAGGACGTCATCTCCTGAATCGCGTCGGTGAGGCGTCTCACCACGTCCGGATGCACATCCGCGGCTCCGCTGTCGGTCCACGTCACCTGTTGTTCAAGGGCAAAGACGCCCTTGAGGCACTCGCTCGCCCCGAGCACGGACAGGACGGGTTTCAACGCGTACTCCATGGCCAACAGGTGCGCCATCGTTCCTGCAATGGTGACGGGCAGCACCACCTTGCCGGACAGAATCTTCTCCGGAAGCAAGTCCAGGTAAGTTTTCAGCAGCCCTGTGTAAGCGGCTTTGTAGACGGGAGTCCCCACCACGACCCCTGCCGACTTCTCCAACCGCTCACAGGTGGCCAGGATGGCCGGGCTTTTCGTCCGGGCGTACACAAGGTCTTCCGCGGGCAGATCGCGGACATTCACCCAGGTGACATCGTATCCCTCCTGCACGAGCTGCGTTTCCACGATCCGCAACAGCCCGGAAAGCCTGGATGTGGCGGACGGGCTGCCGGCAATAATGGTCACATGCCCCATTCCAATCCCCTTCTTTTGCGCAGATTCCCATCGCCATCCGGAGTCCCCCGACGATGGCGCAGGCGCACACGTTCAGTCAAGCCGACTCGATCCGAAAGGCGCACCGTTCATCGTGTGGCCGGTACACCATAGTGATCGCGCAGGGTCACCCCGGTGTATTCGGTGCGAAACAACCCCCGCCGTTGCAGCTCTGGAATGACCAGGTTCACAAAATCGTTCAGCCCCTCCTCCATGAGCTGCGGCATGACGTTGAACCCGTCGGCCGCCCCGGTGACGAACCACTCCTCCATAAAGTCCGCCACCTGTTTGGCCGTCCCCGCGAAAGTGAGATGTCCCCGGCCACCTGCCAGACGCAACAACAATTGGCGGACGGTCAACTGTTCCCGTTGCGCCAGATCCACAATCAACTGCGTCCGGCTCCGATGACCTTCAATCTGCTCCGCCGGCGGCAGGGGCGGCAACGGGGCGTCCAGGGGATAATCCGTCAGATCCACCCCAATCCGGTTGGACAGCAGAAGCAGGCTGTGGCGGGGATCGGACAACCCGTGAAGCTGGGCCTCCTTCTCCTTGGCCTCCTCCTCCGTCCTCCCGATGATGGGGCAGATCCCCGGCAGGATCAGCACGTGATCCGGGTTTCGCCCGAGCCTCTCCGCCCTCGTCTTGAAATCGGCATAGAATGCGCGCGCCTCTTCCACGGTCTGCTGCGCCGTGAACACCGCCTCGGCGAAAGCCGCCGCAAACGCCTTTCCATCTTCCGAGGACCCGGCCTGAACCAGCACCGGATGTCCCTGCGGCAGGGGAGGAACGTTGAGCGGACCGCGCACACGGTAGTACCGTCCATGATGATTCAGTTCATGAACCTTTTCCGGATCCGCGAACACCCCTCTCTCCTTGTCCAAGACGAGTGCGTCCCGGTCCCAACTGCCCCAAAGTTTCAGGGCCACCTCCACAAACTCCCGAGCGCGTTCGTAGCGTTCGGCGTGGCTCGAAATTTTTTCGAACCCGAAATTCTGCGCTTCCTGGTCCGTCCCCGACGTGACAATGTTCCAACCCGCTCGCCCCCGGCTGATGTGGTCGAGGGAAGCCAGGCGGCGGGCCAGGTTGAACGGATCGTTGAAACTGGTGGAAACAGTCCCAATCAACCCGATGCGGCTGGTGCTCACCGCGAGCGCAGACAGAAGCGTCAACGGTTCAAATCCTGAAACCGTCCCCGATTGCACTGCACGGGGAGAGGTGGAGACGCGGTCCGCCAAGAACACGGCATCCATCTTGGCTTCCTCGGCCACCTGCGCCAGGTGTTGATAGTATCGAATGTCGGTGAGCCGCTCCGGCCGGGCGCTGGGATGGCGCCAGGCCGCCTCGTGATGGCCCATGCCGTTGATAAACAGGTTCAGGTGCAGCATGCGATGGTTTGCACCCATGGATTTCACCCCCGTATGAACGTTTCGATCCCCAAGCCGATCCCGCACGGCCGACCATCGAATGCAACGCGCATTCGTTTGCTTGCTCAACCTCCATAGCTGTCCCGCCACCGCAACAGGCGGCGCTCCAGCCACCGTACGAGAGAGTCGGACAGTTTCCCCACCGCGGCGAAGATGAGGAGGCCGACAAACACGACCGAGGTCTGCGAGAATTGGGAAGCATTTTCTATCAAGTAGCCAACCCCGGCACTCGAACCCATCAATTCGGCCACCACGAGCCCGAGCCAGGAAACCCCCAACGAAAGCCGCAGTCCGAGCAAGATGTTCGGAAGCGCAGCGGGCAACATCAGCCGGGTCACCAGATGGAGGCGATTGAATTCCAGGATGCGGGCGACCTCAAACAACTTGGCGTCCACGTTGCGAATTCCCGTGAAGGTGTTGACATACAGCGGGAAGAACGCGCCCAGCGCAATCAGGAGCACCTTGGACCATTCGCCGAGGCCAAACCAAAGAATGAACAGCGGCGTGATGGCCAGATGAGGGATGGTGCGGACCATCTGGATGGTCGGATCCGTAAAGCCCTCAAAGTGTTTGGAAAGTCCGGCGGCCATTCCAAATGCAAAACCGAGCGTTCCTCCCAGCAAGAAGCCAAAGAGCGCGCGGAGCAGACTGATTTCGATGTCATGCACCAACTCCCCGGTGGACACCAGATCAGCCAGCGCCCGTACAATGTTGACCGGAGACGGAAGCAGCGTTTCCGGCGCCCAGCCCAGCGAGCTGGCCACTTGCCAAAGCGCCAGAACCACCAGGGGAAGCGACGCCCCTTGAAGCAGCTTGCCGCCTCTGCCTGCGAAGGCCCTTTGAAACCGTGGATGCGACAACCGGGTCACCGCCCGGTCAGATGCCGCGTTGCGGGACATGCCAACGGCTGGATAGACGGCGTCCTGATTGGACGGATTCATTCGCCGCATCCCTCCTAGGTTCCGCTGCTTTGGTTGACCTTGTTGATGAAAGAGTTGTCCACCACCGCCGACACGTCGATCCGGCGATTGAGTTCGCCCAGCCGGTAGAGAAAGTCCGCCGTGCTCTGCTGGCTGGCCACCACGTCCGGCGTGACGGGTGCACTGACCGACTCACTGTTCAAAATCACGGTCCGGATGACCGACTTGTCAATCTTCCTGGCCTTGTAATACTCCTCCACCGCTTCGTCGAGATGCTGCTTCTGCCAGTTCAGCGCCTGCTGGTACACCTGCAGGAAGAGCACCACCAAATCCGGATGTTGTTTGGCAAACTGCGTCCGCACGATGGTGAACCCGGGAACCAGCACCCCAAGGGACTTGGCGTTCGCGAGGACCCGCGCGCCATGTTGCTGGGTTTCCAGCGTGATGAACGGATCCCAGATAGCCCACGCATCCACCGCACCCGATTCAAAAGCGGGTTGCGCCTCATTCGGTTGCAGCGGGACAATCTGTACGTCCGACGGCTTGAGCCCCGCCTTGTCCAGGGCGGTGTACAACAGGCTGTACGCCGCGCTGCCTTTGGCCACTGCGATTTTCTTGCCCTTCAACTCCTGCAGGGTTTGCACGTGGCTACCTTTGGGCACGATGATGGCGTCCCCGTACCGCCCGGTCCCGGTGATGCCAATCTCTTTGAAATCCACCCCGGCCGCCTGCCCCACAATCACAGGCGCATTCCCCACCTGACCAAAATCGAGCCGGTTGGACGCAATCGCTTGAAAGTAGGGAGGGCCGCTTTGAAATTCGATCCAGTTCACCTTGGCACCGACCTTGGCAAAGGCCTGTTCGTACCATCCCTTCTCCCTGGCCAGCCACAGCGGTCCGATGCTCTGTTGCACGCCGATGTTCACCGTGATGGTCTGCCCCGGCGCCGACGTGCCATTCGCAGCCGCATTGGCCTGATTTCCTCCGCTCCCGCAGCCGGCCAACAGCCCAAGCAAAGTGGAAGAGACAGACAACCAAGCCACCAGTCTTCGAATCATCCGCCCGTTGAACACTTCTGTGCGGCACCTCCTTCCAGAATGCGCGGTCATCCATGTCCCGTCTCACGATCCGGTCATTCTGCCGCGGTCCACACTCCTTGGTCGCTCAAGGCGCGCAGAATCTGGTTGCGGATCTCCTGAAACGCCCCGTCCACCCGCTGCCGCGGGTAGGGCAGGTCCACCGGGATCACCGCCTGGATGGCGGCCGGTTTCGGTGTCATGATGACGATCCGGTTCGCCAGCACCACGGCCTCGTCGACGTCGTGCGTCACGAGAATCATCGTGATCTTTTTCCGCATCCAGACCTCCAGCAGCGCCGTTTGCAAGTGCGCGCGCGTGAACGGATCCAGGGCACCGAACGGTTCGTCCAGCAACAGCACCTTGGGGTCGCGCAGCAGCGCCCGGGCAATGGCGACCCTTTGCGACATCCCGCCGGAAAGTCGCTTCGGATACGCCCTTTCGAAGCCTTTCAGGCGCACCAGCTCGGTCAGCTGGTCCACCTTCGCGCGGATCTGCGGATCTCTCAACGACAGGTTTGCGGCGATGTTTTGTTCCACTGTCATCCACGGGAACAGCCGGTGTTCCTGAAAGACGAATCCTTGCTGGACACCGGGGCGGACCACCTTTTGACCGTCTATCCACACGCTTCCCCGGTATTCCGTGTCCAGGCCCGCCAGGATCTTCAACAGCGTGCTCTTCCCGCAACCGCTCGGCCCGATGATGGTGACAAATTCACCCGGGTGAATCTGCAGCTGAATGGGACGCAGCACCTGAACCTCGCCGTGCTCCGAGTGAAAAGATTTGTGCTCCAGTTCGACGGTGACCGCGGACATGATCCACCCCCTCCCAAACGCTTGTGCCCCGCACGCCAACACACCCCTGCGGCACCAGTCGCTTCACCTGCGCCTCATCTTTCACCGACTACAGAGACGTCCCGCCATCAGACGCTTCACCGGGCTGTCACCTCCTCTTCAGCCGCCTCCATACAAAAAGGCCCTCCATCCCCGGGTTGGGGAGAGAGGACCTCCAGTGGTCTGGTCGGTGGATATCCAATTGGTCGTTCATCAACCCTTCTTGCGTCCGGAACCCGCGCGCGCCGCCGGGTTCGCATGGCCGGACGGCTTCGGAAGTTCCAGCCGGATGCGTTCGCGGCGTTCAATCTGCACGATTTGACCGTCATGGACGGTGATTTCCACCGTGCCGTACCGCATGCCGCTCAGGCTCTCCGCGATGCGTTCTTTCCAGACCTCGTCGAATTCATTCCCCATCGCTTCGTCTGCCACCCCCGCGACCGATCTGAAAAGTTCCGAAGACGACTGCACTCCCGCCTTCTCCTTGCAAACACAGACCGTTCATGGACGACACGGCATAATGCTTAGTAAACAAATAGACAATAAATGAATTGATGTCGCAAGTATAGGGGGTTTTCTGCCTGTTGTCAACAGTTCGCCCACCCGAAAGCCGCTGAACGCAAGGGCCCTTGATCTATCCCTTCGTGCTCGGGGATCCGATGTCGTTCCGATATTCCCACCAGGACAACGAACAGCGGGAATTTCTCCTTCACGACGGCCCACCACCTCTCTGACCCTCGGTCGCTTCGAATTGCATGCCCAGACGTATGATAATATGAATTTTGGGATGTTTCGATATGTGGCACTCCTGCAGTATCGTGCTTATGGGATAGGTCATGGATCGTGTGAGCCCTGTGCGGAGGGTGATGATGATGCAGGTCGCAAGGGCAGGTCTATGCGTACTGGTATCCATTGTCATCCTGTCAGGATGTGCAACGGGTACGACCGCCATTGCACCAGGCGAACCACAAAACAAGAACAAGACGGCGACACCGAAAAACGTCACTTCACCCCTGTCACCGGCTTCTGACATCTCTTTCGGCTGGCGCTATTTGGACCTCACATCGGCTTTTGGCCCCAATTCACAAATCGTGGGTCTGAAACCACAAGATTCAGTGCTGACGGTGATTGCTGCGCAAACGGTGCAGTCTGACGGCTTGATGAACGATGTGTACGCTGCGGCCCCCCTTCATTTGAGCACGTGGGCATTTACCTCGCAAAGCCATCCGGCAGAAGCACCTGTTGGCTACTCCGGACAGTGGAGCCTCAAATTTGGCCCAATGAACGGGCATCGTCCCGTGACCGTCACGCTCATTCACGATGGCCAGGCCGTCTTCTCTCTCCCGCCTTCGATTCCGGGGTATGCATCCGAGGTCAACCCGCCCCCCGGAGACCCCGGTTCATTTGACAATCGTATTCTCGGTGAAAGCGGTCCGTGGCTTTGGTTGGCCATGAAGGGCCCCGGGGATCCGCCGCTGCCAGAACTCGTGTGGGGTTACCGGGTATGGGACCGCATTGTTGCCATCAACACCGATACGCGTCAGACGTTCGTGTACTCCATTCCGCCATCGACATCGTCGGTGGACACCTGGGGTGTGACACCAGCTTTCGCAGAACAAAATGGAGTGGTCTATATCGGGACGGGATCGTGGCTTGGCGTGTTTCCTGCCAAGCCATCGGCAACCTTCAAAACACAGGTTGTCCAGCCGGAACCGGCGAGCGTGGAGAAACAGGACGAGAAGGATATGCTGAAGGCACTTCAGCAAGTGGTGGAAACCGGAGCGGACAGTGTTGCATTGCTGTGGAATGAGTACATCATGCGAGGAAAAACGAACATTCCTTGGAATTCATGGATTTTAAGTCCGCTGTGGTACGTCCACGGGACGTTGCCGCATGACATTGCTTGGGCTGTGAACTTCCCCCTCGAGGAAAACAGCGAGGCATTTCAACAGCGGGCAAAACTCTTGGCCGACCTGGAGACCCTTTTGAAGAATCCGTTGCCATACGCGTATGTGGCCTATACCAGTGCGCCGGACCTTCGCAAGCACTTTCACGCTCAGCCGCCGGCCCCACTCCCCGGTTACTCCGTCGAGCAGGGATATTACGTCAAGAACCATAAGTAAGAGAGGGTGACTTCTTGCCTCGAGTATTCATCTTCAATTCATGTACGTTGTGGATTCCATTCGAAGGAGTGATTCCCCATCATTCGAAAGCATGGGATCATTTTGGGGACTGTATTGCTGTTCCTGCTTGGAGTATGTGGCTATCAAGTGGTTAGCGTATGGGTTTATCAACAAGAAACGGCCAAGTCCAGCCTTCCAAAGCCGTACATATTACCGAATGACGACTTCGATCAGAAGACGATGAATGCCATCAGAGCAGCCATCGACCACTTCCAGGTAGCCACGACTCCTCACAATCATGAAGTGTACATCGTCACCGGTGGACTGGGTGAAGCGAATCCGCAGCTTGACGGATTTGATTCGGACGGAAACATGACCTTCCGTATGCGAACAGAGAACAATGCCACCATCGACATTCGGGAAACACCCGTTTCACCGGCGAGATGGCAAATGCAACATCAGGGCACAGGGATCATGGTTGCGGAAGATCCCAGCGGACCCGTCGCGGGCTTCTCACCCGTTCCATGGGTCCACAAAACCACCACAGACGGATTTGATTATTACGAGTGGGATGAGTTCCCCACAACGAAAGTGTACTACTTCCAAAAAGATAAGACCTATATCATCCTGACGGTGAACTACATCGGACAATTCGAATTCCCGGAGGGCATCATCCATCACCTGGAATCCATCGGAAACCCTCTCAGTTAATCGTGGGAATTTACGCCCCGGCATCTCGCCGGGGCGGAAGATGATTTTGGACCACAGGAGGCTACTTCTTGTCCCCATCCTCTCTGATCAGCTGCGCGCAGCACTCCACGTGGCTCGTCTGCGGAAACATGTCCACCGGCTGCACCTCGGCCACGTGGTAGCCGCCGTCGCACAGCACGCGCAGATCCCGCGCGAGAGTCGCCGGGTTGCATGAAACGTACACCACCCGCCGTGGCCGGGCCTCGAGGACCGCGTCCAGCACGCGCCGATCGCAGCCGCGCCGCGGCGGATCCAGCAACACCACGTCGAAGCGCCGGCCCTCCGCCGTCCAGCGAGGCAGCACCCGCTCCACCTGGCCGGTGACAAACGACGCGTTGTCGATCCCGTTGTGCGCCGCGTTCACCCGCGCGTCGGCGACGGCCGCCGCCACCGCCTCAATCCCCGCCACCTGCCGCACCCGTCGCGCGAACATCAGCGCCAACGTGCCCGTCCCGCAATAGCCGTCGAGCACCCGGTCCCCCGGCCGCACCTCCGCATACGCGAGCGCCGTCTCATACAGGCGGCGGGCCTGCAGCGTGTTGACCTGGAAGAACGACCGCGGCGAGATGAGAAACTCCAGATCGCCGATGCGCTCCGTCAGGTGATGATCCCCCGCCAACACGTCCACGGTGCGTCCCCACACCAGACCGTGCCGGTTGGGTTGCACCGTGCGAGCCACGCTGACGACCGGCGGGATGGCCAAGACGCGCTGGGCCACCTCCTCGAGCGGCACATCCTCCGCCTCGGCCGCGAACACCACCATCTGCGCCCCCGTCGTGAATGACTGCCGGACAATCAGGTGATGCACCCGGGCCGCGCGAGCCCCGAGAGAACTGGTCAGCTCGTCCGCCACCGCACGGATGGTCCGCTCCATTTCCACGGGCTCCAGGTGACAGCCCGGGACCGGGACCAGCGCATGGCTTCCCGGGGCGAAGAAGGCTGGAGTGAGGGAGCGGGTCGCGGGATCGAACGAGAGCGGCACCTGCACCTGGTTGCGGTAGCGCCAAGGCGCCGCCATGCCGAGGGTGGGATGGACCGTCACGCCTTCCATCCGCGCGATCCGCCGAAGGGCCTGCACCACCACCTCGCGCTTGTGCGCAAGCTGCGCATCGTACGCCAGGTGCTGCAGCTGGCACCCGCCGCAGATCCCAAAAGCGGCGCACGGCGGCGCGACACGCGCCTGCGCGTCACCCCGCCGCAATACGATCCGGCCGCGCGCGAACCGCCGCTCGACCGCGGTGATCTCGATGTCCGCCTGCTCCCCCGGCAGCAGGCCTGGCACAAACACCGTCAGCCCACCGACGGAGGCCACGCCGTCGCCGTCGTCGTTGAGGCGCACCGCCTCCACCGCATATCGATCCCCCGGCCGCACGGGCATTCCGGCCCCAGCACCGCCGGCTGGCCCAGCGGCAGCTTCGCATGGCGGCCCGCCGGCCGGCCCGGCCCCGTGGCCGGGGCCGACGTCCATTCCGCGTCCGGTCACTTGCCGATGCGCTCCAGGATCATCTTGTTGACCACCGCCGGGTTGGCCTTGCCCTTGGTCGCCTTCATCGTCTGACCGACCAGGGCGCCGAGCGCCTTCTCCTTGCCGTTCAGGTAGTCCTGCACCGACTTTGGGTTATTGGCAATCACCTCGTCGATGATGGCCGCCAACGCTCCCTCGTCGCTGATCTGCTCAAACCCGTGCTCGCGGATCACCGTCGGCGCGTCCTTGCCCGTCTCGCACATGATCTTGAACACGTCGCGCGCCTGCTTGATGGAGATGGTGCCCTTGTTCACCTCGGCGATGAGGCCTGCCAACTGCGCCGGGGACACCGGCGCCTCCTGGATGCTCAGGCCCTGGGCGTTGACGTACCCGAGCACGTCCGTCATCACCCAGTTGCTCGCCGCCTTCGGGTCCGCGCCCGCGGCGACCACCGCCTCAAAGTACGTCGCGACCCCGATGTCGCTGGTCAGCACCCCCGCGTCATACGCGGGCAGGTTGAACTCGCGCTCGTATCGATCCCGCTTCTGCAACGGCAGCTCCGGCAAACTGTCGCGCACCCGGGCCAGCCACGCGTCGTCCACCTGCAAACGCACCAGATCCGGCTCCGGGAAATAGCGGTAGTCGTGCGCCTCCTCCTTGGTGCGCATGGACACCGTCGTCTGCGTCGCCTCGTCGAACCGGCGTGTCTCCTGCTCCACGCTGCCGCCGCTCGACAGCACCTCCGTCTGCCGCTGCACCTCGTACTCCAGCGCCTTCTGCACGAACCGGAAGGAGTTGATGTTTTTGAGCTCCGTCTTCTCGCCGAACTTCGTCTCTCCCACCGGCCGCAGGGAGATGTTCGCGTCGCAGCGCAGCGACCCCTCCTCCATGCGGCAGTCGGAGACGTCGCAGTACTGCATGATGGAGCGGATGGCTTCCAGATACAGCCGCGCCTCCTCCGGCGAGCGGATGTCCGGCTTGGACACAATCTCAATCAACGGCACACCCGTGCGGTTGTAGTCGACCAACGAGTGCGACCCATCCGGCGCGTGCATCGACTTGCCCGCATCCTCCTCCAGGTGCACGCGGATGATGCCGATGCGTTTGCGCTCTCCGTTCACGTCGATTTCGACCCACCCGTCCTCGCCGATGGGTTGATCATACTGGGAGATCTGGTACCCTTTCGGCAGGTCCGGATAGAAATAGTTCTTGCGGTCGAACTTGCAGTCCTGGTTGATGCGGCAGTTGAGCGCCAGCGCCGCTTTGAGGGCCAGCTCCACCGCCTCGCGGTTGAGCACCGGCAGGGTGCCGGGGTGGCCCAGGCACACCGGGCAGACATTGGTGTTCGGCGGGGCGCCGAACTGGGTGGAACAGCCGCAGAAGATCTTTGTCTTCGTCTTCAGCTCCACGTGCACTTCCAGGCCGATGACCGTCTCAAACTGCGTCGTCATTGCTCCACCCCCGGCAGCGGCATCTCGAATCCGCGCAGCTGCTCATACGCGTGCGCGGCCGCGAGCAACGTCTTCTCGTCAAACGCCCGGCCGACCAACTGCAGCCCCACCGGCAGCCCGGCCTCGGTCAGGCCGCAGGGCACGCTGATGCCCGGCAATCCGGCCAGGTTGGCGGGGATGGTGTAGATGTCGTTGAGGTACATCTGCAGCGGATCGTCCACCTTCTCGCCGAGCCGGAAAGCCGGCGTCGGCGCGGTCGGCGTGGCAATCACGTCGCAGGTCTCGAACGCCTTCTGGTAGTCCTCCCGGATCAGCGTGCGCATCTTCTGCGCGCGCAGGTAATAAGCGTCGTAATACCCGGATGACAGGGCGTAGGTGCCAATCATGATGCGCCGCTTGACCTCGATGCCGAACCCTTCGCTGCGCGTGCGCTCGTACATGTCGATGAGCGAGTCGCCGGACACGCGCTTGCCGTAGCGGACGCCGTCGTAGCGGGCCAGGTTGGAGGAAGCCTCCGCCGGCGCGATGAGGTAGTAGGTCGCCACCGCGTAGTGCATGTGCGGCAGGCTCACCTCCACCACCTCGGCCCCCGCCCCCTCCAGGGTGGCGATGGCCGCCTCGACCAGGCGCCCCACCTCCGGATCGAGCCCTTCCTGGCTCAGGTCGCGGACGACGCCAATCCGCAGGCCCTTCACCCCGCGATCCAGGCCGCTGACGAAGTCGTCCACCGGCTCCGGGGCGGACGTGGAGTCGAGGGGATCGTGCCCGCTGATGGCCTGGAGCACGTACGCCGCGTCCTCCGCGGTGCGCGTGAAGGGGCCAATCTGGTCCAGCGACGAGGCAAACGCAATCAGCCCGTAACGGGAGACGCGCCCGTAGGTCGGTTTGAGCCCGACGACGCCGCAGAAAGATGCCGGTTGCCTGATGGATCCGCCGGTATCCGAACCCAGCGCGTACGGCACCATCCCGGCGGCCACCGCCGCGGCCGATCCGCCGCTGGAGCCGCCCGGCACGCACGCGGGATTGTACGGGTTGCGCGTCTTCTTGTAGGCGGAGTTCTCGGTGGACGATCCCATCGCGAACTCGTCCAGGTTCGTCTTCCCCACGAGCACCCCGCCGGCCTGGCGGAGTTTGTCCGCCACGGTGGCCGAATACGGCGGCACGTATCCCTCGAGGATGCGGCTGGCGGCCGTAGTTGGGATGCCTTCGGTGCACAGGTTGTCCTTCAGGGCGTAGGGGATGCCAAACAACGGGTGGTTCGGCGTCTCGCCGTCGAGACGGCGGGCCGCCTCCAACGCACCCGCCTCATCCACGTGCAGGAACGCGCCGATGCGCTCGTCCAACGCCCGGATGCGGGCGAGCGACGCCTCCGCCCACTCGGACGGCTTGCTCTCCCGCCGGCGCAGGGACTCCATGATCTGTTTGACGGTATGTACGGCCATGGTCAACCCTCCAGTACGGCCGGCACGCGCACCTGCTCGCCGTCGGTGTCCGGTGCATTCGCCAGTGCGCGCTCGCGCGGCAGGCTGGGCCGGGGTTCATCTTCGCGCAGCACGTTCACCAGTGCGAACGGGTGGCTGGTGGGCGGGACGTCGGCGAGATCGACCGCCTGCAGCTCGTCCGCGTAGCCGATGATGTCGCTCAACTGCGGCGCGAGCCGGGCCGCCTCTTCCTCACTGACCGCCAGGCGCGCCAATTTCGCCACATGGCGGACGGTGTCGGCTGAAATTTTCACGAGGTTCCCTCCTCACAGCGAAACGCCGGACGCTCGTCCACCGCGTGGGTGCACGGCCCGGCAGGATGTCACAGGCAGGGCATTCGTTGGGGATTATAGCACATCGAGAGGCCGCGCCGCACGACGGGCTTTGGGGGCACCGGCGGCATGGACCGCCGCGCCGGAGTGCCCCGCACAGGTCAGCGCCTCAATGGGACATGAGCAGAACGACGATGGAGGCCAGCGAGAAGCACACGCCGAGCAGGTACAGAAACGCCACCGTCTGCACCTGGCTGAGCCCCGACTTCATCAGGAGGTGGAAGGTGTGCCCCTTGTCGGCCACGTAGATGGGCCGGTTCTCCCGGACGCGCCGGATGACGACCCAGATGGTGTCGAGGATGGGCACACCGAGGGCCAGCACCGGCACGACCAGCGACACCAGCGTCGCGCTTTTGAACGCGCCGCCCACGGCGATGGCGGCCAGGACGTAGCCGAGGAACGTCGCGCCCGCGTCCCCCATGAAAATGCGCGCCGGGTGGAAGTTGTGGCGCAAAAACCCGAGCGCTGCGCCCATCAGGACGACGGCGAAGACGGCCATGGCCGCCTGCCCCTTCAGGAGGGCGATAAAGAACAGCGACATCGCCGAGATTGCCGACAATCCGGCGGCCAGCCCGTCGACGCCGTCGAGGAAATTGATCATGTTGGTGATGGCGACCACCCACAGGATGGTGGCCACCCACGACAACCACTCCGGGAACGTGTAATACGTCCCGCCCCAGGGCAAGGTCACGCCGCCGATGCTCACGCCGAAGCAGAGCAAAACCACGGCAGCGAGAATCTGGGTGAGAAACTTCGGCAGCGCTTTGAAATCCCGGCCGCGCGTCTTGTAGTAGTCGTCCACCACACCGATGGCGAAGATGAGGAAGCCGCCCACCGCGATGCCCCAGAAGGTGTTTCCCGCATGACCAAACAGCGCGGAGGTGACGACGACGCCGACGTACAGCGCGAGCCCTCCCAACAGGGGCACCGGTTCCTTGTGGATCTTGCGCTGGTTGGGCCGGTCCACAAAGCCGGTGCGCAGGGCGAACCGGCGCACGTACGGCACCAGCGCGTAGACAATCACGAAGGCGGTGAGAAAACTCAGGATGTAATACCACGCCGGATGCGTTCCCAAACGGCAACACCCTTCCTGAACCTGAGCCAAGACCTGCGTACGCCGCGTGCCGCCGCAGACCGCGCGGCAGGATCCTTACAGCCATTCGGCGGCCGGGCGCGGTTTTTGTCGAAACGGCGCGCGGATGGTTGAACCGAATCCCATTATACTCTTCGGACCTTGTACATACATATGGGATGAGGCGGCCGCCGCCGGCAATTCCAATCCCACAGGGAGGGATGGATGTTGACCCAGAACGAACTGATCCTCGCTTTGGTCATCGGCGTCCCGGTCGTGTTTGCACTGGGCCGGTTGTCCACGCGCGTCACCTGGTTCCATGCCAAGAGCGAGGAGAAGTACACGGTCTCCGAGTTCGTGCGCGGCCAGAAGTGACGGCCGATCCCCGGAGGGAGCGCCCGGCACCAGTCCGGGCGCTCGCACGGGCGCACTCCACTGGACAGCGGACCCGCGCGGCGGGTTACACGGAGGCACCGAGATCGCGCAGGCGAGCGAGGAACACAGCCTCGTCCCAAATCTCGAGCCCGGGCGCCTGTCCACTGTCGGCCAGCGCCCTCGCTTTGTCCAGTTTCGATCCCGCTTTCTCCCCCGCGACCACCACATCCGTCTTGCGGCTGACGCTGCCTGCCACGCTACCGCCAAACCGCTCAATCCATCCGGCGGCCGTCTTTCGGTCCATCGCCTGCAGCGTGCCCGTCAGCACGAACGTCCGGCCCGCCCAGGGGAGCGAGGCGCCCTCCGCGCCCGGGCCGTCCGCGCCCAGGTAGCGGGTGTTGACCCCGGCCTCCCGCAGGCGGGCGACGAGCGAGTGGGCCCCCTCGCCCCGGAAGTAGGTGACGATGCTCTCCGCCATCTTCGGGCCGATCTCGCGGATCGCCGTCAACTCGTCGACATCCGCCGCCATGAGCGCGTCGAGGTCGCCGAAGTTGCGCGCCAGCGTCTTGGCCGCCTTCTCGCCGACCAGCCGGATGCCGAGGCCGAACAGGAGCCGCTCCAGCGAGTTGCCCTTGCTCCGTTCAATTGACTCCAGCAGGTTGCTCGCGGACTTGTCCCCCATGCGTTCCAGGCCCAGCAGTTGTTCCTTCGTCAGGCGGTACAGGTCCGCGGCGTCCCGCACCAGCCCATGGGCGAGCAACGCGTCCACCCACTGCTCGCCGAGCCCGACGATGTTCATCGCGTCCCGCGACGCGAAGTGGATGAGCGCCTCGCGGATGAGCGCCGGGCAGGCCGGGTTGATGCACCGCCACGCGACCTCGTCGGGCAGGCGGTGCAAGGGTTCGCCGCACTGCGGGCAGCGATCCGGCATCCGGAACGGGACCTCGTCGCCGGTGCGGCGCTCGGGCAGCGAACGCACCACTTCAGGAATAATGTCCCCAGCCTTCTGCACGACGATGACGTCGCCGATGCGGATATCCCGCTCCCGGATGAGGTCCTCGTTGTGCAGGGACGCGCGCGTCACCGTGGTGCCTGCGAGGAAGACCGGATCGAACACGGCGGTCGGCGTCACGGCGCCCGTCCGGCCGACGCTCAGCTCGATGGTGCGCAGCACCGTCTCCGCCTGTTCCGCGGCGTACTTGTACGCGATGGCCCAGCGCGGGCTCTTCGCCGTGGCGCCGAGGGCCTGTTGGACGGCGAGATCGTCCACCTTCACCACCATGCCGTCGGTGGCGTAGGGCAAGTCGTGCCGCTTGTCCGCCCACGCCTCGATGTGCCGGATCACGTCCTCAATGTTGTCGTACACGGCATAGCTGGCGTTGACGGGCAGCCCCAGGTCGGCCATCCAGGCGAGCGCCTCGCTGTGGGTGGCGACGGGCGCCGGGGGATCGGATTCGGCCAGGGCGTAGGCGAACATCGACAGCCCGCGCGACGCGGCGACCTTCGGATCCAACTGGCGGAGCGATCCCGCCGCCGCGTTGCGCGGATTCGCGAACAACGGCTCGCCCGCGGCCTCGCGCTGCTCGTTGAGGCGCAGGAAAGCGGGCTTGGGCATGTACGCCTCGCCGCGCACTTCGATGGTTACCGGCTGGCGCAGCACCAACGGCACGGCGCGGATGGTGCGGATGTTGGCGGTGATGTCCTCGCCGGTCTCGCCGTCCCCGCGCGTGGCCCCGCGCACCAATCGCCCGCCCTCGTAGCGCAGGCTGACCGCCAGGCCGTCGATCTTCAGCTCGCACACATACCGCACGGCGCGTCCGGCGGCCTCGCGCACGCGCCGGTCGAACTCGCGCATCTCGTCCGGGCTGTAGGCGTTGGCCAGCGACAGCATGGGTATGTCGTGGCGCACCTTCACGAAACCTTCGAGCGGCGGCCCGCCGACGCGCTGCGTCGGAGAGTCGGGAGTCACCAGCGCCGGGTACGCCGCCTCGATGGCCGACAGTTCGCGCATCAGCTGGTCGTATTCGGCGTCCGGGATCTCCGGCTGATCCAGCACATGATAGAGGTAATCGTGATGGCGGATGGTTTCCCGCAGCGCCTCCGCGCGGGCGCGCGCCTCCGCCTCCGTCCCTGGGACGGGGATGGTCATGGGGCCTCCTCCTTCAAATCGCGTGTCCATGGCTTTCCCGCATGCGTCGTTGGGTCCACCCCGCATGCATCGTTGGGTCCGCATGCATCGTTTGGCCGCTCCGATTCCTGCGCATCCCCGGCTCAATCGACCTTGCGGATGGGGGCGAACTGGACCGCCAAGCGCTTGATGCCGGTGGGGGCCGGGAAGGCGATGGTCAACTCCTGATCATCCCCCGCGCCGTGCACCTCGACCACGGTGCCGCGACCCCATTTGCGGTGCTCCACCTTATCGCCGGCCCGGTACTGCGCGCCGCGGTCCGGCGTGAACGCATCACCCTCTGCGGGGACGCCGGCGGCAGCGCTGCGCGCGGCCCGGGGGTCCCGCATCCCTGCACTCAGCCCATCCGCAGCGTCTCGCCCGGACGATCCGGGCCTCGGCGACCACGGTGCCCTCGGACGCCGGCCGGGATCGTCCAACTGCACGTGCTGCGGCGGCATCTCCCCGAGAAACCGGGACGGCATGCAGGCCCGGTACTGCCCGAAGATGGTCCTCGTCGTGCACGTCGTCAGATAAAGTTTCTCCCGCGCGCGCGTCACGCCCACGTAGCAGAGCCGGCGCTCCTCCTCCATCTCCCGTTCGGAGTCGAGCGCGCGGCTGTGCGGAAACAACCCCTCCTCCATGCCGGGCATGAACACAATCGGAAACTCCAAGCCCTTGGCGGCATGCAGGGTCATCAACGAGACCTTGTTCTCGTCGGCCGCCGCGCCCGGGGCCGGCTTGCCCTGGTTGAGATCGGTGTCCGCCAGGAGGGCCACCTCGGCCAGGAATTCGGCCAGCGGATCGTCAAACCACCCGCCGTCCGCCAAAGGACCGCCCTCGGCCTCGTCCACGGCACCGTCCGCAGCGTCCATCGCGTCGCGGGACGCCGGGTCAGGGCCGGTCCGTCCAGCGCCGTCTCCGCGCACCGCCATGCCGCCGCCGGCCTCCCAGCGCTGATCGAACTCGCGTGTCACAGACAGGAACTCGTCCAAGTTCTCCACGCGCGCCTCCGCCTCCAGGGTCTTTTCGGCCGCCAGGGCCCGCCGGTAGCCGGTGCGCTCGAGAACCTCTTCGGTCAGCTCGGTGACCGAGAGAAACGGCCGCATCTGGCGCAGTTGATCCAAGGTCTCCACAAACTCGCCCAGCGCCTTGAGCGCCTTGCCGGACACACCGGCCTCCGCCGCCCGCCGGCACGCCTCCAGCAGCGGGGCGCCGTGCACCGCGGACCACTGCTGCAGCTTGTCCATGGTGCCATCGCCAATCCCCCGCTTGGGCACGTTGACGATCCGCTGCAGGCTGATATCGTCCGCCGGGTTGTGGATGAGGCGCAGGTACGCGAGGACGTCGCGGATCTCCTTCCGATCATAGAACTTCACGCCGCCGAAGATCCGGTACGGAATGCCCTGCTGCAGCATCGCCTCTTCAATCACGCGCGACTGCGCATTGACGCGGTACAGCACGGCCATCTCGCTCCAGTCGCGGCCCTGGCGCCGGTACTGCTCCATCTTTCCGACGATGTACGCGGCCTCGGCCCGCTCGTCCAGCGCCCGGTACAACGTGGCCGGCTCCCCCTCGGGGTTGTCCGTCCAGAGGGTCTTCTCCTTGCGCTCGACGTTGTGGCGGATGACCTCATTGGCGATGGCGAGGATGGTCTTCGTGGATCGATAGTTCTGCTCCAGCCGGATGACGGTCGCATCCGGGTAGTCGCGCTCGAACTGCAGGATGTTCTGGATGTCGGCGCCGCGCCAACCGTAGATGGACTGGTCGGAGTCGCCGACCACGCACAGGTTGCGCCGCTTGTCCGCCAGCAGCCGAACCAGCCGATACTGGGCGTGGTTGGTGTCCTGATACTCGTCGACGTGAATGTAGTGAAAGCGTCGGTGGTAGTACTCGAGCACGTCCGGCACCTGTTCGAACAGTTGCACCGTCTTCAGGATGAGATCGTCAAAGTCGAGAGCGTTGTTCGCCTTCAGCCGCCGCTCGTACTCGAGGTACACGTCCCCCGCCACCCGCTCGAACGGATTGCCCGCGCGATCGCGCACCTGCGCCGCCGTCCTGAGCACGTTTTTCGCATTGCTGATGACCGACAGCACGGCTCTCGGCTCATAGCGCTTGCTGTCGATGTTCAGGTCGGCGAGGATGCGCTTCACGGTGGCGAGCTGGTCCCCGTCGTCGAGGATGGTGAAGCCGCTCTGATAGCCGATCCGCTGGATATCGCGGCGGAGGATGCGAACGCACATGGCGTGGAACGTCATGGCCCAGATGTCCTGGGCGATGGGGCCGACCAGCCCCTCGATGCGATCCCGCATCTCCCGCGCCGCCTTGTTCGTGAACGTGATGGCCAGGATGCTCCACGGCGCCGCACGCCGGGTGCCGATGAGATACGCGATCCGGCGCGTCAACACGCTCGTCTTCCCGCTGCCCGCCCCGGCCAGGATCAGCAGCGGCCCGTCGGTGTGTTCGACGGCGGCGCGCTGCATCGGGTTCAGGCCGGCGAGAATGCCGTCCACCTCCGGCGTCGCTGCTCGCACAAGCACTCCACCTTTCCACGTGATCCCCGTTTGCGGGCGTTGGTGTCCCTCCCATTATAGTACATATGTTCGGGGGTTACGCCTCCTGCCCCACCTCGTCCGCTTCCGGCGGCAACAGCTCCGCCGCCCGATCCACCGGCAACTCCTGCACCCGCTGCAGCCGCCGCTCAATCGTCCGCGTGCGGCGCGTCGCCGTCTCGATGGAGTGGCTCGCCTCCTGCAGCTTCTTCTGCGTCTTCTGCAACAGCTCGCCGAACGTGCCGAACTGCGTCTTGATGGCCCCCAGCAGCTCCCACACCTCGCTGGAGCGCTTCTGGATGGCCAGCGTCCGAAAGCCCATCTGCAGGCTGTTGAGCAGCGCCGTCAGCGTCGTCGGCCCCGCCATCACCACGCGGAACTCACGCTGCACCGATTCCATCATGCCCGACTGGCGCAGCACCTCCGCGAACAGCCCCTCCGTCGGCAGGTAGAGGATCGCGAAGTCCGTCGTGTACGGCGGGTGGATGTACTTGTCGTGGATGGATCTCGCTTCCGCCCGGATCCGCTGCTGCAACGCCCGGGCCGCCTCCTGAAACGCCGCCGCGTCCCCCGCGTCCTGCGCGTCGAGCATCCGCTGATAGTCCTCCATCGGAAACTTGCAGTCGATGGGCAGGTACACCACCTGGCTCTCGTCCCCCTGGCCCGGCAGGCGGATGGCGAACTCGACCCGCTCATTCGATCCCGCGCGCACCGCCACATTCTTCTCATACTGCTCCGGGGACAACAGCTGCTGCAGCAGCATCTCGAGCTGCACCTCGCCGAACGTCCCGCGCGCCTTGACGTTCGTCAGCACCCGTTTCAGGTCGCCGACGTTGGCCGCCAGCGACTGCATCTCGCCGAGGCCCTTGTGGACCGCCTCCAGGCGGTCGCTGACCTGCCGGAAGGACGCCGCCAACCGCTGCTCCAACGTCGCATGCAGCTTTTCGTCCACCGTCTCCCGCATGCGTTCCATCTGCCGGGCGTTGTCCTCCTGCAGTTGGCGCAGACGATCATCCACCACCCGCCGCACCGCCTCCAACCGCTGTTCGTTGGCCTCCGTCAGGTGCTTCAACTGGCCTGCGAACGCCTCCAGCAACACCCGCTGCTGTTCACCCAGCCGTTGCATCTGATACGCCGTGCCCTCGTTCACCTGGCTCGTCATGCGGACAAACCCCGCCTGAATCGCGTCCGCCGTCCGCTGCAATTGACCCGCCAGCTCTTCGCGCAACAGTTTCGCCTGTTGGCTGTACTCCTGGCGCACCCCCGCCATGGCCCGGTCCAACGCCGACATCAGCTCCGTTCGCAGCGCCTCCTGCAGACGCTCTTGGTCCCGCCCGCCGTCCGCCCGGCGTGACAGGCGGACCCACAGCGCCAGTTGCGTCAGCAGCACAATTCCCCACAGCACCCACTGCACCGCGTCCAAACCAATTCCCCCTTGCACTCTCGTGTAAACCAAAACACCCGCCTCCATCTGGAAGCGGGTGTTCACGCGTTGGTCGGAATGACAGGACTCGAACCTGCGGCCTCACGGTCCCGAACCGTGCGCTCTACCACCTGAGCTACATTCCGTCGCGCCGGACAAAACGTAATATACCACCCGGACAAACGAGCGTCAACCTCTCTCGCCTGGAATCTCTCACCGCCCCGGGCGCTTTGCCGCCGGCATCCTCAAACACGTCAAAAGGGGCGGCCTTGGCCGCCCCGTGCCCTGCATTGCGACACACTCCACGTCAGGCCGATGCCTTACCGCCCGCGCCCTGGGTCGGGTGCTCCTTCTCCCCTTCCCACATCGTCCACAGGTTTAACACCGCAGTGACGATGCCGAGGATCACGCTCGTCCACGCCTCACCCTCGTTGCCCGTCAGGGACAGCACGAAGGGTTGCAGGATGAACCAGAGGCCGGTGAGGAACGAGACCCAGTTCTGCCAGACGCGCCAGTTCGGCCGATTGACGTAGGCCGCCCACACGGAGGCAATCACCTGGATGGCACCGAACACCACACTCGTCCATACGGCTCCGGTGACGTCAGCGAAACCGAGCACCCACGGCGCGATGATGAACCAGACACCGATGATGGCATTCAATCCGTTCCGCCATTTCATCCCGCGACACCTCCGGAAGTTTTGTGATTCACTTACGTCTCGAAAGTAACGCCGCCCCCGGATGGGTGTCAAAGTCCATCAAGGTCAATGTTCGCTTGTTAACATAATCCGATCGCGATCGCATGCAAACACCCCTCAATCCCGCGCACAATCTTTTCCGCGCGGGCCCATACGTGGCATGGGGGGTGGCTTCTCCGCAGATGCCCAGCGACCGGCTTGACCTGCACACCTCCCGCTCGAGGCCATAAAGACGCAGCGCGGTCCCCCGCATTGCGCCAGGGGACCGCGTATCCACCGCAGGCCGACGCGGGATGGCCGAGTCTCAGTGCACCCCCGCCAGTTCACGGACCGGCGCATACGCTTGGCCGAGGCGCTGCATGTATGTCGCCGGGGCCGGTTCCGTGAGGTAGTAGCCTTTCTTGATCATGTACTGTGATACCTCGAACGCATGCCGGCAGCACATCATAAATGCGTCCTCCAGGAAGGTGCGCAGCTGCGGGTCCGTGCACTCCATTGCCGCCCAGGCGTAATCGCGGCCCGCACGCTTGAGCGTCAAGAGGTACGACGTCGCAATCGAGCGGTCATCCAGCGCCGTCATCTGCGGATTCGGCGTCACCGGCTGCGCCATGGTGTGCGTGCCCCCCGCCGTGGCCGGCGGCATCGGCGGCACACCCAGCTTCTGCTGGCTCGACTGTTTAGTCGCCCACTCGACTTTCATGTTGTAATCCTGAATGTGGGCGGCTATGTGCTTCTGCAGAATGCCTTTCAGCTCCTGGCACTTGACCTGGCTCAGAAACAGCCCCATGCAGTTGATGGAATTGACGCAGCTCATCAGCAGTTCGTTCAACTCACACGCCTCGTGGGTCATCAAAGGCATTTGAGCACGCCTCCTCGTCTCGCAGAGTTCAAACGTTTGTCATCCTCACCAACCCGCCGTCCCCTCATGCACCGCGGCAATGGTAGTTTCTGTCGTTCCCAGCGGCATCCCCGTCTCCTGCGCGGCATAACGTCCGCGGTGGAGGTCCACACTTTGAAGGGGAAACCGTCGGGCGCAACCCCACCGGGGGCTTGCGGATCGACGGATCACGTCGTCTGCGATGGGAGCGTGCCCATGCCGGTCCATCCCCCTGCCCCCGTCTCCTGGTCCCGCCTCGTCCGGGTCTCCCTGCGGAACGCGGCGGCCAAGATGGTGTTCTACTCCCTGTTGCTGTCGGCCGCTTCGGTCCTGTGGCCGGACCTGTACCCGTCCTGGGTGCCGGCGGCATGCACCGTCATCATCCTCACCGCGGCCGGCGTCATCGGCGACGCCACGCTCGTCGCACGCTTTGGCAACGTGCCGCCGCTGGTACTCGGCTTCTTCGGCATGACCGCCATCCTCTGGGGTGTCGCCCGGCTCTGGCCCGCGGCGCACGTGACCCTCGGTCGCGCCTGCATCATCACCCTCGCCCTCGGCGCGGTGGAGTTTTTCCTGCACCGCTATGTGCTCGAAGCCCTCTACGGGAGCCACCGAAAGTCGTCATAATCACATCCCTGGCCAGCGCATACTAGCGCAGACGGACGGTCCGTCGCGGCTGTCCACCATGTCCGGGCAAAGGAGAGATACCCATGAGCACGATATCCAATCAAACGCTGGCCGATCTCATGGCCAACGCCCGCCTCATCGCCTCCGTGGGGCTGGTCGACGATCCCGACCGTCCCAGCTATCAGGTGGCCATGTACCAACAGTCGCAGGGGTACCAGGTGATCCCCGTCAACCCCAATGTGGACTCCGTCCTGGGCCACAAGGCTGTGCGCACCGTTCAGGACATCCCGGAACCGGTGGACATCGTCAACATCTTCACGCACGGCGACCAAGCGCCGGCCATCGTCGACGACGCCATCGCCAAGGGAGCGAAGGCCGTCTGGCTGCAGCCGGGCGTGGAGAGCCCAAAGGCCGAAGCCAAGGCGCGCCAAGCCGGCCTGCAGGTGATCTCGCACCGCTGCTTCAAGTCGGAACACCAACGCCTGCTGTCACACCGGCCGATGTGACGGGCTTCGGGCAGCAGGCCCTTCTGTTTGTATTTGCCTGCGACCGCGGCTCCTGCTAGAATGCTTGTGAACACGTCCCGCACGGAAGGAGCCGTCCCGCGTGCAACTGTTTCTGCCGTACTTCAATGAGGCATGCATCCTGGCTAGCGCCGTCGCGATGGCCCTCGGTTGGTTCCAGATCCGGCGCCGCCGCGTCGAGGCGCACCGCCGCTTGATGTTGACGGGCGTGGTGCTGGCGGCGCTGTTTTTCGTGACCTACGTCGCGAAGACCCTCCTCATCGGCGACACCGCCTTCGGCGGACCCGAGCGCTGGCGCCTCCCGTACCAGGTGTTCCTGCAGGTGCACTCCGTACTGGCCACCGTCGCTGCCATCCTCGGCATCATCACCCTCCGCGCCGCGTACCGCGAGAACTTCTCCTTGCATCGGCGGATCGGCCCTTGGACCGCCTCCATCTGGTTCATCACGGCCGCCAGCGGCCTGGTGGTGTTCCTGTTGTTGTACATCATCTTTCCGCCCGGTCCGACGACCGATCTGTTCCGCGCTTGGATCGGGCATTGATCCATCAAATCCAGGTTTCGTTTCCAATTCCACGCTTGGAGAAACAGGAATTTCCCATCCTTTGTCGAAATGAGAGGAAAACGCGAATTTTTGTGGCGAGGAGCGTTGACCTCTGTGGACAGACAACAGGGTTGGATTCCTGCCGTATTCCGCAATCGTGATTTTTCCGTATTTTTTGCAGGCCAGGCGATCTCCCGCCTGGGCGACAGCATGTTTACCATCGCCATCGTCTGGCTGATGCACGAGCTGACCAATTCATCGCTCTGGATGTCCGTGGCCTTGGCGGCGGGATTCGTCCCGCACGTGGTGATCGCTCCCGTGTCCGGCGTGTTGGTGAACCGTTGGCCCAAGCGCCGGGTCGTGATCCGCACCGACGTGCTGCGCTTTCTGTTGCTGGCGGCGCTGACCGCGGCCACTGCGGCGCACCACACCGCACCGTGGATGCTCGTTGTGGCCAATCTCCTGTTGGCGACAGCCAGCACCTTCGCCACGCCCGCGTACATCGTGGTGCAGAAACGGATTGTCCATGATCATCACCTGATGCAGGCCAATTCCGTCAACCAGACGGCGCTCAACATCACGCAGATCATCGGCTACGCCGCGGGCGGCACCCTCATCGGCCTGCTCGGCGCGGCCGCCGCGTTCGCCATCGACGCGGTCAGCTTCCTGTGCGCTGTCGCCGCGATGCTGCTCATCCGCGTGTCGGAACCTGCGGTCGAACGAAAGCCCCTGACGGGGATGAACCTGCTGCGCGACATCGCGCAGGGGGTGCGCATCGCCGCCCGGTTCCCGCTCGTGCGCCTCCTGACGCCGGTGATCCTGTCGTACACCTTCTTCGTGATCGCGGTCGAAAACCTGCTGCTGGTGCAGTACATCGCCAACACCCTGCACCGCGGGTCAGCGGCGGTGGGGGCGGTGAACGCCACGATGGCCGTGGGTGAGTTGGTCGGCAGCTTGCTCGTCACGTCCGTCACCAGACGCATTGCAGTACAGAGGCTCCTGATCATCAACATGCTCGTTACCAGTGTGTGCGTGGGACTCACCGGAATTGCCCCCGGCGTCGCGGTCATCTGTGCCCTGTTCGGCATCAGCGGATTCTGCATGAGCATGGTGAACATCACGTTTTTCACCAGCATTCAGCAGGTCATTCCGTCGGAATCCCTCGCGGCGGTGTGGGGCATGGTCGCGGCCGTGTTCAACGCCGTCGTGCCGGTGGGCCAGTTGGTGTTCGGCGCCATCGGGCTGGCCGTGGCGCCCGGCCGGCTGATTGTGATCCTCGGCCTGTGCGCCGCCCTGTGCGCTGCGGCCCCCGTTTGGTCCCCCGCGCTGCGCCGGCAACTGCGCGACGCCAGGCCCACGGACGCGGGCCCGGCGCCTTGAGTCCGTCGCGCCGCCCTGCCTCCCTGCCACAATGTATGGCGCACCACGATGGGGCATCCGTGGGGAATACTTACTTCAGTGAAGCTACTGTGCTACACTGTAAGCAAGGAGTGAAGCCCCATGGCGTTTCCCCAGATGTGTCCCAAGTTTGAGTCCGCCTTCGAACTGCTCGGAAAACGTTGGACAGGCCTCATCATTCGCGCGCTGATGAGCGGTCCGAAGCGGTTCAAGGACATCTCCGAGATGATCCCGAACATGAGCGATCGCATGTTGGCAGAGCGGTTCAAGGAGCTGGAGGCGGCGGGCATCCTGGTGCGCAAGGTGTATCCGGAGACGCCCGTCCGCATCGAATACGAGTTGACCGAGAAAGGCAAAGGGTTGGGGCCGGTGATGGACGAGGTCCAGCGCTGGGCCGACACGTGGCTGGATCCCGGCCACAAGCCGGACTGACCCCCCTGCGCCCCATTTTCGCCCCTCTCCGCCAATCCTCCATCCTCGCACGAACATAACGCTTGTGTCCGCATAATACTGTAGCAATGTCTGACATCCGGGGGCTGGGTGCCCGGCGCGGCACCGCAGACCCGCCGACGGAGAGGGCGAACAGCATGCGGTCCTTCGTGCGATCCTTCGTGATGATGCTCCTTTTGGCATCGGCCCTGTGCGTGAATGCGTGCGCCCCCTGGCGGACCGCTCAGCCCTCGGCTCTCAAACCGCTCGCGAATTCCACACCAGACGCGCGAGCGTTCCCCGCGCCCGGACCGGACAACAGCGCTTCGGGAAACCAGGGCAACACGGGCAACCCGGCTGATCCATCCCCCAACCCGGGTGCCGTCGCGGCCCTGCCGCTGCTGCAGGCAGGGAGCAAGGGTCCCGCGGTCGAACGGTTGCAGCAGTTGCTGGGTGAGCTCGGCTATCTGCCCATGCGCTGGGTGCCGGACGGACCGGAGCCGCAGACGCTCGACGATGAATACCGGGCCGTGCAAAGCCCGCCGAAAGGCCAGTGGCGGCCGGCCTACCCCAACACGCCGCCGGCGCTCACCGCGCTGTGGGAAGAGTCGTCGTTCAACACCCTGGTGCGCGGCGCCGTGATGACTTTCCAGGAAGCGAAGGGCCTCGGCACCGACGGCGTGGTCGGACCCCAGACCTGGAACGCGCTGCTGAAGGATGCCCTCGCCGAGCACCAGAACCCGTTCGGGTACACGTTCGTCGTGGTCAACACGCGCGTTCCCCAGACGGTGACGGTGTGGTGGAACGGGAAGACGGTGCTGGCCTCACCCGCCAATGCCGGGATCGCGCAGAGCCCGACCGTCCGCGGGACCTTCCCCGTCTATCTGCGCTACCGCACCCAGACGATGAGCGGGGTCACGCCGTGGGGAGAACATTATTCCGATCCCGGCGTCCCCTACGTCAGCTACTTCTACGGAGGAGAGGCGGTGCATGGTTTTGTCCGCGCCTCCTACGGCACGCCCCAGAGCCTCGGCTGCGTGGAGCTGCCCGTCGACAAGGCCGCCGTGGCCTGGGGCTACATGCACTACGGCACCCTCGTCCACGTGCAGTAGTCCCGCGGCCCCCAGGTGTCGCAGGCGGCGCGGCACCGCGCCGCCACCGCCTGGATCGTCCCCTCTTCGCTTGGGATGCAGCGTCCTCCCAAGCCGCGCACTGGCCGCCTGCCGCCGCGCCTTCCGCGGAATGTGGGTGGCCGTGTGGCCCCGTGCACCCCGCTAGTTGAACGTGTTGATCTGGACAATCCCCGCCTCCCCGGCGTCGTCGCGCGCCAACAGGTAAAACGGGTGGTGGCGCGGGATGCTGTACGATCCCGTATCCCAGCGGGCCTCCCACGACCCGTCCGGGCGCACTTCGGCCCGGGCGATCCGCTGGACATGCCGGGCCGATCTCAGCTCCAGGTGATCCCCCCGGTGCACCACGTTGCCGGATGGAAGATAGTAGATGTCAACCGTCCGTCCGTGCCAGCGCTGGCGCGACAGGATGTGCACCAGCCGGCCGGTGCGGTACGCCATGATGACCGGCGGCCGGGATTGCGGCGTCACGGCCAGGGTCTCCGGCGCCCCGGCGATGGAACGCGGCAGCACCTCCTGCACCGAGGCGGACGGCGCCTCCGACAACGCTCCGGCGCGGCGCCCGCCGTACAGCGGCGTACAGGCCGCCAAAAGCGCGAAGGCCGCCAGGCACAGCCACAGTGGTCTTGGCATGGGCTCCCTCCTGTCGGATGTCGGTCACAGGTAGTGTGCCCAATCTCCGCCAAAACCCGGCTCTGCCCGGCGGCCGCCGGTCAGGCGCAGCGAAGCCGCAAGGAATCCGCCAGCGCCGTCGGTGCGCGCGTCACAACAGATTCAGGTGCACAGTGTCGAGGCCGAAGCTGTCGCGCAGGGCCTGCTCGGCCAACTGCTCGCTCCACGGCACCCAGACCTTGTGGCCGCCCGAGACCACCCATTTGCCGTGCGCCTTCACCACCGCCTGCCAATCGGGCGTCAACAACCACACGTACGATCCCGCCACGGCCATTGCCCGCAACTGCGCCCACGATTTCCACTGGCCGTGATCCCAGGCGCCCCCCGCCCGGTAAATCGCCGCCCAATAGCTGTTCAGCCAGGTGAAGTGCTGCCAGTGCAGCCGCTGGTACACCGAGCGGCCGCTCTGCAGGGCGCCGAGACCAATCAGGGCGTCGCGCGTCGAATAACCGCTCACCCCGGAGTAGGTGCCGCCCGTGTTGTCGTACCGGAAACCGCCGCTGGCCGGATCGAAGAAGGACAGCAAAGCGCTTAAGGGCGTGCCGCCCGGTTTGGCCCAGGACTGCGGATGAATCCCGAGACTCACCAGCGCATCCACCACGACGCCGGTGGAGTCCGCGTTGCTCGTCGTGCCGCCGTTCACGAAACCGCCGTCGTCCGCCTGCTGGGTTTTGAGGAACGCGATGGCCTTGGCCACCGCAGGGTTGTCCGCCGTGTAGCCGAGCGACGACAGCGCCACCAGGGCACTGGCTGTGTCATCCGCGTCGCTGCTGCTGTACTGCGACGAGTACCCGAAGCCGCCGTCCTCGTTTTGGTGCGCCAACAGCCACTGGGCGGCCGCGGCACGGTTGTACGACACGCCGCCCGCGTCCTCCAAGGCGATGATGGCCCACGCCTGGGCGTTGATGAGGTCGGTCCCCGTCCCGTCCAGGTTGTCGGCGAACTTCCCGGCGTCCTCGCCGGAGGTGATCTGGGCGCGGGCCAGCTTGGCGACCACGTCGCCCGCCTTCGTCTGGTGCGGATCCTCCCCGGCGGCCAACGCCCCGAGGATGAAGCGGGCGGCGTCCGTGCTGGTGGAGAGCCCGGACACCTCCGCGTCGAGCGCGGCATTGGCTTGCCGCTTCCCGGTCGCTGCGAACGTCGCTATTGCCGTCCAGTCGGGCATCTTGGTGGCCTGCTTCTGCCACATCCACTGGCTGGCGGACGCCGCCGCGCTCTCGGCGGAGGGCACCGCCGTGGCGGTGGATGCCGCCGATGACGTACCGGATGCGGGCGCGGTGGAGCCCGGCGTGGCGGCCAGGGCCGCCGGCACTCCGGTGGATACGGTGACGAGAGCGGCCGCAGCCGCCTGGGTGATGCGTTTCATGAATTATCGCTCCTCTCCCATGGATGACCTGTATGAACTCGCCGGCTGCGGGAGCCGGCGGCGAAACCGTTCCAAGACCGACAAGGTCGGCCGGCCGGCGGCCGCTGCGAAGGCCGCGTTCGCCAGCGCGTGCAGGGTGTCGAACCAGATGCTGGCAACGCACAGCGCGAGATACGCCGTCCAGGTCGGGCGGCCGTCCCCGAGGAGGGACCAGGTGTTCATCATCCAGCCGAACAGATATCCCCACGCGAACCCGAACGGGATCAACGCCCGCCACGTCAGGCGCGGCCACAGGCGGCGCAGCCAGCCCGCGGACGCCCCCGCCAATCCCCAGGCGGCCATTTGCCACGGGGTCCAGCCGCCCTCCCCCAGGAACACGTTCGATCCGATGGCGGTGAACGCCCCCACCGCCGCCCCGGTGACGGGGCCAAGGGAGAACCCGCTGGCCAGGATGAGGAAGGTGGCGGGCTGCACCCCGGGAATGCCCTGCATCGCCGCCCGCCCCACCGAGGCCAGGGCGGCCAGGGTGGCGACGAAGGCGATGTACCTCGGATCGGAGGCGTACGCCTCATACCATTCGAGGGCGGCATAGGCACCGAGCAGCAGCGCCGCCGCGGCGGTGGCGTACCACGGCCAGCCGAGCCAGGCGCCGGCGAACACCACGGCGAGCACCGCCAAACCGGCGATCCCGGCCAGTGCGCGCCGCCCCCGGGCCGCCGTAGCGCCGCCGTTCCGAGCGGGTCCGGCGGACACGGTCCCCACGGGCGGTTTTGCGCGCCCCCTCACCGCGCCCACCCGGCCGCCACGGCATCGGCCAGACACAGGATTCCGGGGGCCACCCCGCGCAAGGCGCGGGCCAACACGGGGGCGAACCAGAGGGCCGCGCGGAACACCTCACCCGGGGTGCCGGACAGCACCACCTGGCCTTGATCGACGAACAGGACCCGATCGGCGAACTCGGCGACGAACTCCAAGTCGTGCGTCGCCACCGCCACCGTGCGGCCGCCCGTCCGCAGCCAGCGGCCAAGGGCCTGCTTCTGCGCCGGATCCAGTCCGCGCGTCGGCTCGTCAAGCAGCAACAACTCGGGTTCCGCCACAGCCAGGGCGGCCAACGCCACGCGCATCCGCTCCCCGCCCGACAGGTCCCGTGGATGGCGAGGAAGCAGCGGATGGATCCCGAAACCGCGCGCCACCTCCGCCACGACCTCCCGCGTGCGCGCGTCATCCGCTCCCTGCAGGCGGAGCGACAGCCCCAGCTCCTCCTCGACCGTCTCCTGGCTGAGAAGATCGTTCGGATTCTGCGGGAGGAAGGCCACGCGCGCGGGCGGTGCGGTCTCCCCGTTGGCCGCCGCCGTGCGGAAGCGGCTCCTCGCCCGCCGGCTCGGCGGATGGTCCCCCCGCAGACCCCCGAGAACGCCGGTCAGCCGGCCGCTCGCCAACGGTTGCAGGCCCGCCCACACCCGCAACAGGGTGGACTTGCCCGCGCCGTTGGGTCCGATGAGCGCGGTCACCCGGCCGCGCACCAGCCCAGCCGTGCACTCGTCGAGGGCCCGAACCTCCGAGGGCGGATAGAGGACCACCGCCCGTTCGACGCCGATGACGATGTCCTCCAGTTCACGGCTTGCCCCCGCTCCGGCCTCCGTCCGCGCCACCGTCTCTGCGACGGGGGTCTTCCTGCGGCCCACCTCCCCGCCAGACAAGTGCCCCCCTTCCCCGCCAGGCACGCGCAGCTCCTGGCGGATGCGCTGGCGCACCTCACGCACGGTCAGGGCCGGCACGTCAGACGCAGGCCACAGGCGCGCCAGCACCGGGGCGCTGTCGGGGTGCGCCTCGCGCAGCCAGGCCGCCACCTCCCGCGGCGGCCCGAGCTGCACCAACCGGCCCCGGGACAGGACCGCGACCTGGTCGACCCAGCCGTACAGCCGGTCCACCCGGTGCTCGCTCATGACGAGGGTGAGGCCGAAGTCGTCCCGCAGGCGGCGGAGCACGTCCCACAGTTCCTCGGCCGCGACCGGATCGATCTGCGACGCAGGCTCGTCCAACAACAACACGCCGGGCTGATGCACCAGGGCGGCGGCGAGCGCCACGCGCTGGCGCAGGCCCCCGGACAGCGAGGCGACGGGATCGCCGGCCCGATCCGACAGGCCGACCATCGCCAGCGCCTCGGCGACCCGCCAGCCCATCTCCCGCGGCGGCACACCGAGATTCTCCAGGGTGAACGCGACCTCGCGCGCCACGGTGGCGTGCACCTGCTGCGCCTCCGGGTCCTGGTACACCACGCCGATACGGTGGACCCGTTCAGCCGCGGACATCGCCTGCGGCGACAGGCCGCCGATGCGCACACGCCCGGCCATGGTGCCGCCGTAGAACGCGGGACAGGCGCCCGACAGGCACTTGAGCAAGGTCGATTTGCCTGATCCGGTGTCGCCGTGCAACAAAAGCCACGTCCCGGGCGGAACGGTGAGGGACACCTCCTGGAGCGCGGGCGTCGGCGCACCCGGGTAGGTATACGTCAGCCCTTCCACCTGGACCTCAAGCACCCTGTCTCCCCCCCGTCCACGCCCCCGCCGCCAGCACCAGCGCCGCGGCAGGCACCTCTGTCCATCGCGCCGGCCCTCCGGCGAGCGGCAGGATCGCCATGAGGACCGCGAGCGCGCTCACGCCCGCCAGAATCGCGTCCTGGCGGCGCCAACGAGGGGGCCGGTAGGCGGTGCGGCCCGGCGCCCCGTATCCCCGCGTGTACATTGACTCCGCCAGCGTCCAGGCGCGCTCGAGCCCGTTCATCAGCAGGGTCTGGTAGACCACCGCCAGCACCCGCACGCGTTCGCGCAGACCGCCGCCCGGCAGCGCTCCGCCGCGCAGACGGAGCAGTTCCGCCACTCGATCCCGCTCCCGCAACACCTGCGGCACAAACCCGACGACCATCTGCACCGTCAGCCCGGCGCGGCTGAACCGGCGCCCCAGCCAGCAGGTGATGTCGTCCGGCCGCACCACGCGCCCGAACCACGCCATCCACAGGAGCAAATTCCACAGCCGCAACCCGCGCCGCACGGCGTCCTCCAGGCTGCCGGGGGTGATCACCAGGGTGCCGAGCCCGGGGATGTGAGGGCCCCGCCACCAGACCGTGCCCGCCACCGTTCCGAACAGGCTGCCGATGGCCACGTACAGCACCAGGAAGGGGAGCGCCCACCACACTGCCCCCATCCCCGGACCGGTCCCCGGCCCGCGGACGATCCAGCGATGCACGGCCATGGCCGCCAGCAGCATCGCCAGGAGCACCTCCCACGAAGCCGTGCGGTAGACCACCACGCCCCATGCCAACGCGCACATGCCCATCGCCGCCGGGTGCGGGCGCGGCCGCCAACGCGCGCCCCTCATCCGGACACCTTCGCTGGATCCCAGCGATGGTAGTCCCAGGTGTCCACGTCGCCCGCATGCGGATAGATGTCAGCCGCCCCCACCTGCGCCTGGTTCCCGTTCACGTAGAGGAACCAGTCCACCGGCTGCCGTTTGTCCACCGGGACGCCGGTCCACTGTGATTTGATGCCGTTGATGGACACCATGAAGTTGTCCCCGTACGCGGTGGTGATGGTGAAATATTGATGCATGTAGTCCATGAGCGACTCTCCCGTCACGATGGGGACCGTCTTTTTGGCGATCACAGTCGCCCCGTTATCCTCGCTGACGACGATGGTGAACTCGCCCGCGCCCGGTTTCGCCGGCGGCGCCGGGGCAGAGTGGGACGGCGGCGCCGGAGAAGATGCGTCCCCGCCGGTCCCGGTTGCTCGCCCGGCGCCGCTATTGGAGTAGCCCCCGCTACCGCTGCCCCCGCTACGATGGCCTGGGGGCGGAGTGGTGGTCTGCCCGGCCTGGGACAGACCCGCGGGGCCCGGATCGCCCGCCGGATCTGCCCCGCCACCGGCCGAATCGCTCCGCCCGCCCGCCGGTTGGTTTTCCGCCGTCGAGGCCGCTGACGCCGAGCCCGGAGCGATGGCGTTCACCCCCTCCGGCGCAGCCCCTGTCCCGGCGCCGGGTTCGGCCGTTCCCGCGGAGCCCGCCTCCCCCGCGCCAGTTCCCGTGGCCCCGTTCACGGCAGCCACCGCATGACCGGCCCCGGTTGCCCCCGAAGCCCCTGCGACCGCGGCCAGCCCGGCGTCCACACCGGCCGGCCGATGCGCGTGCATCGCCCCGTAGAGGACGGCGACCGCCGCCATGCCGAGAATTCCCGCGCGCCACGCCCAATGCCGCAACGTCCTCATCTCCTTCCGCACCGGTGCTCCGTCTGGTGGTGTCCACTCGCGTCCACTGGCGTTCATGAAAACCCGCCGCATTTCCGGCGAATATGGAAAAGGCTCCCGCGGAGGGAGCCTTCGATGTTCGTGCGGACGGTGCGTTCCGCCCTACCCCCGGCTTCCCTCCGAAGCGGGTGGCATCGCAGGCTGCGGCTGGTCTCCTGACTCGTGACATGCCTACTGTCTCGCCTTCCCACCTTGCGGCAGTGGCCCTGAGAGTTCGTAGTCACTTACAGTAGCGGGGGCTGTTCCGGATTTTCACCGGATTCCCATTTCACTCGCAACGCGAGACCGCAGCCCGTTGGATTCGATTGTCCGGATCAGCCAAGCTTTAAAGACGGAAACCATCTGTCTCCGCCCTCGTGCAAGGCTTGACAGGGAAAGTATACGCCAGGGCAAGCCCGGCAGGCAATCCGTCGAAGAGGAGGACCTTGTGGTCACTTGACTCGGCGCGCCATGAGCGGCTCGTATAAGTGCAAGTCGCGCACAATTCTGTCCGGATCGTACCGGTTAAACACCATTCGGTCACTATCGCAACGTCCCCCACGTCCCCCACGTCTTCCCACTTCCCTCCCGCCGAATCGGCCGCGAACGCATGCGGCAGGTCCACGAATGGGCCACATGAGCCCCACGCTTCACGCCGACCGGCGCGGGGTGATACAATCAGGGCGACATCCGCGTACGGTTCACCGGCGAAACGGTGCTCGTCACCCGGTGCATTCTGCACTTCCCTGCCCGCGGACTGGACCGCGGACGGCATGGTTTCCGAAGGAGGCCGTTTTTTGCGCGCAAACACTGTTTGGAAGAATCGAGATTTTCGCTGGCTCATCACGGGGCAGACGGTGTCCGAATTCGGATCCGCCGTCAGCAACTTCGCCCTGCCCTGGCTGATGCTGCAGATGACCGGGTCCGCGCTGCAGATGGGTCTCGGATTCGCGGTGGGCTTTGTGCCCTATCTCATCCTGTCGCTGCCGGCCGGGGTGTGGGCGGACAGGCGGGATCGCAGACGGCTCATGATGCTCGCCGATGCCATCCGCATGCTGCTCATCGCCACCATCCCCGCGGCATACCTCCTCGGGATGTTGACGGTGGCGCAGCTGTATCTCGTCATGGCGGGGATGAGCGCGTGCAACGCCGTCTTCGACGCCGCATACGTGTCGTGCCTGCCGAACGTGGTGGAGAAAGACCAGTTGCCCGCGGCCAACTCCGCGCTGCAGGCGGGCGTCTCGGCGAGCCAGATCCTCGGCCCCACCCTCGCCATGGGCCTGATTGGCTTTGCCGGTGCGGCGAACACCCTCGTGATCGACGCCCTGTCCTACCTGGTCTCCATCCTGTCGCTCCTGGCCATCCGCAGCCGTTTCTCCGCTGCAGCGGACGCCGCCCGGCCGCGAGCCGGGATGCTCCGCGACATCGCGGAGGGACTGCGCTATGTGTGGAATCATTCCCTCATCCGCACCATCAGCCTGTTCACGCTCGTGGGCAACCTCGGCGGTTCGGCCTCCAGCGCGCTCATTCTCTACCGTCTCAACCACGATCTCCACGCCAGCGTCTACGCCTCCGGCCTCGCCATGGCCGGCGTGAGCGCAGGGGCCATGGTGGGGTCGCTGTTGGCCGGTGTCCTGACACCGCGCATGCAGGCCGGCCGGATGATGATGATCTCGCTGCTCGCCTTCGCCATCCCGGACTACATCATCGCCGCCGCCCGCCACGCGTGGGTCATCGGCTTCGCCAACCTGCTGCTCGGCGTCAGCATGGTGCTGTGGAACGTCCAGTCGCTCTCCCTGCGCCAGTCGGTGATCCCCGACCACATGCTCGGACGCGCCAGCAGCAGCATCCGCATGTTGGTATGGTGCTCCATCCCCCTCGGCAACGCCCTCGGCGGCGTGGCCGGCGAGTGGTTCGGGACCGTTGCCGTCTTCACCGCTACCGGGATCATGCACACCATCGTCTGGATTGCGGGTTGGCGAACCCCACTCTATCACTGGGGCCGCAACGGCACGGAGGCCGCTCCGGACGAATCGCCTGTCCCCGGTTGAGCCGCGACTCCGGCCGCGAGCAGGTCCCGCAACGGCCCCAGCCGGTAGCCTCGCGCCGCGAGCGCCTCGGTCAGTTCCGGCATGAGTTCGATCACGCGCTCCGGCGCCCCCGCCTCGCTCCCCCACGTCTCGTCGCTGTCGTGCAGGACGAGGATGGCTCCCGGGTGGAGCCGCCGCAGGATGCGACTCCGCAGGACCCCCGGCGCCGTCCGCCGCCAGTCGCCGACCATGATGGACCAGGTGACCATCCGCAATCCCCTGCGGCCGCCCCGGGTCCACCACAGAGCCGGCAGGTTGCACAAGCCCCAAGTGGGGCGGTACCACCGGATCGACAGGCCGAACCGCTCCCGCAGCTTCTCTGCCGCGGTGAACACCTGTTCCCATGCCGATCTCGGCGGCAAAACGGGCACCAGCACGTGCCGCATCCCGTGCACCGCCACCTCGTGCCCTTCACGGATCATTCGCTCCACGATCTCCGCGTGGCGCATCGCCTTCTCGGCGATCACGAAGAAGGTCGCCCGCACCCCGCACTGCGCCAGCACATCGAGCAGACGCGGCGTGTACTTCGGATCCGGGCCGTCATCGAACGTCAGAGCCACCCGCCGGCCGGCGGCCGGGACGCGGCGGAGCGCCGTCCGTTTGAACACCCGCGTCCAGATGTTGGGCATCACAGCGTAGCCCAACGCGACCGCCGCCACGACGAGGACCACCAACCACCATCCCCGCATCGCAAAGACCTCCGGTTCTCATCACATTCGCTATACTGGAGACAACGACAAAGGAGGGAAAGGCATGAGCCGTTATCAGGAATTGACCACGCTGGACCAGTGGGCGCAGGTGTACGAAGCGTCCCGGCAGCAGCCGACGCTGGTGTTCAAGCACAGCACCACCTGCCCCATCAGCGCCAACGCCCACCGGGAGTTCGAGCGCTACCTGGAGACGGCACCCGAGGGGACCGCGTACGTGTTGGTGAAGGTGATTGAGTCGCGGCCCGTGTCCAACCAGATTGCGCAGGATCTCGGCGTCGTGCACCAATCGCCGCAAGCCATCCTCATCCGCGACGGCCAGCCGGTCTGGCACGCCTCCCACTGGGACATCACGGCCGCCCGCCTGCGCGAGGCGGTGGAAGGCGCGTCCGCGGCGGATGCGCAAGGCTGAGGGGGCACCCGCCCTCCGGCCTCTGCGCCGGCAGCGCTCACACCCCGCGGCGATTTCCCCACAGAAGCGTGTGCAGCTGTGGCAGGACGTGGACCGCGTTGAGGGCCTCGTCCTGCACCACCCGGTCCACCAGCCACGCCAGCCGCGCCAGCAGGTGCGCGGCCACGTCGCCCCCCGCGGAGGGGTCCGGGTTGCCAACCGAGAGATACAGCGGTACCTCCGGCCATGTCCGGTGGACCCGCCGGGCGTAGTCCAGATCCGTATCGTCGAAGATCGGCACCTTGAGCGAAAAGTGAACCCCGTGGTCCGACAGGCGCCGGACCATCACGTCCAACCCTGCCCAATCGGTGTCCATCCCCGAACTCGGCGGTTTGGGCGAGATCGTGAGGTCGTCTATCTCCACGAACCAATCCTGCCACACGCTGCCCTGCGTCTCGAGGCCGACGCGGATGCCGTGCCCATGCAGAAGGGCAATCAGCTCCGCCATCGGGTCCCGGATCAGCGCCGGATTGCCCCCGGAGATGGTGACGTGATTAAACCGCCTTCCCCCGGCGGCCACGAGCTCCGCCCACACCTCGTCGGGCGTCAGCATGCGAGCCCGTTCGCTGCCGTCCCACGTGAACTTCGAGTCGCACCACGCGCAGCGGTAATCGCACCCGGCGGTGCGCACGAACATCGTCTTGCGGCCGATGACCATGCCCTCGCCCTGAATGGTTGGACCGAACACCTCCAGGACCGGGATCCGGCTCACCGCAGGTCCACCCCTGGGCGCGGGCGGAAGACGACGTAGCTCGTCGGCGTCTCCCGGACCACCACCTGCAGGCAGCGCGGGCGGTTTGGCTTCTGGTCCAGCAGGGCCTGGATGCGCTCCCACACGACTCGCGCGACCACCTCGGTGGAGGGAAAGCGGTCGGGATCGTTCGGATCGAACACGTCCCGGTCGTCGTTGAGCAGGGTGTGATCCCAACGGCCGTGGACGGCCTCTTTCAATTCCTTGAAGTTGACGAGAAAGCCGGAGTCGTCCAGATCATCCCCAGCCACGGTGATGTTGATGAAATAGGTATGGCCGTGCGTGCGCGCGCACACGCCCGCATCCGGGTGCGGGATGAAGTGCGCCGCGGCCAGATGCATGTCCTTGTTCAACTCGTACCGGTAGTGATGCGGCACCTGCGGGTAGAATTGCTGCAACATGCCGGCACCCCCTTTTCGCTCCCCAGTATACTCGTCCGAGGCGGCGACAGCCAACGGATGAAGGGGGAAAGGGCGTGCGCCCGCGGCGCCACGCGCCCATCCGCTTTTACTTCCTGCTGTCGAGGACCGCCGCCCGCCGTTCCTGAATCTGGGCCAGGTGGTGGTACAGGTGATCCGTCACCTTTTGGCATAACGCGGCCACCGTCACCGGCCCATCCTCCTCATGGGTGCCCGCCCGTTCCAGCGCGTCGGGGGACAGCCGGCGCAGAGTGTGGATGTGAAACCGGCGGATGGCCGCCACCACCGCGATGGTGTCCTGCACCGGCATCTCCGACGCGAAAAGGCCGTCGACCCACCGGTCTTGGTCAAACATGGTCAACAACCCGCCCGGCTCCGCCACCACTTTGCGCATCCGGTGCGTGTAGACCAACTCCGCATCGGCCAGGTGTGCGACGATCTCGCGGATGGACCACTTGCCCGGCCGCGGCCGCCAATCGAGCTGCGCATCGTCCAAGCCCTCCACCGCCGCCGCCAGTGCAGCCGGCCCCTCCTCATACCGCTGCAGGACCTCGTTCCACGCCATCGAATCCATGGGCCTCCTCCTCCCCCGCACAACCCATCCTGTTTTTCCCTTCTCCCCTCACGCTAACCGTCCTGCACCAAGCTGTCAAGCCAGGGGTACCTCTCGCATCCGCCTTACACACCGGCCGGCCCCCTGGGGCGCCGCGGTCAATGGTTCCCTGTGTAAATGAAAAGAGGGAGCTTTCGCTCCCCCTCGCAAACCGGGCGTCGCTTCACGCGTTGCCCTGAGACGACGATCCCGCCGCAGTCCCCGAACCGGTCGATCCCGCCGACCCCGATCCATCCTGAGCCTGGCCCGAGCTGCTCCCCGGCTGGGCGCCCGGTTTGTGACCGAACACGCCCTTCTGGTTGATGAACTTCTCGATACCCTCGTTGACCTTCTGATCCACCGCCTGCTCCAGCTCGCTCGTCAACTGGTTGACATCGACACCCTTGGCCTTGGCCACGTCGGCGATGGACTGGCCGCTCGCCAGGTCCTTGCGCAGCTCCGCGACGGTCATGTTCAGGTCCTTGGCCGCCAACTGCAGGAGGTCTGCGCCAAAGATGATCTTCCCGCGCGGCCCGCCAAAGCGCAAGTGCGTGTCGGCCGCCAGCGCCGGGAGTTGCGCACCGATCTTCTGTTCCATCTGCGCCACTTGGTCCGCAGTCAGTTTACCGGCCTGCACCTTCTTCTGCAGTGCGTCGTGAACCAGCGTCTTGAGCTCCGTCTGCAGGTCGGACTGAGACTTGCCATGGGCCGCCGCGATGTCGTTGAGCGACTTGCCGGCGGCGAGCTGTTGGCGCAGCTCGTCCTCGCTGATACCAAAGTACTGTGCCAACTGGGGCATCCACTGGCCGATCATCACGCCCCCGGGCGCGCCCCAACCGCCGCGCAGCCCGCCCGCCTGCGATCCCGCCTGCTGCTGGGTTTGTCCCGCGGCGGTGCTGTTTCCGGTGCTGTCTGCGAACGCGTACACGCCGAACACCCCTGCACCAGCCAGAAAACCTGCCGCCGCGCCCACCAGCGCTGCCATCTTGGCTTTGCCCATCGGTGCCATCCAACATCTCCTCCTTTGTCCTCGGATGGCACCATCCTAGCCCGCAATCCTTGAAATCGGATTGAATCGAACGCCCCCGCCCCGCGATCTGCAACCCCGGATTTGACGTTCACGTAAATTTACAGTATATTTTATCCCATCCAACAACGTGTCAGGAGGGGCGGCACCATCGCGCGACGGTACACCATCACCGAACTGACCCAGATGTTCGATGTCACCCCCCGCACCCTTCGCTATTACGAAGAGGTCGGGCTCCTGCAGCCAGAGCGGCGGGGAGCGCAGCGGCTGTACACCGACCGCGATCGCGTGCGCATCCAGCTCATCCTGCGCGGCCGGCGGATCGGTTTCAGCCTCCCGGAGATCGCCGAGATGCTCGAGCTGTACGACGCCGATCCCACCGAGATCACCCAACTGCGGGACGTGCTTCGGCGCGGCGACCGCAAGCTGGCGGAGATCGACCAGCAGATCCGGGAGCTGCAGGCCATCCGCGAGGAATTGTTGGAACTGCGGGATCGACTGCAAAGAACCCTGGACGAAAAATTAAAAGGAAGGGATCTGTCTTGAACCCCATCTCCTACGCCTACGGCACCAACCATTTCACGCGCGACGTCCTGCTTCAGGATGTGCTGCGCCACTTCTGGCCGGCGTATCCCGAACACGAGAGCGAGCTGGTGCGCTTTGGGGCCTACGTTGGCCGCGAGGTCTATGAAACCGTTTACCATGTCGATCACGATGCCCCGCCCATCCTCATCCATCACGACCTGGACGGCCGGCGGATCGACCGCGTCCGGCTCAGTCCTGCCCACCGTCAGGTGCTGCAGGAGTTGGCCGCCATCAACCGGCCACCCTACGAGGGCGGCAGCTGGCACCATCACTTCTCCTTCGGTTACCTCATCGGCGATCCGGGCCTGTACTGCATCCTGACCATCACGAATCAGGTGGCCTACGCCATCCACAAGTACGCGCCCGAGTTCTCCGCGTGGAAGGACGCCCTGCTCTCCGGCCAGGCGTTCGGCGCGACCTGGATGACCGAGTCCCAGGGTGGCAGCGATCTCGGCGCCAACCGCACCACCGCTCGCCGCGACGGTTCGGTATGGCGGCTGACCGGCGACAAGTATTTCGCCAGCGGCGCGGGACTGACCGACTACGCCATCACCACCGCCCGCCCCGAAGGCGCGCCCGCCGGCCCGAAGGGCCTGGCGCTCTTTCTCCTGCCCCGGCTCAACCGCGACGGCGAACTCAACTTCCACGTCCGGCGCCTGAAGGACAAAAGCGCGACCCGGGCCGTCCCCTCCGGGGAGGCGGAGTTGATGGACAGCGAGGCGTATTTGATCGGCGAGGCGCGACTGGGAATCTACTACACGCTGGAGAACCTGACGGTCTCTCGCCTGGCCAATGCCATCGGCGCCATGGGGATCGCCCAAAAGGCGCTGCTGGAGGTCCTCGGGCGCGTCACCCGGCGCACCAGCTTTGGGCGCCTGCTGCAGGACCATCCGCTCATCCGCCGCGATCTCGCCGACTTCCACGTCCGTCAGGCGGGGGGGCTTGCGCTCACGTTCCAGGCCATCGACGCCTTCGATCACGCGTGGTCCGACCGGCCCCCTTACACCCCGGCCTACCATCACGCGCGTTTTCTCACGCATCTGGTCAAGACGCGCACGGCCGATCACGCCGCCCACCTGACGGCCCTCGCGATGGAGCTGTTCGGCGGCCTCGGCTTCCTGGAGGAATACGGCGTGGCGCGTTGGCACCGGGAGGCGCTCATCACCCCCATCTGGGAGGGGCCGAGCAACATCCAGGCGCTCGACTTCCTGGAGACCGTCCTCAAACAGAAGGCCCACGAACGCTTCCTCGAAACGGTGGTGGTGCCCCTCGAGGGGGTCGGCCAAGCGGAGGCTCGACAGGCCGCAAAGGCGGCGCAGGCGGCGCTCGAACAACTGGCCGCCCTGCCCAAGGAGCAGGCGGAGTGGCACGCCAAGCACACCCTGCGACTCATCGCCGACGCGGCCCAGGCGGCGGCCCTCTACCGGTTGGCGGAAACCGCGGGCGAACGATACGAGAAGTTCGCACAGCTGTACATTCGTCACTTCATCCAGCATGAGGAATATCCCGACTGGGTCCTGTCCGACCCGGAGGTATGGGGGGTTGGTTTGGATGCGGCGCGGTCTGATTCCTGAGTTGTTGGCGGACGCTGCTTGGCAGTACAGCGATGTGGAGGTGGTGAGCGGGAACGTCCGCCACACGTACGCCGAATCGTGGGACCGCGTGGTGCGTCTGGCGCGCAGCCTGAGCGAGTTGGGCGTCCGGAAGGGGACAGTGGTCGGCGTCCTCGACGTCAACAGCCACCGGTATTTCGAGCTGCAGTACGCACTGGGACTGGCCGGCGCTGTCGTACACACCTTGAACTTTCGCCTTCCGATGGAGGACCTGGTGTTCACGGTGCGGCACGCGCAGGACGAGGTGCTGTTCGTGTGGGACGGGTTCCGCTCGCTGGGCGAAGCCCTGCAGCCGTACGTCCGGACCCTTGTGTGGATGCCGGAAGACCCGGGCGTCCCGGCAACCGGCGGACGGGCGGCGGACGGAACAGACGGGGGCACCCTTTCCAGAGCGCCCACCTCGGAGGCGCCACTGGTCTACGAGTCGCTGATTCAGGCCCAACTCCCTGGAATCTCACCGCCGGACGTGTCGCTGTCGGACACGGACGCCTATTCTATCTTCTATACCACCGGAACCACCGGGCGGCCGAAAGGGATGGTGTACCGGCACCGGGACATGGTGCAGGCGCCATTGCAGATCGCCCATCACCTGGCGGTGCATGACACCGGGGCCAAGGTACAGGCGGGCGACACCATTCTCCCGCTGATCCCGTTCTTTCACATTCACGGCTGGGGAACGCCATTTTTCGCGCCTTACCTGGGCTGCAAACTGGTTCTCCCGGGGCGCGCCGACGCGGGGGAACAGCTGCGCCTCATCCGATCCGAGCAGGTCACCTGGTCCAACATGGTGCCCACACAGCTGACCATGCTGCTCGACGCCCTGGCCGGCGAGCCGGCCGCGAACGGCCACGGCTTCTTGCCCCTCAAGGTACTGACCGGCGGGAGCCCGCTGGCGTCGGGGTTGGCCCGGCGCGCGCACCAGGCCGGTGTGGAATTTTCCCTCATCTACGGCGGTTCCGACCAACTGGGCGCGGCCATCTCCGCCGTGAGGAGTGGCAGGCAGGAAGAAGAGAATCGGTTGGAACAGCTGTCCACCCGCCTGCGCCCTCTGCCCATGGTCCGCGTCCGCGTCTCCGACGACGCGGGACAGGACGTCCCCCGCGACGGAAAGACCATCGGCGAACTGTGGGTGCAGAGTCCCTGGCTTCCTGACGGATACCTTGGAGATGAAGAAGCCAGCCGCGCGGCGTACCGCGACGGATGGTTCCGCAGCGGAGACCTGGCCGTCTGGCACGCCGATGGCTGGTTCCACGTGGTGGACCGCTTCAAGGATGCCGTGAAGAGCGGCGGAGAGTGGATCGCGACCAGCGTGATCGAAGGTGTGCTGTCGGAGGTCTCCGGGGTCGAACTGGCCGCCGTCATCCCCATCCCCGACGACCGCTGGGGTGAGCGGCCGTTGGCCGTGCTCCAGGCCCGGGACACCGTCGACGAGGCCACCGTGCGCGCCCATCTGCAGGCCGCCGTCTCATCCGGGCGCCTGGCCCGCTTCTGGTTGCCCGACCGGGTGGTGTTCGTCCAAAGCATGCCTCTGACCAGCGCAGGCAAGATTCACAAAGCGGCGCTGCGGCAGATGCGTTTCTCGTGAAGCCGCCCCGCCCATGGCGGGCGGGGCCGATCCGTTTTTAACAAACCTGAATCTGAAACCACAGGCTGTCATCGAGCGTGGTTCACATTCGAACCATGGCCTGATGCAATGTCCACATGTCATGGTACCATCCACGCTGGCGAAGGAGTGCCTCGTGAGAGCCTCGTTCCACGATGGTTCCATGACGCAGCACCAAGATCTCGTCCATCCGCTCCAAACCCACCAGCCGGTGGGTCACCATCAAGAGAGAACGATGCCGCAGGGCGTACAACAGCTGCTCCATGAACGCCTGCTCGGTGATGGCGTCCAGATGGCTGGTGGGTTCGTCCAACAGCACGATCGGGGCGTTTGTCAACAGGGCGCGGGCCAACGCCAGCCGCTGCCGCTCCCCGCCGGACAGGCGCATCCCCAAATCCCCCAACTGCGTGTGAACCCCGTCCGGCAGGCGGGCTACGGTCTCCTCCAGTTGGGCCAGGCGGACGGCCTCCTTCACCTCGTCGGCCGTGGCGTCCTCCCGGGCCAGCCGCAGATTGTCCAGAAGCGTGGCGTTGAACAGATAGGTTTGTTGCGGGACCACCGTGATCCACCGGCGCAGCAGGGGCTCCGGAACGTCGTACAAATCCATGCCGCCGATGGTGATGGCCCCCGATGCCGGCAGCACCAACCGCAACAGCACCTTGAGCAGGGTGCTCTTGCCGGCGCCGCTTTCCCCCACGATGGCGATGTGCCGGCCTGGCCCCAGCTCCAAGTCCACGTGCCGAAGCGCCCAGGGCCCGAGCGATGCGTAGCGGACGCCCAGATTGTGGATACGAAGGTCCAGGCGCGGCGGCCCTTCCGCGACAGCGGCCGCTGTCGGTGACGGTACTTGCGCCATCGCCCCCGAGAGGCCCGTGCGTGCGGTCCCAGGGAGGCCGGTCTGTGCAGTCGCATGAAGGCCGGTCCGTGCAGTCCCAGGGAGGCCGATTCGTGCGGCGGTCGCGTCTTCGCGGGTGGACGCGTCCATCTGCGCGGGCATCAGGTCGAACAACCGGCGCCCCGCCGCCGATACCCGGCCCAGGTTTTGCAAGGCGCCTGGCAGCGGCGCGAGGGTCTCCAGGCTGGCCTGCACCATCAGCACCAAGGCGGCCAACAGCACCCCGTCCAACCGGTGCGCCCACACCCGTTCCATGGCCACCCACAGCACCACCCAGACGCTGGCGTGCATCGACCACAAGAACAGCCCGTCCACCCAGGCCCCGACGCGTTCATGCCGGGCCTCCCGTTCCGTCAACCGCTCCTGTGCCTGGTGAAATCGCCGCACGGCCTCGTCCTGGCGCCCGTAGGCCAAGAGATCCGCCATGCCAGAGAGGATGCCGAGCACCTGTTCGGTCAGCGCTGACCTCGCCTCGGGCAACCCGCGCCCGCTCCTTCGGCCGAGCCGGTAGGCCAGCATGGGGATCAACATGCCGCACACGAGGGCACAGGCCAAAAACGGGATCGACAGCGTCCATCCCCAGAAGGCCAGCCCCCCGGCCACCGCCAGGACCGTCAGACACGCGGTCAGAGGTGGCGCGAGGGCGCGGATGTACAGGTCCTGCAGGGTGTCCACGTCGGCAACGATCCGCTGGAACACATCGCCGATGCGGAACCGTTGCAGCAGCGGGATCGCGACGGGTTCCACCTTCTCAAAGACATCCTGGCGGATGCGGGAGAGCACGCGAAAGGTGAGATCGTGGCTGAACAGGCGCTCCAGGTACCGGCAGGCGGCACGGGACAGCCCGAAGAAGCGCACACCCACGACGGGCACCCACAGAAGCAGGATGGTGGCCGGGTGCAGGGCCGCCTTCGAAATCAAGTACCCGGAGGTCCCCAACATCCCGACGCTCGACAACGTCGCCGACAACGACATCCCCAGAGCCAGGGCCAGCCGGCCCTTGTACGGCCACAAAAAGCGCAACAGCCAAGCCCATACGCGCATCTAGCTCACCTCCCCCCGGTAGGCGGAGAACAGCCGCCGGTACAATCCGTCCGCCCCCATCAGGGCGTCATGGGTGCCCTCCTGCACCACCCGCCCCTCATCCATCACCAGGATGCGGTCGGCGCGCATCGCCGTGCTGAGCCGGTGGGCGATCACGATGGCCGTCCGCCCGCCCCACAGCGCGTCCAACGCCTGCTGCAGCGCGTGCTCGGTCTCCAGATCCAACTGCGCCGTCGGTTCATCCATCAACAGCAGCGGCCGATCCGCGGCCAGCGCGCGGGCCACCGCCAGGCGTTGAATCTGGCCGCCGCTGAGCGGCACATCTTCTCCCAAAAACGTCAGCTCCCCGTCCGGGAGCCGTTGGATGAACGCCTCCGCGTGCACCGCGGCCACCGCCTGCCTGACCCGTTCCGGATCCATCCCGGGATCGGCGAGGCGCAGATTGTCCAGGACGGTCCCCGGGAACAGGTGCGGATGCTGCGGCACGTACGCCACCTGCTGCCGCCAGCAGGCCACGGACAACCGGGACAGGGGTTGTCCGTTCACCAAGATGTCTCCGCTCTCCGGCCGGAGAAATCCCAGCAGCAGATGCAGCAACGTGCTCTTTCCGCTGCCGCTCGGCCCGACGATGGCGACGATTTCCCCGGCCCGGACCGTCAATGACAGCCCGCTGAGAGCCGGCTTCTGCGAATCCGGGTACCGGAAGAACACCTTCCTCACCTCCAGGCGGATGCCGGCACCGGACGTGGCCGTCGCGGGTGTCGTACCGGCCCCCATCCCTGCGCCCCTCTCGGCCTGTATGCCGGGTGCGACGCCAGGCGCCGTACCGGCCCCCGCACTGGCCCCGTCCGCGGTGTCGGCCAGCCCGGGTATCGGCGTATCGAGGATCTCGAAGATGCGCCCCGCCGCGTTCAAGCCGCTCAATCCCGCGTGATACTGGGCGCCGAGGAGGCGAATCGGTTGGAAAAATTCCGGCGTCAACAACAGGACGGTGAAGGCCATCTCAAAGGGAATGCGCCCGCTCGCCAGACGAATCCCCAGGTCCACCGCCACGAAGGCGGTGCTCAGCATGGCAAACAACTCTAGGACGAGCGCGGACAGAAACGCCACCCGCAGGGCGGCCATCGTCGCCTTCCGGTGCTGATCTCCCATTTCGGCGATGACCCGCCCTTGCCGCCCGCTGCGCCCAAACACCTTGAGCGTGACGATGCCGCGCAGGACGTCCAGGAAGTGGGCGCTCATTCGGCACAAAGCGTCCCACTGGCGGCGCGTGATACGCTCGGCGGACAGGCCGATGAGGATCATGAAGAAGACCAACAGCGGCCCCGTGATCGCCAAAACCAGCGCGGAGACCCGGTCCTGGATGGCGATGAACCCGAGGATCGCCAGGGGGATGCCCACCGCCAGGACCGCCTGGGGAAGGTACTTCGCCAGGTACGTCTCCAGCTCGTCCAGGCCCGTGGTGACCGTCATCGCCAACTCGCCGGCCTGCTCCCGCCGGGTATAGGCAGGCCCCAGTGCCAAAAGATGCCGCACCACCCGATCCCGCAGCGCGACCTTCGCCCTCCTGGCAAACGTACCCGCCCACCGCTGGCGGCCGGCGCTGGCTCCCGCCCGTACCGTGAGGATGGCCAACAGGGCCATCATCCAAGGAGCCACGTCCGCTTTGGCGGCACCGCCGAGGAACACCCCGTTCACCACATGGGCAAAGACGGCCGCCTGCGCCACGGTCGCGGCACATTCCGCCAATCCCACACCCACCGTGGCCGCGAGCAGCCATCGCACCGGTTGAATCCGTTGGATCAACGCCCTCTCCGCACGCCTCATCGCGCGCCGTCCCCCCTTGGATAGACCATCTGGATCCGGTCGTACGTCTGCATGAAGTCGAGCCGCGCGTCCACCTGCACCCGCACATCCAATCGCTCAAACGTGCGGCGCCACCACGCCTCGCCTCGCCACTCCGCCGCCTGGTACCGGTACACCTCCCGGCCGATGCCCAACACGTCCGTGTGCAGGGGAGACTGCGTCCACTGAATCGCGCGCGTGACCATCCCCTGCGTCTGCCGCTCCACCTGCCGTTTGAGGCTGTCCAACCCGGACTGGAGTTCTACCGGGACGCAGGCCCCGCCCTCCACCGATCCGCGCATCCGGACGTCGACGTCCACGTAGGGGCGGGCGCCAGACAGGTTGCGTACGCGCAGCCGGCTGTGCACCGATTTGACATCAATGACAAACTGCCTGCCGGGGTCCTCCGGGCACGGCAAGGCCAACCTGGACTTCGGAAATTGGTTCTCGAGCATCAGCCACCCGGTGAACTGGGGGCCGGTCAGAACTCCGGCCAGCCGGTCGCCGGAGAAGACCGCCAGCCCGTCGATCTGCGGCGCGGACAGCTTGGAATCAATCCCCGTGATGAGAAGCGCATACGGCTCAATTCCCGGGGTGGCCAAACGTTGGTGAAATCCCCCAATCGTGGCGTCGTACGGGCGGTTGACCCAAATCCGGTTCCGGAACAGATCCGCCAGGTACATGGCCGGGATGACGTCCAGTTCCGGGCTTTTCTCAAGGAACGCCCGGGTGGACGGCTCCGACACGAACACCCACAGGTTGCGGCTGACAATCCGCGTTTGCACGAGCGGGTTCAGCAGGGTGAAGATCCCCCGCTCCGCCAATTGCCGGTGGATGACGACCGCCTGCAGATGGCCGAAAAACAGTCTCCGGTTCAAATCCAATTGAATCTTGTGCAGGGCTTCCCCGACGCCGCGCCCTTGCTCGCTCACGGCAATCACCGGTGACCCTTGTCCGCCCCCGCCGGACGACCCGCCGGAGGGTGGGATGCTGAGGCGGCGCGGTTTCGCCAGTTGCAGCGTCACCTGCACGTGATCCGGGGTGTCGCCGGGATCGATCCCCATCATCAGGACGATGGCCCGCTGCTGTATCTCGACCCCGTCCCAACACCCGGTCAGCCCCATCGACACAGCCAGACAGACCACGACGGCGAGCAGGCGCATCCGTCTCATCCAGCATGCACACCGCCCTTCCACACGGTCCACATCCACAGGCCGATGACGATCCCGAGGAGGACGCCTCCCATCCCTTCCACCACCGGGGCATAGTACCGAGATACCTGCTCAAACGACTCCGGGATCACGGACAGCGCAATCACCGCGGCCATCAGCGGCCCGATGACCCATATTCTGCGAGCGCGCGTGTGGAAGACGGCGATTCGGTACCCGGCGTACAGGTACAGATTCACCGCGGAGGAGACGGCCGACAGGACGGGGAGCAGAAACAACACCGCCCAGCGGCCCCCGTGCTGCATGCGGACGGCTTCCACGATGGGCCAGTTCAAAGCCGCGCCTTCAAAAGGGCCGAAATCGACGACGACCACGGCCACGTTCAGAAGCTGCAGCGCGACGGCGGCCAAGACGCCGCCCAGGACCATGCCCCGCATCGGTTGGGCCTCCACGCCAGCGGCGTGAAAGACGGGCAAGTACACGGCGGCAAGCAAAAATCCCGGCAAAAGATAGAGGATCTCCGGAAGGGTGCATGCCACCGCCCGCCAGCTGATGGGCCAGAGCGGCAACAGGTTGGCCACGTCCGACACCTCGAGACAGAGCAACAACATCAGAACGCCGATGATCACGGTCGGCCAAAACAGGGCCAATTCATACCGGAGGAGGGCGTCAAAGCCGCCGAAAAACAGTTGCAGCGGAATGAGCATCCCGAGCACCACCAACACCAGGACCGGCGTGTCGGGCAGCGCCACATACTTAATCAGGTGAATGGCCATCCGCAGGACCATGGCCGCGTTGACGAGAAACACCAGCAGCATCAGGACATTGAGCGCCTCCGCGACTCTCTGCTGCGGCAGGAGGGCGTCGAACACCGTCACCGCCTGTGCCCTGCGTACGCGGCCCTGGCAGACGAGATAGACCATGATCTGCGAGAGCGCCACCGCCACCGCGACGTAGACCATCAACGGGATCCACACCGCCGTCCGCGCCCGGCCCAGCCAAGCCGGAATCCACTCGAACATGCCGGAGCCGATGATCAACTCAAAGGTCAGGACGGCCACCGCATTCGCATTGCGTTGTTTCAGCATGCCGCTCTGTCAACCTCTCCAGCCCCCGCGCCGCCGAAGTTGCCATGCGCGCGGGCTCCAGTAGGTCGCCGGACGAAGCACCGACCACTGCGTCGGCCCCTTGACCAGGGTGTCGAGCCAGTCGACGTACGCCAACTGGGCAAAGGGGCTGAGGTACGGGACGCCAAAGGACTTGAGTGTCGAGAGATGGGCGACGAGCAGCAGCGCGAACACCAGCGTGCCCATGATGCCGAACACGGAGGTGGCCATCAACATGGGAAAACGGATCATGCGCGTGACAAAGGCGGCCTCATAGTTTGGAATCGCAAACGCGCCGAGGGCGGTCAATCCAACGACCACGACCATCATGGGGCTGACAATGCCCGCTTGCACGGCGATGTCCCCAATCACCAACCCGCCGACGACCGTGAACGACTGTCCCATCTGCTGCGGCATTCTATTCCCAGCCTCGCGCAACAGTTCGACCATGAATTCCATGAAGGCCGCCTCGAACACGATGGGCAGCGGAATGCCTTCCCGCGTGGCGGCCAACTGGATGACCAGGTTTGTCGGCAGCAGCTCCGGATTGTACATGGTGAACGCGATGTACAACGACGGAGAGAAGACGGACAGGGCCAGGGCGAAGATGCGCACGATGCGGATAGCGGACCCCGAGATCCAGCGCTGGCTGTAGTCATCCGACGTCTGGAAAAAGGAAACCATGACCGTCGGCACCAGCAGGGCAAAGGGGCTGCCGCCGACGAGGATCGCCAGCCTGCCCTCCAACAACGCCGAGATGGTTTTGTCGGGGCGCTCCGTGGATTGGATTTGCGGGTACGGCGACCACGGGTTGTCCTCAATCCACTGCTCCAACCCGCCGCTGTCCAGCAGCCCGTCCACCTGAACGCGTCGGAGCCGTTGCACCGCCTCGTGAACGATGTTCGGATTGGCCAGATCCTCGAGATACAGCAACAACACCTTGGTCCGGGTGCGCTGGCCGAACTCAAAGGTCTGGATGACCAGGCGGCGATCCCGCAGGCGGGATCGAATGAGCGACACGTTGGTGTCCAGGGACTCCGTAAAACCGTCCCGCGGCCCCCGGATGGACATCTCCGCGGCGGGTTCCTCCGGGAGACGCCGCTGCAATCCCTGGACGTTGACCAGCACATAACCTTTCGGAAAGCAGATCACCGCGTGACCGTCGAGCAATTTCAACGCCGCCTCGCGAGCGTCCCGCGTGAGGCGCAATTCCCCCAACTGCAGGGTGTCGCGCAACCACCGCTCGATATTTCCTGGCCGCTTTGACGGATTTCGGGTCAACGGGCCCAAGAGTCGCTCCTCCACGCGGGTTAAATCCACCATGGTGGAGATGAAGACCACATCGAGGCCACTGGACGGAATGGGGCGCACCACGATGTCGTACGCGTCGTGCAGTTGCTGCATCAACTGTTGAGTCGGCTTCATCCATGCCACATCCTGTGCAGTTCATCCCGTCATCGTCTGCAAACGTGAAACAAGCAGAGGATAGAATGCCCAGAGGAAGGCGATTCTATGAGGAAAATCCAACGGCCCCCATGCCGGGGGCCGTTGGCGCGTCGGAGGAACCGTAGATGGAGAGGAGTCAAAACACCCGTAGGGTCAACCGTTTCAGCCGTTACAGATTCGGCGCGGACGGCTCCGCCACGGTCGGCGTGGCCGCGGCCGGCTTGTCCGTCACCGGATCCAACACGTCGTCTTCGTCGAAGATGGGCCGGGACAGTGCGCTGCGGATCCCCCAGTAGTACGTGGCGACGGACCAAACCACCACGGCCACCTGGTCCCACGGCGACCGCAGGATGCCCTGTCCGCCGTCAAACGTGCCGAGATACGACAGAACCATCATCACCGCTTCGTACACGACGAGCCAGACCGACGCCCTCACCTGTTCCGCGAGCGGCACGTGGTTCGGAGCGATACGGCGGAAGAGGAGATACACGACGAACATGACCAATTGGGCGCCGAGCAGGAGGGAATCCGTCTTCCACCCGGTCCAGTAGATGATCAGCGACGCCACCACGAAAGCCATGGGCGACAGGACGCCTATCCCCTTCAGGCGGAAAGGCCGGTTCAACTCCGGCGCCGTGCGCCGGAACGCATGGGCCGACACGGGGCCGAGAATGTACGTCAGCACCGTGGCGGACGAGACCACGCCCACCAGCTTGTCCCATGACGGGAACGGCAGAGTGAAGAACACGGACAGGAGGAACGCCAGCCACAGGGCCGGACGCGGCACACCCGTCCGGCCGTCGAGGCGCGTGAACAGGCGGAAGAACGTCCCGTTCTTCGCCCAGCCATAGATCACGCGCGCCGTCGCGGACAGATAGATGTTCGCTGTGCCGCTCGGCGAGATGACGGCATCCCCCAGGATCACCGTCGACAGCCACCCCAATCCCAAAGCCGCCGCCACGTTGGCAAACGGGGAGGTGTAGTCGAGCGCGTCCCACCCTTTGGCGATGGCGGAGGCCGGCACCGCCCCCACAAAACTCAACTGCAGCAGCACGTAGAGACCGGCCGACAGGACCACCGCCAGCAGGATGGAGACCGGCACGGTGCGCTGCGGATTCTTGGCTTCCGAAGAGAATCCCACCGCCTGCTGGAAGCCCAAAAACGCGAAGATGATTCCGGCCGTCGAAACCGCCTGCTCAATCCCGGAGAACCCATACGGCGCCATGCCGTGCACCGAGAAGTTGGCGGGCTTCAGATGCATGAACAGCACCACAATGGTCAACGTCGGCACGATGAACTTGACAGCCGTCAAAATGGTGTTGATCTTCCCGAACAGGTTTACCGACCAATAGTTGAGCAGGAAGAAGACCGTCAGCAAGGCCAACTGCACGAACCACCCGAGCGCCGTCGGACTGCCGCTGCCGAGGGTCGGCCACCAGGTGTCGGCGTACTGGCGCATCGCTTCGGCTTCAATGCCTGCCACACTGGCGAACGCCACAATCGAAGCGAAGCCGAGCAGGTATCCCACCAACGGTCCATGCGAAAAGTCGGGATACCGGACGGTTCCGCCGGCCCGTGGAAGGGCTCCGCCGAGCTCCGCGTAGACCAGCCCCAGCAAAGTGACCGCCAATGCGCCAATCACCCAGGAAATCCAAGCCGCCGGTCCGGCGATGTGCGCCGCCCGCTGCGACGCGAACAACCATCCGGACCCGATGATGGACCCGAGGCCGATAAACGTCAAATCAGCCAGCGACAGCTGGCGTTTGAATCCTCCTCGCTGCATCGCACTCATGTCCTTTCCGTTCGGGTCCATCTTTTCCGGACGCCGTGTATTGGGACGGTCGATCCCTGTTTTCAATCTACAACGGTTTCCCTCTCAATGCATCATGAAATTGTTGGTTTTCTCCATATTAAACGATTCATTCGGTAATTTTAAAATCCCTTATATTCCAGTTCCTCCCCTTCCCTAGCCTCCCTGGAAAGATACGGAGCGCCCTCCGACGTATTGACTGCGGCCTGTGTTGTACCGTATCCTGTCAGGGCACTTTGCGTTGATCCCTGCGGACAAGGAGGGTGATCCATGGAATCGGTCGTGTTGCGTTCCTACGCCGATGTCGAGCGGGCGGTGGAGGCCCTGGTCGAGGAGGAATTCTTCAACGGCGCTTTCCTGCAGACGTTGGGCGCTGGCGCCTACTCCTATGCGCAGATCCGCCACTTTGCCCTTCAGTACGCCTACTACAGCCGCAACTTTCCGCGGGTGCTCGGAGCGGCCATCTCTGCCATGCCGCCCATAGACACCTGGTGGGTCCCGATTGCCGACAACCTGTGGGATGAGGCAGGACGGGGCGAACCCGGACGGGCGCATGAAAAGCTGTATCTGACCTTTTTGCGATCTGTTGTCCCCGATGCGCGCCTGGACGCGAACGGCATCCCCGATGAACCGATGTCCCCCGCCGTCCAGAAGGCCATCGACACGTTCATTGACTTCTTCCGGCATGCGTCCCCTCTGCAGGCGATGGCCGCCGTTGGCCTCGGTTCGGAGATGTTCGCAGGCGCGGTGATGGGCCGCATCGGCCAATACTTCCAGCATCCAGCTTACAACCGGGATCGCGTAATTGACGTGCGCTTCTGGCAAGTGCACGCCGATGAACATGAACCCAGGCACTATCAACTGTGCAAAGACGTGCTTCAGTCGTTCACGTCTCCCGACGATTTGAAGACCATGTACGAGACGGGGAAATTCATCGCACAGTCGGAAGCCAGGATGTATCAGGAACTGCACGAGGAAATGATGCGCCTCGAAGGCTGAGAGGCGCATCCTCCCCCTTTTCCACATTGATTTCGTTCCCAATAGAACGCCCCGGAGAACAGAGAACAACCCGCCAGCCAGGACGCGGGATGGGTGTTCGGGCGGGATGTTCCCCAACCCAGGGACAGGTGGGCATCGCCGCCTGGGATGACAGTCCACACTGTTGGCCCACTTGCCTGCATACCCTGATTGAGAATCGAGAGGTTCATCGTGGTTTACCGTTGGACCTGACTTGGGACCGAGGCATGCCGAAGGGACGAGAGGTGAATGAACCGTCAACGTCGCCGCATGCGGGAAAAGGCCCTCGTGTCCGGGATTCTGCGGGCAATTGACATCTGGATCGCCATCCTGCTTCTTACAGGTCAGTTGACCTGTGGCGGCGTGTTCCTTGCATCGGGAGCCATCTGGCTCAGTCTTGCCGGCCCCATCACCGGCAGTACAAGGATGGAAGGGCAGGGAGACGGGGCGGGATTCGTTCTCGACGCCATTGACGTCATCATCGCCCTGCTCTTGATCACAGGTCAAATCACCAACACGGGGCCATGGATCTCGTCGGGGAAGTTTAATTTTGTGGTCACCGGACCGGTGTTCGGCAACCCCAACATTCCTGTCGCCGCCGACCCCAGTGAAACCAGCGGCCGTGCCCAAGAGTTCTTTTCCGATCTGCGTTCCGCCATCATCGAGCGCGAGATCAAGCGCGGCCCACTGTGGCGCCTCGGTGGACGCCCTGACACCCCGCCGATCACCCGCTTCAATCTGCAGCCTTCGCCGACCATCGGGTCCTTCCTGACGTCTGGAGCGCAGGTACCCCGTCCGTCCAACACCACTCGGGCCAAACGGTCCAAAAAGATTTCTGGCACCCATTCCGAAGCACGAAGGGTGAGGTGATCTCGATGTTCCTGCATAAACTTCCTGCCGTGCAACTTCCGCAGCCCGTCATCTATGGAGCCGCCATTCTCTTGGCGACGTTCTACTTTTGGTTCACGCGCCCCGCCGAAGAAGTCAAGCCCGGCGGCGCAGCCGCTCCTCGCCGGCCAGAGATCTGAGACAGGCGCCGGCGCCGATGATGCTTATCGGTGTCGTACCAACGCTGGATGGACTGCGGGACAGGCCAGCGTCGGTTTCGGTTGCCCATTCTCATAGGTATCCTACAAACGTCGCGCGTGGCTTTACGAAGATGGCCGAGGCAGCGTTTCGAATCCTCATATGGTACCCTACAAACCGGGCTCGATTCCAGAGACCATGGGGATCACCTCCGTTATGTTTCCAACCCTCATAGATACCCTACAAACACCGTCGCCGCCTTCTCCGCAGGACGTAACTCTTTGTTTCCAATCCTCATAGGTACCCTACAAACGCGGTTGTGGCGGGAGGCGGCCGGCACAAGGGGCGGGTTTCCAATCCTCATAGGTACCCTACAAACGAAGGGCATTGACCGAAGCCTGAACGGAAATACCATGTTTCCAATCCTCATAGGTACCCTACAAACGGTTGCGCGCAACCGTTGTTCGATACCGTTGATGTCAGTTTCCAATCCTCATAGGTTAAAGTCTCAAGTAGTGGTGTAAAATGCGTCGTCCACAATTGACGACGAAGCCACCGTGCGTGTCTACTAGAGTGTGGCGAAACAAACTAGTAGGAGGAACGCAACGATGGCTTCTGTCAATAGCTTCGCAGTTCTTGAGTGGATTCGCAAGCTCCAAGGCGTGGAAAATAAC
>NZ_FPBV01000045.1 GCF_900116805.1 Paenalicyclobacillus macrosporangiidus | reverse complement strand
CAAGTGGGAGATTGGGTGCGGGTGCGGACGGCGAAGAAAAAGCGTCCGGCGGACGACGATATGGATCGCACGGTGCAGGAGGGCGAGATCGTGTTTATCTGCCGTCGGTTTGCTGTGGTCCAGTTACCCCGTTACAAAGAGACGTTCTGGCTGGATGAACTTATGCCCGTCACGGTGGTGGATGATGAGGAAGCGGTGGAGCGCGAACAGCAGCGGCGGGTGCTGGAGTGGCTGCACGCGTGATGGTGCTGTGGGACGATTACGCCCACAATCCCCCCCAGATTCACACCGACCGGTTACGGGATGTGGGCGCTTACGTCCCACAAAGGAATGGTGAGACAAAGTGCTGCGAATGCACGTGTATTTCCGCGACTCGAAAGTGATTGATTTCGTTCGGCGATTGCCTGCCCGACAACGGTCGAGGACCCTGGAGGAGATGCTGCTGCGGGTCCTTGAACAAAGCCAGGAGGACGGGGATTTTGCAAAGCGGGTGGCGGAGCAAGTGGGCCGGTGGCTGATGGAGCATGGGTTGGTGGTCACCGGCGGCGTGCAAGCGGCTGAACAGAAAGAAGGGCAGGAAAGACAGGATGAACGTGAGGTGCCCCGCAACCCTGTGACGTCTTTCCTGCAGAGGTGGGATGACGATTGATTCTGCAATGGCGTAACAGTGACTTTGCACCGGAGCAGCAATTGCTCGGGGTGGTATTCGACGCAGGAGTGATTCTTCGGGACGACCTGTTGTTCCTCTTGGGTTGGAGTGTCCACAAGCTGAAGCGAAACCTGCGGCGGCTGCGGACCAAACAAGCCGAACCCCTGATACGCGGCGTGAAAAGCAGCGACAATCACCACATGTATCTGCTGACTGAGACCGGGATTCGTTACGTCCATCAGATGCTCGGGATCGAGGGCAAGGCCGTTACGATGGAAGCACAGATGAATCATGCCCTGGGGTTGAACGCGATTCTCATGCGGTATGTGCGGGCGCACGGATTTGACGGGGTGCGCTGGTTCAACACCCGGGAGGCGGCGGATGAACTGTGGTTTTTGAGGAAGCTGGCAACAGGGCAGGTTGACACGGATTTACGGGCAACAGCCATCCGGCCAGACGCCATCTTGCGGACACCAAACGGGTTTTGGTGGGTGGAGTATGACAACGCCACCGAGAACTCGCGCCAGATATGGCGGAAGTTCCAGATGTACGTAACCAATCTCGCACCGCTGGACGATTCATTCCGGCGCGTCGTGTGGGTTACCAAGTCTGAACACAGGCGAGCGTTCCTGGAGACGATTTGGCGGCGGGTGGACCATGCCGACGTCCGTATGTCGTTTTACGTGCAGACCGAGGAAGTGTTCTGACATGCGCTGTACCACCATCTCAACTCTCCTCCCCACCTTGGGTTACACCCCGCTCTGAACCTGCCTCTTATGGGCTTGGGAGTGCCTGAATTTACATGGGTTTTGGCAAGTGAATTGGTTCCGCTAAAGACCAGGTGCGCCGTTAAGGTCTTGCCATGCACCCCTCCACTGGATGAAGGGAGGGATTGTTTGTTTTGGAGCACCTCTGGTCCTATTCCGCTGCTTGGTTGACTGTTGGTTTCCTTGGGCTGTGTGCGATCACGGATGTCCTCTACCGCCGGGTGAGTGAGACAGCGATTTTTTGTTTTGCCCTGGCGGTGATGTTTGCCCACTTCTCTTGGGTGGCGGTGGCATCCGGACTGCTCTGCGCGGTCCTGTGGTGGGTGTCGGATCGTCGTAACGCCGCCCTGGGCGACATTGAGATGGCTGCACTTACGGGGCTTGGCCTTGGACCGTTCAGCCTCATTGCGATTGCGATTTCATGCGCGTTGGCTCTGTTGACAAGGCCATGGTGGCCGCGGCTGTCGAGCAGACTGACTCCGCCGGAAGAGAGGTATTTGGCACCGAGTGGTATGTACTTGGCGGTTGGAGCGTTGGTGACAGTCCTGATGGCTCGTTGGTTTGTTGCGGGACTACAGGAGTACACGTCGTATGTGGTCATGCAAGTTGCGCAGTGATTCAGGGAGGTGAATGCGAATGTTCGAGGTTTTATGGGGACGTCTGCGCTGGCGGCGCGCTGGCGGAGAAGGCATGGTGCCGCGACTCGTCTGGACATTGGCGGCTATCGGGTTTACTGGCGCCGCCGTGACAGGCATGTGGGTGGCCTACGCCAATGGCGGGCACAAGCAGGCGGTGGCCGCCGACAACATGGCTCGGCATTTGTGGGGTCAAACCACGCCAAGGTACGTCGTGACCGTACAAAACGGCAATGGCACGATATCCGCGGCGCCGCCGATGACGGTTACGCTGACGGCAAGCCCGGCGAGTCCTTTCGTGGGACAGAGCGTTATGCTGACGGCTACAACGAATGAGGATGTGGACGGGTACGCTCTGGACATCCTTGATCAGACCACGGGCCAGTGGGTCGGAACGCCTGCCACCAGCGGGACGACGGATACCGCGACGGTTTCCTTGAACTCGCCCGGTTCGCACACCTATGTGGCCTATGTCGGTGATCCGGACAGCACGAATGCTCCGGTGGCACAGTCCGCGCCGCTGACGGTGACATGGCGTATTAAGCCGGTCGTGAGCCTGGACTCCGTATCTACGGTGGTGACGGGGCGGCAAATCACGATTTCGGGTACGGTGACCTACAACGGTCAGCCGGTGCCGAATGAGACCGTTGCGCTGTCGGTGAGCCAAGGCACGCTGAGCGCGCGGACGGTGACGACGGATTCTCAAGGTAGGTTCTCGGTGACCTACACCGCGCCTTCGTCGCCCGGTACGGTGACGATCGAGGCCACGGTGCAAAGCGACGGGCTGAGCGACAGCAAGAGCTTCTCGGTGGTGTCGCCAAGCATTCAGTCTGTATCGTTTGACACCGGCACGTGGCCGCCCACGGTGACGATCACTGGTATAGGATTCGGAAACCAACCGAATACATCGCCGAACGCGTTGACAGTGAATGATATGACCACAGGATGGGAAGCTGGGCATATCACCGATACGGTACATGATGCGGTACAGCCCAAAATTGTATCGTGGTCTGACAACAAAGTCGTATTTACGTTCAATTCCGCTTATGGAAGCGGTGACATACTCAACTACGGCGACGGTGAGGGAAGCTGGGTATTCCGACCGGGAGATTCGCTTGTCTTGTCCATTACTCCGGTCAATGGGTCTGCTTTGACTGCGAATGCAACATATCCATCGAATGCCCAGATGCCATCCGTTTCGTTGAACTCGCTGTCACCGATGTCTGTCGGTCAGTCTGAGACGGTCTCCGGTACGGTCACGTTCAAGGGTTCGCCTCTTGCAAACGTGGCGGTGGAACTGAAGGCTACGGCCGGTTCGTTCCAAGGCGGCAACGGAGGTACGAGAACCAGTTGGGGTACGTACATGGTATGGACGGACTCGCAAGGCCGGTTCTCCGCTGCCTACACGGCGCCGCAAAGCCCTGGGAACGTGACAATCACGGCATCGAGTGTCGGCGTGTCACGGAGCGGAACGATCAGCGTGACAGATATTACAGTTCAGCTTTCAGGCCAGGTGACAAGCAGCTACGGAAACCAGTTTTCGTGGACTGTGAGCACAAACACGCCAGTGGACCGTCTGGGTTACTATGTGACGCTGCTGGATCAGACGACGGGCCAGGTTGTGGGCACGATGCGGCAAGGAACGTCGCAGACGTTTTACACGACCATCACAGACGGGAAGTCCCACACGTATGTGGCGAACCTGTATGACGCACAGGGTCACTTGTTGAAATCAAGCCAGACGTTGACAGCGTATCCGGGACACTCCGAGGCGACAGGTAGTTACTGGGTGCCCGGTTCCTGCTCGACCACGCAGCAGTGCACCACGACACGTTACCTAGATTGTTCTATGTATTGCCATTGGGTGCCAGTAACAACCTGCACGCCTGTCACCACCTGTACACCAGGACACTGGGAGACGAGTTACACGTATGTGCCACCGTATGTCTCCTGAAGCATTTGGATTCGGGCCATCCCATGGCGGGGTGGCCTTTGATGTTGTCATTCGATCCTCGTCTGGATGGAGATTGAGGATGGAGGGATAGCGATGAAGCTGAAGTCGAAGTGGCAAAAAGTATTGCTGGGTGCCAGCTCACTGGTGTTGGCAGCGGGAGCGGGATACGCAGGAGGAACGGCTGCCGTTTGGCACAGGACAGGGCAGGCGCTAGCGAGCGTAAACGCCACCGTCACTCCCACAAACGGGATCGGCACCGGAACGACGCCGGTGACGACCGGCTTGCCCGGGCTGACGGTGGCCGACGCCAAGTGGGTGGACGGGATTCTCAAAACACCTGTGCATGACGCGTCGGGGCATGTCGTTCGGGTGTCAGCGGATCGGCCCGTTCTTGTGGTCGCGTACTGGTGCCCGTATTGCCACAAAGCCTTGCAACTGCTGGATCAAAATCACCTGCTAGACAAGGTGCAGATTCTGGCGGTGTTTTTCAACAGCGGTGAAGGGGACCAAAAGCCGGTCGAGGTCACGTCCATTGAACAAGCCAAAGCGCTCATGGCCAAAGCGTTCAAGGACGCCGGGCTTCCTGAATCGAAGGCTGCAGACGTGCTATACGGGCTGCCTAGCGATGGAATGGACAACCAGATTCAAGCCGTCCCCGACCTGTTGGTGCAAAAACAGGGTAAGTGGTATGTGCTGAAGGGGTTTGTCCCGGATGTACACACGTGGCAACAAGCGCTCAGCTGAGCCATTTAGCACATGGCCGCATCCGGGCGGCTTTTGTTTTGTACCGTTTTGCCATACACGCCGCTATAGGGTGAAGACAATTTGATTTCGTGAAGGAGTGGTCTTTCATGACAAAGACGGAACTGATTGAGGAGCTGGCCGTTCGGGCGGACCTGCCCAAGGCTAAGGTGGAGCGTCTGATCAACACACTCTGCGACGTCGTGGGAGAGCGGCTGCAGGCTGGGGAGAAGGTGATGCTGCCGCCCCTGGGCCGGTTCGTCCACGTGCACCGCGCGGCGCGCAAGGCCAGGAACCCACTGACCGGCGAGAAGGTGGATGTGCCGGAGCGCGCGGCGGTGCGGTTCCAGGCGTCGGCAACTCTGAAGCGGAGGCTGAACTGACGTGCGGGTGTGCCTGGCGTTGGGTGATCCGACAACGGAGGCGTGGCTGCGAGACACCTTGTCCTCACTGGTGGAATGGACGGATTTGCAGTACGCCGACGTCGCACTGGTGTCTCGCCTAGCTGACGCGAAGGCAGCAGTAGAGTCAGGGGTTCCGGTCCGGTTCGTGGCCGGAACCCTGGACGCGAAGGGCCGAGACATTGTGGCAAAGGCAAGGGAACTCGGCGTCCGGGATGTGCTTGCGTGGCCAGAGGGAGACGGGGCCACAGCGGCCCACGTGTTCGCGTTTCTCGCAGAGGCGTTGCCGGGGGTGCCGCGGGTGCAGATCCCGCGCGCCCCTTATCGTGTCAAGGTCATCTCAACCCGCCAATCCGGCGGGACGTTTTTTGCCTGGAATTTGTGGCATGTGCTGCGCGAGCAAGGGATCGACGCAAAGCTCATCAGTGTGTCGAGCGCGAGTCCCTTGGCGTCCTGGCTTGCACCGCCTTACCGGGACATCGTGTTCGGGGCTGTGCAGGCGGATGGGGGCGATATGTGGGTGCTAGATGCCAGCGACACCACGGTGCCGGTCGAAGCGGACACGGTGATCGCTGTCCGGGACTGCGATCCGGCAAAGGCCTTCTCTGCGCCACCGGGGCCAGATGCGTGGATGGTCGTTAACCGGGTGCCAGCGGGAGTTTCGCTGCCGGAAGGCTCAGCGCACCTGGTGATCGAGGATCTGGGCTCGACGGCGTACGAGGCCATGACCACCGGGACACCGGTTGTGGTGCGGTATCCGGCATTTGCGGAGGCGATGTTGGGGTTGTGGCGAGCGATTGAAAAAGGAGATCAAGGATTCCGGGCTGTGGTGTTGGCTCCAGACATGGAAACGGCTGCCCCAATGGAGGATGCAATAGCGCGGGGCCCTGGCGTCGGCGAGTCTTCGGACGGATTTGTCTTCGACGACGAGGCCACCGGCGACAACGAGGACGGAGGATTCGTTCTCGACGACTGACGCGATGGGGAGGTGATACGCGGTGTTTGCACTGGTCTGCAAGGACGGCGCAGACGAGGTGCAGGCCCAGTGCGCCGGGGTGTTCGACGTGCGCGTGGTTACGGCCATGAGTGAACTCAAACGGCTTGCGGCGCAAGGGGACTTGGAAGGCGTATTTGTCGACGCCAGACTGGGTGTTACGTCCGCGGTACAGCAGCGGCTTGCGGGGACGGCGGTGTACGAGTACACCCCGCCGTTTCGGATCGCGGACGCGATGCGATGGCATGAACAGACTCGACGGGCGGCGCCGAAGACCGAGGCGCCGCAATCCGTTTCTCCGCCTGTTTCTCCGGTGCCGGAGCCGCCGCCGAAACAGGAAGAGGCCGCCGTTCGGTCTGCCGCGCCAGCGCCTTTGGCCTTGCGTCGTACGGTTTCCGCTCCGGTGCGTCGCCGCACGGTGCCGGTCATCCTGCTTGACAGCCCGAAAGGCGGCGCCGGCCGCTCGACGCTCGGTGCGCACATGGCGTACTACGGGGCACTACGTGGCAAGCGGGTGGCGGTGATCGACCTGGATACCAACGGGGACATCGCCCAGAAGTTCGGATTTGCCGACGCACCGGATGTGCGCGGCTGGCGTGGTCAGAGCGTGGAGGAGGCGGTGCGCGACGGAGTGTGTCTGGTTCACGAATCCGGCCTGCATCTGTTTCCGTCAGCACAGAGCCCGGAAGTGGTGCTCCAGGACCCGGAGGACGCGGTGTATCTGCTCCAGCTTTGCCTGGAGGAGATGGATGCGGTGCTGCTGGACATGCCGCAGGGATGGACGCCGGTGCACCAGGCTGTGCTGCCGTACACGACGCAGGTGCTGTTTGTCGTCGTGCCAGCGGTGGACCAGCTCGCCCGGATTCAGGAGCACGCGGACAAGCTGGTGTTCGCGGGACTGTCCAAGGCGGATGTGTCGCCGATCCTCAACAAGAGCAAGAAGGCACGGTCAGACGAACGGGCGCTGGAGCAGTACCTGCTGCCGTTCTCCGTACGGGCCGTGGTCCCGTTCGACCCGACCATCGACAAGCGCGGCGGGATAAACGGCAAGCGGATCGTTCGGGCCATGAAGCCATTCTGGGACGAGGCGTTTGGGTTTGTGGCACCGCGGAAGCGGCGGCGGTTCCGGCTGTTTGGACGGTGAAGCGGTTGCCATGCACGGTGAGATGTGTTGGAGGGGGATGCGGATGATTCTCGGTGTGGACCTGGGTTACGGATGGGTAAAGGCTACAGACGGGGAGCGACAGGTTCGGTTCCCGGCACTGGTTGGGGAAGCGCACGAGCTGGTGATGCCGGAGATGTTCGGTTCCCGCGCCTTGGAGTACGACGTGACGATTGAAACAGATTCCGGATCGCGGCGGGTGTTCATCGGTGAATTGGCCCGGCGGGAGAGCCGGGACGCAGCTTTGAACCTGGCCACGCGAAAGTACGAGGACGCGGACACACAGGCGCTGTGGTTGACGACGCTGGCGCTTTTGGCCAAGGACGGCGAGCCGCTGGACGTGGTGACGGGGTTGCCGCTGGCGCACTACGAGACGCAGCGGCGTGCGTTGCGGCAACGTCTGGAGGAGACCACCGGGCGGGTGACAGTGCAGGGGCGAACGGTGGACGTCCAGGTGCGAAGCGTGCGGGTGATCCCGCAGGCGATGGGCGCGATGATCGCGAGCCTCCTCGATCCGGTTACCCTGGAGCTTCGCAATCCTGCCTGGACGGAGCATGGCGGGTACCTGCTGTTGGTGGACGTCGGGACGCGGACAACGGGGTTCGTCACTTTTGAGACACAGCCCGAACTGGCGCTGGTCAACCGCCTGTCGGACTCGGTGGACGTGGGGGTGCATGACCTGCACGTGGCACTGGCCGGGGTGTTCCGGCAACGCACAGGAGAGACACCGCCCTTGTCTGATCGAATCTACGACGAACTTCTTGCCCGAGGTGAGGTGGCGTATGGCGGGAATGCCGTCTCCGTGGAACCGGAGCGCACACGGCACATGGAACGCCTCGGCGGTTTCATCGTCCGGCGGATCGTCGAGCGCATGGGAGCGGAGGCGGTGCGGCGAGTGCAGACCGTGTTTGTTGCGGGAGGCGGGTATGCGATTGCACTCCCGGCGCTGCAAAACGCGTTCCCGCGCGTGTACGTTGTGCCCAATCCCCAGATGGCCAACGCGCAAGGGTACTGGATCTACGGCGTCACACGGTCGGGGAGGGGATGAGCGTGGCGCTTCGGCAACAGGTGATCGTCCGCCTCTCGGACGAGACAGTGTTTGGGCATGAACTTTTGCTTGCTCATCCCCGTGAGACGTTGGGGCTGCTGGCAGACGCGGGACTGTTGACGGGCCTTGACCGGTACATCCTCGACGTGGCGGCGCAGCGGGCGAAAAACAGTGATGAACTGGTATTCGTGAACGTCACGTCGGAGTTGTTGACCGAGCGAAGGCTGCCGTTTCCGCCCGACGAGGATTTGACGGGACTGGTCCTGGAAATCACGGAACGAAGCCGCCTCGACGCCGAGGCGGTCGTTTTGTATCTGGCCCCGTTCCGGGAGCGGGGCCTGAAGGTGGCTTTGGACGACTTCGGCGACGGGTTCAACGGGATCTCCCGCTGGAGTGTGCTTAGGCCGGACTTCGTGAAGGTGCGTCTGACGGAAGGAGTGGAGGTGTTCTTGCCTATGCTGGTGCAGGTTGCGGCGGAATCAGGAGCCCAGTTGGTGGTTGAGCGGGTAGAAACACCCGAACAACATGCTTGGCTGCAGAAACTGGGCGTTGGGTACGGGCAGGGCTTCTACTATGGACGCCCTACCCCGATTGAGGGGGGCGCGGCATGAGAAAAGTCGGCTTTGCGGGTTTCGGCAAGAGCTTTCTGGCGTGGAACATGGCCGGGACGGTAGAAGACAGCGTTATATACGCCGATCACCGCGCGCCGTACCGGGTGTGGAACCGGACCGTGCAGGTGTGCGAACGGTGGGGGGATGTTGAAACGGCCAAACCGGTGCTGGTGTGCCTGGACCATGAGGAGTCGGAGGTGGCGCCGGACATCGTGGTGTACGGGGTGGTGCCGGATCCAGTTCGCATCGAGACGGCGCTTCGCGCACAGAGGCAAAGTACAAAGCCTGTGGTGCCGGTGCTCATTGGCTACGAGGAGACGGGCGTGCCTTGGCCGTTTCCGCCCGAGTTCCGCCCTGCAATCACCGTACCGTGGGACATGCGCCAGGCAACGTCGCCGCTTGTCGGTGCGCCGTTGACCCTGCG
>NZ_FPBV01000083.1 GCF_900116805.1 Paenalicyclobacillus macrosporangiidus | reverse complement strand
CCAGGCAGGGCGTACAACACGCTGTCTGCCGACATGTGTACGCCGAGACGGTCAAAAGACTCCTGCACCGTCTGTTTGGCCTCATCAAGCGTCATTGTTCCTTGTGATCCGGACACCTCGTTGCCTCCGTAAGCGAGTCCGGCGGCCACAAGTTTGACCTTGTCCAATAGCCCTTCTTGTTGCAACAACCGAATCGTTTCGTGACAATGACCGCACCACGGCGCGAACACCAATACAGGCTTGTCCGCCGGAAACGGCACGACTGCGCCGTTTGCCGCCAGCAACGGAGCGTCGCGCAAGGCCGATTCTAAATTCGGGGCGGCCTGCGCAAGCCCTTTCCATGTCGGTGCCGCCACTGGCTGTGAAGATACGGAACTGGCAATCGCATTTTCAGAGATGGTCGAGGAGGCGCGCGAGGCGCCGGCATGATGTCCAATCGCATATCCAATACCCCCGGCCAACAGCGCCACGACGACGCCAATTGCGGCTCCAATCATCTTGTCTTTGCGCATTTATAAGACCTCCTCAGTTCTTGGAGAAGAAATTCACCCATTGGTTGACTTCGCTGCTCTTGAGCACTCCAGGCACCTCTTCCCAGCCGCCCGATACCTTCCGGTATGCCGCTGGGACTGGCACTGAGGCTTTGTCGTACAGCGTGACGGGGCTTGGCAACGGGTCACCGTGATAGCCCAGCTTTGACCACATCTGTTTCGTCTGCGCCTCCGGCATCCCGACCCAGACCACCGCGGGCTTGGGGTTCAACTTCGGCCAAATCTCCTGGAACTGTGAAATCGCGTATTCCGTCAGAGGACTGATCAACAGCACCCGGTCGACGGACGACGGAACCTGTACCGGAAGCTTGTCCACCTTTTGAATACGGCTGGAATACGAGGACAAATGCTGCTCGACGCCAGACGGCAGCGCATTGATCGGCGCCGCCTGCGCCGTGCTGTTTGTCACCGCGTTGTTGGGCGTCGCTGAGTTGTTGGGCACCGCCCCTCCGCATCCTGCCACAAGCAACCCTCCTGCCACAGCCAAAACCACTCCTGTTCGGACAACCTTGCGCATCTGCAAGAACCACCCTCCCTTTTGAAACTGGTTCCACTCCAACGCGGCTTGCAGGGCAAAAAAACAGCGCCCGGACTCAGTCATCCCGGCGCAACAACCGGCGTCCCTGAACTTCGTACCGTCCCGGTCTCAATCCCGACACCCGGTGCCGCCCCGGCCTCCGGAACCGGCCAACCTTCGTCAGCACCGCCCTGCCACGCCGCAGGCGGACATCCAGGTGTATGCCACTCTCAAAGCTCCAGTTCTCCCCGTACACTTTCACCGGCAGCGGCAAGTCCCCGCGCGTCCACACAACCTTCGCCGCCTCTTTCCGTCGTGTTACCTTGCCTCGGCGCCACACCAACTGCCGTGCCTTTT
>NZ_FPBV01000012.1 GCF_900116805.1 Paenalicyclobacillus macrosporangiidus | reverse complement strand
TCACACAAAAGACGCCGCAGGGAATCGTGGTGCAGCGGACGGAGACAACTGAAGTACAACGGGAGATTCTTGGTGCCCTGCAGGTCGCGGAGCCTTCGCGAATTCTGGGCATCCGTATGAACACGCCGCTCGGGCTGTAGTTACTACACGAGTTATCCACAGGTCTTGCGAATCCATGTCGGGCTTGACTTCGCGGGACTTTGTGTGACTACCAACTGTCGAACTCGGGTCACGGCCAATGGTGAAATCGTGTACCATCAATGACTGTTTGCAAAAGCGGTTACCCGAACACCGAGCATGGGTCGAATGAATGCCTCATTTTCCAGATGTCTGCTGGAGGTGATGTGAGTGGCTTGGTTAAACGGAACACTGAAAGTCTTGCTGTGGATCCTCGTCATTTTCCTCGTGTGCCTTTGGGTTTCCCACCACGATATCAGGTTTAGCCTGACTGCAGCCATCGCAGGAGGCGTCATGTCCGTCATCAACCTGAGGAGAGAAGCCCAACGGCGAAACGAACCACGTGCACAATACACCACCTTCTGGTATGTCATTGGGTCCACCCTCGTCTTTGGCATCGCAAGTTTGGTTGTCGGATGGATCATCTATCGGTGATGAAATCAATCTATGTGGTGGGTCCCCCTCTCACACGTCGCTGCAGGATCTTTCGAATCGTCTAGGCGATTCTGTCGTCTTGCCGTAGAGTGTCATTCCGATCCTCTAGCTGGGTTCTCCATCATCCTCTCAAGCTCTCCAATCCATGTGCTGTGGGGCAGGTGTCGCTTCAATGCTTCTGCCAGCCACATCTTCGCGCCAGCTTCCAAATTTGGTGCATGATTGCGAAAATCCAACTCGTCTTTGAGCCGTGGACTCTTCGCCTTAAAAAGAAGTTGCCACTCAGGAGCTACGAACGGGCGTCCGCTTCCATCATGGCGTGAAAAGCACTCGTACGCCATCCAGATCGTTGGGTCACGGCGAAACAGAACCCTATCCCCCACCTTATCAATCAACAGAACTTCCACTTCGGTACCGCCTCTTGAAAAATGTAGTTCGTGTCTCGGTGACAATGTATCTCGTTCGGATGAGCAGGTGACCACGCGATGTGTCCCGGGAATGACCACCTCGCGGTCCCAGCCTTGAAAGTAATGTAAGAGTGATGCCACATCTTCTCGAAAGACGCAAACGTCTAAATCATCATGTTCACGGGTGACACGACCTAATGCCAAATCCAGTGCCCAACCACCCACAATGAACCACGGTCGGCTGAAGGTTTCCATTACTCGTGTTATCTCAGCCAACGGAGTGAAATCCATCGTGCGAACCTCTTCAGAAGTTGACAACGAAGCTCAACCCCCCCGAAGTGATTTTTCCACGTTCGTAGATCCGGAGCCGTCATCCATGGCGAATCGGCTTATCGATCAGGGATACTTCGTCATCCCAAGGAACGGCGCTGATGGTGTGATTGGCCCAGTCATCTCAGGATTGAGTAACCAACTGCATGGCACCCATTCGGACGGATTGTCCACCGTTTTCCACCCCGCTCGATAATGTGCCTCCTCCACATACCCGCATGTTCGCGAAACCCTACGCATGGCAACATTGTCTTGACGGGTGATTGCCTCAATACGAGCGACTTCCGGATAGTTCTAGAATACATAATCTGTAAGCCATCGCACTGCCTGTCGCCCAATTCCCATCCCACGGTAGTTACTTTTGATCCGAATATCAAACATGGCCGTTGAGTCGAGTAGATCGTACAGTCGCACCAGCCCCACGGGACCTTGCTCTTCCACCAGGATCCAGAATGTCTTCTTGTCATCACCGTGAAAGACACCCTGATCGGTCCAATATAACGCGGTCTCGACCGATACATTCGGATGAGAGAAGTTATCCCAAGTGTCCGCTGAAAGCCATTCCGCGAGTTGTCGTTTCTAATGGATCATGATCTCGGCAAATTTTACACAATGAAATGATGCCATTCCGATCGGTTCTCTCCCGGTTCTTCTCTTACGCTCTCCAGGTCATGATCTGACGTCAGCACAGTTCTTGACTCGGCAGCTTCGCCCAGGCTACGTCCCTGATGGGCTCTGAATCAGATCACATCTTGTGACCATATGACATCTCCTCGCGAAACTAGGGACCAAGACAGATAGGTTATACGAACGTTCCGAACTAGCTGCAACACACAGTGGACACGTGCTTTCGGTTAGTCGGCCAGGATTTCGACATCGGTGGCAGTCAGTCTTTGGCTGTCATTTGCGTGTGGCTTTTCAACCAGGATAAATGAGACTTTCTGACCTTCTTTAAGAAAACGAAACCCAGTAGGAAACCTGACAGTGTCTGGTCGAATCTCTGTGTAGTGGACAAAGACATGATTCCCATCTTGTCCGTCCAGCATGATGCGACCGTAGCCTTTGTCCTCCTTGTACCACTTCACTATCCCTTCTCTTCTCTGCACCGTTCGGCACCCCCCCTGTAGTATGAACGGAGTAACCACGAATCGGTAAAACGTCACAGAAAATTCTTCCTCTATTTGGTTTTTATCACTCCTATGGCCACTATCCTAAGAACCGCCACGCCACCCCCAGCTGTACCAGCTCATTGGCGGAACAAGACATGTTCCATGATCCTTCCACCGGTTTCAGAAAAGGAACGAAGCGGGCCGACAGTCACGAGACACCTTGCCAACTTGATGAGAGGTTCTGTTATCAATCCCGCTCCCCTCCCTCATGGTGTAGCTGCTCTATAAATCGCAGGATCTCCTGCCATGACTCGGCCGACGCAGCGTTGTTTGCCCCAGGTGTCCCCCCATTCATCCGCAGTTGTGTCGTCGGCACCCCGGGAAATCGAATGACGTGCCCAGCATGCGGATAATCCAGATGAACACACCTATACGGAAACCCATGTTCACTTAACCGCCGCTTGATCCTTTCACAGTGGAGAGTGCTTGGCCACCAATGATCATCTCCTGAAGAGATCAGCAGTATAGGGCCATGGATGCGCTCGACCGGGATTTCATACCTTTCGATACCATCCGCTTCAAGAAGAGCTCGTCGATGTACCTGGTCGATCCCCCGCCCGTTGCGCAGACTGCGCTCTGCCTCAGCGCATAGTTCGTCCGACCATGGAACAAACGGGAGCGGCCTTCCGTCGACAGACCACGAAGAATATTTCCTGTATCCTCCTGTCGGACGTTGCTCGACATCTCCAATACACACAACCGAGCTCGGGCTTGACGCAATGACAGCAGCGACTTCTGGATACTTGGAACCTAGGAGAAGCGTCAATTCGGCACCCTTGGAGCGCCCGTAAACAACCACTTGTCCATTACATGCTGGGTGATGTCGAAGCCAGTGGATAGCCTTCTCAAAGTATTCAAGTGGAATCTCTCGTAAATTCGGAAGCAGGTGTTCGAAACGAAAATAGGCTAGAGCCAATGCGGGATATCCATGCGAGGCCAACAATGCGGCGTACGTCATTGGTGACGCTAGGCCACCTTCCCCACCCCCGAGAACAATGAGTCCAAGAGCCGGGGCATTCCCGTTCCGGATGAATAACTTCCCGACCATATCTAGTTTGGTAATGTTGAGCATCTGAACATCTGGATCATAAAGTCTGCGGATGCAATCTGCCGTGCAAAGAATTTCACCATTATACTCAACACACAGTCGCACCACAGTTTCTGCAGGCCCATATCGTAACTCTCCATTTCGAATCACCGGAGTGTATTGGATATCTTTGATTGCCATAGACCAAAATAAGCCCATGCCATCGGCGCAATCATAGCTCCCAGAAACGGGCTTCTGGGTATCCAGGTCTATGCTGCCGTTTGAGTCGGCAACAAATACGGCCGAGGAACGAGCTGAGCAAGTGAGCCCAAGAACGTTGTTTGTGACTGCCGTGACGGTAACATACGAATGTGGTTCCAAGCCATCGATTTGAATATGAACTGGTTCGTCTATCAAGCTGACTTTTGGTCTAATTTGCATAGTGACTTTGATGACGTTCACCCCTCTCGGTCACCGTGCGGTTACTTAACCGGTTGTATTACTTACCAGAAGTTCCGCACTAATCACTTATACGCCGTGACCCTCAAGAACGAAGACACACGCGATGCAACGGGATGGGGTGTTTTCCGCGAAGGTGTGCCATCGGGAGGAATAAACGCCTCTCGCCCGGTAATTCCTAAATCACCTTCGTGAACGTAGCCAATGGTAGCAAGCCGTTGGATCGCTGTCTGAACATCAGATTGGGTGTACACTACGGCATCTAAGTCAATAATCGGCTTTGCCGCCAGACCCGGAACCGATGTGCTCCCGACGTGTTCTACAGTGACAAGGATATCGCCTAAAATCGAATAATGGAATCGCGTATCCGTTCAAACATCTGTACCCAACTGGGATTGTACGCAACGACTGTTACATTGGAACCCACAGGGACTTTCCTCCCCTCACAACATGTTGATCAAATGACGCAGACGGAATTTTTTGCGTATTACTGCCCATTACTGCAACAAGCATAACACATACAACTCGAATAAATATGCGGCAGTTATACATACGTGACCGCCGCGTTTTTGTGTAAATTGAAACCGCGGAATACATGGGGTGCCAGTCCATCTACGTCACAAGGACTGAGGCCCAATATCTAACATGACCATCCCATACGTTCACACAATCCAGATATCTGAGCAATGTGGTGCCTGTTATGCCATACAAACCTGTGTAGCGCCGTGTCGAGACGGATAACCCCCAATGTTGAATGGGCAAGAGTACAACGGAAATCTTCGGGATGGAGGGCCCACAGTAAATGCGAAAAGCGCCTATGTAAGACCTCCAATAGGATCAGGGACTCGCCAACAGGAATCTGACGATAATCAGGCAGCTCAGCCCACAGGTCCTCCCGATACGGCGGTGAGCTTGGCGTATCTTCCGTCAGCCCCCGCTTGAACCGTATGTATGCATTCATGTTGTTATCCGCCAAGTGATGCACCACTTGTCGAATCGTCCATCCCCCCGGACGATATGGCGTTTCCATCTGTTCCGGTGTCAGCTTTTCCACAATGGCACGCAGGGTTGCAGGCTGAATTTCGATCTCTCTGATCAACTGGTTCCTATCCTCATCGCTAATCTCCAGGACGGGGTGGTACATGCCAATGGGATAGCGCAAGTCCTCCACGTTTTGATGCTCCTCTCGCGCGGTTCAGGAAGTTCTGCTGAAAATCGTAAGAGAGACAGCTTGATCGCGCTTCAATTCGTGTGGTGATTCCTGACAGACAAACAAACCACCATCACCGCGAAAACAGCCGCAATGATTGCCGACACCCACAGCCCATGCGTCCACATGGGGGCACTCGCCAGATAGCCGTGTGGCATTCCAGGCATGAGTTTTGGCGAGCGAAGTTTCAGCAAATACACATGTTTGTAGTAACCATATCCGAAGTAAACGGTCGATAAGAAAGAAAGCACAAGAATGACGAGCGACACACGCAATGATGTTCTTGACTTCACGGGAGTCCCCCTCAATTCCATCTTAATGACTAGAGACGGACAAAACGCATCATTTGTGTCAACCATGTTCCATTTTATTACGTTCCATCAGGAAGTCGTGCATGATCTGGCGGCGCAGGGAGCCAACGGGGGTCGAGCGGACCATTCTTCACCTGCTAGGGCGGCAAGGTGCCATTGGACAGGTCATCGTCAAGACCACGCGGTAACGCGAGAAAACACGTCATGGATCCCGGGGCTTGTCAAATCATAGAAGTTTTCGTTCAATAACAATAACCATATATGGTGACCGGGCACAGTGGCATCCACATGATGATACGGGAGGCAGCGCACAGGTTCGTAAAAGTCTATCGATACCGACTTCGTCCAAATGCTTGGAATGATTATGTAACCATTCAGGCACAGGCGGCCGAAGTCTATCGGCAATTCGTAGATTACCGTGCGATATACCTACGAAGTAATCAAGATTCCAGTGAAATCATCGAGCTGAACTTCTTTCCGGACGAAGAAAGCTATCACGCCGCCATCGAATCGGTGAACCAAGAACCCCTCATCCACTCGCTTTTCGCCAAATTCAAAGAGGTGATGGCAGAGGGTACAGAGATCGATGAACAGGAATATACGCAGGTTCTGCTCCACCTGAGTTCCGGGTCTGTATAAGCTCGTCATGCCCTGGGACGAAGGGTGCCCCAAAATCAACGGGCCTGGGCTCCCCCTGTCGCCTGTCACGCTGCCGGTGGCCGACATCAAACGAGCGTGTTCATCCATGAACCCTATACCGAGAACCACGGCACACAGAGGCCGTGGTTCTCGTTGCGTGTGACGATACCGCACCCACAAACGCTTGCCCTGCTGCACTTAGCCGATCTTGTACTCCATTCTCAGTTTGTCTGCGATCATGGCGATGAATTCCGAATTCGTGGGCTTCGTCTTGGAAGCGCTGACCGTATATCCGAACACGTTGCGAATGGCATCCATGTTGCCCCTTCCCCAGGCCACTTCGATGGAATGGCGGATCGCGCGCTCCACCCGAGAAGGGGTGGTTTTGAACCGTTCAGCGATGCGAGGGTACAGAGTCTTCGTGACGGAACTGAGGATTTCGACATCGTAAAAGACAATTCCGATGGCTTCGCGCAGGTAGTGGTATCCCTTGATATGGGCGGGTACCCCAATCTCATGGATGATCTGGGTGATGGCCGCGTCGATGGACCGGCGGTGCACGGCCGCCAGGTTGATCTGACGGTCCAACGGGAACATCACGCCAGGCACTGCGGCGGGCGCCGCCTGCGCTTCCTGGGTCACTTGTCGAATGCGCTCAATCAAGACAGGCATGTCAAACGGCTTGAGAATGAAGTACGATACCCCGAGCTCCATGGCGCGCCGCGTGACAGTCTCCTGCCCGAAGGCGGTCAGCATGATGACTTTCGGAAGGGGTTCCATCTCCTCGACCAACCGCTCCATCACGCCGATGCCATCGAGCACGGGCATGATGATATCGAGCACCAACACGTCTGGCGACCGTTCCCGGATCAGGTCCAGGACATCGTTTCCATTGTGCGCCACCCCGCAGACCTCCATGTCGTCCTGCGAGGAGATGAACTCATTCAGTATTTCAGTAAATTCCTTGTTGTCATCGGCGATGAGAATTTTCAATACAGACACGGTGCCTCCCCCTCGGCGTGAGAATCACGCTTCACCTAATTCGACGGCGAGGGGTCATGTCCTGCCAAATCTTATGGAAGACTTTTCGCCTCCGAGCCCATTTTTTCGACATCGTTCGACACCCACCCGCGAACGCTGCAACCGGCAGCGTGGTTCAGCGTTACGCAGCGCTCTCAAGAGGGCTTCCCCATTCACGGCCAAAACCGGGGGAGCGAACCCCCGGTTCTCGTCGACGTCAACAGGGGTGCCATCCCCAGTCAAACCGGCTGCGACGGGCCTGTCCCACCATAGGCCGCTGAACTGCCGACCGGCTCCCGGTTTGATTCCCGGTTTGAACCACGGTCCGGGAATGTTTCACACTTTTGCAGCATCCAGGCGGCGTACACCCCGTATCCCCGCGTGGGATCGGACACGAACACATGGGTCACGGCCGCCGCCAGCCGCCCGTCCTGCAGCAGCGGACTTCCCGACATCCCCTGCACAATCCCGCCCGTCATCCGCAGCAGCCGCGGGTCCGTGACGTGCACGACCAGGCTCTTCGTGCCGGGACGATCCTGGCGCGCCACGTTTTCAATTTCCACGTCAAAAGCTTCCACCTGCTGCCCGTGGATCACCGTGAGCAACTTGGCAGGCCCGGGATGCACCTGTTCCGGCAGGGCGACCGGCACTTCCTTGGAGAGATACGAAAACCGCGGCAGCGCATCCATTTCGCCGAACACCCCGTAGTCGGTGTTGACGTCGATGCGCCCGATCTCGTGGACGGACGCCAAGAAACGGCCCTGCTTTTCCCCGGGGTGGCCCGCGGTGCCGCGCACCACGCCGGTGACCTCGGCCTCGTGCACCGAACCCCATCCCTCTATCGGCTGACCCGTGTCCACGTCCGTGATGAGGTGACCCAACGCCCCGAAGCGATGGTGGTGCGCATCGTAAAAGGTCAGCGTGCCGACACCCGCCGTCTTCTCTCGCACCAACAACCCCAGACGGCGGTATCCGTCCGATCCGGTCGCAGGCGTCAAGACTACCTGCAGGTGTTCCGCGCCGCGGCGCACCGAAAGCCGGACAGGCCCCTGCACGGCATTGGCTTCCCGGCGCAGATCCCGCGCTTCGTGCACCGGTTTCCCGTCGATCCGTTCGATGACGTCGCCGATCCGCAAAGCCATCCCCGGAGGGGGGCTGAGCCGGTCCACCCGCTGAAAGCCGACGACAATCAGCCCATTGCTGTGCAGGCGCACACCGATGGACTGGCCGCCGGCGAAGACGCGTTCCTGCGGTACGACATGTACGTGGAGGGCCTTCCAGGGAAGAAATCCGAACAGACGAGTCGAGATGATGGCATCCCCCAACTCCCGGGGGGTGACCTCAAGATCGGTCTCATGCCCGCGCGCCAAGACCGGCTGTGCGCCGACGACGCGGGTGTCGGATGAGACCACCACGGCCTTGCACGGCAACCGAAGCGGAAGAATGGTGTGTTCCCCAATGGGAATGTGGATCTCGCCGGGAAGGCTTGCCAACTGCTGTACCGGCGGTGTGAGGCACAACAAGCTGAGCGCCGCCGCGCAGAGCTTGCGCACGTGACTGCTGCAACGTCGGCCATGCCGCATCTGTGTCAGCGCCCCCCTTCGTGGCACCCCCTGAGCGTTCCGGTGCTACCTAAGGTGCCCCCGCGGGAAGGCTTTATGATGCACAAAAGTTGTGCGATCCGCTCGCCTGCGCCACCCGAGCCGAATCCCGGCAGGCGCCTCAGCTCTGCACACGCCGGTCTAACAATGCGCGCGCATGTGCCACCGCCGTCTCGTCGGCCGCCCCTGCCCCGATGAGGCGTGCCAGCTCCCGAATGCGCCCCTCCTGGTCTAGCGGGGAGACCTGGGTGAGGGTGTGCGTCTCCGTCTCCACCTTGACGATCTCGAAGTGCTCCGCAGCGGCAGCGGCAATCGGGGCGGCGTGCGTCACACACAGCACCTGGTGCCGGCCCGCCAGCCGGGTCATCTGCTCGGCGATGGCCAGTGTCGCCTGGCCGCTGACCCCCGCATCGATCTCATCGAAAATCAGCGTGTCCACCTCGTCGACGTCGGCCAGCGCCGCCTTCATCGCCAGCAGCGTCCTGGACAACTCCCCTCCGGAGGCCACCTTCTGCAAAGGTTTCAGTTCTTCCCCTTTGTTGGCGCTGAACAGAAACTGAACCTGATCCGCGCCGTCCGCTCCGAACCCGGTGCCGCTGCGAGTGGTCTGCCGGTTCACGGCGATCTCGAAGCGCGCCGAGGGCATGGACAGCGTCCGCAACAACGCCTGCACCTCGGCCGCCATCCGGCGTGCCGTCTCCCGCCTGCGTTCGTGCAGCCGGTCGCAAGCGTCGGCCAGACGGCGCTCGCAGTCCGCCAGGCGGGCTTCGAGTTCAGCCGTCTCCTGTTCGTGATTGACCAACCGGTTGTACTCTTCCCGTATCCCTTGCAAATATGCCAGCACATCCGCCTCCGTGGCGCCGTATTTCCGCTCGAGCGCCCGGATCTGGGCCAGCCGCTCCTCAACGCGCTCCAGTTCCGCAGGGTCCGCCTCCAACCGGTCGAGAAACCGGCGCACCGCGTGGGCCGCTTCCTCGGCGTGCACCTGGGCCGTCTCCAACAACTCCGCCGCGTCCTTCATCCGCGGGTCAAAATCCGCGGCGGCGGCCACCTCCCGCGCCGCCTCCGCCATCAGGGCGACCGCGCCGGAGGAGATTCGGTCCCCACCCATCAACGCCGCCACCGCCGTCTGCAGGGAGGCCGACACGCGGTCGACGTGCTGCAGCAGGCGCCGTTGTTCTCTCAGCACCTCCTCCTCGCCTGGCCGCGGGTTCACCCGCTCAATCTCCTCCATCTGGAACCGCAGCATGTCGATGCGGCGCACTCGTTCCTGCTCATCCATGCGCATCCGTTCCAGCGTTCGCCGCAACTGCGACCATTCCGCGTACAACTGCCCAACCTCGGCGAGGAGGGATTGATGGTTGCCGTAGAGATCGAGCGCCCGCATCTGCTCCTCGGCCTGCAGGAGGCCGTGGTATTCGTGCTGGCCATGCTGCTGCACCAACAGGGACCCGAGCTCCCGAAGCATCTGCACCGTCGCCATGTGCCCGTTGATTCGGCACACCGACCGGCCTCCCGCGTGCACCTCGCGCGAGATCAGCAGATCCTCCTCCGCCTCGATGCCCCACTTCGACAACCGCTCCAGCACGCGCGGACGGACCACGTCCGACAGGTGAAACAAGGCTTCCACGCGCCCGCTGTCGGCCCCCTTGCGGACCAACTCCGCCGACGCCCGCCCGCCCAAGAGCAGTCCGATGGCATCGAGAAGAATCGATTTTCCAGCCCCCGTCTCCCCGGTGAACACGGTGAGCCCCGGGCCGAGGCGCAGATGCGCCTCGTCAATCAGCGCGATCCCCCGGATGGACAGCTCCGACAGCATCCGCGTTTTCCCCCTTGACTCGTCAGTGGTTGTTGCCGCCGTGCAGCTTGCTTCGCAGCACGTCAAAGAACTCCCGCTTGCCGAGTTTGACGAGCACGGTGCGCGCCTGGGACTCCCGAACCACGACCTCGTCCCCCGGACAGAGCGTCACCCCAACCTGCCCGTCCATCGTCATGCCGACGTCCCGATGGGTGGCGTGGACGACCAATCGTACCTGTTGCCGGCTGTCGATCACGCACGGGCGAGCGACCAGGGTGTGCGGACAGATGGGCGTGATGAGCATGACTTTCAATTGCGGCATGAGGATGGGGCCGCCGCACGAGAGGGAGTAAGCGGTCGAACCGGTGGGGGTGGAGACAATCAACCCGTCCCCGCTGTAGGAATCCACAAATACGTCGTCCACGTACACGTCCACCGTCACCATGCGTGCGAACGACCCTTTGGCAATGCCCACGTCGTTCAGGCCAATCAGGGTCTGCTCGGTCCGCCCCCTCCGGGTCAGCGATGCCTCGAGCATCATCCGCTCTTCGAGGGCATAGTCGCGGGCCGCCACGCGCCGCACCGTGTCCTCCAGATTCGCCGGTTCCGCCTCGCTGAGAAACCCCAGATGCCCGGCATTGATGCCGAGCAGCGGCACCCCCAACGGCGCCAGCTGACGCGCCACCCCGAGGAGCGTGCCGTCCCCGCCGAGGACGAAGGCCAGCTCGGCCTCGCGCAAGGCGGAAAGGTCGGCGTCCGCGTGCCGATGTCCCGTCTCGAAACACAGGGTGCGCAATCCCGCGGCGCACAACAGCTCTTCGAGTCGGGCTTTCATCTCCACCGCCCTCGGTTTGTCCGGATTGACAAAAACGGCGATGGTCCGCACACAATCCCTCCTGTCCAGGCGCTCACACCCCGTGGAACAAGGCGAGGGCGGCGAGCATGCCACCGAGGAACCACAAACTTCGGTTGACCATCCTGCGCCATCGAAGCGACGGGGGATGCGTGAGCTCAAAGTCCACATGGTGAACCTGCTCTCCGTCGACGTCCATATGCAACAGCCCATGCACGCCGAACGCCACGGACACGGGGTACCACTCGGCGCGCAGCCGGGTTTCGGTCACCGCCTCTGACCGCGACCGAGCAAGGATGACGGCGAAATAGCGCGCCCCCTGGCGGACGATGAAATCGGCGGACAGCGGCCATTGGTAGTGGTCGGTCCCGTAATACCCGTGCCATTCACATCGCGGGTGCACCGCGACGATGGTGTATCCGTTGTCCTCCAACCAGTGGCGGGCGGCCTGGTAGTGCCCCTCCAAGGGCACTTGGCTGCTCCGTCCCACCCGGTGGAACAGCGACCGGAACACCGCCAGCGCGAACAAGGCGCAAAAGAGGATCGCCCACACATCTGTCCCCTGCATCCGGACCGCCCCTTTGCCTCACTGAGGGATTCCACAGAGGCAAAGCAAGTTCCTGCCGCGCTGCGCACGCCGTACCTGTGGGCGCCACAACCTTCACGCCTTGGGCGATCCCGGCGGTCCTGACCGAAGCGCCGCCCACGCGGCCGTCACCACCTCCGGCACCCGGTCGGACACCGCATCCGGGGCCGGTTGACCGGTGATGCGCCAGCAGGCCAAAAATTCGATGTTCCCGTCGCCGCCCGTGATGGGCGAATAATCGAGGCCCACACACTGCATGCCCAGCTCGCCGGCGGCACCGAGGACTTCGGCCAGCACGCGCCGGTGCACCGCCGGGTCGCGCACGATGCCCCCTTTGCCGACCGATTCCCGGCCGGCCTCGAACTGCGGTTTGATCAGGCTGATCACGCGGCCGCCCGTCCCGAGGATCTCGAGCAACTTAGGAAACAGGAGCCGAATGGAGATGAACGATACGTCCATCACGGCGGTCGATGGCCGGGGCTGGAAGACGGCGGGATCGACGTGGCGAAAGTTGGTGCGCTCCATCACCACCACCCGCGGGTCCTGGCGCAGTGACCAAGCCAACTGCCCGTACCCCACGTCGACCGCATACACCAACCGCGCGCCGTGTCGAAGGACGCAGTCCGTGAAGCCCCCAGTGGATGCGCCCACGTCCAGGACCACCTCATGCGCCAAGGAGACGCCAAACGACCGCAGCGCCCGTTCCAGCTTGAGGCCACCGCGGCTGACGTACGGGTGTTCCGGCTGTTCGACCTCAAAGACCTCTTCTTCCTGGACCTGCAGTCCCGGCTTGTCCACCACCGTGCCATCCCGGCGGACCAAGCCGGCCATGATGGCGCGCCGTGCCGCCTCCCGGCTGGGAAACAACCCCCGCCGATGCAGCAGCACGTCCAGACGTACTTTTCGGTTGCTCATGTCACACTTCGACCCGGCGTCCGCGCTGCGCCGCGCGCACCGTCCGCAGCGCCGCATCCGCCACGCCCTCGGGGCTGAGTTGGAAGGCCATCAGCAGTTCCTCCCGGGATCCGTGCTCCACAAAGACATCGGGCAGGCCCATGCGCGTCACCGGGGAGAGGACCCCCGCGTCCGCCAAGGCCTCCATGACGGCGGAGCCCATGCCGCCAGCCAGCGCGGCTTCCTCCACGGTCACCAGCGGCATGCGTTCCGCGAGCCGCACGACGAGGGCATGGTCCAATGGTTTGACAAACCGCATATTGACCACCGTGGCCTGGATGCCGTGTTGATCCGCCAGCCGCTCGGCCGCCGCCTCGGCGACTCGGACCATGGGGCCCAGAGCCAACAGCGCGACATCCGATCCTTCGCGGACCACCTCCGCGCGTCCTACCGGAAGCATCCGCAGCGATTCATCCAGCGGGACGCCCTCGCCGTCGGCCCTCGGATACCGCACGGCCACCGGCCCTTCCAACTGCAGACCCGTGTACAGCATGTGGCGCAGCTCGTTTTCGTCCTTCGGCATCATCAGCGTCAGGTTCGGCACCGTGCGCAGATACGCGATGTCGAAGGCCCCCTGGTGCGTCTCGCCATCGGCGCCCACGAGGCCGGCGCGATCGATGGCGATGAGAACAGGGAGTTTTTGGATGCAGATGTCGTGAATCACCTGGTCGTAGGCGCGTTGCAAAAACGTCGAATAGATGGCGAGCACCGGCCTCTTGCCAGCCGCCGCCAAACCGGCGCAGAAGGTGGCGGCGTGCTGCTCCGCGATGCCCACGTCATACAGGCGCCGAGGGAACTTCTGTTGAAACTTCCCGAGCCCCGAGCCCTGGATCATCGCCGGGGTGACCGCGACCACCCGTTCATCCGCCTCCGCCAGCCGCGTCAGCGTCTCGGCGAACACGCTGGAATACGAAGGTGCCGCCTTCCCGCCCGACCCGCTCGGCCAGGCGTGGAACTTATCAGGCGCATCCTCTGCGGAGGGGTACCCTTTTCCCTTCCGCGTGACCAGATGGATGAGCACCGGCCCGCGCAGATGTTTGGCGTCCTCGAGGACCCGGATGAGACCGGGGAGATCGTGGCCGTCGACCGGGCCAAGGTACTTGAAACCGAACCCTTCGAACCACATGCCCGGGACGAACAGATGGCGCATGGAGTCTTTGAACCTCTCCAGCGTCTTGGTCAGCCGCTCCCCGATGGCCGGCACCTTGCGCAGGGCGGCCTCCAGCTCTGCCTTCGCCCGGGAGTAGGTCGGGTCCGTCCGGAGGCGCGTCAGGTACTTGGACACGGCGCCCACGTTTTCCGAGATGGACATCTCGTTGTCGTTCAGGATGACCAACAGATTCGTGCCCAGGTGTCCGGCATGGTTCAGCGCTTCCATCGCCATGCCGCCCGTCAACGCGCCATCGCCGATGACGGCCACCACGTGATGGCGTTCCCCGGACAGGTCGCGGGCGACCGCCATGCCGAGCGCCGCCGAGATGGACGTGCTGGCATGGCCCGCGCCGAACGCGTCGTGCGGGCTTTCAGAACGTTTCGGAAAACCGGACAACCCCTTGTACTGCCTCAACGTGGCAAACTGCTCGCGCCGACCGGTCAGCATCTTGTGGACGTACGCCTGATGGCCCACGTCCCAGACGATCTTGTCCCGCGGGCTGTCAAACACGCGGTGCAGCGCCAGGGTCAGTTCGACAACGCCCAAGTTGGCGCCGAAATGGCCGCCTGTCTTGGAGACGGATTCGATTAAAAACGTGCGGATCTCCGAGGCGAGTTGCAGCAACTGCGCCTCGGTCAGCCGCTTGACGTCCGACGGTTCATTGACTTTTTCCAGCAGCGTGATGCAACACCTCACACGGGTTACGCCCGAGCCCGCTTATCGCCTCTACGGGGAGAGCGTCTCCAAATGCCGAGGATCGATTCCAAGACCTTTGATGCATACAGCACAATCGGCGTCGGCGACTGGATTGCCAGGGTCTTACCGATGGCCTTGGCGCCGACGGTGAACGACGTGACCAGCGCGGTGATGGCGATGATGGTCAACTCTTCCATCCACCCGGTGACCTCGAGCGTCCGGTTCAACTGGACGGCGACCGCCAGTGCGCCGGCGCCGCTCAAGACACCGGCAATATCCCCGACCACGTCGCTGCAGATGCTCGACACCTTTTCGGCGTTCCGGACGATGGTGATGGCCCGTTTCGCGCCGTACACACGTTTGGCGGCCATGGCGTGAAACGGCGTCTCCCGCGCGGCCGCCGCAGCCACGCCGAGCATGTCGAACATCGCGCCGACGCAGACGATGAAGACCACCACCACGGCTCCAATGTACCACGCCACCGTATCTAAAAAAATGGTGGCTGTGTCAAACACACCACCAAGCGGAAACGATAGCGCCGCCACGGACAAAATGAAAGGGAGAGAACCGCGTAGCGTCGTCTTTTTCATTATGTACCCCCGCGGAATGAAGAGCAATGGAGGGTGGCAGCTCTTTGAGTAAACGCTGTGGCTTAGGTCCAGTAGGTTTTCCCAAGGTCGCACCCGCTCGTCGCCAAGCGGGCGGTTTCCCTTTATGCGACCCTTGACAGTGTCGCCAACTGTCAGACTAGATTACCACTCAGTCCACACTATAATCCTCAAAGAGCCCTGCCGTCGCAGACAGTCTAGGCGTTTTCCGCGACAACCGCGACCGTTCCCTAGCCTCTTTTGCAGTACAGATTTCACGCGGCACCGGTGCGGCTCCCTGGCCGGGGAACCTGGCACCTGCTACCCGCGATCCTTCGGCACCACTCAAGGCAGGCTACGCTGCACACAGATGGCCTCCGCATGCAGGTTCATCCCCCAAGCCATAGTCCCCTTTGATGCGGACCACGAACTTGGGCCTCCGCGAAAGCTGGGTCAGGTCCCGCATGCCATTGCGGGTTGCCCAACTTTCTTAACTCCCAGTACCAGCCCAGGGCTGGGCGCCCCAAGCCAACACCAGGAACTTCATCGATGTGCCCTTTGGCGGATTTTTAGCCCCGCCTTCAGGAACGGACGGTCGACTAGAATACTGCGCCACCCGGCTGACGGAACCTATTATAGCATACGCCCAGGGGTCAACATAATGCGCCGGACGTACGCCAGCCGCCGGATTCGGGCAAATACGGCCGTCACCGACACGGACGGAGGCCGCTGCGTATCCGCTCGTCCGCACGCTAGCGGTTACGCTGCACGACGTACGCGGCCAAACCGGTCAAGAGCGGCGCATCGATGCCGGCGGCCTCAAGCGCGGACACCGCGGCCTCATACCGTTCCTCCGCCAGTTGTCGCGTCCGCTCCAGTCCGATGAGGCTCGGATAGGTCAGCTTCTGCATGCGTTCATCCGCACCCGTCTGTTTTCCCAAGGCCTCGGTGTCCCCGGATACGTCCAGCCAATCGTCCACAATCTGAAACGCGTGTCCAATTTCGATCCCGAAGGCCGCCAGCGCCTCCCGCTCCGCCGGACCCAGTGCCGCGAACAAGCCGCCGATGACGACGGACGCCTGAATCAGCATTCCGGTCTTGCGGCGGTGGATGAACGCCAGTTGGTCCAGCGACCCGGTCGTCCGGTTCGCCTCCATATCGGCTTGTTGGCCGCCGACCATGCCGTACGGACCGGCCGCGCGGGCGAGCGTCTGAATCATCTGCAGTTGGCGTTCAGGCGGCACGTTCAACGGCTGGGACAGCAGCGCGAACGCCTCCGTCAACAGGCCGTCTCCGGCCAACAGAGCCGTGGCCTCGCCGAACACCCGGTGATTGGTGGGACGGCCGCGGCGCAGGTCGTCATCGTCCATCGCCGGGAGATCGTCGTGAATCAGCGAGTACGTGTGCACCAATTCGAGGGCTGCCGCCGCGGGCATCGCATCCTCCTCGCGCACCCCGAAGCTGCGCGCGGCCGCCAGGCACAGGATGGGCCGGATGCGCTTGCCGCCCGCGAGCAGGCTGTAATTCATGGCCTCGAACAGGCGGGCGGGCTGGGCGTCAGCCGGAAACACGGTCGCGAGATAGGCGGACACCGCGGCCCCGGTCTCCGCGATGTAACGGTCGACGTCCACCGGCGGGCGGGCGCCCGTCATGCGCCGTTCTCCTCCTTGTCCGCCCCGTCCTCCGCCAGCAACCGTTCAATCTCCAACTCCGCACGATCCAGTTGAGTGCGGCAGAACTGAACCAACTGCATCGCCTCTTTGTACCGCTCAATGGAGTCGGACAACGTCAGCTCTCCAGCCTCCAACAGGCGCACCGTCTCCTCCAGGCGGCGCATGGCGAGTTCAAAGGTCAAGTCGGAGTTGTCCGTCTCCTTGGGCGTCACGCCCTGTGGTGCGGTGTCTTGAGACACGGCGCGTCTCTCCTTCCTCTTCCACAATCTTCGCCATCACCCGGCCGTCGGAAAACTGGACGCGGACCGCGTCTCCAGGAGACAGGGCGCGCGCGGACGTCACCACCTCTTCGGTGTCCGCCCGGTAGACCACGCTGTACCCCCGCTGCAGCACCGCCAGCGGATTGAGTGCCACCAGCGATGCGGTGATCCGCTGCACCCGGACATCGGCCGCGTTCCACCGGCGCCGAACCGCTTGAGCCGCCTCCTGCGCCAGCCCGTCCACCCGCCCCGCCGCGCGCGCCACGCGCTGCCGCAGGTCGAGCCGGTACAGCCGCTCCCGGCTCTGGTTCAAGCGCCGTTCGGCGATTGTGATGGGCCGGCGCACCTGTTGCTGCAGCTGATGCTCGACGACGTCCACCGCCTGCCGGCGCAGATGCACCATGTGCAGCGGATGCCGCAACGCGTGCGCCTGCTGCACCGTCCGCAGCCGGTCGCGGGCACTCCCAATCCGCCAGACCACGGCGCTCTGCGCCCGGTTCGCAAACTGTTGCAGATGCAGGCGCAGATCCGAGACCGCCGGGGCGACCAGTTCCGCGGCCGCTGTCGGGGTCGCGGCCCGCACGTCCGCCACGAAATCGCAAATCGTGTAATCCGTCTCGTGGCCGACCGCCGAAACCACCGGGATGGGACAGGCCGCGACCGCCCGCGCCACCAGTTCCTCATTGAACGGCCACAGTTCTTCCAGGGATCCCCCGCCGCGGGCGACGATGATCACGTCGATGGCCTCCCGCTCCCCGTGGTAACGCACCAGCCGTGCGATGGCCTCCACGATGGTCGGCGCGGCGGTCGGTCCTTGCACCAGCGCGGGCGAGAGCACCACCTTCGCCAGGGGATACCGGCGCCGAAGCGTGCTGCAGATGTCGCGGATGACCGCTCCGGTGGGCGACGTCACCACCCCGATGCGCCGCGGGTATGGCGGAAGGGGGCGTTTGCGCTCCGGTGCGAACAACCCTTCCGCCTGAAGCCGCTCCTTGAGCTGCGTGAAGGCCACGTACAGCGCCCCGATGCCGTCCGGCTGCATGTCCTCCACGTAGAGTTGGTACTGTCCGTCGCGATCGAACACCTGCACCGAGCCGAGGGCGATGACCCGCATCCCATCCTCGGGGCGAAAGTTCAGGCGCCGGTTGCGGCTCGCGAACATGACGGCGCGCAGGCGGCTCGATTCGTCCTTCAACGTGAAATACATGTGGCCGCTGGAGTGGTATTTGAAGTTGGATATCTCGCCCGCCACGTAGCACCGGGCCAGCCGCTCGTCCGCCTGCAGCAGTTGGCCAATCAGCCGGTTCAACTCGCTGACGCTGAACACCTGGGCCGCTGCCGTCACTGCCACGCTTCGTCTCCTCCCCAGCCGCGCCGGCGGAAGCCCAGGCGCACCGTGTTGACCATCAGCATGGCCACCGTCAGGGGACCGACGCCACCCGGGACGGGGGTGATGGCCTGGACGACGGGCGCCACGGCCTCAAAATCCACATCGCCCACGAGCCGTCCGTCCACGCGGTGGATGCCGACGTCCACCACGACCGCCCCCGGCTTCACGTGTTCGGCGCCGATGAGGCCGGGCACGCCCGCGGCGACCACCAGAATGTCCGCCTGCCGCGTGTGCACCCCCAGGTCCGGGGTCTTGGAGTGGCACACCGTGACGGTCGCATCCGCCTGCAGGAGCATCTGCGCCATCGGTTTCCCGACGATGTTGCTGCGCCCGACGACCACCGCGTGCCGCCCCGCGACCGGGAGGCGGTAGTGCTCGAGCAGCGCCATGATGCCGGCCGGCGTGCACGGCCAGACGGCGGGGACGCCGGCGAAGTTGCGCCCCACATTGAGCGGATGGAACCCGTCGACGTCCTTTTCCGGCGCGATCCGTTCAATCACCGTCCGCTCGTCGAGATGCGCCGGCAGGGGCAGTTGGACGAGGATCCCGTCGACGTCCGGATCGGCGTTCAACGTGTCGATGACGCCGAGCAGTTCCTCCGCCGTCACCGACGCCGGCAGGTGCCTGACCTCCCCGGCCAGCCCGATCTTCTCGGCCGTCCGCTGCTTGCCGCGCACGTAGCTGGCGGACGCCGGGTGATCGCCGACGAGCACCACGACCAGCTTCAGCCGCCCCTTCGGCGCCATGCGTTCCAGTTGGCGCCGGACCTTGTCCTGCAGCTCGGCCGCCACCTGCTTTCCGTCCAGGACCACCGCCATCGTCATCCCCTCCAACCCGTGCCGCCGTCCGCCGCATCCGGACAGGGCCGACTTTGGTCACTCCTTGCGATTGCTGCTGTGCCCGGGGCTCAGCTTGGCCTTTGGATCGATAAACGTCTTCGCGTTGTTGACTGCGGTCGGGGCTTCCCCGAAACCGGTGGCAATCAGCTTGACCTTGCCGGGATAGGTGACGATGTCGCCCGCCGCGTACACCCCCGGGATATTGGTCTCCATGCGCGTGTTGACGACAATCTCGTTGCCCTCAATCTCCAGGCCCCAGTCCGCGATGGGCCCGAGAGAAGCGGTGAAGCCCAGGCCGCTGACGATGGCGTCCACCGCCAGTTCCGTACGCTCCTTCGTCTTGTTGTGGATCAGCACCGCCTTTTCCAACCAATCCCCGCCGCTGACCGAGTCCAATTCGACAAACGTGCGCACGTCGACCGTCGAGGACAGCAGGCGTTTCACGCTCTCCTCGTGGGCCCGGAACTGGTCGCGCCGGTGGATCAACGTGACCGAGGACGCGACGCCCTCCAGCATCAAGGCGAAATCGACCGCGGAGTCCCCGCCGCCGATGACCAGGGTGCGTTTGCCGCGGAACTTTTCGAGATCGTCGATGTAATAGTAGACGCCCCGTCCGACGAACGCCTCCGCGTTTTGTGCGGGCAACGGGCGCGGGGAAAAGGCGCCAATCCCGGCGCAGATGATGACCGCCTTGGTGAGGTGCACCTGCTTGTCCGTTCTCAGTTCAAAGACGCCGTCCTCGCGCCGCGTCAATCCCTCGACCGTCTCGTTCAGGTGCACGGCCGGATTGTACTGGAAGGCCTGCTCCTTGAGCTGTTCCACCAGTTGTTTCGCGCGGATCTTCGGAAATCCCGGCACGTCGTAGATGTACTTCTCCGGATACAACGTGGCCAATTGCCCGCCCAACTCGGGCAGACTGTCGATGATCTTGCACGAGGCGTCGCGCATGCCACAGTAGAACGCCGCGAACAATCCCGTGGGGCCGCCCCCGATGATGGTGATGTCGAACACTTGGGTGGCCTGGCTGAGCGATCCCGTCTCGGTCACTGGAAGCCCCTCCTCCGTAACGTAAAAACCAACCGGGCCCATTATACCGTATCTACTGCGCCACAAACAGGTAGTCGCGGGCGATGCGGGCCGGGCCCAAGGCGTTGTCCGAGGCGTACCGTGCCGGGGCGAAGTGGACCTCGAGATCGGGCGCCTCCGAGGCCAGCTGGCGTCTCACACGCGCCTGGATGTCCGCGTTGGCGGCCACGCCGCCCGCGACCACCAACCTCCGGGCACCGAGCCGATCCCGCCAGCGCAGCACAGCCTTCGCAACCGTGCGGGCGATGCAGATCTGGACCGCCAACGCCACCTCAGGCCCCGGCACGCCGGCCTCCACCGCGCGCAGGGCGGCCGCGCACGGGCCCGAGAAGCTGAGGCCGGCCGACGGACGGCTCGAGGGGACGCGGAAACCGCTGTCTGGAGGTGCCTGCTGCGCGAGCCGCTCCAACGACGGGCCCGCCGGGAACGGCAGGCCCAAGGCGACCCCGACGCGATCGACAAATTGCCCCGCGTGAAGGTCGGCCCCCTCCTCGAGCGTGGTGACGCGATACCCGAAGCGCGTGCGTTCCGCCCACACCAGGTCGGAGGTGCCCCCGGAGAGGTGCAGGGCGAGAAAGGGCCCGTCCCAGGGCGCAAGAAAATGGCATGCGGCCGCCAGGTGGCCCTCCTGGTGTGAACAGGGCACCACGGGAAGGCCGAGAGCGCGGGCGAATGCGTGTGCAAAGCTCGCGCCGGCGCGGAACACCGGCATGTAGGAGCGGGCGAAGGGCCGGGGCCGAACCGACACCCCGACGCCCGCCCAGGCGGGGCCGATCCCCGCGGCGGCGAGTTGCGCCACCAGGTCGTCCATCACGCCGGGCAGATGCTGCACATGAAAAAAGAGCGCATCGGCTTGCCGAAGCCCTCTCTCTCCTTCGCGAACCGGCAGCCCGCGCCGCGCGTCCGCCACCAGTTCCCCAGTGTCCGCCCGCACGGCGGACAGCGAGGTGGTGTAGTTGCTCGTATCGATTCCAAGTACCAGCATGTCCTGTCTCCCTGCTTGCCGCCTACGATCTCGCCGCTGCCCGGCGCTCGTGCGCCAACGGGATCACCCGCGAAAGCACGCCGTTGACGAACCGGCCCGACTCCTCCGTGCTGTACTGCTTGGCCAGCTCGACCGCCTCGTCCGCGATGGTCGCCACATCCACATCCCACTCGTACAACAACTCGAAGACGGCGAGCCGCAAGATGGCGAGATCCACACGCGCAATCCGGTCGAGCCGCCACCCTTGCACGCGCTCCTTCAGGATGCCGTCAATTTCCGGCAACGCCGCCACCGTGCCTTCCACCAGACGCGCCACATACGTTCGATCCGCGTCCGTCGCCGACTCCTCGTCCTCGAAGACGTGGCGGACAGCCTCCTGCGCACTCGACTTTCCGACCTCGATCTGATAGATGGCTTGCACCGCTTTCGCGCGCAGGTCATGGCGCCGCATCCCACCACCTCCTTGTTCGTTGGGCGGGCGCTACGCTCCGTTTGTGCTACGCAAGACACACCGCATAGCGCCCGCCCAACTGTCAGTAAAAGGGAAGGGCGCGGCACGCAGGGGCTTGCGCAGAGGAAGCGGAGCGCACCGCTCCGCCGGTTCACGAATCTCCGAACCGCTCGCTCAACAGCTTCTCGACGACGTCGCGCCATGACTCGTGCTGCTCCAGCACGCGTCCGGCCGCAAAACCGCCGCCGCCGAGGATCAACAGTAATACTGTGGCCCAAAAACCGAAGGCCATCCACACCGCCCACAGGACGCACCCGGCCAAGAGCCCGTGCCACCGCCGCTTCAGCGAACGGAACCAGGCCCAGGCCTCGCGCACCCCGTTCATGCCTGACTCCACCCTCGCGAACCGCGCGCGGAAGCGCCTCCGGAGATCTCGGTGACGCTTACGAGGACCTGTTCCACGACCACCGCTGTGGTCCGTTCCACGTACGCCTTGACCGCTTCCTGGATCTCGCGGCCCATCTGGGCCAAGTCCAGATCCGGCAGCGCGCGGACGCGCACCGCCAACACAATCCCCGATTGCCCGTGGCGCACGCGCGTATCCAATTCATGCACGCCGCGCACCGACCGCCCGGTGCGGTTGGCCAATTCCCGGATGGTGTCAAACGAGATGCGAATGTGCCCGAAATCCCCCGGGAGCAACACGAAGTCCGGCTCCCGTCGGCGCACCTTGTAAAACAGGAAGCGCACCGCCAGGAGCGCGAACACCACGCCTCCCGCCATCAGATAGGCATTGTCCGGGTATGCCGCCCATTCTCCCACCCCTCCGGCGGGAGCCAGGGCCCCGGCGCCGACGAGAAACGCACAGGCGCCGGCCGCCAGGCCCGCCAGGCAGAAGATGATCAACAACACGCGATCCAAAGCGCTCACAGTACCCCTCCCCGGAGGACGGTCAGCGCGCCCGTTTGTCTGCCGCCAATTCCTGCGTTTCCTTGCCCTTGTCCTTCTCGGTGTGCAGGCTGATGCCGGCGACATGGACGTGCACCGCCGTCACGTCCAATCCGGTCATGCTCTCGACCGTGCGCTTGACGTGCTCCTGTACCGCCAACGAGACGGACGGGATGTTCACGCCGAACTGAAGCACCACCGCCAGTTCAATGGTGCAGGTCCTATCCGCTTCTCCAAATTGGACGCGAACGCCCCTTGTGAAATTCTTGCGTCCGAGGAGCGATTCGGTGATGCCTCCGGCGAAGCCCCCGCTCAATTCGACCACGCCGACCACCTCGCTCGCCGCGATGCCGGCGATGATCTGAATCACCTCGTCCGCAATTTGAATCCTCCCGAGGTCGGTGGCCTCGAACTCCATATCCTGCATGGCAGACATCCTTTCCGCCCACGTTGGCTGAAGTATACCATTCCTCTCCGACGGGACCAAGACCCTACAGGACCGGGTACTCTTCCAGGAACCGGGTCGTCACGTCTCCCGAGCGGAATTTCTCGTGCCGGAGCAGCCTTTGATGGAACGGGATGGTCGTGCGAACCCCCTCGATGCGAAACTCGCCCAACGCCCTCAGCATGCGGTCGATGGCCTGCTCGCGCGTCGGCGCCCAGACAATCAGCTTCGCAATCATCGAGTCGTAGGTCGGGGGCACCACGTACCCCGGATAGGCGGCGCTGTCCACGCGCACCCCCATCCCTCCGGGCGGAAGGTACGCCTCGATTTTGCCGGGGCTCGGCATGAAGTTGCGCTCCGGATCCTCTGCGTTGATGCGGCACTCGATAGCGTGTCCGGAGAGCACCACATCCTCCTGCCGGACGGACAACGGCTCACCGGCCGCCGCCAGAATCTGTTCGCGGACGAGGTCGATCCCGGTGACCCACTCGGTCACCGGGTGTTCGACCTGAATGCGCGTGTTCATCTCCATGAAGTAAAAGTCGCCTTCCGGCGTGTAGATGAACTCCACCGTCCCGGCCCCGACGTAGCCGACTGCCCGCGCCGCAGCCACGGCGGCCGCTCCCATCGCGGCCCGCGTCTCTGGCGACAGGACGGGACAGGGCGACTCTTCCACCAATTTCTGCAGACGGCGTTGGACGGAGCAGTCCCGCTCCCCCAGGTGAATGACGTTTCCATGGCGGTCCGCCAGCACCTGGACCTCCACGTGGCGCATCCGCTCGATGTACTTTTCGAGATAGACGCCAGCGTTGCCGAAGGCGGTCTCCGCCTCCCGCTGGGCCGTCGTCACCGCCTGGCGCAGCGCATCCGGGTCGCGCACAATGCGGATCCCCTTCCCGCCGCCGCCCGCCGTCGCCTTGATGACCACCGGGTAGCCCACCTGTTCGGCGAGGGCGACCGCCTCGTCCGCGTCGGCCAAGAGCCCGTCGCTCCCGGGAACGGTCGGCACGCCCGCCCGCCTCATCGTCTCCTTCGCCCTCGACTTGTCCCCCATGGCTTCGATGGCGCGCGCGCTCGGGCCGATAAACGTGATCCCGCAGGCCTCGCAGACCTCGGCGAAATCCGGGTTCTCCGAAAGAAATCCGTATCCGGGATGGATGGCATCGACACCGGTCAGGGTCGCGACCGACATGATGCTCGGAATGTGCAGATAGCTCTGCCGGCTCGGCGCCGGCCCGATGCAGTACGCCTCATCCGCCATCTGCACGTGCAGCGCGTCGCGATCCGCCTCCGAGTACACCGCGACCGTCTCAATGCCGAGTTCGCGGCATGCGCGAATGACGCGCACGGCGATCTCCCCGCGGTTGGCTATCAGAACGCGTTTGAACATCGCGGATCTCCTCACGCTCGTTTAATCTTGAACAGCGGTTGGCCGTACTCCACCAATTGGCCGTTCTCCGCCAGGACGGCCACCACTTCGCCCGACACCTCTGCTTCAATCTCGTTCATCAGCTTCATCGCCTCGACGATGCACACCACCGTCTTCTCCGTCACCTTGGTCCCCACCTCGACGTACGGCGGTGCATCCGGGGCAGGCGCGCGATAGAACGTACCGACCATCGGCGATTTGATAATATGTATGTTCGCCTCATCCTCCGCGAGTTCCGGCGCAGGGGCGGCCGCGGGTGCGGATGGCGCAGCGGTCGGCGCGGCAGCGGGCTCGGCGGGAGCCGGCACGGCGGGTTGGGGAGACGCCGCCGGCATCGCCGGCACAGCCGCCTGCGGCGCGACCGCCGGGATGTCCGGTTTTTTCAGAAGGAGTTTCATATCCTCAGTCTCGATGCGGATCTCCGCGAGACTTGTGTCATCCAGGAGTCGGATCAGTTCGCGAATCTCCCCGATTTTCAACACCCAAGGTCACCCCTCGACGATAGACGTGTCCACCACTCGCCCTAGTATAGCACACGAGAAACTGGCGGCGCACTCCATCGTTCAGGGGGCACCCCGTCGGTCCGGGGCATTGAAAAAGCGCCCCGGCGCTCGCCGCGGGGCGCTTTGAGCGGAATCCTCAGGCCTTGGCCTGCACCGTCACGTTCACCACCGGCAGGTTCAACTGTTGGCTCACCACGTTCACGATGGATACGGCTTGCTGCGCGGTCAGCTTGTCGGTCTTCACGTACACCACGGCCTTCTGTCCGCTGGCGTCCGGGATGATCACGCAGTCCTTGTAGCCCTGGCCAAGGACCCGGTCGCGGGCCGTCTCCAGATTCCCTACCAGCGTCTGCAACTGCTCCAGCTTCTGTTTCGCCTGCCCGATCTGATCCGCGCTGGCGCTGCTGTTGCTGATCACCTGGTTGTACGTGTCCACCTGCTGCGCGTACTGCTGTTCCAGTTGAGTCTCCATGTTGACGTACCAATCGGATGAAGAAGAGGCCGTGCCGCCCGCCTGGCTGGTCCCGGTGCCCGTCGTGCTCGTCTGGCCAGACGTGCCCGCCTGGCTCCCCGTCCCCGTCTGGCTGGTGCCACTTTGGCTCGTCGCGCCCGTCGTCCCCGTCCCGCTCGTCTGGCTCGACTGGCTCGACTGGCCGCTGTCCGGCGGCGTGGCACTCGTGGCCACGGACGACCCGTCCGGGTTTTTCGTGGCGGTGAGTCCCCCGTCATTGTTCATGGTATAGTAGCCGATGAGCATCAGCGACAACACCATCATCGTGGACAGCCACACCGTTTGCCGTTTGACCACCTGTACATTCCTCCCACTCTACGTTTTCACCTTTCCGGCTCCACGCTAATTTTATATGCGGGCACGTCCAAGACATGCCGGATCGCATCGATGATTTGTGCCTTGGCGACGTAAAAGTCGTCCGCTTTAACCAAGACCAGCACCCCGCGTACCTTCGGGGTGACGCGCTGCGTGACGAAGGGGACGCTGTCGCCGTCACCCGTGCGCTCCGTGAACACGTCGCTGCGGGTCGTCGTGCTCTGGGAAGTCGTCTGCTGGCCGCTCGTCTGCGTCTGCGTGGTCTGCTGGGTGTTCTGCGCCAACTGCAGACTTTCGGTCGAATCGACGGTCACCATCACCGACACGTCCGCGATGCCCTGCATCTGCTTGAGCATCCCCGCGAGCTGCTGGGCATAGCGCTGCTCCAGGTCGTGCACGGAGCCCACCTGGCTATCGTCCGGCGCGGCTGGAGCGCCCGCCGCAGCCGTCGGCTGCGCCGAAGCTTGGCTGGTGACGGCGGAAGCGCCACGCACCCCGCCGCGGCCCGCGAACGTCCCGAGCAAGAGGCAGGCGATCCCGATGATGCCGAGGAAGATCAGCCACTTGTTCTGGTGCAAGGGTTTGAGATCCACCGAATCTCTCCTTTCACCCCGCGTGCACCGTGACGCGGCCGCGCGGGATCTGCAATTGGTCGGCGGTCCATGCGGCGATGGCGTCGGCCTGGCTGGCGAGACGGGGATCGATGCGGATGTCCACGGAAGCGGCCGCACCCGTTGCCGCCCCGGTCACCCGGACCGTGGGCGCCGGTCCACCGAACGCCTCCGCGATGTCTTCCGCCAGCCGCCGTCCGAGCAGGTCGTCTGCGGCCTCCGCCTGCTGCGCCTTGAGGACGTCCTCTATCCCCGCGGCCGCGGGCGCCTGCACACCCGCCGGCGGTTGCGCCAGTTCGGCATCGATGGCTGCCGCGGCGCGGTCCGCCCAGTCGGAACGCAGATAAGGCAAGAACGGTTGCAGCATCGCGGCCAGGATGGCCACCCCCATGACGGCCCGTACGTACCGCTGCATCGCCTTGGTCGGCAACAGCAGATCCGCCAAGGCGGCGAGGATCACCAACAGGATGATCTGCTTGAGCCACTCGCCCATCGCCGTCATGCCATGATCACCGCCAGGTTGGCCGAGACCAACAGGATGCAGATGGCGAAGAAGAACATCAGGGCGACCGCGGCAACGCTCGCGAACAGGAGCACCATGCTCTTGCCGATGGCCCCCAGGCAGTCCACCATCGGGTTGTCCCCGAGCGGTTGCATCAAGGCGGCGCTGCCGTGGTAGATGAGCGACAGCGCCAGGATCTTGAGCACCGGGAAGAGGGCGATGAACGCGACCATCACCAGCCCCGCCGCGCCGATGGCGTTCTTGACCAACAGCGAGGCGCTGGCCACCGTCTCGGCCGCGTCCGACACCGCCTTGCCCACCACCGGGACGAAGGTGCTGACCGCGAACTTCGCGGTGCGCAGCGCCACGCCGTCGGCGACGCCTTTGCCGAGTCCCTCCACCGCGGTGACCCCGAGAAACGCGCTCAGACACAGGCCCAGGACGGCGACGCCCCCGGTCCGCAGCAACCCGGCGAGCCGGGTCAACGAGTAGCGGGGAGACAGGGCGCTGACAATGTCCATCACGGCGGCGAAGAAGATGAGCGGGAACACGAACAGAAACACGACGTTGCTGATGAGATGCACGGCGAACAGCAGCAGAGGTTGAAAGAACGCGGCCGACACGAGCGATCCGGACGCCGCCATGACCGTGACCACCAACGGCACGGTCGCCAGCATGAAATCGGTCATCGACTGGATGGCGTGCTTGGCGGTCCCCACCGCTTCCGTGAACGATCCGATGGCGAGCACGAGCAAGACGAGGAACACGACGAAGTAGGCGACCTGGCTGACGGTCTGGCGCTCGAACGCGGCCTGCATGGACTCGAGCAGGGCGGCCAGCACGGAGAGCACCAGGATGCCCCCCAGCAGTTGGGCGTTGTCCAGCACCTCGCGCAGGAAGTAGCGCACGACGCCGGCGGCGATGCCGTGCAGGTTGAATCCGCCGCTGTCGAGGATGGAGCGGACGATGCTGCCCCCCGGGACGTCCGGCAAAAACCCGCCGTATTCGGCCTGCAGGTCATGCCAGAAGCGGTCGATGGACTGCACGGGCAGTTGGTCCAACTGCTGCTCGGCCGCCGCGCGCGCGGAATTGCCCGCCTGCGCCAGGGCACTCTGGCCGGGGGCGTCCGAGCCGAGGGGAGCCGAAGCGGAGACACCGGCGGGATCGACCGCCGCCCGTGCCAGTCCGGGATGGACCGCGAGCCCGCACAGCAGCCCGAACCACAGCAGAACGCCCGTCCACCATCGCCAGCGCACCGGCATCCCACTCCCTCCTCACGGCAGAAGATGCACCACCGACTCGACCACCCCCGTGATGATGGGGACCGCCAGGACGACGATGCCGACTTTGCCCACCAGTTCAATCTTTCCGGCCAACGCCCCCTCATGGGCGTCCCGGGCCACCTGCGCGGCGAATTCGACGATGTACGCAATCCCGATGATCTTCAGCACGGTGCCGAGAAATCCCTGATCGACCCGCGCGGCCTGGGCCAGGTCCGTGATGGCGCGCACCACGTCCTGCATCGGCCCGAGGACCGCGAGGAACAGGACGATGCCGGCCATCAGGCCGACCATCATTGCGAACTGCGGCATCCGCTCGCGAAGCACCACCACGATGACCGTCGCCGTCAATCCGATGCCCACCAGCTGTAAGATTTGCACCCGGCTCACCTACTGCCGCAAAAACACGGTTTCAATCTCCCGGTAGAGGTTGCCGACATACCCGATGACCATCATGAAGACCACCACCAAGCCGACGACGGTGGTCCAATACGCGTAATTCTCCTTGCCGCTCTCCTTGAGCAGGGAATGCAGGAAGGCGACGAGGAAGCCGATGCCGGCAATTTGCAAGATGGCGCGGATCTCCGGTGTCACGGCCCATCCCCCCAAGGGCGGCACAGCCGCCGTTAGTACAGCAGGATCACAATCGTCAGCCCCACCAGCGCCCCGATATACTGCCACAGGCGCTCGTGCGTGCGCTGAAGCTCGCGCGCCTCCTCCTCCAACCCGGCCAGGCGAACGATGGCCACCTCGAACTGCTGGCTCTGGTGCACCCGGTCCGACGTGCCGAGCGTCCGGCCGAACTCCCGTACCACCTCCAGGTCGGCCTCGCGCAAGGCGGAGGAACGGCCTGCCTCGTGCAGTGCGCGCGCGAGCGCGTCGGCCACCGGGACGTCGCCATCCTGCAGGATGTCCGCGGCGGCGGCGAACAGGACGCCGGCGGGCGGCGAGACCCGTTCCGACACCCGGCGAAGCGCGGCGGGCAGCGGCGTGACGCTGTACTCCACCTCCGCCTGCAGCAACCGCATCCCCTGCATCAGCGCGCGCAGTTGGCGTGGCCTCTCCCGGTAGTCGCGGGCGATGCGAAAGCCAATCCCGGTGCAGGCCACGAACACCAGGGCGGCGCCAATCGCTTTCATCAAGGCGCATCCGTCCTTCGGGAGAGGTTGGAAACCCCGGCGACCGGCAGCCCTCTGGCGTCGAGGATGGACTCGATAGTCCCTGGGCCGCGGCGGCGGCTGAGGACCACGTAACGGTGGAACGCCTGCCCGTGAAACAGTTCTCCCATGTGCGGCCGCGTCCGCCACTCGTCGAGATTTCGCGCATGAGCGCTGGCGAGTACCGCCACCCCCGCGTGCGCCGCCTCGAGGATGGCGCCGACGTCCTGGGCACGGCCGATCTCGTCCGTCACCACGATATCCGGAGACAGGCTGCGGATGGCCATCAACATCCCCTCCGCTTTCGGGCACGCGTCCAGCACATCGGTGCGCGGGCCAAGGCGGAACTGCGGCACGCCCTCCACACACCCGGCGATCTCGGAGCGCTCGTCGACCACGGCCACCTTGCACGGACGCCCTGCGGGCAGGCCTCCCTCGCTCCACAGCCGGGCCAGGTCGCGGAGGAGCGTGGTCTTGCCGCACTGCGGCGGCGAGATGAGCAGCACGCTCAGCGGTGCGCCGCTGACCGGGTCCTGCACGTGGGCGCGCAGCGGATCGGCCGCACCCAGCCGTTCCCTCGCGATCCGGACGTTGACGGACGTGATGCTGCGGATGGATCGCACGGCCCCCGACTCGTACAGCACCGCCCGGCCGGCGACCCCCACGCGGTGACCGCCCGGCATGGTGACGAACCCGCGGCGCAGATCGTCCTCCACCGCGTACAAGGAAGACTGCGTGACCACCTGGATGACCCGCATCAGATGGTCCTCGGTCACCCGCATCGCCTCGTCCGGGCTGCGGGTCAGACCCCGTTCCCGGTGCAAGAACTGATCCAAGCCCGCCCCGCACACCTGCAGCGGTTGGTGGAGCCGAAACCGGAGTTCCTCCACGCGCTCCAGGACCGCCGACGGGAGGCTTTGCAGGCGCTGGGCGACGTCGGGCGGACAGACGCGGAAAACCTGCTGCCAGGGCCAATCCCCTGCCGGTGCGGATTCCCGGTTCCACACAACGTCCTCCACCTCCCTGGTTAGTCCATGTATACGGACAGGCCGGGAGCGATATGACAGCCAGTCCGGGCGAGAAAGCCGTCACCCGAGAGCGGGGTGCCGCATCCCATAACAGAAGACAACTGCGTTTTCGGCGGAGGGAGGGACGGCCGTGGACGTCGCCGTCTTGGTGCGTTGGATTGTGGTCTTTCTCGTAATTTTCGTGCTGTTGATGTTCCTCGTGTTCAGCCTGGTGCGAAAGTCCGTCCAGTGATCCCGCCCGCCCGGCCGGGATCCTTCTCCTACCCGCGTGCTCCGAGCAGGATGCAGCCCACACCGAGCACAATCAAGGCGATGCGCCACAGGGCCATTTCGCCTGCGAGCCCGCTGATGCCGAGCATCGTCACCGTGACCAACACCAACGGACCGACGAGGGCGAGCGCCGCATTGACCTGCAACGCCGATGCGGCCGTGCCGAAGTACAGCATCAGGCAGGCACCCGTCAACTCCGCCAGACTGGACAAGAAACGGAGCCCGGCCATCGCATACACCACTTTGTCGATGACCTCAAACACCGCTGATCCGCCGTGCACGCATGCCACGTCACCCCCCACGCTTGTTCGATATGCCGCTCGTCCATGCGGCAGAACCACTCACCGGACGCAAATGCAAAAAACCCGAGCGGAAAGACCGCTCGGGTCACTCTTTCTCGCGCGGCGCGCGCGGCAGGCCATCCCTGCCCGGCCAGGCGGGATGGCGCGGATTCGCCCCTCAGGCGCGCGACACGTAGTTGCCGGTGCGCGTGTCGATGACCAACACGTCCCCTTCATTGATGAAGAACGGCACCTGCAGCGTGTATCCGGTCTCCACCGTCGCCGGTTTGCTGCCGCCCGTCGCGGTGTCGCCGCGGATGCCCGGCTCCGTCTGGATGACCTTCAGCTCCACCGTGTTGGGCAGATCGATGCCGATGGGCTGCCCTTGGTGCATCACGACGAAGCAATTCATATTTTCCTTGAGGAAATTCAATTCGTACTCCAACTGCGATTTGGGAATGGTGATCTGGTCAAACGTCTCCGTATCCATGAACGTGTACAGATCCCCGTCGTTGTACAGGTACTGCATCTCGCGCGTCTCGATGTGCGCGCGCGGCACCTTTTCCCCGGCCCGGAACGTGGTCTCCTTGACCGCGCCCGTCTTGACGTTCTTCAGCTTTGTGCGCACGAACGCAGCGCCCTTCCCGGGCTTCACATGCATGAACTCAATCACGCGGTAGATCTCGCCGTCCACTTCAATCGTCGTACCGGTGCGAAAATCGTTGCTGGAAATCACGAAAACCCCTCCTGATGTCTCAAACCTCAATCAACGTATCCTTGGCGGAATGCGTCAACACCCGCCCGCCGTTCGGCGTGACGACCACGTCTTCCTCAATCCGCACCCCGCCCCACTCGGGCAGATAGACGCCCGGCTCGATGGTGATGACCATCCCGGGTTCCAGAACGTCCTCTCCGGTCTTCGAGATACGCGGATCCTCGTGGATCGCTAAGCCGATGCCATGTCCCAGCGAATGGCCGAACGCCTCCGCCAGGCCATGGCGCGCCAGCGCGTCCCGCGCCACAGCGTCCAGCTCCCGGCCTGTGATGCCGGGCCGGACCGCCGCCAAGGCCAGCCGCTGCGCCTCCAGCACGCGTTCGTAGATCTCGCGTTGGCGCGGATTGGCCTTGCCGATGACCACCGTGCGGGTCAGGTCCGAACAATATCCCTGGTACAGGGCGCCGAAGTCCATCGTCACCAGGTCCCCCATCTCGAGGACCTTGTCGCTGGCCACCCCGTGCGGCATCGCCGACCGCCAGCCGGACGCCACGATGGTGTCGAACGCCGCCCCGGAGGCCCCCCGTTTGCGCATCTGGATTTCCAGTTCCAGGGCCACTTCGCGCTCCGTCAGGCCCGGCCGGAGCACGCCGAGCACATGCTCGAACGCTTCATCCGCGATGCGGGCCGCCTCTTCGAGGATGGCGATCTCCGCCTCGTCCTTGACGATGCGAAGGCGTTCCACCACGCCGGAGACCGGCACCCAGGTGAAGCCGGGCACGGTCTTCTCCAACGTTCGGTAGCGCTCCACCTCGCCATATGTGAGGTAGTCTTGCTCAAATCCGACCGCTTTCACACCCAGCGACTGGACGAGCTCGGCCAGCAACTCGAGAAACGCTCCCCCGTGGGAGGCCTGTTGCTGCACCACCTCGAATCCCGCACACTGCGCCTTGGCCTGCTGCGTGTACCGAAAGTCGGTGATGACGAGCGCACGGTCAACCGTCACCAGCACATTGGCGGAGGTTCCGGTGAACCCGCTGACATAACGCCGGTTCTCCGGGCTCGACACGAGCATCGCGTCCAATCCGCGCGCGGCCATCTCCGCGCGCAACCGGTCCAATCTGCCGCTCATTCGCGTTCTCCCCCTCGCTCCCGCCTCCACAGGTCCAGCAGATGCCGGGCTGCCAACACGTATCCCGCCGTGCCGAGCCCGACAATCTGCCCCAGGACCACGGGGGCGAGCACGAGCTGATGGCGGAACGCCTCGCGGCGGTGCACGTTCGAGATGTGTACCTCAATCACGGGACGCCCGACCTCCGCCACGCAGTCCCGCAGGGCGTACCCATAATGGCCGAGGGCGCCAGGATTGAGGACAATCCCGATGGACCCCGGCCCGTGCTGCTGCAGGAAATCAATCAGGGCACCCTCGTGGTTGGACTGGAAGTCTTTCACGGCGACCCCGCAGGCCTCGGTCACTTCACGGACGCGCACGCACACATCGTGGAGGGTCTCGGTGCCGTACACCTGAGGCTCGCGCTGCCCAAGGCGGTTCAGATTCGGCCCATTCACGACGAGGAGATACGGTCGCTCAGCCATTCAGAATCCACCTTCATACCGTGTAAAGAAGACAAATCGCTGTCATTGTATCACATGCGTTGATATACTGAAACATATCGCCGCCAGGGAGGGAATCCCGTGACCGAGCTGTGGATTGTGCGCCATGGAGAGACCGATTGGAACGCGGAGGGCCGGGTTCAGGGTTGGACCGACATCCCGCTCAACGGGAAAGGCCTGCGCCAGGCGGCACGGCTCGCCGATTGCTTGCGCGCGACGCCATTCACCGTGATCCTCAGCAGCGATCTCGTGCGGGCCAAGGCCACCGCCGAGATCTTGGCAACGGGCCGGGGGATTCCCCTCATCCTCGACACCGACCTGCGAGAGCGGTGTTTCGGACGGCTGGAAGGCACCCGGCGCGACCCTCGCGCGGACGCGCGCGCCGTCCTCCCGTTGCCCGAGGACGGGGCGGAGTCAGAAGGCCAGGTGCGCCAGCGGGCCGAGCGCTTCCTCGCGCGGGTCGCCGCCAGCTATCCGCATGCCAGGGTGCTGTGCGTCAGCCACGGAGGATGGATCCGAGCGCTGCTCAGGTCCATCGGCATCATGGACGAGGTCTCCCTGCACAACACCGGGGTCACGCGCCTCATCCACCGTGACGGCCAGTGGCAGGCCACAGCCATCGACGATGTCCGGCACCTGCAGGATGACGGCACGGTTCGGGCTTCGCAGCAGACCCCATCCGCGCTGCCGGCGACGCGCCCTTAGGCGCGCCCGCCGGCCGCTTCGCCTTCCTCGGGAAAGGTGTACCGCAGGACGGGCGACCGGGCGGCCGTCACCTCATCCAAGCGGCCCACCACCGTGCGGTGCGGCGCAGCCCGCACGAACTCCGGATTCTCCTCCGCTTCTTTCGCAATCTGCAGCATGATGTCGGCGAACTCGTCGAGCGTCTCCAAGCTCTCGCATTCGGTCGGCTCAATCATGAGGCACTCTTCGACAATCAGCGGGAAGTAGATGGTCGGCGGGTGCACACCGAAGTCGAGGAGCCGCTTGGCGATGTCGAGCGTGCGTACGCCCTGCTGCTTCTGGCGCCGGCCCGAGAGCACAAATTCGTGTTTGCAGACGCGATTGAACGGGACATCGTACGCCTCCGCCAACCGCCGCATCAGATAGTTGGCCGCGAGCACCGCGTGTTCAGACACCTGCTTCAACCCGTCCGGGCCCAACGTGCGGATGTAGCTATACGCGCGGACGAGGACGCCGAAGTTCCCATAAAAGCCCTTCACCTTGCCGATGGATTGCGGACGGTCCCAGTTGAGCCGGTACGTCCCGTCGTGCCGCCGTTCCACCGTCGGCTTGGGCAAATACGGCTCGAGGTGCGCCTTGACCCCGACGGGCCCCGCGCCTGGGCCGCCGCCTCCGTGCGGCGTCGAAAAGGTCTTGTGCAGGTTGAGGTGGACCACGTCGAAGCCCATGTCGCCGGGCCGCGCGTAGCCGAGAATCGCATTCATGTTGGCCCCGTCGTAGTACAGGAGGCCCCCCGCCGCGTGCACAATCTGCGCAATTTCTTCAATCTGCGTCTCGAACAACCCGAGCGTGCTGGGATTGGTCAGCATCAACGCCGCCGTGTCCGGGCCCACCGCCTCGCGCAGGGCGTCCAGGTTGACGCTCCCGTCGGGGTTCGAGGGGATGGTCACCGCCTTGAGGCCCGCCATGGTCACCGACGCCGGATTGGTGCCGTGCGCGGAATCCGGAACAATCACCTTGTCCCGGCGCTCACCGCGATCGCGATGATACGCCGCAATCATCATCAACCCGGTCCATTCCCCCTGCGCGCCGGCGGCCGGCTGCAGGCTGACCGCATCCATGCCGGTGATTTCCGCGAGGAATCCCTGCAGCGTGTGCATCAGCTCGAGCGCGCCCTGGACGGTGGATTCGGGCTGCAGCGGGTGGATGTTGGCGAACCCGGGCAACCGGGCCGCGCGCTCGTTGCGCTTTGGGTTGTACTTCATCGTGCACGATCCGAGCGGGTAGAACCCGGAATCCACCCCGTGGTTGCGGGTCGACAGGGCGGTGTAGTGGCGGATGACGTCGACCTCGCTCAGCTCTGGCAGGCGCACGTCGGACGGACGCACGTACGGCGCCATATCCTCCAGGGGCGCCTCCGGCACGTCCAGCGCCGGCAAGGTGTACGCCCGCCGTCCCGGCCGGCTGCGTTCAAACACCAACGGTTGATCGCCTTCCCGTTGCAGGCTCACAAGCATCCCTCCAATGCCGAGACGACGGCGTCCATCTCTTCGCGCGTGCGCACTTCGGTGACGGTCAGCAGGACGCAGCCTTCCAGATCGGGATACGCCCGTCCGAGATCGAACCCGAACAGGAATCCCTGCTCGAGCAGCCGCTGCTGGACCTCGGCCACGGGCCGCGGAAGCCGCAGGACAAACTCGTTGAAATACGGCTCCGGGAAGACCCGCTCCACGCCGGGCAACGCACACAGGCGCTCCTGCAGATAGCGCGCTTTGTGGTGGTTTTGCAGCGCCACTTCGCGCAAGCCGGCCGGCCCCATGTAGGCCAAGTAAACGGTCGCAGCCAGGGCGTTGAGCGCCTGGTTGGAGCAGATGTTGGAGGTCGCCTTCTCGCGCCGGATGTGCTGTTCGCGCGCTTGCAGGGTCAGCACGAACCCGCGCCGGCCCTGGGTGTCCTTCGTCTGCCCGACGATGCGCCCCGGCAGCCGCCGCATCAGATCCTTTTTGGCGGCCATGATGCCGAGGTACGGCCCGCCGTAGGCGACGGCGTTGCCGAGGGACTGCCCTTCGGCCACCACGATGTCCGCGCCGCGCTCGCCCGGAGCCGCGAGCCACCCGAGGGCGATGGGATACGCGGCGACGACGAGCAGCGCGCCCGCACGGTGGGCGATGTCCGCCAACTCCTGCAGGTCCTCCACGCAGCCGAAGAAATTCGGATACTGCACCAACACCCCGGCCACCGTGCTGTCGCACAACCGGCTCAAGGCGTCGGGGTCCACGCATCCCCCGCGCAGCGGAATTTCCACCACTTCCACCGCCTGCCCGGAGGCGTACGTCGACAACACCGCGCGGTACTCCGGGTGCACGTTGGCCGCGACGAGCAGTTTGTTGCGGCGCGTGTGGACGCAGCACACGAGTCCCGCCTCCGCCAACGCCGTCGGGCCGTCGTACATGGACGCGTTGGCGATGTCCATACCGGTCAACTCGGCCACCATCGTCTGGTATTCAAAGGTGGCCTGGAGCATGCCCTGGCTGATCTCCGGTTGATACGGCGTGTAGGACGTGTAAAACTCGGACCGGCTGATGATGGCGTCGACGACGCTCGGGACATAGTGCTCGTACGCCCCCGCACCGAGAAAGCTCGTCACCTGCGAAAAGTCCAGATTCTTGCGGGACAACTGCTGAAGGTGGCGCTCCAGCGCCAGTTCGGACATCGCCTCGGGCAATTGAAGCGGGCGGCGCATCCGCACCGACTCCGGGATGTCGCTGAACAGCGCCTCCGTGTCCGGGATGCCGAGGTACGCCATCATCTTCTGCCGGTCTTCTGCGGTATGGGGAATATAGCTGTAACGGTTCAATGGCCCATCCTCCCTGGATCCAACCTCAGCCGTCGGAACGGCGGGGCCGCTTGTAAAACGGCGTCTTGACCACCACGGCAGCCGCCTCCTTGCCGCGCACGTCCACCGTGAGCTGCGCGCCCACGCCCGCGTAATCCGCGTCCAACAAAGCCAGCGCGATAGGCACCTTGAGCGTCGGCGACTGGGTTCCCGACGTCACCCGTCCGATCTCGCGGCCGTCGGCGCGGACCGCATAGCCCTGGCGCGGAATGGCCCGCTCCTGCATCTGGATGCCGGCGATCCGGCGCTTGACCCCTTGCGCCTTCTGCTCGGCGAGCACCTCGCGTCCGACAAAGCTGCCCTTGTCCCACTTGACGAACACCCCGAGCCCCGCCTCCAGGGGCGTGATGTCGTCTGTGAGCTCGTGCCCGTACAACGGCAGCCGGGCCTCCAACCGCAAGGTATCGCGCGCGCCCAAGCCCGCGGGGACCAACCCCTGCGGCTGCCCGTGGGCGAGGATGCCCTCCCACAGGGCCGGACTGTCTTCCGCCGCGGCGTACAGCTCGAACCCGTCCTCTCCGGTGTACCCGGTGCGCGAGATCACGACCGGCTTGCCCAGCACCCGTCCCTCGCAAAAGTGGTAGTACCGCAGTGGCCGCAGGTCGGTGTCGGTCAACCCCTGCAGAATCTGCTCCGCGAGCGGCCCCTGCAGCGCCAAGAGGGCGATCTCGGCGGATCGGTCGGTCACCTCGGCCCCGAGGCCCAGCTTGTCCCGCCAACCGGCAATCCAGCGGTAGTCCTTCTCGATGTTCGCCGCGTTGACGACCACCCAAAACCGGTCCTTGTCCCACCGGTACACCAGCAGGTCGTCCACGCAACCCCCTCGTTCGTTGGTCATCGGGGTGTACAGTGCCGCACCCGGCTCCAAGCGCTGTACGTCGTTGGTCACGACGTGCTGCAGAAGCCTCAGCGCGTCCGGACCCCGGACCTCGAATTCGCCCATGTGGGAGACATCGAACAGGCCGGCACGCGTCCGAACCGCTTCGTGCTCCCGCAGGATCCCGGAAAATTGCACGGGCATCTCCCACCCGCCGAACTCCACCGTCTTCGCGCCGTACGCTTGATAGAGCGGGTACAGGGGCGTCCTTTTCAGTTCTGCCACCGCGCTCCCTCCTCGCTTCGCGGACCGTACGCTCCCTACCAGGGACCCGGCCCCCTTCCATCCGCCGGCGGCCCAGCCCGCCAAGCGTATTACACGCTGTGTAAGAAATGGTGAAAAACGTCTCATACTAGGACGTACCCGGCGTGCCCGGAGGCTGGGACCGGACCACCCGGATGAGCAGCGCATGACACGAACTCGCCCAGAGGACAGCACCATCCCGCGCGACTGGAGGGATGCCCGGTGACAGGACCGCTCGCGGACCAGCGGATGCCGTCCACGACGCCTCCAATCTACTGGACAGGCCAAGACTCGCTTTACGCGTTTACAGCATACCTAGAAACGGAGCCCGTTGGCAACCAGGCCGCCTGGAACTTGTTCCGGCTCACGGCCACAGCCATCCAGGCCCGCATGGCGCCCGCGTTCGACGATCTGATGGCGCTCGGGCACGTCGTCGGCTTCACTCCGCTCCCGCACCAGGTGGCGACCGCCAAACAGGTCATTCAAGAGATGCACGGCCGCGCCATCCTGGCCGACGAAGTCGGTCTCGGCAAGACCATCGAAGCCGGACTCATCATGAAGGAGTATCTGCTGCGCGGTCTCGCCCGGAAGATCCTCGTCCTAGTTCCGGCCTCCCTCGTCCTGCAGTGGACGCGCGAGTTGAACGAGAAGTTTCGCATCCGCGCGTTCGCCCAACGCCACGAGGCCAACTGGGCCCACTACGACGTCATCGTCGCCTCCCTCGACACCGCCAAGCGTGAACCCCACCGATCGGCGGTGCTGGGCGTCGAATGGGACATGGTCGTCGTGGACGAAGCGCACAAGTTGAAGAACAGCCGGACAAAAAACTGGCAGATGGTCAATCAAATCCCCAACAAGTACATGCTTCTGCTCACGGCAACGCCCATGCAAAACCATCTGGCCGAACTGCATACCCTCATCACCTTGCTACAGCCCGGACGACTGGGCAACCGCGGGCAATTCGTGCAGGAGCACACCGTCACCGCCCGCACGCCCAAGAACCCGGCCGCTCTGCGGGCCCAGTTGACCGAGGTGATGATCCGCAACCGTCGCCGCGACGGCGCCGCCGCGTTGCCGGATCGGCACGTGCACGTCGTCCCCCTCGAGTTGAACCCCGCCGAACGCACGCTGTACGACGCGGTGCAGCAGTTCTTGCGCGGGGAATACGAGGCGCGGATGGCGCGGCGAGGATCGGTGTTGCCGCTCATCACCCTGCAGCGGGAGATCTGCTCGTCACCGTACGCGGCGCTGTTGACGCTGGAAAAGATGCTCAAGCGCACACGCAGCGACGAGGCCTGCGCCCGGATCGCGGAGCTGATGCAGATGGCACAGCGGATCGAGGTGCCCACCAAGGTGGAAACGGTCCTCCGCATGCTGGACGAAATTCCCGGCAAGTGCATCGTCTTCACGGAATACCGCGCGACCCAGGATTTCCTGATGTACATGCTCCGCAAGCGCGGCGTGCCCGCCGTCCCGTTCCGCGGCGGATTCCGGCGGGGGAAGAAGGATTGGATGAAAGATCTGTTCGCGAACCGCGCGCGGGTGCTCGTCGCCACGGAGTCGGGCGGTGAGGGCATCAACCTGCAGTTTTGCCACCACATGATCAACTTCGACCTGCCCTGGAATCCCATGAAACTGGAACAGCGCATCGGGCGCATCCACCGGCTGGGGCAGACCGAGGAGGTGCACGTGTACAACCTGTCCACCCGCAACACCATCGAGGCGCATATCGTGGAGCTGTTGCAGGAGAAAATCCGGATGTTCGAGATGGTGATCGGGGAGCTCGACTACATCCTCGGCGACCCGAAGCGATTGGCGCGGTTTGAGGAAGAGATCCTCAACCTGGCGATGACGAGCATCAGCGAGGACGAGTTGAGGGAGCGCCTGCACCAGTATGGCGAACAGGTGCTGCGCCCAGAACGCGGAGGTGTGACGAAATGACGGTCGAGACGCCCCGCCCACCGTCGCCGCGGACTCCTTCTCCACCCGGGCCGGCCCCGCAGATGGCACTGCCCCTGCGCAGTGACGAGGAGCGGATGCGGTTTTGCGACGCGTACTTTTCCTCCGTGGGCGCACCGGTGGTCTACGAGGCGCCGTTCTACCGGGAATACCAGCTGCCCCGCGACGTCGACAAAGAGCTGACCGACCGGCCCTACTACTGGATGTGGGTCGAGAAAACCCAGCAGGACGTGCCGCCGACCGTGCTCCGCCTCGCCTTCGCGGAATCCGCCCTGGAGCGCGAGAACGAGCGCCTGCGGCAGCAAGCCCTGCGCGACGCCGAGCGCCAGGGGCTCACCGATCTGCAGCGGCGTTTCTTCCGCCCGCCCGCCGCCGAATGGATCAACCTCGGCTGCTTCCGCCTGGACAAGATATTTCAGTCCCTCGACCGCCGCGGACAATTCGCCTGTGTGGCCCCCCGTCATCTGCCACCGGACGCGGTCAGGGTCCCCTGGTTGATGCTGAATCTCCTGGTCTCCTTTCGCTGCGACCTGACGCAACAGGAGTTCTGGTCCCTCGGGGTGTGTCTCGTCAACGGCCAGGTGGTGGAACGTTTTTTGCCAGCGCTGGACCGGCTGGACATGGTGCCGCTGGACACACCCGCGAAGGCATGTCTGTCGGGCACCCTCTCGCTCGACCAGGCTTGGCAGCGCGCTTCCCTCCACGTCGAGCGCCGGCTCTCCGAACGGCCCCATGACTGGGCCGACGCGGCCACGCGCCGGTGGCTCGGCGAGCGGGAACAGGTACGCACCTACTACCGGAGTATCCTGCCGGATGTGCCGGAGCCGGAACGCGCGCTGGTCGCCCAGGAGCAAGCCCGCAGAGAGCGGGAATTGGAGGCGCGGATGAGACCCCGGATCGACGTCGAGCTGCGGCAGGTGGCACTGGTCGTCCTGGCGGAACGGCCGGCCTCCGCCCAGTCCCCCGCCGGGCCGTCCCCCGACGCGCTCAAGTGAGGGCTTCGAGGCCGCGCTGGCGGGCGTCCTCTCCGTCCATCCTGGCCATCTTCGCCATCTGGAGAATGCGGCTGCGCAGCGGGCTGACACTGTCATGCAGGTCCTGGCCGCCCCGCCGGTAGATGTCCGGCGGCGCGTAGTTGCTCGTGAACCAGGTTGGCAGTTTGCTGTGAAAGCGGTGATTGATGACGCGGAACAATTTCTCCAGGGTGAACTCGTTGGCTCGTTCTTGGGCGAACTCGTCAATCCCGAGCACCGGTGCGGTCGCGTACGCCTCAAGCAGCGGCTCGAGATCGCCGTTGTCGGCGATGATGTGGCGCATGCGGTCGAAAATGGAGTCGGAGCGCACCACCAGACATGGCACTCCGCGCTCCTGCAGCCGGTTGAACACCGCCAGCATCAGATGCGTCTTCCCGACGCCCGGCGGACCGAAGATGTACAACCCGTCGGCGGGCTGGCCCGGTTCGAACGTCTCCGCGAAATGCTTGGCAAACGCCCACAGGCGCGGATACTTGCGCCGCTGCTCGACGGGGAAGTTGTCCAGGCGGTACTCGCGGTCCTGCGGCAGGCTGCCCGAGATGGACGCCCACCGCTCCACCCGGCGCCTCGTCAGATCCTCGAGATACGGCTGACACCGCTGCACGCGCACCGTCAACTGGGGGCCGTACGGTTCCAACGTCTCCGTGAATCCCTTCATATCCCCCTCTTTGCCGCAGTGGGCGTAGCCGGTGCACGCCGCACAGATTTTCGCCTGGCGGATGTAATCGAGCAAAAGCGCCCGGTGGCGCAGAATGACCTCGTCCGGCACCCGCCATTCGGCCAACTCCGGGATGGCCTCCCGAAAGTACGACGGGCCGTACGCCTCGTCGCGGCCATTGCCCCGGACTTTCGGCAGGATGTGCTGGATGTGCTGCATCTGCGGTCACCTCCCCGCGTCCTCTGCATCCGCCGAGGCGCCGGCGAACCGGACCGCCAGTTCCCTGACGATCTCTTCCACACTCCGCCCGTCGACGGAGACGGTCCACTCCGCCACCGCCTCATACCACGCCTGACGCGCCGCGATCAACGCACGCACCCGTTGCGCGAGCGGTTCGCCGGTCTGAAGCATGGGCCTCGCCTGCATCTCCGGCTGCAACCGTTCCACCAAGGTGTCCACGCCAGCGAACAGCCACACCGTTCTCCACTGGCCGCGGAGGAGGTCACGGCAGCCCGGGGTGACGACCACGCCTCCGCCGGTTGCCAACACCATATCCTGGGATGTGCCCGTCAACGCCCGGAGGACCCGCTCCTCCCACGCGCGAAACGCCGCTTCACCGCCCGTCGCGAAGATCCGGGGAATCGAGACGCCCGATTCTGCCTCGATTGCGGCATCGAGATCGACGAATGGATAGCCCAGCCGTTCAGCCAACGACCGGCCCACGGTGCTCTTCCCGCTGCCCATCATGCCGACCAGCGCGATGCGCGCCATCCCCATCCCCCCCTCGGCCGCCGAGGATCGTCGAGGCCCCGTCCCTCGTTTACGATCCGTTGGCATCCGTCCATGCGGTGATCCGGTGCTGCCGGTCGTCGTACGTGACCCGCACGGTGTCGGCCGCCAGCCCCGTGTCCGCCGTGACCTGAATCCCCCAGGTGGCGCCCTCCGTCACCACCGCATGGACCTTGCCTAAGGAGTATACCACGTCCGACACGGGGGCGGGGGAATGGCCGCCCGCGATCTCGTGCACCAATTCCAGGGCCCGCCCGCGGGCGAGCCAATACGCCTGCGCGTGCTGCGTGTCGAGCACGGACACGCGCCATGCGGACACGCCCACCTCCGCCAGCGTCATGGCGCCCAGCGAGGCAATGAGGAGGACGGCCAGTGCGAACGGGACGATCGCGCCGGTGTCCCGCGGCCACCCCCTCCACGGGCCTTCACCGTATGCTCCCCGGCAGCATGCAGAACCGCCCGTCATGACCCGATCTCCGCCAGCGTCACAGCATACCACGTCCGCTCCACCCCGCTGCGGAACGACAGCCGAACGTCCACCCCGGAGGATACGGTGAACGAAGCGGACGTGAGGCCCACGGCGATCACGGCCGTCCCCCCACCCGCCGCGGTGCGCACCAACTGCCCCTGACCGTTCACCGTGTACCGGTACACGCGGCCGTCCGCCGTGACCAAGCGCAAGCCCGCGGTGTCCGCCGATGCCTGAACCGCGGCGTGCAGATCGGCTGCCAACACCCGTCTGGCGTTCCACCACACCGCCTCCTCTTCTGCCGCTCCGGTCATCGCCCGGGTCCCGAGACCGAGGGCGATCCACGTCCGGGCCAGCACCGTGGCGAGGGCGGCGGACAACATCAGTGCCACCACCGCCTCGAGCAAGGTGAATCCCCGCGTCCGCCCGTCAGTTGCCCGGGACGCGAGCCCCCGCCGGCACCTCAATCCGTGCCTCCGCGTCCCCACACCGCGCCGACACCTCCATGGTGTTCCCGCCACTCGGCATGTCCACCTCCGTCTCGCACGCCGCACCGGGTTGGGAGACGGCATCGGGAATGGGATCCCCTGCGAGCCAGTGTTCCGCGGCCAGGTTCGCCGCCTGCATCGCTGCCGCCTGGTTCTCTGCCCGCCTCAGGGATTCGACCCCCACGTACCACGCGTCGAAGATCCCGGCGCTCGCCACCGCCAACATCCACACCGCCAGCACCACTTCCCACAACGTCATGGCGGGTCCTCCAGCCACTGCAACCCGGATCCCAAGTACAGATGGATGTCTTGCTCACGGGCACCCGCTTGAAGCCGCACGACCCCGCCCGTCTGGCTGTCGCCGGCCGCGTTGTAGGAGACCCGCCCCGTCTGCATCTGCAAATACCCGTCCTGGTACTGTACACCGGGATCGAACCAGCCGACGCGGACCAGGGCCGGTCCCCAGTAGACGTGATACACCCCGACGTATTTGTTGAGGTCGACCTCGGACGTCTCCGACTGGGCTTGGGCGACCGCCTGCGCCACGCGCATCTGCCACACCAGGTCCTCCGACGTGTGCAGTAGCCGGGCGTCCATCGCGCCGGGAATGAGGCGAGGCCACGCGATGGCGAGTCCCAGGGCGATGACGGCGAGGGTGAGCGTCACCTCGAGCAAGGTGAACCCCGCCTCTCCGCCGGGAAGCGGCGGCTTGGCGTCAGGAGTTCCCGAGCTCCCCGTGCACATCACAGGTCACCACCACCTCGTTTCCCGTGGTGTTCAAAATGTAGTGGCCGCCGCCGGGATCGCGCGGGACGGAATCGAGGAGCTGCGCGTCCACGAGCGCCTGCAGCTGCTCGTCGCTGTTCCCGGCCGGGTACTTGTGGTACATCAGTTGATACTCGTCGAGGGCGGCCCGGATGTTGCGCTGATTCTGTTCGCAGGCCACCGACTCCGCCCGCTGTCCCACGCCCAGCACGTGCGGGGCGACGACGCTCATCATCACCGCGAGCACCAACACCGCCACCACCATCTCCAACAGGGTGAATCCGGCCTCCCCGCCAGCCCCGTTCTCCGTCCGACGGTCGCGCGGACGTCCCCGTAAACCAGTAGTACACTTCCTCATTGACGGTCATCCTCCCGTGTCATCCGCTGTGCGGACCGGTGGGCGCCGGCCGGTCACAGGCGGCCGGACATCCGGTCCATCAGGTCGTACATGGGCACGAACACCGACCACATCACCCCGGCCACCACGGCGGCCATGCCGAGCAGGAGCACCGGGGAGAGAACTCGGAGCGCCAATTCCACCCGGGCCGTCAGACGCCTTTGCGTGAGGTCCGCCGCCTGATGCAGCGCGTGCGCCAAATCGCCGGTTTGTTCCGACAACGTGATCAATTCGGTGAACAAAGGGTCCCATTCTCCGGACAGCGCCTCCGGCAACGGCCGGCCCTCCAGGACCCGGAGCCGCATCGCGCCGGCCGCCGTTCGCAGCCAGCGCGGACCCGCCGATGCGGCCAACAGGTCCAGGGCCTCGGCCAGCGGAACCCCTGCCTGCAACAACAGCCCCATGAGTTGACACGCGGTCTGGGTCCGCCACAATCGGATCCACTCCGCCCCGGGCATCCGGTATACCCGCGCCTGCCAGCGCGCAGGCAGCCGGCCGCGAACCCGCCACACGACCATGGCACCGGCCGCCACCCCTGCCATGTCAGCCGCAACGAGTCCCGGGACCCACAACAGGGCACGGCGTACCCAGGCCACGCCCGGCGGCGGCCCGACCCCGAGTCCGGCAAACAGACCGGTCAAGGTCGGCAACAGGTCGGCCTGCACAAACGCGCACAACAGCGCCACCGCGACGAGCAGGGAGGCCGGATAGGCGGCGGACCGGCCGAGCTCCTCTCGCCACCGCCATTGGCGGCGCGTCTGCTGACTCCAGGCCGTGAGCACCCGTTCCACCTGCCCGCTCGTCTCCCCGGCGGCAAACAGCACCCGCAGCAGCGGCGGCAGCCGGTCCGACCACACGGCCGCCAGGGGCTGCCCCGCCTCGAGGGCGTCCGCCAGCGCGTCCAAGTACGCCCGTTCCACGGGCCTTGGCGCAGACAGGCGCAACACGTGGAACACCCGCCCGAACGGCAGTCCCGCTGCAGACAGCTCCGCCCAGTGATCGAACAGGTCGGGCAAGCGGTGCAACACCTCCCGCCGCTCACAGGCGCGTCGTACCGCCTGCCGGCATCGCGCCACCCACTTCCAGCATCGTGCCGCAACGCGGCAACCTCGCGCCGCGGCCTGCCACCACCCCACCGCTCCCGAGAACCGTGACGCCCCCGGTTGCCACCATCGGCCGCGCGCCCGTTCGCCCCGCACCCATCCTGGAACTCGGCTCGTGTCGCCCGGACGCATGGCCCTCACGCCCGTTCCCGGCGCGCCACGCGCGCCTCCTGCTGAAGCCTGCGGCGGACCTCCGGCCAGGGCGCGTCCGACGCGATCCACGCCGCCGCCTCGGGGTGCATCCGATGCACTTCAAACTTCGCCTGCCACTCCGCACTCCGTTCCCCCTCGGCCGGGTGGACGTCGGCCAGACGGGCCGCCGGCGTGCGTTCTTGGACGATCACGGCGTGCAGCACCTCGCCCACCACCGATCTCGGCACGCCCAGCTCAACCAACCGGATGGCCGCGCCAATCCAGTCCCCGGCGTGGGTGGTCGACAGGACCAGGTGGCCGCTCAGGGCGGCCCGCACCGCCGCCTGCGCCGTGGCTTCGTCTCGGATCTCCCCCACCATGATCACGTCGGGATCGTTGCGCAACACCGCGCGTACGCCGGCACTGAACGTCATTCCTGCCCGCTCTCGCACTTCCACCTGGTGGCAGTTTTCGACCGCCCTCTCGACCGGGTCCTCGATGCTGACGACGCGCTTGCCCGCGTTGGACAGGTGCCACATCATCGTGTACAAGGTCGTGGTCTTGCCCGTTCCCGTCCCGCCCGCGACCAGGATCATCCCGTGGTTCGCCTGCAGCAGGCGGGTGACCTCCTGCACTTGGTCCCCGGGCATGCCGAGGTCCTCAAACGTCCAACAGGTCCTCTTCGCCGGGAACAACCGCAGGACCACCGTCTCGCCGTGAATGGTCGGCAACGTCGCCACCCGCACGTCGCACGCGGTGGTCTTTGCGTCCCAGTGGAACGAACCGTCTTGCGGAATCCGGGTCTCGGCGACGTCCATCCGCGCAAGCGCCTTGACCTTGCGGATGATCCCCGCCGCCTGAGCGGGCAGTTCCGCGTATGGGTGCAACCGCCCGTCCCTGCGCACCTGCACGCGAATGCCCTCCCGGTGCGGAAACAGGTGCACGTCCGAACACCGGTGCTCGACCGCGTCGTCGAGGATCTGTTGCAACAAAACAGCGGTGGACCATTCCTCCACGCCCTTCACCTCCGTGAGAGGGAGTTCGTGGCGAATCGTCCACCGCCTGTTTTCCCGGCGTTCTGCGGGATATGGGATTGTAAATCTTTCACAAGCTCATCTGGATTTCTCCAGAGCGCATGTCCCCGATGCTGTCCCCGGTTGCCGGCGCCAGAACCGGATCCGCCAGGCGCTGCCCGCCGGCACGAACAGCGCGTGCCATTCTCCCCATGCCAGCATCGGGTGATCGCGCGAGGACACCGTTTCGCGGCCGTTCGGATGCGAATGAAAGGAGCCGAGCACACGGGTCCCCTGGACCCTGCTGGAATACGCGAAGCGAACGACCTCCGCCGGATCCGCCGCGAAGGACACCCTGTCCGCCTGCACTGGCGGAGTGAACAACGCCACGGATCCCTCCGGGCCCTGAACGAACAATCCGCCCGTCTCCGCGGGCAGCGCCTCCTCGACCCGCCGCAGCGCTTCGGAAGCCAGGGCCGGTGTCCACCACGGCGGCGGGTCAGTCGACAAACTCAAACTCCATGTCGCCAATCCGAATCACGTCACCTTCCTTGGCGCCGCGCCGCCGCAGTTCGTCGTCGACGCCCTTGCGCCGGAGGATGCGCTGGAACCGGAGCACCGCGTCGTGCTGCGAAAAGTTGGTCATCTTCACCAGCTTCTCCAGCTCACGGCTCACCACGACGAACACCGGGCCGTCGCGGCGGACCTGAAACGGTTCCTCCGGTTCGTACCGGTACACCTTCTGCTCCGTCTGCGGCGGCGTGTCTGTACCCTCGTCCAAGGGGGCCGCGGCAGGGGTCGCGTCGAGCAGATCGGCGATGGCGTAGACCAACTCCTGCACACCCTCTCCCGTCGCCCCCGACACCGGGAACACCCTCAGGTCGGGATACGCCTGGCGAAACCGCTCCAGGTGTTCCGCAGCCTCCGGGAGATCCATCTTGTTGGCCGCCACCAGGAGGGGCCGCTCGACCAGGCGCGCATCGTACTGCCGCAGCTCATCCTGGATGGTTTGGAAGTCCGCCACCGGATCGCGGCCTTCCACCGCCGCCATGTCGATCACGTGGATGATCACCCGCGTCCGCTCCACATGGCGCAGGAACTCGTGCCCGAGCCCGTGCCCCGCGTGGGCCCCTTCAATCAGCCCCGGCAGGTCGGCCAGTACGAAGCTCCGCCCGTCCCCGACGTCCACCACGCCCAGTTCGGGGCTCAGGGTGGTGAAATGGTACGCCGCGATCTTCGGGCGCGCCGCCGACACGGCCGACAACAAGGTCGACTTGCCGACGCTCGGAAATCCGACCAATCCCGCGTCCGCCAGCACCTTCAGCTCGAGCAGGAGATTGCGCTCCTCGCCCGGCTCCCCTTTCTCGGCCATGTCCGGCGCCTTGTTGACCTCGGTGGCGAAGCGGGCATTCCCGCGCCCGCCGCGGCCGCCCCGAGCCACCACCAAGCGCTGCCCGTGGCGCACCAGGTCGCCCAGGAACTCCCCCGTGTCAGCGTCGCGCACCACGGTCCCCGGCGGCACCTTGATGACGAGGTCCTCCGCGCTCTTGCCATGCTGGTTTTTGGTCTTCCCGTTCTCGCCGCGATCCGCCTTGAAGTGCCTCTGGTAACGGAAGTCCAACAACGTCCGCAGCCCTTCGTCGACGACCAGCACCACGTCTCCGCCGCGGCCGCCATCACCGCCGGACGGCCCGCCCAACGGCACGTATTTCTCGCGGCGGTACGCGACGATGCCGTTGCCGCCGTCGCCGCCCTTGACGTACACCTTCGCCTGATCGACGAACATCCCATCGCCTCCTTCGCCTCCGGGCTCCTGCCGCCCGGCCCACGTCTTCAGCCGGTCACGCGCACCACGCGTGCACCGCCTTCAGCCGGTTCCCACCGCACACCCGGGCGGGCCGTCTCCTGCTGTACAGTGTGCCACCAATCCCGCGACCGTTGCCCCTCCGGCCCATCATCCGCTCCCATCACCGGCGCGATCCGCAGCCACACATCGCCGCCTTCCGCTCCGGCCGATACTCGGACCTCGTCGATCCCGCCGGCCGCGGCGCACGATTCGACCGCCCGCAGCAACGCGCACACGGCGCGCACCTGCGCCACGGTCCGGCAGACGCCGGTTGTCCAGCGCTGGATGCGCACGCGGCCGAGGGTGATGGCGCACCAGAGAATGTCCGCCTCTTCGGGAGCGACAGCCCCCTGCAGGCGTGCGAAGTCGGCGAGCCGGTCCGACAGGCGGTCGAGGGCGCGCTCTGCCTGATCCACCCGCTTCAACTGCAGATAACCCTTGACCACCTGGAGGGCGTTCATCACCTCGTGCCGATGCGCCCGGAGCGCACCCAGGCATTCCAGTTCATTCACGATTCACCACGCCCCATCCTCGCAAAAAAGCCCGGCTTGCGCCGGGCTTCACCGATTCATCCTCGTTCACGCTTCGGCCGCGACCGTGGCCTCCGCTGCCTGCTCCACCGGGTACACGCTCACGCGTTTGCGGTTGCGGCCGAACCGCTCAAACTTGACGCGGCCTTCAATCAGGGCGAACAGGGTGTCGTCCTTGCCGAGGCCGACGTTCTTGCCCGGGTGGATCTTCGTGCCGCGCTGCCGCACCAGGATGGAGCCGGCGGTGACCAACTGGCCGTCCGCCCGCTTGACGCCGAGCCGCTTCGATTCGCTGTCGCGGCCGTTGCGCGTGCTGGAGACGCCCTTCTTGTGGGCAAACCGTTGCAGGTCGAACTTCAACATGTGCTCTCACTCCTTATCCGCGGCGGGTTTCGCGCTCCGCTTCTTCCGCGCAGCGAACCGTTCCGCGCAACCCCGCCATCGATTCGTGTGCGGTTGTCAAACCGAACGGGTACGAACAGCCACGTGCCGCGGGTGCGCGTCGGCGGTCTGCTTCACCCCGAACACCATGCTTTCGAGCAGCAGTTGGACACCCTCCGGGTCACGGGTGCCGGCCGGTACCTCGCACACCAGGGTCTCGCCGTCGTCGTCCACCGCGAGCGGACAACCGAGCAGGACCTCACAACTGTTGATGGCATTGAGCACCAACGCGCTCACCGCCGCGCACACAATGTCCCGTCCCGCCGGGCCCGCCCCGGCGTGCCCGCGGACCGTGAAACGGCGAATGCGCCCGGCCTGTTCGTACACATCGAGCTGAATCAACCGTTCCGCCGCCCCGCCTTACGCCTGGATGGCCTCGATTTGCAACTTGGTGTACGGCTGGCGGTGACCCTGCTTCTTGTGATAGTTCTTCTTCGGCTTGTACTTGAACACGACGATTTTCTCGCCGCGGCCGTGCTCAACCACCTTTGCGGAAACGGAAGCACCGGCCACCGTCGGAGTGCCCACGCGCACGCCGTCCTCTCCGCCGATGAGATACACCTTGTCCAACTGAATGGTGCTGCCGACCTCTGCGTCCAACTTCTCGACGACGATGACGTCGCCCTCCGAAACCTTGTACTGCTTGCCGCCTGTCTCGACGATGGCGTACATCGCCACGCCTCCTTCACTCAGACTCGCTGCCGGGGCACCACCCCAGGTGGTTTGTCGGACCACGCCGCCCCTGACACATGCGGTTGCAGTGCCGGCCCAAGCAGATTGCATGGGCACAATACACTTTTCCTATCTTAACACGCCAAGCGGGCGTGTGGCAACCTCAGGGCCGGTCCATCCAATCGCCCACCGTCTCGAGCCACCGCCCGTCAAAGACGGCTTCCAGGAGCTCATCCTCTTCGAGGATGGCCGATACCTCGCCCGCCTCGTTGCGCACGTAGACGAGGTGGTACCGATCCGGAGAAAAACGGCGGACGACGTCACGGACAGGCGTCGTCCGGGGCACGACCAACGACCGAATGACCTCCGGACGGCGCCGGGATGCCCGCCGTTTCGCGTCGAGAAAGCGAATGGTCTCCATCCGCAGATCGCGCCGGCCCGCCCAGGCGGTGACCAGGAGAAAGACCCCGAGCACCAGCATGCCCAAGTGCGGATATCCCGCCCACAGCGCCGCCGTACCGAGGAACAACAGAGTGATGGCCAACCACAGCGCCACGTCATACGCCTCCCGTGTCGCCGCCTCGTACCCCAACTGGCGCGATCGCGCCGCCCGCAGGATGCGCCCGCCGTCGAGGGGCAGCCCGGGCAGCAGGTTGAATGCGACGATCCACAGGTTCAACTCCGCCACGCGGAGGAAAAACGCGTCCGGCCACAGGCCCAAGGCGTGCACGACCGCCGACGCCCCCGTCAGCCCGAGATTGACCAACGGCCCGGCGATGGCGATGAGCGCCTCGTGGCGCGGGACGAAACCGATGCTTCCGTACCCCAGGGTCGCCACGCCGCCGAACGGGAGGAGCGTCACCCGCTCCACCTCGTACCCGAGCGCCTGCGCCGCGGCGGCGTGGCCCAATTCGTGGAGCGCCACGAGCAGAAACAGGACCACCAGGTCGCGCCACAACCCCGCGTACACCGCGAAGGCGGCGAGGGCGAGAAAGAGCGGATGCACCCGCACCTTGGCCGCCAGGCCCGCCATCCCGAGCACGCCGCCCGCCGGCGAGACGAAGCGACGGTGCAGATTCATGCACCGGCCTCCGGAAAGTGGATGTCATCGTGCGGATTGATGTAGGCCCCGTCGCGCTGCATGGCGAACCTGAGAACGGGCGCGTCGCTGTGCGGCAACCGGCCAATCACCTGGCCCGAGCTGACCGCCTGTCCAGCCTGGACGCTGACGGTCCCCAACCCGTGGTACAAGGATGTACCGACGGCGCCGTGCTCAATGACCACCGACCAGCCGTCTGCATCCTGTTGGACCTGGGAAACCGTCCCGGATCCCGCGGCGAGCACCGGAGCGTCCGCCGTGCCCGCAATCCACACCTCCGGGTGTCCTGGGGCATAGTCGGCCTGGATCACACCCGCCAAGGGGGCATGCAGGCGTACGACGCCAGAGGTCGAACCGGTCCAGAACGCAGGGATGGAGACGCCGTGGTCGTCGAGGAACTGCTTGACCGCCGGCATCGAGAGCGTGGAGTAGTCTTCGGTGAACATGCTGTGATAGACGCGCTGGATCTCGTCGGCGATGCTCCCTTGGCTGTCGTGCGCGTACAGGCCGGCCGCGACGAGCCCCATGGCGCACACCGTCTGCAACAGCCAGGTCCCACCACCGGCGGGATCCCGCTTAACCGCCCGGTTGACGGAGGGGATTCGGCCGGTCCTTGCCACGAACCGGCGGGATCGCGCGGTTCCGAAAGAGCGGCGCAGGTTGGCCCCTTCCACCTGCTGCAGACTTCCGTCTTCGTCCGAAAATCCGTAGGGGGACGCATCGGCGCCGAGCCATCGCGCCGACCCGGGGCGGCGGGACTTGCGATCCGGATCGCCGGCTGCATCGCCCGCCGGTGCGCCGGACCGCGGGGCGAACCACGGGTTGTCATCGTGCAAGTCCGGTGCGACGGGTTCCGTCCGCTGGTCCTTTGCCGCTTTGGCCGCCGAGCGGGGATTCCAATCCTTCCAAGGCCAGATCGACTTGTCGTCGGACATACTCGCCCCTCCTCGCCATCCTGTCCCTACATAGGTATGGACATGACGGGACGAGTATGACCGCGGGCTCAGCGGCGCCCGCCGATGAGCCGCTTCACCCGGCTCCACAGGCCCGGCTCCTCGTCGAGCACCATGAGCGGCACGGAGTCGCCGAGGATCCGGCGGGCGATGTGACGGTACGCCATCGCCGCCCGACTGTCCGGGTTCATCACAATCGGTTCTCCCTTGATGTTGTTCTTGATCACGGTCTCTTCGTCCGGAATGACCCCGAGCAAATCGATGGCGAGCACCTGCACGACCTCATCGATATCCAGCATGTCTCCCTGTTTGACCATCTTCGGCCGGATGCGGTTGATGATGAGCTTCGGCGACTTGAGATGGCTCGCCTCCAGCAGGCCGATGACCCGATCCGCGTCCCGGACCGAAGCGGTTTCGGGCGTGGTCACGACGATGGCTTCGTCGGCCCCGGCTACGGCCACCCTGAACCCGTGCTCGATGCCGGCCGGGCAATCGATGAAGACGAAATCGAACTGTTGCTTCAGCTGCACCACCATGTCCCGGACGCGATCCGGATCGAGCGCCGACTTGTCCTTCGTCTGCGAAGCGGGCAAGACGGCCAGGTGGTCGAAGCGCTTGTCCCGGATGAGCGCCTGTTCGAGGCGGCATTCCCCGGAGGCCACATCCACGATGTCGTAGATGATCCGGTTTTCCAGCCCCATCACCACATCGAGGTTGCGCAGCCCGATGTCCGTGTCCACCAAGCACACGCGTTTGCCCAACAGAGCCAGAGCCGTGCCGATGTTCGCGGTGGAAGTCGTCTTGCCGACTCCGCCCTTCCCCGAGGTGATCACAACGGCAGTCCCCATCGTTAACCCCCTTCCCCTGCGCTGGCACCCGCGCTGCCCGGGCCGTCCGCCGTCCCCGGACCCGCCTGGCGCAGGACGGCGGCATACTGCATCTTGTCGACGGCCATGCCGTCCGCGGTCAGGTACGCGAACTCCATGAACGTGGACATCCTCTCGCCGGCCGACTCGGGTGCCCATCCCACGACGCTCGCGATGCGCACCTGGGTGGGTGCGAATTCCGCGGCCGCGATGATGGCCCGTTCGTCGCCGTGAATGCCCGCGTGTGCGATGCCGCGCAGGCGCCCGAACACGTAAATATCCCCCGCGGCCGAAACCTGGCCGCCAGGGTTCACATCGCCGACGACCACCACGTCGCCGTCAAAATACAGGTCCTGGCCGGCCCGCACCGTGCCCTTGTGAATAAACTGGTTCTGCGCGCGCGCCGACGGCCGCTGCCCGTACAGGGCCTTTCGCGCCGCGGTGTGTCCGCCCCATTCCCGCACGACAAAGTTCTCCCGGGCGAGAAACACGCCGAGCAACGCCCGCGCCTGTTCCGGCGTCAGGGCGCGATCCCCGTAATCGACGGACACGGCCACCTGCGGGCCGTTGAACAGCCCCGCGGACTCCCCGGTCAACAGGTCGGTCAGGCAGCGGTATAAGTCCTCATATGCACAGTGTTCATCAAGCAGGAACACCAGTCCCTCGCGGGTGCCCTTGACGGCCACCGGATGCTTGGGTTCCGGCTTGCTCTGGACGATCATTTTGACGGCCAACGAGAACTCTCCTCCTGCGCACGGCAGCGACACAGCTGAAAATATTCGCGAAACCGGCAGGGATCTCCTGCAGCGACGCGCCGTTTCCCATCACCGGCTCAGGGCGCTTCGTCCTCCGAGGCGGCGAATCCCCGGCGCGGCCGGTCGGACATGCACCGCACCAGGATGGGATACAGCAGCAACAGCGTCACGCCGTCGATGATCATCTGCTGCAGGGTGAGCGCCAAGGCCACCCGCCAGGTGTACGCCGTGACACCGAACAGCCGCGTCATGCCGAACGTCAGCCACTCGAACAAGAACGTGGCGCACACCGTCACCACGAACGTCAGCGCCACGTTCCGCTGAAGAAACTGCGAGAAGAACACCGCCGAGAAGTATCCGACCACACCGTACGCGAACGCGTACAGGCCGAGAAAGGACCCGTAGTTGGCGTCCTGAATGACCCCGATGAGCACCCCCATCACCAGGGCCGGCCGCGGACCGCGGGTGAGGGCGGCCACCGTCAGGACGACCAACACGAAGTTCGGCTGAATTTCGTTGAGCGGCGGGATCTGAAACCAGGTGGATTGCAGAATCAGCGCCAGCCAAAGGAGGGCGAACGCGATGGCGTTTCTCATGACTTGCCCCCCGTGCGGGCGATGACAAACACCTCTTGGAGATAATCGAGGTCGGCGGCAGGTTTCACCAGAGCGGACTGGGTCAGGCCCTGCACGCCCGTGTGGATCTGCTCCACCGTGCCAATCACGATGCCCGCCGGAAAGATGTCACTCAATCCAGAAGTCACCACCGTGTCCCCTTGACGGACCTTGGCCACCGGCGAAAGAAACGTCATGTCGAGGCGTCCGGTGCCGGAGGCCGACCCGACCACGATGCCGAAGGGCTGTTCCGAACCCTGGGACTGAACGCGCGCCGACACCCCGTCGCCGACCCGGGTATCGGTGATCAGCACCACCTTCGCGCTGTTGTCCGCCACCTGCGCCACGCGGCCCACCAGACTGCCGTCCGCCGATACCACCGCCATGTCGCTCGTGACGCCGGCGGATCGCCCGACATTGATGGTCAGGCCGCTGTTCCACTGACCGGGATCCCGCCCGATGACCTCGGCCGGGATCAGGCGAAAGCGCGCACCGGCCCCCTGCTTGTACCCGAGCATCTGTTTCAGGCGCGCGTTCTCCGCCTCGAGGTCGTTCAGTTTTGCGCTCAGTGCACTGTAGTTCTGCAGTTGCGCCTTGAGCGCGGCGTTCTCGGCGTACATGTCGCGCAAGTCGTGGATACCCTGCAGAAAGGCGGTGAGCTTGGCGGCCGGCCGGTAGATGACTCCGGCGATGGCGTTCTCCACGTCCATCAGGGCGCGTTCCGGCCAGGTGGCGACGCGGCCGCGCAACGTCAACCCAGCAAACACCGTCACCAGGATCAGCGCGGCCAACAGGATAAACAATCGACGGTTGGTCAATAACCGGGACACCCGCATCCCTCTTCCTTTTCAGGTCCTCGCCTTCAGCGCGCCCACGGGCCCGCCGCGCTCCCCACGCCGCGGCCAGCCCGGCCGTCAAGCCCGGGAGTGAGCCTTCCGTGCCAACGAGCTGCGGCGTTTGTAGAGGTCGTAGTTGTCCAAAGCCTTGCCGGTTCCGACAGCGACACAGTCGAGCGGATTCTCCGCGACGATGACGGGCATGCCCGTCTCCTCGCTGAGCAGGGTGCTCAGGTTGCGCAGCAGCGCACCGCCGCCTGTCAACACGATGCCCCGGTCCATGATGTCCGCAGCCAACTCGGGCGGAGACTTCTCAAGGGTCACCTTGACCGCGTCGATGATGGCGCGCACGGTGTCCGCCAGCGCTTCGCTGATCTCCGTCGACGTGATTGTCAACGTCTTCGGCAGTCCGGTGACCAGATCCCGTCCGCGGATATCCATCTCGTCCTGCGTGTCGCCAGCCATGGCCGTGCCGATGGTGATCTTGAGTTCCTCGGCCGTCCGCTCGCCGATCATCAGGTTGTAGGTCTTCTTGATGTACTGGATGATGGCCTCGTCCATCTCGTCTCCTGCCACCCGGATGGACCGGCTGGTGACGATGCCACCCAGCGAGATGATGGCCACCTCGGTCGTCCCGCCGCCGATGTCGACCACCATGCTCCCCGTGGGCTCACCGACCGGCAGGCCCGCCCCGATGGCAGCCGCCATCGGCTCCTCGATGGTCTGGGCGTGTTTCGCACCGGCCTCGATGGCCGCGTCCTCGACCGCCCGCTTTTCGACGGCCGTGATCCCCGAGGGCACCGAAATCATCACGCGGGGCTTGCCAGACCAGGCGGACTTGTTGCGCATCGCTTGGCGAATGAAGTAGCGGAGCATCGTCGCCGTCGTCTGGAAATCGGCAATCACGCCGTCTTTCATCGGGCGCACGGCGACGATGTTCCCGGGCGTGCGGCCGATCATCTGCTTGGCCTGGTCCCCCACGGCCTCTATCGCGCCGGTGTCCGTGCGGATGGCCACCACCGACGGTTCACGGACGACAATCCCCTTTCCCTTCACATAGACCAACGTGTTGGCGGTGCCCAGATCCACGCCCATATCCCGACCGGAAAACATAAAAAACGACTCCTCTCAACGGTGGTTACCCTTACCCGGCGTGCGGAGCAGATTCGCAGTATCCCAGCGCCCGCAGGCTCACGTACCGGCCATCCCCCACGACGATGTGATCCAGCATGTCGATGCCGAGCAGCGCCCCCGCTTGGCACAACCGTTTCGTCACGGCGATGTCTTCAGGGCTCGGCGTCGGGTCCCCGCTCGGATGGTTGTGCAGACAAAGGACAGCCGAGGCGCTGCGCTTGACCGCCGGCTTGAAGATTTCCCGCGGGTGGACGATGGATGCGTCCAGACTGCCGATGGATACCACTTCTTCTCCTATCACGCAGTGTTTTGTATCCAGGTGCAGAACCATGAAATGTTCCTTTTTAAGGTGCCTCAACCGATCCATTACATACTCGGCGGCGTCTTCCGCGCTGCGGATCTGCAGCCGTGAACGTGCGGGTCCCCGCACGATCCGCCGGCCGAGTTCGACCGCCGCCGCGATCTGCAACGCCTTGGCACGACCAATGCCCGGGATGGCCATCAACTCCTCGACTTCAGCGTCGAGCAGCCCGTACACCCCGTCGACCCGATCCAGAACGCGCCGCGCCAATTCCATGACCGGCGCGTGCCGCGTCCCGGATTGAAAGATCACGGCCAACAGTTCATCGTTTCGCAACGCCTGCGCCCCGCGCGCCAACAATCGCTCGCGGGGAGCGTCCTCGCCTCTCCAAGTATACGACAGACCCGGCCCCTGACTCATCCACATCTCCGCCCTTCCCAAAATATCCGGCGTGTTCTCTATCCACCATAGCGGGATGCGGATGAGCTGGCAAATCCTATCGTATCCCGAATGCGACAATTGCTCAACGAGAACGGCGTGCCAATAAATACCCGGCGATGACGCCGACCAACGTCAAGCCGTTGACGCGCAGCGTGAGGTCGAGATTGTAGCGCAGCACGCCGAGATCCGCCCCCGGGTGCCATTCCGCCTGCGTGGTGCGCGCCAGCAACGGCACCTGGTGCGCCAGCAGCTGCCCCGCCAACGTCCCCAACACCGCGCCCGCCGCGACAAATCCGGCCACGCGCCAAAAAGGCTTGCGCACGCCAAGCCCCTCCTTCTGCCGCATTCGGATGGTCCCGTATTCTGTTCGACACGTGCGGCAGGAGTCCTCCCAAACTTTATCGAGAAATGGTGAACGATGTCGATCCCGCCGACATCCGGGCCAGATCGTCCAACGCCTGCAGAGCGGCCGTCCGGGACTTGTCCATCTGTTGCCGCGACAGCGCGTCGGCCGCCGCCTGCAGATGGCCGGAGAACGCCGCCAATCGCTCCCCGTACCCGGTCTCTCCCCAATCGGATGCGGACGGAAGATGTCCTGCAGCCGTGTGGCAGGCGGTGATGGCGTCCTGGCGCAGACCGCCATCCGACAGCGCGCCGACGAGGGCGTTGAGACCGCTCGCCGCCTCGGACAACCAACCGTTCACCCGTGCGACGGACGCCTCACTGGCCCCCGCAGGCGCCGCGATGGGATGCGCCTTCCAGCCGACGAACACGACGGATCCGCGCACACCCTTGCCTTCCAGGGCCTTCAGCTCGTCCTGCAGGCTCCCCTGGCGCAGCGATGCGTCCGCCCACAACTGGTAGGTTCCAGCACTGTGTACCACCGTCTGCACCCCCTGCTTGGCGAGGGCCTGTCGGTGCTCTTCTGCCGCCGCCTCCGTGCTGTAGGAGCCGATTTGCAACACATACAGCCGCACCGCGGGCAGTTGAACGGCGGGCCCGGTCACCGTCTCGACGGCACGGTTCGCCGACGGGGCGGACGCCACCCCCCGCAGGTCGGGTTTGAGTTGGTGAAACAGCATCATACTCAAGCAACCGAGCCCCATGCCAAAGACCAAGCCGGCCTGAAACGCGTCACGCAATCCGCGCCGGCCTTGCGCACGCCTCGCGGTCTGGCCGCGAGCGCTTCTCCGCGCCGCCGTCCGCATCGGGTCTCGTTCACGCGCGCGATCGCGACTAAAGACACCCACATCCGCCTTCGGCGAGCCGGCCTCGCCGGCGTCCGTCCACAGCCAGTCCACCGCTTCGGCCAACCAGCCAATCCACCACCGGACGCGGCTGCGCCCCTCACCCACCGGCACGCGTCCAGGCGCGCGTTTCGGCGCCGGGGCGCCGCCCGCATCGCCCTGCTGCCACGACCCTTCGCGCCGGATCACCCACTGTTGTCCTCCCGCGCGGATGATGAGCGGTGGTTCCTCCACACGTCGGGCTTGTCCCCGCTCGTTCGGCGAACCCACGGCGCATCCCCCTCCCCGTCGTCCTCTTGTTTCCCAGTCTATGAACGACGGAGCGGGATATGAGAGATATTTCATAGAGAGCGCAGAAAAAGAGGGCTCCCGCAGAAGCCCCCTGGCATCGGCATGTACCCCTCACTCGATCTCGTACACCGTGATGGTCCGAACCCCCCACCGCGCCGCTGCGGCCTCGTTCGCGACACAGATGTCGATCCGGTTACCGCGCACGGAACCGCCGGTATCCGCAGCAGTTACCACACCGACGCCCGGAATGTACAGCCGGGTGCCGAGCGGGATCACGTGCGGATCGACCGCCACCACACCGGGTTGCGCCGCCCTTCCCGTGTACGTCTGCCCGCCCGCGGCATAGGCGGTCGCCACCACGGTCAGGCTCCGGCGGATCACCAGCGAACTGACGCCGCGCGCGCTCAGTGTGTAAGCCCGCGGCTTGGTCCCGACGAGGATCACCTCGTTCACCGGCTGCCGCACGACTCGCCGCTGTACCGTCTGTCCCGCCTTGTGCCCGTCGACGTACGTGTCGATGGTCTTCTCTTCCACCCATCCTTCCACACCACGCGTCAGCACCCGCTGCTCACCCTGGTACAAACTTTCGCTTCGCTGGCGTATGGTCTGGAACGATATCGTCTTCTGCTTCACCGACACCCGCTGCTCAACGCGCTGAACGTGAATGGTCATCTTGTCCTGGATGGGCGTCTCCGGCTTCCAATTGACTGTGTCCGCCGGTCCCAGTTCGACGTGTTGCTCCTGGAGGAACTCGCCGACCGTCGGCGCGAACGTGTCCACGGTCACCTGCTGCGGTCCGTCGAGGAACGTCACCGTCTTGGGATGGACGATCTCAACGACCATGCCATCAGCCACCGGCGCATCCCGGCCTGGCGACACCCGGTCCCCCGCCGCCACGTCGATGCCCCGCGCCTGCAAGAATTCACCGACCGAACCCGTGGCTAATCCGTGCAGGACTCTCCGCTGTCCGTGGTCGACGACCGTCACGGACTTGTATGCGCGGGCGCCCGCCATGCCCGTGGTCCCCAACAACGCCATTGTAGCTGCCGACAGATACCACACCTTGGACTTTCGAATCCGCACCCCATCACCTCTTTTCACGCATTCAAGGCACAAAGCAGTCCGAGGGTGCATGACGTACAAAGTCTAGTATATCCTTATAAATCTCAATAAGCAATTCAACTCCTCGCAGTGGCTCTAGTGGATCAAAGTCGGTTGCGGCATGGCCTGCAGTTTCAGGTCTCCGAGCGTCGGCGTTCCGGTCAGCGGATTGGTGACGTAGCTGCTGTCGTAGGTGATCCAAAGGCGCCGGGACGTATCGTTTTTGTTCTGCGACGTCATCACATTATGTTGCTGATACGCTGAATACGTGTGCTTCGCCCCAACCGTCGCGTTCAACATGATTTCCCGTGCTGCAACGCCGCCGATGATGTGGTAAAAGCTTTCCATCCCCTCCAAAAACATATTCTTGTCGGTCGCAAGAAATGCGTGAAACGTCGTCGGCGCTGTCGCGATGTCACCGGACTTGGACGCCACCAACGTCAATTCAATGTTGCCGAGGCTGTACAATTCGAGGCGACTGGGTTCCTTCCCTTTCACGTCAGGCGGCACGTTGGTGATGGTTGTGTTGCCGCTCACGTAAATCGTCGCGGTGCTGTTCAAGACACCGTTGACGGTCAGGTCTCCGTTCACGAACAACGGTTGAGTCAAATTCAGCGTCGCCCCGCTGTCAATTTGCAAGTCGCCATCGAAGTACATCACACCGTTTATGACAACATTTCCCCTTACTTCATAAGGTCCTTGTCCTGGCGGATAATGTACCCAACCGCCACTGCTTGGCAACGGGTCACCTTTGTGAAGATAGCCGTAGTTAATGTTTCCAATCTGCTTGGCCAAGTTCAACAGTTTTTGGTCGTTTGATTCGATAATTTGCGATACGTAGTCGTCCGGCAGTGTCGCCTGATATGGACCCGTTTGCACACTTCCTATTGCTACTTGGCCGAGTTGGTTCGCGCTGAGCGCTTGCTTATCAACGACATCCTTGGTCGACCCGTACAACCACGTTTCGTTTATGGTCGGGTCGCTGCCTTGGTCTTTAAACCGCGTAAAGGTGTACACCGAACCGGCATAGCGCAGGACCGACCCTGCCCCAAATACCGGTGGTACCTTCGGTTCATAACCGCTCGGTTCGCGGTAGAAAAATACAGGCTGATTTCCAACGGTCACCGTCGACGTATGACTGCTGTTCGTGACAAACCCCTGCCATGGCATGTTATCGAAATACACGGAACCACCCACGGCCATCATCCCATCGATCTCGGGCCCGCCGGTGATGAACAAATCCCCGGGAGTGTAGAGCGCGTAATTCAACGTCTCCAGCGCCCCGGAGATGGTGAACGTGTCCACCATGGTCCGTTTCGCGCCGTGCTCGTTCGCCGTGACCGTGACCTGATACGTCTGATATAAGTTACCCACATTGTTTCCGCCGCTACTCCCGCTGTCGGTCACGCTGTCGAAGTTGTTCTGACCAAGCTCGACGGTCGCCGCCAGCGGCGTCCCGGAAAATTTTTGGTTGCACCACTGTTGCATCTGACTTGCCAACGAAGTCAGAGCCGTCTTCGCGGCGCTGACGGACGAAAAACCGTTTGGCGGGACCTGCGCGGTCCACATCTGCTGCATTTGCCGGTACACCGCCTGCACGCCGCTGCGGCAATCCATCAGCGCCTGGGACTGATTGACCATGGTGCTCGTGTACCGGGCTTCTTGCACAGACAAAACCAGAAGGGCGCTGATCATGACGGTAAAAATCATGACGACGCTCATGATGCTGATGAGCGTGTAGCCCTGTTCTCCCCGCTTCACGCTAGTACCCCCCTCCCACCGCGAAGGACTCGGACATGACATAGGTCGCAAAGGGTTGCTGTGCGAGATAGGTTCCCTGCAGCTGCACGTGAACCACATTGGAGTCCACGGTAAACGTCGTTCCAGCCAAAGACACGTCGCCTCGGCCGAGAACAAATTGTTGTGGCGATCCCGTCGGTGGCGTGATCGTCACCACAATGCCGACGACGGGTTGGCCGTTCAGAACCGCCAGCGCGTTCCCCGACTGCACCTCCAGGTCGATGGTATTGCCGGACGTGTCTTTGCAGGTCAATTGCGCAGGCGACGGGTTCGACTCCACTTCGGTGACATTTTGGAAAATGGTCTCGAGCCGTTGATCGACGAATTGCAGAGCGGTGTGGAGATTGGCGGATGGCGTGTACGATCGCCAGGAACGGTAGACAAAGTTGCTCAGATAGAAGACGACGGTCATGATGACACTGGCGATCACGATGGTCGCGAGCAGCTCCACCAGCGTCAAACCATGAGACGCACTCACTGCGGAAACACCTGGGTGAGATCGACCGATTGTTGCATCGACCGCCCGTTCACTGCGGTAGTCCACGTCACCTTCACCTCTGCGTAGACCATGCCCTGCGCCCAGTCAGGCGGGTTGCTGCGGATCGACGGATGAACCAAGTACGTGGTCCCGTTTTGCTGCACGGACCGGTCTCCCTGCTGCACGACGGCGCTGGCGCTCGTCGCGGCCATTTCGCTGAAAACGTCCCGCGCAATCAGCAACGCCTGCTGCTTTTGCTGAATGCGCTGGGATTGCACCAAGAGGTTCGTCATCAGCGTGAGGACTGTGAAAAACACAAAACTGAGAATCACGACGCTCGCCAAGACTTCAATCAGCGTCAATCCCTGGGTTCGCTCATCAGCGTCTGGCAACCGGTTCATTCCGCCCATCCGCATCAAACCTGTCCTTCACACCCATCTTGAATCCCTAAGGCTGATAGGGGAAATCCAACGTCAACGACATCGTGCCCTGCTGGCCGTTCATGGAGATGTCAAAGCTCTTCACGACGACGACGCGACGGTTCGTTTGCAGGCTGTGTACAAAGGCCAGCAGATTGTCCGTCGATCCGGTGACCTGGAGAGATACCTGCACACTCGAGCCCTTCGAGGCGGCAGTCCCTGATGGGGCTGTCCCCGTCGAACTTTGACCCGCGGCGGCGCTTCCACCGGAAGCTTCACCGGCCTGTGGCGCTGAGGTGTCCGTGAACGCAGCCGACGTGACGGTGACATGACTCAGCTTTTGCGAATTCTCAAGCTCCCGTAAAATCCCCGGCTGATCGGCCGATTTCGGGAGCACGACCACCGCTTCGTTCCCGTTTTTCATCTGTTCTAACTGTTTTTGTAAACTCGTGACGGTGGCTTGAGTATTGGCCAAGCTCAACTGTTGCATCGCGAGATGGTCGGACGCCTGTGCCGCTCGCCGGGATTCCACCACGTACCATGCGCCACTGCCGGCCACCGCAAGGGCCAACGCCGCGAACAAGAGCTTCCGGACTGTGCTCCGCAGGTTCACTGTGTACCACCGCCGGTTCGAATCCGCATCGTCATCGTAAAGTTCACCTTCTGATCTGTGGTCGCGGACTGAACCCAGACTGAGGAAATTCGGTCCACCTGGCGCAGCGCCTCTTCGTAGGCAGCGAGCTTCGATGGCGAGTCAATGGTGCCAACCAAGGTCACCTGCGTTGCATCGGCATGAAAGGACGTCCACGCCGCCGACTCGGGCGCCCTGCCGACAATCGACTTCACAAAGTCCCGCACGTCGACATTCAAGCCCGTGTCATACTGCACCTGAGACGCCGTCCCCGTTGCCCCGATCTGCTTCTGCAACGAAGCCGCTTGCCGTTGCGCCTGAAGCACCAAGTTGTGCACCCGGTCGGCGCTGGTCTCGTCACTGGCGGCTCGCGATTGCTGACTCCATGCGAGGACGACGAACACCACAACCAGGATGGCCAGAACCGCGCCGACGACGACTTGGATGGAAAACGCGTAGCGCTGCTGAACCGTTTGCGCCGGCAGAAGGTTGATGTCCATCATGACTTGGCACGCTCCTTCATGGCCAAACCGACGGCTGGATAGAACACCGATAGGAGATCCGGTGCGACTTCGGGTGGCCACGCCACGTCACGCTGGACCCGATATACAGGGCATCCAAAGCGTTGTCCCAACAGTTCAATGACCGGATCGACCTCCGCCGCAACGGAATGGAGCTGGATGGCGGCCAGCGGTCGTTCCACAGGCGAGAGATTGTAATTGAAGAAGTTCACCACGCGCTCTATCTCGGAACCCAGATCCCTCGCGTAACCGCTCATGGTGAATCCGTCGGCCTCGTCGCGCAGGAGATACGGTACCGTGCGCACAAAGTACATGAAGTCTCCGACAAACACCGCAATGGTAATATCCCGGGCGTCCATATAGACGCACACATTCAAGCCGTCATCCGGTAACTCGGCTGGCCTGGACACGCGCCGCAAAGCCAACGGCACCACGTCGACTGCCACGGGGTGCAGTCCGACGTCCGCCACCAGGTGAACCAGGTGATCCACCAGCGAACGCGGCGCCGCGACGAGGCAACAGGATGCCGTTTCTGCCCCGCCCTGCGGTAAATCCGGATTCAACGGCGGCACCCGGACGACATCAAAGGTGGGGTCGTCAAACGGCAGGTGAATGGAGACACCGAGCTCCATCTGCACGGTGTTGCGCAACACCTTGTCCGGCAGCGGAGGAAGCTGAAGGTAACGCAGTATGGTGCGCTCGCTCGGGACATTCAGCACCGCGGCACAGCCCTTGAGTTCGTGATGCTTGACGAAGCTGTCGAGTTGCTCCCGAACTTCTTCCGCCTCTGGCGCATCCCACCAGTCGTCCACTGCCGCACTCACCGCTGTTGCCGCCGCCACTTTCGGCCCGGAACGGGAAGGTGCCAGCGCGGCCGCACGCAATCCTGAATTGGCGAATTCAAGTCCGACCGTCAGCTTTCTGTTTTTCTGGAAGTGAAGCGAAAGTTTCAAACGAACTCCTCCGGGGGATCTAATGTGCCGGCACCCGCGCAGCAAGTTGGGCCAGGCCAGGCGCAAGCGCCCCTGGCCTGGATGAACCTATCACCTGGTGATGAACACCCCGTCAACTGGTCGTATTACTAAAACCACTGTCCGACGGCGTCGACATGTGATTGTCCAAATAGAGTTTGTCTCCGGACCCTGACCCTGCTGCTGCAGCGGTTTCCAATTGAAAACCATCCCCAGTAGAATGGTAAACAAAGTCGTTACCCCATGGATCCTGTGGAATACTCTGCAAGTATGGTTTCGAACCTGATTCATTATCCCCTTGCAGAAGAACGCTCAGAGTATCCGGGAACTTACCGTCGTGGTCCGTCGCATACCGGTTCAACGCTTCCGCGATCACCACCATGTCTTGTTTTGCGGTGTTTGTCTTGGACTTGTTAATCGAACCCAACACCACAGGCACGGCAATGGCCGCAATGACCGCGATGATGACAATCACAGCCAACAGTTCAATCAACGTCACGCCCTTCTCGCCTTTGGTGCGGCGAGTGAGCGCCTGAAACCATTTGTTCATTCTTTTACCCCCCTTCCCCACTTTCCTTGGAGTCGCCTGAACCAATTCCATGTTGTTGGCCTCCTTTCGATAATGAGAGACTTTCTATATGCTTCATCAACCCATGTTGGAAAGCTGAGATTCCAGCGAGAACATGGGCATGATGACAGCCGTGATGATGATGCCGACCACACCGGCCAAGATCAGCATCAGAATGGGCTCGAGGAGCGATTTCAAGCGGTCGACGATGGCCTCCGTTTCCGCCTCGTAAAACTCCGCGACCTTGGTCAGCATGTGGTCAAGGTTCCCGGTTTCCTCGCCGACCCGAATCATGTGCACCACCAGGGGCGGAAACACCCACTCCGTGGCGAACGGTTCCGTCAGAGACTGGCCGCTCGAGAGGTTCTCGGCACAACGTTTGAGGGCCCGTTCGACCACCGCGTTGGACACGACGTCCGCCGTCAGTTCCAGGCTTTGCAGCACCGGCACGGCACTGGCGAACAGCGAACTCATGGTCCGCGCCATGCGCGCCATGACCGACTTTCGCAGCAGGGTCCCGAAAACAGGCAGTTTCAAGAGAATCGTGTCCCGGATGTAGCGCGGGCGACTTTGTCGCATGAGCCATTTGTAGCCCACCATCAAAAGCACCAAAAGGATGAGCAGCTCCCACCAGAAATGCGTGAACACGTTGGACACGCCAATCACGATCCGCGTCGGCAGCGGCAGTGTCGCGTTGAAACTGGCAAACAGCGACACAAACGTCGGGACGATTTTGACCATCATGAACACCGTGACGATCACTGCCAAAATGCTCACGATGATGGGATAGGTGAGCGCGGATTTCACCTTTTCTCTCGTGTAGTATTCCTTCTCATAGAAGGTGGAAAGCCGGTCCAGGACTTCGTCCAAATGACCGGACACCTCTCCAGCCTTGACCATGTTCGTGAACATCGGCGGAAAGATGTTTTTGTGCTTCGCGGCGGCCTGGGACAGTTGATTCCCTTGCCGAAGATCGCGCGACACGTCGGCCAGGGCCTTCCCCAACGCCTTGTTCTCGCTTTGTTCGGACAGGACTCGTACCGCGTCGCCGATGGTGACGCCGGATCGAACCAGCGCGGCCAATTGGCGGCAGAACGCCGCGAACTCGCCCGCTTTCACCTTTTTCCCAATGGGGATATCCTTCGTCCAGATGCTGTCCCCGTGCGCGTTGAGCGCAGCGCGCAGTCCCTTGACCTCGGTCAACCGCGTGACGTACAGTCCCTGCTCACGCAGTTCCGCAATCGCGTCCGCGCGGGAATCGGCCGTGAGGATCCCGCGGCGGGTCTTGCCCTGCAGGGTGGAGGCGGTATACGCAAACTTCACGACACGGCACCACCTTGGTTGACCATCGCGAGCGACCGGAGAACGGATTCGGACAGTTTCCCAGCCCGCACCAACTCCCGCACGTGCATCTCCAGCGTCTGCATCCCGTGCGCCCTTCCGGTCTGCATGATGGAGCGGATCTGGTGCGTCTTCTCCGTTCGGATGAGGTTGGCGACCGCTGGCGTGTTGACCAACACCTCGAGCGCCGCCACCCGGCCATTGCCGTCCTTCGTCCGGTAGAGCCGCTGGAACACGACGCCCTGCAGGACAGACGCCAACTGGATACGCACCTGGGCCTGCTGACTGGGTGGAAAGACGTCAATGATGCGATCCACCGCTTGGTCCGCCGCGCTGGTGTGCAGGGTCGCAAGCACCAGGTGCCCGGTCTCCGCCGCCGTAAGTGCGGTCTGGATGGTCTCCAGATCGCGCATCTCCCCGACCAGAATGACGTCCGGGTCCTGGCGGAGCGCCGCCCTCAGCGCGGGTCCGAAACCGAGGGTGTCGAGCCCGACCTCGCGCTGGTCAATCACCGACTCCTTGTGGCGGTGCAGGTACTCAATCGGATCCTCAATGGTGATGATGTGCTTGCGCTGGGTGTGGTTGATCAAGTCGATCATCGCGGCCAATGTCGTCGACTTGCCGCTGCCCGTCGGCCCGGTGATCAAGACCAGACCACTTGGGCGGTACGTAAAATCCTTCATCGCAGGCGTCAACCCGAGTTCCTCAAACGTCGGGATCCGCTCCGGAATGATGCGAGCGGCAATGCTGACCGACCCGCGCTGCCGGTACACGTTGATGCGAAAGCGCGAGACGTTCTTGATGCCGTAGGAGAAGTCCACTTCGCCATGGCGCTCGAAGTGCTCCCATTGACCGGCGGTCATCAGGTCGCGCGCCATGCGTTCCGTGTCTTCCGGTGTCAACTTGTCTCCCTGCGGATACAGGTCTCCGTGCAGGCGGTAAACAGGTGCCGAGTTGACCGAAATGTGCAAGTCGGAAGCGCCTTGTTTGTGTGCGGACAGCAAGAGATCATCAATCTGCACCATTGTCCCCACCCCTAGTCCCGAATGGTCACACGAAGCACTTCCGTCACCGTGGTGAGTCCCATCGCCGCCTTGGTCAAACCGTCCTCCAGCATCGACTTGAATCCCTTGGACTGGAGATAGTTGCGGTAATCCGAGTCCGGACGCTTGTCCAAAATCAAGGATCGCAACGGTTCGTCCATGACAATCATTTCGTGAATCGCCAGACGGCCCTTGTAGCCAGTGTTGTTGCAGTGGCCACAGCCGCGCCCCTTTTGCAGGTGGGTCGTCGGGTAACCGCGCGCGGACAACCAGCGCTGCTCTGCCTCGGGCGCTTGGTAGGGCTCTGCGCAGTGTTCGCACACGCGTCGGACCAAGCGCTGGGCAACCACCCCGACTACCGAGGAAGCGACCAAGAACGGTTCAATCCCCATGTCCAGCAGGCGGGAGATGGTGCTCGCCGCGTCGTTCGTGTGCAGCGTGCTCAGCACTAGGTGTCCCGTCAACGCCGCACGCACGGCAATTTCCGCCGTTTCGTTGTCCCGAATCTCACCGACCATGATGATGTCCGGGTCCTGCCGCAAGATGGACCGCAGGCCGCGCGCAAACGTGAGACCTGTGGTGTAATTGACCTGCACCTGGTTGACGCCCTGCAACTGGTACTCAACCGGATCCTCAATTGTGATGATGTTCACTTCATCGCTGATGAGCGTGTTGAGGGCGGCGTACAGCGTCGACGATTTTCCGCTGCCCGTGGGGCCGGTGATCAGTACGATCCCGTTCGGCGCCTGGATCATTTTCCGGAACAAGTTCAAGTTGCTTTCCGACATGCCGAGTTTCTGGATGTTCATCACGGCATTCTTGACGTCGAGCAACCTCATGACGCACTTTTCCCCGTGCACGGTGGGCATCGTCGAGACGCGAATATCAATCTGCCGCAACTCAAAGTCGACCTTCATGCGGCCATCCTGTGGCAGACGGCGTTCCGCGATGTTCATGTTCGCCACAATTTTGATGCGAGCGATGAGGATCGACTGCATCGCTTTGGGCAGCGTCTGTTGAGTATGCAACATGCCGTCGATCCGGTAGCGGATGCGCACCGCGTCCGCCTCCGGATCGATGTGAATGTCACTCGCTCCCTGTTGCACGCCCTGGTGGATGATCTGGTTGACGAGGCGGACGACAGGCGAGTTCTCATCCGTCACTTCTGCCGTGAGGTCGACTTCTTCTTTCGGAATCAGGTTCTGCAGTTCGTCGACAGACTCCTTGATGCCGTAAAACCGTTCGATGTATGTGCGCAGCTCCGTGCGCGAAGCAATGACTGGCTCCACCTGAAAGCCCGTGCTCATCTGCACGTCTTCAATCGCGTAATAATCGAGTGGATCGGCCATGGCCACCGTCAACTTGTTGCGATTCATCGCGATGGCCATGAGCGTGTATCTGCGCGCGAGGGGTTCGGAAATCAGGTGCACAACCGATGGATCCAAATGAAGGCGGTACAGGTTCACATGCGGAATGCCGAGTTGGAATTCGAGCACCTCAACCAGTTGGTCTTCGGTGAGAAACCCTTTGTCGATAATGATCTCGCCTAGACGCTGCTTCGTCTCTCTCTGAATCGCCAGTGCCTCTTGCAGTTGGTCCTGGGTAATCAAGCCCATCTCAAACAAGAGATCGCCGAGCTTTTTATGTGCCACAACCCTTTCCCCCGTTACCCCGGACGCCATGATTTCTTTCTGTGTCCGAAAATTGTATAGACAGGGACAGTTTACGGAATATGTTTCCTACTGGCGAAACGATTCGACGAACGGCGCGATATTCCTTCTGCAGTCAACCAAGAATTTGCTGTATGTTCTTTTGTAAGCCTGTTCATTCCTGAGCAGGAAGGTGCAACAGCGTGTGCAGGTACCAGTCCGTCAAGGTTGGGCCAAAAAACGCGACGGTCACCACCCCCATGGCGATGAACGGCACGAAGGGCACCGGCTCGCGCGGCTTCAGCCGGCCCGCCGCGCGCATGCCGTATCCAATCACCGTACCGTAAATGGACGCCAGGACGAGCGACTCCACGCCGCCCCAGAAGCCGAGCATGGCACCGATGCTGGCGTACAGCTTGACGTCCCCGAGGCCCATCCGGCCGCGCGAGAGCAGGTGAATCCCCCACAGCGTCAGCGCGCAGCCCGCCATGCCGAGCAGCGCCCCGCCCGCGCCCCGCACCCCGGAGAGGATGGCCAAGGCCAACACCACGACGGCCCCGGGCAGCGACAGGACGTCCGGCACCCGCAGTGAGGTCAGGTCGGTGGCCACGGCCGCCAACAGCAGCAGCCAAAATACGGACCATGCCAAACCTGCCAGAACGCTCTGGGCGTGGACCGCCGTCAACGCGAGCAGCGCCCCCGCCGCCAACTCGATGCAAGGGTACCGCAGCGGAATCGGCACGCGGCACGTCCGGCAACGCCCCCCGAGCGCGAGCCAGGACACGACCGGGATGAGTTCCCAGGCGCTCAGGGTTCGGCCACACTCCGGGCAGTGCGACCGCGGAAACACCACCGATTCGCCGCGGGGTACGCGGTACCCGACGACGTTGATGAACGAGCCGAACAACAATCCGAATAAAAACCCGATCCAGGCGAACACCGGCCCCATCCATCCGCCCGCGGACACACCCTCGACCCCTTCCGTGCCCTCCGCCGCCCTGCGGCAGAAAGCCGCCGTCCGAATCTCTCTTCTGACGCTGTCGCGTGTATTCGACCTGTCATTGCAAAAATCCTGTCGATTCGACCGGATCATGTCGAAATTGATCGATCGGTCGTGCATCCACGGGTGTGTGTTTGGCAGCGGCATGGTATACTGAGAGCAAGGACAAGCTTGGCGGGCTGTAACGCCGGGGTCATGAGGGGGCTGTGCGATGGACTGGAAGAGAACGGTCGCCCTGGTCATTGTCGCCGTGATCGCGTTGGTGCTGCTCATGGCGTTTCTGAGTCTCGCCATCAAACTCGCCCTGTTCGCGGCCCTGGTGGCATTGGCCTTCTACTGGTTCGCCCGGGCGAGGGAGACCTGGCGACGGCGCAGACCGTGAGGAACGCCGGAATGAACGTGCAGGCGCATGCGGACGACGAGGGGCCACCCCATTGGGGTGGCCCCTTTGCCTTTGCGTGTTGGTTTACGCGTACGCCGTCTCCTGCAGCCCGCCCAGGGCGGCGCCGAGCCGGTAGGCGACCCGCCAGATGTCGCCCGCGCCCATCGTCATCACCAGATCGCCCGGCCGGACGGTGTGGACGAGATACTCGTAGACGTCGTCCTTCGTGGGCAAAAAGCGGGTGTTCGGATTGCTGTCGAGCCGGATGCGCTCCGCCAGCTTCTCGGCCGACACACCCTCAATCTGTTGCTCGCCCGCCGGGGAGTAGATGTCGGTGATCACCACTTCATCCGCCCCGCCGAAGGCCTTGGCGAACGCGTCGAACAGGAAGAACGTGCGCGTGTACCGCTGCGGTTGAAAGACGGCGACGATGCGCCGGCCGGTCGTCTTCGCCGCCGCGATGGTCGCGCTGATCTCGGTGGGGTGGTGCGCGTAGTCGTCAATCACCAGGACTCCGCCCGCCTCCGCAATCACCTGGAACCGCCTCTTGGCGCCGTGGAATTCGTGCAGGGCCTGCGCGATGTCCGGATACGCGAGCCCGGCCTCCCGTCCCACCGCGATGGCCGCGAGGGCGTTCATCACGTTGTGGACACCGGGCAGGCTCAGCACCAGCGTGCCCAACCGCTCTCCGCGGAACCACACGGTGCAGTGGCTGCCGCGGTCGACCAAAGCGACGTCGCGGGCGGTGTAATCGGCGTCCTCGCCGACGGCGTACGTCATCACCCGGCACCGGGCCGCCGCGCGGAGCTCGCGCAGGTGCTCGTCCTGCCCCGACATCACGCACAGGCCGCTCTCCGGGATTTGGCCGATGAACTGGGCGTACGCCCGTTTAAGGTTCTCAAACTTCCCGCCGTAGTGCTCCAGGTGGTCCGGCTCGATGTTCGTCACCACGGCGATGTTCGGACGGTAGTGCAAAAACGACCCATCGCTCTCGTCGGCCTCGGCGACCACGTACTGCCCCCGGCCCGCTTTCGCATTGTCCCCGATGTTGCTGACGACGCCGCCGATCACGAAGGTCGGATCGAGCCCGCAGCGTTCCATGACGTAGGCAATCATCGAGGTCGTGGTGGTCTTTCCGTGGGCACCGGTCACCGCCACGCCCACCCGGTCCTCCATCAGGCGCGCCAGCATCTCGGACCGGTGCACTATGGGGATGTTGCGCCTGCGCGCCTCCTGCAGTTCGACATTGTCCTGAGGCAGCGCCGTGCTGTACACGACCAGGTCCGCGCCCGCCACCTGATTGGCGGCATGGCCGCGGTAGATGCGGGCGCCGAGATCGCGCAGCCGCTGGGTCAACTCCTGAGACGATACGTCGGAACCGGACACCTCATAGCCCAGATCCAGCATCACGCGCGCGATGGCGCTCATTCCGTAGCCGCCGATCCCGACGAAATGCACATGTTCGGAGCGATTCACGCACCTCACCGTCCTCACATCCGTAGATCTTCCGCTTGTTCCATAGCCTTCCTCGCCTCGTGCACCGTATACAGGGAACCCCACACGCACACCGGTCGCCCCAAGGTGCGTGCAAAGGTCAGCGCGTCCGCGACCGAAGGCCGGATCTCGACCGGAACGCCGGGTGAAACGGTCCGAACCGCCTCCGCCAACAAGGCGGCCGGCAGCGCCCGGGGCGAATCCGGCGCCGCGGCGATCACGCGGTCCGCCAGCGGCAGCAGCGCCTCCAACATGGGGCGCACCGACTTGTCGCCCAAGACGCCGACGACCATCGTCCATCCCCCAGGTATCTGTTCAGCCTTCCCTGGATCGCCGCCTGCCGCCGCCCCCATTCGGCGTGGTGTTCCGGTGTCCTTCCCGGCCCCGGACCACAGCCCGGCAAGCTCGGCGAACTCGCGCAGGGACCGGGCCAGCGCGGCCGCGCCCGGCGGGTTGTGCGCGCCGTCCAGGACCACCGGCGGCGGCCCTTCGAACACCTCGAACCGCCCGGGCCAGCGCACGCGCATCAGGGCTTCGCGCAGCTCGCGGATGGACAGGCGCGGACAGACGCCGGCCCGGCACGCCCACTCGTACATCGCGAGGGCGACCGCGGCGTTCTTGCGCTGGTGATCTCCGAACAGAGGCAGCGGCAACTGCAGCCCGTCCGCGTCGAGGCCGCGGTAGTCCAACCACTGGAAGCGGGCGTCCCGACGCCACACCGTCGCTGACACGTCCGCCCCGCACACCGTCAGGGGGGCACCGATTTCTTTGGCCCGGCTTCGGATGACGTCGAGCGCCTCCCCTTCCGCCGCCGTGACCGCAGGAACCCCCGGCTTCAGGATACCGGCCTTCTCCCAGGCGATTTGGCGGAGCGTGTTTCCCAGGACATCCATGTGATCGAATCCCACGTTCGTGATGCCGGTAACGGCGGGCTGCACCACATTGGTGGTGTCCAGCCGCCCGCCGAGCCCGGTCTCCCACACGACGGCCTCCGCCCGTTCCTCGTGAAAGTACAGGATGGCCATCACGGTGAGCGCCTCGAATTCGGTCAGCGGATCGCCGGGGACCGCCGCTTCCGCAGCCTGCCGCACCGTCTCCGACAGCCGTTCCAACACCGCCTCCGGGATGGGCCGCCCGTCCACCACGAAACGGCCGCGGTACCCGTCGAAGGCGGGGGAGGTGTAGGTGGCCGTCCGCAGGCGTGCCGACAACAGCGCGGTCAGGATGGCGCAAACGGACCCTTTCCCGTTGGTTCCCGCGACGTGCAGAAAGCGAAGCGCCTGATGCGGATTGCCCAGTGCCGCCAACACCCGGCGAGTGCGCTCGAGCCCAGGTTTCATCCCAAAGCGCGCCAGACCGCGCAGCCAATTCGCACCGTACGGTGCGCCCACCGCCATAATCTATTCGCCTCCCGGGGCATTGGTCACATCCGCCCGTCCGCAGTCCGGATGGCATCCGCAGTGAGGATGGAACGCACGATCCCGATGGAATCCGCACTCACGATTCAAACTGGCGAATCCGCGCCTCGACCGCTTGCAACTTCGCCTCGTAGTCCGCCAGCTTGGCCCGCTCCCCTTCAACGACGTCGGCGGGGGCTTTGGCGACGAACTGCGGGTTGGCCAGCTTCTTCTGCGCCCGCGCCACCTCCGCCTCCAGACGGCTGCGCTCCTTCCGCAGCCGCTCCAGCTCGGCGGCGATGTCCACCAGCCCCGCCAGCGGCAGGTAGAGCTCCGCTCCCGTCACCACGGCGGTCATCGCCTGGGCGGGCGCGGTGGCAGCGGGATCGATGGTCAATTCCGAGAGGTGACCGAACTTCCACAGCACGTCGCGCACCGACTCAAACAGTTCGGCCGCCTCCGCATCCGCCGGCCGCACCACCAGCGCCACCGGGCGGCTCGGGGGCACATTCAGCTCCGCGCGGACGTTGCGCACGGCCCGCACCGCTTCCATCAACTGCTGGGTGCGGCGGGCGGCGTCCTCATCGAACAGCGACGCGTCCACCGTCGGCCAGGCCGCCGCAATCAGGGCGTCGCCGGGGACGGGCAGAGACTGCCATATCTCCTCCGTGACGAACGGCACGAACGGGTGCAGCAGGCGCAGCAGGGTGTCCAGCACGTGCACCAGGACCGCGCGGGTCTGGCCCTTGCGCGCCTCATCTTCGCCGTACAGCGACAGCTTCGCGAACTCGATGTACCAGTCGCAGAAATCATCCCAGGCGAAATCATACAGGGCGCGCCCGGCCTCGCCAAAATCGTACCGGTCGATGTGCTCGCTGACGGCGGCGACCGTCTCCTGCAGCCGGTGCAGGATCCAGCGGTCGGGCAGCGTCAGCGCCTCACGATGGAGCGGCGGGATGGCGCCCCCGTCGGGCAGGTTCATCAGCACGAACCGGGAGGCGTTCCAAACCTTGTTGATGAAGTTTCGGGACGCCTCGACCTTCTCCCAGTAAAAGCGCTGATCGTTGCCCGGCGACGTGCCCGTGGTCAGCGTGAAGCGCAGGGCGTCGGCGCCGTACCGCTCAATCACCTCCAGCGGATCGACCCCGTTGCCGAGGCTCTTCGACATCTTTCGTCCATCGGAGGCCCGAATCAGTCCGTGGACCACCACATTCGCGAACGGCATCTCGCCGGTGAACTCGAGCCCGGTGAACACCATCCGCGCGACCCAGAAGAACAGGATGTCGTACGCGGTGACGAGGGTGTCCGTCGGGTAATACCGCGCCAGGTCGCTCGTGTCCTCCGGCCAACCCATGGTGGAAAAGGGCCAGAGCGCCGACGAAAACCAGGTGTCGAGCACGTCCTCGTCCTGGTGCACCTGGCCGGAACCGCAGTGCGCGCACGCCTCTACGTCGTCCATGGCGACGGTGATGCCGCCGCAGGCATCGCAGTACCAGGCCGGAATGCGGTGACCCCACCAGAGCTGGCGGGAGATGCACCAGTCGCGCACGTTCTCCAGCCAGTGCACGAACACCTTCTCGAACCGCTCGGGCACGAAGCGGAGCTTCCCCGCCTCGACGCCGCGAATGGCCGCCTGAGCGAGCGGCTCCATGCGGACAAACCACTGATCCGACAGGAACGGCTCCACGACCGTGTCGCAGCGGCTGCAGTGGCCGACGGCGTGCGTGAGCCGCTCCGCCTTCACCACATACCCCTTCGCCTCCAGGTCGGCCGCGACCCGGCGCCGGGCCTCCTCCCGCGACAGGCCCTGGTACGGGCCGGCGAGTTCGGTCAACACCCCGTCCGGACCGATGCAGCTGGGCATCGCCAGGTTGTGGCGCAGGCCCACCTCGAAGTCGTTCGGATCGTGGGCGGGCGTGATCTTCACGCAGCCGGTGCCGAATTCAGGGTCGACGTACGCGTCGGCAATCACGGGGATCTCCCGGTCGGTCAGCGGCAGGCACACGGTCTTGCCGACGAGATCGCGGTAACGATGGTCATCGGGGTGCACCGCGACGGCCACGTCGGCGAACATCGTCTCGGGGCGCGTGGTGGCGACCACCACGTCTCCCTGCCCGTCCGTGCGCGGGTAGCGCACGTGGTAAAGCGTGCCTTCGACGTCGTTGTGCTCCACCTCGATGTCCGACAGCGCGGTCGCACAGCGCGGGCACCAGTTGATGATGCGGTTGCCGCGGTAGATCAGCCCCTTCTCGTAGAGGCGGACGAACACGGTCCGAACGGCGCGGGACAGCCCTTCGTCCATGGTGAACCGCTCGCGCGACCAGTCGCACGACACGCCGAGCGCCCGCACCTGGCTGGTGATGAGGTTCCCGTACTTGTGCTTCCACGCCCACACCCGCTCGACGAACCGCTCCCGTCCCAGCTCGTGGCGAGTCGTGCCCTCCTCCTCGCGCAGCATCCGTTCGACGCGCGCTTGGGTGGCGATGCCGGCGTGGTCGGTCCCGGGCAGGTACAGGGCGTCATAGCCGGCCATGCGCTTGTGGCGGATGATGATGTCCTGCAGGGTGTTGTTCCAGGCGTGCCCGAGATGCAGCGACCCGGTGACATTCGGAGGCGGCATGACGATGGAGAACGCCGGTTTCGACGTGTCCTTGCCCGCCTGGAAGTACCCGCCTCGTTCCCAAAATTGGTAGATCTTCTGCTCCACCGCCTTCGGGTCGTACACGGGCGGCAGACTGGTGGAAGGTGCTGTGTGTGCCATCGCAGGTCCTCCTCCGCGATTCGTGTCGTTCACGCGGCGCCCGCAGCGGGTCCGCACGCCAATCGGCCAAATAAAAAACCTTCCGTCCCATCAGGACGGAAGGTCACTTCCGCGGTACCACCTGAATTCCCCCCGCACCGGTGTGCGAAGGGCCCTCTGTCATCGATAACGGGATGACCCGGTCCGAAGACGGCTCGGAGACGACGTTCGGACACGCGGCCGGGGTGGCTTCCAGCCGACGGCCACCCTCTCTGCGGAGCGGACCTCCGCCCCTGACGAGCCCCGGTCGTCCTACTCCTTCTCCTTCATCGCCTTTTGTCCGCGGCGCGCGGCCCGGAAACGCCACGCGGCCGTTGGCTGCATTAGCTTTCATTTTATCGGGCCTTCCTCGGTGGTGTCAAGCGCGCAACCTCAGCGGCGCTTCTTCTTTTTCTTCTTGCTGTGGACCCGCCGGCGCACCGGTTCGTCCTTCATGCGTTCCGCCCGCCGCTTGGCTTCGAGTTCCGCCCGTTTGCGATCCGACCACTGCGTCAACCGCAGGTAGATGAACGCCATCGCGAAACTGAACACCAGGTACAGGGCGTTGAGTTCCACGTAGGGCAACAGCTGGTGCGTCGCCGCGGCCGTCTGCCAGCCCCGCTCAATGAGGGCCTCCAGCGCCAGGTCGATGAGAAACGTGACGGCGATGGCGACGAAGGCGTTGGCCAGCCGGCGCTCCTGCGCGCGCGGAATGATCACGTAGGAGACGATGAGCATGGCCAACAGCGTGCTTTGCACGATGGGGTAGTGGTTCGGGACAAAATAATACGCCGCCACCTGGAGGACGACGATCACTGCGATGGTCCACGCCATCAGGCGCCAATGCCAGCCCCGCCACACCCCTGGAGTCGTTGGTGCGTTCATGCAGACCTCCATCCGTCCAGCCCGGACGCCGAAGTTCAACAATCTTTGTCCATCTTACCAAGTTCGGCTCCGGTTGTCACCGGCCCAACCCACGCATATACATGAAACGACGACAAGAGGGAATGGGGGGAGGTCGCGGTGGGCTTTTTCTACGCGCTCGCGCGGTTCGTGAAACTGCTCCTCGCCATCGCCATCTTTCTGCTCTTTCTACGCGCCATCCTCTGGCCAAGCGCGCTCGATCTGTTCGTCCTGCTGATCCTGTTCATCGTCTTCGTCACGCTGTTTCTCGGCGCGCCCTAGGCTTCGGGGGGTTTCCATCCCCGCCACAGCCCGGCCGGGTGATCCTCGCCGCCCAGGTGGACGCCCGGACCGGCATCCCCCCTGCGCAGGCGTCCCCGCCGGGAGCGCTTTGGCTGGCGGTCGCCTTCCGGCTTCTTGCCGGACGCGTCACCGCGCCCGCCGGCATCCTGCTCCACCTCGACGGGCACCTCGATGGCCGCATGCGGCATCCCCGTTTCCTGCATACCCGTACTCTCCATCCCCGCATGCTGCACGGGTACCCGTTCGCCCGCTTCCCCCGCCTCCGCGCCTTCCGCCAACGCCCACGCCGGGGCGTGTGCGAACACATTGGTGACGGCGGCCTGGCGCCGTTCCTCCAGCATCAACGACGACGCCAAGACATCGACGGACTCGTCCGCATCCTGGGCCCGCGCTTGGTGCATGTACCGGAGCACCATCTGCACGATGCGCAAGGGCGCGGACAGGAGCGTTGCCAGCACGGCCCGCTCGCGCTCGTCGAGCGGCCGAACCGCCTCATACGCGGCCACGGCGCGCGCCAACACGTCCGCGCTCCAATCGTGTGCCGGCAGATAGCGGTGGAGAAACAGCGCCAGGTCCTCCACCGGCGGTCCAGGATGGATGCGGTCGTAGTCCAGCACGCACCACCGGTTGCCGGTGTACACCAGGTTGTGGCGGACAAACCGGCCGTGACAGGTGTGCCCCTGCGCCCGGGACGAAGCGTGCAGCGATTCGTAGTCCGCTTCGGCGCACGCCGCCAGGGCGAAGCGCAGCCGCTCCGCTAACGCTCCGCGGCAGGCCGCATCCCTTCGCGCGAAGGGTTCCGAGGCGGACGATGGGTCCGGACCGCGCTCGAGCTCCGGCAGGGCCGCAGCGAGCCGGTCGGGCAGGGGCCGCGACTCCGGCAGCCCGTCCAACGTCCGGCCGAACCCCGACATGGCCGCGTGCCAACGGGCCAGTTCGGCGGCACAGACGGCCAGGTCCGTGACCTTTCGTGCGTCCGGCTCCCGCCCCGACACCCAGGCGGTCAGATAGTACAGTCCCGTCTCGTGGATCACGAACGGATCGCCATACCGGTTGCGGATGAAGCGCGGCACGCCGGGAAGCCCCTGCGATGACGCGTACTCGGCGCCGAAGAACACGTAGCGGAGCCGGTCCGGCGGCATCTGCACCCGCTTCAGCAGGCGCGCCCCGGAAGCGGTCCGCAGCTTCACCCCTCCGCGCGCCGCCCGCGCATCCACCGGGATCAACCCGTATTCGTCGAGCACCTCTTCCTCCATGCCGCAGGTGCGAAGCACCTCGGACACCGGTTCAGGTAGCGGCGCCAACGTCATCCCCCCTAAAGCGTCCCAACAGCGCCCCTGCGGCTTGCTGGTGGCGGGCGGCCATGCGCTCCCATCCGGGCGGCAGGCCGGTCGCTCCGCGCGCGGCTCGCCAGGTGCGCAGCCACTGCACCGCGTGGTGCGGAAACGCCGCGAACGCCCGGACCATGTCCGCCTCGTCGGCGTCCAGCGGCGCCTCGGCGCGGTACGCCGACAGCGCTTCCGCCACCCCGCCCGCGTGATCCCCCAGGCACACCTCGTGGCACAAGGTCGCCAGGTCGAACAGGCGCGCGTCGACCACCGGATCGACCAACTGCAGTGTGGCAATCCGCCCGCCTCTCGTCCGCACGAGATTCTGCAGCCGGTACCCGTTCCAGGCGATCTCCCGCCGGCGCGCCGCTTCGCCAGCGCGCTCCGCGTATCCTGACCGTTCGAGGGCGGCCACCGCGCGGTCCGCCGTCTCGGCCCAGCGGTCCAACCAGGCCATCCACGTCCGCCCGCCGGTGGCAGGACCGGTCAACGGGCCGGTGGCGCGGGCGGGCTCGGAACGGTCCCCGGCCAGCAGCCGTTCCGCCGCGAGGGCGTCGCGCCCGGCACGCAGGTGATCCACCCAGCTTCCGCGCCGTGTGGGCAGGTCGTGCAGATCCGGGTGCGCCCCGGCCCCGTCGAGCGCCCGGTGCAGGCGCCCCAAATTCCTCGCCGCCGCGTCCACGTCTTGGGGCACGGGCTCAAGCGGATGGCCCGCGAAGACATCCACCAGCAGCACCGCGCTGCCGTCCGCCAGTCGGACCCAGCGCTCCAGGTAGAGCGTCGCGAGGGGCCGCTGCGTCCGCCGAAACCCGCGCCCGGCGCAGACGTCCGTGACGGCGGTGCGCCAGCGGGCAGCTGCGTCCCCCAGCCGCCTGGCTTCGTAGCACCGCCCACCGCCGTCGATCCGCACCCGTCCCCATCCCATCGGCGTCCACCGCTCCACCGGTACGTCGTAGTGCGCCAGACCGGCCCGCGCCCACGCCAGATCCGCTTCTTCTTCCGGCACGGGCACCGCCCCTCAACGGACGCCCGCCGGCACCGGCACGCGCAGGCACTGGCCGGCGTAGACGGTGTCCGAGGTCAGGCGGTTGACGCGCATCAACTCCGCTGTCGTCACGCCCAACCGCTCCGCGACCGACTCGAGGCTCTCGTCCTCCATGACGATGGCGAATCGCAGGGTGTATGTCCGCTCCGGCGCGTTGAAGTCGACGAACGACCACAGGCTGTTGTCGACGGTCGGCACGACCTCCCCGCGGTCGGCGCCGGAGGCATCCGCCGGGACATCCACGGCGCCGAGGCCGTGGGCGGAATGAGACTCTACCGGCGATGACGCTGGGGCTCCGGGCGGTGCGGCATCGGACGCCGGGGTCTGGACGAACCCGGCCGTCGCTTGGAACCCGCCGCCCGAAAAGCCGCGGGACGGCACAAATCGTTCCTCTGGCGCCGGAGATCCCGAGCCTGCGGCCTCGTGCAGGTCGTCCGGCTGCAACTGATGCTCGAATTCCATCTCGGTCCACGGCCGGTCGAGAAACCCGTCGTCCCGTGTCCAGCCCAATCCGGAGGCCCCCTCCGCCGGTGCGGACCTCGCCACATCCGGCCAAGGTTCCGCAGAACGAAAGGACACGTCCGGCACGGGCCATGCCGACGCTCCCGTGCCCGCATACGGATTCTCCTGGTCCTCCCGGGCGTCCGCCGGGAGGACGTCGTCCGGATCGCCTGCGTCCTCTTCGGCCTGCGCCCAATTCGCTGCGCCGTCGATCAGGCGGTCGAACCCGGCCAACTGCTCCTTCGCCCCCGGCTCCTCGGTCCTCCGGGCCTCGGCACCCAACACGTCGGCATCCCGGTCGTCGGGTTCGTCCCATGCGTCCGCGGCGTCCGAAGCAAGGTCCGCTTCATTCCCCACCTCGGGCGGATCCGCGGGGCCCGCCCCTTGCCGCGCGCCGCTGATGGCTTCCATGGCCGCGCGAGAGGAATCATCCGCCTGGCGCACGGCGCTCTGAATGTCGTCCGCCCGGCCGCGGCCAGAGCCGCGCGCTAGCGCGTACGGCGTCGCGTCCGGGTTTGCGTCAGCGCCCCCGCTCGCCGCCTCTCCTTCCGGTGCCGCATCCGGCTCGGCGGACGCCGAGTCAAAGAAGACATCGCCCGCCTCCTGGGCCCCGCACTGAAAGTGGTAACCCTGCTGGCCGTTGAGGCCGACGATGCTCAAATCCGCCAGTACGCGCACCCACCCCGGCCCCACGACGTCCAGTTGCCAGTGGGTGATGCGGCTGGCGACGTTCACGAGGCCGCGCGGCTGCACCTTGACGGGTACCCGCAGCACGAACGGCATCCGGTGGTGGACATGCTGCCCGATGGCAGGGTCGCCAAAATCCAGGCTGAACGAATCTTCCTCCGCGGGCGTCTGCGTCCCCGGCCGGGTCAGGTAGCCTGCGAAGACAATCGCCCCTTCGAGGACGTACGCGTCTCCGACGCGATCGAACGACGTCACCTCCGTGGCGACCGTCGCGTCCTCGACCCGATCTCCCTCCCGGACGGCGGGAATGAACACCTCCTGATCCACGTTCAGACGGATGACCGGGGCGCGCTCTGTATCGCTCACTTCATTCCCCTCCCTGTGATCCGCGCCCGCCCGCCCCGGGCAAGACGGACGGCCAGGCGCCGGACGGTGCACCAGTTCACTGTATGATGTATGCCCGGCCTCTTGGCATTATGTAGGGGATGGGGCGCATCGCTCCACTTCTGCTTCGCAAGCCGCTCCGCGATGCACCCCATCCCCCTCGTCCGCTATGACGGAACACCCACATCGTTACGAAACGCCCATGCAGTGGAATGATTTGAAATCCGTTTTCCACCAAACCTGCAAACACAGCGACCAGGTAATCATCCACGAGCGCCTAAACCGACGACAAATGCCATGACAACGCCAAGTTGGTCGCTGTCATGGCATTTTTCTTACCGTACATCCCCTTCCATGAGGATGGGGCGGGGCGCGGAGCGGCTTGCGCAGCAGAAGCGGAGCGCCCCGACCCACCCTCAGACGACCGCCGCCATCGCCCGCTCGATGGCCTCTTCGGTCAGCGCCAACTCGCGCTCCGTGTGCACCGCCGACAAGAATCCGGCTTCCAGTTGGGAAGGCGCCAGCGATACCCCGTTTTGCAACATGGCGTGGAAGAACCGGGCGTAGCGGCCCGCGTCCGCCGACGACGCTTCCGCGAAGCTGCGCACCGGCCCCTCGCGGAAGAACAGACCGAACATACCCCCGATGGCGTGGCCGTACACCGGAACACCGCGCCGCTGACCCGCCGCCGTGAACGCCGCGACAATGCGCCGGCCGAACGCCTCCAACCGCTCGTACAGGGCCGGCCCCGCCTCCTCCAGCATTTCCAGGGAGCGCAGCCCGGCCGCCATGGCGAGCGGATTGCCCGACAGGGTTCCCGCCTGATACATCGGGCCGTCCGGCGCCACGAGCGCCATGATGTCCCGGCGGCCGCCGTACGCGCCCACCGGCAGCCCGGCGCCAATCACCTTGCCGAGCGTCGTCAGGTCCGGCGTGATCCCAAACCGCGCTTGGGCACCGCCGAGGGCCACCCGGAATCCGGTCATCACCTCGTCGAAGATCAGGAGCGCGCCGTACGCCTGTGTGACCTCGCGCAGGGTCTTCAGGAAACCCGGCTCCGGCAGGATGCATCCCATGTTGCCCGCCACCGGTTCGACGATGACGGCGGCGATGTCCTCCCCGCGGCGCGCGAACAGCGCCCGTACCGCCTCCGCGTCGTTATACGGAAGCGTCAGTGTCGTCTCCGCCGTCGTGCGCGGCACGCCGGGGCTGTTGGGCAGGCCGAACGTGGCCACGCCGGAGCCCGCCTTCACCAACAGGCTGTCGGCGTGGCCGTGATACCCGCCCTCAAACTTGACGATACAATCGCGCGACGTGTACGCCCGGGCGAGCCGCAGGGCGCTCATCGTCGCCTCGGTGCCGCTGTTGACCATGCGCACCACTTCGATGCTGGGCATCAGCTGCGTGACCTTTTCGGCCATCCGGGTCTCCAGTTCCGTCGGCACGCCGAAGCTGGTTCCGCGGCGGGCGGCCGACTCCACCGCCGCCACGATCTCCGGATGGGCGTGGCCCCAGATGAGCGGTCCCCATGACAGCAGGTAGTCGACGTACCGGTGCCCGTCGATGTCATACAGGTACGGACCCTCGCCGTGGCTGGCGAAGAACGGTGTGCCCCCGACCGCCTTGAACGCCCGCACCGGGCTGTTGACCCCGCCCGGCATCACCCGTTTGGCGGCCGCGAATGCCGCCTCCGATTTGTCGTACACGTCCACCCCTCCGTCCGCTTACGCCCGCTCGCGCAGCCAGCGGGCCATGTCCTTGGCGTAGTAGGTGATGATGAAATCGGCGCCGGCGCGCTTGAACGACGTCAACATCTCCTCCACCACCGCACGCTCGTCAATCCAGCCCCGGGCCGCGGCCGCCTTGACCATGCTGTACTCGCCGCTGACGTTGTAGGTCGCCACCGGGACGTCGCACACCTCGCGCACCGCACGCGTGACGTCCATGTACGAGAGGGCCGGCTTGACCATCAGCATGTCGGCGCCTTCCTCAAGATCCGTCAGGGCTTCCTTCACCGCCTCGCGGACGTTGGCCGGGTCCATCTGGTACGTCTTGCGGTCACCGAAAGCCGGCGCCGAATGGGCCGCCTCGCGGAACGGACCATAGAACGCGGAGGCATACTTCACCGCGTAGGAGAGAATGGCCACGTCCGTCCACCCGTTTTCATCCAGCCGATCCCGGATGGCCGCCACCCGGCCGTCCATCATGTCGGACGGCGCCACCACGTCGGCGCCCGCCTGCGCGTGCGACAGGGCCGTCTGCGCAATCAGATCCAGGCTCTCGTCGTTGACGATCTTCCCGTCGCGCACGATGCCGCAATGCCCGGCGGGGTTGTACTGGCACAGGCACACGTCGGTGATCACGACCAAATCCGGGTTTTCCTCCTTGGCGGCGCGCACCGCCTCCTGCACCACGCCGTGCTCGTCGTACGCGCTGTGGCTGAGTTCGTCTTTCTCCAGCGGAATTCCGAACAGCAGCAGCGCCGGGATGCCGAGCTCGGAGACCTCCGCCACCTCGCGCCGGAACGCGTCCAGTCCAAAGTGATACACGCCCGGCATCGCCGAGATCTCCTCTTTGCCGCGCAACCCTTCCTGAACGAACACCGGATACACCAAATCGTCCACCGCCACGCGGTGCTCGCGCACCATCCTCCGCAAATTCGCCGACGCCCGCAGGCGCCGGTGGCGTCGAAATGCGGTCATGTCCTCTCCCCCTCTTCATTCCGTCGGGGCTTGTGGCCGCCCCGCGCCGCCACGGCGGCGAGCGCCTCCGCGACACCGTCGTCGTGGCTCGCCGGGGCCATCCATACGTCCGCCAGTCCCGCCTCCCGCGCGGCGCGGGCGGTCGTGGGGCCGACGCACACAAACGCCACCGTCCGACCCGATTCTAGCAAAAGCGGCTGAAGCTGGCGAAGCCAGGCGCGCACCGCCGACGGACTGTACAGGGTGACCGCCAGATGAGGAGACGCCGCCAACACGCGCCGCCACGCGGCCACGTCCGCCACGGTCTCCCGCGTTCGGTAGGCGCACACCGCCGTCACGTCGGCCCCCGCCTCAGCCAGGCGCGCGGCGAAGTTCGGGTCCGCCAGCTCGCCGTGGATGTACAGCACGCGCAGTCGCCGCCCGGCCCAACGCTGGACCAGGACGTCCGCCAGGTCCGCACCCGTGCGCACCCCTTCCGGCACCTCGGCCGTCAAGCCGGCTCGCGCCACGGCGGCGGCGGACGCCCGCCCGACGGCGTAGCACGCCACGGGCCGCGGCGCATCGGCACGTCCCGTCAACGCGAGCGCCTCCGCGAGGGCCCGCGCCGCGTTGGCCGACGTGATCACGAGCGCGTCCCAGTCCCCCCAGCGCCGGAGGGCGGGCAGGAGCCGGTCCGGAAACCGGTCGATGGCCAGCAGGGGGGCCAACCACGCCCGGCCGCCGAGGGCCTCCACCCGCCGGGCCAATGCCTCGCCCTGTCCTTCCGGGCGCGTGATCGCGACGGTCCAGCCCTGCAGCGGCCGGCCGCCTCGACCTCCGTCTTCACCGCTCCACACGGCGGGTTCGTCCACGGGCAAGGCGCCTCACCGCCCCGCTGGCGCGGCGGACGCGGAAGTCTCCAACAGGCGTTCCGCCCCCTGGGCGCGCAAGGACGCCGCCACCGTCCGGCCCACCTGTTCCGGGTCCTCGCCCTGGTCTTCCGCCCGAAGCACCTCGCTTCCGTCCAGCGAGGCCACGAGGCCCGTCAAGGCGACGCCCCCCGCCACCGGGCGCGCATAACCCGCGATGGGCACCTGGCAGCCACCGTCGAGCGCCGCCAACAGCGCCCGCTCCGCCCGGGCCGCCGCGGTGGCGGCGGGATCGGCGATGGCAGCCAGCAGTGCCAACACACGGTCGTCACCCGACCGGCACTCGATGCCGAGCAGCCCCTGCCCGATGGCAGGCAGACAGACCGTCACATCCAGGTACTCGGTGATCCGCTCCGCCCAACCCATCCGGTGCAACCCGGCCGCGGCCAGGACAATCGCGTCGAGTCCCTCGGTTTCCAGTTTGCGCAGGCGGGTGTCGATGTTGCCGCGCAGCGGTTCGAACACCAGATCCGGGCGCAGGGCCTTCAGCTGCGCAACACGGCGCAGACTGGAGGTGCCCACGCGCGCCCCGGCGGGCAGTTCCGCCAAGGAACTGCCCGTCCGGGTGATGACAGCATCCCTCGGGTCCTCGCGCACCGGAACCGCGCCAATCATCATCCCCTCGGCCAGGACCGCGGGGACATCCTTCAGGCTGTGGACCGCGATGTCCGCCTCCCCGCGCGCCAAACACGCCTCGACCTCGGACACGAACAGCCCCTTGCCGCCGATTTTCGAGAGGGCGACGTCGAGGATGCGATCCCCGCGCGTCACCACCGGCACGACCTCGCACGACAAGCCCGGGTGCGCCCGCTCCAGGCGCTCCATCACCCACCGGCTCTGCTGCAGGGCCAGCGCGCTCTGGCGCGAGGCCACACGAATCTTCTCCACCTGGTCTCCACCTCTTCTCCGGGCGCCCGCGCGCCCTCACACGTGGTGGAACAACGAAAAGCCGCCCACCACCAACAGATTGGCGATCACGGCCGTAAAACACAGCACGTTGTATCCGACGAGGCGCGGCCCGCTCCAACCGGACCGCGCCCGCAGCAACAGGGAGATGCCGTACATGCCCCACAGCACGGTGGTCGAGAACAGCTTCGGATCCAGGTACACGAAGCGCCCGACCGTCAACTTGCCCCAGATGGTCCCGAGCACCATGGCGACCAGCAGGAGCGGCAACCCGAGCAGGATGGACCGGTAGGCGAGCCGATCCAGCTTGTCCAGCGGGGGGGAGCGAAAATGCCACCGGTTCCAACGCTTGGCCCTCAGCAGGCGATGCTCCACCAGGTACATCAGCGAGAACACGAACGCGAAGGCGAAGGCCGTGTAGCTGACGAGCGCGAACCCGATGTGCAGGTACAGCAGGTCGCCCTCCGGCGCCGTGTACACCGCCCCCATCGGCCGGAAGAACGCGAAGGCGGCCATGCCGAACCCGGTGAGGTTGGCGACGAACAGCACCAGGTCCACGCGGAAAAATGCGTCGAGGACGAGCGTCACCGCCAGGATCAGCCACGCGACCAGCGACAGGGCATCAAACGGCGTCAGGACCGGCACAGTCCCCAAGGCCTGCAGCCGGTCCAGGAAAAATACGGTCTCCAGGACGAACGACGCAAACAGGAGCCCCAGGGCGGTGCGGTTCAGGGCACGCCTGGGGTGAACGGCGTCCAGAAAGAACAACACCACCGAGAGGGCGTACAGCGCCACGAAGGTATCGTAGAGAATGCGTTCGGTCGCCATCGGGATCGCCTACCGGAAAGCGGGCTGCAGCGTCCCCGGCGGGTCGATGTCTCGGCCACGCCCCTCCCGCCGCAGCGCCTCCCCCCAATGGCGCACCAGTTCCGGCAGGCCGCCTCCGGCCGCGTCACTGGCCTCCGGCCACAGGGAGGCGTCCCGGTGGCGGCGGAGATCATCGTCGGAGATGCCGAACACCTGCGCGAAGACCTCGAGGTGGGCGCCGCCGCCCTGCGCGATCGCCAACTCCTTCATGTTCTTGACCGGATCCCGCAGCAGTTGGTTGACGATGCTCATGGTGTGTTTGTGCAACAGCTCCCGCTCGCGCTCGCTCAGGTCCGGCAGTTTCCGCGCGAGGCTCTCCATCACGGACGCCTGGATGGCCTCCCCCTTCTCCCGGACCGCGGCGATGAGCGGCACCACTTCCTGCTCCGCCAGCCAGCGGCCATACTCGCGCAGGGCATCCGCAATCATCCGCTCCACGTCGCGCGCGAGCCGCTCCCGCTCCGCCAAGTTGGCCGCCACGACCCCTTCCAAGTCGTCGATGTCGTACAGATACACCTGGCCGAGGGCGCCGACCGCCGGATCGATGTCGCGCGGGACGGCGATGTCCACCATCACCACCGGGCGCCGCCCCCGCCGGGCCAGGGCCCGGCCGGCCAATGCGGTGTCGATCACGAAGCCCTGCGCGCCCGTCGAGCTGATGACCACATCGGCGCGAGCCAGGCCGTCCTCCAGGGCCTCCCACGGCAGGGGCGACGCGCCGAATTCGCGCGCCAGCTCCTGCGCGCGCGCCAGCGTGCGGTTGCACACCTCCATCGCCGCGATGCCCTGGGCGAACAGATGCTGCGCCGTCAGCCGGCTCATCTTCCCCGCGCCGACCACCAGCACGCGCTTGCCCGCGAGATCGCCGAACACCTTTCGGACCAGTTGAACGGCCGCGTAGCTGACCGACACCGGGTTCTGCCCGATGCCCGCCTCCGCCTGCGCCCGCTTTCCGACCTGAATGGCCCGCCGAAACAGTTGGTTCAAGAGCGCACCGGTGTTTCCCGCGTCCGCGGCGGCCAGGTACGCGTCGCGCACCTGGCCGAGGATCTGCGTCTCCCCGAGGACGAGCGAGTCCAGCCCGCAGGCCACGCGCATCAGGTGCCGCGCCGCCTCCCGGTCCTCGCGGATGTACAGGTGCTCGCTCGCCTCCGCCCCGCCGCGGCGGGCGAACCAGGTCCTCAGATAATCCTCGCCGGCGCGCGACGAGCTGACCACGGCGTACACTTCCGTCCGGTTGCAGGTGGACAGCACCACGCTCTCCAGCACCGTGCGCGTGCGGCGCATCGCCGCCAGGGTCTCGGCGAGCTCGCCTTCCGGCACGCTCACCCGTTCCCGGACTTCCACCGGTGCGGTCTTATGGTTCAAGCCTGCGACGACGATGTGCACCCCCTTCACCTCCACGCGCCAGCGGCACATCCGTTTCGTCCATTTCACCGTCAGTATATCACACCGGGCTTGTCAAAACTTTGAACACTCCCCGCCCCGGCAGACCCCCGGTGTGCCGGCCACCCGTCCCGCCGTCCGAAGTCCCGCCGTCCGAAGTCCCGCCGTCCGAACCGCGCACCGCTCTTCCCGTTGACGCGCCGAGCGGCCGGTGTGTACACTGGCACCATGATCACGACACCGTATGCGCAAGTCTCGCGCCGACGGCTTTCATCCCGCTGGACGGCGAACCTCCTCCTGTTGGCGGTGACGCTCGTGTGGGGCGCCACCTTCACCCTAACCAAGGACGCCATCGCGCAGGTGCCTGTGTTCTGGTTCCTCGGCGCCCGCTTTTGGGTCGCGAGCGCGGCCCTGCTGGCCATCGTCCTCGTGACCCCGGATGCCCGCCGGGCCCTCGGCCAGCCCGGGACGTGGCGGCGCGGCCTGTGGCTCGGCGTGCTCCTGTTCGGCACCTACGCCCTGCAGACCCTCGGGCTCACCACCACGACCCCCGCCACGGCCGGCTTTCTCACCGGGATGAACGTGGTGCTCGTCCCCCTCCTGGCGTATCCGCTGCTCGGGGTCCGCCCTGGCTGGCGCACCGGGTCGGCCGCGGTGCTGGCCGCCACCGGGCTGGCCCTGCTGTGCGGATTCCAAGGCGCCGGGTGGTCCTGGGGCGACCTGTTGGTGCTCCTGTGTGCGGCGTGCGTCGCGCTGCAGGTGGTGGAGACGGAGCGGTGGGGCAAGGGGGTCAACCCGCTCGCCCTGTCCGCCGTCGAGGTGTGGGCATTGACCCTCGGCTGCACGGCGGCGGCCCTCTGGCAACCGTGGCCCGGGTGGGGACAGCTGACAGGGCCCGGCGTATGGCAGGCCATCCTGATCTGCGCCATCCCCGGAACCGCCCTCGCCTACTGGGCGCAGACCGCGTTTCAGCAGCACACCACTTCCGCCCAGACGGCCATCATCTTCTCCATGGAGCCCGTCTTCGCCGCGGCCATCGGCTGGGCGGTCCGCGGCGACCGGTTAGGCGCGGCGGCCCTCTCCGGATGCACCATGCTCTTTGTCAGCATGCTCTTGGCCGATCCGAACATCCGCCTCCCCCGCCTCCGGCCCGGGGCTCGGCCGTTCCGACACAGCCGCTGAAGCCGCCTCCGCCCGGCCGGTGCGCGGCGTTTCCGCCATGTCCGCGAGATCCGCCTCGGGCTCCAGAACCGGAGGCCCTTCTCGCCACCGCTCCAAGTCGTCCTCCAACACCTTCCAAAGGTCCTCCAATCCGTCCCGGTGGACGGCCGACACCGCCACCATGGGCCACGGAGTGCTCAGCGCCTTGCGGATGCGCGCCGTGTGCTTCTGGATGGCCCCGCGCGAGATCTTGTCCCGCTTGGTCGCCACGATGCAGACCGGCAGCTCCAATTGGAGGAGCCACCGGTGCATCTGCACGTCGAGCGCCGTGGGCTCGTGCCGGATGTCAATCAGATGCATCACGCGCAGGAGCGGCCGCTCCGCCGTCAGGTACGTCTCGATGAAGCGCGCGAACTGTCCGCGCGCCGACTTGCTCACGGCGGCATACCCATACCCGGGCAGGTCGACGAAACGGAAGGCGTCGTTGATGCGGTAGAAGTTCATCTGTTGGGTCTTGCCAGGCGTGGCCGACACCCGCGCGAGCGATTTGCGTTGAAGCAGGGCGTTGAGCAAAGACGACTTTCCGACATTGCTGCGGCCGACGAAGGCGAACTCGGGCAGCCCCCCGCCCGGCCACTGACTCGGCCGGACGGCGCTGATCTCGAATTCCGCGCTGCGCACCTTCACTGGTGCGTCCCCTCCTCGGCGTATCCCGGTTCGGTCAGCTCGTGCACACCCGCAACCCAGTGCTCCAGCGGATTGTCGCCCGGCACAGGTTCCTCGCACAGGGCGTGCCCCAGCACCTCATCCATGTGGGAGACCGGGATCAAGCGCATCTCCTTGCGCACGGACTCCGGGATGTCCCGCACATCCTTCTCGTTCTCCTTCGGCATCAACACGGTCCGGATGCCCGCCCGGTGAGCGGCCAGCACCTTCTCCTTCAGGCCCCCGATGGGCAACACCCGCCCGCGCAGCGTGACCTCACCTGTCATCGCCACGTCGTGCCGCACCGGGCGATTGGTCAACGCGGACGCGATGGCGGTCGCCATCGTGATGCCAGCCGACGGACCGTCCTTCGGGATGGCGCCTTCCGGGACGTGGACGTGGATATCCACCTTCTCCGCGAAATTCGTCGGAATCCCGAGCACCGGAGCCCGCGACCGAATGTACGACAGCGCTGTCTGGGCGCTCTCCCGCATCACCTCGCCGAGGTGGCCCGTCAGCACAATCTTGCCTTTCCCCGGCACCACGGACACCTCGACCAGCAGCGTGTCGCCGCCCGCCGGCGTCCAGGCCAGGCCCGTCACCACGCCGACCTGGTCCTCTTCCTCCATCCGGCCGTGCCGGTAGATGGGCGGACCCAGAAACTCCGCCAGCAGCTTTGCGGTGACCGTCACCCGCTTCTGTTCTCCCTCCGCCACCCTGCGCGCCACCTTGCGGCAAATGGCCGCGAGCAGGCGATTCAACTGGCGCACCCCGGCCTCCCGGGTGTACCCGCGGATGAGCTGCATGAGGACCTCGTCCGAGATGCGGATCTTATCCCCCTTCAGCCCGTGGTTGTCCCGTTCCTTCGGCAGCAGGTGGCGTTTGGCAATCTGCAGCTTCTCCAGTTCCGTGTACCCGGACAGATGGATGATCTCCATGCGATCCCGCAGCGGCCCCGGGATCTGGTACACGTCGTTGGCGGTGGTGATGAACAGGACGTCCGACAGGTCATATGGGATCTCGATATAATGATCGGAAAAATTGCTGTTCTGCTCCGGATCCAGCACCTCCAACATGGCGGATGCGGGATCGCCGCGAAAGTCGCTCGCCATTTTGTCGATCTCGTCGAGCAGAAACACCGGATTCCGCTTGCCGGCCTGCTTCATGCCCTGCAGGATGCGCCCAGGCAGGGCGCCGACGTACGTCCGCCGGTGACCGCGGATCTCCGCCTCGTCGCGCACGCCGCCCAGCGACACGCGCACAAACGGGCGCTGCAGGGAGGTGGCGATGGACCGGGCCAGGGAGGTCTTGCCGACACCCGGCGGGCCCGCCAGGCAGATGATGGGACCCGACTGCCGGCCGACCAGTTTCTGAACCGCCAGAAACTCCAACATCCGTTCCTTCACTTTCTCAAGCCCGTAGTGTTCCTCATCGAGGATCTTCTGCGCCCGCTCCAGATCCACTTCCGATTCCGCCCGTTCGAGCCAGGGCAAAGCGAGCAGCCAGTCGATGTACGTCCGGGCGACGGTGCCCTCCGCCGACGCGGGCGGGATGCGTTCCAACCGTTCAATCTCCTTCTCCAGCCGTTCCGCCACCGCCTCCGGCAATGGCTTCTTGGCCATCGCCTCGCGCAGCTCTTCGACCTCCGCCGCGCGGCCTTCGCGATCTCCCAACTCCTTCTGGATGGCCTTCATCTGCTCGCGCAGGTAGTACTCCTTCTGCGTCCGCTCCATCTGCTTGCGCACGCGCTGGTGAATCTTTTTCTCCAACTCCAGCACCTCGCGCTCGTCGGACAGCACCTGCAGCACCTTCTCGAGGCGGGCGGTGATGTCAAACGCCTCGAGAACCTCCTGCTTGTCCCGGATCTTCAGGGGCAGATGGGACGCGATGGCGTCGGCCAGCCGGCCCGGGTGTTCCACATCCATGACCGACATGTAGGTCTCTTGATCAATCTTCTTGGACAATTTCGCGTACTGTTCGAACTGCTGAAGCACCGACCGCATCAGGGCCTGCAGCTCCGGCGTCACCTCGACTGCGCAGTCCGGATGGCGCCGCACCCGAACCTCAAACCACTCGGCCGTCCGCAAAAACTCCTCTATGTGGGCTCGCTCCAGCCCCTCCACCAGCACCCGGATGGTGCCGTTGGGCAATTTCATCATCTGTTTGACCCGCGCGATGGTGCCGACGCGGAACAGGTCGTGTTCCGACGGGTCGTCCACCTGCCCGTCCTCCTGGGACGCCAACAGGATCAGGTGCTCCCCGCCCAGCATGGCTTTCTCCAGCGCCTTCACGGACTTGTCGCGACCGACGTCGAAGTGCAGCACCATGCCCGGATACACCAAGAGTCCCCGCAAGGGCAGGAGCGGGAACACGTCGCCCACAGGTCGCTCCAAAGACTTCACCCCCAAGTTCGCCCGTTGTACGCCGGGCCCTGCCAATCGCACGGCAGGGAAGGAATTGGCCTCTATTGTACAGAAACGGGATCCCAATGTCTAATCGGCGTCCGTCCGTCACCGGGACCAATCCGCAAAGAGAACGGGATGGTCCCGCGATCCATCCTCGCAGGACCATCCCGTCGGCACGTCGGGCGCCATGCTCGCGCCCGAGTCGTCAGTCGCTGCCCTTGGCGGAGGTGATGGTGGTCCCCCCGACCGCCCCGGCCGCCGCCACACCCGGCATGGGCAGCGGGGCTCCGCCTTCGACGAATCCCTCGAGCGCAAAGCGAAGCACATCCTCGAACTTCTCCACCGGCACCACCTTGATGTCCTCCCATTGCATGAAGATCTCTTGCCAGTTCTCCTTCGGGATGATCACGGTCTTCGCCCCGGCCTCCTTGGCCGCTTCGATCTTCGTCGGCACGCCGCCGACCGGCCGCACCAGGCCGCGGATCGACAACTCCCCCGTGAGGGCCACCGTGTTCAAGACGGGATGGCCCGTGATGGCCGAGTAGACCGCCGTCGCCATGGCGATTCCGGCGCTTGGCCCATCGACGGGCATGCCGCCCGGAAAATTGACGTGCAGGTCGAAATCCCGCACATTCAACCGCACCACGCGCTGCAACGCCGTCAAGACATTGTCCAGGGAGGCCTTCGCCATCGACTTGCGCCGCACGGTGCGTCCCCCGGCGTTGAGCGTCTCCTCCTCGACCAGCCCCGTGATGGTCACCGTGCCTTTGCCCGCCGCATGCGCAGGTGTCGCCGTCACCTCAATCTCCAGCAGCATGCCGCTGGCCGGCCCATTGACCGCCAGGCCATTGACCACCCCGACCAGCGGCCGGTCGTGGATCTTGCGCTCGGGGCGCGGGCTCAACTGCCCGAACTGGATCACCCACTGCACGTCCTCCAGCCGGATCTCCTGGCGCTGTTCCGTCAGCGCGAGCCCGCCCGCAATCTGGACCATGTTGACCGCCTCGCGTCCGTTGGTCGCGTACTTGGCCACCTCCTGGACCGCCGCCTCCGGCATGACCATGCCCAGCTTGTCGGCGGCGTTACGGGTGATGCGCCAGATCTCTTCCTTCGTCAAAGGCTTGAAGAAGATCTCGACGCAACGCGACCGGATGGCAGGCGGAATATCTTCCGGCGCGCGCGTCGTGGCTCCGACCAGGCGGAAGTCGGCCGGCAGCCCGTTCTGGAAGATGTCGTGCACGTGCGACGGGATGGTGGTGTCTTCGGAGCTGTAATACGCACTCTCCAGGAACACCTTCCGGTCCTCGAGCACTTTCAGGAGCTTGTTCATCTGAATCGGGTGCAGTTCGCCGATCTCGTCGATGAACAAAACGCCCCCGTGCGCCTTCGTCACCGCGCCCGACTTGGGTTGCGGGATGCCCGCCATGCCCATGGCGCCCGCCCCTTGGTAGATGGGGTCGTGGACGGAGCCGATGAGCGGATCGGCGATGCCTCGTTCGTCAAAGCGCGCGGTGGTGGCGTCAATCTCGACGAACTTCGCGTCTTGGCGAAAGGGAGACCCCGCGCTCCGCTTGGCCTCCTCCAGCACCACCCGGGCCGCCGCCGTCTTCCCCACGCCCGGCGGCCCGTAGATCAGCACGTGCTGCGGATGCGGTCCGCACAGCGCGGCTCGAAGGGCCTTCAGTCCGTCTTTCTGGCCCACAATCTCCTCCAGCGAAGCCGGCCGCGTCTTTTCCGAGAGCGGTTCCGTCAGCGAGATGGACCGCATCCGGCGCAGCTTCTCCAGTTCCTTGCGCGACTCTTTCTCGACGGCACTCCGGTTGCTGTTCTGCGTCTTCAACAGGTTCCAAAAGTATAGGCCGATCACCACGGCGAAAAACACCTGGATCACGGCCAGTACTGTCGCGCTCAATGGTACCCCTCCCTGGATGTCGCGAATCGGATATCACCAGTATTCCCAGGCCGATCCGCAGGTAAACAAAACGCCCGCATCCGGGAATCCCCGGTGCGGGCGCCATCCAGGCGACGGGTCAAGCGGTCTCCTCCGATTTGCGGATGATCTTGGTCGCCTTCCCGTCCTTGCCGAGCAGCAGCGGTCCCTGCTCGCGCATCGCCGCTTCCTTCGTGATGATGCACTTCTTCACATCGTCGCGGCTGGGCAGCTCGTACATCACGTCGAGCATGATCCCTTCGATGATGGCGCGCAACCCGCGCGCCCCCGTGCCGCGCTTTATAGCCTCTTTGGCGATGTACGTCAGGGCGTCCTCGTGAAATTCGAGCGCCACGTCGTCCATCTCCATCAGCTTCTGGAACTGCTTGACGAGCGCGTTCTTCGGCTCGGTGAGAATCCGCTTGAGCGCCGCCTCGTCCAGCATCTCCAGCGTGGTGATCACCGGCAGGCGGCCGATGAACTCCGGAATGAGCCCGAATTTCAACAGGTCCTCCGGCAACACCTTGGTCAACACATCGCGGTCGGAGACGTCCGACGACGGGCCCGATCCCGCGCCGAACCCGATGACTTTGCGGCCCAGCCGGCGCTTGATGATGGTCTCCAACCCGTCGAACGCGCCGCCGCAGATGAACAGGATGTTGGTCGTGTCAATCTGGATGAACTCCTGATGCGGGTGCTTCCGGCCTCCCTGCGGCGGCACGCTGGCCACGGTGCCCTCCAGGATCTTCAGCAGGGCCTGTTGCACGCCTTCGCCGGAAACGTCCCTCGTGATGGACGGGTTCTCCGACTTGCGCGCGATTTTGTCGATCTCGTCGATGTAGATGATCCCCCGCTCCGCCTTCTCCACATCGTAGTCGGCCGCCTGGATGAGCTTGAGCAGGATATTCTCGACGTCCTCGCCGACGTACCCCGCCTCGGTCAGCGACGTGGCGTCGGCGATGGCGAAGGGCACGTTCAGGATGCGCGCCAACGTCTGGGCCAGCAACGTCTTCCCGCTGCCCGTCGGTCCAATCAGGAGGATGTTGCTCTTGGTCAGCTCGACGTCGTCCGACTTGCTGCCGGACACGTTGATGCGCTTGTAATGGTTGTACACCGCCACCGACAGGGCTTTTTTCGCCTGCTCCTGGCCAATGACATATTGGTCGAGAATCGCCTTGATCTCGGTCGGTTTCGGGACCTCCTTGAGGTCGAATTCCTCCTCGTCCCCGAGCTGCTCCTCGACGATCTCGTTGCACAATTCAATGCACTCGTCGCAGATGTATACGCCGGGACCGGCCACCAGCTTTCGCACCTGTTCCTGCGTCTTGCCGCAGAACGAGCACTTCAACTGGCCCTTTTCATCGTTGAACTTGAACATTCAGTTCCCTCCCTCGGTCGGGGATGACCCGCCTGCACCGGGTCCGTGCCCGGGCCCGACGCGGCAGGCCTGTCTCCGCGCTCCGGCGCCCGGTCACGACCCGTGACGCACAATCACCTCGTCGATCAAGCCATACGCCTTGGCCTCTTCCGCCGACAGGAAGTTGTCGCGATCCGTGTCCCGCTCCACCCTTTCCAGCGGCTGGCCCGTCCGTTCTGCCAGGATGCGGTTTAGCTTATCCTTCGTCTTCAGAATCCAATCGGCGTGAATCTTGATGTCTGACGCCTGCCCTTGAACGCCGCCGAGCGGCTGGTGAATCATGATCTCGCTGTTCGGCAACGCGTACCGCTTGCCTTTCGCACCCGCCGCGAGCAAGACGGCGCCCATGCTCGCCGCCATCCCGATGCACATGGTGGATACGTCCGGCTTGATGTGCTGCATCGTGTCGTAGATGGCCAAACCGGCCGTGACAGAACCGCCGGGGCTGTTGATGTACAACTGGATGTCGCGTTCCGGGTCATCCGCCGCCAAGAACAGCAACTGGGCGACGATGCTGTTGGCCACATAATCATCAATCGGCGTTCCGAGGATGATGATGCGGTCGCGCAACAGCCTCGAGTAGATGTCGTATGAGCGTTCCCCGCGGCTCGTCTGTTCGATGACGATGGGCGTCAAGCTCATGGCGCTCCCTCCTTGCTCGCGTCCTGCGATCGCGTCTCCGTGGAAAAACAAGGCACGGAAATCGTGCCTTGTCGATGGACGCAGTCGTTACCCGTATTCTGATTGTACACCAACTCAAGCCACTTTGCTATTCTCCACCAAAAACCCGACCGTCTTGCGCGTTTGGAGTTCGGAACGCATCCCCGCGAAACCGGGATCGCGCAGGGCATACAATTCCTTCACGCGCTCCACAGGCAAGCCGGCCGACTCGGCGATCCGCGCCAGCTCCGCCTCAATCTCCTCGTCCGACACGGTCAGCCCCTCGGCCTTGGCGATGGCCTCCAGCACGAGCGAGGTGCGGACGTTCTTCTCCGCGCTGTCCCGGAACTGATCCCGCAGCTCTTCGCGCGTCATGCCGCTGAATTCAAGATACGCGTCCAGCGGGATCTGCTGCATGGCCAACTGTTGCGCAAAGTGCTGCAACAGGTGCTCCGCCTCGTGATCAATCATCACCTGCGGAATCTCCACCTTCGCCTGCGCGACGGCCGCCTCGACCGCCTGCTCCTCCAGGTAGCGCCGGTGCTCCGCCTCTTTGCGCGCAGCGACCTGCTTGCGCAGATCCTCCATGAACTCGTCGACGGTCTGGAACTCGCTGATCTCCTGCACGAACTCGTCGTTCACCTCGCGCAGGAACTTGCGCTTGATGTCGTGAAGTTTCACCTTGAACTTCGCCTGCTTGCCGGCGAGCGACTTGATGTGGTAGTCCTCCGGGAACTGGACTTCGATTTCCCGTTCCTCGCCCGGCTTCATGCCGACGAGCTGTTCCTCAAAGCCCTTGATGAACATCCCGGAGCCAATCTCCAGCTGGAAGTTCTCCGCTTCCCCGCCTTCAAAGGGCTCGCCGTCCACCGTGCCGAAAAAGTCGATGTGGACGGTATCGCCCTCCTGTACCTCGCCATCCTCCACGGGGTTGATCTCGGCGTGCAGCTTGCGGATGTTCTCCAGCTCTTCCTGGACCGCCGCGTCGTCCGCCGGGAACGGCTTGTCCTGAATCTCCAAGCCCTTGTACTGTCCGAGCTCGACCTCGGGCTTCACGGTCACCGTCGCCTTGAAGACAAACGGTTTGCCCGCCTCGACCTGAATCACGTCGATCTCCGGCTGGGCCACCGGCTCAATCCCCGTCTCCTCGACCGCATCCGCATACGCCCGCGGCAACAGGTACTCGACCGCGTCCTGGTACAGGGACTCCACGCCAAAGCGTGCTTCAAACAGCTTGCGTGGCACCTTGCCTTTGCGGAATCCCGGTACGACGACGCGCTTGACCACCTTCTTGAACGCGACGTCCAACGCTTCCGCAAATCTATCGCTAGGCACTTCCACTTCTAGCACGCCTACGTTGGTCTGCGTCTTCTCCCACTTCACCGTCATACGTTGTCCTCCCCAAACACCGATCCCGGACGCTCCGCCCGATGGTTCAACCGAGCCGGAACGCACGGATGCGCCGTGCGCCGGTTGTCTTGAAATCCCACTGTACGTGAATACGCCAGCCATTTTAACATGTGCCGGTTTGTTCAGGCAATGGGCATGCAGAAAAAGCGCTTCCGCGCCGCGCACGCGCCCACAGGGTTCGCGATTGCACAGGCGCATCGACATCGTTATAATGCCAGCATTCGCGGCAACGCGGGACCGACAGTTCATCCCGAGAGAAGGGGCGTGCAGAATGAGCGTTTTGGCCATATACGGAAGCTCGCGCCGGCACGGCAACACGGAGTGGCTCGCGGATCGCGTCGTGGACGGCCTTCCCGCGGAGAAGATCTACCTCGTGGAGAAGAACATCCGTCCGATAGCAGATTGCCGCCACGACCCCGCGGGCTTTGCTCCGGTGGATGACGATTACGACTCCGTGATGGAACGCGTATTGGCCCACGACACGCTGGTGTTCGCAACACCGGTCTACTGGTACGGGATGTCGGGGCTGATGAAAAACTTCATTGACCGTTGGTCGCAGAGCCTGCGCGACCGCCGCTATGACTTCCGCGAGAACATGGGCAAGAAGTCGGCGTGCGTGGTGCTGGTCGGGGGAGATGACCCGCGCATCAAAGCTCTGCCGCTGGTGGAACAGTTCCGGTACATCTTCGACTTCATGGACATGCGTTTCATTGGATACGTGGTGGGTGAGGCGAACCGACCGGGCGATATTGTGTCGGACGCCGCCGCCATGTACGAGGCGAGTCTGCTGAATGCGCGGTTGCGGCAGACGGTGTCGGGTTCCGCCTCGTGAAGAGGCGGAACCCGACGTATCTTTGCCGCATGCCTTGTCTCCCCTTCTTTAATTCCCCTCCTTTGATTCCCCTCCCTTGCTACCCGTGCAGCGCGCCTTCCCACCTCGGTCCCGGACGATGCGGGCCAATCGGTACCTGAACCAGCGCGGTTTGACCGCGCGCAGGCAGATCATACAGGTCATCGCACAAGGGTGCCTCGAATCCGAGCAGCGGGTGCCCGTTCCACCCCATCGCGGCCGCCACCAGCAGGAGGCGGTGGAGCATGATGCCGGCTTGCATTTGTTGAATGCGGTAGCCGCGAAGACCGAGGGAGGTCACCAGATGATCGCGGCGCCCGACGACGTGCACGCACACCGGCACCTGGAACAGATTCAGGTTCGGCATGGAGAGAGCCCGCTGAAGGACGGGACGGTGATCTCCCGGCCGGATCCCTTGGAGGACATGGGCCTGCGCGTCGTATCGATACGCGCCGTCCGGAACACCATCCACCCCGTAGGTGCACACGTACAACTCCAACGAGTCGGGGTGCCCAGGTCCCCCGTCGAACTCCCTCCAGTCCCCGGCGGGTGCCGCGCCCTCCGCGAGGAGTGACGCCAAGGACAGAACGGGCACCGCTTGCAGGACGAAGTCCGCGCCCGGGGAACGCCGCCGTTTGCAGGCGGCGGCGAAGTCGAACGACAGTCGCTCGGCGGCCGGCAGCCGCACGGCAGGTTCTGGCGGAGGGACGCGCGTGCTCCGGGTGAGGCGGCGAAACATGCGGGTGGACGTCAACTGGCTGGCCCGGTTTATCGCCACGATCCTCGGGCAGGCCAACACCCGCGAGGAACCCACGTGGTGGTCGTGCCGGACCGGGTCCACCTCGTCCAACAAGTCCGCGTCGGACACGTCCTCTCCCGGCTCGTCGTCCGGGTTCCTCACCCAGCGCGCCACCGGGTGCACCGACAACGGTACCACCGCGTACACGCTCTCGTCCGCATCCGACAAACCGAGCAGGTGGTTGACGGCGCGGTCGAGAAATTGAAAGCAAACGCCCGCGGTGTACCCGAATCGCCGCGCGACCTCCAGCACTTGTCCCACGGCCACGCCGCTGTCCACGGCCTGCAACCGGTAGGCAAAGTCCGCGTACTTGAAGAAACCATTCCAAAACACGGTGGACACAAATACGGTGGCAAAACAGGCGCTCACGTCGATTCGGTCCGCCAGGGTCCGCCGCAGATAGGGGTCAAAACGCCCTTCGCGGAGCAGCACGAGACGATGGTGCGCCGCGTCATAGTGGTAGATCCCCCACGGCGCTTCCGGGAGGCGCAGGTACACGTACAGTTCGTTGGGATAGAGCGCTCCGCCGGAGGGCAAGAATCGCCGCTGGACATACGCCGGTCCGGTTCCGGACGCGGCGGCCTCCAGCGAAAGGCTGGTCTGCGACAAGCGATGAATGCCGTAGACATACCAGAGAAGGTGGCCGATGTGCGTGAGATCCGGCGTCGCCGGGACGACGGGTGGCGCTTCGAGGGTGAGCGGCACGCTCGCCGGCAACGGTACCGTGGGAAGGCCGCGGTACAACTTGTAGGGCAAGGGTGCATCCGACCAATCCGGAATCCAGTCCGGCGGCCGCACCTTGTCGACGTCAAAGTGCAGGTCGTGCAAAAATGCTTCCAGGTTCACGCCTCTCCCTCCATGTATAGACGTCAGGGGAACGGATGCGGATACGGATTGAGCTCCGCGGCCTTGAGCGGACGCGGGGCATAGCCGAGATCGCACGGAACGTGGAACACGCGAGGCAGCCCCTCGAGCCGTGTCAGGTGGTGGCCAAACGTCATGGGCAGCATCCCCGGAATGAGCACCTTGACGCAAAAGAGACCGTTTCGCCGCAACTCGGGCGAGGTCTGATCGACGACAATCACCTCGAGTCCCAGCCGGCCGAACACCGCTAGCAGGTCCTCGAGATCACGCGTCAAATCGGTGTGCTGTGCGCGCGGCGGAAAGGCCTCGCGGAACGTCTGCAGCGGACGGTCTCCGGCCAACAGGAAGGCAAGCCGTTCCTCCGCCTGCGGCAAACTGTAAAGCAGTGCGTGGTCTTCCATGTCGCGCACCGCAGCGGGATCCCGGAGCATCCGCAACGCGTCGCCGCGCCGTGCCTCCAGGCGCTCGCCGAGGGTGCCGATGGTTCCGGCCAGCTCGTGAATGGCGCTCTTGACGGCCCGAGCGGGATCGACATGGGCCCCGGCAGCGCAGGTGAGGTTGGCCCCTTCGCGGCGCCTGTTTTTCGCAATGGCCCACACGCTCGGGATGCCGCTGTCCATCGTGGCGTTGAAACACAGCAGGTCATAACCGGTCAACGCCTCGAAACGGTGGACCATCATGCGCAGCTCCGGGTCGGGCGCCGAATGGAGATCGAGCCGCGGCAGCGGAAGCTGCGCATACCACGTCAACAAGAAGGCGTCGCGCTCCACCACCTCGAGGATGCCGTGAAAGACGGCTTCCACCAGACTGGCCCCGACCGCGCAGCCGTTCGAGGTCTCGTAGACGAACCCGTCGCCACCTGCGAGGCTGTAGTACGCCAGCCGCTCGGGCACCAAAATGGGACGCTGTTGCAGAAACGAGTAGCCCCAGACCCACGACATGGCGCGATCCGGATCAAAAGGCCGAAAAGGAAAATCGTCCCGTGCGTACTGCTCTGGCGCATGGAGGCCGACGCGGACAGGATGGAGCGCGTGATGGGCGAGATGGCGGTAACGCTCGAACACCACCGGACGCGCGGCGCGGGGCAATAACCCGCAATGGCGCTCCAGTCCCTCCAGAATTGCCGTATACAGACTCTCCGGAAAGGTGAGGGCTCTGCCCGCGGTGCCCTCATCCGCATTCGGAAGCGGCAGGTTCACGGCAACCGCAGCAAACGGGGACGACAAGTCGTCCATCCGCCCGTTCAGAAGCCCGGTTCGGCCGTCCAGGTAGTCCTTCACGAGACCGGGGCCGAGTTCGGCCAGCGGGCGCGTACGGTAGCCGCCGCCGACCTTGGGCGCTGGCGCCAGGGACACCGGCTTCGGCACGTCGGCCGGCACGCCCCCGCACGTGGGACAAAGCGGGTCTGGCAACACCACATGACGGGTGCTCCGCAGGGTCCGCAGATTCACCAAGTACAAGGCGTCCTGCAACCTGGACGACGTGCCGCCCATCAGCCGCTCTGCCTCGTCCGCGCACAGATGAGCCAGATACCGAAGGCCCGTTCGAGACGCCCACGCGTCGCGCCGGGGTCCCTCCTCCGCCATGCGTTGCTGTTCGAGCCGCCACATCTCCTGACGATCCGGTCCCGCCATGAATCGCCGCGTGTCTGCACACCGCGAACAGCCGGGCAGACCCGGGCGGACCAGGGGCCCGACCACTGCCTCGCCAAACGCGATGTACCCCCGAATCCAGGGGATGCCCGCCTCGCGAAACACCTGTTCTGCTTCCCGGTCGCGGCCGGGATGCCAAGCGTCGTCCAGCACCAGAGCCAGATGAAGCGGCGTGGGCACCGTCGCGGGTACGTCCACCGACCGCAGGACCTCGTGCTTGGGCGAAAGCAAACCGGCGACCTGGCCCGCCCAGAGGCCGCTTCCAACGACAAGAACGGGACCGGTCATGGCGACGTCTCCTTTCGCAGGGTCACGGTGAACACCCCCGCCAGACCTTCTTTCACCCACGGTTCCGGCGAAACATCGACGACGTCGGCCCGGATGCCGATATCCTGCAGCCTCCGCAGCGCCGCGTGCACATCGTTGACGGGTGTCCCGCTTGGTAACGCGGGGATCGACAAGGATTGCACCATCCCTTCGGCAAGCCGGACGGACTGCGTCTCACAACCGTGTCCGCTCGCGTGCGTCTCCCCGTCCTGCAGAGACAGCAGCGCGTGGGTCAGTGCGGCTCGACAGGCCAGGGTCACGTTCAGACCGGCGCCGGCAAACCAACGCTCACCAGACCGGACCCAAACGACCGGACACCCGAGCACGGGGGCACCGAGCCCGATCTCCGGCTCGCCCCCCAGCACCGTCAGCGCCTCCAGGTAGCAGCGACAATGCAGATCGCCTATGTCGGTCCGTACCACACGCCACACCCACGGCGATGCGTCTTGCACGCGTTGACGCAACGCTTCCTCAAGACACCGGACCAGGGCGCGGCTCACCCCCTCCGCCAGAGTTTCCCCTGCTCCGACGCCCGTATGGAGATGCCGACCGCCATCGGCAGGTTCACCGGATGGTCGGAGGGACAGGGAAACACCCGGTTCTTCCATGAGCCGGGAGACGTACGTTTCCACCCCAACCAATCCGGCTTCACGTCTTGCCTCCTCGTGGGTGAGGCCCGCACACACCGTCTCGGGCAGCAGCCGCGCGGGCCCGGGAGACAGGGGATCCACCACCTGAACACGGCACTGCGCAACAGGCAGCTGGACGAGGTCCCCCTCCTCCCAGAGGTGAAAGATCCCCGCGACCGGTGACGTCAACCGCGCGAAAAAGGGAAACAAATCTGGGGGGTCGGCCGGTTCGTCGACAGCTCCCCACTCCCCCTCCAAATCGGTGACGGGCACCGGCGGCGTCGTTCCCGCGACGAGCGGATGTGGCAAGAACGAGTGCCAGTTCCCCTCAAGGGTCTCAAAGTTGAGGAGGAAAAAGCGCGCCTCCTCCTCCGCAGAACGGTCTCCGGCGACCCACTTCAACCACTCGAGGACCAGCACGTTCGCCATCATCGCTCCGGCGGTGGAGGAAAATGCGTGTACGTGCGCATCCTTCGTGATCGCAGTCGGATGGATCCGACGCCACGCGGACGCCCAGGAGGCGGGGCAACCGGGGCCCGTGAACGGACCCACGAGTCCAACCTGTCCCGCGCAGATGGCGGGCAGAAAGCGCTTCCCTTCATCACGGCACGTTGCCTCGAATGTCATCAGTTCCTCGAGCCGCCCTGTCTGCGACACGTACAGGACGGCATCGAAGGCCCTCACGGCCGCACGAAGGACTTCCCGCCCCATGCCCGGCATGCCCACCTCCCGTAAGGACACGTCCGGGTCCGACCGTTGCGCATGGCGTACGAGTTCAGTGAGCCGGCCTCGATCGGTCGGCACCTCGTCTGTCACCAGGACGTGAATACGCGGCAGCCCGGATTCGAGCAGGGCCGACACGGACGAAAGGAGGAGGTGTCCTGCGCCCACAACGAGGACGCGAGCCTTCCGGTACAACTCAAAGTGATGAGCCCCGGCGCCGAACAGATAATCCAAGAACTCCATCTGCGGCGCATACGACGTGAAGATCTCCGCACGCAACGAATGCGGCGGATCCGAAGCCTCATCCCGCAAATAGCCGTTGTCGTACAGGATTTGAGCGATCTCGTAAACCCGCTTCCGATGGGCTTCGTCCAGCCCGTCAGTCAACTCGCCCAACGTGTGCGCCCCGTCGAACACCGGCATGAGGTGATTGATCCACGCCTCAATGTTCCTGCCTTCCATGCGGAACGATCCTTCATTGTTCCGAAAATACACACCGCCGTCGTCATCCGGCACGAAGAAGGTGTCCCCTTTCACCTTCAGACGCATCGAGGGATGCAACTTCACGGCGTCCTGCCTCCTCCGTCTGACTGTTCTTGCCTTTTCGCGAACCTCACCGGCATTCTATGTACGATGACGAAAAGATGCGTGCATCAAGCAAAGCTCCTGTACGACAGGTGCGTTGTACAGGAGCAGTCAAGCGGAGTGAGGAAGTGATGCATGTCCAGACGATCACGAGTCAGAAGCAGCGGGCGCACCGGAAACAATTAGAACACCGGAAACAATTGAAGCACTGGAAGCAGTTGAAACAACGGAAGCAAGAAAAACACTGGCCGCAGCGGAAGCACCCGCCGCAGAAAAACTGCGCCGGAACGGTGTCGTGCGGCCCCGGATCGTCGGACGGCACGACCTTGCTGGTCTTGAACTCGTCGACATCCAGTTTGTGAATGGCCTTCTTGAAGTCGTCCACGGACTCCCCTCCCCTCCTGAAACGTCCAACCTGACGAACAACACCGACAGGCGATCGCTGCCGTACTGCGGATTCTGCAGCGATACTGCAGGTGTATGAACCAAGCGCGTCCGGGGGAAAGGCTCGATCCACGTATCAACGGCCCATTTCTCCACACATGGGTGGACGGTACCGGGATCGCATACGGTGGTTCATCTTATACCATCGCACGAGGCGGGAAGTGACAATATCAACAGCAGGGTGACGAGTTCATCGAACCGCGATGCTCCCTCATCCACCCATGCCCAACGGGTCAGCTTCCGTTTGTTGGTGCTGGCGGGTTGATTGTAGCACGTTTTCCGTTTTACGATGCAGCACGCCATGCTCGAATCATGAAAAGAATCATAACCATCGGAACAAGAATCACAACGAAGAAAAGAACGACGAGCCACCAACGGTCGAGGTAAGCTTGCTGTCCAAGCGATACCCTTATCAGGCTCCATTGAATCAGACCAAGAAGCAGCGTGATTCCGTCTGAAAGGAATAGAACCGCTGTCTTGCCGATCCTGTAAAGTCTCCGAGCGTTTTCTTCGTTGACGGTGACGGGGTAATTGAATATGTGTGGAAACCTGCTCAAGACATACAATGCAATGAAGAATACAGCCTGCACGATGGGAACCGCAATCAGGTTCCACTTCCCTCCGAAGGAATCTGGCTGGCCCGAAGGTCCGAAGTGGGAAGGCACCTTGTCAGGAATGTGGGACCAGGACAGACCTGTAAAGATCACTTCTAACACAAGAAACAGCAAACCCGTTGCAACCAGCAGGATGTCCAACCAAGTGGAGGTGAGCTTGACTTTCGGACGAGACGGACGTCGTGCGACCATCCTGGATCCTCCTCACGGTTTCGTAACTCTAAATCACACCGACCCCCAAGTTGACTGCATTGGGATCGTATTCGTCATCTTGCCGTCCCATCTGCGACATATAGGACTTCATTTCTGAGGCTGCTACACTCGTTGCCCCGATAAGAATATTTTTGACCTTCGAGTGATACGAGTTCGCCTTTACCGAGACAGCCACGATGTAGACGACAAGGCACAGAACGATGGCGCCCATCCATGTCAAAGTTTTCTTGTTTTCTATGGCCATCCTTCCATGTTTCCCCCACATTTTCAAGTCGTGTCCGGTGTTCTAACGGCTCAGTATCAAATTACAGAAGACGACGACATTTTAAAAGGATTATTTCAGCAAGATGGGGTTCGAAATCCTTGGACCTGAGGGACTGCCAGTGTATCGATGGACCGAACGACGGATGCTGCTTCCAGATGACGTCTTCCTGCCGTTTGGTGGGAAGTTGAACAAAGAAAGGTGGCGGGTAAAACTCTCCCAGATGATCCCATGGGGGAACGTCGAAGAACACTACGTCGAGCGCCTGAAGTCTTGGACGAAGGGACAACAAGCGTCCTCTGCCCGTGTAGCACTGGGTGCACTCATCATGATGGTTTCACGGGATTACCCCTTCTCATTATCGAGGGCCAATATAATATCAAGAGCACCGGCCGTAGCCGATGCCCTCACATAACACAAGTTACTCACCGCAGCGAGTCAGTAGGCCCCGAATCCAGCTCCCGGAGCATAAGCACCACCGGCACCATAAGCACCAGCGCCATAAGCACCGCCACCCGCACAACCACAGCCTGTGTATCCTGGTACCGACCCAGGTACCAACAGGAAGAACAACACAAAGATGATCAGGAACACCACTGCCCATCGGGTGAAACCACCAAACACTCCTCCATCCACGGACTACACCCCCTCCGGACCGGATGACTCATTTTACGATGATATATCGCTTCTTGAGGCGGCAACTGTCCCATATAGTACAGGGCACCGGCCATAGCCGAGTAAGCGTCAAACTGGATACACCTTGAACATCATCGACCCGCTCGCCGACCATCTGGATTCAGAAAGCCCCACCGCGATCATCGCGGCGGGGCTGATTAGTATGGCGTCACTTCCGCCTTCGCACGCGGGAATGGAGCATCTCAATATACTTGCCCCAGAGTCAACCCAGACAGAAGGGATGGGTTAAGATGAAGTAGAGGTGTTTATGATGCCGGGACGTAAGTGGACTGTGGACGAGAAGATGAACATCGTGCTCGAGGGCATGATGCCCGGTGCGAACATCAGCGAGGTATGTCGGCGGCATGGCGTGGCCCAGAGTCTGTATTACAGGTGGCGTGAAGCGTTCCTGGCTGGTGGACGCGCTGGGCTTCAGTCCGTACCCTCTACCTAAAGGCTGTGGATATGGCACTGAACTATCGCTTCCCGAATGGCGTTCAAGGTGCCGGTTTGACATTGCGAACGGACAATGGCTGCCAGATGACAAGTCGACGGTTCATCCAAGCGATGAAGGCCTGCCAAATCAACCACGAGCGGACCGGGTACAACAACCCCGATGCTGACGCATACATCGAGTGATTCTTCCGGTCGCTGAAGGAGGAGGAGGTCTGGCTGCAGGAATACAGCAGCTTTGCCGAGACGAAAGCGGCGATTGAGTCGTACATTCGCTCTTACAACACGGATCGACCGCATTCCCCACCAGGTTATCGCTCGCCGTTGGAATTCAGAAACTGGAAAATGCAACACAACGCAGCGTGAGATGGTTTTTATCTGAATTGAATGACTCTCATCTCTCTCTTAAAGGCCATCCCATCTGTCTTATATGGGGTTCAATACGGGATCAAAAGCGACACCCCTCCTTCCGCATGAAGGAGGGGTGTAGGGCAGGGAATTCCCTTGCATTTGGACGACTAATACTACTAGCCGGTCTTGCGTCTCACACGAATGCGGAGAACAGCGGATTTATTACTCTACAATGGTTGCTACCACAACTTCACCGCGCCAAAGTGTCGAGCAAGCCAGATTTCACATGCTGTCTTGACATGGAGGACTCGACATAGCTGCGGATCAACTGCCAATCGGTAGGTTCTCGGCGAAATGTTTCAACAAACAGGTTTACTTCCTTCGTAGGTTTTCCATCCAATTCGAAAGTCACCCAAAAGACCGCGAGGACTTCGTTTTCACTCACCGGTGTTGCAAAAACCTCGTGAAAGTACCACTTTGGATTTCTCCCCGAGTATGACTCGAACGCTTGGTACCAACCGCTACACGCTTCATCATATCCCCAGTCGGAAACCTGGTTACCAGGATACGCCCATCGAACCTGCAATTCCGGAGAACAAAAAGCGCTCATTTGTTTCGCGTCACACTCGTTCCATGCCGTCCGATACCTGTTGAAGAATCTGCGGAAATCCGACAAAAGTTCCGACACTCCAATGCACCTCATCCAGAAATTTTTACGTTATTGAACCATTCATCAAACCTTCCCCATTTCCTTCTGCGAATACACTCCATGATGGACTTGATATCCTATGAATCATCTTGGGATCCTACCTCACGATGGACGCTCTTGCTCTTGGTGAATCGTAGGCGTGTCGCCCCCCCACCCGGGACATCCGCACACGATACGCACACATAGCATGTCAAAGGCCACCCGGGTGGCCCTGGAATCAGAAGTGGACACGCGAGTGATCTTAGTGGGATCATGAAGCCAAAAGTCGAGGTGTCCAAAATGGGAGAACATCGTCAGCGATTCAACGAGGAGTTCAAGCGTGAGACGATCAAGTACAGCACTGGAGTACACATCTCCAGATCGCTATGAGGCGGAATACGTCCGCCACCATGCAGTCTGATCAATAAGGTCACGCGCGTGTTCACTGTATTGACAGAGTACCACTCCGAACATATCCCACAACATTTCACACGAAGAAACCTCTCCTGGTTGACCATTCTGCCAAGAGAAGTTGGGTGTCGGAAATGGTATGCAGGTTAGGTGCCTGTCTGCACAGCTTTGTAATACACCCCGTTCCACGGCACCGCAATCGCTTGCGCAGGATCAACCCCTGGAATTTCGTACAACGGAGTACCAGTAGGCAAAACATTTGAAGTGACTCCACCGGGGCCTTGCGAGATCGTCCCCTTATGGTCAATACCAAATGTCACAACTTCATACTTTTTACCGACCTTCGAAACAACTTCATTGGTAATTTTGTACCACCGATTGTATTGCCCAGCCAAAACATCCTGAATGGTTCCTGGATGTCCCAGAGAATCCGTAACAGAAGTTGGGGGACCCTGACTGGCTGTCGCTGGTTCTGTATTGTTGGTCACATTCGCTCCTTGGGAACAACCCGTTACAATCATGGTAGCAATCGATAACACAAATAAGAGTCTCTTCATTGTACCTCACCTCTGATTTGTAAGACGATGGAATGAAACATTAGTTACCGTCCAAGTCCCTGCAATCCTCGTTGGAAGGATGATCTCGAATCGCATGCGATGATCGCTCCGCGTGGCGAGGGGGACTGCCTTCCTATTTGCCCTCTCGGCAACCCTTAAAGTGTTTTCCGCAACTCAAAAATGCAGAAAGACGCGGTGCTGTGATGAACCAAGTTATGCATATCTATTCAATATTGGATGCTTGCTTCTATCTTTAAAGCCCCCGTTAGTTCAAGGGGAATATACTAATCATGTAATCCCTTTCCATCAAGAATTTTCTGCATACATTTTTCGACCCTTGACTGTCGAGTTTTGGATTGTTTTGGTTCAGAAAAATAAAGAATGTATGCCCTTTGCCGTCCCGGCGTTAATGCTTCAAAAGCAGTTTTCAAAGCAGGGATTTCATCGAATTTATTTTGAAGTTCTTCAGGAATTATTAAGCCTGTATTCTTTTTAAACTTCACTTCCAAACCGGCCTTTTCAACTTCAATGGTTTCATAAATATAGGCTTTCAAAATAGCTTCCATTTCAACGATTTCTTGAACATTGGTGAACCGAATCTGACGCGCCGCCTGTACATTCTCTGTTTGTTGGACTAGAATCCCATGGGCATCCTGTAACAAGGCACCTTTGAAAAACAGAAGCGCACAATATTCTTTAAATCCATGCATTAAAACGATGTTTTTCTTCTCAAATGTGTAACAAGGATGCATCCACTTAAACTCCTCGGTCAGCTCGCAGTCAAGAACGATACTTCTCAACTTCTCATATTCTTTCTTCCATTTTTTAGCTTTCCTTAAAAACTCATCAACCTTAGGATTCATTCTACTATTTGTCATCCAGGAACACCCCCTCATCAATTTTTCGTTCAGCTGACAGTCGAGTAGACCTGGCTTGGAAGGTTACAGGGAGCTCATGTCGCTATTCTGCCCGTTACTGCAGTTCCCAAACGGCCCAAGCGTGGCCAAAGAGGCGAACCCGAACAAGCAGAAAATCCCTTGTGGCATGTTTGTGGCCGTTTTGTAGCTGGGCGCAGGACAAGGCCACCCGGGAAAATCCCGAGTGGCCTTGTTCTGCTTGGCGTCTCAGGAGGGATTCGAACCCCCGACCCACAGCTTAGAAGGCTGACCACGCCCCTATGGATAGTCAGTGAAGAGTGTTGGAAAGCCCGAAAGCCGTAGACTTTTTGGGCTTTCCCTTTGCAATAGCGAGAGTATTTTTTAGACCCGTATAGAGCGTTTTGTTCCCCGTCTGTTCCCAAGCGTGATTAACGGTGAGCGGATAGGAACCCGCCATGGATTTCGGCATTAAGGCTACGGGCCCACTGCCGCGATGCGATTTTCCATTTTGTTCTATATTCTAGTTCTACCATATCTAGCCATCCTTGGTGCGAACATATGTTTGGATATTCCGCCCCGAACATCATATACTTAGGTATGCAGAACACATGTTCGGGGTGAGATTATGCGCGTCACGGCCATTCTGCGCGAACTGTTGATCCTTGAAGTATTCGAGCACCACTTGAAGCGGCGGCGCCGCGAACTCACCCAGCAACTCGCCGCCGCAGGTGTGCACGTCGTGGAGCGCGTGGACGACGAACTAGACGTGACCATCCGCTACACCGAGCACGATTGGGAACGACAAGCCGTGTTCATGCGCCCAATGCTCAAAGCGGAGGCAATGGGTCGGCTGCGTAAGGCAAAGATGCGCCCATGATGGAATGGATCGTCGGGCACATCGACATGCAAAGCTTCTACGCCTCTGTCGAGATCGCTTCTGACCCTCGTTGGGCCGACGGGCGCCGATTGGAGGATGACAGTACCGATCCACCTCTCGCCGTGACAGGCGATCCCAAACGCCGGAGCGGGATTGTACTCGCCGCCTCTCCCTCCGCCAAACGCGCCGGCGTGAACAATGCAATGCGCTTGGGAGAGGCATTGCGGGTTTGCCCGCGGTTGATTACCGTCCACCCGCGCATGCAGTTGTATCTCGATGTTTCCGTTCGGATCCACGAAACCGTCCGCATGACGTTTCCGCGGTATGAGCCATTCAGCGTGGACGAGTG
>NZ_FPBV01000060.1 GCF_900116805.1 Paenalicyclobacillus macrosporangiidus | reverse complement strand
GGTCGTCTGCAAACAGCCTGAAACCCAGGCTGTGACGATTGAGATTGGTGATCACCGTCTTCTGTTTGAACAGCTTCTGATAGCTGCGCGGCACCGCACCCCTCCCCCTCTCCACAAAAAGGCCGCCCGTACAGAGCGGCCCGTCCTCACGCGTGCGGCAGTTTTCCAATCAGCCAGTTCAACACCCCGAAGAACACCGTGGGGTCAATGAGGAAAACGAGGGCGATCATCCCGAATAGCACCTGGACAATGATGTTGTGGTGCTCGCCTTTGAAATACTTCCTGACGATCAAAACCGTCATCCAGACCAGAATTCCCACGGCGAGCAGATCAAAGATTGGTTGAACCAGGTGCCACGCGGGATTGCTCGTGATGTCATTCGCGTTGGCCCCCATATCGATCACCCTTTCCAAGACTCAAATTCAGGCGGTCAAGTGCAGCCACCGGCAGGCGTCCGCCAACCAGGGCAATGAGACCGCCTCAATCAATCGCGACACGTATGGCAACACAAACCTCCCCGTTTCCCTAACCGACCCCGGCAGGTGCAAAAACCCGTAGCTCGCCCCTAACGCAACGGCGTACACCTGAATCACCAGCCGAATAATCACCTCTCCGGGGCTCTCCACCCCAATGGCCAGCCACGGTATGGGAGGTCGCACCCATATGAGAAGCGGGTAGAACAGTTGAACGCCCATGGGGTTGAGTAGGTCGATAAGCCAGTGGCTCGTCCACCCCACCACAATGCCCGTCGCCAGCCATGTCGGTACGTGAAAGCCCATGTCAAACAACACCAAGTACAAAACCACCGTGACCGCCAATGAGTGGGTCAACGTTCGGTGGCGGATGAACATGGACACGACCGATCCGAACGGAATGTGTCGTGAAACCCAGGACTCGGGATGGTCGATGTCGGGGAACGGCGCCACGGTGAAGGCCACCGCAACCGCGGCGGCGGCTTGCCAGGTAATCGGGGCATGCTCGGCGACGAGGATGGTTTCCATGAGGGCGGCGCCGAAGGCCGCGTGCGTGGTGTGGATCAAATACGACACCCCTCCTTCCGCATGAAGGAGGGGTGCATGACAAATCACGACATCACGCCCTCGGCCTTGGCCCTCTCGGTTCTCTCGGCCCGCGCGTCTCTCTCGGCTCTCTCAGCCGAGGCCCGCGTGGATCTGGCGGCAGTGTAGATGTCTGCTGCGTCGGCAGAGAACGAGGCGTCGACTGTCTGCGGATTTTCTCGTCACCATTCCTACTGTTTGACGGTTGAGCGTTGTCTGGTTGGCTTTGGTCACGCCCCGTTTGCATCGTGGCTGCGTTCTCGGTCCCGGTAACACCGGGCACTCCAAACCCATCCCCGAGTCTCGGCGTCTCAGCCTCGGAGCCGCGCCGCTCATGATCACGCCGTTCCGTCTCCTCGCGGCCGGAACGCGGCGGGGATTGCAACCCGCTGTTGTGTTGCTGTGCGCTGCCAACACTGTGGCTTGCGGACTCGCCTCCGCTTGCCTGCAGCGCTTCGCCGCATTCCTGCGGACCAGATGAAGTCGTTTCACCACGAACCGGCTCAGCCGGCTCCACGCCTCTTGTCGTATCCGAGCCCGGCTGTGGCGTCGAAAAGCCTTCGGCCAGACGGTGGTCCTCCAGTTCAGTGTCCGGCCGCTCCGACACCGGAACAGCACGGCGCATCGCCCGCTCTGACTGCAGTGGACGCTGCCCGGCCGGTTCCTCCGGCGTCCGGGATTCCGCACGTCGCACAGTTGCAGGTTCGGCAGGCTGATCCACCACCGTGCTCGGTTGAGGACCCTCAGGCCGCTCCTGTCCGCCGTCAACGTCCACGCTTGCCGCAGGTGCTCCGTCAAATGCCTCGGACAGCGAGCGACTGTCGTCTTCGTTTTCTTCCAGCATCTGGCGCACCCGGCGCAGCGTTCGATTCGCCAACTCTGACCGCAAAGCCTGACCTTGCTCGGCCGCGGCATCCACCTCGCCGGTTGCTTGGGTCTCAGAAGGCGGTGGATCTCCAGGCAAGTCGCTCAACCCGGCAGGCGATGACGCCGAGTCGTAAAACGACCGTCCGACTCTCACGGCGAGCTTCCCGCCGTGAGCCAACGCGTCCAACGTCCTCCCGTGTGCCGCACGCTCCAGCGCAACCAGGCTGTCTGCACGGTTTTGCGCCCGCTCCTGCCACGTCGACGCACGGCTCGGGTTACGCGCCTTGTCGACCACCGTCGCGAACGCCGCAGCGAGTTTCTGCCGCACCGGACCTGTCCCCGTGCCTGACGTCGCTCCAGCGCCGGTTGTCCTAGCTGCGGTGGCGGAAGCCCCAATACCGGACATGCCGACACCCTCTGCCGTCGCCCCGCGTTCCGCGCCAAACCTGCCCGAAAGGGTTCCGCGCCGGGGCCTGCTCGCCCCTCCCGCCGTGCGTTCCTCTCGCGTGTCGCCGCCTTGTGCCTCGGGCCGGGTTTCGTTCTCGTTGTTTCGTTCGATCCCTTGCACCGCCTCGACGTGTGGCCGGATGTAAGCGTGAAACACCTTCTCACGGAACAACAGTGCCGCCAAAAACACCAGGGCGTTCGTCAAAGCGGCCAGCACCAACGACGACTCATCCCCGGTGACCGCCACCGCGCCGACCACGATCTGCGCCAACGCAAACGTCGCCGCCATGTACACCACATTGGCAAGGCGCAGCAGAAGATACCCGGCCGCCTCCCGCAGCCAGCGTAGCGTCATCACCCATCCGACCTCCGGCACGAACGCCACTGGTACCGTCACAATGCCGAGAAAAACCAAGAGCAGGAACATGAGCGCCAGCGCAAAGAGCAGAAATGCCATCATCCCGAGAAACGCAAGGCAGGGTATGGCAAGCAACAGCAAGACGAGCAGGAAGATGATGTTGTCATACGGGTTCGCGTTCTGCACGTCCTGGCTCGTCCAACCGGAATGGGCAAACGGCTGCGGAACACTGGTCATGGCCCCGAGCAAACTTTGTCTCGCCTTGTCGGTCTTGTTGGTCATGAACAACTTCACCCAGTTGTCGCCCACGCCGATGGTCTGTTGTTGGCCCTGATCGTTGGTGTATGTCTGGCCCACCGCCGCAGCCGATACGTTGAAATCGCTCAGGTTCTGCGACGCGTGCCCGAACTGCGCCGCTTCCCAGGGCTCCAGCACGTACACGTTCCACAGGGCGTCGTACAGCGTGCCCGCTTTCAAACCCGCCGTCGATTCCACCGCCGTGCCCAGTTGCGTTGTCACCGCCTGTGCAAGGTTGTTCACCGTCTTGAACACCGGAGCGAAATCGAAGAAGAAAACGTAGATGAGCGCACCGGACAGGGCCGTACTGACCACGGCGGTGAGAATCTTCGTATGCTGGGCGCGCAAAAACTGCCACACGACATAGAGCGCCGTCGCCAGCACAAGAAATGGCAGCAGACGCAGAAAGATGTTCTCGTATCCCAGATGAAAAATGGCGCCAATCCTGTCCGCCACGGGGCCAACCACCCAGGCAGGGTCACTGAACTGGGCGGCGAGCAAAATGGCCAGGTGCATGACCCAGGCCACGGCCTGCATGACAAGGTTGGCCAGGAAGTTCGCCAGCTCCTTCATGGCCCCGCCGCCGAACAGGGTATTCCACCAGCCCTGCGCGGGAAGCGTGAACGTGTAGACGTTGGGTGCCGGGTTCTGCCAGCCGGGGAATGGCGAATTAGGAGCAGTGAACAGCGCAGTGGTCGTGTCCATCCATTATGCCCTCCTCCCGACAACAGGCGTCGTGAAGGGCAGATTTGGTTATGCCATCACGCAGTGAATCGCCCCGCTCACAAGAGGCCGAAGCTGTATCCTTGCGCACGGCAGTACGTAAGCGTCAAATAGTCCGCACCTAGCGCCAAGCCTTGGTCTGCGAGATGATTCCCCCAGAACCCAATCATGGAGGGATCATCGTGACGAAAGCG
>NZ_FPBV01000020.1 GCF_900116805.1 Paenalicyclobacillus macrosporangiidus | reverse complement strand
GGCGTCTTTCCTTTCCTAGGATATGGCCATTTTACTCAGCAATTTTCGGACAGGCAATAACGTCAGCTTTCGGCCATTTCGAGATGGCCAAAACAAGAAGGATTCGGGAGCGAACCCGAGATGATTATGAGATCGCAATATCACAGTACCTCGTCCCCCGCATTGGTCATATCAAGCTCTCCGAATTAAGGCCAGACCAGGTTCAGAAAGCCTACAACGACATCGAAACAAATAACGGACCGCACATCGCGCGAAAATGTCATGCCATATTGCATTCCGCTTTGTCTCAAGCTGAGAAATGGGGATTGGTGGCCCGTAATGTGGCTTCCCTGGCTGAGCCACCGAAAGTCCCTCGCCGCGAGATGCGGCCGTTATCACCGGAAGAAGTCAGCAAGTTCATCGCAGCCATACAGGGCAATCGTTACGGTGCGTACTTCCTGCTGTTGCTCGACACGGGGATGAGGCCAGGAGAGGCGCTGGCACTAACATGGGATGACGTAGACCTGGAGAACGGCGTAATCCAGATCAACAAGGCCCTGAGCACTGGACGGCCAAAATTGTATATGGGCGAAGGAAAGACCGCAAAGTCCCGAAGAAGTGTAGTCATAACACCCAACACCGTGGCAACTTTGAAGGCTCACAAGGCGCACATTGCGCAGGAACGGTTAAAGGCAGGCCAATACTGGGAGGACAACAATCTGGTGTTCCCCAATTCTTTGGGGGGATACAGCGATCAACACAACATTGCGCGGCGGTACTTCAAACCGGTTCTGAGGGATCTCGGCTTGCCGGAATCCATTCGGATTTACGATTTGCGTCATACGGTGGCAACGCTCCTTTTGGCGGCGAACACGCATCCCAAGCTTGTCGCGGAACGCCTTGGGCACGCGAATACCACGTTGACCTTGGACCGTTACACCCATGTCCTCCCCACAATGCAAAACCAGGTTGCTGCAACCATGCAGATGTTCCTCGGTGCACAGGAGGCGCATAAAAGAAAATAGGCGCACTGAAGGCGCACAGAACGCGAATGGCGCGGTGTTCGTCGGATTCAAAGATCCTCGAAACACCGCGCCATTTCTGGGTTTTTCGTGGAGCCACCTGTCGGATTCGAACCGACGACCTGCTCATTACGAGTGAGCCGCTCTACCCCTGAGCCAAGGTGGCATGTGGTGGCGGCGGGTGGATTCGAACCACCGACGCCACGGGTATGAACCGTGTGCTCTGACCAGCTGAGCTACGCCGCCACTCGTGGCGGAGAGAGAGGGATTCGAACCCTCGAGGCGGGTTTAAGCCCACCTACACGATTTCCAGTCGTGCTCCTTCGACCAACTCGGACATCTCTCCAAGTGCTCGAAACAGGACTGACGGGTAACGCGACAGTGAGTATGTTAGCATGATCTGCCCGTCCTATCAAGAGGGGTGCCTCAAATTTTTCGCCCTGCGTTCGCGCCAAATTCTTCCTGACCACATCCGGGCTTCCGTCCCGGCAATGCGTGAAGCGGACGGCGCGTCGCCCAGCGGATAGGCATAAAATTCCGCCCGCGAGGGACCTTACCACTACGTTAAATGTAAGGCACGTGCGGTAAGGTACGTGCGCGCAAGGAGGAAGTGGACATGCAGCGTTCACACGGCCGTCCTCATCGTCCCATCCATCTTCAGCTCTGCCGAATCGCCGGAACGACGGTCGCCCTGGCATTGGTCGCCCTGATCCCGGCCTGTACGGACAGAACCAGCGAAAACGGGCGCACCCTTAACGCAGCGGGCGGTTGGGCCTCGGCCGCCACCGACCTGCGCGATATCCCCGGGGATCGGCTGCCCTTGAATCCGACGAAGCCCGAGTTGTACGTTCGCCAACAGGTGATTGCCGATTCGAGCATTCAGATCGATCCCGCACGCCACACGGTACGCTTCCGCATGACCGCGATCGCCCCCAACCAGCATCACCATGCCTCTGCCGTACGCCCGCCCACGCTCACCATCCCGCAGGGCTGGCAAGTGAACGTCGTTTTCCACAATGACAACACCTTGCATAGTGCCATGCTGGTGACCTACGACACGGCCCTCGGTGCGGCGGCGCAGGACCGGCACGTGATTGGACGCGGAGCGGTCGGCACTACCCAGTCGTTTCTCTTCAAGGGCCGCACGCCGGGACGCTACGCCATCGTCTGCGCCACCCCCGGTCACCGCGACGGCATTCTCGCCATCCTCAACGTCTCCACCGACGTCGACACGCCCCATTTGCACGACGGCGGACGCACCCTTGTGGCCAGCAGCTGAACTCACTGCCGGCTTCACCGGCTTCTCCCTCCGGTTCTGTTCGCGACTCTCGTGCCCTGCCCGGCCCCCGCTGCACCCCCATCTCCCGTGCCCTACCGGGCCCCGGTCCCGTCGTCCGCGTCCGCACGCGCCTTCCGGACACTGGCCCCGATGCCGCGCAGCATCTCCATCATCACGCCGAGGCCGGCGGCCACATCCGGGTCCCGCATCGCGCGCCACAGGCCGAAGATTCCGCCCACCCCGAGGGGCCGCCGGCCGCGCGACGCCTTCGCGGCCGGGTCTCCATCCGCGTCTTCGCCCGCGTCTTCCCCCGCATCTTCGCCCGCATCTTCGCCCGCGTCTTCGCCCGCGTCTTCGCCCGCGTCTTCGCCCGCGTCTTCGCCCGCGTCTTCCCCCGCATCTCCGTCCGTGTCCCCCGCCGCGTCTTCGGCCCCACTTCTCGCCGCCGCTCCCACGGCGCCGCCCATGGCCCCTCCCACTGCCGCTCCTGCGGCCGACAGGCCGGCAAACAGGTGGCGCAAAGCCTGCGGGTCTGTCTGGCTCAATCCCTGGGTCAGCGCGATCACGCTCTTCACCAACCCCAAGGTCCCTGGTTTTTCCGCCTGGCGCACGAGGATCTCCATGACCTGCCGGCGCTGGGCCAGCAGGGCATTGGCGATGTCGACCAGCCCGGCATCGTCCAGGTATCCCGCTAGCCGCACGAGCTTTTCCAACGCCTGGGCTTCCTCCGTCACCACGTCTTGCAGCCGTGTCCGCTGTGACGACGCCTCCGCGGCCGGTTCCGGTTCCGGCCAGCGTACGGTCTGAATCGCCTTGGCCATCTGTGCTCCCCTCCCTCACGCTTCGACGAGCGGTTGGTAGTCCGCGCGCTTCCACTTTTCCTCCACCCGTACGCCCTGCTGCGGATTCGGGTGACCCAGCCGGAAATTGCCCCTGACCAAAGGGGACTCCCCGTCGGGCCGCAGCACCTCCAGCCGCACCTGGACCTCCTTGTACGCCGGGGTATGCGTGACGTCGTCGTGGTAACTGCTCGTCAGGTAGTTCACCGCATCATCGTCGTGCCATGTGTTCATCGGCAGGTACATCTCGTTGCCCTGCACGCGATCCGTGACGACCGCCCGCAGCTTCACGCTCCCATATGGGGACGTCAGGCGCACCAACGCCCCGTCCTGGATGCCCCGCTCCGCCGCCAACTCCGGCGAGACCTCCACGTATGCCTTCGGCACCTTCCGCTCGATGCCTCGGACCCGGTACGTGAGGTTGCCCTCGTGAAAGTGCTCCAGGATGCGCCCGTTGTTCACGTGCACGTCGTACCCCGGGGGCATTTCCACCGGGGGCTTCCACGTCACGGGATACAGGCGTGCCTTGCCGTCGGGGAAAGGAAACCCATCCGTGTACAGCAGCGGCGTGTCCGTGCCGTCCTCACGCACCGGCCACTGGAGGCTCCGGTACCCTTCCAGCCGCTGGTACGACACGCCCCGAAAGAGTTCGGCCAACGACGCCGCCTCCGCCATGATCTCCGACGGATGGGTGTACGTCCAATTAGCGCCCAGGCGCGCTCGTACTTTTCTCGCACGGCCGGGTCGGCCACCCGCTCGTATCCCGGCAGGTACAGCGGCGCACAGCCGAAATCCCCGGCGCCCTGGACGTTGTTGTGCCCGCGCAGCGGGTACGCGCCCGTACCCGGACGGCCGAAGTTGCCGGTCACCAGTAGCAGGTTGCAGATGGCCGTCGACGTCTCGCTGCCGCCGACGTGTTGGGTGACGCCCATCGCCCAGAGGATGCAGGTGGTGCTCGCCTCGCGGATCATCTCGGCAACGCGGATCAGGTCGTCCTTGCCGATGCCCGTGACTTCGGCGGCGTGATCGAGCGTATACGGTTCCAGGGACGCCCGAAATGCATCCAAGCCGTTGACGCGATCGCGCAGAAAATCCTTGTCCTCCCAGCCCTGGTCGAGGATGTACTTCGTGACCGCGCAAATCCACACCAGGTCCGTCCCGGGGTTGGGGTGCAGATACGGGTCCGCCCGGCGGGCGAGATCGTGCCGGCGCAGGTCCGCCACAATCAGCTTCTGGCCGCGCTTTTTGTGCGCCCGCCGCACGCGCGTGGAGAGGACCGGGTGCGACTCGGCCGGATTGGCGCCAATCACGATAACCAGATCGGCCATCTCGATGTCACGGATGGAACCCGAGTCTCCGCCGTACCCGACGGTGCGGTGCAGCCCCTCGGTGGCCGGGGTCTGGCAGTACCGCGAGCAGTTGTCGATGTTGTTCGTGCCCATGACGGCGCGGGCGAACTTCTGCATCAGGTAGTTTTCCTCATTGGTGCATTTTGACGATGAGATGTAGCCGATGGCGTCGGGCCCGTACGTCTGCTTGATCTCGGTCAGCCGCTGCGCCACCAGGTCCAGGGCCTCGTCCCAGGTGGCGGGCACGAACTCGTCGCCGCGGCGGATGAGCGGCGTGAGCAGTCGATCCCGATGGTTCACCCACTCCCACCCGAACTTGCCTTTGACGCAGGTGGAGATCTGGTTGGCCGGGGCCTCCATCCGCGGTTGGATCTTCAGGATCTTGCGGCCCTTCGTCCAGATGTCGAAGCTGCAGCCAACACCGCAGTAGGTGCAGACGGTCTTCGTCCGCTGGATGCGGGCCTCGCGCATCTTCGCCTCCACCTCGGAGACGGTGAAGATGGGCCCATACCCCGGTTCCGTCTCCTTGGTGAGGTGGATCATCCGTTCCAGTAAAGCGGGATCGAGCCCGGTCAAAAACCCGGCCTCGCCCAGCATCGACTTCTCCATCAAGGCGTTGCACGGACACACGGTCACGCAGTGGCCACAGGAGACGCAGGACGATTCGTTGATGGGTACGTCGTCATCCCAGATGACCCGCGGCCGCTCGCGCGACCAATCGATGGACAGCACCTCGCTCACCTGTAGGTTCTGGCACGCCTCGACGCAGCGGCCGCAAAGGACACACTGATCGGGATCGTAGCGGTAGAACGGGTGGGAGTTGTCCTGCTCGTACGGCTTCGGTGAGAACGGGTACTTTTGGTGCTCGATGTTCATGGCCATCGCCGTGTTGTGGACCACGCAGTTGCCGTTGTTGTTGTCGCACACGGTGCAGTAGAGCTCGTGGTTGTGCAGGATGCGGTCCATCGCCTCCTTGCGTGTCCAGCGTGCCGCCACAGCCTTGGTCCGAACCTGCATCCCCTCCTTTGCCTCCACGGCGCACGCCCGCTGCAGCTTCCCGTCGATCTCCGCGATGCACGTGTCGCAGGTCTGAATAGGTCCCAGCGCCGGGTGGTAGCAGATATGCGGGAACCGCTCGTCCGTCTGTAACACCGCGGCGAGCACGTTCGATCCCGCCGGCACCACCACCTCCCGGCCATCGACGCTCACCCGCATGGTCGGCGCCGATGCCGCGGCACGAGCCGGCGTGGGCGCGGACGTAGGGCCGACGCCAGGTAGGGGCCCGGTGGTGCGAGATGTCTTGTCTTGCACATGGGTCGCGCCGGACATGTTGTTGTGTTCCTCCCCTCCGAACGTGCGGCCCCGGCCACGGGATACCTACCGGGTCCGCAACTTGCTGTCTCCATCAGGTTCCCACGGAGAGGAGGAAAAAACACCTGCAGGGGCGGATTCGGCCCAGGTCGCCCGCGGCCTGTTCGTGTGGGCGGGAACCATCATCAGGGTCATCGACCCCTGGTCATTCCTTGATCGTTGTACGACTGATCACTCGCTTCTCGGCCAAGTCGAAGTGTTGCTCCACCAAGCGACATATTTGCTGTATATCCCGAATCATCTGACCCTGAAGCGTTGTCACACTTTTCAAGCGTTCCACTGTATCCACTTCACCCACGTCATTGATCTTTTTGTGCATGGCGAAGATGATCTGCTGGGTAAAGGGGACGATAAACTCATCCACCGCATACTTGCGAAAAGCGTTGGCACTCTTTTGAAACAGCGTCTCAATGAATGGCGGCAAGACTGTGCCTGGATATTTTTCGTGCAAGAGACAAGCCCTCTCGACCAATTGACAGTTTCGAATATCCTCATCTGCAGCATCTGCCAACTGATGAAACTGATCTCTCAGTTGCCGAATTCGTGTCAACAAAGCGCCATATTTTCCCTGACGATCGAGATCGCTTGAAGCGTGGTTCATCGTTATCACGCGGTGGTACAGGTCCATCGGCAGGGGTTCGTGACAAAAGGTTTCTATCGCTTCTCGCAGGGTCATCAATTCCGTTCCCTGAATATAGGCGCCCCCTTCCGTGGCATCGATGAATCTTGTTTCGGGATGCAAACTGATCTGTTGCTCAAACCACGTCTTGAACTCATACCACGTCTTTGTGGTCAGGACACGCTCTCCGTTCACCCCTGGAACAGAATAGGTTGGCTGACTCTGAAGCCATTGCACTTGTTCCGCGAGGTAGTCCTCGGAATACGCCGACAACCTGCTGTGTGTCGTCTTATTTGGGCCGAAGGCCAGGTCCTGGCCGACGAAAATCACGGGATTCGCGCCTAGCCACAAGGCAAACTCGAAGGCCAGATGCGCCGAGGACCCTCCTCCATGGAGACCTTCGAGATCATCCGCGATGCACTGCTGTATCCACTTCCCTGTTGATTCACCTTTCCGGAATACCGGTACCCACGGGCCTGGGAATCTCTGCGGGATTCTCGGGTCCATCAAAGTCAAACCCACAAGTACCAATTCTTTCGGGAAATGCTCGTGTTCAAAATGGATGTGATACACGTTGGGCGTGCGTTCGGTCACACACACGGCGTCCGGTCGGATATTTCGTCTCAAGCAAGGCCGCAGTGCAGATTCAGCCGTGAGAACGATCGATTTTCCTGTCGCCTGGACAAGTGCATCAATGTTTTTGTCCAGAGACGGGCCATTTGCGACAATAAGCGCCGGCTTCCCCGCAAATGCTCCCCGCAACGAACTCAACGAAATGCTGTCCAGAACCCTGTCGACGTTGTCCAGGGTGTTATACATTCCAACCAGCGTATCATGAACAGAGTTCCCCACACTGCTCAGGTGGAGTTCCAGTGTATTCCATATCCAATCATGAATTTCAAGATAGCCTTCTTTTTCATTCCGGTGAGCCAGCCAGGTAAAGAATGATGCCGGTTTGGTCGCTCGCAGCAAAAAGTCAGCTGTAATAATCTCCTCCAATTGTGCTCGCATCTGTTGTATGTCGCCAAGGACAACATGCACCGACTGGTCTTTCAATAGAGGCCGCATGTCGATGCGGCTTAACATCGCGTAAAACAGATCGATGTTGCGCTCAAAAATGATGGTCTCTGTGTACGGTTTCTTGCGCTTCGCATACTCTAACAGCGGATAACCGAAACCGCATCCGTAAATGAAGCTCACCATGACATCTTTGTAGTCCAACGTTTCAGCCCATCGCTTGGCCTCATCCCACGGATCCATCAGACTATTTGTGTGCACGAAAGTATCACCTAGCTTCACAAGGGCCACCGGCCATCCTAAGTCCCCCGTGACGATGCGCACCGACTCAGGGAGATCGACACCGTCCCCCACACTCAACACGAGTTGTTTTATGGGATCGGGCAGTAATTGCAGATTATCTAAAAAAATTTCATTTTTCACACCTATAACTCCCTTCATCTTGGACTTCCTTTGACTTCAAGAGCGGCAAGATGTTGAACTCGAGGATGTCCGTCGCCCGGATCATGTCGCAGCCCTCGAGACAGTCCATGAGCTTGCCCATCCAATTCGTTATCTCATCACGCGTCTTCGCGCACGCTTCGTTTTCCTCCAACGGTTCTCGTTCTAATGCATCAAGCCAGAGGATGCATGCTTGTTGAAACCAACTCACTCCTTCAGAGTCGTCCCCTCTGCGCCAAGCGTCACACCCCCGCTCGATGAAAGAGACAAAATTACGCTCCGGTTCACTCGTACGCATCGTAGTCCTCCTTTCTCCATCGATTCATGACCACATGGGAACCCTTGTCGAAGAACCAATCGGTATTCAGTATGGTTGTCCGGCTCAACCATTCGGTGGTTTGGTGAAAATACACGACCGGGGCTTGCATTCGGACCATATCGTCGGAATTGAATAGCGGATTCGGATTGGAGATAAGCCATGCATACCATTTTTCGATTGCAGAACACAAGGTTTGTCGGAAATTTGGTTGACAAGCCATTTCCATTGCTCCTCCTCTCCCGGCGAGTTGCCCGTTTTTCTCCTGATATAGAGCTTGCGATCCCGTTTGTATAAACCAGTCTGTCTCACCCAGTGTTTGGTACGCGGTACGGCGGACTCGATTCACGTAGTCGCAGCTTTTGGCACGTACGTCTGGATAATCACTGTCGGTGATTTTCCTGATGAGCCATGCGTACCATTGTTCTATTTCTTGTGTTAAAGAAGTCAAATGGCCTTCAGTCAGGTTCATCCGCCTCCCCCCTCCTCCTGGAGTCTTCATAACATAAGCCGTTTCCGGTCAAGGTGAGTGGGCACGCGTCCGCCAGCTGATGGATGGGTCCTAGCCGCTTCACGATACAGAGACATGCGTATCATGCTGAATATCTCGGGAGGAGAGGACGACGTTGTTGTGAATTCCAAAAATAAGATACGTGTCCGTGCCTATGGCATGCGCAAAACGAATCGGAAGCCCCAGTGTCTTGGCTCAAACGTTCAGGTATCCAAGACAAGCAGGAATACCACGTCGGCCCGGACGCAATCGCATGGCGACTGCCCTGCGGTCCCGGTTGTCAGAACCCGCAAGCGCCTATCGCGCGTGGTGATCTATGGGTGCCATGGCCGAAAAGCGCTTCCGGTGAAAGTCGACAAAAAGGGAAGACTCGTGACTCGTCCGAAGATCCGTGCGCGCCGACAAACGCTCAGTTTCCGCGAACAGCGCTACACAGTGGTGGCGATGGACGAGTTTGTGCCTCTCCCGTTGGAGGATATCAGCCATGCGGTTCAGTACGTATATCTGATTCACAACATGGGGGACACCGATGCTCAGGTGTTTGTGCAGGTCGGAACCGACCATGAGAATTTGGCGGATGACCTTGAAGGCATCCTGACCATACAACCGAACCAGACCACGGTGGTTACCCCACTACGTTTCTCCAAGTTTGTACGACTACTGTACCGTTGTGCTGACCCAGAAAAGACCACCAAACTGCGTATCGTATTTCAAGCCCAAATTATGCGCTAAGAAAAGTTGGTTCAACGGGCCTACGCGGCACGATCGTATACAAGCCGCTTCCAATCTCCCCCGCGGAAAATGTGCGTTCGCTTTAGCCAGGTGCCTGTGTCGTCCATGCAAGTCACTCGTACAATATGTCGAAGGTTCGCTCGTCGGCTGATATGCTCAACCGACCGCACCACCCCATCCTGCATAAAAGCAAAAGGGGGTGATGTACCGAAGACCGGTGATCGCCATTCATACCCAATACCACACTACCTAAGGAGATGAAAATCGTTGTCGACCAAGGTGTTTTCAGAAGTCGCGTCATCGCTCAAAGCCCAAGTGTTCCAATCTGCAGCATCCAATCTGCACACGCGCGTCTTCCAGACGGCGCAATCCAATTTGCAAGCACGCGTCTTCCAGACGGCGCAGTCCAACTTGAGGGCACGTGTCTTTCAGACGGCACAGTCTAACCTGAGGGCACGGGTATTCCAGTCGCTCCACTCGCTCTTGCAGGCTGGCGTCTTCCAGACGGCGCAGTCCAACTTGCAAGCACGCGTCTTCCAGACAGCCCAGTCAAATCTCAGGACGCGGGTATTCCAGTCGCTCCACTCGCTCTTGCAGGCTGGTGTCTTCCAGACGGCGCAGTCCAACTTGCAAGCACGCGTCTTCCAGACAGCCCAGTCAAATCTCAGGACGCGGGTATTCCAGTCGCTCCACTCGCTCTTGCAGGCTGGCGTCTTCCAGACGGCGCAGTCCAACTTGCAAGCACGCGTCTTCCAGACAGCCCAGTCAAATCTCAGGACGCGGGTATTCCAGTCGCTCCACTCGCTCTTGCAGGCTGGCGTCTTCCAGACGGCGCAGTCCAACTTGCAAGCACGCGTCTTCCAGACAGCCCAGTCAAATCTCAGGACGCGGGTATTCCAGTCGCTCCACTCGCTCTTGCAGGCTGGTGTGTTCCAGACGGCGCAGTCCAACTTGCAAGCACGCGTCTTCCAGACAGCCCAATCGAACCTCAGGACGCGGGTATTCCAGTCTCTCGCTTCTCTCCTGCGGGTGACCCTTGTTCAGTCCATCGCGTCCACCGCACCGTTCGTGAAACTGGGCGGCCGCGCAACCGTAAGTGTGGTTTCATCCATCGTGACTACGTCAAGCACGTCCTATTCGGTTGGACTCGCGCAGGACGTCCTTCAATTGTCCGCATTCACCTTCACCGTGCGTAACACAGGCGCCGGCAGCGTTAACGCGAAAATTCAGCTGAGCGCGGATGGAACGAACTGGTACGATGACCCTGGCTCCGTGGTGCAGACGCTTACGACCGGGAAAATTTTCACCTTTACGCCAGGACGGTTCACCAAGTACGTGCGCATGGCGGCGAAAAAAGCGGATGCGACCGGCAGCACGCTGCAAACGTTCGCCCAAGGCCATGTATGATTCGGAACGCCACTTTCGTGATTTTTGCCCTGGAGAATTCTCCAGGGCTCGCTTGTCTATTCGGCAACTTGAACAAGCGGAGTGATGCATTGTGAGGACATGCAGCCACATCATGATAGCACCCACGACTTCGTTACAGGAAACCATCCAGATCATCGACGCGGATGCACGACAGATCGCTCTGGTTGTGGATGACCACTCACGGTTGATGGGAACCGTCACGGACGGCGACGTGCGGCGGGCTATCTTGCGAGGCGTTGGCTTGAATGAGCCGGTCCGCTCCATTATGAACATGTACCCCACCGTGGTCGCACACGGCACGCCTTCACAAACCATTTATGCCCTGATGCTTCGTAAAGGAGTCCGCCGCATTCCCGTCGTGGATGGCGGACGACGTGTCATCGGCCTGGAAATGTTCGAAGACTACGTCGATTCTCCGAAACGGGAGAACTGGGTTGTCATCATGGCAGGAGGATTGGGTACCAGGCTGGCTCCGCTTACGGATACATGCCCAAAACCTTTGCTCAAAGTCGGGCCGAAGCCGATTCTGGAAATCATCTTGGAATCTCTCATCGCCCACTCGTTTCATCGCTTTTTCTTTTCGGTGAACTACAGGGCGGAAATGATCGAGAGTTATTTTGGCGACGGCAGAAAATGGGGCGTGCGCATCGAGTACCTCCGAGAACAGAAGCGTCTCGGCACCGCGGGTGCGCTTTCTCTCCTTCCGCACGAGCCGGCGCAGCCCATCCTCGTGATGAATGGTGATCTGCTCACCAGCGTCGACTTTGGTCATTTGCTTGCGTTTCATACCGAAAATCAAAGCATCGCGACCATGTGCATCCGAGAACACGTCCATGCGATCCCATATGGCGTTGTGCACATCGATGGACACAACTTCCTCGCTATGGAGGAAAAACCAGTACAACGCATGTTTGTCAATGCGGGTATCTACGTCATCGCACCAGAGGTGTTGCGACTCCTGGAGAAGGATACCTGCATCGATATGACGTCCTTATTCGACCGACTCGCCTCACAAAAATCCCCTGTCCATGTCTTTCCGGTCCGGGAATACTGGCTGGACATCGGAAAAATGGACGATTACGTACGGGCCAATCAAGAATACGGTGAGGTGTTCCTATGAAAACACTCGTCATCGGATTTGGCTCGATTGGACAACGTCATTGCCGCATCCTTCTCGAACTGGGATGCCGGGTTGCCGTGGTCAGTTGTCAGGATTCCATCCCTTTCCCAGTGTATCGGACCATGGCCGAAGCGTTGCAAGAATTCAAGCCTGAATATGTGGTCATTGCAAATCGAACATCGGAACACTGCGATACGTTGGCCGGACTGCTTGCCATTGGCCATGATGGACCCATCCTGGTTGAGAAACCGTTATTCGACAAACCGCACCATCTGCCTCTTCATCAACAAAAGGTGTTCGTGGGGTACAATCTCAGGTTCCACCCGGTACTGCATCAACTCAAACAGCGACTGCGGTCACAATCTGTCATCTCCGTCCAAGTGTACGCGGGACAATACCTCCCGGCCTGGCGTCCTGGCGATTACCGGGACTGCTACTCTGCAAGGCGCGCAAAAGGGGGAGGTGTACTCCGTGACCTCAGCCATGAACTCGACTATACCCAATGGTTGTTTGGAACATGGACGAGGGTTGTGGCCGTCGGCGGGCACTACAGCCACCTGGAGATCGACAGCGAGGACGCCGTTTCGCTTCTGATGAGCACGAACGATTGCCCCATCGTGAACATACAGATGAATTATCTAGACCGGGCCCGGAGACGAGAGATCCTCATCAACACGGATGCTCATACGTATCGGGCAGACTTGGTCCAGAACACGCTGCAAACCGATGACTGCACTGAGACGTACCCGTGCGACCTCGACGCAACGTATCTGGCACAGCACCAGGCGCTGCTTGCGGGTGACTTCACCACACTCTGTTCCGTTGCGGAAGCACAGGAAACACTCAACCTGATCCTGAACGCGGAACAGTCCATCATCGAAGGCGGGTGGATGATACGATGAAAAGGATCTGCACCATCTGCGCGCGGGCTGGGTCGAAAGGGGTACCTGACAAAAATATCCGAAACGTGTTGGGCAAACCGCTCATCGCCCATTCCGTTTTGCAAGCTCAGTGCTCCGAGCTGTTTGACGAGATCGCGGTGAGCAGCGACTCTGACCATATCCTGCGCATCGCGGAGGCGTACGGCGTCCGACAACTGGTCCTGCGTCCCCCCGAGCTGGCCTGTGACGACGCCCCCAAACTGCCCGCAGTACAACACTGTGTGAAGGAAGTGGAGAGGAACGTCGGCTTCCGGTTCGATACCGTCGTCGACCTGGATGTCACCTCACCGTTAAGAACGGTGGACGATATCGCCGCAGCCGTCTGTCTCTTGGAACAATCAGACGCCCAGAATGTTTTGTCATGTACCCCCTCTCGGAGATCTCCTTATTTTAATATGGTCGAGGTGACGAAGGACGGGACCGTGTCATTGGTGAAGCCCCCCGCCACATCCGTCACCAGACGGCAAGACGCCCCGGTCACCTACGACCTCAACGCATCGGTGTACGTCTGGCAACGCGACAGCCTCTTTAGCTGCGACACCTTGTTCAACCCGCGAACGCTGTTGTACGTCATGCCGGCGGAGAGATCGATCGACATCGATACACGATTGGATTTTGACCTGGTGGAGTATGTATTCAGCAAAAGAAGGGTGAACCCATGAGGATAGAGACATACCGCGATCTGTTTGACTTGTCCGCAAAAACTGCGATTGTAACGGGCGGATTGGGGATTTTGGGCCGCCACTTTTGCACCGGGTTAGCCGAATTTGGGGCACGCGTCGCAGTCATTGACTTGAACGAAGCAGAGGTTGAACAATTTTCCAAGGAGCTGGAACAACGATATGGAACGCTCTGCATCGGCGTTCCGTGCGACGTCTCCAGTCCATTGTCTGTTCAGCGCATGGTGCAGAGGGTCGCGAAGGTACTGGGTCCCATCCAGATCCTTGTAAACAACGCGGCGAGCAAATCAAACGACCTGCAGGCCTTTTTTGCGCCGTTCGAAAACTATACACTGGAGCAGTGGCGAAAAGTGACGTCGGTGAACCTCGACGGTATGTTCTTGGTGGCGCAGGCCGTCGGAAAGCACATGATTGAACACGGCAGAGGAGGATCGATCGTACAAACTTCCTCCATATACGGTCTGATGGGGCCCGACGACCGGATATACGAGGGATCAAACTACCTGGGAGGTGCCATCAACACACCGGCCGTTTATGCCGCGACGAAAGCGGGCGTCATCGGCTTGACGAAGTATTTGGCGACGCGCTGGGCGAAGCATGGCATTCGCGTCAACACGTTGATCCCTGGCGGCGTGGAAAGCGGGCAGAACCACCAGTTTCTCAAGAATTACGCCCATCGGGTCCCGATGCAACGCATGGCGCAACCCCGTGAACTTGTCGGTGCGGTTCTCTTCTTGGCATCGGAGGCTTCCAGTTACGTGACAGGTCATAACCTCATCGTGGATGGCGGATTGCATGCCTGGTAACGGGTATCGACCACTTCGCGTCTGTCACCTGGCCGGTACGCCCTTGACCACTTGATGGTCGGGGACATTTCGGGTCACTACGGCCCCCGCCCCGACCGTGGCATATCTGCCGATGATTATCTTTTTTTCGGCAGATGAACCCTGTAACACGATGGCACCCGTTCCGATGTACGCACCTTCCTTCAGATGGACATTTCCGGAAATATTCGCTCCTGGCCCAATCGTCACATAATCTTCCACGATGCAATCGTGAGCGATGGTGCAATTCTGATTGTAGATGCCAAAATGACTACACCGAATGTCGCTCGTCATCCGAGCCCCCGCAAAGACGATGTTGCCCATCTTTCGTTCAAGTTCCGACCTTTGGCGTCGACCGAATGTAGCCGCAGGGTGAATGACGTTCACATACCGGATATCCGGATATCGGTGGTGAATGCGCCGGCGAATCTCGGGACGCCCAATGGCGATGACAAAATGGTAGGCGACATCAGCCAATGCACGCACTTGATCCTCGGTAGTGACCGGAAATCCGGAAACCTCGCCCGTCCTCTTGTCCCTGTCGATGAGCATCACGCTGTCATATCCGATTTCCCGGCAGATATCAGCCACTTCCACCGCCAGTCCGGAAGCGCCGAAAATGGCGATATTCACCGGATCATCTCGTCCTTGTGAAAGGTTTTCGCAGCTGTCTTACCAATCAATTCCCAGTAATACATGGGAGATAAACCATGGCCAGGCCGTTTGACGGCAAGATTGTCTTCGGAGTACACCTCTCCAGTCTGAATGAGGCGAGCCGCCACAATGCTCCGGCGAACCAACTCAGCGGTTTTTTGCTCCCCCATCGTGGGCAGTTTGGCGGGCGATCCCAACGCATCCTCCACTTGTCTGACGGCCTGAACCAAAGTGTGAAACTCATCCGGCTCCAAGGACGCTCGGTGGTCCGGTCCTTCCATTGTCCGGTCTAGTGTAAGGTGCTTTTCGATCACGACAGCCCCCCGCGCGACCGCAGCAACCGCCACCGCGATGCCAGGCGTATGGTCTGACAGTCCGACAGGAAGTTGGAAGGCTGCAGCTAGGGTGTCCATGGCGCGTAAATTCACATCCCGAAATGGGGCAGGGTATTCCGACGTGGCGTGTAACAGGATCACCCGTTCCGCCAGTGCCCGCTGACCCGCCTCGGAACTGTACACGCGACGCATTTCAGATAAACTGGGCCGAGCGCCAGGCGGTTGCGTAAATCCAAAGGCGAGTACCGCCAGGGCCTGTTCAACTTCTCCTAGTGTGCACATTCCGGTGGACAGAATTACCTTCCGCTGAGATTGCGCAGCTTTCAACAATAAGGGTGCGTTCGTGACATCCCCTGACGAGATTTTGAGCATGGAGACACCGAGATCGCGGACCAACAACTCTACACTTTCGTTGTCGAACGGTGTCGACAGAAAGCCAATTTGCCGGTGTTGACAGTGGGCATGCAATTGTCGATACGCTTCGGCGGACAGTTGGAATCTGCGCAGCATGTCATACTGGGATTCGTTCGCGACGGTCGTCTGTCTTTGATACTCAGGTTTGGGCGCATCGGTGCGCACCAAATTTTCTGATAGAAAGGTTTGAAATTTCACCGCATCTGCTCCCGCTGCGACTGCGGCATCGACCAGCTGCTTGGCCAGATCCAACGAGCCGTTGTGATTGACACCAATCTCAGCCACAATCAAGGTGCGCGAATGGGCCATTAGCTTCCCACCTCGTAAAAGTGTTTGGGCTGACTCTGTCCAGACTGCAAGTGCCGCCTTAACTCCTGCACGATCTTTTGGCTGCTTGTTCCGTCGCCGTACGGGTTCTCTATATTCGAACCATCGAATTGGTAAGCCGCCTCAATGGCCCGGAGAATCGCGTCTCTGCGGGCTTCACAATGAATGACCGAATTTCCCCTCAGCCTTCCCTTCTGCCGATCTCCAATGTCCACTGTCGGCTTCCCTAAGGCAGGAATTTCATAAATGCCGCTGGAAGAATTCCCGACCACCGCGTCGACCCACTTGGCAACGCTGAAATAATACTGTGACCCGAGTGAAGGATACGCTTTGGCATTTGGGTGGTCGCATACAAATCCATCGACCATTTCGGCAAGCCTGCGTCCATGGGGGTCCGCGTTCGGCTTGGTGAACAAAATACCCGTTTTCTCTCCAAGCTGGTCCAGTGCGTCCAGCAGTTCGTCAAACTCTGCCGTCGAATCCCTGTTTCCCAGCGTGACTGGATGGAATGTCACCAACAGATTTCGTGATAAAAAGCGAAACCCCAAGGCGCGTTCCAACTCGTCTCGAGGCAGCAACGACAATCGCACAATGCGGTCGATACCAGGGTGACCGACATTGAAGACACGGGCTGGATCCTCACCGAGTTGACACACGCGCCGACGCGAGGCCTCATTTGTCACGAAATGAAGGGATGCCATCTTCGTAATGCTGTGCCGGATGGCTTCATCAAGGGCTCCCTCGGTCACGTCTCCTCCCCCGATGTGCGCGATGGGTATGCGCGCAACGTACGCGGCCAGTGCCGCAGCGAATATTTCAAAACGATCCCCAAGCACGATGACGATATCCGGACGCAGCCTCTGCAGGGCGTCCGCAAACCCAATCACCCCAAGGCCGATGGATTTGGTCATACCGACCGGAGTATCACTCGACACAAGCATCTCGATCTGTTCTGTCATTTCAAACCCATCTGCCTGAATGGATTGGACCGTCAAGCCGAATTCCGGTGAGAGGTGCATGCCTGTCGCAACAACCTGCAGCTCAAGCTCTGGGTCCGCCTCGACCTCTCGCATCACGCCGTACAACAGTCCGTACTCTGCACGGCTACCGGTGACCACACAGATCCTGGCCTTCGCCATGATATCCTCCCAGAAACGAACTGCTTGGTAGATTCACCGTCCGCACTGCCAAACTCTCTGCCACAGAGAGATCCATGCGTGGACAATGTTTGTACATCTCCAACTGATGCAAGGGCGTCCAAAACGGCCGTGTCATGATACCCTCACGATTCGTGCGCTCGAGCAATTCATCGAAACAGTCTGCAAACGATTCGTCCAAAATCAATGCGTTGAGCCAGTAATTGCTCCTTGCAAATGGTGGTTCCTTGAAACAACGGTAACCTTGAGCCCCGTCAAATGCCTTGTGATACGCGGACGCCAGTTCGCGCTTAAGACGCAGCAAGTCTGGCAAGCGCTGCAATTGCGCGATTCCCAAGGCCGCGTTCAGATTCGGCATCCGGTAATTGTACCCAATCTGATCATGGACGAACTTCCATGGATGCGGTAACTTCGCCACCGTGGTGAGATGCCTTGCCATGCGCGCCAATTCGTCGTCGTTTGTGAGGATCGCTCCCCCTCCACCCGTCGTCACGATCTTGTTTCCGTTAAAGCTCAAAGCCGAAAGTTTTCCCCAATTCCCAGTGTGGCGGCCTTTATAGAAACTGCCCAACGCCTCTGCTGCATCTTCAATAAGTTGCAATTTGTACCGGCGGCACAATTCTGCGAGCGGGTCTAAATCCACCGGATGCCCAAACGTGTGAATCGGCACCAGGGCTTTCACCCGCCGTCCACTCATACGATTCCAACAGCCGTCCGGTCGAATCTCAGCCACGTCCTGGAGGTAAGATTCCAGCTTCGTCGGGTCCATGCCCAGTGTTTCTTCCGAGCAATCGACCAGGTGAGGGATGCCGCCACAATACGAGACCGCGTTGGCTGTCGCCACGAACGTCAGCGCGGGAACCAACACCTCATCGCCTGGTTCGACACCCGCGACGAGCAAGCAAATGTGTAACGCGGCTGTGCCATTCACCGTGGCGATGACATGCTTGACACCCGTGTATAACGCCAAGTCCGCCTCAAATCGCTCGACAAACCCACCGACGGAAGACACCCAACGCCGATCCAAGCACTCTTTGATAAATACACACTCACTTCCGTCAAAATCAGGCTCGTGCAGGACTATCTGCGTATCCGTGTTCGGAAGAACACTCCGCAACCGGCACAAGATGTCGTTGACCATTTGCACTTTCATCATAGGTTGTACATATACGGCTTATAGCCGCGAAGATTTGCTCGGTCCGTAAACCATGCCACCGTTTCCCGCAAGCCACGCGTCAATCCATCGCGCCCGTGGTATTCAGGAGTCCAGCCGAGGAGTTGTCGGGCTTTCGAGTTATCCGCCCATAGGCGTTCCACCTCGCTGGTCAACGGGCGAAGTCGATCCGTGTCCACTTCCACTTCCGCTTCAACCCCCATCACCTCAGTGATCAATTGCACGAGATCGCCAATTGAGATCTCATCGTTGCTGCCAATGTTTATCACTTGGCCTACAGAGGAATCCGACTGCGCCATCGCGGTGAATCCGCGGACCGTGTCTTTCACATACGTAAAGTCGCGGGTGGGCCGAAGGGACCCCAGTTTAATCCTCCTCGCCCCTGTCGCCATTTGCGCGATGATGGTCGGTATGACGGCTCGCAGAGACTGCCTCGGACCATATGTGTTGAATGGGCGAATGATGGAGACAGGTACGGCGAACGCATGGTAAAAAGACAAGGCCAACTGATCCGCTGCGATCTTGGTGGCCGCGTAGGGTGATTGACCGTGCAAGGGATGTTCCTCGGTGATCGGCACAAATCGAGCGGTGCCGTAAACTTCACTGGTTGAAGTGTGAATGACCCGCTTGACCTCCAGCTCGAGAGCTGCTTGGAGGACGTTCAGCGTGCCCTTGATGTTCGTGTCCACGTACGTCTGCGGCGCGTGAAAAGAGTACGGCACCCCAACCAATGCAGCCAAGTGAAAGACAATGTCCCGATCACGAAGCGCCTCTCTGACTACATACGGATCGCGTATGTCTCCTGAGACGATGTCGATCTGGGATTTGATGGGGTTCGGCAGGTGATCTAGCCACCCAAACGAATTGAAGGCATTGTAAAAAACAAACGCTCTTACGTCAGCACCCACACGGATCAGTTCTTCAACCAGGTGTGAGCCGATGAACCCATCTGCCCCGGTGACCAGCACTCTTTGCTGGGCGAGCTCCACCGCTCATCCCCCCATCTGTCGCAACGCGAGATCTTCCCTTTTCGATCATCGTATTCACCGGATGGCCGTGATGTCACCGACCAGAACTCCTCAACGATTCATCCGCCGTCATCGCAAGGTCAAACATAAAAAAGCGCGCCCATAGGCGCGCCTCCCTTCGCAATACCTCGTATATCCAATCCCTTCAACTGCCCGAGCGGCCAGCCGATCTTGCCCCGCCGCCGGCCAGCTACCTCACGTCCTCGACCTGATGACCGCCTCCCGCCTCAACGGCCGGCTCACTCCGTCTCGATGAACGCCTCGTGCAATGCCTTGACGGCCCGCTCCAGCTCCGCGGCCGCGATGATGCACGAGACCTTGATCTCTGAGGTGGACACCATCTTGATGGGGATGTCCGCGTCCGCCAGCACCTGGAACATGTGCGCCGCGACGCCCGGGTTGCTGATCATCCCCGCGCCGACGATGGACACCTTCGCCAAGCCGTCTTCGCGGACCAGATCCCGGTAGCCCAGGTCCGCCTGCAGGTCGCGCAGGATGCGCATCGCCCGCTCAGAGTCCTCCTCCTTGACGGTGAACGACACGTCCACGCCCGCCTGTTGCACGACGCTCTGAACAATGACGTCGACATTCACATTCCGCTCGGCCAGCGTCCCAAACACCGACGCCAGCCCGTGGCGCTGCAGCGGCACGCCCACCAACGCGATGCGCGCCACCTCCCGCTCAAACGCAATGCCCGTGACGACGTTCCTCTTCTCGAATCCAACGGGGGTCTCGACCACGTACGTTCCTTCCTCCTCCGTGAAGCTGGAGCGAACCACCAGCTTGACCTCGAACTGCTTCGCGTTCTCGACTGCGCGCGGATGCAGCACCTGCGCACCCAGGTTGGCGAGCTCGAGCATCTCGTCGTACGACACCTCGGTCAGCTTGCGGGCGTTCGGGACGACGCGCGGATCGGTCGTGAAGACCCCCGTGACGTCGGTGTAGATCTCGCAGACGTCCGCCTTCAGCACCGCCGCCACCGCGACCGCGGTGGTGTCCGATCCCCCTCGGCCCAGGGTCGTGACGTCATCCCCCGCAATCCCCTGGAAACCGGTGATGACCGGAATGATGCCCTGCTCCAGTGCCTCGCGCAGCACCTTGGTCTCGATATTCAGCATCCGCGCGGCGCCGTGCACCCGCTCCGTGTGGATGCCCGCCTGCCAGCCCGTGAGCGATCGCGCGCCAAAGCCCCGCTTCTGCAGCGCCATCGCCACCAGCGCCGCCGAGACCTGCTCGCCCGTCGACAGCAGGGCGTCCATTTCACGGCCGTCCGGGTCGGGATCAATGGCGTGCGCCAGCCTCACCAACTCGTCTGTGGTGTGGCCCATCGCCGACACCACCACGGCCACCTGGTGACCCGCCCGCACCGTCCGCGCAATCCGATCCGCGACAGCCTCAATCCGCTCGATGCTCCCGACGGAGGTTCCCCCGTACTTTTGTACAATCAGCATCTCTCCAGCTCCCTGTCTCTCTGTTCCACTCATTATATTTTTGAACTTCCGCGTCGGTCAACGCCAAGAGAACGCGAAAAACCCGCACCGAAAGCGTGCGGGCCGCACCCGCCGGGATCGACCGGAAAGGAGGCGTGCGCCGTCCCATCGTCTCGTCCCGCGGTTTGACAAGTTGTTGTTTGTGAAAGATAGACGAGGTTTGTGGCATGCAGCGTGGACAAGCCGAGTGAAGCGGCTGGCCTCAACCCTGCGCCTTTGCTTCCGCCAACACCTCGCGCGCGATGGCGAGCTGGCGTGTCACCGCCTCCAGCCCTGTGCCGCCGCGCACGTTGCGCGCGTTGACCACCCGGTGCAGGGCGATGGCGTCGTAGATGTCCGGCCCGAAGGCCGGCGACGCGGCCTCGTACACTTCCAACGGAAGTCCCGCGAGATTCGTGCCCGTCTGCACCGCGTGCAGCACCAATTTCCCGACGATCTCGTGCGCCTGCCGGAACGGCACGCCCTTCTGGACCAGGTAGTCCGCCACGTCGGTCGCGTTGGAGAAATCGCGATCGAACGCCGTCGCCAGCCGCTGCTCCCGGATCTGCATCGTCCGCACCATGCCCGTGAACAAGGTCAGGGCCGGCAGCACCGTGTCGATGGTGTCGAAGACCCCTTCCTTGTCTTCCTGCAGGTCCTTGTTGTACGCCAAGGGCAGGCCCTTCATCACAGTCAGCAGGCCCAACAGGTGCCCGTACACCCGGCCCGTCTTGCCCCGCACCAACTCCGGAACGTCCGGGTTCTTCTTCTGCGGCATCATGCTCGATCCGGTGCAGTACGCGTCCGCCAGCTCGAGCCACCCGAACTCCTCGCTCATCCACAGAATCATCTCTTCCGAGAACCGGGACAGGTGCATCATTAGGATGCTCGCCGCCGACAGGTAGTCGAGCAGATAGTCCCGGTCCGACACCGCGTCAAGGGAGTTCTCGTACAGTTGTGTGAAGCCCAGCTCGCGCATGACGAACTCGCGGTCGATGGGCAGCGTCGTCCCCGCCAGCGCCCCCGCGCCGAGGGGCATCCGGTCCGTCCGCCGAATCACGTCCGCCATCCGCTCGGCATCCCGCTCGAGCATCCAGAAATACGCCAGCAGGTGGTGCGACAACAGCACGGGTTGCGCCCGCTGCAGATGGGTGTAGCCGGGGATGACCACGCCGAGGTGCCGATCCGCCTGTTCCACCAACGCCTCCTGCAACGCGCGGATGCCGGCGAGCGTCTCCGCCGCCGCCCGGCGCATGTACAGGTGCATGTCGAGCGCCACCTGGTCGTTGCGGCTTCGCGCCGTGTGCAGCTTTCCCGCCACCGGCCCCAGGCGTTCGTGCAGCAGCCGCTCGACATTCATGTGGATGTCCTCGTCCTCCACGCGAAAGGACACCGCGCCTCGGCGGACGTCCGCCAGCAGGGCCTCGAGCCCCGCCACCAGCGCGTCCGCCTCCTCCCGGGCGATGATGCCGGTCGCCCCGAGCATCTTCGCGTGGGCGATGCTCCCCTCGATGTCCACCTCAGCCAGTCGTTGGTCGAACGCGATGGAGGACGTGTACTGCTCGACCAGCTTGTCGGTCTCCTCGGTGAAGCGCCCGCCCCACAGCTTCATGCCGTCGGCGCTCCCGCCGCCGCAGCCGATCCCGTCGCGGCCTCCTCCGCCTCGATGGCATGGCTGTGCACCGGATGCGCGTCCGCCGCCACCGCGCCCACGCCCTGGTGCACGCCCGCGTACACCGTCGTCGGCAGCCCCCACAGGGTGATGAATCCGACCGCGGCCTGGTGGTCAAAAGCGTCTCCCTTCGAATAGGTCGCCAGGTCGTGCCGGTACAGGGAGTGCGGCGACTTGCGGCCGACGACCTGGAAGTGCCCCTTGTACAGCTTCACGCGCACGTCGCCGGTGACGTCCTTCTGCGTCTCCTTCACGAACGCGTCCAACGCGGCCTTGAGCGGCGAGAACCATAGGCCGTTGTAGATGAGCTTGTGGTACTCCAGTTCAATGCCCGCCTTGAACTGAGCCACTTCCCGAGTCAGCGTGAGCGCCTCCAGCTCTTTGTGCGCGTGCACCAGGACCACCCCAGCCGGCGACTCGTACAGTTCGCGGGATTTGATGCCGACGAGGCGGTTTTCGACGTGATCGATCCGCCCCACCCCATGTGCCCCGGCGATGGCATTGAGCGCGTGGATGAGTTCATGCAACGGCATCGGCTGGCCGTTCAACGCCACCGGCACGCCCTCTTCGAATGCGATCTCCACGTACGCGGGCTCATCCGGCGCCTTCTCCGGGCTCGTGGTCCACAGATACGCGTCCTCCGGCGCCTCGGCCCACGGGTCCTCCAGCACGCCGCACTCGATGGCGCGCCCCCACAGGTTGGCGTCGACGCTGTACGGGCTGTCCTGGGTGACGGGAATCGGGATGCCGTGCTGTTTCGCGTACGCAATCTCTTCGTCCCGGGTCCAGCTCCACTCGCGCACGGGCGCAATCACCTTCAGCGCCGGGTTGAGCGCCTTCACCGACACCTCGAACCGCACCTGGTCGTTGCCCTTACCGGTGCATCCGTGCGCCACCGCCACCGCGCCCTCCTGGGCCGCCAGCTCCACCAAAAGCTGCGAGATGAGCGGACGCGACAGGGCGGACGCGAGCGGGTACTTGCCTTCGTACAGGGCGTTGGCCTGCAGCGCCGGCAGGATGAAATCGTAGGCGAAGCGGGCCACGGCGTCGATCCGGTAGGACTTCACCGCCCCCACCTGGATGGCCTTCTTCTGCACAAACTCCAGGTCCTGCCCCTCGCCCACGTCGACGCACATGGCGACGACGTCGTACCCGTACTTCTCCTTCAGCCATTGAATGGCGACCGATGTGTCGAGGCCGCCGGAATACGCCAACACCAGTTTCTCTGCCATGGAATGTCAGTCCTCCCCGAATGCGCCCGCGTCCGCCATCAGCGCGGACAGAATGGCTTTCTGTACGTGCAGCCGATTCTCGGCCTGATCGAACACGACCGAGTGCGGCCCGTCGATGATCTCCGCCGTCACCTCTTCACCACGGTGCGCCGGCAGGCAGTGCATGAAGATGTAGTCCGGCGCGGCCTGCGCCACCAATTCCGCGTTCACCTGATAGTCGGCGAACCGCTGCTTGCGCTCCTCCGCCTCCGCCTCGTCCCCCATGCTGGCCCACACGTCCGTGTACACCACGTCCGCGTCCTCGATGGCCCGCAGCGGGTCCGTTGTGACGAGCACCTGCGTGCCGTTGGCCTGGCCCCAGTGGATGGCCTCCTCGACCACCTCCCGCATCGGCAGATACCCGCTCGGGCACGCGACGCGGATGTTCATGCCGAGCTTGGGCGCCAACTGCAACAGCGAGTGGGCCATGTTGTTGCCATCGCCGAGGTACGCGATAGTGATGCCCTCGAGGCGGCCTTTGTGCTCCAGGATCGTCAGGGCGTCGGACAGCGCCTGGCACGGATGATGCTCGTCCGTGAGCCCGTTAATCACGGGGATGGTCGCATACTCGGCGAACTCCTGCACAATTTCATGGCCGAAGGTGCGGATCATCACCGCGTCCACGTAGCGGGACATCACCCGGGCGGTGTCCGCGATGGGTTCGCCGCGCCCCATCTGTGTGGTCCCGCTCGGCAGGTACAGGGCGTGCCCGCCCAACTGCAGCATCGCCACCTCAAACGACACGCGCGTGCGCGTCGACGCCTTCTCGAAGATCATGCCGAGGGTCTTGCCGACCAGCAGGTCGTGCGTGAACCCGGTCTTTTGCGCCTCCTTCAAGGTCTCTGCCAATTTCAGCAAGGCGCGCAGTTCGCCGCTGGAATAGCTGGAGAAATCCAAGAAATCCTGACCGCACAGCGACTGGTGGGCCGCCATCAAGGCATTCTGCAGTCGCACCGACAGGTACCCTTCTCCCAGCGGCACCACCGTCGCGTGCCGGCGCCCGATGGAACTCCTCATGCTGCGGACGCTCATCGCCTCGCCCCTCCCCCGGCGCCCCTGTCGCGCCATGTTCAATCGTTCTTATGCATTATTATACATGATAGCGTATGTTTATCAATACACGATTTCAGCGTGATCAGCGCGTTTCGCGAACGCCAGTCCGGCCAGGGTCCGTCTTCTTCAAGCAACGACGGGGCGCCCCCGCCTGGGGTGCGCCCCGTCTCCCGCTCCGATTCCGGTCACAATCCCTGCTCGCGGTGCCCGGCCGCCGTGAGCGGCGCCGAAGGCCACGTCACTCCGTCGCGATCGACTGATCCGTGATGTCCTTCCCTGGCCGGATCATGCGGAAGTGCTCCGCCGGATGCGCGATGAGCGGCAACAGCCGCTTCGCCGCCTCCGCTTGGCCGCTGCGCCGCAGCTCCCGGTGATACGCGAGCAACAGCTCCGTCACGTCGGAGACGCCCTGCTCATCGAGCACCGTCAGCGCCACCTTGGCGCCCTTGGCGATCCGCCGGCGCAGCGCCTCCTCTGTCAGACCCATCTCCGGGTCGTGCCGCAGATACACCGAGCCGCCGGTCATGCCCGAGCAGATCCACGGCCCCGGGTCGCCCAGCACCAGCGCGCGGCCCGCCGTCATGTACTCGAACGCGAAGCCCTTGATGTTCGCCCGGGCGCCGATCCAGCCTTTCCTGTCCTCCAGTGGCTCCCGCACCTCGCCGCCAATCACCAGGTCCGCGCCGGACAACCGGATGCCTGCGCGCGCGTCCGCGTCACCCTGGACGATGATGAGCCCGCGCTGCGCCCCGTAGGCCAGGCCCTTGCCGACGGAGCCTCCGCGCCACCGGCCGTCCGCCGCGCGCTGTTTCAACACCACCACGCGGCCGCCGTACATGCCCTTCGCTGTGCCGTCCTGCGCGCCGCCGAGCGCCACCGAGTGCATTCCCACCGTGTGGTAGGCGGCGAATCCGTTACCCGCCACCGCCGGGTGGATGGCGATGCCCTTTCCGTCGCCGCCGCGGCCGCCCCGTACGTGTTCACCGCTCTCCCGGGTGCGCACCGCCCGCAGCGCGTGCAGCAGCGTCGTCCCTCCGTTCGATCCCGCCGGCGCCTCCGCCAACCTCGGCCCCCGGCTCACCGCGCCACCCGCGTGGGTCACGCCCGCCGCCGACGCCACCGCGTACGACTCCGTCCCGACGGCGTAGGCCAGGGGCGCCGCCGCCACCTCTTCCCACGCCTGTTCCGCGTCGTAGTCGCGGTAGACAATCCGCGTCCCGAGTCCCGCGAACTCCTTGCGCACCGTCGTCAGCCACGCCAGGTCCATCTGCGCATGGCCCTGGAACTGCTCCAGCAGATCCGCGCGCCCCACCAGGTCCTGCGTCCGCGTGGCCCCGAGCCGCTTGGTCAACACCCGCACCTGTTCGCCGATGGCTCCGAAGAAGGCGCACAACTGCTCCACCGCGGTCTCGAAGATGCGCGGATGGAACGACGGGACGCCCTTCTCGCGCGCCTCCTCGACGCTCGTCATCTGCGTCGCGATGCCCACATGGCAGGTGTCCTTGTGGCAGGCACGGCAGGCCGTGCACCCGATGGCCACCATCGCCATGGTGCCGAAGCCGACCCGGTTGGCCCCGAGCAGGATGGCCTTCATCACGTCCACCGCCGACTTCATGCCGCCGTCCGCCCAGATCTCCGCCGAGTTGCGCAGCCCCGCCTCGCATAGCGCCTCGTGCACCAGTTTGATGCCGATCTCCACCGGCAGGCCCACGTGCCGGATGGCGTGCGCGCGCGCCGCGCCGGTGCCGCCATCGAAGCCCGACAGGTTGACGATGTCCGCCCCCGCCTTGACGATGCCCACCGCGATGGTCCCGATGTTCGGCACCACCGGCACCTTGACTGCGATTTTGGCGTACGGGTTGATCTGTCGCAGCTCGTGGATCACCTGCGCCAAATCTTCAATCGAATAGATATCGTGGTTGTTCGACGGCGAGATGAGGTCAATCCCAGGCGACGCGTTTCGGGCGTTGGCCACCTGCACCGTCACCTTCGATCCGGGCAGGTGTCCGCCCTCTCCCGGCTTCGCGCCCTGCCCGATCTTGATCTCGAGCACATACGCCCCGTTGCACAACTCCGCATTGACGCCAAACCGGCCGGAGGCCACCTGTCGCCCGCGATTGCGCGGGTACTTGGTCAGGATGTCCTTGATCTCGCCGCCCTCGCCGTTGAGGCCGACGATGTTCAACCGGTACGCCGCCTCCGCGTACGCCCGGTAGGCCACCTCGCTCTGCGAACCGAACGACATCGACGAGATCACCAGCGGGTACGCGTGCCCGTCGATGGTGGTATCGATCTCGCCGGCATCCACGGCCTGCGCCTCGCCCACGGTCTCGCGCAGGCGCAGCAGGTGCTTGATGTTGATGGGATGCTCCCGCTCGAACGACAGCAGCTTCTCTTCGAACTCCTCGTACGAGGTGTGGCCCGTCGCCACCATGCCGGCCGACTTCCAGATGCGCGGATAAAGCTGGAACACCCGGTTCTTGGCCACCTGCCGCTCGTCCGCCGCATCGTACACCTGGCGCCGTTTGACGGCCTCTTCCTCCAACTGCACCAGCCCGTACCCGGCCCCTTCACCGCCGCAGAAGTTCGGCACCGCCAGCAGCTCCGCCACCTCGGGCGCCAGCCCGATGCCGCTGAACAGCCGTTCGTACCCGCGCACCTCGTGGATGCCGATGGTCGAGATCACCTTCTCCACGCCTTTGCACAGGGCGACATACAGGTTCTCGAGCCCGGCGACGCTCGCCTTCTCGGCCGCGAACTCCCACATCAGGTACGGGTTGACTGCGTCCGCCCCGAGCCCGATGGCGGTCATGATGTCGTGCAGGTTGCGGATGCCGCCGCTGCGCAGGATGATGCTCGTGCGCCGGCGCAGGTGCTCGCCCCCGCGCTTGGACGCCGGGCGCAGCAGCGCCCTGTGGACGACCGCCAGGGCGAGCAGCGGATCGACCCATTCGCCGCGGGCGAATTGCAGCCGATCATCGAGCACCAGCGCATGCGCCCCCGCCTGCACCGCCTCCAGGGCCTCCTGGCGGAACCGCTCCAGGGCCTGCTGGAGCGTCTCGCCCGGCTCGCGGTGGATGAGGATCTCGACCGTTCCGTACGGATCGGTCCGAAGGGCCGCCAGCGCGTCCTCGTAACACAGGGTGCCGTGCCGGTGCGCGATGGCCCGCACGTCGTCGCGCTGGACATCGAGATCGGCCGGGAGTTCCTCCAGCAAGAGCGGCGACTGCGTCTCCACCCGCGGTGCCTCCTGGTACAAGCCCTCGAAGGACGGCCGCTTGCCGATGAGCGAGCGCGTGCTGAAGTGTTCAATCTCGCGCTCGCGGTCGATGGCCGGGTTCGTGACCACCGCGACGGTCTCCTGGAGGAAGTCGGACAACTGTTTCACGCCCGGATCGAGCGCCGGCAACGGTCCGTCGTACCCCAGCGACCGGATGGGCTCCGCCCCACTGTGCACTTCAAAATCGAGCATCTTGAGGTCATCGTCGCGCCAGCCGAAGGCCGCCGCCCGGACGAGGCGCGGCTTCCCATCCCGCGCCGGGTGCACCGCATCCGCGTCCGGCACGGCGCCCGCGAAGCGGAGGGTCTCGCTCTGGCCGCGGAACGCGTAGCGCTGCCGGGCCCGCTCCAGGACGACCCGCTGCAGATCCGTGTACAGATACAATCGCACGCCGTCGGGCCCTAGTTCGGCGCCAATCTTCTCGCCGGGTGCCAACGGCTTCGGGTCCGCGACCCATTCGGACACCGGCACAATCCCCTGCTCCGAGCTGAACGCGTACCCGTCCGCCGTCTCCAGCAGCCACATCGGCCGCAGGCCGAGCGCGTCGATGCAGAACACCGCCTCACGGCCCGCGCGCAGCATCATGGCGGCCGGCCCCTGCGCAAACGGGCCCCACAGGGCGCGGTAGAACATGTACAGGTCGGCCAGCTCGGCCGGCATCTGCTTGATTTCGTTGATGATGGGCGGGAACAGGAGCTCCGCCACCTCGAACAGGGACCAGCCCCGCTCCTTCGTGAAGTGATCCACCACGCCGTTGACCATCTGCGAGTCGCTGTAGCCGGCGTCGAGCGGAATGTCAATCATGTGCGCCTCGGCGTAAAAGCGCGTGATGGTGTTGATCTCGCCGTTGTGCCCCAGCGCGGAGAACGGCTGCACGCGCGAGAACGACGTGGCGGTGTTCGTCGAATAGCGGGTGTGCGCCAGGACGTACCCGGACGTGAACAGCGGATGGCGCAGGTCCGGATAGTAGGCCCACAAGGTGTCGCCGTCTCCGACCACCTTGTAGACGGCGGTGTCGCGGCTCATCGACACCACGTGCACCCCGGGGATGCCCTCAAGGGCCACCGTCAAGCGGTACAGCAGGGCGTTGTCGCCATCGGGCGTAAGGCCGCCCACCTGGACAAACACGGGATCCTCGCGCCGCGCCGACGGTCCGAGGGCATCGCGATCGGCCGCGTCCGTTCGCGCCACCAACACGGTGACACCGCTCGCCGCCAGTTTCTGTTCAATCCGCGTCCAGCGGCCTTCCCAGTCCGCCCGCTGCAGGAACAGGTGCAGAACGAAGAACCGCTCATCGTCTGCCAGCATCTGTTCATGGCCCGCGTCCTGCAGCCAACGCCGCCACAACTTGCGCGGAATGTCGAGCAAGAGCCCACACCCGTCGCCCTCTCCGTGGACGTAGCCGGCCCGGTGCCGCAAGGCGCGCAGCGCCTGGATGCCGAACTCTACCGGTTTTCGGCTGTGCCCTCCCGTCTTGTCGATCCAGGCAAAGATCCCACAAGCGTCATGCTCGCGGTGGAGCTGCGTCGTCAGTGCACTGAGATTCAACTACGTCACTTCCTTTCCTTAGGGTATGTGTCCCGGCGGATGAGGCGTTGTCCCTGAATCCGATTTGCCCCACCGCCGTTCATCTGGCTCAACGGTTGCGGGCCGGCCGCGGCCCACTTTCAGGCCTGCGACCCTCCCATTTCTCTCGTCGCACCACGGCGATTAAGAAAGAATATACGACGAGTTGAATATAAATACAATCCCGTGTTATAAATATTCTTGCATGCTACGCTCTGCGCGCGGGCACGGGAGGGAACAGCATGGAGATACGGAAAGCCACCATCCACGACGTCGATGAGATGCAGCCACTGATTCAACAATACGCCGACCAAGGACTGATGCTGCCTCGCAGTGCCAAGTCGCTGTATGAACACATCCAGTGCTTCACGGTGGCCGTCAAGGACGGGAAAGTCGTCGGAACCGTGGGACTGCACATCCTGTGGAAAGACCTGGCCGAGGTGCGATCCCTCGCGGTCGATCCCGGGTATCAGGGCCAAGGGATCGGCCGGAAACTGGTCGAGCGGGCCATCTGGGAGGCGGAACAGCTCGGGGTGGAACAGGTGCTGTCACTCACCTACCAAGCCGACTTCTTTCGCAAGTTGAACTTCCACATCGTCGATCGGGACTCCCTCCCGCACAAGGTATGGAAGGATTGCGTCTACTGCAAGAAATTCGACCGATGCGACGAAATTGCTATGGTGTATTATACACAATCTTTCAAGAGTGTGCACGACCCGGTCGCGTCCATTCTGTGAACGGATGGCGCCCCCGGTGCAAGTGGCGAGCGAATCCAACGGATGGTGCCGCCGTGGCGAATCGCGGTGGACTCGGATGCCCTGAGTCGTTTGCCGATGACATATGGCGGAACGGCGCTCTAAGACACGGAACACCAGCGGCAGGGCCGTGTTCCGTCCTCCCACTTACAAACGTTTTCGTCCTCAATTTGTCACGGCGATGCATCACCACCATGGCCCCACCTCGCCACGGCCCCTCATCACCACAGCCCCGCCACGGCCCGCCTTCCTTCACACCCGCGCAGCCACGCCCGCCAAGCGATCCGCCATCTCGTCGATGTGCACCCGATCCACCACCAGCGGCGGCACGAACCGCACGCGCGTCTCCCCGACCGCGGTGACCAGCACACCGGCCTCCGCCGCCGCGGCGACGAACGCCTTGGCGTCCGGCACGGTGATGCCGTACATCAATCCCAGCCCGGATACCTCCGTGCCGATGCCCTCCAGGCGCTGGCGCAGGTATGCCCCCGCCTCGCGGACGTGCGCGAGGAAGTTCGCGTCCGACACCACGCCGACGACCGCCAGAGCGGTCGCCGTCGCCAACGGGTTCCCCCCGAAGGTGGACCCGTGGCTGCCCGGCGTGAACGCCTCAGCGACGCGGTCGCTGGCGAGCACCGCCCCAATGGGCACGCCCCCCGCCAATCCCTTGGCCATCGTCACGATGTCCGGCTCCAGCCCCGCCTGCTCGAAGGCGAAGAACGTACCGGTGCGTCCGACGCCGGTCTGCACCTCGTCCACGACCAGAAGCGCCCCTGTCTCCCGGCAGCGGGCCTGGATCGCCTGGAGCACCTCCACCGGTACCGGATGGACGCCGCCCTCGCCCTGGACCACCTCCACGAAGCAGGCGGCCGTGCGCTCCGTGATGGCCTCGAGGACCGCGTCCCAAGCCGGCGGCGTGGCGCACCCTGGCACCAGCGGGTGGAATCCCTCGTGGTACTTCGACTTGCCCGTGATGGAAAGGGCGCCAAACGTCCGCCCGTGAAAGCCGCCTGGCAGCGACACCAGCTCCGTACGATCCGGCTCGCCGTTTTGCCAGGCGAACCGGCGCGCCAGCTTGATGGCCGCCTCGTTTGCCTCCGCGCCGGAGTTGCAGAAAAACGCCTTCCCCAGCCCGGACAACTCCGCCAACCGTGCCGCCAACCGGTTCTGCCAGGGGTTCTGGTACAGGTTCGAGCAGTGGATCAACGTCTTGGCCTGGTCCGCGATGGCCTGAGTGACCACCGGGTGCGCGTGGCCGAGGGCGCACACCGCAATGCCCGCCGTGAAGTCGAGATACGCCCGGCCCTCGGCGTCGTACAGGTACACCCCTTCTCCGCGGACCATCGTCAACGGCCGCTCCCCGTAGTTGCCCATCACATGCGCGTCTGTTTCGTACCGCGCTGTCATCCCACCGCCTCCTCCAATTTCACCATCGTGCCGTGCGCGAACGGTGCCGCCGTGCCCTCGACCGGTGCGGTCAGGGCGCACGCGACGGCCAGCGGATCGCGCCCGTCAATCACAAACGCCGCCTGCACCCCGCCCTCGAGAGCCGTCAGGACCGCCGTGACCTTGGGGATCATGCCGGCGGTAAACCGCCCTTCCTCGAGCAGGCGCAGCAAGCGCCCCGCCGTCGTCTCGTGCAACAACCGGCGGGCCGAGAAGTCCTCATAGATGCCCGGAACGTCGGTCAAGAACACCACCCGCTCGGCGGCCAGGGCGCCGCCGACCGCCGACGCCACCAGGTCGGCATTGACGTTGTATCGCCCGCCCGCCGCGTCCAGCCCCACCGGCGCCACGACCGGGATGGAACCTTGCATCATCAGACCGCGGAGCCGGGCGTGGTCAATGCCGGTGACCTGCCCGGTCCGCTGCAGCCCAGGCATCGGCTCGGCCCGGACCACCCCATCCGCGCTCGTCACGCCCACGGCCGGCAGCCCGGCAGCCCGCAGAGCGTTCACCCACGCGGGGTTGACCTGCCGACACAAGACCTCGTCCACCACCTCCACCGCCTCCGGCGTCGTCAGACGGTGGCCGCCGACAAACGGCAGATCCATCCCCCGTTCCTTCAGGGCCTCCGTGATGCGCGGCCCGCCGCCGTGCACCAACACCGCGGGACGGCCGGCCGCCGCCAGCTCCCCCAGTCCCGCGACCAGGGCATCCCCCCCTGCGCCGCGCAGGGAACCTCCCACCTTGATCACCACGACGCCCCGCATCCGCATCCCTCCTCGCTTCGCGGGCCGATACAGTCCCCAATGGGGACCAGGCCCTCTTCATGGGAACATGGGGCCGCCCGCCAAACCCATGGTCTCCGGCAGTCCGTGCATCAGGTTGAAGTTCTGTACCGCCTGGCCGGCCGCCCCTTTGGTGAGGTTGTCGATCACGCTGAACACCTGCACCACCCCCGTGCGCTCGTCGACGAACAGCCCGATGTCGCAGAAATTCGATCCGCGCACATGCTTCATCTGCGGGACACGCCCGGGTGCGTGCACGCGCACGAAGGGCGCATGCTTGTACGTTTCGCGGTAGAGCGCATAGACTTGCCCCACGTCGGCCGCGCGGTCCAGGGTGACGTACGACACCGCGTAGATGCCGCGCGCCACCGGCAGCAGTTGGGTCGTCAAGAGCACCTTCGCCTCCACGTGCCGGCCCAGCTCCTGTTCAATCTCCGGCGTGTGCTGGTGCGCCCCCACCTTGTACGGGAAGAAGTTCTCGTACAACTCGCCCAGATGCGTGTTCAGGGTCGGGGTGCGGCCTGCCCCGGTGACCCCGGACTTGGCGTCCACCAGCACCGGATGCGCCGGACTCAGCCAGCCCGCGACGGCCAGCGGCAGCAGGCCGAGCAGGATGGCGGTCGCGTAGCAGCCGGGGTTGGCAACGAGGGTCGCCTCGGCGATGCGATCGCGGTGCCACTCCGGAAGGCCATACACCGCTGCCGTTTGGACGGCGGGATCGACCGGTTCCCGCTTGTACCACGCGCGGTACAGGTCTGCGGGTACGCGCAGGTCGCCCGACAGGTCGATCACGCGCCGCCCGCGCTCCCACAGCTCGGCGGCCACCTGGCCGGACGCCCCGGACGGCAAGGCCACGAAGACCGCGTCGCATCGTTCGGCGCAGGCCGCCGGATCGAACGCGTGAAGCGGTGCCTCGATGACGCCGGCGAGGTGCGGGAACCACTCGGTGAAGTCCGGACCGCCGTCCTTGCTCCCGGCGAGATACGTCAGTTCCACCGCTGGGTGGGCGGCGAGCAGCCGGACCAATTCCAGGCCGCCGTATCCGGTCGCGCCGACGACGCCGGCGCGAACGCGAGACGTGTGTGGTGTCGTCATGCATGAACATCCCCATTGATGTATTTTTATTCAGTATAGTGGCTCGCCGGTCAATTGTATAGAGGGTGAGCCCGCCCGGAATCCGCGACTGTCCGTATCCGTCGGCGGATGTCCCCTCATCTGATGAGGTATCTTCCGGAGGAGGGATGAGAAGCGATGTACGGTGTGTTCGGCTCTTACACCCGATGGGCCGTCGTGTTCCTGATCATCTTCGTGCTGTTCTTCCTGTTCGTGCCGGGATACGGGTACGGGTACGGCGTCGGGGTGGCGCCCGCAGCAGTGCCCGCTGCCCTGCCGGCAGCCCTGCCTGCTGAGATGCCCACCACAGGGGTGACGGTCTCCAAGTTCCACGGGTACAACATGATGGCCGCTCCCTACATGGACTACGAGAGTCTGGAGAGCGCAGAGAGTTCCTAATATGGTGCGGCTGAAGGCCAGAGCCGGTGATGGCCATGCCCGGCCCGTGCTGAATCGTCACACGGGCGAACCCCCGGGTTCGCCCGTGTGGCATTTACAGGCAGAGCGGCGCAGGGGTATGATGGGAACGGGAGATGATGTCCGTGTTCCAGAATCCAGGTCCGGAAGAGATGGCCCGCATCCTCAAGGAGGCCAAGACCATCGCCGTGGTCGGGCTGTCCGACAACCCGGCGCGCGACAGTTACGCGGTCGCTCAGCACATGCAACGCTGCGGCTACCGCATCATCCCGGTCAACCCGAATATCACCGAGGTGCTCGGGGAGAAGGCCGTGGCCAAGCTCTCCGACATCCGCGAACCCATCGACATCGTCGACGTCTTTCGGCGCAGCGACGCCCTGAGGGCGGTCGTGGAGGAAGCCATCGAGATCGACGCACCGGTGATCTGGGCGCAGGAAGGCGTATATGACGAAGCGGCCGCGGCCTTGGCGCAAGCCCACGGCAAGACCATCATCATGGACCGCTGCATCGCGGTGATGCACAGCCTGTACGCGCGTCAGCGATAACGAAGCGGTGTGCCATCAGCGGATGGGGGTGTACGGGATCCCATCCGCCGCCGGCGGCGTGCTCCGCCCGACCAGCCCCGTGAGGGCCAGGATGGTGAGGACGTACGGAATCATCGACAACAGGTCGGGGGAGACACCCTGCCCTTGCAGGGCGATCCCGAGCGCCGTCGAAAACCCGAACAACAGCGATGCCAAGAATGAACCAACCGGCGTCCATTTCCCGAAGATCATCGCGGCGAGGGCGATGAACCCGCGCCCGTTGGTCATGCCGACGTCGAACGAGTTGAGGATGCCGATGGACAGGTACACCCCGCCGAGCGCAGAGAGCATGCCCCCCACGATGACCCCGGCATAGCGCAGACGCCACACGTTCAGCCCGGCTGTGTCTGCCGCGAGCGGGTTTTCCCCGACCGCCCGGATACGAAGCCCGATCCGGGTGTGGAACAAAAACCAGTGGGACAACGCCACGATGGCGAACATCACGTACAACAGTACGCTTTGGTGGGAGAAGACGGGCCCGAGCCACGGCAGGGAGACGAACGGCAGCGGCGGCGTATCCGGCGGCGTGCCCTCATATCCGAAGAGCGTGTTGAGCAAGAAGGCGGTGAGCCCCGACGCGAAGATGTTGACCGCCATCCCGAGGACCACCTGGTCCGCCGCGAGGCGGATGGCCGCCCAGGCGAACACCGCCGCCAACAGCCCGCCCATCAACACCCCGAAGACCAGGCCCAGCCACGCAGAGCCCGTCCAGTAGGAGAACGCCACCCCGAAGAACGCGCCCATCAGCATGATGCCTTCCATGGCGATGTTGACCACGCCCGCCCGTTCCGAAAAGGTCCCGCCGATGGCCGGCAATGCCAACGGCACCGTCATCGCCAACGTGGAGGCCCACAACTGCGGATTCGTCAAGACACTCACGCCTCACGTCCTCCTTCCCCCGCCGCGGCCACCTGCACCCGTACGCCGCGCCGCCGCCGATACCAAGCGATGGCCAGCGGCACCATCCGCTCGGCCGCGACGAAGAACACAATCAGGCCCGTCAGCACGTCCGTCAGGCTGCTCGGCAGCTGGGAGACCATCTGCATGTTCTGGCCGCCCGTGGAGAGCGCCGAGAAGAATACGGCGGCCAACAGCACGCCGAACGGGTGGTTGCGCGCCAACAGGGCGACCACGATGGCCGTGTAGCCGTAGCCCGTGTTGAATCCCCACATCAGGCGGTGGTCCAGCGCGAGCACCTGGACACCTCCCGCCAGGCCCGCCAACAGGCCGCTCAGCCCCAGCGCCAGCACCGTGTACGCCGGCACGAGGATGCCCGCGTAACGGGCGGCCCGGGCGTTGGCCCCGACCGTCCGCAGCCGGAACCCGACGGTCGTGTGGAACATGACCCACCACACGGCCACCGCCGTGCCCAGGGCGAAGAACACCGCCGTCGTCAACTGCGGCGGCACCAGGACCGTCAACCACGCGTCCTGACGGATGGGGTAAGATTGCGCGTTGTACCCCGGCGCGTGCATCGGCCCGCCCGCGGCAATCAGGTATTGGCCAAAGTAGATGGCGATGTAGCTCATCATCATGGTGGTGATGACCTCGTGCGCCCCCCGGTACGCCTTCGCGAGGCCGGGGATGAGCCCACCCCAGAGGCCTCCAGCCACGGCCGCTGCGACGACGCACACCAGCGTGTGCAACCAACCCGGCCAACCCGTCAGGTGGTATCCGAACCAGACCGCCGCGATCACGCCGATCCAGTACTGCCCCTCCGCACCGATGTTGAACAGGCCCGCCCGAAAGGCGACCGACACGCCGAGCCCCGCCAGCGCCAGGGGCACGGCACCGGCCAACGTGCTGCTGATGGCCATGGTGTTGCCGAAGGCGCCGGTGAGGAGGGCGCCGTAGGCGACGAACGGATCGAACCCGAGGATGTAGGCGATGGCCGCACCGATGAGGATCGCCAATGCGGTCGCCAGGACGGGCGTCAAGAGATTGCGGATTACCGGTTTGATGGCTGCGCCACCTCGCTTTCACCCACCCGCGTCCCGGTCATCAACAGGCCAATCTGTTCGCGCGTAGCCGTCTCGGCCGGCACGATGTCCACCACCTGGCCGTGGTGCATCACCGCGATCCGGTCGGACAAAGACAGGATCTCATCCAATTCCAGCGAGACGAGCAGGATGGCCTTGCCCGCTTCGCGCAGCCGGAGCAGCTGGCGGTGGATGCCTTCGATGGCCCCCACGTCCAAGCCGCGCGTGGGCTGCACCGCGATGAGCAGACTGGGGTCCCGGGAGACCTCCCGCGCCAGGATCATCTTCTGCTGGTTGCCGCCGGACAGATCGCCCGCGTGCCGGTCGGGATCGCGCGGCCGGACGTCGAACGCCTCGAGCAGCCGCTCCGTGTACGCCCGGGCCGGCCGGTGCTGAAGGATCCCACGGCGGGAAAAGGGCGGGTGCGAGACATCGCGCAGCATCGCGTTCTCGACCAGGGTGAAGTCGAGGACCAGCCCGTCCCGCTGGCGATCCTGCGGCACGTACGCTATGCCGCGCCGGGTCCGTTCCCCGGGCGGCAGGCGCGTGATATCCTGGCTGAGAAACGCCACCTGGCCACCGGAGGCCGGCAACAGCCCCGCGATGGCGTCGGCGAGCTCCGTCTGGCCGTTGCCATCCACGCCGGCGATGCCGAGGATCTCGCCAGCCCGCACCTCGAACGAGACGTCCCGGACCCGCAGCCTGCGTTCCGCGTCGGTGACCGACAGATTCCGGACGGAGAGCACCACGTCCCCGGGGGTCCGGGGCGGTTTGTTCACGCGCAGCACCACCTCTCGCCCAACCATGAGGTTGGCCAGCTCCTGCGGACTCGCGTCCGCGGCTGGCACGGTGGCGACCGTGCGGCCCGCGCGCATTACGGTGATGCGATCCGCCACGGCCCGCACTTCGTCCAGTTTGTGGCTGATGAAGAGAACGGGGGTCCCCTGCGCCTTCAGGTGGCGGAGCACCTGGAACAGTTCCTCCGCCTCCTGCGGGGTCAGCACCGCCGTCGGTTCGTCCAGGATGAGCAAACGCGCGCGCCGGTACAGGACTTTCAGGATCTCCACCCGCTGCTGCAGGCCGACAGACAGTTGTTCGACACGTGCGAGCGGATCGACCTCCAACCGGTACTTCTGAGACAGCGCCCTCACCTGCGCAGCGGCGGTCCGGCGTTTGTACCGTATGCCGCCGGGCTCGTCGCCGAGGACGATGTTGTCCGCCACCGTGAGCGCCGGGATCAGCATGAAGTGCTGATGCACCATGCCGATGCCCGCCCGGATGGCATTGCGCGGAGATCCGAAACGCACCGGCCGCCCCTCGAGCCGGATCTCGCCCGCGTCGGGCTGGTACAGTCCGGAGATCAGCTTCATCAGCGTGGATTTCCCGGCCCCGTTCTCGCCGAGCACAGCGTGCACCTCTCCGGCCCGGACGTCCAGGTTCACGCCGTCGTTTGCCTTCACGCCTGGGAAATATTTGTGAACGTCAACGACTTCCAGAAAACTCGACATGTTTGCCCTCCCCGCGCTTCGTTCACCCTCGCCCGGCGGAAGCCGTCACGATTTCGGGAGTTGGTCGCTGACGGTGAGGGAACCGTTCTTGATTTGATTCGCCAGGTCGTTCACCTGGTTGACAATGTCGGCAGGCACCACACTCGTGGTCTTGGAGATCCCGACGCCGTTGTTGGCCAGGTCGAAATCCTGCACCCCGGGTTTGAACTGGTTGTTCAGCGTGTCCTTGATGACATCGTAGGTGGCCGTGTCGACCCCCTTGAGGGCACTGACAATCACGGTGTTCGGCGCGACATAGTTCTGGTCGGCGTCCACCCCGATGGCGAACACCCCGGCACTCTTGGCGGCGTTGATGACGCCGATGCCGCTGCCGCCGGCCACCTGGAACACGATGTCCGCTCCGCCCGCGATCTCGGTCTGGGCCACCTGGCTGCCGCCCGCCTGGTCATTGAAACTGTTCACGTACTTGACAATCACCTGGGCGTCCGGGTCGGTCTTCTTCACCCCCTGCAAGAAGCCGGCGATATAGGAGTCCACGGGCGGGATCTTCTGGCCGCCGACGACGCCGAGCACGTTCTGTGGATTGAGCCCCTGGATGTCGCTGCGCTTTTCCATCAGTCCGGCCAGCGCGCCGACCAGGTACCCGCACTGCTCTGTCTTGAACATGGCGGAGGTGACGTTGTTGATGTCGGTGATGGGATCGTCGATGATGAGGAATTTGGTGTTCGGGTACTGTGGCGCGACCTGTTTGACCGCCTCGTCCATCAGGTATCCGACGGCAATCACCAGGTTGTACCCCTGCTGCGCGAAGCGCTGCAGGTTCGGGACGTAGTCGCTCTCAGATTTCGACTCGACCACGCTCCCGCTGACCCCGAGCTCCTGTTTGGCCTTCTCCAAGCCAACGTCCGACAGGTGGTTGAACCCGTGGTCGTTGAGTCCGCCGGAGTCGGTGACGAGGCCCACCTTGAAGTTCACCTTCGGCGCCCCACCCGCCGCATTCTCCGTCGTCCCGGCCTTGTTCGCCGCCACTCCGCAGCCTGTGACGAATCCCATCAACAGGATGGCTGCGGTGGTCGTCGTGGCCATGCGTCTCATGAAAATGCCCCCTTCCGTTCATTCGCTCGCTCCCGGCGTGGTGATGATGGTCTATTTTGACACAAAACCACGATTATTGTGCCCATTCAGATAAAAAAGCGCAAGTACCTGGGCGGCCACGCGGCGAGATTTTTTGCGCTCCTTTGCGCTCCGCCGTTCGGGCGTGAAGTCGCGGTCGAAGTGCCCCGCCGTGTGACCGGACAGGCGCCAGGTCCGCGCGGTCGGCACCGGGGCATGAGGCTGCCCCATCCGGCGCACACTAGGCGAGACTAAGAATTGAGCAACCAGGAGGGGATTTTGTGCCACAGCCTCAAATGCCGCAGCGGCCTCAGCCGCAACCACAACCGCAACCCACGATGATACAGCGTATGCAAGCCCAAGCGCAGCAGCAAGCCCAAGCGCAGCAGGCCGAACAAGCCGCTGTCCCAGCCCGACCCCAAGCGGGGCCGCGGATGACCACGCCGCCGCAGGTCATCACGTCGAAGGACGCGTCGTATCTCAAGGACCAGTTGTCGTGGCTGCTCGTGGCGGCAAAAAAGTGCGCCCACTACGCCAAGGAGTGCTCCGACGCGTCGGTCGCTTCGGCCATTCAGCGGATCGGCCAGATGCACCAGCATCACTACCAGCTTCTGTTAGGCCATCTGAAGACGAACAACCAGCAGGCGATGCAGAGCGTTCCGCAGCCGCCGCAACCAGCGCACTGAGGGGGGAATCCGGATGCCTCAGAATCCAAACAGCCAGCAGATTGCGAACCCGAAACCGCCCGGAGAGCCGCAGGTCAAGGGACCGGAGATGAACGACCGGGATCGGCTGCAGGACCTTCTCGCCACCGAAAAGTACCTCACCGACAGCTTCAACGTCGCGGCCCGCGAGGCGAGCCATGACGCGCTGTTCCGGGACGTCCTGACGGTCCTCACGGAGACGCACCGGGCCTGCCGGGACGTGTTCAACCTGATGTTCCAGAAGGGCTGGTACAAGCTCGAGGCGGAGCAACAGCAGAAAGTGGATCAGGCGTATCAGCAGTTCAGCGGCTACAGTAGCCAGTTCCCGTATCCTGCCCGGGTGCAGTGACCGCGAATAGGATGGAGCCGGATGAGGCCGGCGCCCCATCCCCATTTCGCAGTACCCGTCCAGGAATGGGAGGCGAGTGCCCGCAACAATCGAAATGCCCGCCCCGCGACACTCGCGCGGTGACGGGCATTTCACGTATGGTGCGCCTAGAGGGAATCGAACCCCCGCACCCGGTTCCGGAGACCGGTGCTCTATCCTCTGAGCTATAGGCGCAAAGGACGATTAGTAATATACCACACGATGGACCGCTGCACAAGAGGCGTGGTCCCCCGAATTCATGCCAACTTTCGTCAGCTCAAGCTCTCTGCATCCACCCCGGTCAAGATCGGTGGAGCTGTCCCCGCCCGCCTTACGACGGCTTGGAAGACAGCCCCGACGCTCCTATCCATGGAGCCCGCCCGCGGCACGCGCTCCGCGAAGGCTCCGTCACACCGTCTCCGTCATGGGCCGCCGCACCCCCAGCACATCCATGACGGCGGCGGCCTTGTGGCCGCACTCGAGCCACTCCTGATGCGGGTCGCTGTCCGCCACGATGCCCGCTCCCACCTGCACATCGTACACGCCTGCATGTTCCACCACGGTGCGGATGACGATGGCCGTGTTGGCGTTGGCATCGAAATCGATCACGCCGATCATCCCGCCGTACGGCCCCCGCCGGTACCGCTCCAGCTCGTCGATGATCTCCATGGCCCGAATCTTCGGTGCCCCGGACAGCGTCCCCGCGGGGAACGTCGCCAGGAGCGCGTGAAACACGCTGACGTCCGGGCGCAGTCGCCCCGACACGCGCGACACCAGGTGGAACAGGTGGGAGTACGGCTCCACATCCATGAACGCGTCCACCCGAACGGAACCGACCTGGCACACGCGGCCGAGGTCGTTGCGACACAGATCCACCAGCATCACATGCTCGGCCCGCTCCTTCTCATCCTCCAGCAGGCGCCGGCGAAGCTGCTCGTCCTCCTCGGGTGTGCGCCCCCGCCCTTTCGACGTCCCCGCGATGGGCTTCATCTCCGCGACGCCGCCCACCGCGCGGAACTGGGCCTCCGGGCTGGCGCCGAACAGGCGAAATCCCGGATACTCCGCCATGAACATGTACGGCGACGGGTTCAACCGGCGTAGCCGATCGTACGCCGCGTACGGGTGGACCCGCTTTGCAACGCGGACCCGCTTCGAGAGCACCACCTGGAAGATGTCCCCCGCCCGGATGTACGCCTTCGCCCGCTCGACGTTGGCCTCGAACTCCTCCTGGCTCACGTCGTCGACCGCCTCAGCCGGTTCGGACGGCGCTTCCGGGAAGCGAGGCGCCACAGGGTGTTCCATGTACGACGACACCAGGGCACGTACCTGGTCGATCCGCGCCGCCAACGCCCGCACCGCATCCGGCGTGTACACTTTGGCCAACCCTTCCAAGGCGTCAAACACACGAACCGTGTCGTCCTGGAGATGGATCATCACCGCGTGCCACTGCAGGCGGATATCGGGCAGCCCCCGGTCGTCGACGGTGGTCTTCGGCAGCCGCTCCAGATAGTGCACCGCGTCGTAGCCCAAGTAGCCGAGAAACCCGCTCGAGAATGGCACCTTCTGCGCCCCCTGCAGGTCGCGCAGGATGGCGCGGAGTGCCTCGAGCAGGACCATCGGATCGTCCGCATGGCCGCTCCAGGCCAAGGATTCGATCACGCTGGGCAAAAACCGCCTCGTCCCCGCCCCATCGGCCGTTGGCACACCGCCCGCATGAAAACCGGCCTCCTCCAACCGGCCCCTCACGTGGGAAGCCAGTTCCGCCTCCGCAAACACGGCGACCACGCCGTCTTTCACCTGCACTTCCAACAGCGGCAGTGCGCCGATGAGACTCATCCGATACTGCGAAGGTCCCGCGTCGCGCGCCGCGTCCAGCAAGAACGCCTGTCCTTCCCCCAGTGTGCCCGAGACTTGAAGGTACAGGGAAAAAGGGTCACAATACGAACCGCCACTCCTCATCCTGGCTCGCCTCCCCGGTGTCATCGAATTCTGTCTGCGTCCCGTCAACTGGCCAAGAAATTGGCGAGCATCCGCTTCCCGTCGGGCGTCAGAATGGACTCCGGATGGAACTGCACCCCCGCCGCACCCGTCGGACGGTGGCGGAGGCCCATAATCAGCCCGTCGCAGTCGGCGATCACGTCGAATGTGTCCGGCAGCGATTCGCGTTCCACCACCAGGGAGTGGTAGCGCGTCGCCTGAAACGGGTTCGGGACGCCGGTGAACAGCGGATCCCCGTGATGGCGGATGAATGAGGTCTTCCCGTGCATCAGGCGCGGGGCGCGCACCACGCGGCCGCCAAAGGCCTGCCCCAATGCCTGATGGCCCAGGCACACGCCGAGCACGGGGATGCGGCCGGCGAAGTGACGGATGGCGTCCAGGGAACATCCGGCCTCATTCGGCGTGCAGGGTCCGGGCGACACCAGCAGCGCATCGGGCCGCAGGTCCCTTAATTCGGAGAGGGGAGCATTGTTTCGGCGGACCACCACGTCCGCCCCCAGTTCCGCGCAGTACTGCACGAGGTTGTACGTGAAGGAGTCGTAGTTGTCAATCACGAGGAGCATGACATCCACCCTTTCAGCTCTGTCGAGCTGAACCGGAGGGAGAGGATTCACAAGAGGCGCCAAAAAAACCACAGCAGGGCTGTGGCAAGCTTGAGCGCGGAATCCATGGAGCTATGCAGGTTCCCCTCAGGCTCGACTCAGCTCAACTGACTCAGCTCATCTACGCACAGCATACCGGGTGGGCACCGGTACGTCAACGGCGGATTGCAAACCGCTCACATCCCGGCGGTCCTCCCCGATGATCCAAGTGTACTACTGTGCCTGATCGGATCGTCACGCAGGTCCGCATGACCCACCGGGTGTGGAACCATAGGCCATGGAGACTGCAAACCAATGCAAACAAAAATGATACAACCCGGTCTTGTGGGGGCTCCTCAGTTTGTACATCATTTGTAACGTGGAAATGCTGGAAGTCCTGTGTTCTTCGCCCGTTTTGCAACGAATCGTGAGGACAACTCGGGAGGGACGGAGCCGTGTTCCTGGAGAACGTCGTTCATGCGTGCTGGGTGGCCGCAGGCATCATTGGGTTTTTGGAAGCATTCTGCCGTCTGCGACAGGTGAGATGGCTTCGCCGCATCCCGGATGGCGTATGGGATCTGTTGGAAATTGCCAGTGCATGCGTGGCACTGGGAACCTGGGCGTTCGCCGTCGACGAGCTCAGTCTGTTTGTGCTGCCCGTCACCGCGGCGGTACTGATGGACTTGCATTGGCGTCCGGATACCAAGCAACGGCATTCATGGGCAACCTGTGCGACGCTGGCCGGTTTCGTGGCCTTGACGTGGTGGTGGCCCGTCCATTCTCCCATCCTGAAATGGGTGAATTGTATTCTGATCCTCCTCGCGGTCCTTCTAACACGGTTCAACCGGTCTCCCTTGACCGCCGTTCCGTTTGTACTGACCGTCGCGGCGGTGTTTGTCTTCGTTCCTCACGAGGGGATTTCATTCATGGACGTCGTCGTCGGTTCCGTCGCGAGTCTGCTGTTTGTCACCTACTGTCACGAACGACGTCGGCGGGAACGTGCGCTTCGGGAAAGTCTCCTGGATCACCTGACGAGGTGCCTCAATCGCCGCGGCGCCTACCGGTGGATCCAAAATCACAAGGACGAATGGGTCACTGCCATCATTGTGGACTTGGATGAGTTCAAGTTTGTCAACGACACCTACGGACACGATGTGGGCGATCAACTTCTTCAAGAGACCGCACGACGCTTGCACGCGTGCGTACGGGCGGAAGACGCCGTCATTCGATGGGGTGGAGATGAATTTCTGATCTTGCTCGTTTCGCCGCCCTCCTCGGAGAATCCGGAGAAAGTGGCTGAGCGCATTCATCAGCGTCTGACCTCGCAACCGCTCGAATTGAATCCCTTGCCGAAGCCGTTTTATATTCGCGCCAGTATTGGCATCGCGACCGGACGGCTGAACGACGACCTGTTGAACCGCGCAGACCAGGCGTTGTTGCGCATCAAGCGCTTTGGCAAAAACGCCATCATGGCTTGGAGTGGGACAAGCTCCACGCCTTCCTATGAAGACGAGTATGTATCCTTCGGCCGCCACTTGAATTGGGCCGTCCAGGCGTTTCAATCCATCGTCCGAAACAGTCCGGTCGGCTTCGTCCTGACCACCGAGGACCACACCATTATCGATGTCAACCCCGCATTCGAAAAAATGACCGGGTATCCGCGCAGTGAACTGGTCGGGCGTAAACCCAGCGTGCTGGCTTCTCACGCCGCGGCCAACACAGAGCTGTACCGGCGCGTTCGTGACGAACTGGCGAAACACAAGCAATGGGCGGGTACGTTTCAAAACGTTCGGTCGAACGGGGATCGTTGGAATGCACAGGAATACATCGGCGCGGTGGAGTTAGGAAACAACACGGTGGGCTATTGCAGCGTGGTCATCCCTGAACAGGCGTCGGTTTGCGAAGCTTCTCTGGCTACGTCGGCTGCGACGATGAAGGAGACTCAGGAGAACAACTTGGATCTTTATGCCTCCTTTCTGTCCGGCCTCGCCCATATTGCGGAAATGGGGATTCCCGGCCTGCCTGAACATGTGGATCGCGTACAGCAGTACGTGCACTGGCTGGGCGAACTTGCGGCCGCTCACGACATCGTGAACGACGAAGACGTGCAGTTGATTGCGATGGCCAGTGTGGCTCACGACATTGGAAAAGCATTCATCGCCCGCGAACTTCTGCTCAAGCCTTCCGCGCTGACCAAAGCGGAGTACGCCTACGTGCAGAGTCACGCAGAAATCGGACGGGACATGCTCATGCATTTCATTGGCAGATGGGTCACCGTGCGCAACCGTCCCATCGAACGGCTTCTGGCCTTTGCGCTGGACATCGCATGGACACACCATGAGCGGTGGGATGGGCAAGGTTATCCTCGCGGACTGGCGGGACACGACATCCCGTTTGCGGGGCGCTTGACCGCGATTGCGGACGTTTTGGACGCATTGCTCAGTCCGCGGCCTTACAAGAACGCTTGGCCGGAGGAGCGGGTCGCTTCATACTTTCGCGAACAGAAGGGCCGTCAGTTCGATCCAACCCTGACCGATCTCTTGCTGCAACATTGGTCTCATCGCCCGTGTCCTGCAATCGGAAGCCAGGGCTGAGATGGCAAAATACCGGTTGGCGGGGGTTTTGCGATGCGTCTTACCCACCGGCACAGGCGCAGGGCAATCCCCGCCAACCTCGTCAGTATCGCATGTTCGGATACGTCCATTTCTGATAGATGCCTTTCACGAAGCTGTACACGGCAATGTAGACGGGAAGCCGGGTCTCGTAGAGTTCACGTGGACTCACCTGGTCGAAGGTCATCACCGTAAAGGCCGTGCGCATATATCCGTTATAGGCAGGCAACCCACGGTTGAAGTAGTCATAGATGTGGTTCTCGTCATACAGCAACCCCTTCCCGCACACGACTTGTATGCCGCACCGATAGGCCCTTGCAAACGTGGCCGCGTGGTCAATCCAGTTCCAGTCCAGTGCCGTATTCCCGGAATAGTTGGGATGCAAAGCAATCACGTCGAAACCGAGGTCGGACCATTCGGTGGAATGGCCCGCACCGTAGTTGGTGAGCCACATGAATTGCCTGCCGAACGCACGCACCACCGTGCTCACCAAGGGCACAAAATCGACGTCCACATCCCCGATCACTTCCCGCGGCCAACGAAAGCCCCGCAAGCGGAGGGGTCCCTCCAGCCCGGATGTCATCCAGCGCGAGACAAACTGGCCTATCCACCAGTTGACGGCCGTCAGCCGGTGCACATTCCGCTGGAAGTCGAGCGCCAAGCCGTTCACCGCTCCAAAGTCGGACTGGCGCGCGTCGGGATACGGCAGCGTGATCCAGACATCCACGGGCATGCAGGGCACCGGCGACTGTTGCGCCACATCCTTCAGCGCGTGTAAATGAAAGCCGGGACGGAACAGTTCATCCAACCACTCTACCCAATCGGTCTCGTTCGACGCCGGTTCGAACCCCGTGAACACCGGGTTCAGAAAGCGACCGCTGAGCGCCCGATTCGGAGAAAAGACAAAAGCGCGAAACAGGGTGTCACAGGGACGGCCGTCTATCCAGTAAAACAGATGGTCCGCCAAGTCGGCGGCACTCCATCGGCGATACCCGCTGCGGAGGAGGTCGTCGCCGCACCTGAGATGAACGACCGGGCTCTCGTTGTCGTGAACGTTCCACGGAAGGTATGGGTTGGGGCTCGGTTTCTCCATCACGATGAACGCTCCTTCATGGCTGGTCTCGCTGGATTCACGACCTCACATCCACTTCGTTGGAAATCTCCCTGTACACGCGAAGCAACTGCTGCGCCACCACTTCAGCCGCATGGTGCCGTTCGGCGTACAGCCTTCCCTGTCTTCCTTTCTCCACGCGCAGCACCGGGTTCTGGATGAGTTCCTTCAGCGCATCGTACACCTGGTCCGGGTTGGCCGAAACAATCGGCGGAGTCTCCGGAAATGTCTTCACCAGGTCTTCCCGAATGTACCCGACCACGGGTTTGCCGAGGCTCATCGATTCCACCGCCAACAGGCCGTACGATCCGCACAGAATCTGATCCACCACGATGTCGGCACTGCGGTACAAAGCCAACGCCTCTTGGTTGCTGACGTTTTCCACTCGCTGGTACCTGAAACGCAGACCTTGCTCGCGGAGTGTCTCGATGGCCTCCTCGATGTACGCGGTGCCCTTGAAGAGGGGATTCGTGGGTGCGTGTACAATCAACGGCCGGTCCTCCTTCACTGAAGGAGGGCTAGGCTGGATCGAGCGAACATCCAATGCAATGGGCACGACGTGCACGCGTTTGTAGTAGGAAGCGACGTAAGCATAGACCTCGTGGTCCTGCACAATGGCGTGCCGGACATATCGTGTGATCTGCGTCAGCGTTTGGTGAATTTGCTCCGGCGGGGGTGAATCCCCCGTATACACGTACGGATTGTTGGCCGAAGCCAACGCGTGGGTCCGAACATCGTTTCCCCAGTGGTGCATCACCATCGGTTTTCCGAGGCGGAAAATCTCCGGCAGGTCCGCGAAGTCTGGAGCCATCGTCTGCCCGTAGTGAAAGTGAAACACGTCGAAGTGCTGGATGGCATCGCCCATCATCGCTTCGAGTTCGTACGGGTCGACGTTGTAAATGTGATCGCGGTACCCCAGATAACTGTGAAACGTGTTGTAGGCGGTCGACTCGATGCCCGCTCGCGCCAGTGCCTTTGTCAAGATCCCCATCTGACCCGCAATCTCGGTCGGACATTGGAGAACTCTCATGTCCGCGCACCCCCCTTCGAATCCCCGTTCTGGGCCTCGATCCCGCGGATGTACTGGTACAATGCGCGATACGCAGGCTCGGCTTGCTGACACCACTGGCCCACCACACCAAAAGGCAGTTCCAGCAGTTGAACCGCCTCGCGGATCCGGTTGCGAACGGCCTGCAGCACCTCGGTCAATGAATCAGGACACCTCGCTCCATCCCAGGCGAGGATCACCCCATGCCCGTGCTGTTCGGCAAATGCCGCCGCGGCGTCGATGCGGTGGATGCCGCGGGCGAGGAGTGGCCGGTTCAGGCACAGATCGAAACCGAGTTCACCCGCGCTGTCAGCGCCCTCCGTCCTGTCGTGATAACACCACATCAGCTTCAGTTGGTTTCGGTGGACCCACTCGGCGACCTCCCGGATCACGCCGTGATCCGCCGGCCACAACATGCTTCGCGTCCAGGCGAATCCGCGAAACACCACGCGGTGCGACGGCACGCGCCGCGACGTCCTCTGCCAGCGTCTGCAAACCTGTTCCATCCACCACACCACAGCCTCGGTTCTGTGCTCCGGGTTGCTCTGAAAGTTCAGTCGCTTGCCTCGGACCGTTCCGAATCCGGGTTGATTTTCGAACGGATACGGCAGGGCAATCCAAAGGTCAACCTGCCTCCCGGCAGGCAGCCGTTGCGAGGTCTGCAGCAAGGCTGGGACGTTCTGCTCCGGACGAAACAACTCCTCGACAACATCCAGCCAGGTCCTTGCCGTCGGAGGTTGACCAAATCCCATGGATCGGGGCGAGATCATTTCACCCCGACACGAGAGATCCGCTTCAAACAGGACGCCTTCGAAACATTGGTCCAGAACTTTACCGGACTGCACAAAGGCGAGACAGGGAAGGAGCTGGTCAACCCTCCAGCGCCGGCACCGGGGTGCCGAGGGGGAGCAGAGGATGCCACACCGGATCATGTGCGGTTGAACACCTGACTCCACCGCGGTCAGAAACGCCACGGACACTCCTCCCTTACTGCTTCTCCTGCAAGATTTCTTCGTAAATCCGAATGAGCCGTTGGACGACCACACCCGTATCGTGGTACTGCTCGGCGTACCGCCGCCCCTGCATGCCGAGCGCCCGCCTGCGGCCGGGATCGGAAATCAGGGCGGCCACGTTGACCTCCAGCGTATCTGGGTCGGCGGACACGATGGGAAGCGGGCCGGGATAGGTGGGGCGCAGGTCGTCCCGGATGTAGGCAATCACCGGTTTGCCCATCGCCATGGCTTCCACGCTCAGCAGACCGTACGTCCCGCACATCACTTGATCAATGACGATGTCCGCCCGTTCATACCAACTCATCGCCGCTTTGTGGTTCATCTTTTCAATGCGCTTGTATTCAAACCGATACCGGCTCCTGAGGTTGTCGATGGCCCTCTCCACGTAGCGGGTGCCTTTGAACTCGTCACTCGTCGGAGCGTGCACAATCAGCGGACAAGGATTGGACACATTCGGGTAGACGGGCTGGAGCGCTTTCGTGTCCACCACCAACGGCAACTCGTACACCCGCTTGTAGTAGGGAGCGATAAATTCATACAGTTCATGGTCCTGGATGATGGCGTGATCGATATACTGCGACAGCGTGGCCAGTTTGGCACGAATCTCGTCAGGCGTATGGTACGAAGGCGGCAACGGATACTTCAGTCTCCGATTGAGGGTTTCCACGTCGCGCACGTCGTTGCCCCAGTGATGCATGACCATGGGTTTTCCCAACGCCTTCAACATCGGCAGGTCACGATAGTCCGTCAACATCGTGTCTCCGTTGTGAAAATGAATGATATCGGCCGCTCTCACCAAGGGTTCAAACACGTGCATCAATTCATAGGCGTCGGTCTGGACAATCGGACTGTCGTATTGAAGGTAGGTATGAAACCAGTTGTATCCGTTCGCTGTCCAGCCAAAATTGCGCAGACCCTGGCAGAGCGTTCCCATCTGACCGGCAATTTCAATAGGAGCGTGCAGCACTGTAGGCACCGTCATTCACCTGCCGTTTCTTCTGGGATGATGGCAGCGGAACCTATGCTGTGGCCTGGCTCTGTCAGGATTCAGCGTTCGCCGAAAAACGGCGAATCGACTCGATGACGTGGTCCTGGTGGTCGGTTCTGAGCCACGGATACAGCGGCAACGACAGACAGTGTTCAGCGAGGTGCTCGGCGACCGGAAAATCCCCCGGTTGATATCCGAGTCCGCGCAGAGCGGGCTGCAGGTGCATCGGCAACGGATAGTACACCTGGGTCTCAATACCCTGCTTCGCCAGTGCGGCTTTGAGCGCGTCTCGCGGCTCCGTCACGATGGTGTACAGGTGATACACGTGCCGTACCTGTTCGGGAGTGACGGGTACCTGCAGCGGCAGGCCGCGAAGTCCTTCGTCGTAGCGCCGCGCCAAAGACCGCCGCCGCTCCGTCCATTCGTCCAACTTCCTCAGCTTCACCCGCAAGAGAGCGGCCTGAATTTCGTCCAAGCGGCTATTCCACCCCACCTCCTCATGCACGTATTTCTGCACACTCCCGTGAACGCGCAGGCGGCGCAGCCGCTGCGCCAGCCCTGCATCCTGCGTCAAAATCATGCCTCCGTCTCCACACCCGCCCAGGTTCTTGGTCGGGAAAAAGGACAGGGTCGCCGCGTTGCCGTAAAAACCGGGACCGTTTCCCTCCCAGGTCGCCCCAATCGCTTGGCACGCGTCCTCCAGGATGAGCAAGCGGTATGCCTTGGCCAGTTGGAGCAGCCCCGGCATATCCGCCATGAGCCCAAAGATGTGCACGGGGAGGATGGCCTTGGTCCTCCGGGTGATTCGCGCTTCGACGGTCTTTGCCGTGATGGTGAACGTGTGCGGGTCCACGTCGGCAAACACGGGAACCGCGCCGACCTGCAGAATGGCTTCGACGGTGGCGAAAAACGTGAAGGGGCTGGTGATGACCTCGTCCCCCTTGCCCACCCCGAGCGCGTACAGGGACAAGACCAAGGCGTCCGTCCCGTTTCCGACCGCCACACCGAACCGGGTGCCGCAATAGGCCGGGACTTCTTGCTCCAGCGCCGAGACTTCACTTCCCAAGATGTAGTGCCCACTGTTCAGGACGCGTTCCACAGCGGTCCGGAGCTCCTGTCTCACTTCCTCCGACGGGTCACTGAGATCCATGAACGGTACCTTCACCGGTCTTCCCCCTTGTTCACTGCCTCACCGTTCAGGCGGCGGACTCATGTCTGCGTCCCCGGCCGCCAGCCGCTTTCCCGTTCCGTGAGCGGGGACACCGACCACGACCACATGTGGAGGGACGTCACGCGTCACCACGGCCCCCGCTCCCACAATGGCTCCCGCCCCGACGCGCACCCCCGGGAGGAGCGTGGCGTTGTTCCCAATGCGCGCTCCCGTTTCGATGCAGGGACCGCGGTATGGGTAGGGGACCAGCCCCATGAACTTGTCGTTCGACGTGGACACCTCCGGTCCCACAAACACGTCGTCCTCCAAGACCGAATCCCCCGTGATGTACGCACCGGTCTGAATCACGACCCGTTTGCCGATGCGGGTATTCAGTTCAACCGTGGCACACCTGCCGATGACCGAATCGGCTCCGACGAAGACGCCTTCCCGAACCGATGCGAGATCTCCTACCAAGACACCGTCTTCCAGAACCGATCCGGCGGACAGGACGGCGCACGAACCGATGGCGGCATCCGCGCCGATACGCAGGGGCTCTGTGAGTTGCGGTTTTCTCTTGATGCGGCGATTCGTCATCGGTGGTTTCCCCAACACGCTGTTCGCCCCCACGGTGGTCCGGCTCCCAATCTCGGTACGTTCGTGAATGACGACGTTGTCGCCAATCTCGACGTCATCGCCAATCACGACATGGTCATGGATGACCACATGCCAGCCGATTCTGCACCGCTCCCCGACCCGCGCAGTCGGATGAATCACATATTCCTGCACGGCACCCACCTCCCATCCGTTCAGCTCCGGTGTTGGTTCAAGAACCATTCCCACGTGATTTTCAATCCGCTGTCCAACGTGTGAATCGGCTGCCAACCGGTCAAGGACCGCAGGGCTGTCGCGTCCATGACTCTTCGGTAGATGCCGTCCACTTTCCGCTTCTCGCGGTGTACGACCGGATGGCGGGGATTCCCGGTGGTGTTCATGACAAGCTGAGCGAGGGTGTTTACCGGCGTTTCAATGCCAGTCCCCACATTCAACACCCGGCCCGTGGTCCGTTCCGATACCCCTGCCAGGAGCGCGGCCTGAATGGCGTCGTCGACGAAGGTGAAATCCCGGGTTTGCGTACCGTCGCCATAGATGGTCAACGGCTCGCCGTCCAGGATTGCCTGCATGAATTTGGAGACCACTCCGCAGTACGGATTGGAACTCGTTTGACCAGGACCGTAGACATTGGAAAACCGAAGACACGTCACGGGCAGACCGAACGACCGGCCGTACGCCACGGCAAACAGCTCTCCGGCCAATTTGCTGGCTGCGTACGGAACGGACACGTCGTACGTTCCTTCCTTGATGGGCATTACCGGGCTGTTTCCATAGACGGACGCTGTCGACGCATACACCCATCTGCGGATTCGCCCGCGGTGCGCCAGACTGTTCAACAGCAGTTGCACGGTGCCGTGGGTGTTGACCAGGTAGTCGGATTCCGGTTGTTGAACGGACAAGACAATGTTCCTGGCGGCGAAGTGAAAGACGTAGTCGACGTCCGAGAGGAGTTCTCGGAGCAGACATCCGTCGCTCACCGAGCCCTTGATGAAGGTGACGTTCCTTGAGCTGGGCAGTGCTTCGGCCCGCCCCGTCGACAGGTCGTCCACCACCCAGACGTGGCCGGCATTGACCGCCAATCGTTCAACCAGCCGGCTCCCGAGAAAGCCGGCACCACCTGTCACGAGAATGTTGGCCCCTTCGTACACGCATGCTTCCTCCCTACGATGTGAACACGTTGTTCATCTGCAGCGTGGATACATCTTCCGCGGGCAGGCGAACCCCGCTTCGCCGCAGCGACGATGAGTAGACGCCGAAAATGGTCTCCAACGCGGGCAGCGCTTCCTTGCCGCTGACAAAGGGATCGCGATTCTCCGCAACCGCCTCGGAAAAATCCTTGTACAATCGCGCGTACGGATCGACGTCCACGAATTCCGGAACGGGCTCTTCCTCCACTTTCCAGGACGTGGGTTGCATCGTCTTTCCGGACAGTGTCAATGCGCCGCGCGTTCCGACCAGGGTCATGTATTCTTCCGAGTGGCCCTTCGGCGCGCAAACGGTGGCCGTGACGGCCGCGATTCCCCCGTCCGCCATCGCCACCACCGCCGCGGCCGTGTCCTCCGCCTCCATCGGTCTCAGCAACCGTTGAACCTGTCCCAGCACCGATACGGGGTTCCCCATGAACCAAAGCAAGAGATCGATGTCGTGAATCGCTTGATTCAACAGCACCCCCCCGTCCATCGCCCAGGTGCCGCGCCACGGAATCGATTGGTAATACTCGTCTGTCCGGTTGTAGGCCAGTGACACCGTGCCAAAGACAATCTGACCCAGCCTGCCGCTGGCCACCAAGGTCCGGATATGCTGCAGATGAGGGTAGAACCGCTTCTGGTGGCAGACGGCCAGTTTGCGTCCCGTCTCCACAGACAGCGCCACCAGGGACCTGGCCTCTCCCGTTGAGAGCGCCATCGGCTTTTCCAGAATGACGTGTTTTCCGGCCCTCAAGGCGGCCATCGCGATGGTCGCATGCAATCCGCTCGGCACGGTGATGGACACCGCGTCAATCCGGCTGTCCTCCAAGAGCAATCCGTAGGTACTGCACACCTGCACCGGATCCGTGTCCGCCCGGTCCGCCAGACGGCGGTACCTGTCCGCGAACTCCTCTGCGCGGCGGACTTCGGTGTCGCAGACAGCGCTCAGCCGGATACCGGGCACCTGCGCCAGCCCCTGAACGTGTTTCTCGCCAATGTATCCACAGCCAATGATGGCGACGTTCATGGGCACCACCTCAGCGCCGAACCCCCGTTAAACTGCGCCGACACATCAGCCATCCGGATGTCCGCGTCCGCGGCAACCGAAAGCGCATGAATCGATATCATGGCAAGATCCGCATCGAGACCCGTGACGCGCGGACCTGTCTTCGCAAACGGCATCGCCATCGGCGATCCGACGAAGCCGGGCCCGCCCTCATCTGCGTGTCCGACCGAATCCTGCGAACGCTCTGGATGCACTCTCCCTCTCCCCCTTCGTTTCGATGTTCAAGCCATCGTACGAGCCGATGAGGAGAGATGAGACCGACAAGGGGCCAATGTGGACAAATTGGACCCTATCTGCGGCGGATTCACGTCACTGGCATGCGATCTTCTCTGACGCCCTTCATGGGTTGGATTCATTCAAGGGGTATCGACGTGGAAGTTTTGTGGATTCACAAACCGTTTTCTGGGCCTCTTTGAGATGTATTGACCATCTGCATCCATGAGCCGTTTTCGGGTACATACGAGTACGAGACCTAGCGGAGGATATCAGGATGATGTTCACACCATCTTCCTGAAGGGGGATGCACATGGGAACCAAATTTGTCCGTGTCCGCAAGGATGGGCGCGGCAACATCACGCACCTGTTAACGAACGACGGCCGTGTGGTGTCCATTGACGAAGCACGCACGATGGCCCAGAATGGCGAAGTGGATTCGCTGTCCGACGTACACGCAGACGGCACCTGGGAGATCCGCGACGCGGCAGGATCAACCGAATACGCCGAAGGGAACAATCTTGATCAGCTCCCGGAGTTCTAGAAACAGGCAACCTGGTTCAAATCTGTGGCTGGACCGCGCTGTGGACTCTGCGCCCTGTTTCCGCGGACCTCGTCTGGCATCCCTCCTCAATCTGTCTCCCCACCATTTTGAAATGTTGCATGCACGTCCCCCACAGTCGACCAGTGTCCTGTTGGCCGGCGGAACGGGGGGCGAAGTCTGGATTCCAGAGTATACGAAGACCATTTCGAGACGGTGGGCTATCCCCCAATCCTACGGAAACCCCCCATGCAAAACCGCGTCATCTAAGTTAATCTGATAAAGAACAATTGCAATGACTTCCGCGTGACTGGATTCGGGCAAATTTCGCTTTGCCAAGACGAGACAGTTCAAAGTGGAGATCAACCCCGTCCATGTGCTCTCCGGGAAGGAACGAGAGGGGAAACCGATGTACAAGATTCGACCCATAGCGGCCACCGACGCTGAACCATACCTTGAACTCTGCCGTCGTCTGGATCGCGAAACATCGTTTATGCTCTATGAACCGGGCGAACGAACCACAACGATCGCTGAACAGCGGAAGCAAATCGAGTCGATATTGAAGACGGATAACCAAATGATTTTCGTGGCAGAGTCTGACCATCAGCTTGTCGGGCATTTGCAGGCATACGGTGGTCGGCTACGGCGAAATCGCCACACCGTGTATCTCGTGATCGGTGTGTTGCAGGCGTACGCCGGGCAGGGTATTGGCACCGCATTGTTCCAAACGATGGAGGAGTGGGCTCGCAGCGTTGGGGCACATCGACTCGAACTCACCGTGATGACACACAATGGGACGGCGATCGCTTTGTATCGCAAGATGGGCTTCGAGGTTGAAGGGATCGCACGGGAGACGCTGTTTGTCGATGGCAGGTATGTGGACGAATATTGGATGGCGAAATTACTTTAATATGTGCCAGGCGCCGATCCGGACCAATGTTCTTCGTTGCGTTGATCACCAACAGAGAGCGGGATCGAGCCGGACGGACGAATTCGGCCATTCAACTACATTCCGTCCCCGCCTCCTTGCACCTGCAAGGCGTGCCTCAAATACGCCTTCAGAGCCGTCAGTTGACCGCGCAGATTTATGGATTCGCGGCCAAGATGGAGAATGTGCAACGTCAATCCATCAATGAACGATAGCGTGGACTTTGCGATATCCTCAATGGGGAGTATCGGACGAAACTCCCCACTCTCTACTCCGTGCTGAAGGATGCTGACGTACATGTCGACCGTCTGTTGATAACGCTGTTTCGCCAACGCCCTTTTTTCTTCGTCTCTCCAGGAACCCATCAAGACTTCGTACACCACGGGACCGATGTCATGGGTGACGTTCGGCAGTTCGTGTTCCGCCATCTCGATGAATTCCTCAACGACTCCCCACATGGTCTCGTGCCTATCCACCATCTCCCGAATGCCAGCAAACAATTCTGCGTCGTTCTGCTCGAGGATGGCGTCAAAGATCTCCTCCTTGCTGGAAAAGTACATGTACACTCCGCCGCGGCTCATGCCCGATTCTTCAACGATATCGTGCATCGTCGCCTGGGCGAACCCCTTGCGTTTGAACACGCGCTTCGCCGCTTCGACGATTTCACGCTTCCGTTGCTCCTTGTGTTCCTCCGTTACTTTCGGCGACATATGAATCCCTCGGTTCAATCTTGTTCTTTATGGCGAGAATGACGAGTCCGAGCATCACCAGCGCGATGCCACATCCCAAGAATGCGCCGACGACGCCGCAAGTGGTCACCAGAATGCCTCCCACGACCGGTCCGAGAATCGTGGACAAGGTCATGACACTGTTCAGTGTACCAAACACCCGTCCCGTGAACTCAACCGGCGTCCGCTTCTGCATGGCGGCTTGAAATGGGATAAAGACCAATGCCGCACACGCGCCACCGACCAGAAACAGCGCAGGAAGAAGGGCCCACGCAAGTGTGATGCTCACGTGCGTGAAGTTGGCCGCGAATCCGTATACCACCCCAATCCCTGCCGATCCGCTTCCCAACGCAGCCATCACCGACCGAGTGGATCGCTGGCTCAGTACACCAGCACCAAGCAACATCCCAATCCCCGAGGCCGCCATGGCGATCGCGATGAACGTCGGCGACATGTGTGGAATCTGGCGCAACAGCACCGTCAGTTGAGAGTCCGCCACCATCACGGCAAGGAGAATGGCCCCGAGAACCAGTGTGCCGTACCAGAGGACGGCATCCTTCCGGATGAACTTGGTGCCCTCGACAAGCTGTTGCCACATCCGCTCTTTGCCCTGGCCGGTCTTCTGCTTTGACGCCCATCGCGACAATTGCGTGAGCAACAAGGCGGAGCATAAAAAGCTCATGGCATCGATGTAGAACGCCGTGTGGATTGAAAACACAGCGACCAAAACCCCAGATAGACGTCACCCATACGATGGAGAGGACGAGTCCCGCTCTCACCAAGTCTGACACAATCATGAGCGTCTTTCGCTCCATCCTGTCGGCAATGACGCCCGCGACCGGGCCCAACACAACCGCCGGTGCCGCGAATGCGAAAATGCAGAGCCCAATTTCCATCGGGGACGCGTTCCACTTGAGTCCCACCAGTGCCAGAAGTGCCAAGTAATCCAACCAATCCCCGAGACTTGAGATGACCTGAGCAAGGGTTAGGTACCGGTAATCCCTGAAATGAAATATCCCTGTCGCCGCCCGCTGATTCCCTATCAAGATTCCCACTCCCAGAACCGAATCAAAATAAACGACACATGTGTCGTTTATGAGAATAAGCGACATGTGTGTCGTTTTCAAGAGGGTGGCGGAGAATTTTTTATGAGAACGCGTCGACTTCCAATCAGTTCGGCAGCAAAGCCCCCATCCTCGTGGGAGGGGGTGTCTGTCGACTCTCTGCACTCCTTTGAGGATTTGGTTCGATCCCACCGTGTCGCCAACTTCCCCTTCACAGAGGTGCGTTGGAGGCTTCAACGTATCTCCCGCAACCACAACGCGGACAAGAATTGGACAGACGCGGCGATGCTGAATGGCAGGATGTACTCTCCCTCATCCAACATATGACCGAATGCCACAGGCCAGGCGCCCGTGGTCAGCGTCAGGACCAGTACCGAGGTCACGCGCTGCTGCCAGGAACGCGGCTGTCGTGGGCGAGCGGTCAGGACCAGGGAACGACTTCCTCGACTGCCCAGATTGAGGGACATGCACGCCGCATTGAGCACGGCAGCGAGCCAGAACCACGGTGCGAATGGCAGTGCGAGCACAAGCAAGGCGCCGTACAGTTGCGTGACCACCAATGATTTGACCTGACCCAACCGATTGGACAGGTGCGTATGGACCACGGCCATCACGCCGGTGGCCAGATAGGAGAGTGAAATGACGAGCCCAATCAGCGCCTCGTTCGCATGAAAGCGGGCGGAGAACCAGTAGGATGTCATGGTGCTGGAGAGCGCAACGGCAACGCTGTTGATGGGATTGACCAACGGATTGGGTGCGTGCGCCTGCTGCCCAGACGAAGTGTCCCGACGGCTGATGGACTGACCCTTGGACAAATGCCACGCGAGAACCGCATAACGGTAGGACAATTTTCCAACGAAGAGGATGAGAACCGCCAGAACAGGGACCAAAGGGCCTATCCTTTCAGCGCGCGGAAACCAACGATTCCAATGGGATGTCGTGACGGTCACAACGATAACAATGAGAGCCACCACCAGCAGATTCGAGCATGCACCGCGATTGTTCGAACGGCGTCCAGTGACGTCGGCACCGTCATGGTCCGACGATGGTTGTACGCTTCGGCGCTGCTTGCGTTCGCCACCCGATGCCAGATGAATGATCCATGAACATGCGAAGGACAGGACAGCCACGACGACGAACACGGGGCGATACGCGATGGCTCCCGAAAACCAAACTTTGAGGCCCGAGGGAAGTGCGGCAATCAGGGATCCGATACACATCCCCAGGTACCCCAGGGCCGCGTTCATGCCAAAGATGACACTGGTTGCGCGGGCATCACGCTGGCGCGTATAGGCCCGCAACCATGCCCGCTCGATGGGCGATGTGGGGCCGCCGGATCCACTGTGGCCGCGCCCGAAGCCAGCCAAGCTGGTGGCACAACAAATCGCAACTGGATTTGCCGTGACCGAGAGCACGAGCGCTGCAGCGCCGGACAACAGATGGAAGCTCATGATAAAACGCTTTGCACCGAGATATTGAGTGAGATCTCCAGAGAACACCGTCCACAGGCTCCGAAACACGCCGGAGACCGCGAGGACACCGCCGATGGCAAGTCCGTTCCATCCCAATGATTGGAGGTAGAGACTGACATCCACCACCGAAATCCCCTGACAGATGCTGTGCAACAGTGCAACGCACTGCAGCAATCGAACGGTGCGATGGCCTCCGAATCCAACGCGAATCCAGTTCATGGTGTACCCTCGTTCACATCGGTTGTTCGAATTCACCTTGGTAGCGTAACATGGGATTGTTGACATCCAGTGTCAGTGATTTCGTTGGGGAGGGTGAGCAGGCGGATGCGTGCGGATCGACTCCTGGCCATTCTGATGTATCTGCGAACCGAGGGGAAATTGACAGCGCGGGAACTTGCGCGGCGGGTTGAGGTGTCTGAACGAACCATCTATCGCGACATCGACGCACTGAGCGCCATCGGTGTGCCCATCGTCTCAGACGCAGGTGCCGGTGGTGGGTTTCAACTGGCCGAGGGATTTGAGTCCACCGTGGAGGCACTGACTCGCTCGATGAGCGACACAGAACTCGAGTCGCTGTTGATGAATTTGTGCAGCATGGGATTTCGCGATCTCGCAGGTGTGCTGCCTCTGCGTACCGTTTTCCTAAAATTGTTGCACACGCTGCCGCCGGACAAACAGAGGCAGGCCAGGTGGATTCAGAACAGCATTCACCTCGATCCCACCCCTTGGCATGCGGAATCCGGAAGTCCGGAATTCATCCGGATGGCGAAGCGGGCAATTGCCACGCAGTGCGTCGTTGAATTTGTCTACGAGTCCGCGCAGGGAATGACATCGTCTTGGCGTGTTCAACCGTATGGCCTCGTGTCGAAAGCGGGTTTGTGGTTTCTCGTCGCGACGGACGGAGACAACATGCGCGCGTTTCGAATCGCACGCATGCGGGATTTTCGGTTGACCACCGAGTCGTTTGTTCGGTCAAGTGCGTTCAATTTGCAGGCATTTTGGTCGGATTGGGTTCAAAAATACCATGGTCATCGAGCTTCTGAAGCCCCCGGTTCCTGACGATAGTCGGGGTTCAGCGCCGTTCATTTTGACCTTTTCGTCATCCGAATGCCGTTGACTCCGAGAGTGGATTGCGGATTTCCTGCCAGCACTCCCTCGCCCCAGGGAGCTCCTATGGCAAAAGAAAAGCGCCGTCTCTGACGGCGCCCTGAATTCTCGGTCCTTACACCACCACAGCATCCGCCGTGACCCCAAGTTGCTCCGAAAACTGTAAATCCACCCGAACCCGGTGTGGAGACACGGACTCCCGTTCCGCGACAAACTCCGCCACTGCGTCCACCAGGTCCTGCTGGCTCAGTGCCCGGTGCCGCCAGCCGCTGATTCTCGCGTCCGCCGCAAACCGGCCATTGTCAAACTGCAGGTCCACCTCGACCTGTTGCGGCGCGCAACCTTCCCGCCGCGCGACGTATTCGCAGCAGGCATCGACCATCGCTTGTTCGTCCAGATACATCGCCATACCAGCCCCCGAAGGATCCGTCACGCCCGGCGATACGGTTGCGAACACGCCCGCGCGCTTCCTTCGACGACGCCGTACCAGTGCCACAATCGCCAGCACCACGGCGGCCAACAAAATCAAGTCAAGGATCGTGCCGACCCATGACCACCCCGGAGCAGCCACAGCCATCCCCGCAGGTGTCGCCCCGATTCCCCCAGACGCGTATACCGGCGCTGCGGCGTACGGTGCCGACCATCCCCAGCCGAACGGGTGCAGCATGCTGCCCAACAACATCCCCGCTCCAAACGACGCCACGTGCCCGGTTGACAACGACGGCCTCTGCACAGCGCCAGACGTGTACCCGGAATTGGGCGTCCGGACGCTCGGTGACGGCGACTGGTACCCGGAATGATACGTGGAGCTCGAACGGGTCTTCGTACCGGCGCTCGAAGACGGAGTGGTGTACCCGGAGCGGTACGAAGAACTGGAACCCTCCGTCGCCCCGACGCTCGACCCCACTGCAGCCCGGCTCCCCGACACGGAGCCAGCACTTGGCGACGAACCGGCGTAGCTGGAGGGATACGCGGAACCGCTGCTTGACCCTCCGCTGCTGAACGCGGAAGAACTCGACACCCTCGACGAGTAGGTGCTTCCGCCTCGATAGGTGGCCGCGTGAGCAATCGTGGGCTGAACCAGCAACAGACAGGCGGCCATGGTCAAAATCCACCGGCGCATCTGCACGAAATCGCCCCTCCCTCACCGTGCATGATAGCACATCCCGCGAGCTTCGGATTCGGACATTCGTGGTGTTGCGCACCCCGCGACCGTCAAGCACTCAGCAAAGGACGAACGACCCGTAGCATCTTGTCTCTCTTGTAACTCCCAACAACAAAAAGAAGAACCCTTGAGATCCCAAGGGTTCTTCCGAGACTGGATATTCAGCTGGTGGGCCTAAGAGGACTCGAACCTCTGACCTCACGATTATCAGTCGTGCGCTCTAGCCAGCTGAGCTATAGGCCCTTGATTGGCGGAGCTGACGGGATTCGAACCCGCGGTCTCCAGCGTGACAGGCTGGCATGTTAGGCCTCTACACCACAGCTCCAGTTGGTTGCGGGGGCAGGACTCGAACCTGCGACCTTCGGGTTATGAGCCCGACGAGCTGCCAACTGCTCCACCCCGCGTCGCATCCCGTATAAGGGACGATTCAATTGTGGTGGGCGGTGGCAGGATCGAACTGCCGACCCCTCGCGTGTGAGGCGAGTGCTCTCCCGCTGAGCTAACCGCCCGCTGGTGACCCCAGGGGGACTCGAACCCCCGTTACCGCCGTGAAAGGGCGGTGTCTTAACCGCTTGACCATGGGGCCTCGTCGGCCGCGGCACGCATTTCCGGGAAACACCGCGGCAGGCGAACGCTGGCTCCCCGAGCAGGATTCGAACCTGCGACCCTCCGGTTAACAGCCGGATGCTCTACCGCTGAGCTATCGAGGATCGTGGTGGAGCTAAGCGGATTCGAACCGCTGGCCTCCAGAGTGCGATTCTGGCGCTCTCCCAACTGAGCTATAGCCCCACGCTGGTGCCGAAGGCCGGACTCGAACCGGCACGGTTTCCCGCACGATTTTGAGTCGTGTGCGTCTGCCAATTCCGCCACTTCGGCAACTTGGTGCGCCCGGAGAGATTCGAACTCCCGACCTCTTGATTCGTAGTCAAGCACTCTATCCAACTGAGCTACGGGCGCATGCTTTGTTGTTCTTTCCGTTGCCGCTCCGACTGTCGGGCTCGTTTGCCGTGCCAGCCGAGCGACAAGGCTTATTATACGGACCTGCCCTTCGGTTTGCAACACCTTTTTTCGAAGAAAATCATGGAAATTAGAAGGTCCTGCTCCGCGCCTGTTTTACCGCGAACCGGGGCGCGGCACATCCCTTTGACAAAGCAACGCCCTGCCGAAGCAGGGCGGTGGAGAACAATTGTTTAGCCGCTTGACATTATGGTATCCTGAAGAAGGAACCTTTCCCGTTCCGCGTCGCGCACCGTCAACGCAGCGGACCAGACAGATGTTGCTCGGCGAATGCCACGAGCCGCTTGGTGATCTCACCACCGACCGATCCGTTTTCCCGCGATGTGGTCTCACCGCCCAGGTTCACACCAAACTCGGTTGCGATTTCGTATTTCATCTGTGCCAACGCATTACCCACCTGCGGAGTTACGTACTGATTCCGGTTCGGCATCTTGGATCATCCTCCTTTTTGGTTGGGTGCAGTTGTAGTATCTGCGGCCCAATCGCCGATATACGTGTGACCACGCACATGAATCTCACCAAAAGGGGGTAACTGATGACATTGATCCCAACCTCTGTGACAGAAGGAGTCGGACATGCCGTGAACGTCAGACGAAAGCACCGGGTGAAGATGATTCAGCGCGTGATCGCGATGCTGGTGGGCGCCGCCCTGGCCGCGGTCGGCCTTGAGGAGTTCCTCATCCCCAACGACATCATCGACGGCGGGATCACCGGGATCTCCATCATCCTCGCCCATGTCACGGGCATTCGTCTGGGCGTCTTCCTCTTCGTGTTGAACCTGCCGTTTCTCATCGTCGGCTACCAGCAGATTGGTCGCACCTTCGCCTGGTCCACACTGTTCTCCATCGTCGTGTTGTCCGTCACGGCGACCTTACTGGTACCTGTTCCCGGCGTGACGGACGATCCGCTGCTGGCCACGGTGTTTGGCGGCATCATCGTAGGCATCGGGGTGGGGCTCGTCATCCGCAGCGGCGGATCGTCGGACGGAACCGAGGTGGTCGCGGTCGTTCTGAACCGCCGACTCCCTTGGTCCATCGGACAGTTGATCATGTTTATGAATATCTTTATCCTCGGCAGCGCCGGGTTCTTCTTCGGATGGAATCGTGCCATGTACTCCCTCATCGCCTACTTCATCGCCTTCAAGACCATCGACGTGGTCACGACAGGCTTCGAGGAGACCAAATCGGTCTGGATCATCAGCGACAAATACCGGGAAATCGGCGAAGCCATGCTTCACCGGCTCGGGCGCGGCGTCACCTATCTCCAAGGAGAGGGGGCGTTCACGGGAGACGACAAGAAGGTGTTGTTCAGCGTCATCTCCCGACTGGAGGAAGCGAAACTCAAATCCATCGTCGAAGACCTGGACGAGGACGCTTTCTTGGCCATCGCTCCCATCGCGGAGGTCCGCGGCGGCCGGTTCAAGAAAAAGAGCATCCACTGAGCCCTGCAGACCGAAATACAGGGTGCGGCCGTGCCAGCGGTCCGCACCCTGGTGTCACCCCCCTGGTGGATGGGCTCAATCCCGCAAAATACCCGGCGCGTCGAATACGTCGGACTGCTCCCGCAACGCAGCAGGCACCACGCGCGTCCGTGACGTGAGGGCGGCGATCTCCCCCGCGGACACCGCTCGTTTCCCGTTCCACAACCGATGCCCTTCCAGTTCCAGCAGCCGGGCTTTGATGTACAGCCCTCCGCTGTATCCCGTCAATGAGCCGTCGCTCCCAATGACGCGGTGGCACGGTACCACGATGGGCACAGGATTCGCTCCGTTGGCCGCCGCCACCGCCCGAACCGCCGTCGGCCGCCCGATGGCCCGGGCCACGTCGGCGTACGTCCAGACCTCTCCATACGGGATCTGCATCAACGTTTGCCACACCCGAGTCTGAAACGGGGTACCATGGGCGGCCAACGGCACCGTGAACGTGCGCCGCTCACCCCGCAGATACTCCAGCAGTTCCTCCCGACACCTCCGCGTCGCGTCCGGATCAAAAACGAGATCCGCCCCCGGATGGTGCCGTTGAATCCACATCTCCACGGCCTCAAACGCCTCACCAGGGACAGTGACACAACACAACTTGCCATCCTGGTGCACGACCAAGTACAGCGTCCAGTCTTCGTGTTCCACCCGTCCCCAGAACACGGTCTCCTTCAAGAGCGCCACGTCCGTCCCCTCCCATCGTCCTTCGATGTCGACTTGTCCTCAGTGTAAACCACCCGCACGCCACTGTGGATGACGCAGAGGAGAAGTCCATCACTCCTTGCGAACCAAAAAGGGACGTCGATGCGGGAGCAGCGCGTCATCGTACGCCAAAATGGAATGTGCCTCGAATGGAATATCCGCTTCTGACGTAGGACTGGTTTCCTATTCTTCATTGTCCAAGCATGCATATGGTAACCATACCTCACAGCAAGGGGGGTGCTGGTCCATGTACGACGGCGGCGTGTTTGGCGGTGTCACCCGTTGGGCGGTGGTGTTTCTGATTATCTTCGTGCTGTTCATTCTGCTCGTACCAGGCGGTGGGTACTGACCCGGCCCATGAACAACCTTTGTCGCATCGACCATCCCCTGGACCCGCTTCTGCGGGTCCTTCTTTCGCTGTGTTCACACTTGATGTTGTTTTTCGGTATATCATTTAGAAAAAGGGGTGAGCGTGTGAAACACTATCAAATCCGTCCGGCAGAATTCGGTGACACGGATTCCATTGCGTCCGTTGCCATGGAATCGTGGAGACACACGTACCAATCCATTTACCCTGAGGACATCATCCATCAATTCGTCACGACCGCCTATTCGGTGGAAAACTTGACGGGGTCCATCGCCAGGGACCACAAACGAACCCATCCGCTTTTCCACGTGGCCACGGACTCCAATGGCGAAGTCATCGCCTTTTCGCAGGTCGTCCCACATCCGAACCGTGACACGTCCTTTGAGCTCGTTCGGATATACGCAGTACCACGAGCTCACGGCACGGGGGTTGGTTCGGCATTCCTCCATCACCTGTTGCAAACCGTCCCATGTCTCCACGAGTTGACCGCATGGGTTGAACGAGAAAACACCATTGGGAGACGCTTCTATGAACGGCATGCATTTCAAATTATAGACGAGAAAGAAGATGACTTCTTGGGATACAAGACGCACCTTCTCCGATACGCCTTCCACCGCCATCACGACTGATACCACGACTGAAACGGCAACCGTCGCCTGAAGGACATGACGACACGCCGGCCACAGACACGAGGGTGAACCCGGTCCCATCCAAGCGGACCCCCATTACTCGCTCGCACGCCATACATCCCGTCCACCCTCATGACCACTCCGCAGGTCCGGATGGCGGACCCGTTCTGGACCGCCGCGCCGCGCTTCGCATTCTTTGCACACGCCGAGGGGGTGATCGACACCGTCCAGTCTGGTGAATCCGGTCGTGAAGATTCGAGCCATATCGTCCTTGTCACGAAAGCGACGACAAGAAATACACATGGCTGTATTCATGGATCATCCCGCCTTCCACCACCCCTATGTCACAGAGACGATGGTGCAGCACATTGGGTTGGTCACCGTTACAACGTGCATGTACCCTATGCCTCAGACTTCGCGACGGCTCGAATCAGTTGTCCCGGATGTCTTTCCACCAAGGCCTCTGGCGGATACTTTCTGCAAATCTCCTCCCCTCTGTGGATCAGTTCGTCTATCAAATCCTGTCGAGCACGCCACGGAAGAGAAGCGGTTTGTTCTTCAAACGCATTCACGATGTTGACGATAAATTCGACGACAATATGAGGCGAATGGTAGTGTACTTCACCCTCACCATTCACAATGAAAATGTCTTCGAAATACGGCTGCATGGCCGCCGGAACGGTCTCCGGCCCGGGCAGGGCATCCGGATGGGTGGCTTGTGTCCCCAGCTTCAACAGGGGTTGGTAGTGTCCCGTCAAGTGGTGTAATTTCACCGTTTGTGTCTAATTTGTGACGTCGCTGGCTTTGCCCCGTTGGGGGGATTATATCGACCGTCGT
>NZ_FPBV01000035.1 GCF_900116805.1 Paenalicyclobacillus macrosporangiidus | reverse complement strand
CTGTAGTTACTACACGAGTTATCCACAGGTCTTGCGAATCCATGTCGGGCTTGACTTCGCGGGACTTTGTGTGACTACCAACTGTCGAACTCGGGCGAGTGTGTGTAGTCGATGTCCTCCAGGCAAGCCTGCGGAATCTTGAGCCTGGCTTCTTTCAGTAGACGCGTGAGCCGGCGGTTTTCCCGCGCATTCCACTCCGCGTCCACTATGAGTGCCAGACGTTCCTCAAAGCCCAAGCCTTGCACGTCAGTCCGCTCGGCTTGGTTCACGACAGCATCTGCCATACCGTGAAGCCGCATCTGCCTCAGTTTTTGCACGGTTTGTTCTGTCCACATGAATGGCTATCCCCTTTCAGTTGGAGGAGGGGGGGATGCCCCCCCTCGTTTAAGGCTGATTCAGACGAATCTTTAGGAGGGCATTTTCCTCACGAGCTTGGGCCAGGGATTCCCGCAGTTCCGCGATGAGTGTCAGATGCCGGCGTTCGGTGTCCAGGACCGCCTTGTCCAGTTCCAACGGCATCCGTTCACGGATACGTTCCAGTTCGCGCTCGGTCTCCTGAAGCCGAGCCAGTACGGCAGTGTGTTTTTGTTCGAGTTCACCTAACGCCTGTACACGGGCTTCCAGCGTCGCGGCCCGCCGCTTTGCCTCCTCGCAAACCGTCTGTGCAAGACTCGCCAATTGGGCCGCCTGCTCTTGGGTCGCTTGAGCCTGTGCGAGCCTTTGAGCCATCTCTTCCCGTTCCCGAGCCCAGGTCTCCTGCACCAGTGTGGATTCCGCCTGTATCTGGGCGATTTGTTCAGCCTGCTGCTCTGACATCCGTTGCAACTGCTCCCTCTGTTCGTACACGGTCCGTTTGGCTTCCTCGAGAGCAGCCTGCAGTCGGGCGATCTCGACGGTATATCTCTCTTCCTGATCCCAGGTGACGTTGACCCACTCGGTGTAAATCGCCTCGATTCTTTCAAAATGGCGGCGCAACTGATCCAGTGCGGGAATGGGACGGCCGCCCTCCTGCTCCTGCTTTGCACGGTGCAAGCCGAGAAGATATTCGACGACCTCGCGCTGCGTCATACCGCCAAGCTGTGCACCTAACTGGTTCACCGCGTCCTTGAGACCCGCGGTGACCTTCAGCGTGGTATCTTTGGCGTCGTTCACCGTATACGTAACCTCCTTGGTATATCTGGGGTATCCTTTGGTATACGAGTATCCAGCCGGTATACGAGGGCCTACTTCTCGTAATACTCTGGCCCTCGCAGGTTCTCATGACGCGGAAGCTGCACCACTTTGGCTTGTCCGCTTGGAATGCGGTCCAAGCCCTTCTCGAGAATGGAGCGCAGGCTTTTACTGGAGAACGTCTGGTACTGGGTCGCGCGCATGGCAGCCGCCTCGATTCGCTCCTTGGTGTAATATCTGGCCAGTTCCATGACCCCGCGACAAATTCGGTAGCCCTGTTCAGGATGGGCTGCGGAGGCAAATACCCCCTCTATGAATTCAGCGGTGTTGGGCCCGATGGACTCTGCCCATTTCAGGAAGTGCTCCGGAGACCAGTTCAGCACCGCCTGGTGGCGCGGATGCAAATGTGCCGGTTCGGTGACGTAGGTGCCCGGTTTGAAGCTGCGCACATGCGTGGCTACGCACTGACCGCCATGAAAGATATCCACCATGTGATCGGTCAGGCGCACGTCCAGGCGTTTACCGACCAGTTGATATGGAGCGCTGTAAAAGCTACGATCCACTTGAACGTGGCAATTTGGTTGAAGCTTCGCCACCGTCCACTTGGCGAGCATGAACCGTTCCTTGGGCAACGGGCGCAGCGCGGGCTTGTCGACGGAATCGAACAGGCTGCGCCTGGAGCCCTTCATCTTCTGAAACGGCTTGTTGTTGAAATCGTCCAGTATGTCCCAGAGAACCCCGTTCAACTCCGCCAAGCTGAAGAAGTTCCGGTTGCGAATCCTGGCCAAGATGTAAGTCTCCACATCCTGGACGCCTTTCTCGACTTTGGGCTTGTCCTTTGGGTGGCGAGGGCGCGTTGGCAGCACAACCAGCCGGTAGTGCTCCGCCAACTGTTCGAAGGACGATTGAATCTCCGCCTCGTAACGCGACGGCTTGGTGACTGCGGATTTGAGGTTGTCCGGCACGATGATCTCAGGGGCACCGCCGAAGTATTCCAGTGCGTTACAAACGGCTTGAATGAGGGAGGGGACATCCTGACCCCGACATGCCTCCACGTACGCATAGCTGCTGGCACCCAGGACAGCCACGAAAATTTGCGCCTGAAACACCTCACCCGTGGACGAGTCGGTGACAGGCACGGTGTGGCCCGCGAAATCGATAAATACCTTCTCACCTGCCTTGTGCCGTTGTGGTGCAGTCACCTCGTGAGCCGCTGCCCACTCTCGGTAACTTTCACAGAAGCGGGAATACCCGTACGGGTTGGAACTGGATTGCCGGTACTCTTCCCACAAAAGCATGAGCGTAACGTTCTTCTTCCGCAGTTCAGCATGGACCCGTGCAAAGTCCACGGGGTCCTTGGTCTCATTGGAGACCGGTTGCGGATAAAGGACATTCTCCAGCGTCGAGTCGTCTATGGTGTCGGGCAGCGGCCAGGACCATTCCGATTCGTCAAACCGGCGCAGAAGCTCAAGCACTGTGCTGTGGGATACAGCGAAGCAGCGGGCAATCTTGCGGGCGCTCATTCCCTCCTCGTACCGTAGTCTGAGGATTTCACGAATCCTGCGCATGGTTAACCTCCTGTTCGCCAACCTACGTCCTCCTTCTGGGCCCTGATAGGGTCCCAAAAGGAAGGATAGGAAATGGCGTGATAAGGTGACCAGTGCCAAAGCACATTTTCACAGGAATGGAAACTCAGGAAGGCACTCAGAGGGGGAAAAGGCAGAGGTGGTTACCAACTATTAGTGGTCGGTTTCACCCGGAATGGGCGGTCGGTTTGCGTCGGAATTGATGGTCGGTATCCGTCGTAACCGGTGGTCGGTTTGCGTCGGAATACACAATAATTGAGTGGAATGAGTCGAATTTCGATGTGACAGCCCATCCATATACCAAGCAGAACTATGAGCTGAAACGTTACGCATTCGTATCTGATTACGTCAGGCTGAAGGCACTTAACGATTTTGGCGGCCTTTATTTAGACACAGATGTAGAAATCAAGAAAAAATTCGATGATTCCTTTCTGGATTATGGAATGTTCTTGCCATTTATGTATGATTGCACCCTTAGTACGGCCGTGATTGGTGCGGAACCAGGACATGAAGCTATCAAGAAGTTGTTGGATCAATACCGTGACTTGGAGATCAAAGACTCACCGAATAATGGACTTTTTACACGTTTTTTTCTGCAGGAGTTTGAAAATTTCAGGTTAAATAACAGGTTTCAGGTGCTGAATGGAACTATCGCGGTGTTCCCTAAAGAGTATTTTGAGTGCCCTACATTCAGCAGAGACATGGGGTACTCAGTTCACCATTTTACTGGTTCATGGAAGGTGAAGGATGACCGTAAATTTAGAAATATTATCAAATGGTTAGCAAAATCAGTTATTGGAGATGTACTTTACTCGAAAATGCAACGATACCGTGCTTTAAGAATATCCCCGTTCTATGATACTTACTTGGAACATAAACACGGAGTCAGTTAATTTTCTGCAGCGCAAAAAGCAGCGGTGACGTACCGTATTTTGTGTAAGCACTCCCCAGACGAACTGGGGTGAGGTGGTGATAAAAAATCAAAAGCAGGGCAACGTGTTCCTCGAACGGCGATGGTCCCTCAACCACACATACTCGAGAAAGGGTGTGCCCTGCGTGTATAATATTACCAAAGCTGATTTGTCTTTGCAATTTATGGAGGAACCCGCTGCTTCGTTCAGAGTAAGTTTGGACTGTTCATGCGACTGGAGTTGAACGGGTTTCTGGATGAGAATGAGTGCGACTGTAGCGGTTGTGCACGTAACTCACGTAATGGGTTCTATACCCGAGACCTGGATACCCGATACGGAAAAATCCGCAATCTGCGCGTACCAAGGGATCGGAAAGGCAAGTTTCACACCCGTCTGTTCACGCCGTGCTCCCGCCGGGACAACTGGCTCGAGGAAGCCATTATCTCCATGTACAAGGGTGGTATGAGCACTTCCGCTTCCTCGACGGACTCATGAACTTGAACCGGGATGAAACGGGGTTGTTCAGGGGCTGACTCCGCCTTGAACTTGCTGACCCAATACCACAACTGGTGCTCCTTCACATGGTGGGCTGCGCACCACGCCGCACCGGTTTGCCTGCTTGCACGGAAGTCCGCGATGCGCGCGCCAGATCTCCCGAAGTTCTGCCAACTCCGCCTTCGTCATGATGGCTCCCTACCCAATTGACTCTGGGAGGATAATCTGACAGATGCGGCGTCAGCGCTAGGTGTGTACTATTTGACGCTTACCGCAGTTCGAGGTGGATACGACGTTGCTGGTTAACCACAAGGCCAACGACAATCAGTCATTGGAGTATCAGAGCATCGAGGGGTTCTTGCCCCGACGATACGAGACATGGAGTGAGAAGGTCTGGAGAAGCGGGGGATACAGACATTTTGATAAACCAAAAGATTTTTGGGTTGTGATAGGCCTAGCGAGTCAGGCACACCCTATTCCATTTCCAATCGTTTGGTGGTAAAGTAAAACTATAGATAAATTTGAAAAACAAATAGACGCCTTGGCGGGCCAGTCACTGGGGGTTACAGGGGAAATGGGTGATTTGTCTGCAGGCAGCCGTCGCATTGGATTTTTGTTGGACGTGTTGATCATCCTCATTGGATTCCGCGTCACGTATGCCATCTTGCAACTCATACTTGGGCACCCGATCTTTCGCTTCAATGGCGCTATCTACTTCGGTACATATCTGCTGATCACCATCGCCTGGGGTGCCTCCCTGTTGTTCGCAGGGGAGTATCCAACACGACGATCGTACAGCTTCCTCTACGAGGTCCTCGTCACACTGCGAGTCGGTGCCCTCGGTGTCTTGTTTTTCACAACTCTCGCTTTTCTCCTGAAATTGAACGGTTTCAGTAGGCTTTTTCTGGGGTCTTACTTTGTGATCACGGCCGTTCTCATGACGATCGAACGGTGGGGGATCCGCGCGTGTCTAGGTGTCCTTCGAGCGAAGGGCCGAGACCAGAGGACGCGCTTGGTTGTCGGAGGTGGGCCGAGGGCGAGGCGGTACATACAACAAGTGGATCGACATCCGGAACGCGGACTGCGGGTCATCGGGTACCTGAGCGACAGGGATGCGTCTCTGCCCGCGCCACGTCTGGGTGGATTGGCGGATCTTCGCCAGACGCTGACCACTCATCCTGTGGACGCGGTCGTCGTGACGTTGCCTGTCACTCATGCCGAGACGGAGAACATCCTCGCCGAGTGCGAGTTGCACGGCGTCCCCGTTGAGCTGCTGCTCGACAGCTTCAGCTCCCGGATCAATGCCTCCGAGCTGGTTTCCACCATGGGGATCCCTCGGCTACTCATCTCTACCTTGCCGCACACCGCCGGAGCACTGGCATGGAAGCGCGTAACGGATCTTGTCGTCAGCGGCTGTCTTCTGTTGCTGCTGTCCCCGCTGATGGCAGCCATTGCGCTCGCCATCAAGCTGGACGACGGGGGACCCGTGTTGTATGCCCAGGAACGGGTCGGGCTACATGGACGCCGATTCCGGATGCACAAGTTCCGGAGTATGGTGGTCGACGCGGACCGAATGAAGGACCAACTGCGCCACCTCAATGAGATGTCGGGGCCCGTCTTCAAGATCCGTGACGATCCGCGCGTCACCCGCGTCGGCCGCTTCCTGCGCCGCACGAGCCTCGACGAGCTCCCGCAGCTGTGGGATGTCTTTGTGGGCAATATGAGCTTGGTCGGCCCGCGTCCTCCGTTGCCCAACGAGGTGGATATGTACGACATCAAGCATCGCCGCCGCTTAAGCGTGAAGCCCGGCATCACGTGCCTGTGGCAGATCAGCGGCCGCAACAATATCGACTTCGACCAGTGGATGGAGTTGGACCTGCAGTACATCGACAATTGGTCCTACCTGGAAGATTGGAAGATTTTATTTAAGACGATTCCCGCGGTGCTGCGGCGGGAGGGGGCGAGTTGATATGGCCATTCACGAGATGGACGGGTATCACGGACGGGCCTTGATGCAGATCATCCGAAGCGATGAGTTTACCTCTATCAATCGATATGACACATCGATCCGCTCAGCGTACGTGATCAACCACAATACCGGGCTCTACGTCAAGTATACGACTCGTGAGAACTCTCCGTGGCGTTTCTCGTTTTCGGCCGACGAGTGGTCGAGGCTGACTCCGTTTGCGAGCCGCTATCCACGCATGTTCATGCTGTTTGTGTGCGGATACAGCAAGTTCTGTGTATTGGATTGTTCTCAATTCATCTCGGTGACCTCGCTGACGGGGGAATCCTGCTGGACCGAGATATCTCGCGAGCCGGGCACGTTCTTTCGCGTGCGTGGCAACGTCGGCGTGTTGGACGGATCCGTGCCGCCGAGCGCTTATCCGCGAAGGGTGCTGCAGTAGGCTCCCCGTTCGACAGGGCCACCAGTTAACATTCGCCGTAGTGGTGCGCTTCGCATCCTTTGCCATAGGGAATCGAAGGGACTGAGGCTACCCTGAGGCTCGCCTCAGTCCCAGACCCCCATCTCATGGACGCTCAATGTGTGGCGGCAGTTTGGGCAACGCAATTTCGATTCACCAATATCCGATAGCTTCCGTCCTCGTGTATGGCAACGGGGACATCGGATCCTTCCTTGCCGCACGTCCACATGACCACTTTGGTCGTGCGCAGTGGATTCTTTCGTCTCGTAGATCTGTGCGCATTCTGGGCATTGGTACACAGAATAGACGACGAGTTGGTGAATCCGCTCGTTCTCAGCGAGGCTGGGCTTCTTTCGCAAGCGATTCGCCCGCATGTAGTCGGCTACGTTGTCGAAGACGCGCATACTGCTTCCGGGTGAAACATTTGCCTGATAATCACAACGCTCGCAGGTCAGCCACACCATAATTCCCGGCATCGATTTGCCCCTCTTCGTGACCGTGGGGGCGGCACTGGCTCGGCCATTCAGCCGTCCCTCGGTGCTATGGACTTCTGCCTATCCCATACATCCGGTTTTCATCGGACGGGAAGAATCTTCCTCACAACCGCTCCGCGATTCGCTCCGCGATCTGCCGGATGACGACCGAATCCAGACCCCCGTGGTCGTCATCCTGCGTCGTGAACAGGTTCTGACCCAGTTCAAACCCGTTCTTCCGGTACCACGACAACTTGTCCTCCCAGGCCTGGCGGTAGTCCGGGTTGCCGAGCATGCCGAGGTGTTCCCAGATGATGAGCTCCCCGGCAGGATCGACGAATGTGAAATCCGGCAGTACGACGCCTCCGGTGAACGGCCCGGTGAGCGGCCGCTCGTACTCGTACGGCAGGCCCATGTGGTGGAGCGTGTTGGCGATGACAAGCTCCGATTTGCTGCGCACCAGGTGTCCTCTCTCCGTGCGGTGGATGAGGTGTTCCGCGTACGGAACCGCCGCGTCCGCCTCGCGCACACCCGCCGTGAACAGATTCGTGTTTCGTCGCGCCGTCTCCGACGCTTCCGGTCTCGAGAGGTGGTACAACAGGCTGATGTCCTCTCCCTCGATGAACAGGACCAGCTTTCGTCTGGCGCGCGTCAGCGCCGTGTAGATCAGCTCTGTGGACAACAGGCGGCTCGACTTGGGCAGGATCACGAACACGGTGTCGAATTCGCTGCCCTGCGCCTTGTGGACGGTCAGTGCGTACGCCAGCTCCAGCGGCGGCGCGTCCTCCGTGAAATCCTTCCCCCGGTAGCCGACCGTGATGTTCGGCCGGCCGGAGAAGAGGACGTTGAGCCACTTGTTCTTTCCTTTCACGTGTTCGTTCACGGCGATCCCGATCTCGCCATTCGCCAGGTAAATGCCCTGTACCGACTGTTTGGCCTCCCAATTCCACCCATCCCGCCGCGTGTTGCGCGTCTGCAGCACCTTGTCGTGCAACACAATTTCCTCGTCGCCCAAGCGGACATGGCGGTGCGGGAAGCGGTGGGCCTGTTTCAACTCATTCTCCCGGAACCGCGCCTGGATCCAGCGGTTGAGAGCCAGCACGCCGTGCGGGTGCATCCGAACCGGGGACAGGATTTGGAACGATTCCACGCTGTCCGGCTGATTGGATGGGACATATCCGTTGGATTCGATGCCCAACACCCGGTTGAATCCCTTAACATCGTCTGGGCCTTGGAGGCCCAGGCGTTCACACATCGCTTCGAGCAGGCGTGCCTCAAGCTCCGCGGAAGAGTTCCAGAACTTCACCTGCAGGTCGTTCAGCGGCTCGGCTGAGGAGAGCCGCCGAAAAATGGCGTCCGCATTGGCCGCTTGTGGCTCTCGTGTGAACCAGGCGGCCAACTTCAGCGTATCCGACGGTGCGCCAGCCTGCGCCCGTACCTCGACGGTGAGTCGCGCCAGAGCGTCGGCGAGGTGTCTTTCTTTTGGGAGGGTCGAGTCGGCCGCGTGATCGAAATACCCAACCAAGTCCGCGAACGGCCGGCCTGGGCCGATGGGCGGAAGCTGATTCGGATCCCCAACCAGGAGGATGCGCGTCACGTGCGAAAGATCGATGGCTTTGAACACCGCCGTCATATCGTCGAGGGTCAACATGGAGCACTCGTCGATGACCACCGTCTTCTCTCCGCGGTACGGCGATCCGCCAGAGAGCAGCGGCCGTTGCCGCTCGACGTCGTACCGGCCGAGCCGGAGCAGGAACTGGGCGATGGTCAGGGCTTCGAATCCGGCCGTCTGCTGCAGACGGACCCGCGCCTTGCCCGTCGGGGCGAGCAACAGGACGCCATCGCGGCGAATGGCGTCTGACTGCAGCAGGGCGCCGAGCACGGTCGTCTTCCCGGTGCCTGCCTTGCCGGCGAGCACCGACAGCTTGCGCGTGGTGATCCGCTCCAACGCCGCCGCCTGCTCTTCCAGGGCCGCTGCATGGCTGGGCACATTCGGATCCAACTGAACACCTTTGCGAGCCAACGTGCGGTGAATCGCGGTCTTCCAATCGGTGCCGACCGAGGGCAGGACGGCCCCAGCCCGCGCCAGCAACACCTTGCGCAGGTACGCCTCACGTGCTTGGTACTCCGTCAATTGGAGGGCGTGGCGCAGCCCTGTCCCTGAACCGGAGGGGAGATCCAGCGTGGCGATGGCGTCTCCCCAGTCGTCCCGATGGGCGTGAAGATAATCCAAGCCGACCTCACACGGTTGTGCCCAGTCGAGCTGTGGCAGGCGGCGCAGCGCCTCCCCGTCGGCCAGCAGGGTGTCTCCTTGTTCGGCCGCATCACGGAGGACCCGCACCAATCCGGCGCGCACCCTGCGTACATCTATGGGTGAGGCCACCGCTGAAGGGCTTGGCACGGGGTGGCGCGTGGCGATCGAGGCGTCCGGCAACAGGCCCCGGTCCAGCATTCCCACCGAGATGGCGGGGGCGTCCGGATGATCCACGTCCAATTCAGCGATGCGGTACGGATTGGCCAGGAGGTCGGCGTCCGAGATTCGGCATCCCGCCGTGTTCTCCCGCTGCTGCACGTCAAACCATCGCTTCGCCTGCGCCGGCGAGAGGGCGAAGCGGGACAGCAGATGCAGCAACGATCTGCGCTCATCCGGCAGGGATGCCCAGGTCTTGCGCACGGCGTCGAGGTCTGGCCGGTATTCGGGCCGCGGCGGATCCAACTCACCGCGCAGGAGGGCGTCCACCAGAGGCCACGGGTCGTCCATCGGATCGATCCGGCCAGAGGTGATGAGCTCCAACGACAGCGCGGTGCCGAGCCGCAGTCCGAGCGCTTCCAGGGCGGAGCCCAGCCCCGGGAAGGCGCCGCGGTCCTGCCAGAGCGCCGCAATCTGCTGGTTGATCCACTCCTCCCGCTGCATCCACGGCCCCGCCGCGATGCCGTGGGCGCGTACGCGACGGACGGCCTCCAGGCTTCTCGTGAGCACTTCCAGCGCGGCGTCCGCGCCCGCCAGCTCGGAACCGTACGAGAACGCCCGTTGGTGGGCGGTGTCCACCGTCACGGCAATCTCCCGCAACAGGTCTTGGCGGCGCTGGTCCTCGGCGGGATCGCCCGTGGGCTCGAGGTAGTCGTGATAGGGAAGGAGGAACCCATCCGTCCCGTCGGGGCGGATGGAGTGCCGGATGACGCGCTCCCAGAGCGGGTACGATCGCTGCGGGTCGGTGCTGTTGTACATGAGCCGGTCGCTCACGTGCTCAATCCGTCCGATCCCCACAATCAGGCGCGACAGATCATCGCCCAGGGGATGGCCGTCCTTGGCGTAAAACAGCACCAGCGACCCCTGGGGGGTCAGGCGCCCGTAGAAGAGGTCGTTGAGGGCCATCTGCCGTTCCCGGCCAAACACCCATGCGGTTGAGAACGGTGCCTCCTCGTCGGGCGGCAGCGGGACGGGGGATTGATCGTCTATGGCTGCCTGATTCGATTTCAGCATCCACCAGAACGGAACCGCCAGCGTGGCGTAGGGCGGGATCACGATCCGGGTGGGGCGAAGGTGACCGTGCGTCGTGTGACTGCTCTTTTGGTACGGGTGTTCCATCACGCGGACCCAGTCCCGCGGACTCATGAACCCGGCGCCTTCGGCGACGCAGGAGGGAAGCTGGTCCACGGGCACCTGGTCCCAGGTTCGCGCGGCCAGTGCTTCTTCTGCCTCATCCTGTTTGCTCTCTCGGATGCGCTCCAACAGGGTGCAGAACGTGTTGGCAGAAGGATGCCGGCAGACGGTCCCGTTCCAACGGTTGTCGTGCCAGGCGACGCGGACGGTCAGGTGAAACATGATGTGGATACACCTCGCTGAATGGGTTGGACCGCCGAGCCCTCGCCGGTCCGCAAGGGAGTGATGGAGCTGAATCACAGCGTTTTATGGACTTGATTATTCACAAGGCAGCGGAAAGGTCCACATTTCGCGCCCGCGAGTCGGAAGGACTGAATTTCTGTGGGCAGGAGTTGACCTCCGAGAGGACGAAGTACCGTACGGTGAATCTGGACTTCGGGGGACTTCCAATTGTTCGCTGACCTGCCGATTCGGCATTTCAGAATGGGTTCCGCGCCCGTATGGGCGGGTTTGACTCGTCGGCTTTGAGTTCGCAAGGCCGTTGACGATTTCGTGGGCACTCAAGCCACGGTGACGTGCAACCGCCATATTGAACGGAAGAGCTTATGCGGGCGTGGGTCGATCCACTGGCCGGCGAACCGTTCCGCCGGCGGTCATGACGGTGTCACGCGCCACAGGAAGTCACCGGCTCAACATTTGACATTGAGGATATAATGGTAATATCGATCATGGTTCGGTGAGGGAGTTCCACGCCTATGGCCCCATCGTTTCAACTAGTGATAGAAAACTTGAAAAAATCTGCCCACGGTGTTCCAGTGCGACTGTACGGTCAGTTACTCGACGATCTTCAAAGCGTGATCTATCTCCTTGGAGCAAACGTGGAAGGGATTCACCTGAGTTCTAAAGGACCTTTGCCGGCTTCTCTTGTGGATACGTACACGCTCGAGGTGAAGGCAGAACACGCCGGAAGTTTTGCGGCGGAGGTCGCGTTTGCGGAACCACAGGGGTTGGATGTGTTCGATGAGCCTCGTCGGGAAGTTTTACTGCAGTTGGAGCATTTATGTAGGGCCATCGCAAACCGCGACAACGAGCGATTATACCAAATCATTCCCAATGCATTGTTGCGTCGCAAATTGCTGCGCGCATTCAGAAGCCTAACGGCTCAGTTGGGTAGAGATTTCTCCGCAAGCCTTCAACTGGGCGAATCATCACGCCGGTGGCACTTCGATGCAGAGGCCCCGCAGTGGATTGATCAGATTCTGACTCGTGTTAGTGAGAAATCCCGTCTAGAAATGTGGGGCCAGTTGATCGAACTGCGCGTAGTGGATGAATTCAGGTTCACCCTTCTGTCGGCCGGTAAGGAAATCAAATGCTCCTTCGATGAAGAACTTCTTGAAAACATCATACCTTGCATCGGCCAGCCTGTCAGCCTCACAGGCGAGGGCATATGGAGTGAGCGCGGATTGGAGAGGGTGGTGCTGCAAGGGTTGCAACGCTTACGTCCGGGAGAGGTGGAGATGTCGGTCATTACCTGCGGCAAGGATCGGTATTACTTGAAGGTAAGCGTCAAATAGTCCACACCTAGCGCCAAGCCTTGTTCTGCGAGATGATTCCCCCAGAACCCAATCATGGAGGGATCATCGTGACGAAAGCGGAGTTGGAAGAGCTTCGTGAGCTTTGGCGCGCCCGCGTGGCCGACTTCCGGGCCAGCGGACAAACGGGCGCCGCATGGTGTGCTGTCCACCAGATCAAGGAGCACCAGCTGTGGTATTGGGTGGGCAAGTTCAAGGCGGAGCAGGTCGAGCCGCAGCCTCGTTTTGTCCCCATTCATGTCCAGGAACCGACCGGAGAGGTGGACAAACCGCTGTCCGTCCGTGTGGGCCCGGCCATCATCGAGGTCACGCCCGGTTACGACACTGAACTGCTGCGCGATGTGGTGCGCACGTTGTCCGGCCTATGCTGAACATCGGTACCGGACCGGAACTGCGTGTGTACTTGGCATGCGGCAGCACGGACATGCGCAAATCCATCGATGGCTTGGCAGCCTTGGTTCAGGAGTCTTTCGAGCTGGATCCGTTTTCTCCGTGCATTTTCGTCTTTTGTAGCCGGAAGCGGGATAAGTTGAAGATCCTGTACTGGGAGTACAACGGCTTCTGGCTGTGTTACCGGCGCCTGGAGCGTGGACGGTTTCAATGGCCTGACACCAGTGCCGGCAAGACCGTCGTCATTGGCCGCCGCGAGCTCAACTGGTTGCTGGACGGACTGTCGCTGACCCAGCAGAAGGCCCACCCGAAAGTCTCCGCCAAGAGAGTAGTGTAAGGGTCCAAAAATCGCGAAAGATGCCTTTTTGACAAGGGATTTCGGCAACTACGTCGAAATCCTTTTGCATGATGAATACGACGACGGTGACCACCAACCAACCGGAATCCCTGCAGGAACGCTACGAAGCGTTGGAGCGGGAAAACGCGGAGCTGAAAAAGCAGGTGAAGCT
>NZ_FPBV01000016.1 GCF_900116805.1 Paenalicyclobacillus macrosporangiidus | reverse complement strand
TTCTTCTCCAACACCACGTTGCGGCCCTTGGGGCCAAGGGTCACTTTCACCGCATCGGCGAGCGCGTCGACACCGCGCAGCATCGCCCGGCGGGCATCTTCGCTGAATTTGATCTCTTTCGCCATCCTTGTGCGCCTCCTTGTGTGCAATATGTAGGCTTACTTCTCCACGATGGCGAGAATGTCGCTCTCGCGCAGGATCAAGTACTCCTCATTGTTGTACTTGACCTCGGTGCCGGCGTACTTGGAGTAGATCACGCGGTCCCCGACCTTCACATCCAGCTCCACACGCTTGCCATCCTCGATGCGGCCGGGACCGACGGCGATGACCTCGCCCTCCTGCGGCTTTTCCTTCGCCGTGTCCGGCAAGACGATGCCGCTGGCGGTCTTCTCCTCGCGATCCACCGGGCGTACAACGACGCGATCTGCGAGCGGCTTGATCATGACAAACCCTCCTAGGCTACGCCTTGTTTTATTAGCACTCACCACGCTCGAGTGCTAATACCAACAGATATATTAATGCACCGGCCCTGCCTGCGCAAGCGGTGAATGGAGGGAATTTTCACCCACGCCCCGCCCCCGGAGACCGGTTCCGCGCGCTCAAACCTCGGGGCCCTCAAAGTTCGGCGCCTCAAAGCTCCATGCCTTCGCAACCCTCCGTCCCGTCGGCGGCCGCCCGGGATCTCCCTTCACGACAGTGAAGCGGCCGACGCCGCCTTGTCCCGCCGGCGCTTGGCGATCACGGACAAAGCGATGCTCACCTCGTACAGGAGGATCATCGGCACCACCACGCTCAGATGGGAGATGAGCTCCGGCGGGCTGATGAGCACCCCCAGGACCACAATGACAAAGTAAGCGTACCGCCGCACGCGGCGCAGCAACTGCGGGCTGATGACCCCAATCCGCGTGAGGAACACCACCACAATCGGCAGTTCGAAGATGAACCCGAACGGCAGGCAGATGTTGGTGAGAAACCCGAAGTAGCTGCCCGCCCGCAGCATCACGTTGAAGTGCTCCGCTGCGATGCGCAGCAGAAAGTGCAGGATGGTCGGGAAGAGGACGAACCAGGCGAAGAGGACACCGAGGATGAACATCACCAGCGTCACGGGCAACAGGCGCAGCGTGTACCGGCGTTCCACCGGGGTGAGCCCCGGCGCCACGAACTTCCACACCTGATAGAGCGCGAAAGGCAGCGTCAATCCCACCGCCACGATGCCGGCGATGGACAGGTAGACGGTGATCACCTCCCCCGGTGACGTCACCATCAGGTGATAGCCCTCGCGCGCCAGCGGGCTGACCAGATAGCCGTAAATCCGGGAGACCAGCCCAAGGCACACGCCGAACAGGACGACGAACACCGCCAGGCAGTACAGGATCCGGCGGCGCAGATCCTCCAGGTGTTCCGTGAACGTCATCCGCGGCTCCGGCTTCACCAGCCATGCCCACCTCCCTCGGCGCACAAGAAGGGGCTCCCCTGCGGAAGCCCCGGGATTGCCGCACCCGTTCAGTTCGGGTTCCGCTTGTCCTCGCCCGGCTCCGGCGTCTTCAACTCAATCGGCTCCACGCGCGCCTTCGCGCTATGCACCGGCTCCTCCTTGGCCGCGTTCGCGGCCTCGTCCACCATCCCGCGCGTCGCGTCCTTGAACTCGCGCAGCGACTTGCCGAACGCGCGCCCGATCTCCGGCAGCTTGCTCGGCCCGAACACCAGCAACAGCGCCACCAGGATCAGGACCAGGCCCGACCACCCGATGTTCCCGAGACTCATGGTTCCCCTCCTCTTCTCCCCGCCATGGGCCGTCTGTCTATCCGCCAACCCCGCCCGGGTCCCCCGCGGGCAGGGCAAATTGCATCCACACCTCCCGGCACAGGCCCGGGATATCGTCCTCATCATACACTGGCCACTCCGCACCAGCAAGCCATGCCGCCCGCCGCGGCCCCACCACCGCTTCAAGCGCCGGGAGGCGGGCGTCGCGGAGCCAGGCGAGATCGTCCGGCGTCCGCAGCACCGCCACCTTGGGCAGCAGGCTGTGTTTGAAGCCTTCCACGACGATGAGGTCGATCCCGCCGCGCTCCCGGCTCCACCGGCTCATCCGCGCCACCAGGGCCATCGCGTCGTCCGCCGCGGGATCTTCGCACCAGCGCCACAGCGACTGGCCGCCCCCCGCCACAACGGTCGCCACCGCCCCAGCCTGCGCGAACAGGGCCGTGTCGCTGCCCGGCTTCTCCCAATCGTCTCCGCCGTCCGCGTGGGCGTCGTGCTTGATGGCCGCCACGCGCAGACCCTCCCGGTGCCAGTGGGCGATCATCCGCCGCACCAACCGCGTTTTGCCGCTGTTCTGCCGGCCGACGACGGAGATCACGCGCGGCCCCGTCTCACGCATTCAGCCACCCGCCGACGCCGAGGCGCGCGATGTCGTCGCGCGTCAACCGCACCCGGGCCAGCACCCTCGGCAGGAGTACGTCGAAGGAGGTGACCGGATCATGGATCACCGCCCCCGGCAGACCGAAGATGGCCGCATCCCCCGCGTAGGCCAGCATCAGCATCGAGCCGGGGAGCATGGGCGTCCCGTACGTCACCACCTCATCGGCCGCGCCGCGGATGGCCGCCGGGGAGCGGTCGTCCGGATCGACCGACATCCCGCCTGTCACCAGCACCAGCGGCACGCCCGCTGCGAGGGCGTCGCGAATGGCCGCGGTGATGGCCGCCTGATCGTCCCCCGGAAAAACCTGGCTGACCACCTCGACCCCGTACGTCGCCAGTTTCTCCCGCAGGACGGGCCCCGCCTTGTCCTGGATGCGGCCCGTCTGGATCTCGCTTCCTGTCGTCACCAGCGCCGCCTGGCGCATCTGATACGGCCGCACCTGGATGACCGGCTCCGCGCCCGCGGCCAGGGACACGACCTGCTCCACCTTCGCCCGCTCTATCACCAGCGGGATGGGCCGCACGCCCGCCACGGACGCCCCTTCGTCGACGTGCACCCAGCCCCTCCGCGTGGCCAGCGAAATGCCGTCGATCCGGTTAATCTCGAACACCCGCCGCTCATCCACCTGGAGCACCCCGCGTCGGCTGGCCTTGAGCACCACCTTGCCTTCGTGCACGTCGCTCAAGGCGATGCCCTCTCCGGCGACGGCCTGCGCCATCGTCAACGCCGCGTCGTTCTCATGCATCTCGTCCGGCCCCAGCTCCAGCACGTAGATATGCCGCTTGCCGATGTCGAGCAGCACCGGGATGTCCTCCTCCCGGATGACGTGCCCCTTCGCGAACACCCGGCCCTTGAACTCGCCCGGGACAATCCTCGTCAAATCGTGCGCCAACACCATGCCGACCGCCTGCTCTACCGGAACCTCCCGTTTCACGCAGATCCCTCCGTCTGGCGCAGCCACGCCTCGTAATCCGCCGGTGTGTGCACCGGCTTCGTCCACCACACTGGCCAACCCAGGGCGTCCGCGTCGACCGGGCGCACCGCCATCCGCGCCAGCACCGGCAGCAGACGCCGCTCCCCGGCCGCAGCCGCCTGCCGGAACACCGCCCCGGCTCGCTCCCGGTACAGCGCGAGGAGAGGTTGGGGCACCCCGTCGCGCACCACCACCGCCGCATCCACTTCTGGCGCCGCCGCGAGGCGGCTTGCGAGGGCCGCCGGCACGGCCGGGTCGATGCCCGGGAGATCCCCCGCCAACACCAGGAGGGCGTCGGCCGCGAGCGCATTCGGCCAGGCGTTCGCCAAGGCCGCGAGGGGCCCTTGGTACCACGCGGGATCGCACACCACCGTCACCCCGTTCGGCACCGGGAAACTCACCCCGCCCGGCGGCGCCGCCACCGTCACCCGCTCGGCGCACGCCGCGGCCACCGCCAGGACGTGATCGATCACGCTCGCCTCTCCGCCCCGCACCCGGGGCAGGGTCAGCTTGTCCCGTCGCATCCGCCGGCTCGCACCGCCGGCGAGGATCAGCGCCCACACGCGCACGGGACCACCCCCTCCTCGGTGACCACGAAATCCACCCGCTGGTCGTGGGCATCCACCGGCAGCCAGGAGGCGAGCTGACAGGAGAAGCACACCCCGATGCGGACGGGGGCCGCCCCTTCGGCGAACCACCGGTCGTAATACCCGCCGCCGTAGCCGAGCCGGTCCCCGCGGGCCGTGAACGCCACGCCCGGGACGACGACAACCGCCAAACGCGCCGGATCCACCCGCTCCGCGCCGGCCTCCGGATTGGGCTCGCGGATGCCGAACCGCCCCGTCCGCCACGCCTCGGGGCGCGCGGCGTGGTAAAACGCCATGCGCGGCCCGTCGGTCACCGGATAGGCGACGCGCCAGCCGGCTTCCGCCAACGCCTGCGCGGCCCCCGACACATCCGCTTCGCCGCGTACCGCCTGGTACAGGGCGACGGCAGCCCCCGCGCCGGGCGAGACCCGCAGGCGCCCGGTGCGGCACAGGTCCGCCACACAGGCCACGAGGCGAGCGCAGATCACCGCGCTCGCCTCGGCCCTGCGGGATTCGCTCCACGCCTGCCGAACCGCCAGGTACCTCCGGCGGAGGCGGGTTTTCTCGTCAATCAACCGGATCGCCCTTTCGGTACAGGCCGCACTGGACGAATACCCAGGGCGCGGCCAGCGTCGCCCACAGCCCGCTGGCCACATCGCGCACCACCGTCATCCCGGGCCACTGCGGCCATTTGATTACATATTGTAACGCAATCAGCCCGGCGATGCCGATGACCGCCGCACAAATCCGCCGCCACCACGCGCGGTCCATCCCGCTGCCGAGCCAGCGCTCCTCCAGCACCGCTCCGGCCCCGATGCCGAGCAGGAGGGCGGCGTAGCGCAGCGAGTCCGGGCCGGTGTGGATCACCATCAGGGCGACGGGGAAGAGCACCGACAGCCACATGCGCACGTTCCACGCGTATCGCCGCTGTGCCCACCACCGGCTCGCCGGCCAGCCGAGCCCGCCGAACAAAAGGCCCAAGCCCCACCCGATGAGCACATCGAGCGGCCAGTGGAGGCCGAGATAGACGCGCGAGAGCCCGATGCCCGCCACCAGGATCATCACCGCCGTCCACAACCAGCGCCGCTTCGCCCAGCGGCACACCATCAGCCAGAAGGTCAACGGCCCCTGCGCGTGTCCGGCGGGCATCGCGTACCCCGGAGCCGTCCACGCGAAGGACGATTGGATGCCAGGAATCCCGACGGGCCGGAGCACCTTCAACCAATCCTTCAGCCATCCGTTCACATACATGGAACACAGAAAGACGTAAGCCAACCGCAGCCCCAGGGGCTTGCTCACCGACCAAAACAGGATCGGCAGCACCACGACGTAGAACCACTCCGTGCCCAACAGACTCAAGCCCTTCGCGAGCGCGTCCAACCAGGGCGCCGCGAACGACTGCAGCCACCGTATGACCTCGTACTGCCACAGCATCCCCGACGGCATCGGAAAATCCGGTGCAAACGCCTCCAACGTGACGGCCCCCCTCCTGTCACCGGGGTCCGGGTTCTCCCCTGGCCCCGCCGTTCGCCCTGACTTCGGTGCCCGCTTCCCGCCTCGCCGCGGCGCGGACACGCTTCCGTACACTCTATGAGACAGGGCCCGCGCGCTATGATTGATTGGCACGACTTTGGCGCCATCGTCCGGGCCCCGTCCTCGAGGCCCCTATCCTCCACGCCCCACCCGCCGTGCCTTCGCGCCCGGCATCCCGGCCGCCCGCCACGCCCCCCGCGCCGGCGCCGGCCTGGCGGGACGCCCGGCCGTCCGGTACACTGGGGGCGGACATACAGGCAGACGAACGGGAGCGGAGGAAAACCATGATTGTCCTGCAGGCGGACGGGATTGAAAAACAGTACGACGGGCGAGAGGTGCTGCGGGGCGCGAGTCTCTTGGTGCAAGCGGGCGATCGCACGGCTTTGGTGGGGCCGAACGGCGCCGGAAAGACCACCCTCCTGCGCATCGTCACCGGCGTCGAGGCGCCCGACGCGGGCACCATCCACGTGCAGAAGGGCCTGTCCGTGGGCTACGTCGCCCAGTTCGTGGAGGCGGAGGAAGGCCAGACCGTGTACCAGTACATGGAGGGCGCCTTCGCGCACCTTCGCGAATGGGAACGCCGGCTGCGGACCCTGGAGCAGGAGATGGCCGATCCCCGGGTCTACGAGGATTCCGCCCGGTTCTCGGAGGTATCGGCGGCCTATGACCGCCTGCGCGAAACGTTCGAGCAGGCGGGCGGCTATGCGGTGGACGCCCGCATCCGGCGCGTCCTTGACGGCCTGCGTTTCCCTGCCGCCATGCACGGGCAGCCAGTGTCGTCCCTCAGCGGCGGCCAGAAGACGCGGCTGTCCCTCGCCCGCCTCTTGGCATGGCAACCGGATCTGCTCGTCCTCGACGAGCCGACCAACTACCTCGACACGGAGACGGTGACGTGGCTCGAGTCATACCTGCAGGGGTACCCCGGGGCCATCCTGCTGGTGTCGCACGACCGGTACTTCCTCGACCGCATCGCGACGGTGGTGTATGAGCTGGAGGACGGCGTCACCACGCGCTACACCGGCAACTACAGCGACTACGTGGCGGAAAAGGCCGCCCGCTACGAGGCCGATCTGAAGCGGTATGAGGCCCAGCAGAAGGAGATCGCCCGGCAGGAGGCCTTTATCCAGAAGAACATCGCGCGCTCCACCACCACGCGACGCGCGCAGAGCCGACGCAAACTCCTGGTGAAGATGGTGCGACTGGAGCGGCCGACCCAGCGCACGCCGCGCATGGCCCTGCGCTTCACCTGCGCGCGCGAGTCCGGGCGCGACGTGCTGAGAACGGAGGGCCTCGTCATCGGCCACCCCGGCAATCCCCTGGCTGGCCCGCTCCATCTGTTCATCTCGCGCGGCCAGCGGATCGCGCTGTTGGGGCCCAATGGCATCGGCAAATCGACCTTGCTGAAGACCCTCGCGGGCCTTCTCCCGCCTCTCGCCGGATCGGTGCAATGGGGGACGCACGCGGACATCGGCTACTACGACCAGGAACAGGCCGATCTCGACCCGGCCCGCACCGTCCTCGACACCCTGTGGGACGAGCACCCCGAGATGGACCTGACCACGGTGCGCACGGCGCTCGGCCGCTTTTTGTTCCGCGGCGAGGACGTCGACAAGCCGGTGGCGGGCCTCAGCGGCGGCGAGCGCAGCCGGCTCTCCCTCTGCCGGCTAATGCTGCGCCAGCCCAACGTGTTGCTGCTCGACGAGCCGACCAATCACCTCGACCTGTGGAGCAAAGAGGTGCTGGAGGACGCCCTGCAGGATTACGACGGCACCGTGCTGTTCATCTCGCACGACCGCTACTTCATTGACGCCATCGCGACCCACGTGTGGACCCTCGACGAAGACGGGCTTCATACTTATATCGGCAACTACACCGAGTACGCCGCCAAGCGGGCGGAGGAGCAGAAGTGGAAGCCGGCGCCGGGCGAGGAGGATGGGCCCGGCCGGACCAATCCCGCCGGCGCCGCACGGCCTGCCTCCGACCGGACAAGTCCTGCGGCCGCGCCGGGATCTGTGCGCATCCGATCCTCCGAGGTGCGGAAACTGCGCGAGCGGGTCGCTCAGTTGGAGGCGCGCGCGGCCGAGGTGGAAGCGCGCCAGGCGGCCATCGCCCACCAGTTGACGGAGGCGGCCATGGCCCAGGATCTCGACCGCCTGCGCGCCTTGCAGGACGAGTCGGCCCGCTTGGAACAGGCGCACGCCGACCTCCTCGCCGAGTGGGAACAGCGGGCGCTCGAGCTGGAGGCGTTGGAAGCCATGACCGACGGCGGCGCGTGAACCGCGACACCGCCCGGCACCGGCATCGCAACCTGGGCCCGGCCGGGCGATTTTTGTGTTGCAAGTGTATTATGTGATATGATACACTCAAATCACACGAGACACAGCCGAGAGGAGGGAGCCGCTTGGAGGAACGCCGGGCCGGCACGTTGACCTTCCGGCTGGACCTCAGCCAGCCCTTGTATGAACAGATTTTGCAGCAGATGCGTCAGGCCATCGCCAAAGGGGAGATTGGATTGGGCGAAAAGATTCCGTCGGTACGCGAGATGGCCCAGAGTCTGCGGGTCAATCCGAACACCGTCAGCCACGCCTATCAGGAGCTGGAGCGCGACGGGCTGACGGAGACCCGGCGCGGCCAGGGCACGTTCATCACCTCGTCGCCGGAAAAGGTGCAGCGGTTCCGCGAAGAGCTGGCCCGCCACATGGCCCGCGAGTTCGTCGCCGGCATGCGGGCATACGGCTTCACCTGGAACGACATCGCGCGCTTCCTCCAGGAGGCGCAAGGGAGGCATGTGCATGAGTGAGCTGGCCGTCCAATTGAGCGGCGTGACGAAATCGTACGGCGCCAAGCGGGCTCTCGATGCGCTCACCCTCGAGATCCCGCGCGGGCAGGTGGTCGGCATCCTCGGCCCGAACGGCGCCGGCAAGTCGACGCTGTTCCGCATCCTCACCGGGCTGACCCGTCCGGACGAGGGCACAGTCCGCATCTTCGGAGAAGCGCCCGGCTGGCGGACCAATCGCCTGGTGGCCTATCTGCCCGACCGAGCGCGCTGGTACGCCGACCACACCGCAGAGCAGGCGCTCCGTTGGGCCGAGACGTTTTTGCCCGGGTTCGATCCCGCCGCCGCCCGCCGCCTCGCCGAGTTCATGAAGCTCGACCTCCGCATGCGGGCGGGCGACATGTCGCGCGGCCAGGAGGCCCGGTTGATGCTGCTCCTGTGCCTCGCGCGCAGGGTGCCCCTGCTCATCCTCGACGAGCCGTTCACCGGCATCGACGCCCCGTCCCGGGCGCGCATCATCGAGAGCCTGGTGACGCACATCGGCGAGGACGGACCCACGGTGCTCATCAGCACCCACGAGCTGCATGAGGCGGAGCCGCTGTTCGATCACGCCGTCTTCCTGGTCGACGGCCGCGTCGCGCTGGCTGGATCGGCCGAAGAACTGCGCCGGAAGCACGGATCGATGAACGAAATCATGGTATCCCTGCTGCGTTGACCTGAGCTGCACCTAGAGGAGGAACGCCTATGAGGACCGTGGACACCCTGCCCGAACATCGGATTCCCTTTTGGGCCTTGGTCCGGCACGATTTCAAGCGCCGCCGCGGCGGCTTCCTGCGGACGTATCGCGCCTGGGTTCTGGCCTACCTGGCCGCCGTGTGCGTGATCTTCATTGTTTTGGCCACCTACGTCGCCCGCATCGGCGGGTTTGATCCCCGCCCGGTCTGGTACGCCACATTCGGCCTGCCCTTCATGTGTTTTGGCCTGGGCATCGGTTGGACCGTGAACGAATGGAAAAACGGCACCGCGGGATGGTGGCTGACCCTGCCCGCGCCGAGGACCCTGCTGGTTGCGTCAAAGTTCACCGCCGTGCTCCTGCGGACCCTGTTCATCTACGCCATGGTGTTTCTCGGCATCACCGTGTTCGGGCTTTACACCATGGCGGTGGGCGGCCACCTGACCGTTTCGTCGGCGTCGGACTTCCTCGGGATGGGCATCCAATGGTACAGCCTGCTGCTCGCCATCACGCCGCTGCCCTGCGCCTTCGGTGTGCTCTACGCGACGCTCGCCCAGTCCCGGATGAAGCCGGTCATCCCCCTCGCCTGGATGGCCTTCGGCCTCTTGTGGTGGCTTCTGAGCGCGCGGCGGCTGGTTCACATCCACCCGGACGACCCCGCGTGGGCCACAGGCGTGCATTGGACGTGGCCGATGCTGTGGCCCCTCGTCGGCACGTGGATCCTGTCGTACGTCCTGGTGCGATTGGCCGCCATCGTCCTGGAACGCCATCTGGCGATGTGAGGAGGAACCCGATATGATACCGCCTGCCATCTCGTTGCAGAGCGTGCGCAAATCGTACGGCGCGAATCTGGCGCTCGCGGACGTCACCCTCACGGTGCGCCGCGGAACGTGCTTCGGGCTGCTCGGGCCCAATGGCGCCGGCAAGTCGACGGCGATGAAGATCGTGTGCGGCGTCCTGAAGCCCGACGCAGGCCAGGTGTCCGTGCTCGGTGTCGACGTCGCCCGTGATCCGTTCGCTGCCCGCCGCCTGGTCGGTTATGTGCCGCAGGACATCACGCTGTATGAATCCCTCACCGCCGTCGACAATCTGCAATTTTTCGGCGGGCTGTACGGCCTGCGCGGCGCGACCCTGTCCAACCGCGTCCAGGACGCGCTTCGCCGCGTCGGCCTGGCCTCGCGCGCCCGTGACCGAGTCGGCACCTACTCCGGCGGCATGAAGCGGCGCCTGAACATCGCCGCCGCCCTGCTCCACCGCCCGCAGTTGCTCATCCTCGACGAGCCGACGGTCGGAGTCGACCCGCAGTCGCGCAACCACATCCTGGAGCTGATCCGCGGATTGCGGGCGGACGGCGTGACGGTGGTGTACGCCACCCACTACATGGAGGAGGCCGAAGCCGTGTGCGACGACGTGGCCATCCTGGACCACGGCCGTGTGCTCACCCAGGGCGCCCTAGGCGAGGTGCTGGCCCGGCACGCGCCGCGCGCGGTGTACGTGGCCTGGGCAAACGACGCCCCACCCCAGTGCCCCGAAGCGGAAGAGATCCAGGCGCACCGGCAGGGATGGGTGCTGCGAAGCCCGCAACCGCTGACCGTGATGCGGCGCGTGATGGACCAAGCCGAATCCCGGTCCATCCGCCTGGAAGCGCTGGAGTTGATGCGACCGTCTTTGGAATCCGTGTTCCTGTCTCTGACAGGGACTTCGCTGCGCGACTGACCACGACCCGGTACCCGGCCGCAGCCCCCGGGCGGCGTCTTCGGCCGGGAACCACCATGGGATCACCGCGGCATCACGCGGCATCAAAGGAGGCCATGGCCATGTGGAGTATCGTCCGTAAAGAGTGCAAACTGATGATCCGCGGCAAGGGAAACCTGTTCTTTCTCCTCGTCATGCCGATGCTGTTCATGGTGCTGTTCGGGTCCGTGTTTGCCAAAAACATGGCGCCAGATGACCCGAACGGGCAGATGCTGGTGCTGAATCAGATTGTCCCGGGCTACACGGTGATGTTCGTCTTTTTCATCATCCTGACGATGTTGAGAAGCTTTTTGGGCGAGCGGGAGTTCGGCATGCTCGCCCGGATCGCCGCCACCCCCCTGCGGCCGCTCGGGTATCTGGCGGGGATGTGGATCCCGGCGGTGTTGGCGGTGCTCGTCCAGTGCACCGTGCTCCTCGCGTTCGGCCACTTCGTCTACAAGGTGCACTTGGGGGACCCGGTGGCGCTGGCGGCCTTGGTGATCTGCCTCGCGGTGTGCGGCACCGGCCTCGGACTCGCCATCTCGCTGTGGGTGCGCGGAGAGAACCAGGGCCGCGCCCTCACCATGCTCATCGTCATGGGAGGCGCAGCCCTGGGCGGACTGTGGATGCCGTACGACATGATGCCCGCCGGGGCGCAGCTGGCCAGCCATTTCACCCCCCAGTTCTGGGCACAGCGGGCGCTGCAGGACGTGATGGTGCACGGAGCGCACCTCTCCGGCGTCCTGACCTCCGCGGCCGTACTGGTGGGGTTCGGCGTGGCGGGATTGCTGCTCGCACTGCTGCGCTTCCCGCGCTTCTTGCGCAGCGCCGTGCATTGAACGCACCGCCACGGACGGCGGGGCACATGACAAGCGAGGCACGTAGCGAGACCATATGAAGAGCGGGGCAGACGGCGCTCCGCTCACCCTTTCAATCACAGAGCCGGGATGAAGGTCGCGATGCCGAAGATCACGAAGCCAATGAGGAACGCCACGACCGTGAAACCCATCATGTCGCGCACGCCGAGTTTGGCCAGGGCGAGCACCGGCAGGGCCCAGAAGGGCTGAATCATGTTCGTCACCTGTTCGCCGAACGCAACCGACATCGACAGGCGTCCGAGGTAGCCGGGATCCGTCAAGCCCATCTGCACCGCCGTCTGGATGGTCACGGGCCCTTGCACGCCCCAGTGACCGCCGCCCGACGGGACGAACAGCGAGATGATGAGCGATCCGATGTAGTTCAGGAACGGCAGGGTCGTCACGGTCGCCCCTTTGACGAGGGCGTTGGAGATGACGACCTGCAGCGGATCCACCCCTTTGGCCGGCGCGTACGCCATCAGGGCCATGATGCCCCCGTACAGCGGGTACTGCAGCAACAGGCTGCCCGACGCCTTGGCCGCTTCGGTGAACGCGCGGATGAAACGGATGGGCGTCCAGTGCAGGAGCAATCCGAAGACGGTGAAGAGCATGATCATCGAGTTGATGTTCAGCGTAAAGCCGGACATGACGAAGTACGCCAGGCCCGCGGCGACCAACAGCAGGTTCAGGATCCACGCCGATTCCAGCATCTCGGCGAACGTCCGCTTCCGCGCCGCGCCGGGGCCGCCGACGGGCACCTCCGTCGTCGTCGCCGTCTCCTCCAGGGCCTCCAGCGGCGGGACGTGCGACTGGGTGGGCGCCATGAGCTTCAGGGCGATGGGGATGATGATAAACGTCGCCAACACCGGCAGCCAGCTGTACGGCTGGAAGATGGAGTCGTTGAACTGGACCGTCTGCTTCGTCAGCTGATAGATAATGTTGAGGCTCGATTTCGGATCCGTGTTGGCCAGCGCGATGGAGCTCGAGAACCCGCAGGTCCACACGATGTACCCCATGTACCCGGCGGCGACGAGGTAGCCGAAGTGCAGGTTCTCGCGCAGTTTCTTGGCGATTTCTTTCGCCAAAATCGCCCCCACCACGAGCCCGAGGCCCCAGTTGAGCAAGGACGCGACCCCGGCCACGAGAAAGCACGTGATGGCGGCCTGGACCTGGTTCTTCGGGATGGACGCGACACGCTCCAGGAATCGCTTGATGACCGGCGCCTGGGCCAGGGTGTAGCCGGTGACCAGGATGAGCACCATCTGCAGGGCAAAGGTGAAAATGTTCTTCGATCCCCACACGCCGTCGTACCACGCCCGGACGACGCCGCCCAGCGTCGCCCCTTTGACGAACAGGAAATCGAGCACCACGACGAGCAGCGTCAAGATGACCGCGAACAAGTATGGATCCGGCATGAACCGCTGCACGTAGCTCACGCACAGGTTGGTGAAGCGCCGAAGCATGGAAGCCCCCCTCTCGGTCATGTAACCGATTTCATTCATCCGCACGTGCGCGGTGGCCGGGCCGTGATACGAGACCTGTCCCTCTTTGCGCGACGAACAGATGACAGAGAGATGATAGCGTTGCTCATTATCGGTGATTTTCGGAATCCTGTCAATCGGAAGCCGAAGGAAGGCAAGGCAGGGGGTGAGAAGCGGCCCGCCCCGGCGGCCGGTGCAGCGGGGGCGGGCCTGGCTCAGAGGGCCGGAATGAAGGTGGCGATGCCGAAGATCACGAAGCCGATGAGGAACGCGACGACGGCGAATCCCATCATGTCGCGCACGCCGAGTTTTGCCAGGGCGAGCACTGGCAACGCCCAGAAGGGCTGGATCATGTTGCCCACCTGCTCACCGAACGCGACCGACATCGACAGGCGCCCGAGGTAGCCCGGGTCGGTGATGCCCATCTGCACCGCCGTCTGGATGGTCACGGGCCCCTGCACACCCCAGTGACCGCCGCCGGAGGGCACAAACAGGGTGATGATCAGCGACCCGATGAAGTTTAGGAACGGCAGGGTGACCGCGGTCGCCCCGTGCACGAGGGCGTTGGAGATGACGACCTGCAGCGGATCGACCCCTTTCGCAGGCGTGTACGCCATCAGGGCCATGATGCCCCCGTACAGCGGGTACTGCAGCAACAGGCTGCCGGAGGACTTGGCGGCTTCCGTGAACGCCCGGATAAAGCGGATGGGGGTCCAGTGCAGCAGAAGACTCAGGATGGTGAACAACATCACCATGGAATTGATATTGATGGTCCAGCCGGACATGACGAAGTAAGCGAGCCCGGCGACGGCAAGGATCAGATTCAGGATCCAGGCCGACTCGAGCACCTCGGCGAACGTCCGTCGCCGCGGCACGCCGGGGCCGCCGACCGGCACCTCCGCCCCGGCGGCTGTCTCCTCCAACGCCTCCAAGGGCGGGACGTGCGACGACGTCGGGGCCATGCGCTTGAGCAGAATGGGAATGAGCACGAAAGCCGCGAGCACCGGCAGCCAGTTGTACGGCTGGAAGATGGTGTCGTGAAATGGGACGGTCTGTTTCGTCAACTGGTAGATGATGTTCAGGCTCGACTTGGGGTCCGTGTTCGCGAGCGCGATCGAACTCGAGAACCCGCTCGCCCACACGATGAACCCCATATAACCAGCTGCGACGATATACGCGAAGTGGATATGCTCGCGAAGTTTCTTCGCGATCTCCTTGGCGACGATGGCGCCGACCACCAGCCCGAGTCCCCAATTGAGCAGCGACGCCACGCCGGCCGCGAAGAAGCAGGTGATGGCCGCCTGCACCTGGTTTTTCGGGATGGCGGCGACGCGCCCCAACAGCCGCCGGATGACCGGCGCCTGGGCCAGGGTGTAGCCGGAGACCAGGATGAGGATCATCTGCAGGGCGAAGGTGAAGATGTTCTTGGAACCCCACACCCCGTCGTACCACGCCCGGACTACGCCCCCCAGCGTCACGCCCTTCACGCACAAGAAGTCGAGCACCACGACGATCAGCGTCAGGATGACCGCGAATAAGTACGGGTCCGGCATGAAACGCTGCACATACGCGACGCACAGATTGGTGAACCGCCGAAACATACATGCCCCCCTTTTCGTAACCGCTTTCAACCGCCGCGGGGGCACGCCCGGACAGCACCCTCCCGCGGTCAGACGGCACAGAAATGATAGAATGATTCTTATTATTCATCTTATTCGAACCAACCGTCAATGGAGGGTTCCGTTGTCCACACCCGTGTGGACAAGCGCCGTCCGGAACCTGTGGAAATCTGTCGAAAGCCTGTCCACAAGCGGATTGAGGCTGTGGATAAGTCTGTGGATATTGTGCATATCCTGTTGCGTGGGCGTTTCACTCCGTTTGTGCTGCGCAAGACACTTCGTGAAACGCCCGCGCAGCCCATGAGGGTGTAGGGCACAGTGGGACATGGGGTGATGTGTCTACGTAACGCGGAAGGGAGTGGGGGGCGGCGCGGAGCGGCTTGCGCTGCAGAAGCGGAGCGCCGCGCCCCGCTCCCGGCTCACACACGGCCCGCCTGCCAGGCATCGAGGGACAACTGTGCGTGCGCGTTCAAGGTCAGTGCGTCGCAGCGGCCGCGCGCCAGGAGGGCGCACCCGGCCGCCGCAATCATGGCGGCGTTGTCCGTACACAGCCGCACCGGCGGGAACCGCACCGCGAACCCTTCTTCCGCCGCGCGCGCCGTCAGGGCGCGGCGCAGCCCCTGGTTGGCCGCCACGCCGCCCGCCACCACCAGCGTGCGCCTGCCCGTCTGGCGCATCGCCCGCGCCGCCTTCTCCACCAGCACGTCGACGACCGCCTGTTGAAAGCTGGCGCACACGTCCTCCGCCCGGACGGCCTCGCCCTGTCGCTTCTGCCGCTCGATCTCGCCGGCCACCGCCGATTTCAGCCCGCTGAAGGAGAAGTCCAGCCCCTCCTCGAGCATCGCGCGCGGGAAGTCGTACGCCTGCGGATCGCCCCGTTGCGCCAGCTCGTCCACCTTCGGGCCGCCGGGGTAAGCGAGGCCGACCATCCGGGCCACCTTGTCATACGCCTCCCCGGCCGCATCGTCCTTGGTCGCCCCGAGGCGCGTGAAACGGAACCCCTCGTCGAGGTCGAGGATCTCCGTGTGCCCGCCCGAGACCACGAGCGCCAGCACCGGCGGCACCAGGTCCGTCTCGAGAAAGGCCGCCGCCACGTGGCCCGCGATGTGGTGCACCCCCACCAAGGGCAGGCCGGTGGCCAGGGCGTATCCTTTGGCCGCCGAGACGCCGACCAGCAGCGCACCCAACAATCCCGGTCCGCAGGTGACCGCGATGCCGTCGAGATCGCCCCAGGACACCCCCGCTTCCCCCAACGTGCGCGCCACCACCTGGGTGACATCCCGCACGTGCTGGCGCGACGCCACCTCCGGCACCACCCCGCCAAATCGGGCGTGCGTGGCCACCTGGGACGCGACGGTCTGGGCCAGAATGCGCCGTCCATCCTCGACCACGGCCGCCGCCGTCTCGTCACAACTCGTCTCGATGCCGAGCACCCTCACGCCTCGTCCCCTCCGTCCAGCGTGGGCAGGTCCACCCACATGATCAGCGCGTCCTCCTGGTTGTCGGTGTAGTACCCCTTGCGCAGCCCCACGCCGACGAAGCCGAGCTTTCGATACAGGTTCTGCGCCACGGTGTTGCTCACGCGCACCTCCAGCGTCATCCGGGTGATGCCGTGCGCCGCGCACTGCGCCATCAGGTGGCGCAGCAGCCGTTCGCCCAGGTGCCGGCCGCGGAAGTCCGGATCGACGGCGATGTTCGTGATGTGCCCCTCGTCGAGGATCAGCCACACGCCCGCGTACCCGGCCAGCCGTCCCTGGTACTCGGCCACCGTGTAATGGGCGAACTGGTTCTCCACCAACTCCGTCAAGAAGGCATGCCGGGACCACGGCGCGGCGAAACACCGCTTCTCAATCCGCAGCACCTCGTCCAGGTCGCGCAAGTGCATCGGCCGCAGCACCACCGCGTCCGGATCCCACGCCTCAGCCATCGCCATGCCGCACCAGGCTCCTCTCCGCGAGCTTGACCTCCGCCTCCACCGGCAGCGCGTACTCCGGCGCCAACCGGTGCACCGCCTCGCCGGCCAACGCCGGAACCTCCGGCAGGCGGCCCAGCCGCAGCAGCGCCGGCCCCAGCCGGCCTGCCGCATCCGCCAGCGTCCACACCCGCCCGGCGCCCCCGCCGTCGCCCAGCAGCACGCGAACGGACTCCGGAAAATCGTGGACGATCACACCGTCCCACGCGGGCTCTGCCCCCAACGCCGCGCGCCACCGCGCGGCCCATTCCGTGACCGGCAGCACCTGCTCCGGCGCGACCGTCGTCCACAGGCCGGACCGCTTCAGGTACAGGGCGCCGAATGCTCGCTGCCTTCGGGCGTACAGCAGGGGCAGCACCAGCGTGGGGCGGTCACCGTCCGGCACCGCTGCCTCCGCCATCATCCACAGGGTGGACACCGGACGCACCTGGACGCCGAGCGACGCCGCCATCGCCTTGGCTGCGGCGACGCCGATGCGCACGCCCGTGTAGCTACCCGGGCCCACACCGACCACAATCTCGTCCAACGCCCCCGGCTCCACTCCGCTCGCCTGCAACAAGCCCTTCAGGGCCGGGTGCAACAGGCGCGAGTGGCCACGCGGGATATGAAGGGCGACGGAACCTTCCCGTCCGTCCGCCGTCCGCACGGCCGCCGCCAGCACCTGCGTCGCCGTGTCCATCGCTAGAACAGCCATCGTTTCACCCACTCGTCCAGCAGTGCCTGGCTGCGCGGCCCGCGCGCCCGGCAGCGCAACTCCCGTTCGTCCACGCGCGGCAGGGGCGCGGCCACCAGCTCCACCTCGAGGGCGTCCTCCAGCCCGTCCGCCGCCGGCCCCGCCCACTCAATCAACACCGCCGCGTCCGATTCCAGGTAATCCTCCCAGCCCAGGTCCGCCAAGGCCTGCTTGGCCGCCTGGGTCCCGGATTCCTCCCAGAGCCGGTACAGGTCCATGTGTACCAGCGGCACACGTCCTTCGTACTCGGCAATCAACGTGAAGGTGGGGCTCGTTACCTCCGCGGCCACGCCGAGTCCCGCCGCCACGCCCTTGCAAAACGTCGTCTTTCCGGCGCCGAGCTCCCCTGACAGCAAAATCACGTCCCCCGGCTGCAGGATCTCGCCCAGCCGCTCGCCCAGGCTGCGGGTCTCCCCGGGGCCGCGGCTGGTGATGGACATCTGCTGCACCTTCACGGCTCGTTTGCCTCCCGCGGCGCGAAGTGGTTGAAGCCCCTCGGCTCCACCACTTCCAAGCGCCCGTCTTCGTATTCGGCGATCACGCCGTCCCCCGCGTCCACGCGCCCAATCTGGGTGAGTTTGACGCCGGACGACTCGCAACGGGCCAACGCCCGCGCAAAGGCGAACGGAGGCGCCGTCCCCACCAGCTGGTAGTCCTCTCCGCCGTACCAGGCGTAGCGCAGCGGGTCCTCGCCCCGCCGCCGCGCGAAGTCCCGCACCGCAGGCGCCACCGGCACGCGCGTGGCCTGGATACGCAGGCGGACGCCGCTGGCGCGGCTGATCTCGTTCAATTCATTGGCGAGGCCGTCGCTGATGTCGTCGAGGCTCGTCGCGCCAGCTTCGCGCAGGATGGCCCCCGCCAGCAACTGGGCGCGCGGACGCCGGTGGCACGCCACCAGCTCTGCCGCCACGTCCCCCGCCACGGGGGTGCCATCGAGCAGGAGCGCCAACCCAGCCCCCGATCCGCCGACCCAGCCGGTGACGAACACCACGTCCCCCGGCCGCGCCCCGCTTCGCAAGACCGCCTGTCCCGCCGGCACCGCGCCAATCACCGTGCAGGTGACGACCATCGGCCCGCCGGTGCGGATGACGTCTCCGCCCACGACACTGACCTCGTGATCCCGGCAGGCCAGGGCGATGCCGTCGTACAGCGCCTCCAGATCCGCCAGCCGGGCGGCCTCCGGGACGGCCAGCGCCACCACCAGGTGCCGGGCTTCGCCGCCCATCGCCGCGATGTCGCTGATGGTAGAGGCGGCCGCCTTGTAGCCCACGTCCGCAAACCCCATGGTGCGGGTGAGGAAGTGCACCCCGTCGACCATCGCGTCCGTGCTGACCAACACCTGTTCACCGGGATCGACCGCCAACACCGCCGCGTCGTCCCCCACCCCGGTCACCACCGTGCGTCCGGAACTCGGCACCCGCTGGACCAGCCGTTCGATGAGGCCAAACTCGTCCAACCCATTCACGCCCATCCCTCCGCCCGGCCGTCCGCGGCGTCGTCCATTTCGCCGCCGGCCGTGGTATACAGCACCTTGGCGTCGCGGATGTCGTCCGGTTCTCGCATCCTCAACAAGGTTTCACTCCTGAATTCGTCCGTTTTCCATATCATATCAGGTTGCGGACCATCTCCAAACCGAACGCCAGATGGACACCCCAGGGGAGACCCCGCCGCGCCCCGGTACCTCCCCTCGACACATCCATTTGACGCCCCGGCCCCTCACATCCCTACAGGTCGGGGCGATTCTCGGCAAACGTGAACCAGACGTACGGCAGCCGGAACTGGGATTCTGCCACCCACATCCGCTTGGCGGTGTACCAGCCCACCTCCGGCTTCAGCCGTACGTGCAACACCGTGTCCGCCCCGTCGGTCTTCACCGAAACCGAGCGGATAAACTCGTTCTGCTCGCCGGCGAGCCGCTTGGGATCCAGCGCCAACGCCGTGTTCAGGAACCGAATGGCCATCTCGCCGGACGATTTGTCGTACGAGGTCTTCGTGTCGGGAATCCCCGTCGCCCCGGCCCAGAACGAACTCTCCTTCCCCGGAGCGGGCGCAAATGCCGCCTGCAGACCGTCAACCGTCAGCCGAACCTCGCTGAGCCTCTCCGTCTTCTTGTCTCCGAAAGACTCGGGTTGATTCAACGGGGCATAGTACGGTTCATCCACCTCGAAAAACGGAGATTTGGCATCCATGCGATAGCAATGCATGACGAACGGGAAGTCCACCGAAGCGTCGATGTCGTTCTCCCCGGTGGCCATCAGCAGGATGTCCGTGTCGTCACGCACCTCCATCAACGTGGTGAAGTATTTTGAAGTCGGCAGCGGGTACGGCTTGCCGTCTTCGCCCCACCAGTCCCATCGGTCGGGGATGGTGGGATCCCCGTAGCTGTAGGTCACCAATTCACCGTGGAACTGCGGATAAGGCTGTATCTTCACCACATTCAGATGATTCTCCGCATAGTGTCGCCGAATGACGTCTGGATTCACGACATCCTTCGAGTCCGCCACCGTCCCCTTCGTCGCTCCCCCGGCCGTCTCTACCACCGCCTGCCCGTTTGTCGTCTGTTCGGCCGCATTCTGTCCGCCCGCGCCGGAGGTGGCGTTGTTCGATCCGGTCCCCTGCGCGGTACACCCCGCCAAGCCCCCGCAGATCAGCCACAGCGACAGCCACGCCCGTGCCGCGCCCTTCCGCGTCATATCGTCCCCTCCCGAATCCCGGATGGATTGCGCATAGGTCCCCTCGGTCTCGCTTCCATGATGCATCATCCACCCCCAACCATTCCCATTCCATTCTACCATCCGAAGCGGGTTTTGAGCCCTGGCCGTCGTGGATGGGACATCATCGCCTGGACGCTGTCGTATGGATGAAGACGTGGAGGAGGATGCGCGTGTTGGACTGGTTCGGCGGACTCGCCGGCGCCGTCGTCGGATGGGGGTCTCCCGGCGTCTTCGTGGCGATGGTCATCGAAGGACTGGGGTTGCCGTTCCCCGGAGACGCGGTGCTCGCATTCTACGGCTTTCTCGCCGCCCAAGGCCGGATGCACCTGGGCGGCCTGTGGGTGTTCGGGACCGCAGGTTACGTGACCGGAGCCGGGATGGCGTTCTGGGCGAGCCGGCGTTTCGGGGCCCGTTTCGTCCACGGCATCGGGGGACGTCTTGCGCTGCTCAGCGACCGCGGCATGAGTCGCACCACCCGCCTGATGGACCGGTGGGGACCGTGGATGCTGGCACCGGGCCGGTTCCTCCCCGGTGTCCGATCCGTGAGCGCCTACGTGGCCGGCCTCAGCGGCATGGACTGGCGGCCGTTCGTGCTCTACACTGGCATCGGCGCCGGGTTGTGGTGCACCGCCTGGGTCGGCGCCGGGTATTGGTTCGGCGAGCACGTGGACGATGTCCTGGCGCGATCGCGCACCATCCTGGGCGGAGCAGCCGTCGTCGCCGCCGCTGCCGCAGCGGCGGTGTGGCTGTACCGCAGGCGCGCCGCGAAAGGATGAAGGTGAGGAAGCAGCGTGGAAGAGGTGCGAAAGATTGAGGTCTGTGTCAGGAACCTGCCCCTGGGAAGCCAACGCGTCTGGGAAGAGACCGCGGGACGGTTCCCCCAGGTTCGACTCCGGCGCTGGGCGTGCCTCGGCCTGTGCGAAATCTGCGTACGCAGGCCGTTCGTCCTCATCAATGACCAGGAGGTCCTTCAGGCGCAAGATGCCGAGACGCTGTGGGAAGTGGTGCGCCGGCGCATCGAGGCAGGCGTTCAGTTGCCGTGACGTGCATTCGATACCCTGGCAGGGCAGGCCCTCCGGCATGGCCGGAGGGCCTGAAGGTGTGCGCGGGGACGTCTGCCGCCTGGGCGGGGGGTGTCCATGGGGTGTACGGCGGGGTCCGCCGCATCTGAGGAGGACCCGCGCTGTCGGCGGCAAGCCTGATGTCACGCGATCTCGGTGGAATCCGTCACCACCTGCGTGGCGGCGGCCCTTTTCACAATGACGCCCTGCGGATACGCGAACACGTTCTTCTGGACAATCAGGTCCATGGCGTTCTGTACCGCCGCCGCGTCGACCGGTTGTTTCGGTGACGGGATGGTGATGCGCACCCGCTTATTCTGGTCCGTCAGGAACTCGAGCTGCAACACCGTCTTCGAGGCCATTCAGCCTTCCCTCCTCTCCATGTGGATTCCCCGCGTTACGCCTGCGGGCCGGGTTCGATGGCGTCCTGATGGACGCGGGCGATGGCGTGCAGCGGCAGATCAAACAGGGCGGCGAGGGCCTGGCCGACCGCCAGCAGGTCGTCATCGGACGCAGCGGGCGACACGTTGGTAAAGTTCCGGTTCTGGATCCTCGGCATGCCGCTCACGGTGGTGCCGACCTGGAACTGCAACTGCAGGTGACAGGACTGCGGAGTGACCTGCGCCATCCGGATTCCCTCCTTTCCGCGCCTCATCCCGGCGCACCCTTTCCCATGCATTCAGCGCCCCATTTTGGGGGACAAGCCTGACCGCCACCGATGCGCAAGCCGTCTGGGGCATCGAAAGGGACAGCGGTTGACAAATCGTAAGTAACTCAACTATAGTGAACCGCGTGAGGCCGCACCTCACCGCATGCGCGACCGCGTGAAAGTACACGCTCACCAGAGGAATCGCCCAAAGAACGGAGGAGACATCATGGCAAACGTGAAACTCGCAATCCTCTATTACAGTTCCACGGGGACCAACCACAAGATGGCGCAGGTGGCGGCGGAGGCCGCCAAACAGGCGGGGGCAGAGGTGAAGGTGCTGAAGGTGCCGGAGCTGGCGCCCGAGGAGGCCATCGCCCAGAACCCGGCGTGGAAGGCGCACTACGAGGCGACCCGGGATGTGCCCACCGCTTCCGCGGCGGACATCGAGTGGGCCGACGCGCTGCTGTTCAGCGTCCCCACCCGCTTCGGCAACGTCCCGTCCCAGATGAAGCAGTTCATCGACACCCTCGGCGGATTGTGGTTCCAGGGCAAGACGGTCAACAAGGTCGTCAGCGCCATGGTGAGCGCGCAGAATCCGCACGGCGGCCAGGAGGCGACCATCCTGTCGCTGTACACGAGCATGTACCACTGGGGCGCCATCGTCGTCGCGCCCGGATACACGGACCCATCGACGTTCGCGGCCGGCGGCAATCCGTACGGGACCAGCGTGACGGTGACCGAAAGCGGCGAGATCGACGACAAGGCCGTCGCGGCCATCCAGCACCAGGCGCGCCGTTTGGTCACGGTCGCACAGTGGCTGAAAGCAGGTCAGGCCCAGGGCTGAGCCCTGGGCTTTTTCAAACCATCGAGGATTTGACGGCGCCGCGGAGGGCGAGGTCCGGTTCCTTGTCGGCGAAGAATGTGAGCATCTCCGCCGCGTGTGCGCGCCAAAAGCCGTAGTTGTGGGCGCCGGGGTATTCGCGGTACACGACCAGATCGCCGCGGGACTGAAGGGTTTGGTAAAGCGTCCGATCCGCCGCGAGAAACGGATCGCTTTTCCCCTCAATCATGAGAATGGACAAGCTGCCCAGGTTGCGATGGGCGGCGATGGTGATGGGATCTCTGGCCGCCTGTGTCGCGCGGTCGGGATAAATCCACTTCAACTCCGCCGGCGGCTCCCCCACCCACAGGGCTGCACTGATGACCCCCACCTTCGAGAACAGGTCAGGATGCAAGAACGCGTCGTGCAAGGCGGCAAATCCGCCCATGGAGAGCCCGCCGATGTACCGGTGAGCGGAATCGGCGGCGGTGCTGTAATGGCGGTCGATGTAAGGAACCAGATCCCGGATGATGTAGTCCTCGTACATGCCGCGGTTGTAACCTCCCACGGCAGTGGCAGCAGCGGCGGTGTTGATCCCGTAACCGTTGTCCATCTGAGGCGAGACGATGATGAGCGGTTGGATCTGGCCGCTGGCGATGAGTTGATCGGCGGCGTGGTTGATGCCGATGGCGCCGTCCATCCAGGTGTCGGCGCGTCCGTCCTTGCCGTGAAACAGGTACAGCACCGGATACCGCCTGGCGGTGTTGTATCCGGGCGGCAGATACACGTCCACGGCCATGTTCTTTTTCAGCGCGGGGCTGTAGAAGGAGAAGGCATGCACGCCGGGCTGCGTTTGCAGGGAAGGCGTGGCACTGGGCGGCGAGGACGGCAGGTCCCCCACGGGAGAACAGCCGGAGACCGCGCTGGTCATCACCAGCGTGGCCGCAATGCCAACCCTCCACAGCACCCCTCCGGCCGTGGTCTCGGTCATGCGCACGGGTCCTGCCTTTTCTTCGGTCATCACCGGCCACCTCCGCAGCGAACCCCCGCCCGGATCGCCTTAGATCACGACGGTGCGCCGCTGTGCCGCGGCTTCCACGAGGCCCCGAAACAGCCCGTGATGTTCCGGCCATCGCTGCCACAGGTTTTCGGGGTGCCACTGCACGGCGACGACAAACGCGTCACTGTCCACACTTTCCACGGCTTCTATCAAACCTTCCTCATCCCACGCCACCGGCCGCAGTCCGTCCCCCACGTCCTTCACCGCCTGGTGGTGGAAGGAGTTGCACCGCACCTCCGTCCGGCCGCCAAACAGCGCCGCCAAACGGCTGTCGGGCTCCATCCGCACGCTGTGACTGAGATGGTCCCGGCGCGCTTTCTGGCTGTGCTGAATCCGCCCGCCCCACTGGCGCGGCAGGTCCTGATACAGCGTTCCGCCGAAGGCGACGTTCAACACCTGAATCCCCCGGCAGATGCCGAGGATGGGTTTGTTTCGGCGGCGCATCCGTGTGATGAGGGCGAGCTCCAATTCGTCGCGCTCCGGCACCACCTGTCCCAATCCCGTCACGGGGGATTCGCCGAACCGATTCGGGTCGACGTCCTCCCCGCCCGCCAAGAGCAGGCCGTCGAGGCGATCCGCGAGCCGGTCGATGGCTTCTTCATCCGTCAGAAACGGGATGATGACCGGGACGCCGCCCGCGGCCTCCACCCCCTTGGCGTAGTCGTCCGAGCACACCAAGCCCATGAGGACGGGTGCCGGTGAACTGGTCTGGATCACATGCCGGGTGCCCGTGATGCCGATAAAAGGCCGCATCCCCTGCATCTCCTTTTCTTTGATAGACCTGGTTGGGTGCGTGCGCAAAGCGGGGACATCACGCCCGCCAGCTGGCCAGGTACGCCCGCTGCGCCGGCGTCAGCTCGTCCACCGAAAAGCCCCAGGCCGCCAGGCGCATCCGCGCCACGCGCTCATCCAGCTCACGCGGCAAGGGGTGCACGCCGGGCGCGAAATCCCCTTGCACCACCGCGCGCAGGGCGAGGGCCTGCAGCGCGAACGTCATGTCCATCACTTCCACCGGATGGCCGTCGCCCGAGGCCAGATTCACCAACCGGCCCTGTGCCAGCAGATACAACCTGCGCCCGTCGCGCATCCGGTACTCTTCAATGTTATGCCGTACCTCGTGCACCGACACCGCCAGCTCGCGCAGGTCCGGCTTCGAAATCTCCACGTCGAAATGGCCCGCGTTGGCAAGAACCGCGCCGTCCTTCATCACCTCGAAGGCCGGGCGCGTGATGCAGTCGCGATTGCCCGTGACCGTCACGAAAAAGTCCCCCTGGCGGGCCGCCTCCACCAGCGGCATGACGGTGAAGCCGTCCATGACCGCCTCGAGGGCGCGAATGGGATCCGTCTCGCAGACGATGACGCGGGCCCCCAATCCCTTCGCCCGCATGGCGACGCCCTTGCCGCACCAGCCGTAACCGACCACCACCGCCGTCTTGCCCGCCACCAGCAGGTTCGTGGTCCGCATGATGCCGTCCCACACCGACTGACCCGTGCCGTACCGGTTGTCGAACAGGTACTTGCAGTAGGCGTCGTTCACCGCCATCATGGGAACCTTCAAGGCCCCCTCCGCCTCCATCGCGCGCAACCGCAGGATGCCCGTCGTCGTCTCCTCGCAGCCGCCGCGGACTTCCGCCAACTGCTCCGGCCGATCCCGATGCAGCGTCGTGATCAGATCTCCGCCGTCATCGATGATGGCCTCCGGATGAAAGTCGAGCAGACGCTGAAGGTGCCGGTGGTACTCCTCGTCCGTCGCCCCCCGCCACGCGTAGGCCGTCACGCCCGCGTCCACCAGCGCGGCCACCACGTCGTCCTGAGTCGACAGCGGGTTGCTGGCTGCGACAGCCACCTCTGCGCCGCCCGCCTGGACCAACAGCGCCAGGTTCGCCGTCTTCGCCTCCAGATGCAGGCAGATGGCGACGCGCTTGCCGGCGAACGGACGCTCCTGTTGGAACTGTTCACGCAATTGGGCCAGGAGCGGCATGTGCGCGGACGCCCAATCGATCTTGCGGCGCCCCTCCGGCGCCAATGCGATGTCCCGGATCTCCGAATCATGCACGGGATTCAAGGCTGCAACTCCCTTCCACACGCCAGCGGCCCGGGCGGTCACAGATCCACCAAGCCCAGGCTGATCATCAGTCCTTCATTGACGCGTTTCATCATGTGTTCGTCGAGGTGGGTGATCTTCGCGGTGAGGCGTTGCTTGTCGATGGTGCGGATCTGTTCGAGCAGGATCACGGAGTCCCGTTCCAGGCCACTCTGGCTCGCGGAAATTTCGACATGCGTCGGCAATTTCGCCTTCTGGATCTGGGCGGTAATGGCCGCAACAATCACGGTGGGGCTAAACCGGTTCCCGATGTCGTTCTGGATCACGAGAACCGGCCGGAAGCCGCCCTGTTCAGAGCCGACCACCGGCGAAAGCTCGGCAAAAAAGATGTCCCCCCGCTTGACGTTCAAGCTGTTACACCCCGCTCACCAGTCGCTCCACGGTACCCCCGGCCTCATGTTCCAGTGGAAACGCCTCCAAAGCGATGCGCAGGTTGATGCGTGCCATCTCCAGGTAGCCCTGTTGCATCGCCGCGCGGATGTCGGCTTTCCAGTGTTCCGTGACATATCGCCGCATCGCTTCCCGGATGATCTCACTGCGGTTGGTCTGCGCCCGAAGGGCGATGCCATCCACCTGCTCGAGCAGTTGCTGGGGGATGTTGACGACGACTCGCTTCGTATTCCCATTGGACACGCGCGGCACCTCCATGCGGAACGTAACCCTGACCGATGCGTACAACCGGTATTATATCGGTGCCGAAAAGCGGCTGTCAAAAATCGGCCACGGTGGTCAGAGGCCACCATACGCCCCCATCGCTTTCGGCCTCGGCGTGGCACGCCGGCACGGCGTCGCGGATCGCCCCGCCATCCGCACGCGAAGCGGCGCAACGGCGGGGCGCAATGAGGCTGGGCCACGACGAAACATGTCGCGCGAGGATGAGGGGTGTGCCGCGAAGCGGCTCCCTTTCGCACAGGAGCGCAGCGGTACGCCCCTCATCTCATTCACTTGCCCACCTGTCCGAAGGTGGAGATGGCCACCTCTTTCATCTGATCCAACGACAACTTGTCGCTGGTCAACGAGAATTGCACGCCGTTGTGAATCCACATCAGGCGCTGCGCGTTCCCTGAACCCGCGAGGACCGCCGGGACGCCGAAGAGATCCACCAGCTTCCCGCCCGGGACACCGGCCACGCCCGGGTCCGGGCGCCACTCCTCGAGCGTGAAGTCGTACGGCCCCGTGTAGCGGAGCAGCCAATCCGTGGCCGACAGTTGATCGGACAGGTCCTGCTTGTCGCCGAGGATCTCCTGGGGTTCGACGAAGGTGAACTGGCTGTCCTGCACGGTGGTCGTCTTGACCGCGCCGGACGACGCCAACTTCTGGGGATCGAAATCGGCCTGCTGATACTTGACGCCCGTCTGGAAGGAGGTGAACTCGATGGTGACGACCGCCTTGTTCTCCTTGTCGTACAGCACCACTTTCTTCGGTTCCAGGGTGTTCACACTCAGGTCCACCTGTTGTTTGGCGACGATGTCGTTCTCTGGCGTGATGGGCATCGTGAAGGTGTACACGTCTCCTTTCTTGCTCACCTTCACGTCCGGTGATGTGGAGAGTTGGTGCAAAATTTGGTCGTACAGGTAGATGTGCCCCTGATTCTGCGCCCAGTTTCCGTTGAAGCGAAACACCTTCTGCAGCGTCGGGCTGACCACGAACATGCCGCTGCCGTTGCGGACGATGATCTGATTGATGTTCTTGTTCGCGTCTCCCAAGGCGATTTTGTAGACTTCCGGCGAATCGTAGTCCGTCTCGATGTAGTACGTCTGCGATCCGTTCTCCATCTGCACCGTCATTTTGGCCGTGCTCTGATAATTGCTGGCGCTCAGCTTCTCCTGCTGGGTCTGCAGTTTTGCGTTCATCGCATCCCTGGAAGGCGCACCGCACCCGGCGGCCAACCCCGCCGCCAGTCCCACCGCAACCAACATTCCACTGACCCTACGCATACTCCACCTCGCCTTTCTCGACGAACACCCACAACCTGCTATCCCCCTGACGGCGTGTCGAAGCAGGCCGAAATTGCTCGGGAAATGTGTTCGACCACATCCGCCGCCATGGTGCTGACGGATCCCACCTGTTCACCGGCGAGCTCCCCGGCCCGGCCGTGCAACCAGGCACCGGCGCACGCCGCGGTAAACGGGTCGGCACCCTGGGCCAACAGGCCGCCGATGATGCCCGCCAGAATGTCGCCCGTCCCGGCGGTGGCCAGCGCTGCGTGTCCGGTCGGATTCACGCGGATGCGGCCGAGGGCATCCGCAATGATGCTCCGGTAGCCTTTGAGCACCACCACCGCGCCGGTGCGCTTGGCCAAGGCTCGGACCGCCGCCAGCCGTGACGCCTGGACCTGGTCCGTGGTCCACCCCAGCAGGCGGGCGCACTCCTTTGGGTGGGGCGTGAGCACCCAGGTGTCCAGGGCACGGCCCGCCTCGAGTGCCAGAGGCAGCGCGTCGGCATCGATCACGCCGGGACCGGTGTGGCGCTCGATGACACGGCGGGCCCGCTCCCGGTCCGCGTCCCGGTCCCCGAGCCCGGGACCCACGACCACGGCCTGGCAGTCCCCGTGCCACGTGTCCGCCCGGAGGGCGTCGCGCAGGACGAACTCCACCGGTACCGGGACGGGCAGCGGAAACTGGGACCCGAACACCACCAGTCCTGCACCCGCCCGCGCGGCCCCGAGACCGGCCAACACCGCGGCGCCCGGCATCGGTCCGGCCAGAACCCCGACGCGGCCGAAGCTGCCCTTGTGCGACTCCGGCCGCCGCGGGGCAATCGCCCGGCGGACGTCCTCCTCCTGCACCCAGGCGGCATACGGGGCCGCCGGATCCAACGGGATCCCGATGTCAGCCACCTCCACCCGTCCCGCGTACAGGCAGCCGGGGGTGACGGCGGTGCCGAGCTTCTGCGCCGCCAGGCAGACGGTCACATCCGCCCGCACCGCCACCGAGGGCACCTCCCCGGTGCTCGCGTCCACGCCCGTCGGCACGTCCGCCGCCACGGTCCACGGCGACTGCTGGTTTATCTGTTCGGCCAACCGGCGCATCGTGCCCGCCAACGGTCGGGCCGTCCCGGTGCCGAGCAGCGCGTCCACAAAGGCGTCGGCTTCCGGAAGCGGGTCCCCGTCCGAATAGACTTGGTAGGGAACGCCGCTCGCGATGGCCATCTCGGCCGCCTGCGCGGCTTCGCCCTGCAGTTGCCCGGGATCGATCACGCTGACCACCGTCACCCGGATCCCCCAGTGATGCAACCAGCGCGCGCAGGCCCATCCGTCGCCCCCGTTGTTGCCCTTGCCGCAGACCACGGTGACCCGCTGCGGCCGCCCGCGCCCGACCGCCTGCGCGATGGCGCGCCCCGCGTGGTCCATCAACACCAAACCGGGTACACGCAGTGTCGTGATGGTGTGTCTGTCTCGTTCTTGCATCTGTTCGCTGGTGAGCAGAAACACTCGGTACCCTCCCCGAGGATTGGTATAGTTTATTCCGCCCGTCCCACGGATAGTACAATCCCCCGCCGGTGGCACCGGGGTCAGCCGTCCGGGTCCCACACCGCGACCGCGAACGCCAGTTCCCGGGTGTGGGTGATGCTGACCAGCACGCGCCCGACGGGCGGCACCCCCGCCGGCCAGGCGGCAAAACGGGCCACGAGGCCCGTATCCTCCAGCACGATGCCCACCCGCGGCATGCCGAGCCGCCCGATGCCGCACCCCAGGGCCTTGGCCACCGCTTCCTTGGCCGCGAATCGCCCGGCGACGAACTCCACCCGCCGCGCCGCCGGAAGGACCTCCGCCTCCCGGAGCTCCTCGGGATTCAACACCCGCGCCAGGAAGCGTTCCCCGTGCCGGGCCAGGGCCTGTTCCACGCGGCGGATCTCCACCACATCGCTGCCAATCCCTCGCAACAGATCTGATCTCTCCTTTCCCTCGTGCCAGCACGGACCCGCATCACGGCAGCGGTCGGACGCAAATCCGCCCTCGCCCCGCCAGAGATCTGATCTTTGCCCGCCCGGATGCGTTCGCGGGCCTGTCCTCTTTTGTGGCGAGAGCCGGTTGGGTAGAATGAGACAAAGACTTCGTTCCGTGCGAGCCTCTCCCGACAAGGAGTGAATCTCCCGTGGTCCAGCGTTTCTGGCGCGCGTTTCTCAGCCTCGCGGCGCTCGCCGCTGCATTCAGCGCCGTCTCCTGGGTGTGTCTCCGGTGGGCCCACGTGGGCTTGAGCGCACCGGGTGGACGCCTGCAGCTGCTCACCCTGCCGACGGGCTTCCCGAGCCTCTGGAACTTCATCCATCCCGCGACGGGCGTGCACTGGGTCTTTCCGCTTTTGGTGCTGCTCGTGCAGGTCTTTCTCACCGGCGGATTTTACGGGGTGCTGGTGCGCGTTGACACTGGACAGCCGGCTGGCTTGTCCACGTTTTTGGCCGACGCCGCCCGGAGTTTCTGGCGCCTGTTGACGTGGAACCTGCTGTGGACCGCCCTCGGCCTCACCGCGGTGGGCATCGCCCAGGCGCTGCCGGCTCTGGCCACGCTCCTGTCTGTAGGGGTTCTGCTCGCGCGGTTCGTATTCCTGTTTGGAGACGTGGCGCTGGTGTGCGAACCGGCGATGCGGGAGGCCATCCGTTCGGCAGCGGAGGCCCTGCTCCACGGCTTCGCGCCGATGCTCCCGTTCGGCGCCGTGATGGCCGCGTCGACCGGGGCCTGCCTGGCGATCTCCGCCCAACTGCCGGGCTGGGGGCTCCTCGCCCTCGGGGTGGTGTACAGCGTCTTCATGGCCTGGGTCCTGCACATGGTGGCCGCGCGCTATCTCTACTTCTCGCGGTGGGAAGAGCGCGCCGGCTTGCACCTTTCTTCCTGATGGCGGAGGGCGTTTCAACCGACTCCTCCCGCTCCGGTTCGCGCCACCCGTCGCCGGCTTCGGTCGGAACGAGGGTCAGGGGTGGTGCCAGCGCACGCGGCGGCTGACGACCAACCCCTCGTGACCGACAAACTGAACCAGCGCCGGCAGATGGGATTCGAGCCGGTCCTGGCGATCCAGTGCGGTCACCATCACCGGGGCGTCGTGCGCGCGCAGCAACCACTGCGGTTCATGGACGCGTCGCTGCTCGCCGAACCCCGTCAGGCCGCGCGTGGTGGACACCCAGAGCACGCCCCGCTTGCGCAAGAACTCCGCCACGGCCTGATACACCGGCTTGCCCTGAAGCGTCCTTCCTTCCACGGTGTAGACCTGCACCATCAGCCCTTGCTCCGCCCCGTCGCCGGGCGATGCACGGCCGCCGAAACCGCGGGACGGTACGTCCTCACCGCCAGCATCTTTACCGCCCGGCGCGCCGCGGGTCCCATCGCCAGCCGGTCCCAGGGCATCCCGGGACGCGTCGCGGGACGGACATTGCGGCGCACCACTCGCCCGGATGCCCGGTGGGCCAGCCCGTCCACCGCTCCCGAGCATCCTCAACCACACCGATGCCTCGTCGCTCACCACGAGGCCATGGGCGTCCACCAACGTCCGCAGTTCCGGCAACCAGCCGGCGATGGGCGAAGCGTGATCGACAAACGCCAACATGACGGGCAATTCGTTGGACGCCACCTCACTCTCCACGCTGCGAAACGCCCCCCGGCCATGGCCGCCCTCGATGCCGACCCAAGCGGTGCCGCCCCGGATCCCGGCATCCAGAGCGCTGCGCAGGATTGCCCGGTACAGCAGCCGCCCGCGGGCGCCGGTGATGGCGCCGTTCCACAGACCGACGTTGAGCACCGTCCACTGCTGCGCCTCATACTCCCCCATGCGAGGACTCCCCTTCTCCAACGCGTGCGCACCCTTGCTGAAACGTATGCGCAACTGTGGCACAATAGGTCACGGCAGGCCCACCCAGGCCGGCCACCCGTATGCCATCGAGGGAGGGCTCGCCGTTGCACAACCTGGTCCATCTGCTCATCCGCCTGTCGTTCATCCCGCTGTCCGCAGTGGTGGTCACCGCATTCGCCGCCACCCTCCCCGGGCGCAGGCAGCCCATGACACGCCGGGCCCGCCTCGGCTGGCTGCTGGCGGGCGCCTGCATCGGAGCGGTGTTCCTGCTCAGTGACGGATTGTATGCGCCGCAGACGTGACCGGTCACCGGCATTTGTTGCACTGCTTTCCAGTTTTCCTCCGTCCGGCGGTTTCCACACATCGCCGGGCGCAAAAAGGCCACCCCAGGGGGTGGCCCAATCCCAATCAGTTCCCAGGCTTTTCGCCGGCGACCGCCCGGATCTCCTCCTCCGGGATGCCGAACTCGCGCAAAACCTCCTCCGTATGCTGGCCGAGCAGAGGCGGCGCCGCAAACGGACGGACGCCCCCTTCGCCGTGATGGAACTTGACCGGCACGCCGACCGTCTTGACCGTGCCCGCCGTCGGGTGCTCCACCGTCGTGACCATCTCCCGCTCCATCACGTACGGATCGTCGTACAGCTCCGACAGGCGGTAGATGGGGCCGCACGGAATCCGGATGCTGCGGAAGAGATCCACCCACTCGCGCACCGTCCGCTGGCGGAACTTCTCCTCGAGCATCGGAATCAGCACGTCGCGGTTCATCACCCGGTCCGGGTTGGTCCGGAATCGTTCGTCCTCCGCCCACTGCGGCTCCCCGATGGCCTCACAGCACTGGCGCCACATCTTGTCGTTCCCGACGGCCAGGTTGAAGTACCCGTCGCTGGCCGGGAACGCCTGATACGGGCAGATGTTCGGGTGCGCGCTGCCCATTGGGCGCGGGTTCTTGCCGCTGGCGAAGAAGTTGCCCGCGATGTAGGTCTGCATCGAGATCATCGTCTCCAGCAGCGACGCGTCCACCCACTGCGGCTCCCCGGTCCTGTCGCGGTGATGCAGCGCCGTCAGGATGCCGATGATGGCCCACATGCCGGCCCCGACGTCGGCCAGCGAGAAGCCCGGCTTCACCGGCGGGCCGTCCGGCTCCCCGGTGACCGACATCAGGCCGCCCATCCCCTGGGCAATCACGTCGTACCCGGGTTCGTCCCGGTAACGCCCCGTCTGCCCGAATCCCGAGATGGACGCGAGGATGATGCGCGGGTTGATGCGCTTGAGCTCCTCAAACCCGAAGCCCAGCCGCTCCAAGGTCCCCGGGCGGAAGTTCTCGACCACCACGTCCGCCTTGGCGATGAGGCGGCGCAGGACGGATTTGCCCTGGTCGCTCTTGAGGTCCAACACGATGCTCCGTTTGTTGCGGTTGATGCTGAGAAAGTAGGCGCTCTCGCCCTCGATGAACGGCGGCCCCCAGGTGCGGGTGTCGTCCCCGCCGGGCGGCTCGACCTTGATGACGTTCGCCCCCATGTCGGCGAAGTACATCGTGCAGAACGGGCCGCTCAAAATACGCGTCAGGTCGATGATGGTGATGTCGCTGAGATAGCCCACCGGTTTCTCTCCCTCCGTATGTCGCCGATTGCCGCCGCACCGAAGCCGCGGCGAGCCAGAACCGCGCCCGTCAGAAGCGGGCGGGACGTTTCTCCGTGAACGCGCGCACCCCTTCGACGAAGTCCCGCCGGTCCACCCAGTGCCGCTCCCGCTCCGCCTCGCCGGCCAGCACCCGATGAACGCTGTCTTTAACCGCGAAGAGAGAGGCGCGCGACTGCTGGAGGATGGACTTGGCGAGATCGAGCGTGCGCTCGTCCAGTTCCTCCTCCGGCACCAACTGATTCAACAGGCCCAGCGCCAGCGCCTCCTCGGCCGAGTACGATCGCGCGGTATACACCAACTCCTTCGTGCGGCTCGGCCCGAGGATGGCGATGAGCCGGCGGACAAACGGCGTCTGCAGGGTGATGCCCAGCTTGCCCACGGGCATGCCGAAACGGGCCAGGGGAGACCCGATGCGCAAATCGCACGCCAGCGCCAGGACGAATCCCGCCCCGTAGGCAGGCCCGTTGATGGACGCGATGGTCGGGACCTGCACCCGCTCCATCGCGGCGATGGCCCGCTCCATGGTCTCGAAGGCGTCGTCCGCCTCGTCGACCGTCAGCCTCGCAAATTCTTTGATATCGCTGCCAGCGGTGAAATCCCGGCCGCCGCCGCGCAGGATGAGCACCTTCGTCTTCTGCGGCAGGTGCTCGCACCACTGCGCCAACGTCTCCCACATCCCGCGCGTCAACGCGTTGCGCTGGCGCGGCCGGTTGATGGTGATGATCCCGACCGGACCGGTCAACTGAAACCGCATGCTGCCGAACTGCTCGAATCGCTGGACCGTGACCCGCACGCGACCCACCCTCTCTCGATTTGTCGATTGTCGACAATCCATTCGACGAACCGACGGTTCATTCCTATTATTTCGGAATGACCGCCCTTTCGTCAATCATGTTCGAGTGCCCGGGGGCACCTCCGCGCGCGTGCCGAGGGCACGGTGGAGCCCGTGATCGACATTCTGCGCCAGGACCCGCTTGGCTTCTTCAAAATCCCCGCGCTCCAAAGCCGCCACGATGGCCCGGTGCTCCTCGTAGGAAGCCCGCATCTGAGCCGCCTCCTGCGTCGAGAGGCGCAGCAGCAGGCGCAGCAGGTTCTGCAGTTGGCGGTAGAGGCGCAGCAGGACTTCGTTGCCGGCGAGATCGAAAATCAATTCGTGAAAGGCCTCGTTGAACTCCGCGTACGCCTCCGCGTCCGATTCGGCCAGCGCTTGTTCCATATCCGCGAGTACGGCGTGAAACCGCTCCGCCGCACGCCGGCTCCAGGCGTGCCGGAGCCGCTCCACGGCAATCTGCTCCAACCCCTGGCGCACCTCGTACAGCTCGCGGATCTCCTTTTCGGTGTACGCCTTCACCACGGTGCCCCGGCGGGGCTGGCGCTCCACCAGCCCGTCAATCTGCAGCAGGTACAGCGCCTCCCGCACCGGCGCGCGGCTGGTCTGGAACTTGGCGGCCAAGTCCTCTTCCTTCAACCGCTCGCCCGGGCGGAAACGGCCCTGCAGGATCTCGGTGGCGATGTAGTCGGCAATTTGCTGCGGCAAAGATTTCCCAAACTCAGAAGATGAGGCGCCCAGCATCGGCCAAAAATGGTTGTCCAACATCTGCGACGCTCCTCGTCCGCACAGGCGGACAATCGTGTAAGATTGAGATCAGTCTACCATACGACGGGCGGCTTGCGGCCACAAGGGGGAACCGGACATGCAGATCTACGGCTTGGTGGGACCGAGCGGCACGGGCAAGAGCCACCGTGCAGAACGCGTGGCCCGGCAGGTGGGGGCTCAGATCATCATCGACGACGGCCTGCTCATCCACGGCGGACGGGTCGCGGCTGGTTTTTCGGCCAAGTTCGAACCCAACCGGATTGCGGCGGTCAAGCGCGCCATATTCACGGACGAGGAGCACCGGAGGCAGGTGGCGGAGAGGATCCGGCAATTGGCGCCGAACACGGTCCTGGTGCTCGGCACCTCCACCCGGATGGTGGAGACCATCTGCCGCCAACTCGGGCTGGAAGGGCCCATCACCTTCATCCCCATCGAGACCGTCGCGGAGCTGCGCCACCGGGACCTGGCCGCCAATCTGCGCAGGCTCGGCATGCATGCCATTCCCGTCACCCCCGCGCAACTGGAGATCCCGCGGTTTCAACAATTCCTGCGCCGGCTGCGGTACCGCCTGCACACCCCGCGCACACCGGCGACCGGCCCCACGCCCGTGACCGTCGTCAACGCCGCGTTCTCGGGGGGCGCCATCTACATCCACCCGCGGGTGGTGCGCGACGTGGTCATACAGCTCGCGCGCCAAGAGGGGCATCCGTTCTCCGTCCGGACCGTCCGCACGCGCCTCGAGGACCAGGTGACGGTGCACGTGCACGTCCGGGCCATGTGGCAGCCGGACATCCCGGGTGCGGCCCGCCGCCTGCTTCGGGACATCCGGACCTATCTCGAGGATAACCTCGGTTTCTCGGACCCGGAACTGATCCTGCATGTCGACTCCGTGCATCCGCCGGGGGCGGCGCAGGAAACCGGATCCCCGGACGCGCACACGGCGGGCGTCCCTGAGGAAGACCGGACATCCGCGGCCCGCAGCGGGCCCGCCGCGTCACTCCGGTGACCAGAAACGGCTGTATTTTTCAATCACGGTCTCTCCCACGCGCTCCCTGTCCTCCGGGGTCAGCTCCGGGACCACCACCTGCTTGCAGGTCGGACAGGTCCACGGTTCGACGAACTCCGCGCTGGAATACGCGGTTTCCCCGCAGTGCGGGCAGACGGCAGACGCCATACGCATCTCCTCCTTCCGGCCGCAATTCTCCGAATGGCCGTAATCCATGTTGTCACCATCATAGGCGCTGCCGTGCGCCGGTTCAATCGGATCGGGTTCCCATTCGGTTCGTACGGAGGGCCGCCTTGTGGTACAGTAAGCACGAATCCCCGCACGCGGGGCGGAACGGATGGAGGTCTTCACGTGATCATCACGAAGAGCCGATATGAGATCAACCTGATGCGAGAAGCCGGTAAGGTGGTGGCCGAGTGCCACGCCGCTTTGGCGGATTTCATCCGCCCCGGCATCCGGACCAAGGACATCGACGCGTTCGTAGAGTCCTTTTTGCTGCGACACCACATGGAACCCGCCCAGAAGGGCTACCGGGGGTACCCGTTCGCTTCCTGCACGTCCGTCAACGACGTGATCTGCCACGGGTTTCCTGGCGACTACGTGCTGCAGGAGGGCGACATCATCACCGTCGACATGGTGGCGTTGCACAAGGGGTTGCACGCGGATTCGGCGTGGAGCTATGCGGTGGGCGAGATCAGCGAGGAAGCCCGGCACCTGTTGACCGTCACCAAAAACGCACTGTTCAAGGGCATCGAGGTGGCGGTCGCCGGGAATCACATCTCCGACATCGGCCACGCCATTCAGACCTACGTGGAATCGGAGGGCCTGTCGGTGGTGCGGGAGTACATCGGCCACGGCATCGGCCGAGAGATGCACGAGAGCCCGGAGGTGCTGCACTACGGCCCGCCGCACCGGGGACCACGCATCCGCAAGGGCATGACGTTCACCATCGAGCCCATGGTTAACACGGGCACCTATGAGACGAAGCTCGATCCCGACGGCTGGACGGCCCGCACCGCGGACGGCGGCCTGAGTGCCCAGTACGAGCACACCCTGGCCATCACGGACAACGGCCCGGAGATCCTGACCCAATTGTGAGACCCCGGCGCGGCGGGAGCGCGGCGGTGGATCCCCCTATCGCTCGCGCTCCCGTTCCCGCTCCATGCGCCGCCGGACGCGCTCCTTTGGGCGCCAGCAGTCAAACCGGTAGGCCGGTTTTGTGTCATACCCCAACCGCTGGCAAAACGTCCGTACTCCCGACGGCCTGCGCTCTGCGCGAAAGTGCACACACGATGCGCAGCAGTGGTATCGGGTCTGGTCTACCATACGAACAGCAGCGTCAGACCCGACAGCAGGGCCGACGTGGCGACCATCGCAAGAAACGGCCGTACCGCCTTCTTGCGCACGTCCTTCAGGCTGACGTTCAGTCCGAGCCCCACCATCGCCGTCGTGAGCAGGAAACTGCTGAAGGTGGAGACGTCCTGCATCCACGTCGCGGGGACGTGCCACAGCGGCACCAGGTAGCTGCCGACCAGGCTCATCACCAGAAAGCCCACCAGGAACCACGGAAACTCCACCTTCACCGGGCCTTCGTGCCCGCCCCGCCACTTCATCCACAGCATCATGCCAAAGGCCAGCGGGATCAAGAGAAGGACCCGGCCCAGTTTGGCCAGCAAGGCCACCGCCAACGGCTGCGATCCCGCCGGCGCCGCGGCCAACGCCACCTGCGCCACCTCGTGGATGCTCACGCCTGACCACACCCCGTACTGCATGGCCGTCAAAGGCAACCAAGGCCGCACCAGCGTATAGGCGATGGCGAACACTGTCCCCGCCAAGGCGATGATCCCGGCAGCGATGGCCGTGTCCTCCTCCTTGGCGCGCAGGATGGGCGACACCGCCGCGATGGCCGAGGCCCCGCACACCCCCGTCCCGACGCCGAGCAGCAGGGAGAGCGAGGTGTCCGCCTTCCACCACTTGGCCAGCAGGACCATGAGGCCGATGGAGAACGCGATGGTCGCCACATCGCGCATCAAGAGCCCCAAGCCGTCGTGCAGGATGATGGCGATGTTCAACTTGAGCCCGTACAGCACAATCGCGAAGCGCAGCAGCCGCTTCGCGGAGAACTGGATCCCACTGCGCAAGCGTTCGGGATACCCGGCCCATTGCCGGTAGGCAACCGCGATGGCGATGGCGCAGGCCAACGGGCCCACCCGGTTCAACCCCGGGAGGCGCGCCAATCCGGTCCCGAGGGCGGCGATGACCAAGGTGAAGGCCACCCCCAGCGCAAAGCGGCGGACGGCCTGCGCGCGCGCGTCCTTGCCTTCGGTGATCCGCGCCGCAGCCGAAGCGGAAGAAACGGCAGAAACGGAAGAGGCAGAAAATGAGGCGTTGGGACCCTCCACATGAATCCCCCCCTTTGGTGACCTGTCACTCCCCAGGGTACGCACGGATCTTCCATAGGTAAAATGAATGATTGATATGATGTAGATAAGGAATTCTTATCATGTGAACGAGACGGGAGGCCTGAGGATGGATACACCGCTCGAGGTGTTCATCGCCGTCGTGGAACGCCGGAGCTTCTCACGCGCCGCCGAAGACCTGCACATGACCCAACCGGCCGTGAGCCAGCACATCCGGGTGCTCGAGGAATACTACGGTGTCAAATTGGTCGAGCGCAGAAACCGGTTCATCCGGTTGACCAAGGCTGGCGAGGTGCTGTACGCGCAGGCCAAGCGGATCGTCCGGGAATACGCCCACGCCCGCCGGTTGTTGGAAGACCTCACGCAGAAAGTCCAGGGGCCCCTGCGCATCGGGGCGAGCCTCACCTTCGGCGAATACGTGCTGCCGCGCGTCCTGGCCCGGTTTCGCCGTGTACACCCGGATGTGCAGCCGGAGGTCATCATCGCGAACACTCGCCACGTGGCGGAACAGGTGTTGGCGCGAGAGCTCGACGTCGGCATCGTAGAGGCGGAGCTGCGTCATCCCGAGTTGGAGGTCACGCCGTTTTTGCCCGACACGATGCGGGTGATCCTCCCTGTGGATCACCCGCTGGCAAGCGCCGAACGGGTCGAGGCCAGCGCCGTGTCGGGAGAGACGTGGATCGTGCGGGAACAGGGCTCCGGCACGCGGGAGATGGCCGATCGGTTGCTGGCCCAGGCGGGCATCCGGCCGCGTGCGGTGATGGCTTTCGGGAGCAACCAGATCATCAAGGAATCGGTAGAAGCGGGTCTCGGCGTGGCGCTCTTGTCCGAGCGCGCACTCGGCAAGGAACTTGCCCTCGGGACGCTGGCCAGCGTCGAGATCGCCGGACATCCGGTACGGCGCTGGTTCTCCACCGTGGTCCACGCTTCTCAATTTCGGACGCGCACGGTCGACGTGTTCTTGGCACACCTGAGGTCGCGCCCGGATTTTTCCTAGACCAAGGCGCACCCCCGCGCTCAGCCGCCGGCCGCGACGCCGAACACGCGGGCCGCGAGTTCGCCGAGACCGTAGGAGACGACACCGACGATCACTCCGACCAGCGTCATCTCCAGGCCGCTCGCCCACCAACTGCGCACGGTGATCAGGCTCTTGGCCGCCCCCACCGCGAAGTGGGCGAGGATGCTGACCACCGCCGCGGCCACCATGGCCGGCAGTCCGTTCATGAAGAAAAACGGGACGAGCGGGATGACGCCGCCGATGAAGGTCGAGACCGCGCCGAAAAGCGCCGACTTCCAGGGGTTGCCCTGGTTCGCCTCGTGAATGCCGAACTCCTCCAGGACCATCGTCTTGAGCATGGCATCCGGATCTTGGGCAATCTGTTCCGCAATCCGCTGGGACTCCTCGGGCGTGAATCCCTTGAGTTGGTACAGCAGGGCCAGCTCCTCCACCTCATGCGCCGGGTCTTGCTCAATCTCCTCCCGCTCCTGGCGGATGGCGGTCTCCATCACCTCGTTCTCCGACCGCGTCGCCAGCCACGCGCCGGCGCCCATCGACAGAGTGCTGGCCAGGGCGCCGAAGAAACCGCTGATGAGCACGGTGTGCGTGTTGGCGGTGTAGCCGGCCACGCCGGCGATGATGCCGAAGATGGCGCCGAGGCCGTCGTTGACCCCGTAGATGGCGTCCCCGAGCCAGTCACTGGTCCCCTGGCGGTGGCGCTCGCTCTTCCACAGCTTGTCCAACCGGCGCTGCGCCGCCTGGCGGGAGTGCAGGAGCGCATCGAGATCGCCGTGCTGCGCTTCATCCCGGTCAATCTGGTCGATAATGCCGAGGATGTCTTCGTCGTCGATCACGTTGCGCAAACTCTGATACCAAGCCCCGTTGCCCTGTTCAATCGCCTCGATGCGCGCCAACAGCTGCGGGCCGTCCCCTTCGGGCGCCGTCACCCGCGGCACTTCCAGCGCCCCCGTATCGACACCGAGGCCGGCCAGCTTTTCCTCCCACATCTGCGCATGCCGGCGTTCCACCTCGGCCAGGCGGACCAGAATCTCTTTGCGCCGGGGATCGCGCTCGGCGTCGGCGGACAGCTGGTACAACTGCGCCGCCTCCATCTCGCGCCGCCAGTTTTCGACCAGCGTCTTGACGAGATACGTATCGTTCCGGCTCACGGCTTCACCCCCATGCTACCGACATCCTACAACAATCCGTTGTTCCTGGACACCCTCCCCAGCGGATCGCCGGCGGTTGTCCGCATCGCGCCCCGTGCGCTACGATGGCAGCAAGAGCCTGTGCGGCGGACCTCACCCCGAGATTCGCGGTTGAAACGAGGAGGAACCCACATGAACGTCAGATTGAAGCGGGTGTACGATCCCCCGTCCCCGTCGGACGGCACGCGCATCCTGGTGGATCGGATGTGGCCGCGGGGCGTGAAAAAGGAGGACGCCCACATCCATCACTGGTGGAAAGACATCGCCCCCAGTCCGGAGCTTCGGAAGTGGTTCTGCCATCGGCCGGAACTCTATGACGCGTTTCGCGAACGGTACCGTTCGGAGCTGTTGGTGAATCCTGTGCAAAGGGGAAAATTGGAGGAACTGCGCCGGCTGGCAGATGAGGGACCCGTCACGCTGGTGTATGCCTCCAAAGATCCGGTGTACAACCACGCGCGCGTCCTGTTGGAAGTGGTGAACGGCATCCCCTTCCCAGAGTGAGAAGGGGATGCGCGGTTCGTCCATTTTTATTTGGAACACCCTCACAGCGGCGGTTCGCATCCCTCCGGCGTCATCAGCCACCGTTCGTCGACTGCGAAATGGGCGTCGTACAACACTTTGGCCAACACGTTGAGCGGGGTGCGCGCGACCTCCCGGTACACGCGGCGCGTGTACAGGTGTTTGGCATTGGGCAGCTCGTGCTGGAGCTGCCGGCGCAGCTTCATCCCCGGTTCATCGGCGTCCACCAGGATGTACACCTCCTCATCCTGCAACGGCAGGATGAGGTCCTCCAGCGTGGCGTAGCTCAGCGTCCCTCGTGTGCAGACGACCTGCACCGGTTCCTCCAACACCGCGAGCAGCCGGTCCCGGTCGCTCTTGCCTTCCACGATGATGACCTTGCGCGGCGTTCTCCCCCTGTGCCCCATCGCCTGTCCCCTTCCCGTCGGTTTCCGGCAGGCTCCAGTCGCCACCAGAGTTACCGACATGATACGTTTTCCCGCGGCGGCAGGCAACCGGCGGCCATCCGAGATGTCAGAGAGACCAGGGGCACGTCCACAGCTGGCGCATGTCCACCCGTTTTCTCCCCCATCCGCATACACTTGGCTCAGATGGACGGAGGAGGTGACATGCGGTGCAACGTGCACAACGGAAAAAGGGTCCGCATGCGGACATTCAGGCCGCACTTCACCACGGTTCAGCCGGGGTGGATGCGGAACCCTGCTTTCTCCCTCTGTTGCTGCTGCTCGGCGGCCTTTGGGGCGGTTCGCGGGCGCTGCGCGGAGGCGGGTGGAATCGGTTCGGTTCGACGGAAGGTTGGGGGCCGGGGCCCGGTCCCGGCATCGGCCCTGGCGGGCCCGGCATATATGGCGGACCCGGGATGTATGGCGGGCCTGGCGGGGGTGGCATGGGGACCTGGGGAGGCCCAGGAGGCCCTTGGAACGGATCGGGTTCGGGCGGACCCGGCGGGTGGTTCGGATTTTGACGAGATGCACCGGGACGGCCGGCGACGGGACGCGAGTCCGCGCCGTCCGCCCTTTCTGTCATGTCACAGGGGTGGCCGGGCAGGGGATCGCACCTCCATCCACGGTTATGGATGAAGGTCGGGTGCGCGAGTGGGCGATGGCCTGGTCGCAGCCGGGAAGGCGTCGGCGTAGAAGTCGTCGAGATAGGGGCGGGGCACCGGTTTGGTCAGCGCGCTGACGACGAAGAACATCACGAGATTGGCTATCAGCGCGACGAGGCCCGCGTTCCAGCCAGCGACAGGGTCATGCTGGGTCAGCACGAGATACGCCGTCACCCCCCAGCCGGTGATGAGCCCCGCCACCACCCCCTGCTTCGTCGCCCGCCGCCAGAACAGTCCACCGATGACGACCCGGAAAGCGGATTGGGCTGGGTGGCCAACGGATGGCCCAGCGGAGGCGGTCCCCCTCACGCACGTCGAAAACAGCGAACCGATCCCGGGATTCGCCCCCGGCCAGGACCTGCTCATCGTTGTGCCCGCCGCGCGCCATGATGAGGAGGGCCGTCCCGGCACCTCCGGGACGGCCCGCGGGCGCTCCTGCAAGCGGCCCGCGCCTTTTGGAACCGCCTCATTCCGCCCTCATTCCGCCGCCAACCGCTTAATCAGCCGTTTCACCGCGTCGCCGAGCACGGGTTGCTCCAGCGCCAGCTCCAACGTCGCCTCGATGAAGCCGAGCTTTTCTCCCACATCGTAACGCCGCCCCTCGAACTCATAGGCGTACAGGTCCTCCACGTGGGTCAGCTCGTTGAGCGCATCGGTCAACTGGATCTCGCCGTCCGCGCCGGTCTGGCCCCGCTCCAGGAATTCGAAGACCGTCGGCGACAGGATGTAGCGGCCGATGATGGCCAGCCGGGAAGGCGCATAATACGGAGCCGGTTTCTCCACCAACCCGCGGACCTTCGACAGCCGGGGGCCCACCCGTTCCGAATCCACGATGCCGTACCGGGACACCTGCTCCTGCGAGACGGTCTGCACGCCAATGATCGACCCGCCGCGTTCCTCGTAGACGTTTAGCAATTGCCGCAGGCAGGGGACTTCGCTTCGGACGATGTCGTCGCCGAGCAGCACCGCAAACGGCTCCGAACCGATGAACCGGCGCGCGCACCACACCGCGTGGCCGAGGCCGAGCGGCTGCTTCTGGCGGATGTAGTGGATGTTGGCCATGTCGGTGATGCGCCGGATCTCCTCGAGAACTTCCGGCTTCTCCTTGTTGGTCAACAGCTCCTCCAGCTCCACCGAGCGGTCGAAGTGGTCCTCAATCGCCCGCTTGCCTTTCCCCGTCACGATGATGATGTCCTCGATCCCGGAGGCGACCGCTTCCTCGACGATGTATTGGATAGTCGGCTTGTCCACAATGGGCAGCATCTCTTTGGGCATCGCCTTGGTCGCCGGCAGGAACCGCGTGCCCAATCCGGCGGCCGGGATCACTGCTTTTCGAATCGTTGCCATGAATTCATGTCCTTTCCGATCGCTTGGTTCAGTACAGACAAATCTCATCTTACCATATGTGTGTTACATTTGGTCTCGTACCAGTTCGAGAAAGTGCGTGAGGATCCGGGCTGTCATCCCCCAGATCACCCAACCGTCGACCTCGTAGAAATGAATGCGGCGGGTCCACCCCCGCCACGGATAGGACGGGCCGTGCGGAATCAGGTGAAATGGGAAATCGTCCGGCGGCGCCGGAACAAACGGCATCGAGACCACCCGGGGGGAGGTCTGCAGCAGCCGCTCGAGCGGGACCGTGAACACCTGTCCGACCTCGCCGGGATTCGGCCGCAGGCGCGCCGTGTCCAAGATGCGTCCGACGAACGGATGCACAATCACCTGCGGGGACGCGACCAGCACGTCGAGCGCCCCCAGACAGTCCACGTCCAAAGCCGCGATGCCGAGTTCCTCGCACGTTTCCCGCAGGGCCGTCGCGCGTTCATCCGGATCGTCCGGTTCACGGCGCCCTCCGGGAAAACAGATTTCACCGGCCTGGCGCCGGAGGGTCGCGGCCCGCTGTTCAAAGAGCACGGCCAGCTCCCCGCCCGCGTTCACCAAAGGCACGAGGACGGCCGCGTGCATCACCGGCTCCTCGGTGAGAATGCCCGGCTGGCGGGCCTCGAGGACCTTGCGAATGGCTGACGTCGCCGGATGCTCACGGGTTGATGCGTCCATGCCCACACCGCCTCGTTCACCAGAGGATTGTCTGCAGGATAGCACAACGCCGGGCTGCGGTGCACAACATGGCTTTTCCCCCGTTGCGCCAAACTGATAGAATGAATTGGACTGCTTTGGCAGGATTCATGTGGCGAACGGAATACCGCCAATCTGGGGGTTATCGCCATCGAGTCATTGGTCATGCGCTTGAAACAGAGGCTGACCAATCGCATACTGCCGCGGCCGCTGATGGCTGCGGGGGTCGTGTTTGCCGTCTTCACCGTTTCGGTCACCACGGCATTGGCGGTATCCATCCGGTACAACTACCAGCATATCACGCAGACGCTCCGGGTGCTCTCCAGCGTCGACCAGATGCAGTCCTCACTGGGTCAAGAGAACAGCGCGCTGCGCGTGTTTGCCTGGAACCGGGATCCTGCCTCTCTTCAGACTCTGCGCGCGGCGCACGCGGTGTTTTCGGATGCTGCACAGGCGCTGATGCAAGCCGTACCTGCCGATTCGCCGCTCTCGACAGCCGCACAGCGGGCCATCGCGGCCGGAACCGGATGGCATGAGCGATTCGCGGCGGAGGCGGCGAACCACGGTACCCTCCCAAGAGATTTCAATCCGCTCGCCAGCGAGGGAGCCTTTTCTGAATTTAGGAAATTGTGCCAAACAGTTCGAACAGAGGCCGAAGCGCGCGTCCAGGAGGAACAGGCGGTGTGGTGGCGCCGCGTGTGGTGGACGTTCGCTGGGTTTGCCGCCGCCATCTCGTTGCTGGGGGCTGGACTCGCCCTGAGTGTAGCGCGGGAGATTCGGGCCCGCCGCCGCACCGAGCAGGTGCTGCGCCAAACCTACCGCAATCTGGAACTCGCCCAACGCGTGGCGGGCATCGGCAGTTGGACCTGGGACATTCGGAGCAACCGGCACACCTGGTCCAATGAGACGCTGCGCATCTACGGCCTATCCGAACAACAATTCACCGGCACGGACGATGCGTTCTTGGGCTTGGTCCATCCGGACGACCAAGGTCGCATCCGGGAGATGTTGCAGCGGCTCCGGCAGCACGGCCGCGGCGAAGGAGAGTTCCGCATCGTGCGCCCGGATGGTGTGGAGCGCATGGTGTGGTGGCGAGCGGAGGTGGCCACCGATGCGGCAGGCCTGCCCGCCTGCGTGGTCGGTACGGTTCAGGACATCACCGACCGCAAGCGCACGGAGGAGCTCCTGGTGAAGTCCGAAAAACTGGCGACGGTGGGGGAGCTGGCCGTCAGCATCGCCCACGAGATCCGCAATCCGCTGACCACCCTGAAAGGCTTTCTGCAGTTGTTGCCGGGCACCCCTGTGGAAGCGCACGGCCAGTACGTCACCATCATGCTGGACGAACTGACCCGCATCGAAATCATCCTGCACGAATTGCTGCTGCTGGCCAGACCTCAGAAAACCGAGTACGCACCGGTGGACGTCGCGGGTGTGGTCCGCCAGGCCATCGCCCTGTTGGAACCTCAGGCGGTTCACCAGGGGGTCCGCGTGATGACCCATCTTTCGCCCGCCACGCCTCCGGTGTGGGGGCTCCCCTACCGCATGGAGCAGGCGTTGGTGAACGTGTTCAAGAACGGGATTGAAGCGATGCCGGACGGAGGGCGGTTGGCCATTCGGCTGTGGGCTTCCGGCGGGCACGTCTGGGTATCGTGCACGGACGAAGGGGTGGGGATGCCGAAAGAACGCATCTCCAAGCTGGGCGAGCCGGTGTACAGCACAAAAGAGAAAGGAACCGGACTCGGATTGGTCGTCACTTACAAAATCGTGGAGATGCACCGGGGCCGGATTCACGTGGACAGCACGCCGGGCCGCGGGACGACGGTCACCATCGGTTTTCCCGCAGGCCCGCGTCCCGATGGACAGCCGGCTCCCCCGTCTCGGTGACTCAGCCTTGAGCTCAGTCAGGTTCGTGGAGATCGGTGCATCTGCACACCTGTCCATGATTTGCAAGTCCCCGCTCCGCGCAGGCCAGACGCGCCGGTCTCACGCGTTGGCCCGGTGCCAATGCGGATCCCCGCCATCCGGGCTCATTCCAGCCCTCCGCTGGCCGCTGCCACCTCTCCCGAAGCCGGGCCCACGGCATGGACGCGCACGCAGTTCCGAACGCCCTTGGCCTCGTACAACGCACGGTCCGCGGCGTCAAACAAGGCCTCCGGTTGCAACTTCGGCTTCTCCATTCGGGCGATCCCGCAGGACACCGTGACGGGCAGTTCACACAGGCGGGTCTGTTCCAACCCGATGCGGATTCGCTCTGCGAGCGTGACCGCGTCCTTCAGAGCCAGATTCGGTTGCACAATTATGAACTCCTCGCCGCCGTACCGGCTGACCACCCATGGGTCCGCCACATCTTGAATGCATCGGGCGGCCTTGCGCAGAACCTCATCGCCCGCACGGTGACCGAGAGTGTCGTTGACTTCCTTGAAACGATCCAAATCCAGAATGATCAGTGTGACACTGGACACGCGCGGGTCCTTCAAAAGTTCATTCAGTTTGTACCGAAAGTACCGGACATTGTGCAAACGGGTCAACTCGTCGTAGATGGAAAGCTGGCGGTACTCGTAGAATTTGGACGCAACCTCGTAGATTTGGAGGCACAGGATCACGCAGCCGCCGAGGAGCGTCAGGATACGAACGGGATCGAATTCGTTGGAATGTCTGGACAACAGCGCCAGTGCCACCGTCAGTTGCACACCGAAAAACGCCATGCCAAGACGCGGGTCCGCCCGCATGGAGATGCAACTTGAGATGATGAGTGCGTACAGCGTGGTCTCCAGGACCCGGTGCGGTGCGGCGGGAAACATGGCCATCGTAGCTGCGGTGTTGAGGATCATGATGAGATAGAACCGCCACAATGGCCGGGGACGGAGGTAGACCGTGGCGAGCGTCAGCACGACGCTGCAGAACACCAAAGCGGCGAGCGGCCAGTTGCCCGCCCGCAGCAACAACACCACGCCTCCCGCAGACACGGCGGCCGCGGCCAACATCACCTTCTGCTGCTTCATCCAGCTCAGAACACACCACCACCTGCCGGCTTGACCCTCGACGACACGACGCGAGCGCAAACAAACGGGAGGCGGGCTCCCTGTACAGGAGTCCCACCTCCCACCCGGCCGCCGAAGCGAAGGTTATTGCTTCACCCACCACTCGTGCGGATTCACAGGGCCGGTCGCCGTCCAATCGTTGCTCGGAATCTGCAAGTTCGTGGTGTACGCATAGATATCGTCGGGCTGATACAGGAAGATGTACGGCACCTGCTGGTTGTAGTACACTTCCCACTGCACGAACGCCTGCTTGCGCGCGTTCTTGTCGAACGCCGCCTCGCTCGCGGTGGCGTTGATGAGCTCGTCGTTCTTCGGATCGTTGAAGCGCGGATAGTTGTACGCCGCCTTCGAATCGTACATGCCCCGCGGATCCGGGTCCACCGACAGGCTCCAGCCCATGAGCCACATGTACAGGTTCTTGTCGTCCGTCTGGACCTTCTTCGCCAGCGCGTCGAAGTCCTGCGGCTGATGCAGCTCGATCTTGAGATGCACCTTGGCCAAGTCCTGCTGGATGGCCGTCGCGGAGGCCATGCGCACCGTGTTGCCCAGCGGATAGTCGAGCGGGATGGAGTCCTTGCCCGTCACCGGGTCGATGCGCCAGCCGTTCGGTCCGATCTTCCATCCGGCCTTGTCGAGCAGTTCGTTCGCCTTGTCCGGGTCATACTTGTATTCGTTCAGGCCGTCCGCCGGGGTCGCCGCCGCCCAGCTGACATCCGGAACCGGCGTGTTCAGCACTTTGCCGTAGCCCTTCAGCAGACCGTCCACAATCGCCTGGCGGTTGATGCCGTACATCAGGGCCTGGCGGAAGTCCTGGTTGAATTCTTTGTGATACAGTTTCAGGCCGAGGTACTGGTAGCTCAACGACGGCATCGGCAGAACCTTCACGGTCTGAATCTGCTTCAGCTTGTCGACGTCCGTCGGCTTGAGCGCGGACTGCAACACCAGGTTGACGCTCCCGTTGGCGAGCAGTCCCGGCAACACGTCGGCGCTGACCGTCTTGAAGGTGATGTTCTGAATGTGCGGCTTCCCGCGGAAGTAGTTGTCGTTGCGGGTCATCTCGACCGAATCCTGGCCGTTGACCTTGACGAATTTGTACGGGCCGTCGGTGACGGTCGGCATCTTGTCAAATTCCGATGTGATGAAGTCCTTGAGCGGCACATTCTCCAGCGCGTGCTTCGGCATCGGCTGCAGCACCGCGATGTCGGACCACAGCACGGCCGCGTCCACCTGCTTGAAAGTGATCTTGAACGTCTTGTCGTCGACCTTCTGGAAGCCGCCCGTCTCGTCAAACGACTTCTTCTTGCCGTTCAGGATGTCGTCATAACCGACGACCAGGGAGACCAGGTACCCGTAGGAGCCCTGCAGCGTGGTGTTGTACTCCTTGGACGCGAGCACATTCATGGTGAACAGCACGTCGTCCGAGGTCACCGGCTTGCCGTCGGTCCAGTTGGCATTCGGATCGAGGTTGACCGTGAGGGTCTTCTTGTCGTCCGACCAGGAGTACGATTTCATCAGGTCGGGCACGAAGTTCAGGTTGTTGTCGATGGTCATCAGCGGATCGAACGCAAAACCGACGATGTTGTTCGTGTACAGATCGCTCGGGATGTGCGGAATGAACGTCGTGTCGTACTTGGTCGCCTGGCCGATGACGATGCTGCCGCCGTCCTGCGCGCCGCTGGCTGCTCCCGTCTCGTTGCCTGTCCCGTTGCCGGCGGTGTTCGAGGTCGTGCCGCCGCCGCAGCCCGCGACCAACATGGTCAGCGACGCAGCCAAGGCCATGGTGGCCATGCCGGCTTTCGTCAACTTCTTCATCTCTGCGCCCCCTTCTTCCTGCTCAAAAGGTTATCTTCATCACCCCGCGGCCCCCGGGTCCTGGGCACAACCATGCCCGCCGGCCGGTGATTGCCGGAAGCGATGGGAACCATGTGAAAGCTGTGCCGCCCAAGACCAGACGCCGGCTGGGCACACGGACTTTCGAAGTCCTATATTCTGCGATATTTTGTATTTTCCTGCTCGCTCACGCCAAGATTCGATAAAAATTTTGCCCATGTGGCAGTTCGATTATCGGCCATCGGCCAAGAAGGTCTGGCCGAAGTACGTACGGGCCGGCCCCGCGCCGAAGATACCGCACTTTTCGCGGCCCGGCGCGCCACACCTTCAGCCCGAATGGTCGCGGCGTACCCCCGCGCCGCAGTGCCGCCGGATTTCCTCCCACGTCAGATAGCGGCGGACGATGTCTTCCTCTACCAGCTCCGAACCGCGCTGCACCTCGATGAGCTGCAGACGCGTACGGGCACGGATGGCGTGCCACTGCTCGGCGTAGACGCGGACCACGTCCCCCGGCCCCACCGGCAGGATGCGGTCGTCCAGCGCCACCTCGCCCTCTCCGTCCGTGATGGTCCACACCTCGCTGCGCTTGAGGTGCTTCTGGTAGCTGATGTTGTGCCCGGGCCAGATCTCGACCGACCGGACGACCATCTCCGTACCGTCCGGCAACTTTTGCACATCGAGGACCCGCAGCGTGCCCCACCGGCGCTCCTCGTACATCGGACGGCCGTCGTAGGCGCCGACGACATCCTTGAGGCCCGCCGACATCGCTTTGTCGGCGACGAGGATGCCATCCGGGGCCGCGACCACCACCGCATCGCGTAGCCCCATCGCGACCAATGGAATCCCCAGCTCGTTGACCACATGGGTGTTCTCGCATGCCACCGCCTGCCCGATGCCCGCAAAAGATTGCTCCATCTCCGACGACAGGGCGTTCCAGGTGCCGAGGTCTTTCCACGTGCCGTCGTAACGGCACACGACGACCGACGCGGCCTTTTCGACCACCTCGTAGTCAAAACTACGCTTCGGCAGGCTGTGAAAGAACTCCCGCATCGCCTCAAACCCTTCCGGCGCGCCGAGGCCCGCCAAGAGGTCCAGCATGTAACCCAGCCGAAAGCAGAACACGCCGCAGTTCCACAGCGCACCGTCCCGGATCAAGACCTCCGCCCTGGCGGTTTCGGGCTTTTCCTCAAAAGCGTCCACCCAACGCCAATCGCGTCCGTCTCCTCCCGGGCGAACGCGGATATAGCCGAATTTGCTGGTCGGCTCCGTCGGCGCGACGCCGAGCAAAGCCAGGTCGGCGCCCGATTCGACCAGTGCCCCGGGAAGCCGGCGAATGGCTTGGAAGTAGGCGTCGTCCACGAAATGATCGACAGGCATCACGACGATCACCTCGTCCCGGGTGCACCCCGCCTGGTCCCGCAGGTAGGTGCAGGCAAGGGCGATGGCCGGAAACGTGTCCCGCCGGGCCGGCTCCTCGATGAACGGGACATCCCCAATCTGGGCGGAGATGATCTCCCACTGGGCCTTCGATGCACACACGTAAGCGTCCTGTTGCAGGCCGGCGCGGTCCAATTGGTCCCACATGCGCTGCAGCATCGACACCACCCGTCCGTCCGAACCGGTCAGGACCTTGAGGAACTGCTTGGACCGACTCTCGTTCGACAGCGGCCACAACCGCTTCCCCGATCCACCCGACAACAGCACGAGTTTCATGCAGCCATCCTCCTTCCCGTCAAACCCGGCCGTTCCGTGCTTGCGCCGGTGGTATAATAGACGCGATCTCCGTGATCTTACCATACAACGGTGGAAATGAGGCACTTTTGCCATGCACCTGAGCATCGTCATCCCGACGTTCAACGAGCGGGAGAACGTACGCACCATCACGCGGCGAATCCACAAGGCCCTGGAGGGCGTGGACGAGCCCTATGAAATTTGGTTCATCGACGACAGCCGGGACGACACCCCGCAGGTGTTGGCCGAGCTGGCGCAGTCGGATCCCCGCGTGCATTATGTGCACCGGGAGGGGGGCCGCGGTCTGGCGACCGCCGTCGTGGAGGGCTTTCGCCGTAGCCGCGGCCGGTACATCGTCGTCATGGACGCAGACCTCCAACATCCGCCGGAGCTGTTGCCCACCATCCTCTCCCGGTTGAACGAAGGCATTGACATCGTCATCCCAAGCCGTTTCGTCCCGGGCGGTTCCGACGGGGGACTGAATGTATTCCGCAAGTGGGTGTCCTGGACCGCCCGCACCATCGGCCGCCTGGCGGTGCGCCGCCTGCGCGGGATCTCGGACTGCACGGGGGGTTACTTCGGCCTGCGCCGGGACGTCATCGACGGGGTCGAACTCGATCCCATCGGATGGAAAATCCTGATGGAAGTCCTGGTCAAGGGCCGCTACGAGACGGTGCACGAGATCCCGTACGCGTTTGTGGCGCGCGAAGCGGGCGAATCGAAGATGAGCCTGGCGGAACAGTGGAATTATCTTCGCCACGTCGCCCGCCTGGTCTGGAGCAGCCCGGAGGACCGGCGTTTCTACGTGTACTGCATGGTCGGTTCGCTCGGGGTCGTCGTCAACACCGCGGTCATGAGCCTCCTCCTGTACGGCTTGCATCTGCATGCGACCCTCTCCTCCGTCATCGCGTCGCTGGTGGCGATGGCGCACAACTTTTTGTGGAATGATCGCGTCACCTGGCGTGCCCATGCCCACCCGGTGCGGTGGCGGCGGGCGCTGCAGGCGCCGTTGTTCGCCTTGGTGTCCGCCAGCGGGATCGCCGTGACCGCGCTCTTCGTGCAGTTGTTCCTCTGGCTGCACTGGCCACCGCTCATCGGACAGTGGACCGGCATCGTGGTGGCGACCGGTTGGACGTTCACAGCCAACAACCGCTGGACGTGGACACCCCATGATGAAGAGGGGCGGCAATTGCGCCGCCAACGGGTGCGCATCACCCACGAGTGACCAGGGGATCCCCTGGAAAGAAGGAGCGGATGAATCCATGGCCATGGTTGGGCCCGATGCGCTCCTCCGGGGAACCCCCCCGGAAGGGCGAGTCCATTGGCGTGTCCTCGGCGGACTGGTTGCCTTGAACATCATGGTGCGGACCGTGTGGCTGTTGTACATGCATCCGCCACAGTACGGCGACTTCGACTGGTATTTCACGCGAGCGGCCGAACTGGCCGAGGGCAAGGGTTACGTGTGGAACGGGCATTTCACGGCCTACTGGCCCATCGGCTGGCCGCTGTTTTTGTCTCTGATCCTGCGCCTGACCGGGCCCCACATCACGGCGGGGTTGGTGACGAACGCGGTCCTGAGCATCGTGATTGTCGTCCTGGTATACCTCGTCGCCCTGCAGGTGTTTTCGTCGCAGCGCATCGCGGCCACCGCCGCGTTGCTGTACACGCTGCTGCCGAGCCACATCCTGTGGAACGCGGTGTTGGGCTCGGAGGAGCTGTTCACCGTGCTCCTGATGCTCTGGCTGTCGTTGTACCTGCGAAGCGACCGGGCCTCCGGGCGCCAGGCTGCGGGCTGGGTGTTCGCCGCCGGGGCCGCGCTTGGACTCAGTTGCATCGTCCGGCCGATTCCGGTTCTGTTCCCTGCCGCGCTCTTCGTGTACGAGCGATGGATCCGCCGCCGTTCGTGGCGGACGGCGGGGTGGCGCGTGCTGGCCACCGCCGCGGCCATGGGCGTGGCCATCTTGCCGGTGACGGTGCGAAACGCCCTGAAGATGGGCCATTTCATCCTGATATCGACCAACGGCGGCGTCAACCTGTGGCAGGGCACACACATTGACGGCGGCTACTACTGGAGCTGGAATTTCTGGGAAAACCCGTTATTGGCCGCCCACGGCGACGAAGTCCTGCAAGATGAGATCGGCAAACAGGCGGCCCTGCAATACATCACCGCCCATCCGGTCATCTGGCTCTACCACGGACTCATCAAGATCACCGATTTGTACAAGGACGACGTCAACGCGGTCTGGTACACCTTTCACATGGTGTCCCACGACGGAGGCGTGGTGTGGGCCTGGAACCTCATCTGCAACGCAGGGTACTGGATCTTCATGGCGTTGTGCGCCTTGGGCGTGATGGGCTTAATCCGGGTCCGTTTCACCGGTTGGCGGACCCTCCTGTTGCCGTTCACCTACGTGGTGTACAACTCGCTCGTCTTCATCGCCTTTCCCGCGTGGGACCGGTTCCGCTACCCCCTGATGCCGTCTTTCGCCCTGCTGGCTGGCTGCGGGCTGGCGTGGGCCCTGGGATGGCTGCGCAGCGGACTCCCCGGGCACCTGCGCGCGAACCGCCAGTGAGCCGGCGGGAAACCCGACCTCCACGCACGTTCCGGCGCCCGGTTCCCTCTCGATGGCGTTTTTCACCTCAGCCGAGAAACGCCAACGCCGCGGTCACGAACATCGCCACCCCGTTTTGCAGCGCCGCCTCGTCGATGGTGAAGCGCGGGTGATGATGCGGAAAGTCCGACGCGAGCGCCGGGTTGGCGCTGCCTGTGTAGAAGTAGCAGCCCGGCACCCGTTCGGCGAAGGCGGAAAAGTCCTCGCCGACCATCAGGGGATCCATGTCGATCACGTTGTCCGCCCCCACCACCTGCTCCGCGATGGCGCGCATACGGGCGGTGAGTTCCGCGTCGTTAACGACGGAAGCGTAGCCTCGCTCGTATTCGAACTCGATTTTCGCCCCGTACATCACCTCGAGACCGTCGAGCAGGCGGCGCATCTGCGCCGGGACCTCATCGCGCAGCGCCGGGTTGAGCGAGCGCACGGTGCCGACCAATTCGGCCATGTCGGGGATGATGCTGTCGGCGGTGCCCGCGTGGAATTCGCAGACGCTGACCACCAGCTTGTCGAGCGGATCCGTGAAACGGCTGACGATGTGTTGAAACGTGTTGACAATCTGCGCGCCGATGACAATCGGATCGACCGTCTCGTGCGGCATCGCGCCGTGGCCGCCGCGGCCGCGCACGCGGATGCGGAACACGTCGGGCGCCGCCGTCACGGCCCCCGCGCGCACCCCGATCTTGCCGGTCGGGAACTGGGCCGCCAGGTGGGTGCCGATGACGAGATCGACCCCGTCCAACACGCCCGCCTTGACCATCTCCTGAGCCCCGCCCGGGAACTGCTCCTCCGCATGCTGGAAGAGGAAGCGAACCTCCCCCTGCAGAGCGTCGCGGTGCTCCATCAGGATCTTCGCGGTCCCGAGTAGCATCGCGGTGTGGCCGTCATGGCCACAGGCGTGCATCACACCCGGGCGCTTGGACCGGTACGGGAAGGTGTTCTCCTCCTCAATCGGCAGCGCGTCCATGTCGGCGCGAATGGCGAGGGTCTTGCCCGGCTTCGCGCCGCGCAGCCGGGCCACGACGCTGGTCGGGGTCGGTCGCTCAATCTCGGTGTATCCCATGGCAGCCAGTTGATCATGCACAAACCGGGAGGTCTCCACCTCCTGGAACGAGAGCTCGGGGTTTTCATGCAGATGCCGCCGCCATGCTACCAACTGCTCCGCGATGGCGGAGACGGCCGATGAAACGTCGATGGTGTGCACGGACACGCCTCCTCACGTGCGCGTCCTCCACGCCGGATCCCCGTCCGGCTGGGACGCGTATCCCAATCCTTTTTTGCACGAATTCATGGTAACCCAAGAAGAGTCCGTCCGCCAGGGACGCACATCCGGTTCGTATTTGCCAGCGCCGCTGGATATCCTGTAAGCGATGGATATGATGTAAGCAGAGACGAGCGCCGCTCCCGGTCTGCCCGAACCCGCTTGGGTCCCGGACGCGGCTCAACCCGCCAGGAGGACGTATGGACGACATGCGCGGACCTTCCCATCCCGGTGGCAGCGCCCGGGTGCACCCGGCGCTGCGCGCCCTCGCCATCCTCATTTGCCTGTCCGTCGCCGCGGTGGCGGCGTTCGGCGGATACAAGTATTACACCCTGCGGCCGATGTATCACTTTCAGACGGTGCCGGTGGTCAACGGTCCGCCGGAGGTGCCATCACAGGCTTCTTTCAACGTGCTGCTCGTCGGGTCGGACCAGCGACCGGGCGACGCCGCCGGGCACTCCGACTCGCTGCTCCTGGTGCACGTGGACCTGCGGGACACACGGTTCAACGTACTCAGCATCCCGCGCGACACCCGCGTGTACATGGACGGCCATGGCTACACGAAACTGACCAGCGTGCAGTACGTGGCGCAAGCGGAACTGGGAAAGATCCCGGGCATCGAGCGGGCGGTGGCGGCGGTGGAGAAACTCACGGGCGTCAACGTCAACTACTACGCGGTGACGAACTACTGGGGCCTGCAGAGTCTGGTGGACGCGGTGGGCGGCATCGAGATGAACGTGCCGTTCGATGTGCGGTTGACCCATCCCTGGTATCCGGAGGACCGGGGCAAGGTGATCCGAAAAGGGCTGCACACCCTGGACGGGAAGATGGTCACCGAGGTGGTCCATGAACGGGATTCCCTGCCGCAGGGCGACTTCAGCCGCCAGAAGCTGCAGGAGGAGGCGCTCAAGGGCATTGCCCGCGCGCTCCTGCGGCCGAGCGGAATCGTGCACTTGCCGGAGTTCATCCAGCGCTTGCCGGACTTTCTCATCGCGACGAACATGTCGAACGACGACATCCTCAGCCTCGCGCTGGCGGCACGCAGCGTCGATCTCGACACCCAAGTCCACTACTACCAGGTCGAAGGCGAATCCCACTCGTTGTACGACGACATCCTGGGCCAGCGCAACGACCAGTTCGTGCCCAACCTGGAACAACTGCATCAGGTGACAAAGGCGCACTTTGCCACGGGAACGGAGTAAGGCCTCAGTGCCCCTCGCGTGGTCAAGAGGCGTCCCATATGAGCTGACCGAGGCGCATGACTCCGTGCGCGTCGACCGACGCGGCGACGTGCAGGGTCCAGCGCTGGCCCGCAATCGTCAGCTCTACGGACGCGGCGGCGGACTGCAGGCGTTCCCCCTCCACCCCCAGGGTCACCTCGAACGAGCCGGTGTACTGGAGGTCGCTGAGGGAATGGCCGAAGAGCGGATTTCCCATCTCGGCGCCCGCCAACAGCCGCTGCAGATCCTCCCGCTTGCCTTCGGCGCTGGCGTGCACGTACGCCATCGTCAGCTGCACCAGCGTGTTGACGGCAGACAGGGGCCGCTCACTCGCAATGAAAGCGGCGGAGGGATGGCCGGTGTATCGCAGGTGGCCCATCGGCAGGCCGTTGGCGGACAGGGTCAGGCCCTCGCGGGCGAGGTCGGCCGGGACCACGGCGCGGTACGGATCGTCTGCCGGAGGCCACTCGGCCACCGCGGTGGATCCCGTGGCATCCGGTGCGCCGCCGGCCGGGCCTGAAGCGGCCCCGGGCGGTGGTGCGCTGGCTGGGGATCCGCCGGCCGCACGATCGCCGGTCTGTTCCACCCGCACCAGGGACGCGCTGACGAGGTAGCGCTCCTGCGTCAGGTAGAGAGCGTCGAGGGGATAGCACGTCTCAAGGACCAGTGTGGGGAGCGCGGTGTTCATCAGCGGATCGCCGGTGCGTACGACGCGGCTGCCGGTGACCTGGTACACCCACCGGCCGCCGGCCGTCCACACCGTCACCTCGGCCCCGGGCCGCAGCGCGTCGAGATGGCGGAACCAGGTGGCGTTGTGCGCCGCGATCACGCTGACCCCCGCCTCCCCGGGCATGGCGCTGCCGGTCAAGTGACCGGCGCCGGCGTTGAGCTCGGCGTCGTCGGTGCCTTCCAGGAGGGGCACCGTGATCGACAGGGATGGAATGGCGATCCCGCCGATCAGCCGGCCTGGTCCGGGTGCGGCCAGGGGCAGGGTCGTGGTCATGGGGACGGCGGCGGGAAGTGCGGCGCCGGTACCGTGCGCCGCCACGCCGTTCGGGCCGCCGTCCGCCGGTTGCACCGGGGAAGTTCCCATGGCCTCCGCCTGCTCCAGAAGGGAGGCGCCGTGGAGCTTCGTCTCGACGTACACCCAGAGGGGCTGCGCGGCCACGGCCAGGCCCGCCGCGATCAGACCCATGCCTGCGACAGTCCCGATACGTCTGCACCACACCCATCGCCCGAGCTCCGTTCGCCACGCTGCGGCTCCGATGCCCCTTCGCCGCAGGGAGGCCCGCAAGCCCATGCGCCAAACCACGCCTCTTCCCTCCCCTGCTCACGCGCGCTGCCGGCGGCTGGCAGCCACCAAACCGATCCCGCCGCCGACGAGCAGGATGGCCAAGCCGAGGTCCGGCCACAACGGCAGTCCGGTCACAGGAGATGTGCCGCCGGGCACCGTCTGCGCCACCGGAGCCACGATGACGTAGTCCGCGCCGGCTTTGCCGGGAATGACGGCTTTTCCGGCAGTGACCTTGGCCCCTGCCACCGGAGTCAGCACGTCACCGGTGATCTGAAACACCGCCGCGCCCGGGGGGATGGCGGGATTTTCGACGGTGAGCGTGTACGGTTTCTGGAAGGTGACGAAGGACATGAAGTTGACGCCGACCTCCGCAATGGCCCTCTGCCGGCTGGACAACAATGGCGCGACGGCGGTGGCCGGCCCGCTGGTGACGTCGGCCTCGCTGCCCAGGGCGATCGCGCTGGCCGGCACGGTCAAGCTCACGCGGCTGCCATTGAGAGTGCCCGAGAGGGTGCTGCCTGCGGGGGAGACGGTTCCCGCGATCAACTGCACCGGCCCGTTCGGGCGGGCCCCGTTGGAAGTCCCGTTGGAGCTGCCGCCGGATCCTTCACTCGATCCGGGACCGAACGCCCCGAGCGCCCGCAGGGCTGACTCTCCGGCCTGGGCGAGAACCGCCTGCCCGGAGGCGGTGGGGTGCACGTCGCCCTGCGCCACCCGTACGTACTCGGTCTGCTTGCCGGCGAACGCCGTGTGCACGTCGGCGAGGGCAACCCTCGGTACGGATTGGGCGGCCTTGGCGATAATGGCGTTCTCGGCTTGTTCAAACTGTTCGGTCACGGTGTTCAAGCCGGTCCCGGGCGGGAACGGATTGTAGAGATTGTAGAGATTGTACAGGACGATGGGAGCCTGCGTCTGGCTGCGCAGGGTGGTCAGGATGCTGGTCAGGTTGACGCCGAACTGCTGGATGGCCTGGGTGAACTCGGCCTGCTGTTCCGGCGTCACGGTGACAGGCGCGGTCGGATCCTTCTGAGCCGCGTCGAGCAGGTGCATCTGCCCGGCCAGGCGGAGGAGGTCGTTGCTGCCGATGTCCAGCGTGATCGCAGTGGCGCCCTGCACGGCCCGCGCAAAGTTTGGGGTCCCGAGGGCGACGCGCAGGTCGTCGGAGGTCCAGCCGGGGACGCCCAGATCGGAGATGGTGTAGCCGGTGTCTCGCCCGATGAGGTATGGGAACGCCGAATGCGATGGCCTGGTGTTGCCGCTGGTGTCCGTGAGATTGTAGCCAAACGTGATGGAGTCGCCGAGCGCGACCAGAACGCCCTCCTGGGGCTGTTGGACGGCCGCGGACGCGATGGCCTGGGCGAGTATCCCTGACCCCGACACGACCGCCGGAGCGACCACCGTGAAGGCGCCTGCCAACGCCGCAGCAGTGGCCTGACCAATGCGTGTGATGTTCATCCCCCGGTTTCCTCCTCTGCCCGAACGCCGTGGTGGTGGATGCCCGTCTTGGGCGGATGTTCTTGCGCACCTCGGCTTCCGGTCTATTACATTCCTTCTCTATCATACGTTGGCAGGTGATATGTTGCAAGATTGCGAAAATCGGAAGGAGGTTACATCCCCTTTATTATTCCGGGGATTCTTCCAACACTTCCCCTCGTTTCGCATATACATTGACAGTTATATAACCAGTAGTTCATAATACCTCCTGAAGGAAGGACGGAGAGGAGCCGTGCTGGACACCTACGCCGTGATTGCAGAGCCTTCCCGCCGACGCATTCTGGACCGGCTGTTACAGTCCGACTCCAGCGTGTCTGAGCTGGCCAGGGATCTCGGTTTGTCACAGCCCTTGATATCCAACCCACATTTCGCGCCCCTGATGGGGGCGCTGATCATTTTTTGGGAGGGATTTAGGCCCTGGATGTGGAATGCTCTTTCTCGGCAATCCGTCGGCAGGAGGACTTCCAATTGTTCCAGGATATTCGTACGTTCCCCATGGGATCAGGCCCCGTGATCGCCAGGATGTTCGACGAACTGGGCTGGGGTCCTATCATTCACCAGAGAGTGGCACCGGGCCCCTACAAGCTGCCCGTGTGGTTGCGCGTCAAGGCGTTGCTCATCAACATCGGCACGGATCGCACGGCCCTCTACCGTGTCGAGGAGTTTTACGCCAAACGCGACGTGGAGGTCCTGCTCGGTGAAGGCGTATCGGCCAGTGACCTCAATGATGACGCCTTGGCTCGTGCCCTGGACAGCCTGTACGAGGCGGGCTTGGAGGAACTGTACACCACCATTGCCATGCATACGTTGCGAAAGCTGCGGGTCATCAATCCAGATGAGCTGTTCGCGATCCACGCAGACACGACCTCGCTTTCGCTGACCGGGGAGTATCCTGACCAGAGCGAGTTTCGCATTGACCGTGGTTTTTCGAAGGACAATCGGCCGGACCTCAAGCAGATCGTGTTCGGACTGTGTACCGTTCGCGGAATCGGGGTCTGTGCGAACGTGAACCCTGGGAACCTGGATGACCACACCTGGAACCATGAGACGATCCAAAAAATGCTGACCCAACTGGATCCCCAAATGCGCGAAACAGGCGTGTATGTCGCGGACGCGGCGATGGTGACCAAGGAGAATCTGCAACTGCTTGCGGACGAGAATGTCCACTTCATCTCCCGCCTGCCAGGGACGTACAAGCTGTCCGAGCAGCTCAAGCATGCGGCATGGCAGAGGGAAAACAAATGGCAAGAGGTCGGCTGTCTTGCAGAGGCGCGGGATGGAGTGACGTACAAGATCCAGTCCTTCCGCAGAGAACTGTATGGTCGGACGTACCGGTTTGTGGTCGTCCGCTCATCGAGCCTGGATGCGCGAAAGGAGCACAAACTGGACAGCGTCCTGGAACAGGAACAGAAAGAGTTGCAGAAGGCAGCCAAGCTCCTTGGCAAGAACGTCTACAGTTGTGAACAAGACGCGCAGATGGCAGCCGACGCGTTCGTACACGAGCACCGCGGTACGCTGCACCGGCTGCAGACAAGCGTACACTCTGAGCAGGTACAAGAGAAACGGGCCCGTCGCGGTCGACCGCGCAAGGATGACCCCGCACCTCCGGTACGGACGCAGTACCGTGTGGACGTGCAGATACTCCCGCCGGAAGAAGAACAAGTACAAGCTTGGCGGGAGCGAGAATCCACGTTTGTACTAATCACGGATATTCGTGATGACCAACGGGTACCAGACGAACAGATCCTGCGACTTTACAAAGAGCAGCACGAGGTTGAGGCCCGCTTTCGTTACCTGAAAGCCCCGTACCACGTGGGGCCCGTCTTCCTGCACAAACCGACCCGGGTCAAGGCATTCGGGTTTGTGATGCTCATGTCGTTGTTGCTGTACAGTGCGCTGGAGTATGTGATCCGGGAGCGGATGAAATCCGAGCAAGAGCCCTTGCTTCTGCCTGGCAAACGCAGGAGCTTTCGGCCGACGGGCTTATCGATCCTCGAGATGTTGGACGAGATGGCCACTGTCCAAGTCAAAATGGGAGGGGTATGGCACCGGACGCCGGTCAGACCACATGACCCACAGATAGAGCGGGTGTTAAAGCTTCTGGGTATGGATTTGAGCATCTACGCCGAGGTTCAAAAAATCGCCTGAGCGGCCAAAGCCTCGGCGCGCCCGTGGTTTCCAGATGCGATCAGAACTTGGAAAGATCGCGCTTTCATTACACCAATCATTTCCTTGTCCCTGTGTCCCCGATGCAATACCTCACACAACTGCTTGATTTCCAGCCGTAAGGATATATCTGGGTGCGAAATGTGGGATCCAAACACCTTCGAACGCTCCGCGAAAGTGGTCTTGTACAGGTCCGGGTCGAGGCCCAGCGTCGCATCTATTCTCTGAATGCCGAACCACTCGCGGAAATCGACGAGTGGTTGAGTGCCTATCGGATGAGGTGGAATCAGCATGTGGACGCCCTGGCCGAGCACCTCGACCACAGAAAAAGGTTACGGGAGGGAACCTCAAATTGAGTTCAAACGTTTCAGGAAATCCCCGTCTCTTCCGTGACGGCGGCGACTGGGTCCTTGTGCTCGAGCGGATGCTGGAGCATCCGATGGAGGCGGTGTGGGCTGCACTGACCCAGGCCGAACAGATCCCCCGTTGGGCACCGTTCACCACCGACAGAGATCTGACGACGCCCGGACCGGTACGACTGGCACACATCGACATGCCCGAGGCCGATGAGAGACAGGGAGATGTCCTGGAAGTCAACGCACCGGGCCTGCTCGTGTTGAGATGGGGTGCTGACATCCTGCGATGGGAACTGAGCAGCGAGGGAGATAAAACCCTCCTGGTTCTTCGTCACCGTTTCGCAGATCGTCAGCCGGCACCCTCCTACGCGGCGGGATGGCACCTTTGTCTTGACGGCCTTGCCGGAACACTGGCGGGCAAAAAGATGCCCTCCATGGTGGGACATAATGCTGTCAAATACGGTTGGCAGGAACTGTACGAGCGGTATGCAGAGCTGTTGGGGATGAGTCCGTCGTGATTAAAGAAGCCGCCCCGCTTATGCGGAGCGGCCGACCGCCTGCACCGTGATTCCGGCGTCCGTCAGCGCCTGCCGGATGTGGCGCGCGAATTCGAGGGCGTGCGGACCATCGCCGTGGATGCACACCGTGTCCGCCTGGATGGCGACGTCCACGCCCTGCTGGGACCGGACCTTGCCCTCCTTGACCATGCGGATGACCTGTGCCACCGCCTTGTCGGTGTCCTCAATCATCGCGTCCGGCCGGCGGCGAGGCGTGAGCGTGCCATTCTCTTGATACGTCCGATCCGCAAACACCTCGCTCGCCGTCCGCAGCCCAATCTTCTGCCCCGCCCGGATCAGCTCGCTGCCGGAGAGGCCAAACAGGATGAGCTCCGGATCGACCTTGTACACCGCCTCCGCGATGGCCTCCGCCAAACCGGCGTTGACCGCCGCCATGTTGTACAGCGCCCCGTGCGCCTTCACATGCTGCATCTTGCCGCCCTGGGCGCGCACGAACCCGTACAGGGCGCCGATCTGGTAGACCACGATGTCGTGCGCCTCCTGCGGCGAGATGTCCATGTTGCGCCGGCCAAAGCCCACCAAATCCTGCAGCCCCGGGTGCGCACCGATGGCCACGCCCTTCTCCAGCGCCATCGCCACCGTCTTGCGCATCGTCGCCGCATCCCCGGCGTGAAAGCCGCAGGCGATGTTGCACGACGTCACCACGTCGAGGATCTGCTCGTCATTGCCCAGTTTGTACGCCCCGAAGCTCTCCCCGAGGTCGCAATTCATGTCCAACCTGTACATCCCGTCAACCTCCTCTGCTGTATGGACGTGGCTCCGCCACCCGTCGATCCGCCGGCCCGCCCCGCCAGACTGCCCCACCGGCACCCGCGCCTCAATCCAACTCCGTCACCAGGTCGCGGATCCAGTTGCGGCCACCCACCGGAGCCAGTTCAACCGTCGCATCCGGCTTGGCCTTCGTGCTGCACATGTAGCCCACCTTGCCGTCAATCTGGGCCGAGCACTCCTTGCACGCGTTCGCAGACCTGCACGAGTAACGCGCCGCCAGGGTCGGGTCCTGGTTCGCCCGCACCCACAGGACCGCGTCCAACACGCTCATCCCCTGCCAGTACGGGACCTCGTACTCGGCCACCTGCTGGCCCGCCTCCGGGTTGCCGCGGACCACCCGCAGCCTGACCACCGCCATGCCGCATTCCCCCTTATTGTACTACCCAATCCAAGCGCCAGCCCGCGCCCTCTTCGTACGTCAAGGCCGTGCTCTTCGGAGTGTCCCAGGTTTCGTCGTGATCGAGCCGCACATGCGCCCCGCGCGTCTCGCGCCGCTCCAGCGCCCCCAGCACAATCGCCTCGCTGACCTGCAGCATCCGGTCGAGTTCCATCTTCTCCACCAACTGCAACGGGAACCGGGGCTCCCGCGTCAAAGCCGCATTTCGGCAGGTGGATGCCAAGTCACGCACCCGAGCTAACGCCCGCCGAAGCTGCTCCTCCGTGCGCAGCGGGCCCGCGTCCTCCCACATCACCCGCTGCAGTTCCCGCTTGAGTCCCATCATCGAGGCGTCATCCTGACGGACCGCCCGCGGATGCCAGAACGCCTGCAGCCGCTCCCACTCCGCTTCGGCCGCCCGCCGTACCGCCGACTCGTCCACCCGGGTGCCGCGCGCCTTTGCCGCCGTCTCGCCGGCTACCCGGCCCGTCACCAACGCCTCCGTGATGGCGTTGCCCGAGAGGCGGTTGGCCCCGTGCATGCCGTGGATCACCTCGCCGCACGCCAACAGCCCCGGCACCGTCGTCTCCATCGCCGGCGTCACCTGAATGCCGCCGATGTGGAAGTGCGCCATCGGGGCGACCTCCACCATGTCCGTCGTGAGATTGATCCCGTTGTCCTTCAAAATCCCGATCGCGGGCCCGAACGCCTCGCGCAGCTTGTCCTCAGGCACCATGCGGAAGTCGAGGTACGCGCCGCCGTGCGGCGATCCCCGCCCGGCCTTGACCTCTTCGAAGATTGCGAGCGTCGTCTGGTCGCGCGCCGAGGTGTACTGGCCCGCCACCTCGCCGGTGTAGCGGTGCATGAACTCCTCGCCCTGTCCGTTGAGCAGCCGGCCCCCCAGCTTGTAGCGGAACGGGTCCCACATGATGGGATCGAGCCCAACCAGCGGCGGGTACAGGTGCGCGATGGGGAAGAACTGCACCATCTCCATGTCGCGCAGCACCGCGCCCGCCTCGGCCGCCAGCACAAAACCGTCGCCCGTCATGTTGGCCGACGCGCTGTTGCGCTCGTACACCTCGGTGAGCCCTCCGGTGGCAATCACCACCCGCGGCGCGGCCAAACTCACCGGCTCGAGCGTCTCGATGGCGAATCCGGCCGCGCCGGTGACCGCCCCGTCCTGCTTGACCAGGCGCGTGATCATCACGTTTTTCAAGCGGCGGATGTTCGGGTCACGGAACGTCGCCCGCCGCAGGCCGGCCGACGTGGCCCCGCCGGTGTTGAGGATGTCGACGTACACGCAACGGCGCCTGGAGTGTCCCGGCGCCACCACCTGCGCGTGCTTTCCGTCGGGTGTGCGCGCCCAATTCACCCCGTACTTCTCCACTTCGAGGATGACCTCCGGCCCGCGCTCCACAATCACCCGCACGATCTCGGGCACCGACAGACCGCGGCCGCCGGCCATCGTGTCCTCGAAGTGGATCTCCGGGCTGTCCGGCTCCGCCTCGCCCAAGGCGACGGCGACCGTCATCTGCGCCAGCACCGTGGCCCCGCCGCGCCCAATGAGGCTCTTATCGACCAACAAAACGGACGCCCCGGCGTCGCTCGCCGCCCGGGCGGCCATCAGCCCCGCCGCGCCCGCGCCAATCACCAGCACGTCCGCTGTATAGCATTGCATCCGTATCCCCCCGTTCGTGCTACTCGGCGTCTGCTGCGGAGTGGTGCTCGTCTGCGCCGGACGCGGCTTCATCCCCTTGCCGATCCCGTTCGCGGACGCGCAGATGAGCACGCTCGCCGTCCCGCAGCGCACGCCAGAGAACTTCTCCAGTGAGCGGCAACGCCTTCCCGCGGACGCCGAGCGTGCGCGATGGCGTTGGCGACCGCGGCCGGCACCAGATCGATAGCCACTTCCGCCACGTGCGCCGCGAACGGATAGGCCGGCGACGGGTTGCCGTAGAAAGACTTGTCCGGAAAGTCAGTGTCCGGCGTGTACGATGCGCGCGCCTCCAGCACGTCGCCCGCGTGCCGCACGCGGTACAGGCGAGCCAATTCAGCCAAATCGTACACGTTCCCGTCCGCTTCTGCCACCCCGTCGCGCCAGCGGGCGCCAGGTCCGAGCACCTCCTGGTCGAACCGCGCCAAGGCGTCGCGTCGTCACACTCCTCGCGATGCGCGCTTCACGTGTCCAGCACCGACGGGTGGAACACCGCCTCCGGCGGCAGGGGCCGCGCGAGCAAGCCGTCCTCCACCAGGTACTGCATGAACGTCTCCACCTGCGCCCAGTTGGCCGCCAGGCCGTATGGCCAGATGTCTCCGCCCATGGCCCGCACGGACGCCTCAACGGATTCCACCAGCCACGGTGCGGTCGCCTCCAGCTTGACCGTCTCCAGGAGCGACGCCACCGCCTGCTCCTTGACCGACAGGAGCGTGTCGTACAGCAGGCGCGGCAGCTCCGGGTGCGCATCGGCCACATCCCGGCGGATGGAAACCAGGTGCATGATGGGGAAGATCCCGGTCTCGCGGTAGTATGTACGCTCTTCCGCGAAGGCGTCCGGGAAGAGGCGCCGGATGGCGCCGCCCTCGCCGCCGGGCGAGAAGTGCTCTGCCGGGGGCCGGCGTGCCGACATCACCGCGTCCACCTCGCCGGTGAGCAGCCCCGTGAAGAGATCCGCCTTCTCCCCGCGCCGCGCCGGGGTCTGCACAGGAATTCGCTCCGGCCGGTACGTCACCCAGGTCAGGTCGTTCGGGCCGAGTCCATACTGGTGGCGGAACATGCCGCGCACCCACACCGCCGCCGTCATCTGGAATTCCGGAAAGCCGAACGGGCGGCCGGCGAGATCGCGCGGATGGTGGTAAGGGCTGTCGGCGCGCACGTAGATGGCATTGTGGCGAAAGGACCGGGACAGAAACACCGGGATCGCCGTCAGCCGCGACTCGCCTTGGCCCAGCGCAATCAGATACGACGCCAGCGACAGCTCGGCCACCTCGTAGGGGGCGTCGTTGAGCTGGCGGTAGAAAATCTCTTCCACCGTTGCCTGCTGTGGATCGATGGTGAACCCGGGCACCTGCACCCACCCGGTCAACAGCGGCAGGGTCCGGTCGCTCTGCGACATCGCCGTCACCAACACGCGATCCATCTGCATCTCCTCCTCCCATGCGCCGCGGACCGCGCCTTCCCAACCACGCGGCCCGCGGTCACGCCGCACTGCGGCCACATCGCCTCCGTGGGCCGCGGCTCACTCCGGCAGCGGCAGACCGCGCGTCTCCGGCAGCAGCAGCACCGCCACCGCGCCCAGGATGTAGATCAAGCCGAACACCGTCGCCGCCTGGCCGTAGCCGCCAAAGGCCTGAATCAACACCGACGCCACGATGGGGCCAAACATCGCCAGGTAGCGGGCGCCGTTGAAGATCACCGAGATGGCCGTCGCCCGCGCCGCCGTAGGGAACAGCTCCGGCGGCTGAATGGTGTACCACGAGTACAGGCCGCTCGTCAGAAACCCGTTGAGCAACTGCAGCCATAGCACCGCCGCCAGGTTGTGCACCCACAGGAACACCACCGGCGTGATGACCAGCGATCCGATGAAAAACGCCAGCGCCGTCGGCTTGCGCCCCCACCAGTCTGCCAAAAAGCCAAACAGGATGCATCCGGCGATCTCGCCGGCGTTGTACAACAGTCCCGCAAGGCCGCTGTAATACGCCGCGTTCCCGCCGGTCTTGGCCGCGATCTGCGACACGTACGACGGCACCCAGGACGAGATGGCCCACCAGCCGACGGTGATGGAGATGGACACCAACAAGGCCACAATCAAGTGGCGGCCGTACTTGCCGCGCAACACCTGGGCGATGGACTCGCCGCGCCGGTGCGCCTGCGTCCACTGGTGTGACTCCGGGATCCGGCGCGCAGTGAGGAACACCACCAGCGCGGGCAGGATGCCAATGACGTAGATCCAGCGCCAGCTCAGGTGCATCTGCCCGCCGATCCACCACCACGTCCGCCGGTACTCCGCGCTCGCCCACACGTCCGTGATGGCCCGGGCCGCCTCCGCGTATGCCCGGGCGACACCGTCGATGCCTTCTCTTTCGTCATCTCCCCCGGCCACGCCGGGCGGATGCAACCGGGAGAGGATCGACCCCCCTGGACAGACGTATTCTATATTAGTCATGTAAACAAGTTAATACAATTGGAGTAGACGGTTTTTTGCGAATCCGTGTTGCCGCCCGTCCGCTCATCCGCCCGCGCCAACCTGAGCGACGGTACCATCTCCCTCTTGACCGGTCCGGCCGCCGGGGATATGCTCGTGAGTGAGACAATCGATGCGAATCCCCCGCATGACTGGCGGAACCGTGGAGCACCACGAGGGAGTGCGGGGTTGAACATGCCGGCCGCCTGGGCACCTGTGGACGTCGGAACAATCCGGCCGTCCCGGGGATCCCGGGCGGTCTCTTTTTGCGGCCAGCCGACAACCATGGAATGCGTCGCGAAGTGGCGTGAAAGGAGCGGATCGACGGTGGCGAAGGAACTTCGAGGAAAACCGGTGGCGGACGCGCTGCGGGCGCAACTGGAGGCAGACATCGCGGCTTGGCGGACGCGGGACGTCACGCCGCGGATGGTGACCGTGCTCGTCGAAGGCGATCCCGCTTCTCTCTGTTACGCCCGCGCCAAGGGGCGCGTGGCGGCGAAGCTGGGCGTGGCGTACGAGGTGCGCACGCTCCCGGGCCACGTGACCCAGGCCCAGCTCATTCAGTGCATCCAATCCCTGAACCGCGATCCCGCCGTGCACGGCGTCATGCTGGAACTTCCGCTGCCCGGGCACCTGTCCGCGGATGAGGCGCTCCGCCATCTGTCCCCCATCAAGGATGTGGACGGCCTGACGCCGGCCAATCAGATGGCGACGGTGTCCGGCGCTCCGGGCATCTATCCCGCCACGCCGCAGGCGTGCATTCGCCTGTTGAAGCACTACGGCTACACCCTGGCGGGCAGGCACGTGGCCCTCGTCGGATGCGGGAAGACGGTCGGCATGCCGCTGTTTCACCTGCTGGTCCGGGAAGGCGCGACGGTCACAGCGTGCCACGCGGGAACCCCGGACTTGACACCGCACCTGAAGCGGGCGGACATCGCCTTCGTCGCAGTCGGGAAAGCGGGCCTCATCCGGCCGGAGATGGTCCACCCCGGCCTGGTGGTGGTGGACGCCGGCATCAACGAGTTGAACGACGGCATTGTCGGCGACGTCTCGCCCGAGACCGCGGCCATCGTCGCGGCCCTCACCCCCACGCCCGGCGGCGTGGGAGCGGTGACGACCATGCAACTGTTCGCCAACCTGCTGCGGGCCATGCACCTGCAGCACGCTGCCGGCGTCCTGAACGTCCCGGCGGCGGTGTGACGGTGGCCCGGCGGCAGGGCGGGCCTCACTTGGCCCGCAGCCGCCCCGCTTCGTCGAACAGGCCCTGCGCGCTGGCGCGATCGAGCACCACCGTCACCCGCTTGTGCAACTGCAGGATGCTCGCGGGCACATCGGTGCGCACCTCGCCCAGCACCGCGCGTGCGATGATGTCCGCCTTCTCCGGGCCGAAGGCCATCAGGACAATCTGGTCGGCCTGCAGGATGGCCTGCACACCCATCGTGATGGCCCGCCGCGGCACATCCTCGATGCGCTCGAAGAAGCGCGCGTTGCTCCGCACCGTCTCCGGCCGCAGTTCGACCACGTGCGTCTTGGACAACAGCAGGTCGTCCGGCTCGTTGAACCCGATATGGCCGTTGACCCCGATGCCGAGGATCTGCAGATGTATCGGGTGCGCGCGGATCACGTCGTCGTAGCGCGCGCATTCGGCCGCGAGATCGTCCGCCATCCCGTTCGGGATGTGGATGTTCTCGGACCGGATGTTGGTGCGCGAGAACAGATGCGTGTGCATGAAGTGGGCGTAGCTCTGCTCGTGGGTCGGCGGCAGGCCGATGTACTCGTCCAGGTTGATGGTGGTGACGTGGGACAGATCGAGCCCGCACCGATGCAGCCCGACCAGGGCGTCATAGAAAGGAATGGGCGTCGATCCGGTCGCCAGCCCGAGCACCGGATCGGGCCGTGATTGAATCACCTGTTCCGCGAGCGCGGCCACATAGATGCCCGCGTCGTGCGGGGTATCGAATACGCGGATGTTCATGGATGGGCACCCTCCCGCTCTCATTCACGGCGACGGGCTCCGCCACCCGCATCGCGGATGGGAAGCCCGTCCGACTTCTCCTGTATGGTACCTGGAAACGGGAGCGCGGGCAAACCGGTCCGGTTTGGCGGGCGGATTGGCGCCGCGGTTGGGCAGCCGGGCGCGGCACCGCGTCTGGCAGCCCGGTTCATCAGCCCGGTGGTAGCGCCGCCACCCGGCGATCCGCTCACGTGCGGTACTCGCCGTTGATGCGCACGTAGTCGTACGTCAGGTCGCACCCCCACGCAATCGCCTGGGCATCGCCGTCGGCCAGGTCAATCTCCACCCGGACCTCCGATTCTCGCAGCACCTGCAGGGCCTGGTCCTCGTCGAACGGCAGCGGCTCGCCGTCCTCCATCAAGGTCACCGAGCCGCCGGGGCTGGTGAAGCGGATGTGGACGCCGGCGGGATCGAACGGCGCACCGGAGTAGCCCATCGCCGCCAGCACGCGGCCCCAGTTGGCGTCCGCACCGAACAGGGCCGCCTTGACCAGGTTGGAGGTGGTCACGCTGCGCGCGAGGCGGCGGGCGGCGTCCACATCCGCGGCGCCCCGCACCACCACCTCCATCAGCTTGGTCGCCCCCTCGCCGTCGCGCACGATGAGCTTGGCCAGATGCGTGTTGAGCGCGTGCAGCGCCGCGCAGAAGGCCGCAAAGTCCGGGCCGTCCTCTGCGATGACCGGGTTCCCCGCCAGCCCATTGGCGAGCACGGCGACGGTGTCGTTGGTGCTGGTGTCGCCGTCGACGGAGATCATGTTGTACGAGTCGATCACGCTCGCCTTCAGGGCCCTGTTCAGCATCTCGCGCGAGATCGCGGCGTCCGTGGTGAGGAAGGCCAACATGGTCGCCATGTTCGGGTGGATCATCCCGGAACCCTTGGCCATCCCGCCGATGGTCACCACCTGGCCGCCAATCTCCATCCGCACCGCCGCCTGCTTCGTGAACGTATCGGTGGTGCGGATGGCCTCCGCGCACGCCTCTCCCGCCTCCGGCGTCGCCGCCAGTGCGCTGCAAACCTGCGGGATCCCCCGCAGCACCACGTCCATCGGAAGGGGCACGCCGATCACGCCGGTCGACGCGACCAACACCTCTTCCGCCTCCACCCCGAGGGCCTCGGCCGTGGCCTCTCCCATGCGGATGGCGTCCTCGAGCCCGCGATCCCCCGTGCACGCGTTCGCATTCCCACTGTTGACGACCACCGCCCGTACGGGCGCTTGTCGCGCGACCACGCGCTGCGACCACAGCACGGGCGCCGCCTTGACCCGGTTGGTGGTGAAGGCGGCCGCCACCACCGCCGGTGCGTCGCTCACCAGCACCGCCAGATCTTTTGGCGGTGCCACCCCCTCCGCCTTCACCGCTTTGATCCCAATGTGCGCCCCCGAGGCCCGGAATCCCTTCGGGCTGGTGACGCCTCCTGGCATGATGTCCATTCGTCGGCCCTCCTTTGTATGCATTATAGTACATATTTATGCAATCTGGAGTGGCGCCACGGACATCCGCTGTGGAGACATGGGGCGGAGCCAGGAGAGAAACATTTTCCACCTTATCCGGCTCGGGCGCTGCATCATTGTGTACATTTCGGGCTTAACTCAGCCCCCGCGGATGCCACAAGACGGTTTCTTTGCGTTATCCGCCCCGTACCCCCCGTCTCTGCTGCCCATCCGCCTGCTTACATGCAATTCCGTCAGTAACACCGCCCTACGTCCCCAGGATAAATACAATGCCGTCGCTATCCATTCCAGCCCCGGGGACGATAAGGGCAATTCGTTTATTACAGTCCCAAACCCGATGTCTCCAAGGGCATTGCATCGCGATCGCGCTGGTCTCACCGGCCCGTGCCGCCCGGCACAGACGAATTCTGCATGATCCCCGCCTGGTCCCATCCATGCATTTCGTTCGCCACCCCTTTGACAAGGGTGGCCACAGCCCCCCCATTCATCTCCCGGGAACACCGATTCCCCCACAGGTCGCGTGGCGAAGGTGCCACCGATGCCGCCGCAGTCCGCATCGGGACAAAGCGCTAGGCCAACCGGAGGGTGGAGCCACGAATGAAAAATGCTCAGAATGGTCCGTCACAAACGTCCCCCGGCCCTCGTCTATTCCATATGAATTCATCCTGCACCGAAGGAGAGAGTGGAACGTGCATGCTCCGAATCGCCTCGCGCACACCGGGGCCCGCGTGATGACCGCGGGCGTCATCGGCGCCCTGCTGTGGCCCAGTGCGCCGCTGGCCGCCCTGGCGGCCACAAACCCGGTCACCCCCCATACCACGGCGGACACGGCAGCGTTGGGATCCGGCTATCCCGACACCGTCACCGCCGCGAGCCCTCAGCCGCCGAAACTCAGCATGGATGAGGCGCAGAAAATCGTCGAATCGGCCATCCCCATCCCGGACGGCTACGTCCTGCAGAGCCGGTCCTACAATGACGCGCCGGCCACCGGGCAGCCGCCCACGTACAACTTCACCTACCAGAGCGCCATGCCGGCGCCGGGCCGCGTCATCAGCGTGTCCGTCGACGCCAACACCGGTCTCGTCGTCAACTTCAACCAGCCGCCTCAGCAGGACCACTTTGTCTATCCCGTCCCCGTATCGGCCGACAAGGCGCAGGCCATTGCCGAGGAGTGGGCGCACAAACTGTACCCCAACCGGGTCGGGCAGGTGAAAGTGCAACCGCTGCAGGCGAATTACGGATCGCTGCAGGGGGCGACCTCGTACACGTACGACTTCGAGCGCATAGTGGGCGGCATCCCGGCGCCCTTCGACGGATTCTCCATCACCATCGGCCAGAACGGGGAGTTGCTCGGCGTGCGCAGCCACTGGACCGACGCCGCGTTCCCCGACGCCGGCAAGGCTGTCCCGAAGACTCAGGCCGATGAGATCTACCGAAACGCCCTGCAACTGCATCTGGAGTACCAACAAATCTACCGCCCGGACGGGCCGGCGACCTCGGCGCTCCTGTACGTCAGCACGCCATCATCGTTCCTCGGCTGGCCCGGAGACAACTTCTCCAACCAGCGGATCGGCGGCTGGCCCGTCATCGATGCCGTCAGTGGAAAGATCATCGACGCCGCGGGCAATCCGGTGGCCGTCCAACCCTACCAGACCCCAAAGCCCCTGGTCCCCGGCGGGCCCACCCTGCCTGTGATGCCGCCGAAGGTCAACTGGTCCCAGCAAGCCGCCCTCGACTTCGCGCGGCAGGCGCTCGGGATCCAGGCGTCCGACCGGCTGCAGTCGGTCAACCAATGGCAGCCGCAGGAGGGGCAGACGACGTGGAACTTTACCTGGCAGACCGCCGACGGTCAGGTGGTCTCGGCCACGGTCGACGCCACCTACGGCCTGCTGACCCAGTTCAACCAATATTCGTCCTCCCCCGAAGACCAAAAGGCGCAAAAGTCCGTCAGCCAGGCGCAGATCACCGACGCCGTGAACGCATTCGTCAAGCGGGTGTTCGCCCGGAATACCGGCGCCATCGCCGTGCTCCCCATGCCCGTCCAAAAGTCGGCCGATCCGTCGTTGCAGACCGACTACCAAGTCGTTCAGCTCGTCCACGGCATCCCTGACCAGGCCCGGTCCGGCTCCCTTCATGTCGATCCGCAAACCGGCCGCATCCAATCGTTCTGGATGAACAGCCCGGTCGCGGATGACGGCGCCAATCTGCCGGATCCATCCCAGGCGATCCCGGTGGCAAAAGCACAACAGGTCTGGGTGACGCAGCGCCCGCTGTCCCTCGTGTACCTGCTCACGCAGCCCGCCATCGTCGCCAGCAAGACGGGGCAGGCCACCGGATCGTCCGGTTCGTCGGCGCAACCCCGGGTGGTGCTGGTGTACACCCCGTTGGCGGACACCACCAGCAATGACCTGTTCAACGCCGTCACCGGCCAGTTCGAGCCCCCGCAGACGCCCGTCCCGTACACCGGACCCCTGCGCGATCTCGACGGCGTCGCCGGAGCCGACCAGATCCGCCTGCTCGTCAGCCGCCAGCTCATCCCGGTCGATGCGGACGGCAACGTGCACCCGTCGCAGAACCTGACCAACGGCGCGTTCGTCAAGCTCCTGGTGGACGCCCTCGGCTACCAGTACCGGTACGACGCCGCCGCAGCCGCCACCAACGAGGCGATGCAGGTATTGGCGAAGGTCCCCAAGACGTCGCCGCAGTACCAGGAGATCGCCGTTGCGTACGAGCTCGGCTGGCTGCCGCAGGGACAGCCGTTCGATCCGGACGCCACCCTGACCCGCGGCTTCGCAGCCACCCTCCTGGCGCGCGCCCTCGGCTACGGGCCGCTGCTCGCCCACCCGGATCTGTTCCAGTTGAAGGCGAGCGACGCCGCCGACATCGGTGACAGCCAGTTCGCCGCCGCGGCCTTGTCGGTGTCGCTCGGCCTGCTGCCGCTGCAGTCCGACCGGTTTAACGCCGGCGGCCCCGTCCGCCTCTCCGACGCGGCCATCGCGGTGGTCCAGGCCGCCACCCTCATGCAGACACCTGGCGGTGTGCGGCCGCTGTGATGCGGATGTGAAGCGACAGCCTGTTGTGCGTGGCAGCCCCGGCGGCGTACGCCGCCGGGGCGAAGCGCAAGAGGGGGATGCACAAGAAGGGAATGCGAAAGAGGGGGCACCAGGGGTACGCCAGAGCCTGGAGATCGCCGGGACATTGCCCTTTCCCGACGCGATCGCCCTCTACGAGCGGAATTTCGGCACCGCCTGAAACACGTCCCGCACGCAAAAGCGGATGCAAGGGAAGCGATTGGACATGACCGTCTGATTCTCCCGATACGCCGCCGCGAGCCGGAACCCACCGCCTTCGTCCGCCGTGTAACGCTCCAAAACCGCCGCGTCCGGGTCCACCACCCAGTATTCCGGGACACCGAAGTGAGCGTACACCTGCATCTTTCGCCCGCGATCCTTGTCCGCACTGGAAGGCGAGAGGATTTCCACCACCACGTCCGGGGGACCTTCCACGCCGCGCACAGAACAGATCTCGAGCCTGTCCCGGTGAATCATCACCAAATCCGGTTGAAGGACGTGCCGAGGGGAGAGGATCACGTCGAGCGGGCTGTACAGCACCAGGTATTCATCGTCACACCGGCTCATGTGCCTGTACAGCTCGCGCGAGATGACCTGATGCGGCAGCGATGGCGCAGGAGACATCGCCTCCAACGCCCCGTCGATGACCTCGAACCGTCCGACTTCCTCAGGCAACGCCGCATAGTCGTCGTATGTCCAGCCCTGTTCTCGAATTCGCTTGGGCCATCTCCGGTTCTCCATGGTCGGCCGCCTCCTTCCGTCATCCCGCAGGCCCCTTCCTCACGGCACGGGTGCCCAACTCTTTCCTCCGTCCACGGTCCGCAACACGACCGGTTTCTTGTCCATCGTTGTCCCGGCAATCCAGCCGTGCGCCGGATCAGAGAACGACAGGGCAATTCCGCTGAAAAAGTCGGGCGCCTGGCTGTCCGCCGTCTTCACCGGCTGCGTCCGCAGCGACTTGCCCCCGTCCGGGGTCGTCGTCATCAGCACGCTGTCACCGGTGCCGCGCGGCTCCCAGCCGAGGAAGACCGCCTTGCCCCCGCCGAGGGCTTCCATCGGCCCGGGCTGCGCTCCGATGTTCGCCTTGGGCGGCAGATGAACGGACGGGTAGAGACTCTGGAAGTAGCCCTCGTACGCCACCGGCGCAAAGTGGCTTCCGTCACCGCTGTGGTAGATCACGTACGCCACCTGGCTCATCCCGGCGCCGCCCCCGTAAAACATCACCCACACGTCGTTGCCGGCGGCGACGAGGCGAGGGCGCCACACCCCGCGGACATCCTCCTGCCCCAACGGGGCGGTGAACACCTTCGTCCAGTGGCGGCCCGCGTCGGTCGTCCGGTAGACTGACCGGCCCGCCGCCGCGTACGCCACCTCATCCGACACCGCCGCGACCTCCGTCACCGCGGCGCCCGCCGGCGACCGCTTCTGCAGGGCGCCGTTCATCGGATCGGACACGTACACCGCCCCTCCCGCCGCCAGCCACACCCCCGCGTCCGGCAGCGCGGACAACGAGGTGATGTGCCCCTGGCCCAGCCCAGGAACGTTGATCCGGGTGAAATACCGTCCGTCGGTACTGGCGAGCAGATAGGTGTATGTGTACGCCCACACGTACACGCGTCCGCCCGTCTGCCCCTGCGATCCCTGGTCCTGCGGCGGGCGCTTCGCGTCGATGCCGAGAATCGGATCCGGGCACACGTACACCTGCGCCCAGGTCCGCCCGCCATCGTGCGTGCGCAGGATCCCCGACTTGCCGGCCACAAACCCCGTCGTCGCGTCGGCGAACGACACCGCGTCGAGCCCATCCAGGTCCATGTGCGACAGCGGCATCTCGGCCGGCACCGCCACGCCGCCCGAGGTCCCGGCCTGCCCCCCCGAAACGGTCCCTCCTGCCGCCGGGGCGCCCGATTCGGGCAGACTCCCCGTCTGATCCGCGGCCCCAGCCCCCGCCTGTTCTGGAGACAGGTTGCCCGACCCGCCTTGGTCTCCGACGGCGGGCTGCCCGCCCGCCGTGTTGCCCGTCAAATTGCCAGCAACGCTCCCGCCCGGGACGTTCCCGGCATTCGGGCTCAGCGAAGCTGCCGGGCCGCATCCGGCGATGGCCGCCACCACCGCCAGCCCCGTCAAGAGCGAAATGGTCTTCATCTTCATCCTGTACCTCCCCTTTCATCAGAGGAGACGAGGCGGCGGCGCATCAGGTGACAGGGCCGGACGCGCGCCTTCGGGCTCTCGCCCAGCCGGCGCCCCGCCCGCCCGCATAGGCTGGGTGGGAATCCGCCCGACGAAGGGGGTGTTTCGATGCAGATTCACGTCGTCCGCCGCGGCGAGACCGTGTGGACTCTGTCCAGGCGCTACCGCGTCAGCATGAACCAGATCGCCGCCGTCAACGCGCTGCCGCACCGGGACGTCCTCTTGGTCGGCCAGGCCCTCGTGATCCCCACGCCCGAAGGCGTGTACTTCGTCGAGCCCGGCGACACCTTGACCGCCATCGCCCGCCGGTACGGCACCACCGCGGCGCAGCTCGCCGCCATGAACGGCATTTCTGATCCTTCCCGCATAGAAGCCGGCCAAGCCTTGCGCGTCCCGTCCCGGCCCCGGCCGACCATCGAAACCAACGGCTACCTGACCGACTTCGGCTCGCGCGGCCAGCAGTTCCTGCGCCAGGCGGGCCCGTACCTTACCTACCTCAGCCCGTTCAGCTACCACGTGACCGCCGCCGGCGGGCTGGAACCACCGGGAGAGGATCCGGTATTGTCGATCGCGCGGGACGAGCGGATCGCCCCGATGATGGTGATCACCAACTGGCTCGGCACGATGTTCAACTCCGACCTCGCCCACACGGTCCTCAACGACGCCGCCGTCCAGGACAGACTCGTTCAGAACGTCCTCGCGACCCTGCGCGCCAAACGGTACTCTGGCCTCAACATCGACTTCGAGTACATCTATCCGCAGGATCGCGAGCCGTACAACCGCTTCCTCGAGCGCATGAGCACCGTGCTGCACCAGAACGGGTACCTGCTGTCCACCGCGCTCGCGCCCAAGGTCAGCGCCACGCAGACCGGGCGTCTGTACGAAGCGCACGACTACCCCGTGCACGGCCGGCTGTGCGATTTCGTCGTCCTGATGACGTACGAGTGGGGCTGGATTGGGGGGCGGCCGTGGGCCATTGCGCCGATGAACGAGGTGGAGCGGGTGCTCAACTACGCCACGTCCGTGATCCCGCGCAACAAGATCCTGATGGGCGTGCCCGTGTACGCGTATGACTGGACCCTGCCCTGGCGCGAGGGCACGTTGGCCGAGTCGTTCAGCCCGCAGGAAGCGGTGCGGCGGGCTGTGCAGCACCAGGTCCAGATCCAATACCATCCCACCTATCAGGCGCCGTATTACCACTACACGGACAATCAGGGCCGGCGGCACGAAGTGTGGTTTGAGGACGCCCGCAGCATCCAGGCCAAAATGGACACGGTCAAACGCTACGGGTTGCGCGGTGTCAGCTACTGGGAGCTGCCCGCGGACTTCCCGCAGAACTGGCTGGTCCTTGCGGACAACTTTCGCGTCCGCAAGCGCGTCTGAGCAGACCGTGGCTCCATGTGATACAGTGGAACCAAACCCAAGCCATTGGGGGGAGCACACATGCAGTTGCTCGGCATCCACCACCTGACCGCGGTCTCATCCCGGATCCGCGACAATTACCGTTTCTACACGCAGACCCTCGGCCTGCGCCTCGTCAAGCGCAGTGTGAACCAGGACGACGTCAGCGCCTATCACTTGTTTTACAGCGGCGATCGGCGCGGCATCCCCGGCAACGACCTGACCTTCTTCGATTGGGACCTGCCCCGCGAACGCCGCGGGACGCGCAGCATCACGCGCACGTTCCTGCGCGTGAACGGCCGAGAGGCCCTGGATTGGTGGGCGGACTGGTTGAAGGAGAAAGGGGTGACGCACGGCGGCGTGACGGAGTGGAACGGCCGGCCCGCCCTCGTCTTCGAAGACCCGGAGGGACAGCGCCTGGCCTTGATTGACCAGACGGCCGGCCCGGTGACAGGCGCGGGGAGTGAACCGCCGCCCCCAGGCGAAACGCGCCTCTGTTCAGACGAAACGCACACCCGTGAAGCGACGGGGGCCCAGGCGGACGACCATCAGCCGTGGGAGAGAAGCCCCGTGCCCGCGGCGTACCAGATCCGCGGCCAGGGCCCCATCCTCATCAGCGTCCCGGTGCTGCGGCGGACCGATCCGCTGCTCACCCAGGTCCTCGGGATGCGCCAGGTGCGCCAGTACCGGCATCCTGAATCCCCGTCGCACACGGTCTACGTCTACGAGATGGGAGACAGCGGCGCGCACGCGGAGCTGCATGTCGCGGAACAACCCGACCTGCCGCCCGTCGAGCCTGGGGCGGGCGGCGTGCACCACGTCGCGTTCCGCACCCCGGATCATCTGTACGACGAGTGGATCGAGCGCCTCACGACCTTCCGCGTCCGCAACAGCGGCCCCGTGGACCGGTACTGGTTCCGCAGCCTGTACCTGCGCGAGCCCAACGGGGTGCTCTTCGAGATCGCCACCGACGGCCCCGGCTTCGCCGTCGACGAAGACCCGGACACCCTCGGCGAAAAGGTGGTGCTGCCGCCGTTTTTGGAGCCGCATCGCGAAAAGATTGTCGCCAACCTCAAACCGCTCGACTAAGGGATGTGGGGCATGCCGCTTCGCTTGTGCGCTAAAGCGAGCCGCTTCGCGGCATGCCCCACATCCTCGCCCGACGTGTTTCGGAGGTTCGTGGAAACTTTGTGCCTTCGCCTGAGGAGCATCCCATAGGGTGGGGTGCGTCGCGCGAAACGGCTCGCGTCAGCGCAGGTGCGTAGCGCGACGCACCCAACCAGGTCACTGCAGGTAGACGCGCTGCGCCTGCGGGTTGCTGGTGGAAGGATTGACGGAGATGCTCACCCAGCCCAGCACTACCGATCCCTTCGCGGCGGGCACCATGTTGTTAAAGGTGATCTGCAGCGGTGCGCCAGCGGGCGCCTTCACCCACACCTGCGCCGGCCGCGAGGTGAGCTCCCGGCCGTCGAAGGCCGCTGCTGCCGTCCAAGTGCTGCCGCCGTCGAGGCTGTACTGCAGGTCGCCCGCCGTGCTGGCATAGGCGAACCAGCGCCCGTCCGGATCGACCGGCAACTGCACAATGAGATCGCCCCCCTGCAGGCGGGCGGTCACCCCGTTGAAGAACCGGTACGTCTTCGTGATGGCCTCCTGTATCGCCGCGTCGGTCGGATAGTACGGCGTCCCGTCCGGCGCCTGGTCCCCGGCGAACGTCCACACCCACTCGTCCTGCGGCGTATACCGCACCTGCAGCACCCCGCCCGACACAATGCCGCCCGCGCGCAGATTGCGCAGGTTCTGCACAAAGCGCGCCTCGTCGGCCTGCGTCAGGTATTGCCCGCCTACCGTGCCGTCGGTGAGCCCGACGAACTGCGCCCACGCGTCCAGGCTCCCGCCCGGCTGATAGCGGGCATTGGTGATGCCGAGCTGGTTCCAGACCATCTGCTCCGCCGTCTGGAGCGTCACCACGTCGCCCGCGCCGAAGTGGGAGGCAGAGAACGGGGAGATCAGGCGGCGCGAGACCGCTGTGGAGATGGCCGGCCAGCGAGGATCGGAGGCCGGGACGTCGTCATACGGACTCGTCGCGGGGGCCGAGACCGACAGGCCGAGGGCAGAGACGAGGTCCGCCACGAGCGCTCCCTTCGACACGGTCCCCGGGATATCCGACGCCTGCGGCGTGGTATCGGGCGGTGACGGCGGGGTGGTACCTCCGGACCCCGAGCCGCTCCCCGAACCGGCGGACGTCGTGGTCATGGTCCACGTCTGGCCGTTCCAGGACGACTGGATCCCCAAGCGATCGAAGACGCGCATCACGTACCACACCGGGATGAACATGGTGGGTTGGTGAGACGCGGGATCGACGTCGACGATGTCGTAGACGCGCTTCACGAGCGTGCCGTTGAGGTATATGGACACATTGCCAGTGCCGACGTCGATGTTGGACAAGTCGACCTTCATCCCGCTGGGCACGGTGATGCGCCAGTTGCGCCCGTCCCAGGTGCTCGTCACGTGCAGGCTGTCGAGCGCGCGCATCAGGTACCAGCCCGGGAAGTAGGCCGTGCCGTGGTCGGCGAATCCCATCGGCTGAGATATGGTCTTGCCATTGAGGACAATCCGCTTCTGTTGCATCGCGTGCTGCGGCGCTTGGACCGCGGCGGCCGCCGGCACCAGCGGGATCGCCGATGCGACGAGCGCGGCAGCCAGTCCCATCGCGGCCTTCCATGGATGTAGCTTCATCGCGATCCCTCCCTCACGGTTGCAGCGCGAACTGCGCAGTCAGGTCGTACACGGCGCGCACCGCGGGATCTGGAGACTGCGCCGCGGTCACCAACAGCTTCGATCCTGCGTAATAGGCGTGCGACACCGCGCCCGCGAAGCCGTCCTGCTGCAGGTGCTGCAGGAAGGCCTGGTATTGCGCCTCCATGCCGGGATCTTGGAGCACCGCTTCCGTGAGCTCCACCTCGATGCCGAAGCCCTCCCGGCGCGCCGTCTGCTCCGCCTCCGTGATGCGCCGGGCGTCGGCCGCTGCCCCCTGCTCGATGAAGTTGGACTGCAACCACGCGGCGTCAAACCCCGCCTGGCTCCACGCGTCCGTCCCCGGCGCGTCGTAGAACGGGATCCAGAACAGCGGCCAGCCCTGCGCGTGCGCCGCCTGAGCCGCGCCGCTGATCAGGCGGGTTTCGGCGGGGGCGCCGGGATCAATCGCTTCATTCTCCCAGTACACCCCGGCCAGGGTGAGATTCTGGAATCCCGCCCGGTTCCAATCGGCCTGCAGGGTCTGGAGGTACCATTGCACCGCCTGCGTGCGTGCGGACAGGGCGTTCGGGTCCTGCGCCGACCCATCGAAGGTCAGGCTGCCGCCGTTGGCCGCACCCCACACGCCGTCGCCGTAGGCGGGATACGGCACGGCGATGACGACCTTCTCCCGGTACCCGGGCGTACCAAGGATCTGGTTGGCTTGTCCCACCGCCGCGTCAAGCGCGGACAGCTGTTGGCCGGGCCGGAAGAGATCGTCGAGGTACGCCTGCCAGGCACTCTGCTTGTCCTGCAGGGTGCTGTAAGGCAGGAACAGGACGGTGTCGAACAGGTGTTGCGCGGGTGCGCCGTTCTGCGGCTGGTACATGACCATCGGCAGGAAGTCGGCGGTGCTCCAGGTACCGGCGTCGCCGTGGTCACCCGTGTAGGCGAGCAACATGTTTCGGATCCCATGGCTGCGCGCGTCTCCCGGCGAGAGCGGTTGTTGCGCCCCGGGCGATCCGCCGGTCTCCGGCGACAGATCGGCGCTCCCGCCGCCGACCGTCGATCCGGTGATGGTCAGATGCCGCGCGAACACCCACACCTGTACCGGGAACGAGATGCGGATCTGCTGGGCGCGCACCCCCTTGGCGTCGATACGGAAGGTGTAGGTGGTATTCCGCTTGTCCGTGGGCGGGATGACCGGCCGCACGGTGCCGAGTTGCACCCAGGTGCCGTTGACGTTGGCCGAGAAATCCACGTGGCTGGGATAGTAGATGCCCGAGCCGGCATTCTGCTCCATCTGAATGGAGATGGTCTGCAGGCTGTAGCTCTGCGGCAGGGTCAGGGTGATGTCCCGTCCTCCCTGGCGCAGGAAGCCCCGCCAACTGTCCCCGCCCCACAGAGGGCCGCTGTACGTCTGCTCCATCCTCGAAAACGTCGCGTCGTACTGTCCCTGAACGTCCGTTGTGACGGTGGCCTGCGAGGTCAGATCCAGCGTGGACGTCTGCGTGGCCGCCCACACCGCCGCCCCGCCCGGCCAGGCGATGAGCCCCGCGGTCAACGCGAACGAGGCCGCTCCGGCTATGGCGCGTTTTCTCTCCATTCTGTCCTCCAAAATCTCCTTCAGGTGCACAGGCACCCGTCTCTGGGATGGGAATCGGTAGCGTGGATAGAAACGGTTGGTCCGCCTGCCGCTACGATACCATAGACACGATAGATAGACGAGAAAACCGGTGAATTTGTCACAGTCGCAGATTTCTGTTTTCGTAATGAAACCAGGTCGGGAGGAAGATGAGCGGGTATACCCGGACAAAGGGAGAGGCATGCTGACAAGGGGGGATGGGCATGAAGACCAAAGCTACCATGATTGGCATCGTGATTGCCGGGGTGTCGCTAATCGTCACGTTCCTGTGGATGTTCCACAGTCACCTGTGGCAGGGGCTCCCCCATCCGGAGCAGATGAATACGGTGCCCTCACTCCCGGATTACAATCCGAAGCCATGAACCCGAGCGCTCAACGCCGGGGCGTGCAGATGCGGCCTGCGCCAGCCGGGTTTTGCACTCGATGAAGAAGCGAAGTTGCGCGAAGGGCGGGCCAGAGCCCGCCCTGCCCGGCAACAGGCCGTCACTTCAACCGGAACGCCGCAAACGGCGGGCTGTACACGAACGGCTGGCTGATGCGGTCGAGCTCCGCCAGCGTAGCCGCGTCCAGCTTGACCTCCAGAGCCTTGAGGTTTTCCGCCACCTGCTCCGGCCGGCTGGCCCCGGCAATCACCGTCGACACCGCCGGCCGCTGCAACAGCCAGGCGATGGACAGAGCGCCCGGGGTGACGCCGAGATCGGCCGCAATCCGGGCGACCTGCCGGCCGAGCTCCAGCCGCTCCGGCGTCAACCGGTTGGCGAAGCGCGGCTCTTTGTCCAGGCGCGACCCGGGCGGGACCACGTCGGGCGACGTGTACTTGCCCGTGAGAATGCCTCCCGCGAGCGGGAAATACGGGATGAGGCCGATGCCCTGGTCCAGGCACAGCGGCACGAGTTCCTGCTCCACGGTCCGGTCCGCCAATGAGTACGACGGCTGTATGGACACGAAGCGGGCCAGGTTCAGCCGCTCGCTGATACCGAGCGCCTTCATCAGCTCCCATGCGTAGTAATTGGACGCCCCGATGTAGCGCACCTTGCCGGAGCGGACGAAGTCGTCCAGCGTGCGGAGGGTCTCCTCCAGGGGCGTGTCGGGATCGAACGTGTGAATCTGGTAGAGGTCGATGTAATCGGTGCCGAGACGGCGCAGGCTCTGCTCCAATTCCTGCTGCAAGTGCCGCCGGGACGATCCCCCGTCGAGCGGCCCATCCCCCGTTCGGCCCCCCGCCTTGGTGGCCAGGATCACCTCGTGCCGCCGACCGCGGATGGCCTCGCCGATGATCTCCTCCGACCGGCCGCCGGTGTAGATGTTGGCGGTGTCGAGGAAGTGGATGCCGCCATCGAGCGCCTGGTGGATGATGCGGATAGAGGTCTCTTTGTCGGCGCGGCCGCCAAACGCGTTGGTGCCCAGGCCCAGGACGGAGACCTTGAGGCCGCTTGCACCCAAGGATCGGTATTCCACAACATTCACTCCTTCCTTTCCGACTGTCTCAATTGTACCGTACCCTTGGTGGTATCCGCATACGTCCGGCACGCACAAAGAATGAATCACCGAAATGTGAACCTACTGAATTTCTATACAATCAGGTGTACGATTGGAGGCAGAAGATTGCATCCGATGCGGTCCTGTCGAATGGGTCACCCCAATTCGTGAATCGACCGTGGGTGTGTTTGGAGGTGCGCCATGAAACGCTGGACCAAAGCCTGTCTTGAGACGGCGGCATTGACGCTCGCCCTCACCGCGTGCGCTCCACTCGCACGCACCGCCGTGCCTGGCCATTCGGAAGACGCGTCGGACGCACCGGCCAATGGCACGCGGACCGGCATGACGGCGAACGTCACGCAGGCGAGCATACCCGCCGTCATCCCGGGGTGGCGTTATATCGACCTGACACCCGTGTTTGGCGGTGATGCCCAAATTGTCGGGTTGCAACCGCGGGAGTCGGTTCTGACCGTCACGGCATCCTATGACACGTCATCCGCCGGTGACATCGTGTACCAGTCAGCCCCGCTCGACCTGAGAACATGGAAGTTCTCTTCCCAGGGCGTCCCGGCGGAACAGCCCGCAAAGTATACGGGACCCTGGACGCTCCGCTTCGGTCCCGTGAACCGCCATAAACCGGTTCAGATCACCCTCGTTCACGATGGAAAACCAGCTTTCTCGCTTCCCTCTTCCATTCCCGGATATGCGTCGTTGATCAACCCAGCAGGGGAAGATCCAGGCAGCTACGACAACCGCATCCTCGGACAGACCGGGCCGTGGCTGTGGCTGGCCATGAAGGGCCCCGAGAATCCGCCGATCCCTGAGTTATTGTGGGGATACCGGGTCTGGGACCGGATCGTCGCCGTCAACGTCCAGACACAACAGGTTTGTGTATTCCCCATCCCTAAGTCGACATCACCGGTGAGCACCTGGGATGTGACTCCGGCGTTCGCAGAAAGGAACGGAATTGTATACGTGGGCACAGGTTCGTGGCTGGGGCTGCTCCCCGCCAACCCGACCGCAACGTCAAAAGTGGACGTCATCCAGGCGGAGCCGGCCAGCATCCGGCAGCAAGATGAGACAGCGATGCTGAACGCTCTTCAGGAACGGGTGACCTCCGCCGCAGACGGCCTGGCGCTGATGTGGAACCACTTTGTGATGCAGGGGAACACCAAGACCATATTGGACTCGTGGATCTTCGATCCGGTTTGGCTGGTTCACGGAACCTTGCCGCAAGACATCATTTGGGCCCTCGATTTCCCCCTTCAAGAGGACAGTGCGGCCTATCAAAAGCGTGCAAAACTGGTGGCCGACCTGGAGGCACTGCTGCACAATCCGTTGCCTTCGGCGTGGGTGGCCCTGTCGGAGCCGGCGAAGCTTCGCAGTTACTTCCATGCCACCCCGCCGACTCCCTTGCCAGGCTACACCATCCGCCAAGGATACTACGTGAAGATTGACTCGTGAGACCCATCCTTCACGATGAGCTTGTACCTCGACTTGCCGCGGCGGCGAACCTTGGGGCGCCTTACGCCTCCGACGGCGCCGGCCGCGCCCTGCGGCGGCTCGAGATCTGGATCTTTCCGAGGAACAGCGAGCACACCACGCCGAGCAGGATGAACACCAGACCGAACCAGAACACGCTGTGCAGCGACTCGACGAGCGCGGACTTGAGCACCGGCACCAGGGTGTCCTTGAAGGCCGAGGGCATCTGCGCCAGCGCATTCGGGTTCAGCAGAGACGAGTACAGGCCCTGCGCGTTGGTCTCGACCATCGACTTCAACTGCGCCACCATCGGATTGGCGGGGATGCGTTGGAGCAGCGGATCGAGCTGGGCGGTGAGCAGCGCGCTCGACCGCGCGTTGAGCACCGCACCGAGGATGGTCATCCCGAAGGTGCCGCCGATCTGCCGGAAGAACTGGCTCGACGACGTGACCACACCGAGCTCCGTCCGCGGGAAGCTCTCCTGCAGGGCGATGGTGAGCAGCGGCATGACCAAGCCCATCCCAATCCCGAGAAGGATCATGCAGCCGGTGACCGCCAAGGTCTTGGTGTGGACGGTCAGGTTCGCGAGCAGGATGAAGCTCGCGGCCATGATGAGCATGCCGATGGTGGTCTGCGTACGGACGCCGATTTTCGTCACCAACCGCCCGCCGACCATGCTGCCCGCCATCACGGTGAGCATCATCGGGGTCATGGCGGTGCCGGACGCCGACGGGCTGATGCCGATGATCCCCTGCAGGAACAGCGGGATGAACATGATGGATCCGAACATCCCGACGCTCATCAGGAAGCCGATGCCGTTGATGAGCACAAACGTCCGGTTGCGGAACAGCCGGAGCGGCAGGATGGGTTCCGCCGCGCGCGCCTCGACGAGGACAAAGGCGGTGAGAGATACCAGCGCGATCGCGAACAACCCGAGGATCTGCCAGGACGTCCACGGGTAGTCCTTGCCGCCGAACGTGAGTGCGAGCAACAGGCTGACGACGCCGACCACCATGGTCACGATGCCGCCGATGTCAAACTTCACCCGCTCTGTGCGGCGGTGGCTGTGCAACCCCATGGAGATGAACACGATGGCGATGACCGCGATGGGCAGGTTGATGTAAAACACCCACCGCCAGCTCAGCGCGTCGACAATCCATCCGCCGATCTGCGGCCCGACGATGGACGACAGCCCGAAGATGGCACCGAACACCCCCTGCCACTTGGCGCGCTCGGCGCCCGTGAAGAGATCGCCGATGATGACCATGGCCATCGGCATCATGATGCCCCCGCCGATGCCCTGAAACCCGCGAAAGAGGATGAGTTGGTTCATGGTGTGGGCGGCACCGCACAACGCCGACCCCAACATGAAGATGGCCAGGCCGGTGACGTACACCACCCTGCGGCCGAGCAGGTCGGCCAGCTTGCCGGCGATGGGGACGACGGTGGTGGACGTGAGCATGTACGCCGTCGTCAGCCACGCCATGTAGGCCAGTCCCCCCAGTTCGCCGACGATGCGCGGCATGGCGGTGCCGACGATGGTCTGATCGAGCGCGCCGAACAGCATGGCGATGATGAGCCCGGTGATGAGAATGCCACGGTGTTTGATGGACGCGTGCTCCGGTTCGGCCGACTCGGCGGATGCCGAAGACGTGTCCGGACGGAATGCATCCTCGCCGCTGTTCGCCAGGTTTGCGCCTTCCGGATGGTTGGGACGGTTCATTCTGGTTTCCCTCCACATTGGCACAGAATCGAGACGTGTGAGATGCATGAGCGTACGCACAGAGGTAGTTGAATACGGATAGCGTGGATGGTTCGATGAGACGTTGATGGGATGCTGTAGATTTACTTACTAAATATTTTATTTACATTACCTTTTACTTCACATAGCTATTTATGCCATGACGGAGCCGCCGTGTCAAGGATGAGAAAAAATAAAAAAACCGGCCATTCGGCCGGAAACCGCCCCTACACCACGCGGCGCAAGACGTGGTCCCCTTCGCACCGGAACTCGGCCGTCCGCCCGTCGACCACCGTCCGCAGCGTCACCGGCCGGCCCCACAGGCGGTACACCCGCGGCAGGGTGCGCTCGATGTACCGCACGTCCAATTCCTGTCCGTCGTAGGCGTGGGTGATGCACAGGCCCCCCATCCGTCCCACGTCGCCGTCCGTCACGTACAGGACCGGGAAACCGCCATTGATGCGCTGCTGCACCAACAGGTCGCGGATCTTTTCGTAATTCCGCTCCACAATCACCCACTCGATGCCGCGCCGCTCGAACAGGTACAGCTCACACGCGTCCACGATGTCTTGGTTCAGATAGTTGCGCAGGAAGCTGGTGTCCGACTCGCACTCGCGCACCTCGAACATCTTCTCCCGGCCGTAGCGGCGCTCGATGTCCCGCCAGATGGCCAGTCCCACGTTGTACGGGTTGAGCGCGAACCGGTTCGGCTGCGTGACGTTGGCCGTCAGCTGCGCGAAGTCGATGGCGTCCTGCCCCGACAGTTCCATCTCCCGCATCAGTTCGGTGTGCCAGAAGGTCGCCCACCCCTCGTTCATGATCTTCGTCTCCAACTGCGGCCAGAAGTACAGCATCTCCTCGCGCACGACGGCGACGATGTCGCGCTCCCAGTCCTCCAGGTGATGGCTATTCTCGAGGAGAAAACCGAGCAGGTCTTTCTCCTGCAAACCCCCGCCCTCATGGGCGCAGGCCGCACCGTCCCGCATCGCCCGCCGGCGCGCGCGCATCGACGGGTCCACGTGCTCCTGGATGGACATCGCCGCGTCAATCACCTCCTCCACCCGGGCCACCCCGTACTTCTCCTCGTAGCGCCGGAACCGTTCCGCCGTCGCCGCCATGGTGTCTATCATATCGCGGTTCGTGCACCGGAACCGGGCGTTGTTCTTGAAGAAGTCGCTGTGCCCGAGCACGTGTGCGACAATCATCTCGTTCTGCAGGACCGTGTTGTTTTCGAGAAAGAATGCGTAGCACGGGTCGTTGTTGACCACCAGCTCGTAGATGCGCGACAGGCCCAGGTCGTAGTCGATCTTGTGGCGGTGGTACTGCTTGCCGAAACTCCAATGGCTGTACCGCGTCGGCATGCCGAAGCCGGCGATGGTGTACACCACGTCCGCCGGGCAGATCTCGTAGCGCATGTCGAAAAAGTCAAGCCCGAGTTCGCGGGCGCGCGATTCCATCCAGGCGATGGTCCGCTCAAACCGTGCGTACTCCTCACGCTTCATCTCTCAAGCCCCCTCTCGCGACGCCGCGGCGTCGGCGCGGAAAAACGCCCGCATGATCTTGAGCATGTCCCGCGGATGTCCGGCCGTGGCCCAGCGGAAGACCGCGGGATTAAGCCCCGTGACGTGCCGGGACAGGGCCGTCACGCGGTTGTACGGGTTGATCTCCACATACCCCGTCATCGCCGAGACGGCGCACAGGTCCTGCAGCACCGTCACCGCCCGCTCGTTGTCGGCCGGGTGGTTGTCGCCGTCCCCCACGTACAGCGGGTAGATGTTCCACAGCTCGGACGGATAGTCGCGGCGGACGAGGTCCAGCGCCAGTTGGAACACCGTCGAGCAGACGGTCCCCCCGTTCTCGCGCGTGGTGTAAAAGGCCTCCTTGGTCGTCTCGTACGCCTCGGCGTGATGCACCAGGTACCGGATCTCCACGTTCTGGTACTGACGGCGCAGGAACTTCTCCGTCCAGAAGAAGAAGGTTCGCGCCATGTATTTCTCCGTCATCCCCATGCTGCCCGACACGTCCATCATGGCGATCACGACGGCCCCCGACCCCGGCTGCTGCGTCTCCTCCCAAGTCTTGAACCGCAGGTCCTCCTTCGTGATGACCAGTTTCTGTCCCGCCAGGCGGCTGCGCCGCAGCGCCTGCAGAAACGTCCGCTTGCGGTCGATGTTCGCCTGGATGCCGCGCGGCCGAACGTCGGTGAAATCCACCCCGTCCGTCACCTGCCGGACGGGGGGCTTGTCCTTGAGGTTGGGCAGCCGCAGGTCGGCGAACAGCGCGTCCTCGATGTCCTCGATGGACACCTGCGCCTCCAGGATCTGCTCGCCAGGCTGATCCCCCGCCCCCGATGCGCCTGGGCCCGTGCCCTGCCCGCCCGCGCCGCCGGCCCCTTGGCCCCCGCCGACGCGGCCGATGCTCTGGCCAGGCTCACCCTCACCTTGGCCGACGTGCTGTTGTTTGTTGTAATCGAAGCGAAAGTGCGGTTCGTCCAGCGTCGGCACCGGGATGCGGACGGTCCGCTTGCCGTCCGACAGGATGATGCCCTGGTCCGACACCAGATCCGCCAGGTTTTCGCGAATGGCCTGCTTGATCTTTTCGCGGTGGCGCGCCTGCGCGCTCTGCCCGCGGCGGTCGAGCGACCAGTCGTCGTGGGTCACCACGCTCATCGCGCACGCCTCCCTCTTGCCCTCACCGGTTCAACAGGCTGCCGACGTATTTCAACACCTCGTTGGCGCAAACCGGGCAGTAACCGTGCTTGTCCACCAACGTCGAGTGCACCTGGTTGATGCGTTTCAACTGATCCGGATCCGGGGTCTTGGTGTTGGTGGTGATCTTCACCACGTCCTTGAGGTCGGCGAACAGCTTCCGTTCGATGGCCTCCTTCAGGCGCTCGTGCGAATCGTAGCGGAACACCTTGCCGCGGCGCGCGTACGACGACATGCGGATCAGGATCTCCTCGCGGAACTCGGTCTTCGCGTTCTCGCTGACGCCGATCTGCTCTTCCACCGAGCGCATCAGGGTTTCATCGGGATCGACCTCTTCGTCGGTGATGGGGTCGCGCAGCTTCTGCCGGTTGCAGTACGCCTCGACGTTGTCGAGGTAGTTGTTGAACAGGGTCTGCGCCGACTCCTCGTAGGAGTAGACGAAGGCCTTCTGCACTTCCTTTTTGACCACCTCGTCGTACTCCTGGCGCGCCATGGCGATGAAGTTGAGCAGCCGCTCCTTGTCGGCGGAGGTGATGCTGGCGTGCTGATCGAGCCCGTCCTTGAGCGAGCGCAGGATGTCGAGGGCGTTGATGCAGCGGGCGTCGCTTTTGACCAGCGCCGAGGAGATGCGGTTGATGACGTAGCGGGGATCAATCCCGCTCATCCCCTCCAGCGGGTGCTCGGCCTGCAACTCCTTCACGTCGATCTCGCCCTTCTCCACGTCCTGCCCGTCGTACAACTTCAGCTTCTTCATCAGGTCAGCCTTGGCCGACTCCTTGAGGCGCGACAGCACCGAGAAGATGGCGGCGGTGCGCAGGCCGTGCGGGGCGATGTGCACGTCGCGCAGATCGCTCTGCTGAATCAGCTTTTCGTAGATGCGCACCTCGTCACTGACGCGCAGGGTGTACGGGATGGGCATGACCACCATGCGCGAATGGAGGGCTTCGTTCTTCTTATTGGAGATGAAGGCCTGGTATTCGGTCTCGTTCGTGTGGGCAATGACCAGCTCGTCCGCCGAGATGAGCGCGAACCGGCCGGCCTTGAAGTTCCCCTCCTGGGTCAGGCTGAGCAGGTGGTAGAGGAACTTGCTGTCAATCTTCAACATCTCCTGCATCTCGAGGATGCCCCGGTTGGCCTTGTTGAGCTCGCCGTCAAACCGGAACGCGCGCGGGTCCGACTCCGATCCGTACTCGGCAATGGTCGAGAAGTCGACACTGCCGGTCAGATCGGCGATGTCCTGAGACTTCGGGTCGGACGGGCTGAAGGTGCCGATGCCGATCCGCTTGGTCTCGCTGAACAGGATCCGCTCCACGGGCACGCGCAGGATGTCGCCGCCGAATTCCTCCTCTAACCGGAGCTGGCAGACGGGGCACAGGTCCCCTTCGATGTGCACGTTCAGCTCCCGCTCCATCTCCGGCCGCAGCCGGTGCGGGATCAGGTGCAGCGGTTCCTCGTGCATCGGGCAGCCCTTGATGCCGTACGCCGCCCCCCGGTCCGTTCGGCTGTACGCCTCCAGCCCGCGCTTGAGCAGTGTCACCAGCGACGACTTGCCGCCGCTGACCGGACCCATCAACAAGAGGATGCGTTTGCGGACATCCAGCCGCCGCGCCGCCGAGTGAAAATACTCTTCCACCAACCGCTCGAGCGGGATCTGCAGTCCGAACAACTCGTCGTCGAAGAAGTGGTAGATCTTGTGCCCGTCCACCTCCTCCACGCCGGCCGACACAATCATGTCGTACACGCGCGCGTGCGCGGTATTGGCGATGTTCGGATTCTTCTCGACCAGCCCGAGATACTGTTCAAACGTCCCCTCCCAATACAGGTCCTGCTCCTCCTGTTTGTACGCTCGCAACCGCGCTGCCAAACTCACCGCGATTCTCCTCCTTTGCAAGGCTTGGGATGGTTGTCCGTGTGGTGTCGGCATGTGAGGGTCTTCCAGCGTATACCTTCGCAACAAAGCTTCTCACAACAAAATCTGCTTTCACATTCAAGTGTCTCACCACAACGGAGGATTAAACGTGGCGGGGGGTAGTGTCCCGTCAAGTGGTGTAATTTCACCGTTTGTGTCTAATTTGTGACGTCGCTGGCTTTGCCCCGTTGGGGGGATTATATCGACCGTCG
>NZ_FPBV01000019.1 GCF_900116805.1 Paenalicyclobacillus macrosporangiidus | reverse complement strand
GCTCGCGTGACGTTTGGCGGCAGGCCAAGACGCCATACAACAGCATACAAACCAAGTGCCGTCGAATCTCGCAGAAAGACTCGTTCAGCAGACCCTAAATAATGTCTGGATGTTCCTTCGTCTCGAACACATTCGTCAGGAATCAACAAGCTCCCAATGGGGTTGACGGATTGCAGACTCCCCGCAGCACCAATTCCAATAAAACGCCGTGCGCCGCATACGATCAATTCTTCCATTTGAATGATCGTACCTGGTGCTCCTATCGGACACTGAACAATGGTGACCGGGACGTCGCCACGATAGCCTGAATAGGCGTGTCGAAACGGGGCATTGGCAAGTACTTTTCCATTACCGAACGTGTGAGGGCTTCACGTACACGAGTAAACCACGTTACAATGACAGTCGGCGCGACTCCAATGTCTTCAATTTGAATCCCAAGTCGTCGAGTATGATAATCCAGAAACATTTGTGGGGTGAATCTCATCCCGTCCGTTGTGGACTGTAAGGTCATTTGTCATAACTCCTCTCCTCACTGTCTAACGGTCGTTCACGGGAAGTCCGTTCCATTCATGTCCCCCGTCTGCAATGCAATTTCACTGACTGAGGTTTAACTGCCATGAAACGCCGAATTTGTCGGTAACCCATCCAAATTTTTGACTGATTGGAGAAGGGGCTAACGGCATCAGCACCTGCCCGCCTTCCGATAACCTCTCGAACAACGCATCGATCTCCCCCTCCGTGTCGCACGTTACAAACAAGGAGATGGAAGGGGTAAACGTAAAATCATGTTTGACCGAAGTATCCATGCACATCATTGTCTGTCCCTTGAGCGTGAACGTGGCGTGTAATATTTTCCCATCTTCAGAATGAAAGATGTGATTGATTTGGGAATCCTTAAACAACGACGTATAGAATTTCATGGCTTCTTCAGCTTGACCATCAAACATGAGGAAAGTTGTGATTTTAGACATTTCGCCCTAACTCCTTTCTATTGGACAGCTCGGCGACCGTTCTGCTCACCCATCGTTCTGCGAAACGCGAGACCATGTGCGCCATGTGCACGGAGTATAACATACCATCATTGTGAATGCCTTCAATGCCTTTAACGCCGAGCGTCAGGGCGCAGGAACGGAGGTTCCACTTTCTCGTCGATCAGTGCACCATACGCACGTGGCTTTCGATATGCATTTCCCCACGCTTCACGTTCTCGATATCTCCGCAGGTGCGCCAAGTCAAACTCCGCGATCCACACACCCTCGCTTTCATCCGCTTCGATAACCAAAGGATCGACGGTGCGTCCCTGTTCATCAAATACACACGGATGGTATGCGGCCGACCTTCCCCATCCCACCCCGGCGTAGTTGGCCATGGCCACACCGACCATATTTTCGAATGCGCGGACGGACAGCTGCCGCAAGCGTATCTCGTTCATTTCGCACGCATTCGGCACCAAAATGATCTCTGCTCCATTCAACATCAGGATGCGGGCGCTTTCCGGGAACTCACGGTCATAGCAAATCATCGCCCCCACCCGCACAGGGCCGCACGCGGTCTCCAAGACACACACCGGGAAGTCTGTTCCAGGTGTGCACAGGGCCTCCAAGGAAAAATCGCACGTATGCACCTTCGCATATTTCAGCACCGGCCTTCCCGTCCGATCAATGAGCAGCACGGTGTTGCGCGGGGCCCCTGGCCAACGCTCCAAGTAGGTGATGGCAATGGCCATCTCGAGATCGCGCGCCCGTTGGACAAAATGTTGAACATACGGGTCACTTTCGTCCACTGCGCGCGACTTCCAAGCCGCGCGTTCCTGTTCTCTATCAGGACGCCAGGGATCCGTCCAGGCCTCCGGAAATGGCGGCGAGTAGCCGATGTTCCACATCTCCGGGAACAACGCGATGTCCGCACCCCGGTCCTTCGCCGTCTGACATGCCCAGTCAGCTCTCTTCAGGTTGGCCTTCTCATCCGAACCTAGCGGCATCAATTGCAACAACGCGATTCGCAGTGGAGACATCCGATCCCGCCTGTCAAACATTTGATCCAGCGGTCACCGTCTCCTCCTCGGACGGATCCACTGGACGTGTTGCACTGCCCTCCGTGCCCGATGGCAGAAGAGGGCTGTACATCATCAATGCATGGTTTTCCACTACGAGGGTCTCGTCGACGAGCGTGCCCGACAGGTCCCAGCGCCGCCGCCACAGCTGGTTATGACGTATGTACTTGCCGCTGGGGTGCTGCGTGATCCGATGATGTCGCTCGACGATTTCGTATTGGAAACGCGCGGGAAGTGAGCAACGCCAGGCACCGACCAGATGCGAATGTGTCACGTCGAGGCACAGGTAGTATTCTTCGTCGGTGTCATTGCGGATCTTCAGGTCGATGTAATTGTAAGCGATGGTCGCCCCGCTGCCGAACGGCAGGGTCCGGTTTGCATCCGGGAAGACGTCATACTGGTGGCGGTAACGTTCGGTCACCGTCAGTTCGGTGTGCATCGTCATCCAATACAGCAGGTTCGAAAGCTGGCACAGCCCTCCCCCGTAGCCTGTGCGGATTTCCCCATTCACCAAAATCATCCCTGGCAAATATCCCCGACGTCTTGAGGGGCGTCCCACCAACCTCCACACGCTGAGCGTCTCGCCTGGCCGCAGTCGCAGCCCGTCCAGGCGCCGAACCGCCAACCGGAGATTGTGGACCTTGTTCACCTGCAACCCGTGTTCCGTCCCCGCCAGATTCCGAAACAACGGTGTCTGATGTTGAACCACAATGTGGGGAAAGCGCCTCGCACCCTCATGCCGTGGCAACCGTTCGGCGGCGTACCGGGTCCTGGAGAGGTACCACTGTGCGTACCGTTTGCATGTAAAGTAAGCACTGCCGATGGTGAGCCGCAGGCGTCCTCGCTCGACAGGAACCGGTTCCCGTCCCGCATCTCCCGCACGCATTCACGGCACCTCTCCCTGCACGACTGCAAAGCATCATGGTTCACGAAGGATTCATGCCAAAAATTCGACGTGAGTGAAGAAATTCCTGTCGGGTGCACACCGGCCCGCAGAATGAATGCCGGCCCGTGACGGGCAGCATCACGGGCCGGAACAAGCTGGGTGTGCAAGCGTCAAATCGCCTTTTCTGCCCCACCTGGCGGTGTGGTCTTGTGGGTTGAGGCGATGTAGGCAGCGAGTTTTCCACTGTCGAATTCCCGTTCCCACTTGGCGACGGCGATGGCCGCCACGGAGTGGCCGAACACGTTGACACCGGTGCGCGCCATGTCCATCACCCGGTCGACGGCGGCCAACAGGGCGACGCCCTGGATCGGCAGCCCGAAGGCCGTCGCGGTCGTCAGGAGCACCACGAGTCCAGCCATCGGGACGCCCGCGATGCCTTTGGAGGTGACAATCAGGATGAGGATCATGGTGATCTGTTGCCCCAAGGTCAAGTGCAGGCCGGCCACCTGTGCGACGAACAGGCTCGCCACCGACAGGTAGAGGCTGGTCCCGTCCGCATTCCAGGAGATGCCGAGCGGAATGACGAAGGCCGCGATGGAGCGCGGGACGCCGATCCGCTCCGAGAACTCAATCAACTGCGGCAGAACGACCTCCGAACTCGTCGAAGAAAACGCAATCAGGAACAGGTCCACGACGCCCCAGAATACCTTGAAAAACGGCACCCTGAGCACCAGTCTGCAGACCAGCGGGAACAGCACGAACACCACGATGGCGAGCCCAAGGTAAGTGACCAGGATCACCTTCGCCAACGGGAGGAACACCTGGTATCCATACTTCCCGGCCGCGTACGCTGCCAGCGCGAATACGCCCACCGGTGCTGCGTGCATCACCCAGCGGATCAACGTGAAAGATGCCTGCATCAGGCCCTCGAAGACCTGCAGGACCACCTTGCCCTTCTCTTTCACCGAGGCGATGGCCAAACCGAGCATCGCGGCGAAGAACACGACCGAGATGACAGCGTCCTTCTGGAAGGCGTCGACGATGTTCTTCGGCGGGATGTTGACAATCATGTTGACGATGTCGATCTTCTGCTGCTTCGCGACGGAGATGTCGCCCGCTTTCGCGCTGGCCAATTGCACGCCGGCACCGGGTTGCAGCAGGTCAGCAAGGATGATCCCCAACAGGATGATGATGGTGGTGATGATTTCGAACCAGACGATGGACTTGAGGCCAATCTTGCCCATCCGCCTGATGTCGGCGACACCGGCCGCTCCGACGACAATGGCGAAGAACACCACCGGCAGGATCACCATTTCCACCAGGTTGATGAACATGGTGCCGAGCGGTTGGATGGCGACGCCGAAGCTCGGGAAGATCAATCCGACGATGGCCCCGAGGATCAGACCGGCGAAGATGAACAGCGCCAGGCGTTTGCTCATGGACTTCCCTCCTCGCGAAATCAAGAGCGTGCATTCACGCGTGTACGGCACCTTCCAGAAGGCACTGGATACCCCGGATTACACCCGATGGACGTCGTGAATCACCCCCTCCATGGCCTCGCGATTCCCCATCGCCTCGCGGACGATGGCGCGGGCAAGAATATCTGTGGGATCCACCACGACGGGGACCTGCTCCGGCGTGATGACGGCAGGAATTTCGGTGCATCCCGCGATGACGGCCTGGGCTCCGTTTTGGACCGCGTGATCGATCACGCGGCGAAACAGGGCCTCTCCCTGGCTGAGATCCCCCAGCTTCACAGCCCGGATGCCCTCCTGGACCACCTGCTGCAAGGTTTCCGGCGGCGTGACCGTTGCGATCCCGGCCGCGGCCAATGGCGCCTGATAAAGCCCGGTGGCCACCGTGGCCGTGCTGGCGAGCAACCAGGCCTCACGAATGCCTCTTCCCTGCAACGCCCACGCCACCTCCTGCGGCATGTGGACGAACGGGATGGGTACCGCCTCTTCCAGCGCGGGCAAGAAGTGATGCGCGGTGTTGCACGCGATGGCCAACAACTCCGCGCCGGCCGCCACCAAGCGCCGGGCGGACGCAACGAGATGCGGTGTGGGATCGGGCCCGCCGCTGAGGATAGCCGCCACCCGGTCCGGGATCTGCGGATAGTTGTCGACAATCACGTGGAGATGATCCTGGTCTCGCTCCACCGGAGTGTTGAGGACGATTTTCCGCATCAGGTCCACCGTGGCCAGCGGCCCCATGCCCCCGATGATCCCCACCACTTTCGCCATGCGCTTCACCTCGGTTGCCTCTACTCACTATCGAATGAATCCGAAGCTACAGGTATGACAGCACCGGATGACATCTGCACCGAAATCACTTTTTCATGTCGGTTTACTGAGAATATACCCGTACGGGCGATTTTGCGCAAGGGAAAAGCCTGCCGCTCATTCGCCCGCCTGTCGCAACCGATAGGTCGTGTCGGGTTGATCGAGGATAAAACGGCTGGGTGTACCGAGACACCCGATCCACAGGTGATGCATCGCACGGGTGCACACCGTGTACAACAGATACCGGTCCCCCTCCGTGTGGTACGCGTCTTCGGAGGCGTCGTACACTACCACCCCGTCAAACTCGACGCCCTTCGCCAGATAGGAAGGCAGAATCAGAATGCCGGGTGCGAACTCCGGTGTGAATGCGTCGACGAGCGTCGCGCCCAAGCCGGGCCCCAAGGCTTCGTGTGCCTCCCGGCTCTCCGCCGCCGTCTTGCAGATGATGGCAATGGACTGGCATCCGCACCGCTTCAGATGTTCGACGGCCTCCACGATGCCCCGGTGCAGGGACGTCCGATCCCGCGCCTGCACCACTTGCGGCCGGTCCCCCGTGCGCTCAAAGGGGACGATGGCTTCTCCACCCGGTACCATGCCGCGGGTGAACTCGACGATCTCCCGGGTCGATCGGTAACTCCGCGTCAGCCGGATGACGTCCGTCTCCTGCGGCCCGTACAGCTGCAGCAGGTCTTCCTGGTTCCCGAGCGCGCCCCCGTAGGGCGAGATGGTCTGGTTCAGGTCGCCGAGCAGGGTCATCCGGGCGCGGGGAAAGAGGCGCTTGAGAAATTCCAATTGGAACGGGGAGTAATCCTGCGCCTCGTCCACCAGCACGTGCCGGACCGTGGTGTTCATATGCACCCCCTGAACCAGTTCCTTGAGGTACAGGTACGGAGTGGCGTCTTCGTAGGGCAAGGTCCGTTGATCCAGGTATTTCAGCGTCAGTTCGCAGATCTCGGGCCACTCCGCAGGCAGGCCGTCGGCACCCGCCAGGCGCTTCGCGAACGAAGGATCCTGGAACAGTCGCCGGTACAGCGCCGTGGGGTTCACAAACTGGAACCGTTTGATCCGGGCGCGGACGGGCCGAAGATAGCGCCGGAGCACCATCCGAGCGAGGATCTCCCGTTGCCGGTCGTAGTCGTCCGCGTCACCGGCGAACGGAGACTGGCGCATCTGCTGATAGGCCTTCCGGTAATCCGCGGGATCGAGCGCCTCCACCTCGCGTTCGACCCACTCCGCCTGCCATTCCCGCTCCGCGAAAGCGCTCACCTGCTTGAGGAGCCAATCCCGCAGCCACTCCAGCCGCTCCGGCATGCGGCGGGGCGCACCCGGCTGGTAGAACTGGCGCTTGATCTCCTCTGCCGACACGATGACCCGGTCCTCCAGCCGGACGGGCCGGAACTGCATCCCCTGGAGGAGCAGGAATTCCTGATAGGCGCGGATGAGGCGGAGAAACGCCGTCGAGCCTTTGTACCGGATGGCGGCCAACCGAACCGCGTGTTCCGGTGCGCCGGACTGGGTGAGGACGTACTCCAGTTGATCGAACGGGTTCTCCACCTCAAACAGGCGGCCCAACCGGTGCACCAGGTATTCGTGGAACGTCGCCTGGCGCATGTTCTCCTCTCCCAGCTCCGGCAGCACGGTCGAGACGTAGCTGCTGAACAGAGGATTCGGCGAGAACAGCAGCATTTCGTCCGCCGTCAACGTCTTGCGGTATTTGTACAACAGATAGGCCACGCGCTGCAGGGCCGCCGACGTCTTGCCGCTGCCCGCCGCCCCTTGGACCACCAGCAGTCGTCCGCGATCGTGCCGGATGATGCGGTTCTGCTCCTTTTGAATCGTGGCGACGATGTTCCGCATGTGCACGTCCGCATGACGGCTCAACACTTCCATCAGCAGTTCATCACCGATGGTGACGCTCGCATCGAACATCAACCGGATGGTGCCGTCGTGGATCACAAACTGGCGCTTGAGCGACATCGTCCCTTCCATCGTCCCCGCGGGGGCTTCGTAAGACACCGGGCCGGGGGTGTGGTCGTAGTACAGACTTGCAATCGGCGCGCGCCAATCGTAGATGAGGAAAGTGTCGTCATCCGCCTTGAACGACGCGATGCCGATGTAGATGGACTCCGGGCGCGGTGACCCATTTTCCTGGAAGTCGATCCGCCCGAAATACGGAGAATCGGCCAACTTGCGCAGCGTCTTCAACTCCCGGGCACCCTGCTGGTGCATGCGTTCCCTGTCGGCCAGGACCTCCGCCTGCTGCCGGATGCTGAAGTGGGTCTCCACGAGATCGTCAAGGCTGCTCAAGTTGATGGTGACTTCGTCCCAAAAGTTCCGGCGCAGCTCGACCACATCTGCCCGCACGTCTCCGATCTGCGCTTCGAGTTCAGCCGCCCGTCTCCGGATCTGCCCGACGACGTCGTCGACCCGCCGCTGCTCCCATTGCCATTCCTGCTCTGGTACGCTCACCGCCGAACCTCCCATGCGCCGCCCAGTCTCCGGTGCCCCAGCATTGACGCGCGGCACCGGATGCGGTAATATCTCGGTAAGAAAACGCAATCTATGAAAGTCTTTTTCGGCAGATTGGAAGCGCTGCCGATCTTTGATGTTACTACCCGCCGGCCCGTGCGTCAAACGGGTCCGGCGGGTTTTTCCATGTCTGCACATGGAAGGTTCGCATCGATCCGGGCGGTCCAGCGGCATCCGCCCCGAAAATGGGCGGCTGAACCGTGCGGGCGGGGCACCTGTGCCATACGGTAGATCACGCAGATCCAGGCGCCAGCCATTGGGAGGGGACGTGATCCACGTGTGGAAACGGATGTATGAACTTGCCCTGCGGTTGCTGCACCAGCCGGTGGTGATCCGGCACATCAGCGGCCTGGTCTACCACGGCATCCTGATTCGCGTCAGCAAAAGAGGGATGTATCTGATTCAGTTGCATGATCCGGTCCCGGCCGGAGGTGTACCCGGCGTCGCCGCGCGGACGGCCGACCTGGGTCCGAGCGCCACAGGTACACCGCCCGTCTACGCCCGCCCGGTCATCTTTGCCCCCATCTTCTTTCCGTTCGCCGTCGTCGCGTCGTTCGCCGCCGGAACGTTGCTCGGCGCTGCGGCGTCCCGTCCGCCTTACCCGTATTATCCGCCCTACGGAGGACATCCGTACGGGGGCTATCCGCCGTACGGATGGTGACCGTGTCACACATGGCGAAAGCCGGTCGCACCGAGCAGCTCCCCCTCGCCCAGCCGGCGCCGCGTACCGTCTGCCCCGGTGCGCAGGCACACACGGTCTGTGACCGGCTGGATGAGATGTTTCACGCCAAGTAGCGACGGATGACGGTTTTGTAGACGTCGATGGATTGCAGGAAGGCCTCCAGTTCGACCGATTCGTCCGGCTGGTGCGCCATGTGGTCGTCTCCGCCGCCAAGGATGACGAGTGGCACCGGGCTGTGCGGCGGCGCCAACGCAGCGCCGTCGGTGTAGCCGTTCATGCCCCGTACCGCGGGATCGCGCCCGACCACCTCGCGGACAGAGTGCACCACGGTTTGCACAAACGGATCGTCCGGGTCCGTGCCCACCGGCGGCAAGTCGTTGAAGACGCGCACTTCTCCGCGGAACGTGGCGTCCTCCTCGTGCAGTTCATCCAACAGGCGGTTTAACGCCGTGACGATATCCTCGTGCCGCTGCCCGGGCACGGTCCGAAAGTCAATCTGAACGCTGCACCGGTCCGGCACCACGTTCGTCTTCACGCCGCCCTCAATCACGGCGACGTTGAACGTGGGGTGGCCGAGCAGTGGGTCCGGCTCGTAGACCAGCTCAAATCGATCCAACAGGGCGTTGAGGAAACGGTTCATATGTACGATGGCGTTGACGCCTTGGTCGGGGGTCGATCCGTGCGCGGTCTTGCCATAGCAGATCACCTCGACCCACAGGGCGCCTTTGTGCGCGACGACCACGTCATGGTGCGTCGATTCGCCGATCAACAGCGCGCTCACGCCCTCCATCTCACCGCTGTCGAAAAAGTGCTTGGCGCCGAATGCACCCGCCTCCTCCCCGGCCGACGCGAGGAACTTGACGTCCCCGTTCAACTGGACGCCTTCGGCCTTCAACTCCAGGAGGGCGAACGCGAGCGCGACGAGGCCGCTTTTCATGTCGCAAGACCCGCGCCCGTACAACCGTCCGTTCTCGATGTCGCCGGAAAACGGGTCTCGCTGCCACTGCACTTGCCCCGGCGGCACGACGTCGGTATGGCCGGACAGCGCGAGCACGCGCCGTCCCGATTCAGGCCCTTGGCCACGCAGCCAGGCCACCAGGTTGGCGCGGTGGTTTCCGAGATCCACCAGCCGGTTCTCCACCCCGTGCGCGTCAAACAACTCCTTCAGCGCCAACGCCACGGGCAGCTCATCCCCAGGCGGGTTGACGGAACGGATGCGGACCACCCGCTGTAAGAACGCGATCGCCTGCTCTCTCATCAGTACCCCTCCCGTGTGACATCTCCCGCCCCATCGTACCGCGAATGGGCGAGAATGTATATCACCGGGTGGCGGATGCACCGGCGGATCGGCCGCGCACCGCCGTCCACCCGAGCCACAGGGCGAGGAGCAAGAACAGAACCAGCGACACCCACCCGGGCGCCAAAGGGTTGGCGGGCAGGGGGATTTTTACGGTGACCAGGATGGCGAGCAGGATGCCGAGCAGCGACTCGCCGGCGATGAGGCCGGACGCGGCCAGGACGCCCCGTTCGGCAACGTCGGTCGGGTGGGCGGCGTTCCCGTCTTTCCGCGGGCGGGTCACCCACCAGCGGACCAGACCGCCGAGCAGCACGGGGACGCTGGTATGCACGGGCAGATACAGGCCGACCGCCACCGGCAGGGCTTCCACGCCGAGCAACTCGATGGCGACGGCCATCGCGACACCGATGAAGATGAGGTCCCAGGGCATGCTCGCGTTCATGATGCCTTCGATGATCATCTTCATCAGTACCGCCTTCGGCGCGGGCAGGTCTTTCGATCCGAAGCCGTAGGCATCGTTCAACAACACCAATACCCAGCCGATGGTCAGGCCGGATGCGAACGTCCCGATGAGCATGGCGGCCTGTTGCCGCCTGGGGGTCGCGCCGACGAGAAACCCGGTCTTCAGGTCCTGCGAGATGTCGCCCGCGATGGCGAGCGCGGTGCAGATGATGGCGCCCACCACGAGGGAGGCCACCATCCCCCGCATCCCGGTGTAGCCGGCGGCCCGGTACGTGGTGGCGACGATGAGCAGGGTGGCGATGGTCATGCCGGAGACCGGATCGGACGAGGATCCCACGATGCCCACAATGCGCGCCGAGACGGTGACGAACAAAAAGCCCACGATGGCCACGCCGAGAGCCCCGATGATCCCCACGTCCAACTGCGGCAGGAACGCAATCACCAGGAGGATCCCCACGGCCAGCGGAATGCTGACCCGGCGGGGGATGTCCTGCTCGGTGCGAAGCAGACCGTCCGCTGCCGAGGCGGAACGGTCGCGGGCTGCCGCTGCGGTGGCGGCCAGCGTTCGCCACAGGGTCGGCAGCGTGCGGATCAGGCTGATGATGCCGCCAGCGGCGACGGCGCCGGCGCCGATGTAACGGATGTAGCTGTCCCAGATGCCCCAGGCGTCCAACTTGGGCAGCGGAGCACTCCCCGGCGGCACGACGCCCGTTCCTTGGCCAAAGTAGGCGATCATCGGGATGAGGATCAGCCATGCGATCACGCCGCCGGCCGCCATCAACCCGCCGATGCGCGGCCCGATGACGAAGCCGACGCCCATCAACGAGGGAAGGGTATCCATGCCGACCATGCCCTGGCGCAATCCGGCCACGCCCGTCGAGATCTCGGACGGAAACAGCTTGAGACCGTCTTCGAGAAACTTGAAGACCGCGCCGAGGCCCAATCCTTTGAACACCAGCCACGCGCGCTGACCGCCCTCCTCCCCGGCCATCAGGACGCGGGCGCACGCGGTCCCTTCGGGGTACGGGAGCTTGCCGTGTTCGCGGACCACCAGCATGCGGCGCAGCGGGATCATAAACAGGACGCCGAGAAAACCGCCCGTCAACACCACCAGGGTGATGCGGAACAGGTCAGGATTCACTTTCCACAGAAACAGCGCCGGCAAGGTGAAAATGGCGCCGGAGGCCAGCGCTTCGCCGGCAGTGGTCATGGTCTGGACGATGTTGTTCTCGAGGATGGAGTTTCTGCGCAGCAGACCGCGGATGATGGCCATGGAGATGACCGACGCCGGGATGGAGGCACTGATGGTCATGCCGATGATCAACCCGAGATACGCGTTGGCGGCCCCGAACACAATGGCCAGGAGAACGCCCAAGACCACGGCTGTCACGGTCAGCTCCGGCGGACGCTCCTCAGGCGAGATGAACGGTTTGTAGTCGCTCCCGTTTGCCATGAGATGCCTTCCTCCCCGCGCGGTGACAGATGGGGCCGCCATGTGGCGACCGTGGTGACGGATGGAAATCCGCGCTTGAGGATAGGTTGAACATTTCGGGCTCGGTCCAAACCTGTGGCGTTCACATGCGCCACGAGGACAGGAAGACCCTTCCGCAAAGTCTCAGTGCACCTGTCCCGAGAACCGTTGCTTCAGCTCGGCAACCTCTTCGGAAGAAATGCGCTGAAACAGGTGTGATGGCACCGTGAAACGTCGCCCCGCCGAGAGGCCGTTCAGAGCGCACAGTTGCGGGAGCGGTACAGAACGCTCATCGTGACTGAGGTGGAGCGCGTCGAACACCCGCTCACACGTGAAAGGGATCACCGGGTGGGCCGCCGACGCGAACAATCGAATCAGTTGGATGGCGGTCCTCAAGACCATGGCAGCCTGCTCCCGATCCGTTTTCACCAGCGTCCAGGGGGCGCGCTCGTCAAGGTACACGTTGCCAAGCGACCAAAGTCCCCGGAGCGTCTGGATGGCCTTGCGCAGTTGCAGTTTCCGGAGAAGGGTCCTGCACTCGTTCACGAGGCGGATACAATCTTCCTGCAGCCGCGTCTCGGCGTCGGACACCGTCCCACCTTCCGGAATGGTGCCCCCGAAGTGAGCGTGGGTGAGTTTCAGCGTCCGGTTGACAAAGTTGCCAAAGTTCCCGACCAGGTCCTTGTTCACCACGGCGGCAAACTGTTCCCACGTGAAATGGGTGTCGTCCGACTCTGGCGACTGTGCAAGCAAGAAGTAACGCCAACAGTCGGCAGGCTGCACCTCCAGCGCAGCGTCGAGGAAGACGCCCCGCTTCTGACTGGTCGAGAATTTTCCCCCGTAGTACGTCAGCCAGTTGAAACTCTTGATGTGAGCCGGCAGCGTCCAGGGTTCCCGTGTCCCGAGGATCATGGCCGGCCAGAACACCGCGTGAAAGGGCACGTTGTCCTTGGCCATGAACTGGGTGTACACCACGTCTTCCGCGCCGTACCACCACGACCGCCAGTCCCGGTCTCCAGGCGCCTCATCCGCCCACTCCTTGGTTGCCCCGATGTATTCGATGGGCGCGTCGAACCAGACGTAAAACACCTTGTCCGAAAAACCTGGCCGCGGGACCGGGACGCCCCACTGCAAGTCCCGCGTGATGCAACGGGGACGCAAACCTTCGTCCAGCCAGATGAACCCGTGCTGGTTTAATCGCTCGTAGAAGTGTTGTGTCAAGGCCCGATTTTGCGCTGACGAGCTGCGTCCAAAGTGATCGAACGAAAGCCCGAAACGCCGATAGATGTCAGCCTGTATGGCGTGCATTCTGGCGCAGTATTCCTCGATCGAAAGCCCGGCTTCCAGCGCCGACAGTTCGGCAGGGGTGCCGTGCTCGTCGGTGGCGCAGATGAAAAGCACATCCTCCCCCTCTTGCCTCAGAAAGCGGGCGAACACGTCTGCGGGCACGACAGGGCCATGCGCATGCCGCACATGCACATATCGTTCAGAGCAAGCATGGCAAACGGCAGATGCAGCATGTCGTACCCACGTCCTTTCCGTACACTTGAATGAGTTGGCTCGATTGTATCGCGTACACGCCGTGCGATCAACGCCTTCACGGGACGTTCCCTTGCACCTGTTGATCTTGTCCGTCCGCCGCCGACACCAGGCGCCGGTTGTGCGGCAGGGACACCAATACCAGTGAGCCCACACTGACCGCGCACATCACGATGGTCATTCCCACCATCGCGCTGCGCACGCCAAAATGGGCGGTCAACGCGCCGCCTGCGAGGATGAATCCGATGCTGAGCACTTGTTGCACGGGTCCCAGCACATTGTTGATGCGCCCCATCCATGCCACCGGGACCGCGTGCTGCATGTAGGTCGTGAAACCGACGCTGGACAACGACCCGAACACGCCGAGCACCACCAACCCCGTCACCGCTGTCCAGAAGCCGTGTGCCAATGCATACGTCAGGTATCCTGTCGCGGACAATACGCTCCCCGCGCCCAACAGCCATTCGGTACGCAAGCGATTGGCGATCGCGCTCACCAGCAACGAACCGGTGACAAAGCCGACCCCGGCCGCGGTGACCATCATCCCGTAGCCAAACGCGCCGAGGTTCAGCGCCTGCTCCGCAAACACCACTTCTTGCGCGTCTGCCGCTGAGGCCGCCAACAGCGCCAGTGCGTTGCACGTGAACAGGGCTGTGAACAGCACGTTGTCCTTCAGGAACTGCATGGCCGCGCCCCAATCCCGGCGCAGGGCCGACCACGCCCCAGACCCGCCGGATGTTCCTGCCGCCCTGCCGAAATCCGGCAACGCCAGCAGGGTGACGGCGGACACCAGGAAACTCGCCGCGTCGACCCACAGGGCCGCCGTGGCACTGCCGGCTTGCAGCATCACCCCGGCCACGGCGGGGCCGACAATGAATGCGCCCGATCGCAGCGTGCTCGCCAGGGCATTGACGCGCTTGCGGTGTTCAGGCGGGACGAGCTGGGTCTGATACGGGAGAAACGCGTTGTTGAAAAACGTTCCGCAAACGCCCAGCAGGAACAGGACGAGGTAGATTCCCGCCACCTGCTGCAGCGTGGCGAGCAGTCCCACCAATCCTGCGCGCAGCAGCTCTGCGACAATCAACTGCCGCCGATGGGAAAAGCGATCGGTGACGCTGCCCGCCCAGGGCCCGACGACGAGCGCCGACACCTTTCCAACCACCCACAGGCCGGCGACCGCGGCGGCCGAACCGGTGGTGTGCAGCACGAACACGTTGAGCGCCACCAGATACACGAAGTCCCCGATGCTGGACACCCCGATGCCGGTGAGCAGGATGGTCGTCCACCGCCGATGCCGTTTCACAGGCCTCCTCCCCCTCCGCCGCGGCCGGCTCCGTGTGCCCCCTCACAACCGCTCGCACATCGCCATCCACTCATCCACGGTGATGGCCGCTACCCGCTCTTCGTTTATCTCGATGTCAAAGCAGATGCGGACGCGCTCGGGCGCCGTCCGCACGAAGGTCTCCACTGCCGCCACGTGGTGATCCGACGTCGCCATGCGCCTGACCCATGGCATGAACTCCATTCGCTTGCGGCGAGGGCGCGAACGCACGACGCGCAGCCCGGCACCGGACAGCCACGCTTCCCACTCACGGACCGACGGGCAGCGGACGTGGCTCGGATCCCGCAGCTTTTCCAGTGTGTTGAGGAAGGCCGCACACTCGGCATCCTCTGGGGCAACGTTGTCAATCAGCAACAGCTTGCCACCCGGCTTGAGCACTCGTGCCGCCTCGGCGACAAACCGGTCCGGATTCGGGAAGTGGTGCGGTGCGATTCGGCAGGTGACGGCGTCGAAGGTTTCTTCGAGAAACGGAAGGTTTTCTGCGTCTGCGATCACGAAGTCGACGTTGTGACAGCCGGCATCCCGCAGATGGCGGCGGGCCGCGTGGAGCATCGCGGGCGTCAGGTCGCTCGCCACCACCCGTGCGACACTTGGCGCCAACGTCTTGGCGACGTGTCCGCCACCTGTGGCGATGTCCAGGCAATGCCAATCCGGCTGGGGATGGAGCCACTCCACCAGGAGCGCCAGGTCGGGTCCGCGCGCGTGCGTCAGGCTGGTGACATATTCGTCCGCCGCGCGGCCGAATTGTTGCTGTACGGTGTGCTTGACGTCATGGGAGGAAGACACGGTCATCACCTCGTGGCAAGAATATACCATCCTGCGCGAGGGGCGCGTCATCGCGTATGCGGATACGTCCATCGACTTTTGTGATATATAAGGGGAAGACCGTGTACATTCTGCCCATCGGGGGATTCCGATTGATCTACACTGACGGCATTCATCTCATCTCATCCGAGAGCCTCGAGGAGCTGCACGCATTCGCCCGGCGCATCGGCCTGCCGCCGCGCTGGTTGCATAACTCGCCACGGCACCCGCACTACGATTTGCTCACCGCCGATGCGCGGGAAGCCGCCATTCGCGCCGGTGCCCAGGTGAGAAGTGCACGCCAACTGGTGGAAATTTTGCGCACCTGTTCCTACCTCCCGCGGCGTTGAACGGCCACGGCAACTTGAACGGTCATGGAAACGGAGTTCCCCTGCGCCGTCCGTGCCTGCGATGCTGTCACCGATTTGTCACCAAACCTCACTGTCTCGGGTGATGGGATAAGCATGAACTGGGAAGGTTGTCCGTAAAGGGGTGACCGACCGTGTGGAAACCGTGGAGCCGATCCCGAGGGAATGAGACGCAGGCGACAGACGTGGGTGCGTGGGAACGGTGGCTGGACGACGCCACCGCGGACGGCGCACCCTGGAGCGATGATGGCGCCGTCCCGGCAATCGGCCGAGAGCCGGCCGTCGATTTGCACACGCAGTCCTGACAATGGGGATTCGACCGCGCCATACCGACATGACACAGCCCGCTTCATCGCGTGACGAGGCGGCCTGTGTCTGTCGCTCGGTTCAGGAGGAGCTTTGCGATTCTGCTTCACGGTTTATCTGTGGGTGGCTGGACGTCGTTTGCGCCGTGAAGCTGTGGCACACCATCCCCAGCACCACCATCCCCATTCCCATGACGGCTCTCGGCGAGGGTCTGGCGTCACAGAGAAACAGCCATTCCGCAAGCGCAGTGAACAATACCTCACCGGACTGGGTCGCCTCCACGGCGGCCAATCGGATCGGATCGCCGTGTGCCCGGTCCGTGGCGGAAAAAAAGAGGACCGTCGCCACCACACCGGACAAGACGGCCACCAGCAGGGATTGAACCACTTGCCCCAAACTCGGCGGGCCGTCGATGAACATCCCATAGGCGGCCAGGGCCAACCACAGGGGCAGGCTGGCGAGGGTCATGCCGAACGTCCGCTCATAAGCGTGCAACCGTCCTCCGCACAACGCCATCATCTTGCGGTTGCCAAGCGGATAGGCGAATGCAGCGAGCAGCACGGGGACCGCCGCGAGGATGGCGTCACGCATGGGAACGCTTTTCGCCTGCTGAAACTCGACGAGGGCGATGCCCGCCAAGATGACGAGAGACATCGCGAGACTGGCGAGTGGAATGCGCGATGGAGATCCTCGCCGCCGGATGACAGGCTGGGCGGCGTCCCCCGCCGGTTCGTGGATCCAGGGTGCGACAAGGGAACCGGCGAGGATGGTGATCTGCCAGGTGCAGGCGAGAAGCCACGCGGGGCCGTAGGCTGCGGAAAAGCACAGGGGAACGTAGAACAGCCCGAACCCGACGCTGCTCCACACGAGCCACTGCACAGGGTGGCGGCGCATCTCCCGCCACAGATCGGGTGCCCGCCTGCGCATCGCCACCACAGCGCCTAAGATCGGCACCATCCACAGATAGCGTAAGGACGCACTCCACACCCAACTGCCGCCGGACAGGCTCATCTTGCGGTTGAGGAGAAACGTCGCCGCGAAGAACGCTGACGATAAGACGCCGAGCACGATACCTCTCATGCGGACCCTCCCATTCCGAATGGCCGGAGCCAATTCGTGTGTCCAGATGAGGTATGGGCTACTTTCCCAAACACCTCCAGTATACGGGAAGGGTCTTGACCGAGTGTCGTCGCGCCCCAGAGGGTCACGAAAAAATCCGCCCCAGGTCCAGGGGCGGATGTGAAGCGCGTGTGTCGTTGTCTGGGTGTTCGGCCAGGGCAGGGCCCGCAGCCGCGCTTAATACGATTTCGCGAACCAGACGGAGTGCGCGGCGGGCTTCCCGCACACCACGCAATGGTCGAGACGGGTCGGCGGATCGAACGGGATGTTGCGGCTGGTGGCTCCGCACGCCTCCTTGACGGCCTTCTCGCAGGCGTCGTCTCCGCACCAGCCCGCGAGCACAAAGCCGCGTTGGTTCTGGATGATATCCGTCAGTTGGTCGAACGACTCGGCCACGTGCTCGTTGGCTTGGCGGAACGCCAGGGCCATCTGATACAGGTTGGCCTGGATCTCGTCGAGCAGGGCCGGCAGCCGGTTGAACAGCTCCCCTTCCGGCACCGGGATCTTCTCGCCGGTGTCGCGGCGCACCAGGACCACCTGGGCTGCGTCGAGATCGCGCGGTCCCAACTCGAGCCGCACCGGAATGCCCCGCATCTCGTATTCATTGAACTTCCAGCCGGGGCTGAAGTCTTCGCGATCATCGATGCGCACGCGCAATCCGGCCGCAACCAGGCGCCGGTGGAGATCCCGCGCATGGCCGACCACCCGCTCGCGCTCCTTCTGGGGCCCGATGGGGATCACGACCACCTGCGTCGGTGCGATGCGCGGCGGCAACACGAGTCCCCGGTCGTCTCCGTGGACCATGATGAGGGCGCCAAGGATACGGGTGCTCATGCCCCACGACGTGGTGTATGCGAACTTCAAGGTGTTGTCCCGGTCGAGGAACTGGATGTTGAAGCTGCGCGAGAAATTTTGGCCCAGGTAGTGGGACGTGCCGGCCTGAAGGGCCTTGCCGTCTTTCATCATCGCCTCGATGGAGTACGTGTCCACCGCGCCCGCGAACTTCTCGAGCGGCGTCTTCTGCCCGCGGTAGACCGGTATCGCCAACACTTTCTCCACGAAGTCGGTGTACACGTCGAGCATCTGCATCGTCTCCGCCCGCGCTTCGTCCTCCGTCGCGTGGGCTGTGTGCCCTTCTTGCCACAGAAACTCGCTCGTGCGCAGAAACGGCAGAGTGCGTTTCTCCCACCGCACCACGTTGGCCCACTGATTGATCAACACCGGCAGGTCGCGGTAGGATTGAATCCACTGCGCGTACATGTGGCCGATGATGGTCTCCGACGTCGGGCGCACGGCCAGGCGCTCTTCCAACTTCTCTCCGCCCGCCTCGGTCACCCAGGGCAACTCAGGGTTGAAGCCCTCGACGTGCTCTTTCTCCTTCTCGAAGAAGCTCTCCGGGATGAACAACGGAAAGTACGCGTTGCGGTGACCCGTCGCCTTGAATCGCTGGTCCAGCTCACGCTGGCAGGCCTCCCACAGCTCATACCCGTCCGGCTTGAAGACGATGCAGCCGCGCACAGGGGCGTAGTCCATCAGGTCCGCCTTGCGGATGACATCGATGTACCAGCGGGAAAAATCTTCGCTCTGGGGCGTGATCTCTTTGACGAACTCTTTTTCTTTCGGCATATGTACCTCCTGCGGCGCCGTGCGCCATGACAAGATCAGATTGTCCACCCCGCGTGGGCCGTAAAGCCCGGGAGGCCGATCCGGACGCCGGACTTGGCCGGGCGGACGGAGTCCACGGCCGGCCAGGCGGCCGTCCATGCGCCCCCGAGGCGCGCCGGATCACACGTCCGGGAACAATTCGTAGAAGGCGTTGTACCGCTCATCCCGTTCCGGTTTCTGCACCGCCGATCCGCGGCCCTGCCGCCGGTCCGCCCGCCCCGCGGCGGTCTCGTCTTTGCCCCTTGCCCGCTCGCGGTGCTGCGCCTGATACGCCTCCAGGTCTGCCCGGCTGCGGATGTGGTGCCGCTGCCAGTCGTACAGGACGCGGTCGATGTATTTAAAGCTGTATTTGTTGGCCAGGACCGCCTCGCGCAGCGCCTCGACGATCATCCACTCGGGGTGCGCGTCCTGCTCCAGCCAGTGCCGGATCTGTTCGCACTCCAGCCCGGACAGGGGACGGCCGAACTCCTCCTCGAACAGCGTGACGATGTCCTTCGCCCGCTCCAGCTCCGCCGTCTCCGCGGCGGGACGCGCCGGCTCCCGCGGCCGCAGGGCATTCCACAGCGGGCGCAGGTCGAAGTAATTGCTGTGCGTACCGTCGGGCTCCATCCGAACGCCGATGGCGAGGAGGTTCGCTTCCACCAACGCACCGATGGTCTCCGCGACATCGTACGGGCTCATGCCGCAACGCGTGGCCAGTTCCTGGGGCGTGAGAAAATCCTTTTGTTGCACCTGGCTCGCCGCGACAATCTGCAGGAGGACCAGCAGCGGGGCGGGTTGGATGTCCAGCTCCCCCACCCTTGCCAGCAAGGCGTACGGAATGCTGACAAACGGCCCGGCGAGCACGTCCGCTTCGACCGACTGGCGTTCCGGCGGTTTCATGCTGCCACGCTCCCTCCGGCGAGGATTTCGAAAGGATGCAGCTCAAGGGTACAGCCGGTACAGCATGCGCGGGAACGGAATGGCCTCCCGGACGTGTTCCAGCCCGCAGATCCAGGCGACCGTCCGCTCCAGCCCGATGCCGAATCCAGCGTGGGGCACCGATCCGTACTTGCGAAGGTCGAGATACCAGCCGTAGGTGTCCATCGGCAGCCGATGCTCCTCGAATCGTTGGCGCATCAGGTCGTAATCGTGGATGCGCTGGCTGCCGCCGATGATCTCGCCGTAACCCTCCGGAGCGAGCAGGTCCGCGCACAGGACCACCTCCGGCCGTTCCGGGTCCGGCTGCATGTAGAACGCCTTGATCTGGGTCGGATAGCGCTCGATGAAGACCGGGCGATCGAATTGGGCCGCCAGCTCGGTCTCGTGCGGCGCGCCGAAATCGTCTCCCCACCGGATGTCGTGTCCGTGCCGTTGCAACCACGCAATGGCCTCGTCATAGGAAAGGCGCGGGAACGGCGGCTCAATCCGTTCCAACTTCGCGATATCCCGGCCGATGGTGGCAAGTTCATTTTCGCAAGTGGTCAGCACGTGGCGCACGACGTGACTGACGAACGCCTCCTGCAGCCGCACGTTGTCCTCGTGCGTATAGAACGCCATCTCTGGCTCAATCATCCAGAATTCAATCAGATGGCGACGGGTCTTGGAGCGCTCGGCTCGGAACGCCGGGCCCATGGAGTACACTTTGCCCAAGGCCATCGCCGCGGCCTCGAGGTACATCTGCCCGCTCTGCGTCAAATACGCGTCCTCATCGAAATACTGGGTGTGGAACAGCTCCGTGGTCCCTTCACAGGAAGAGGGGGTCAGCACCGGCGGATCGACGCGCGTAAAACCGTCTCCGTCGAGAAAATCGGCCATCGCCCGCATGACCTCGGCACGCACCTTCAGGATGGCGCGCTGGCGCGGCGTGCGGATCCACAGGTGGCGATGGTCGAGCAGGAAGTCGACGCCGTGCTCCTTCAGCGTGATCGGATAATCGGTGGACGTGCCCACCCGTTCCACGCGGAGGACGGACAATTCGTAACCGCCCTTCGCGCGCTCGTCGCGCCGGACCACGCCCTCCACAATCAGGGAGCACTCCTGCGTCAGGGCGTCACAGGCCGCAAACACCTCGTCACCGACTTCGCTCTTGACCGCGACGCATTGGATCACCCCGGTGCCATCCCGCACCTGAAGGAATTGAATCTTGCCGCTGGAGCGTTTGTTGTACAGCCACCCGCGCAAGGTGACCGCTTGTCCGACGTAGTCGCCGACTTTGTCGATGGTGGTAATGGGGCTCACGATTTTGCCTCCTAAGACTTGCGATCAAACGGATTATACCACATCCGCCCCTGTCGAACGGGGTCCGTCTCGGCCCCGCTTCCGGGCGCGCGAAAAAGGCCGCGGACCCAATCCTCCACGGCCTACCCTTGACGCATGGCATCGTACGCTAGCGACGGGCGTCGCTGGACACCGGGGCGTCACGCGCCGGCCTGCAACCCTTCCGTCCCAGGAACCATCCGTCCCCCGTCCGGTGCCAAGGCAGCCGCGCAGGCGGCGTTCGCCTCCGGTTGTGCCTTACGCGCGTGCACGCCTTCGAGCCACCGCCGAAACGCATCGCCGTCGACACTCTCTTCTTCCACCACGTGGCTGGCGAAAGCGGCGATATCCTCTTTGTACGGGGCGAGCAATGCCCGCGTCACCTTCTCCTGTTCGGACAGGATGTGGCGCACCTCCGTGTCGAGCACCGTCTCCGGCAGGTTCTCCTCGTCGACGATCCCGATGCGGGACAGCCCGCACCGGACCATCGTCCGCGCCAAGGAAGACGCTTGCATGAAGTCGTTCTGTGCGCCGGTGCTGCGGTTCCCGTAGTGCAACTCCTCCGCCAGGCACCCGGCAAGAGCCACGTTGATCTGCTGCTCCAACTGCTCCTTGGTGTACAGGTACCGGTCGCTCTCCGGGATTTGGCGGACAAAGCCGAGGGCGTTGCCGCGCGGCGCGATGGTGATGTGCGACACCGTGCCCGGCCGCATCAACTCACTGACGATGGCATGCCCGAGCTCGTGCACCGCCACGCGCTGCAGCTCCTCGGGCGTCGGCTTCCGCCCCGTTTTCTCCCCCATCAGGACCTTGTCCACGGCGTCGCGGAACATCTCCTGTGTGATCTCCTGTTTATTCTGACGCAACGCCATGATGGCCGCCTCGTTGACGAGGGACTCCAACTGCGCGCCGGAAAATCCGTAGGTCTCGCCGGCGATGTGCTCCAGGTCGACATCGGCGGCCAACGGCTTGCCCTGCGTCTGGATGCGCAGGATGTGCAAGCGGCCTTCCTTGTCCGGGAGATCGACCTTAATCTGCCGGTCGAACCGCCCCGGCCGCAGGAGAGCGGCGTCCAACATGTCCGGGCGGTTGGTGGCCGCCATCACGAGAACCATCGGCGTCTGGGTGGTGGACATGCCGTCCATCTCCGTCAGCAACTGGTTGAGCGTCTGATCATACTCCTGATGGCTGTGCTGGCCCCGCCGCGCCCCCAGGACGTCGATCTCGTCGATGAAGATGATGGCGCTGTCTTTGCCTTCCTTCTTTGCCAGGGCGCGCGCCCGCCGGAACAGTTCGCGCACGCGCTGTGCGCCGACGCCCACGTACATCTCCACGAATTCACTGCCCGCCGCCGACAAGAAAACCGAGTCCGTGTAGGTCGCCGCCGCCTTCGCCATCAAGGTCTTGCCCGTCCCCGGAGGCCCGGTCAACAGGATGCCCTTGAGCGGACGGATCCCGAGGGACCGGATGCGATCCCGGTACTTCAGGAAGTCGAGCGCCTCCATCAGTTCCCGCTTGGCGTGCTCCTGGCCGCCGATCTGGTCAAACGACACCTGGTGCTTGACCATCGCCTCGCGCGGCGCGACCGACACCGCGCCGCGCCGGTCCAGCATGTACCACAACGCTACCGAAATCGCCGCGAGGAAAAAGAGCGGCAGCACGTTATAACCCAAGACCGCCAGGAACACCAGCACCGCGATGGCGACACCGACGATCCACTCCTTGATCAAGACGATCCACCTCCTTGATGCAGCGTGTACGGGAGGACCTTGTACAGGTAGTGGTCGCCGCTGGACAATTGGATATAGATGTTGTGTTCGTCCATGGTCACCTTCGCCTGAACCCCCAGGCGCTTGGCCTCGTCGGCCACGTTGGCGATCATCTCCCTGTATCGGCCGCTGGCGACCCCTTCCATCAACGTCGGCGTCAGCGATTCATAGGCGGACACCAACTGCGGGCTGCGCCGGTCCTCTATCAACAAACTCTCGGGCCCGCTGATGGTGCCCGAGACGGTGTGCACAAGATCCGTGTAGGCGGTCTGGAGATCAGGCACCGGCCCCAACTGGACATGGATCACCGTGGGATTGCCGGCCTCCACTTCGACCGATTGCACGCCCTCTACCTTCTGCAGATTTTCTTGCAGCGGGCCGACGACGTTCAGGTGTTGGTACACCCGCCATGCCCCGAACAGGATGGCCAGGCTGAGGATCACGATGAAGATGACCGGTACGAGGCGGATGCGCAACATCCCAGGCCGCCTCCTCGCCGTTTCAGAATTTCTGCCATGTCCTCAGTATAGCATGGACAGACGTTTTATGTTGACAACACTTCTTTCCACAGTTCTCCGGGATCCTGCCCCTGCAGCGGACCGGAGGTCCACAGGAGCTGACCACTGTGCCCGTCGTAATACAGGAACATGCGGCGCTGGCTCGTGTCCGTCGCCTCCACCTCCCACACCACGCCGGAATCGGCATGGAAAGCGGAGGCGGATTGTGCATCGACGTACCCGACGTGCACGCTCGTGACGTGCAGGTGGTTTTTGGCCACGCGCCGGGCAATCTCGTCGCCAGGCATCACCTGGTCCGCCTGCACGGACTTCACCACGAACGGCGCAGCCGCGCCCCGGGGCGCGGGCATCACGAAGGCGTACCAACGGCGTCCGAACACGTCCTCGCCGGTGAACACCTCCTGCACGCCGGCGCCGGTGAACAGGTCGTGTCCGTCAATCCGGTCGATGGGGGTGTGATCGAGGGCGTATTGGGCCGCGGCCGTCTCCTGCCGCCATTCGCTGTCCATGTTGTTCCAGACCGCGAAGAACAGGGCGACTGCGCCCAAAAGAAGGACGAGGACGGCAGTGGTCAACCAAATTTTCCATGCGCTCATGCCATCACGCCCTGTACAGGGTCAGAACCATCTTCCCCTCCGCGTTCGGTGCTTTCGCCAGGCCGAACACGACGTTCTTGTCCTTGAGGTTCCGATTCAAAAAATCCACCAACTGATACAGATCTTCGGTGGCGGTCAGAATATGCGTTCCAATCACCGACAGCTTTCCATCCGGTTGGGTTTCCGCCATCTGTTCATCCTCCACGATTCCGCGATGAGCGCGCCATCCACGTTTCCAGCGTAGCAAGCCAATCCTGATTTGTAAATCGGTAACGCAGCGGCGTGACGCTGATGGCGCCGGTTTGCACGGTGATGACGTCAGTGGACGGCCCCCCGAGCTCCTCCACCGCCTCGCCCGCATACCGGTAGCACAGCCTGCCTTCTCCGTCCACCTCTTGCCGGAAGGCGTCCCGGTAGCCGCGGGCCCCCAGCTCGGTGGCTCGCCACGGCGCTTCCCGGAGACCCTGGGCCGGGAAATTCACGTTCAGAAAGGTGTCGGCGGGCCAGGCGTCACGCTCCTGCATGAACGCTTCCACCAATGCGAGGGCCGCTTCGGCAGCCTCATCGAAGGGCCAAGGCGGACCGCACAGGGACAGGGCCATGGCCGGCACTCGGCGCAGCGCGGCCTCTCCGGCTGCGGCCACCGTGCCGGAGTACAGCACGTCCACCGCCAAATTGGCGCCTTCGTTGATCCCGGAGACCATCCAATCGAAGGGCAGGTCCTTGCCGAGGACCGTGATGGCCCACTTCACACAATCGACGGGTGTGCCGCTCACCGCGTATGCTGCGGTCTCGCCGGCCCCGAGTTCCAGCTTCTCCACATACAGTGGACGGTGGAACGTGATGCCGTGGCTCGACGCACTCCGCTGGCGATCCGGCGCCACCACGAACACGTCCCCCAACTGGGCCATTCGGCGTGTCAGCGCGAGAATGCCCGGCGCCCGCACACCGTCGTCATTGCTGATGAGAATTCGCATGCCGGCCTCCTCTCTTGCCATGAAACGCATGTGTACCGGAGACCCCCTCGCCCATACTAGCTGTACGCGAGGAGGTGCACCTCATATGCGGTCTTCATCACCGCGGGCCCAGCGCACGCCCGATGCCGGGGCGGACCTCCGGCAGGCCGGTGAAGTCCTTCTCTGGACAGAGGCGGTGGCGTGTGCGTTTTCCTTCGGGCACCCCCGCATGGCGTTCAATTTTCGCAACGCTCTCCTGCGCGGTTGATCCACGGCACCGAGCGCTCCGGGAGCGGGCCCGCGGGTTTTCGCCCGCGGGTTCGCGCGTTTGGCGTCCTGCCCGCCCCCCGTGCGCAGGTGCTCGCGGATTCAAGCCTGCGGCCCCAGAATGGCCTCGAGGCGGCGTACCTCGTGGCGAATCCTCTCGACATCCAGCGTGACGGGCTCTCCCTGGCGCAGCAGCGGCTGGCCTGCCACGAACACATCCGTGACATCGCCTGCCCCCGCCGCGTACACGACGTTTGACAACAGGTCGTACGTCGGCAGGAAATGGACACTGTCGAGCGACAACAGGACGATGTCCGCCGCAGCCCCCGGGTTGAGCGTCCCGTGCCCGTCCGGGAGGAACACACACCGCGCGCCCGCCGAGGTCGCCATCGTGAACGCCTCGCCCGCGGTCACGGCCGTGGCGTCCTGCCGCACCCCTTTGTGCAGAGTGGCCGCTAAGCGCAGTTCTTCGAACAGGTCCAGATTGTTGTTGCTGGCTGCGCCGTCCGTCCCGATGCCGACGGTGACGCCGGCCCGCAGGAGCTCGACCACGGGCGCGACGCCGGACGCCAATTTGAGATTCGACTGCGGATTGTGCGCCACCCGCACATCCCGTTCGTGCAGGAGGGCGATATCCTCTTCCGTCAGATGGACGCAGTGCGCAGCCAACACCGGGCGATTCAGCAATCCGCAGCGTTCAGCCAACCGGATGGGCGTGCAACCGTGCTCTGCGATGCACTCGTCCACTTCCCGCTTCGTCTCGGACAGGTGGATTTGGATGGGGACACCCAGCTCCGCCGACAGCTCCGCCACCTCCGCCAAGTAATCCGGTGGACACGTGTACGGCGCATGCGGGCCCAGCGTGACCTGGATGCGCCCCTGTGCCGCCCGGTGCCACTGGGCGTGGAACGAACGGCTGTTTCGGATGCCCTGGGTCCTGTTTTGTTCGTCGAACCCCACCATGCCCCACGACAGCACCGCCCGCAGACCGCTCTCCTCCACCGCCCGGGCGGCGTCGTGCATGAAGAAGTACATGTCGGTGAAGCAGGTGGTCCCCGACTGAATCATCTCCCAGCAGGCCAGTAACGTCCCCCAGTAGACCGCCTCCCCCGTCAGCTTGGCTTCGGTGGGATAAATCCGTTCCGTCAGCCAGGCCTGGAGCGGCAGGTCGTCCCCGATGCCGCGGAGCAAGGTCATCGCCGCGTGCCCGTGGGTGTTGACCAGACCGGGGATGGCCACCGCCCGCGGGCGCGAGATCACCTCCACCTGGTCGCGCGGGCCCGGATAGACCCCCCGGCCCACGGCCAAGATCACGCCGTCCTGCCAGAGGATGTATCCGGGCTCCGGGATCACCGCGTCCGCAGACAAAACGAGGGCGCCGACCTCCAACAACACTTGGCTCATCCCCTGCCTCCTCCCTCTCTCGCACCTTCGCTTGAACGCAGCACAGCCGCCACGCGCGCGGCATCCGGCCGCTCCACCACGCCCTGCTCGGTGATGATGGCGGTGATCAGGTCCGCCGGGGTCACGTCAAACGCGGGATGCGCCGCCCGCACGCCGGGCGGTGCCAGAGGATGGCCGAGCACGTGCGTGACCTCGCGTTCCGACCGCTCTTCAATCGGAATGTGATCCCCCGAGGGGATGGTGAGATCAAAGGTGGTCGACGGCGCCGCCACGTAAAACGGAATGCCGTGGTGGCGGCACAGAACCGCCAAGCCATAGGTGCCGATTTTGTTGGCCGTGTCGCCATTCGCGGCGATGCGGTCCGCACCGACCACCACCGCGTCCACCTGTCCCTGGCGCATGAAGTGGGCGGCCATGTTGTCCGTGATCAGGGTGAACGGGATCCCGTCCGCAAGCAGTTCATACGCGGTCAAGCGCGCCCCTTGCAAAAACGGGCGCGTTTCGTCGACCCAGACATGGAGGAGCTTTCCGTCCCGATGCAGAGATCTGATCACTCCGAGGGCCGTCCCGTATGCCACCGTCGCCAGCGAGCCGGTGTTGCAATGGGTGAGGACCCGCGCCGGGCTGGAGAACAGGCGGGCACCCAGGTCTCCGATGCGCCGGTTGACCCCGATGTCCTCTGCCGCCATCGCGTCCGCCTCCGCCGCCAGGCGGGCCGCGATGTCCGCCGGCGCGCGCGATTCCGCTTCCGTCAACACCGCCTGCAGCCGCTGCATCGCCTGAAACAGGTTGACCGCGGTCGGCCGGGTGGCGGACAGCCGACGGATGGCAGCCATCACCTGTGCATCAAACCCGGCGTCTCCCGCCGCGGCCGCCTCCTGGGCGGCCAGTACCACACCGTATGCGGCCGCGATGGCGATGGCCGGTGCGCCGCGGACCTGCATCCGCTCAATGGCCTGCGCCACATCCTCCGCGCTCTGGCAGGAGATCCACACGGACTCGTGCGGCAAGCGCGTCTGGTCGAGCAAGCGCAGCGCCGTCCCTGTCCAATCGAGCGCCTTCAGGGCCGTCTCTCCCCTTCCGCCTGCCCCGTCAAGGGCGTCTGGCTGCCGACCGCGTGTGGGCACCGGCAGTCCCGTTCACCGTCCAGATGGGCGATGGTGTCGAAGAACAGCGCCCGGATCCGATGCACGTTCTTCGCCATCTCCTCCACGACCTCTTCGTGGGTCAGCGGCGTGGGGCTGATGCCCGCCCCATAATTGGTCACCATGCAGACGGTGGCATAGCACAGCTCCGCCTCCTTGGCGAGAACCACCTCGGGCACCGACGTCATGCCGACCACGGCCGCCCCCCACGACTGGTACAACCGGATCTCCTGCGGCGTCTCAAAGCGCGGTCCCTCCGCACACACGTAGGTCCCCCCGTCGTGAATGGGGATCCCCAGCCGCTCAGCCGCCTGTTTCACGGCCTGGCGCAACCTCCCGCAGTACGGGTCCGTCATGTCCACGTGCACCACCGGCCCCGATTCGAAAAACGTGGTCGGCCGCGACTTCGTGAAGTCGAGGAAACCGTCAATCAATACCAACGAACCCGGCTCGTACTTCATCTGCAGCGAACCGACGGCGGCCGTCGCCAATACCTGCGTCACGCCCAACTGCTTCAGCGCGGCGATGTTGGCGCGGTAGTTCACCTTGTGCGGCGGGATGCTGTGGCCCGTGCCGTGGCGGGGCATGAACGCCACGGACTTCCCTTGGAATGTGCCCAGGGTCACCTGGGCCTGTCCGTACGGTGTGTCGACGATCTCGGTGGTGGGAGATTCGAGCAGCGCCGGGTCGTACACCCCGGTACCGCCGATGATGGCATACTCAGCGCGCACTCGCGTCCATCCTCCTCGCCCGCAGCGTTGCCCGCTGCGCATTCACACCCGATTATACCAAAGCCTGGCCCGCTCACCAGGCCGGTGCCGGGCGTCGCTGGAGGAACGATACGATGGGCCGGAGATCGGCGCCCGGCCCGCACTGGAGCAGGTCTCCCCGTTCATGGACGCGCCGCGGCATGTTGTGCAGGGTGAAATCCTCGGGACGGCTGCCGCGGCCGAGTTCCAGGAACGTCAGAGGCGCGGAAACCGTCGCCTCCCGTCGGGCCCGCGGACTGTACGGGGCAATCAGCGTGCGCGTGGCACCGTGTTGAAGATAGTCGACGTACACCTTGTCCCCCCGGTCCTTCACCCGGCGCTCCAAGGTGACCAGGTGCGGCAGGCGCTTCAGGGCGTACTCCGCCACAGCGCGCGTGAACACCCGCGTCTGCTCGTACGTGTGCCCCGGGGCCAGGGGAATGAACAACTGCAGGCCCGTCGCCCCGGAGGTCTTCACGGCATGCGGAAGGTCGAGCCGCCCGAGCAGTTCGTGCAGGCACATCGCCACCGTTCGTACCCGCTCGAAGCCGGGCGCCGTGGGATCCAGGTCGAACGCCACGGATGTCGGCTCATTCGGCTTGCCCACTGTCGAGAATCCCACGTGCAGTTCCAGGCATCCGATGTTGGCCAGCCACAGAAGCGTCGCGACCGAGTCGACGACGACGTAATGGATCCGTTCCTGGCGATCCGGTGACCACACCGCTTCCGTCCGCACCCACTCCGGCGTCCCTGCCGGAGCGTCCTTTTGATAAAACGAGTGCCCGTGAATCCCGTCCGGAAAGCGGATCATCGTCAGCAGCCGGTCCTGCAGATGCGGCAGCATCACCGGCGCCACCTGGGCCAGGTAGCGCACGTACCCGAGTTTTGTGATCCCCGCCTCCGGCCAGAGCAGCTTGTCCGGATGGGTGATGGTCACCGGGTGTTCCGCCGGGACCTCGATTTCCGTGGACGCGCTCACGACGTCTTCTTCTTCCGCGCCGGGCGCTTGGGCTTCGTCTGTCGGATGCTCTCCTGCAGGGCTTCCATCAGATCGACGATGTTCTCCGCCCGGCGTGTCGCCGCTGCCGGCTGCGCCACTTCCTCGTTGGCGATCTTGCGTTCAATCAGGGCCATGACCTCGTTGCGGTGCTCATCCACATACTTTTCCGGTTCAAACCGGGTCGACAGCTGGTTGACGAGGGTCACAGCCATCTCCACCTCGCGGTCGCTCGGCGCAGCCTCGGCGTGCAGATTCGGCAGCTCCTCGGTCGAGCGCACCTCGTCTGGCCAGAAGAGGGTTTCCATGAGGATGACGCCCTCATGAACCCGGACGCACGCCAAGGTCTCGCGGTTGCGCAGCACCGTCCGCGCAATGGCGATCTTCCCCGTCTCCCGCATCGCCCGTTCCAACAACCGGTAGGCCTTGACACCCGACGCCTCCGGAGCCAGGTAGTACGTCCGGTCGTAGTAAACGGGGTCAATCTCCGTGAGTTCGACGAAGTCGACGATGTCGATGGTCTGGGAACGGGCCTTTTTCACGGCCTGCAGGTCTTCTTCGTCGAGCACGACGAACCGGTTCGGCTCATATTCGAATCCGCGCACAATCTCTTCCCACGGCACCGGCCGGTTGCACGTGGGGCAGGTGCGCTGGTATTCAATGGGGGTCTTGCAGGCCTTGTGCAGGTAGCGGAACTTCACATCCTTCGACTCCGTGGCCGCAAACATGCGCACGGGGACGTTGACCAAACCGAAACTGATGGAACCTTTCCACATGGTGTGCATGGGGGCACCTCCTCGCGTCCGCTCACGGTGTAGTGTGGGCAAGCGCGAGGGGTTCATACGGCCGACCTGCGCCCGGGACGGGACCGACCGGATGCGGCCGGACCGGTTCAGCCCGGGGTCCTCTGGCCGCGCAGAAAGGCGGCCGCGCGGGCGAGGACGTCTCGCTCCCGACCGGTGACGGCGCGCAGCCCGGGGATGGACCGGATGAAGGTGCGGCCGTACGCGTGCGTGATGATCCGTTTGTCGAACACCACGACGACGCCGCGATCATCCACGGTGCGGATCAGGCGCCCCACGCCCTGCCGGAACCGGACGACCGCGTCGGGCAGGCTGTGGAATGCGAACGGATTGAGGCCCTCGGCCTCCAAGCGTTCACAGCGCGCCTGGTGCACGGGATGCGACGGCGGCGAGAAGGGCAGGCGGACGATGACCAGGGCCACCAGTTGATCCCCCGGCAGGTCGATGCCTTCCCAGAACGACTGCGTGCCGAACAGCACCGAACGGGGATTCTTCCTGAAGGCGTCGAGCAGTTGCGTGCGTCCGCCGTCGACACCCTGGGCGTACACGACGATGCCGTGCGGCGCGAGCGCGGGCCGCGCCCGCTCGGCGGTGGCCCGCAGCAGCGCGTGGCTGGTGAACAGGGCCAACAGGCGCCCGCCGCTGACCCGGGCGAGTTGGACGATAGACTCCCCCACCCAGGGCGCCGCTTCTTCCGGTTCCATGCGCGCCAGCTCCGGGACGTCAGTCGGCACGCACAACAGCGCCTGGCGCGACATGGAGAACGGCGAAGCCACCGTCAGCGTCCTCAGGCGCCCTTCCTTCTGCGCGCCCGCCAGGCCAAAGCGGCGGACGGCGTGGTGAAACTCCCCGTCGACGGTGAGCGTCGCCGAGGTCAGGATGACCGACGACGTGGCGTCGAACAGGTACTCCCTGAGGATGGACGCCACGTCGATGGGCGCGCGGTGCAGACTGATGCGCAGCGGCCCGGAGGCGGACCCCTCCCGAGGCCCGGCCTGCACCCAGGTGACCCAGGCTTCGTCCGCCAAATGGGCGCCCTCCATCAGCACCCGGAGTTGGTCGGTCAGCGCCATCAGGAAGCCGCGGGCGTCCACCAGCCGGCCGGAGAGGTCGGCGTCGTCCACCTGGGCCGCGTCCTCGAGGCGCGCGGCGATTCGTTCGAGTTCCCGAATCTGGTCGCCCAATTGCTGCGTCTGTTCCTGATACGCCTGCCACGCTGCCGCCGATTGCACCGCCGGTGTCAGACGAAGTTCCGACTGTCCCGGCGGCACCAGGGCGGCCAGTGCCGTGAAGGCAGCCTCCACGCATTTGCGCACGTCCGCGAGCCGCTCGAGCAGTTGCTCCAATGGGCCCGCTACCCGCTGCGCCGCCGATTCAGCCCCCTGCAGGCGGTGCAGCAATTCCGGGATGACGCCGCTGCGGCCGCCTTCGCGCGCCAAGCGCTGCATCATCGCCGCGATGGCGCCCCAGTGCACCTCGTCCCCGAGATGGCGCGTGGCCTCCTCTTCCAAGTGGTGGGCCTCGTCGACAATCAGTTTGTCATAGCGCGGAAGCACCCGGCGTTCCGCCTTCAGATCGGAGAACACCAGCGAATGGTTGGCGATGACCACGTCCGCTTGGTACGCCCGGCCCCGTGCCCGGAAGTAGTAACACGGTTTGAAAAACGGGCACCGTTTGCCGATGCACGTCTCCGTTTCGCTCTGCACGCGCGACCACACCTCGTGCATGCGGCCGTGCACCGGCAGTTCCTCCCGGTCTCCGGTCTCCGTCTCCACCAACCAGGCCAGCAGCCGCAGATACGCCTCCAACTCCCCCGGGTCGGTCGCCCAGTTCGCGGTGTGGACCTCCTGCTGCAGCTTGCGCATGCACACGTAGTGCGTCCGTCCCTTGAGCACCGCCAGTTCCAACGGGTGTTCGATTACGCTGCGCAACAACGGAAAGTCCCGGTGTTCAATCTGATCCTGCAGCGCGATGGTGTGCGTCGAGACCACGACGCGCGTGTCCCGGGACAGGGCGTACAGGGCCGCGGGCACGAGGTAGGCGAGGGATTTCCCGGTCCCTGTCCCCGCCTCCACCATTAAATGGGCGTCCGCATCCAGCGCCTCGCGCACGGCGCGCGCCATCTCCAGTTGTCCCTGCCGGACCTGAAACCCAGGGAGGCGGCTCGCGAACGGGCCCTCCGGCCCCAACAGATCCTCGGCCAGGGGCCACGCGTCCGCCACCCCGTCCGCCCGCGCAGGAGATGCATCCGGTGCATCCACATCACCGGCGGATGGTGCGCCAGTGGCGTCGGCCTCCTCGTCTGTGTCCCCCGCGTCGACATCCGCGCTTGTCCGCACCATCCGCTTCCCGTCCGCGGCATCGCCCGACTCGGCCAGGCCGGCGGCGGGATCGTCGCGAAACACGAGGGACTGAATCTGCCGGCAGCCCTCGGGCAAGGCCAAGCCAGCCCGCGCTTGGCGCTGTTCGGCAGCCCATTGGAGCCAGTCCGCGAACGGCCTCGACAGAAACAGCGCGATGTGCGCCATCTGTTGGAGGGTGTGGACAGGCAGCCGCAGCGCACGGTCCGTCAACGCCTCCCACAACCGGCGGGACGGGTTGTCCGGCGCGGCGTCCTCCGCGTCTTCCGCCGCCTCAGCGGGCAGGTGCACGACGGAGGTCCACTCCGGGGCCAAAATGCGGGCCATCTGGGTGAGATCCAGGACGTCGGCGGCGTCGGGCCACACCACCGCTCCCCGGAACATCTCGTCCAAACGCTCCAGGGTGGTCGTGCTCTCGATGGCCAGCGTGGCTCCGCCGGCCAGATGTTCGGCAAAGGCCGTCCAGGCCTCGTCCGCCGAATCCTCGCCCCGTTTGGCCCCGCGCCCGGACGGCGGCGTGATCCGTTGCAGGGTGTCGGTCCACACCCCGTCCTGCCAGCATGCGGCGTCCAACGAGGGTATGGCTCCGTCTTGCCGGGTGTTCAGGTGAACGACGATGACCTTCACCCATCCGCCTCCCCTGCGTGTCCGTCCAATGTCCCTCCCATTGTACCAGACACGGCGACGGATGGCGGCGATGTCAGGAGGGGTCCGGGGAATTCAGTTGGCGGGCGCGGTCCTGCCACTTCTCCGCCTCGAGCGGGCGGCCGAGCCGCTTTGCCGTCTCCGCCAGCGCGGAGAGGATGGCGGCATTCGGTGCACCCCAGGCGGCAGCCGCCTTCAGATATCGTTCCGCCTGTTCGGGGCAATCCGCGTCCAGCATGGCCCGGCCGTACCAATACAGGGCCAGCCGCCGTACGGCCGGCCGGACGTCCTTGGCGGCGCGAAGGAACCGGGTATGGGCCTGACGGCGCTCGCCCCGTTCCAGGCTGACCTTCCCGAGGGCGATCCAGACGAGCGACTTGTTGGGGTACTTGGCGAGGCAGCGGGTCAATACCCGTTCGGCCCGATCCAGGTCGCCCGCCAGGAGCAGCACCACCCCGAGTTGCACCATGGCCGCGGCGTCCTCGCGGCAAACCGCAAGCCGCTTTTGCAGCAACGCCAGGGCTTCCTCCGTCTTTCCCTGTTGAAGCCTGGCCCATGCCAACAAAGACCATGCCGAACCTTCATCCGGTCGGGCGCGGATCACCGCCTGGCAGGCCCGTGCACACGCGTCCCACTCGCCCTTCACCCGATGCAGGTGCGCGGTCAGGAGCGTCAGATCCGCGTGGCGCGGGTGCTCCGACAGTGCCTGGCGGCAGGTACTTTCGGCGTCGGCGATGTGGTTGCGGGCGAACTGGACGGCCGCGAGCACGCACGCGGCCTCGGCGTCATGGGGATCGAGGGCGAGGGCCAGCGCCGCGCACCGCTCGGCGGCCGCCAGGTCACCCAGTTTGGCGTAACAGAGGGAGAGATTGAACCAAGCGTCGGGGTACTTGGGGAGGGTGGCCGTGACGCGAGCGAGCGCTTGCAACGCCAATTCGGTCCGCCCGGCGGCCAGGTGGATCTGCGCCTCAATTTCGCGCGTGGCGCAGAAGACGAGCGGGTCGGTGACATACTTGCGCAGGTGGTCCAACTGGGCCATGGCGTCCTCGCTCCGCCCCTCCGCCGCGTAGGAGGCAGCCAGGTACAGCCGGGCTAGGGGCGTCTCCGCGCCCTGCACCACCTGCTCCAGGGCGGTGGCAGCGTCCCGGAACATGGCGAGATCGAAATAGCCCAGCCCCTTACGGAACTGGACGGACACAGGAGGAGTATCGTCGAAACCGAGCTGCGCCCACACAGGCGCCGATGGCGGATCGGCCTTGTGGCCTTGCCCGGCGGCCAACCGCACCATGGGCGCCGCGGGACTTGGGCCCCGATGGGCGCGGGCCGTGCGGCTCTCGCCGGGGCTCTGTCCGTCCGCCCGGGCCTGTGCGGGCGCCGCGGCCACCGGCGCCTGGTCGAGGGATGCGGGCTCGAGCAGGCCGTCGGGCAGGTCATAGGTGTGGATCAAGTCGGTGATCTGCTCCTCCAGTGTCATCCAGTGGTCGATGTACTGCTCGCCCAACTGGCGCAGGCAGTACAACTCTTCGGCGAGATAGCGGCGGAGGTCGGCGTCCGCCGTCGCCAACTGCTTCCGAATCCGGTCCACGGCGCGAAACAGCAAGGCGAACCCCGCGTCAAACACACGCCACTCCCCCTTTCGTCCGTAGATTGAACGGACGACTGGCGCATTATGCGCGTGTTTCCAGGCGGTGTTTGCCTTCCAGGCTTCAACGGAAATAGAACTCAATGGGAGAAGAGGACTTCCCCGGTATGGAGGACGATCCGCTGCCCGTCCGCGCCATCCATGTGCAGCGCTCCGGACTCATCCACCGCGAGGGCCCGGCCTTCCACCACCCCGCGCGGGGTCTCGACCCGTACCCACTGCCCCAGCGTGACGCAGGCATCGCTCCACTCGTCCATGACGCGGGCGAACCCCTCCCCCGTCTCGGCCAGCCCGCGGTACAACGGGTCAAACTGGTTGCACACCTCGGCGCACAGAAGCGCGAGCGGCATCTGCCGGCCCGTCATGGCCAGGATGGAGGTGGCCCGATCCCGCAGTTCCTCAGGGAACGCATCGTGCCGGATGTTGGCGTTGATCCCGATGCCCACCACCGCGTGCTCGACCAGCTCCCCTTCGGCCCGGATCTCGGCGAGGACGCCGCAGACCTTTCGCCCCTTCATCAACAGGTCGTTCGGCCACTTGATGTCCGGGGCCGCCTCGGCCACACGCGCGATGGCCCGCCGGACGGCGACGCTCGCCAGGAGGGTGAGCTCCGGGGCACGCCGAAGCGGCAGGGGGCGAGTGAGGACCAGCGAAAACCACAGACCCTCCGGGGGAGAGAACCAAACTCGTCCGCGCCGCCCGCGTCCGCCCCGCTGGCGGCCCGCCGCGACGAGAAACCCGTTCGGTGCGCCGCGGCGCGCCCATTCGCTCGCCAGCGTGTTGGTGGAGTCGACTTCATCGTGCCAGATCCCCCGCCTGCCCAGCTCCGTTCCGGAATCCAGGTGCCGGCGGACGAGCACGGGCAGGGCCTTGTCCGGAACGGCCTTGAGCCGGTGGCCCAACCGCGGCGTCGATTCGATGACGAAATCCTGGTCCACGAGGGCCTGCACGTGTTTCCAGATGGCCGTGCGCGACAGGCCGGTCTTCTCGCTCAGCGCCGTGCCGGACACGAAGGCGCCAGCGGCGTCGAGCAAGGCGTCCGCGACGGCCTCGCGCGCCTCCTCCGCGTCGGCCCGGCGCGGGTCATTCATCCACGCGTCTCCCACGGTGCTCCTCCTTTCGAGTCCTCTGCGCCTCCTCCGCCTCCGCGGCCCACCGGCGCGCCAGCGGCATCAGCTCGGCCGGGTCGTTCGCCACGTCCCCGCGCAGGATGGCCTCCACCAATCGTTCTCTCACCTGGCCGATGGCCGGGCCCTGCAGGCCGAGGGCGAGGAGGGTGCGGCCGTCGACGGCCAGGTCCCCGATGTGGCGCAGCGGCTGCTGGGCAGCGTATGACTTGTACGACGCCATGCGCGGGCACGGGCCGTCCGGACGCTCCCACCAGTCGAGGAGGCGGCACGCGATGGCCAGTGCTGGCGGATGTTCGCGCCACAGGGCGAACCGCCATTGAACCGGAGAAAATCCGGCGGGATCGTCCGCCATCGCCGCCAGCGCGCGCGTCGCCAAGCGGCCGATCCGCACCGGCCAGCGGACGGCACGGGCCAGTGCCGCAGCCGTCTCGGGCGGACAGCCGGCGGCGAACGCCCATACGGCGAGACTGGCCGCCTGCCGCTCCTCTTCGCTCCAGGGCGCAGACCGTCTCACGGCACGCGGCCATGCCGCGAGGTGTGCGGGCAGACCGGCCAACCGGGCAAAGCCCGGATACAGGTTCGGCCAAGGCGGCGGCAGTTGGTGCAGGTACGGACCGCGGGCCAAGGCGTCGGCCACCGGACCCCAGCCCGCTCGCGCGATGCGGGCGAGTTCCTGGCCGATGCGCTCGAGGGAGATCCGTCCCAGCCTGTGCGTTTCGCGCTCCATGGCGGCCTGCGTCGCAGGGTCCAGCGTGAACCCGAGCTCGGCTGCGAACCGGAGGCCGCGCAGGATGCGCAGACCGTCCTCGGCGAACCGCTCCGCAGCCTCACCCACCGCCCGGATGCGACGCCGCACCAGGTCCTGTGCCCCGCCGAACGGATCCACCAGGCGTCCTGCAGTATCCATCGCCATGGCGTTGACGGTGAAATCGCGCCGCGCCAGATCCGCCTCAATCCGGTTCGTGAAGCGGACCCGGTCCGGATGGCGGCCGTCCGAATAGCCATCCTCGACGCGAAAGGTCGTCACCTCGACGGGCAGGCCGGACGCCGAGGCGGGCAGGACGGTGACGGTCCCGTGGCGGATTCCGGTGGGGATGGTGCGCTCGAAAAGGGCCGCGACCTGTGCCGGCCGGGCGTCGGTGGCGACATCGTAATCGTGGCAGGGACGCTCGAGCAAGCGGTCGCGCACCCCGCCGCCGACGACAAACGCTTGGAATCCGGCGGCCTCCAGTGTTCCGAGCACCTCTTCCACATGGGGCGGCCATCCTGCCCCTCGTCCGGCAGCCATGACGCGGGCTCCGACTCCCCGCTCAGCGGTCCGCGCCGTCTGCCGAATCGTCGTGCAGCACGCGCCGCCAATCGAGGTCGCCCCGCTCCAATCCGCGCAACAAGGCTTCGGCGGTGGCGAGGTTGGTCGCCACGGGCACGTTGTGGACGTCGCACAGGCGCAACAGCGCGGTGATATCCGGCTCGTGCGGTTGGGCGGTCAACGGATCGCGGAGGAACACCACCATGTCGATGACGTCTTCCGCGATGCGCGCGCCGATCTGCTGGTCGCCGCCGAGGGGGCCGGAGAGCACCCGGTGCACCGTCAGTCCGGTGGCTTCGGCGATCCGCTGGCCCGTGGTGCCGGTCGCGTACAGCGTCGCCTGCGCGAAGATGTGGCGGTAGGCGATGACGAAGTTGACCAAGCTGTCCTTCATCCGGTCGTGGGCAATCAGGGCGATGTTCATACCGCGTTCCTCCTCACCACAGCAGGTGTTCGAGCCCGTAGACCATGCCCCGGACCTCGCGGACGCGGGCGCAGGCCAACAGCGCGCCGGGCATGAAGCTGGTCCGCGACAGGGAATCGTGGCGGATGGTCAGCACCTCGCCGGCCCCGCCGAAGATGACCTCCTGGTGCGCCACGAGCCCGGGCAGGCGGACGCTGTGAATGGGGACGCCTTGATAGGACCATCCGCGTGCGGGCGCCGCGTCTGTCACAGTGATGCCCGCGGCGGAGACGCGATGGGCGGCGGGATCGCCCGCGGCGTCTTCCCGGTGCGCGGCCATCTGTTCGGCGGTGCGCCGGGCCGTTCCCGAGGGCGCGTCCTTCTTGCCGTCGTGATGCATCTCGATGATCTCGGCGCGGGTGAAGAACCGCGCCGCCTCGGCCGCAAAACGCATCATCAACAGGGCGCCGATGGCGAAATTGGGGGCGGCGATGCCACCGATCCCCTGGCGCAGGCACGCCTCGTTCCAGCGCGCCACATCCTCCGGCGTATAGCCGGTGGCGCCCACGACCGGGGAGACGCCGAAGGCGATGCAGCGGTCGACATGGTGAACAACGCTGCGGGCGTCCGTAAAATCGAGCCAGACGTCCGGATGAGCTTCCATCAACAGGCGCTCCGGGTCGTCGTACACCGGGCACGTGTACTGCCCGGATGCCTGGGCTTGTCCCGCGTCGCGGACCAAAACGGCGACCGTGTCAAAGCGATCGTCCGCCGCCAGCGCCCGGAGGGCTTCCGAGCCCATTTTGCCGCCGGCGCCGGCGACGGCGACCGTGATGCGATGGCGCGAAGCCAATCTCATTCCTCCTCTCCCAGCCGCACACGGACCGGGTCATCGATGGTGTCGCTCTCCGGCGGCGCATCCGCCGCCGCAGTGTCGGAGCAGGCCGGATGGGCCTGCACCCAGGCGGCCAGCACCAGCCGGAGATGTTCTTGATAGAGCACGTTTTCCGGGTCCAACCGGGCGGCATCCGCCGCCCAGGCCAGCGCCGGTTCCCAATCTTCATTGCGCAGCGCGGTCACGGAGGCGTGAAAGTAACACGCCGGGTTGTCCGGGTCGCAGGCGATGGCGCGCCGGAACGCCTCCATGGCGCGGTTGAAATCGCGAATGTAGAGGTAAGAAAAGGCCACCTTCAACCAACGTTCCCCGAGCATGGCCGCCACCTCCCGCTGCCAGCGTATGCGCGGGTCAAGCAGCGGACTGTGCCGTCGCCCAAGCCTTGCCCGTCCTCAAGGCGTGTCTGTGCGCCCCGCCGCTTCCTGCCGGGAATCGGCAGACGGCGTTCCGATGCGCGTCCACCGGTCGCGATCGCGCGTGCGAAACTTGTCCATCACACCGGTGAATGCTTGTTCGAGGTCAATTCCGAGGCGATTCGCCAGGCACGTGATGACGAACAGGAGGTCGCCCAATTCCAGCGCGATGCTGCCCTCCGGTTCGTCCGGCTTTTTCGGCTTTTCCCCGTGCAGGTGATTGACCTCGCGCGCCAGTTCCCCCAACTCTTCCGCCAAGCGGACCACCAGGGTCATCGGCGTGAAATACCCTTCCTTGAACTGGCGGATGTACGCGTCGACCTCCTCCTGCATGCCGCGCACGGTCAGAGCCATCCCCATCCCTCCTGTCCGCACCTTCACGTTCCTACCTTACTATACCGCGGGGCGCCCTGACAAACCGGCGCGGTCACAGGCGAACATAAACGCAGGGCCCGCCCAATATGATGTTATGGACCATCCAGGGGACAACTCCGGTAAAGGAGATGACACCGTGAACGCATCGCGGGCTCGACATCTGTCGACCTACCTGTTGGGGCTGGCCGTCGTGATCTTCTGCGTCGCGCTGGTCGTCTATCCCAAACCAGGATTCGAAGCAGGCATCGCAGGCTTGCGCGTATTCTGGGATGTCGTCTTTCCGTCTCTGCTGCCCTTCTTCATCCTCTCCGAACTGATGCTCGGGCTCGGTGTGGTCCACGGCCTCGGAATTCTGCTCGAACCCCTGATGCGGCCGCTGTTCAGCGTCCCCGGCATCGGCGCGTTCGCCCTGTCGATGGGCCTGGCCGCCGGGTACCCCATGGACGCCGTCATCACCGCCCGCTTTCGTGAATCGGGCATGTGCACGCGCATCGAGGGAGAGCGGCTCCTGGCCTTCACCAATACGGCCGATCCCCTGTTCATGATCAGCGCGGTCGCCGTCGGGATGTTCAAATCGCCGGAACTCGGCATTCTGATTGCCGTGGCGCATTACATCGCGGCGTTTGTGGTCGGCGTCAGCTTCAAGTTCTGGGGACGTGGCAAAGGTGAAACCCCGAAGGCCGAGACGAGAGCCCCGGGCAACCTCTTCATCCGCGCGTTGCGCGAGATCCCGCGTGCCCGGGCGGAGGATGGCCGCCCGTTCGGCAAATTGCTGCGGGAAGCGGTCACAGAATCCATGATGACCCTGTTCATGATCTGCGGTTTCATCGTGTTTTTCGCGGTGATGATTGAGATTCTGCACCTGTCGGGCATCCTCACGCTCCTGGGGTTGCCTGTCGCGGCCATCTACCATCTGCTCGGCGTGCACAGCGGCCTCGTCAATTCCACGTTGGCGGGTCTGCTCGAGATAGACATCGGCAGCGCGCAGGCCGCCGCAGTCGCCAACGCGCCGCTGCTGCAGCGCGTGGCGGTCGTCAGCGGCATCATCGCATGGAGCGGCCTGGCGGTGCACGCGCAGGTGGCGAGCGTCATCACGAACACCGACATCCGCATGTTTCCGTACTTCCTCGCCCGGTTCGCTCACGGCGTGTTGGCGGCCATCCTGACCCTCGCCCTGTGGGCGTTGGGACTCGGGAAGCCGGCCAGCGCCGCGCTCACGCAATCCGTTCCGGTTTTCGCGTCCTTTCGGGCGGCGTCCCAAGGCGCTCCCTGGTGGCAAGTGATGGCACTCAGTCTGACCACCTGGGTCTGGCTGTTCGGAGGACTGCTCCTCCTCTCCGTCGTCGTCTATCTCCTGCGCAAAACCCGCATCATCGCCTGGCGCGTCAAGATGCGCAGGGTCTGACGGGCGGCGCAGCCGGAGACGGGGATGCGGCGTCGACAGGCACAACTCGCAGACGGGGGGCTGGCGCCCGGGCGCCAGCCCCCGTCGCTGTGCCGGCAGGTGCTCCTTGGCCGGCACCCCATCGAGACAGGGTGTTCACCACAACGGCGGGAACCAGCGGTGGTGGAACAGTTGATCAATGAACACGAATTCGGCCAGGATCCATACATACCACGCAAACCACTTCATCCGTGCCCTCCGCAGCAGCCAGAGGGTGAGCTTCACGGACGCGTAGCCCGCCACCGACGCGGCTGCGGCGCCGATCACCATCGGTCCCCAGTGGATGGCCGATCCGCCGGCCGGGCGCTCCAGCATCTCCGTCAGCTCGACCAAAGTGGCCCCGAGGATGGCCGGGATGGACAACAAAAACGAGAAGCGGCCCGCGGCCTCCCGGCCCATGCCGCGCCACAGCGCCGCCGCCATGGTCAGACCGGAGCGCGACAGCGCCGGGAGAATGGCCATGCCTTGCAGGGTGCCCACCCACAGCGCGTCCGCCGGCCTCATGTTCTGCTCCGTCTTCTCGCCTGCAGGCACGGTGTCCATCCACCACAGGAGGATCCCCGTCACGACGAACTCCATGCCGAGGGTGACGCCGCTGGCAAAGAGGTTCTCGAACAGCTCCTCGAACAACGCGCCCACCATCGCCGTCGGGACTAGCGCCAACAGGATCATCCTCGCCGTCCACGACCACGGACTGCGGATCAGCCAGCCCACCTCCCGGCGGAACGCCCAAACCACGGCGACGAGTGTCCCCACGTGCACGAAGGTGATGAACAGCAGGGAGTCTCCGGAGATGTGCCACAGCTTCTGCAACAGCACCAGGTGCCCCGAGCTGGAGATGGGCAGGAATTCGGTCACACCCTGCACCACGCCCAGCACGATGGCTTGCACATCGGTCATTCCACCTCCTCCTTTTCCCTCACATCGGACGGCTGCCCTCGGCGCAGGGACAACCGCTGGTTCTATGTATATCGACCCTGTGTCGGGGACATGTCCCGCCTCCCGCATCTTTGGGACAGACCCGCCATATGTTGAGAGAAGGAGGTGACGCCGGTGCGGCGGACCGGGTGGATGGCATTCCAGGTGGGTTGCGCGTACATCGGTACGGTGGTCGGCGCGGGGTTCGCGTCCGGCCAGGAGGTCTTTCAGTTCTTCGGGCGCTACGGGAACTGGGCCTACCTCACCATTCTCCTGTCGTTCCTCCTGTTCGCCGGCATGGGGTACCGGCTGATGCAGCTCGGCGCCGTGTGGGGCGTGCGCTCCTATCACGAGTTGAACGAACGCCTGTTCGGGCCTGGGCTCACATGGGTGCTCGACGCCGTGATCCTGACCATGCTGTTCGGTGTGACGGTGGCGATGATCGCCGGATCCGGTGCCCTGTTCCAGGAACGGTTGGGCGGCTCATTCCAGCTGGGGGCGCTGGTGACCATGGGGATCTCCTACATCACCGTCCTGTGGGGGATCCGTGGCATCCTGCGCGCCAACACCCTCATCGTCCCGGCGATGTGCGCCTTCGTGCTGTACGCCGCCTGGCACACGTGGCACGCCCACGGGTGGCGGACCGCCTGGCACAGCGGCCATGCGCTCGGCGGCCCCGGCTTGGCCACGCTCGTATCTGCCCTGTTGTACGCGGCCTTCAACACCGGCCTGTCCGCCGGCGTCCTGCTCCCGCTCGGCGCGGACGTCCGCGACCTCCGGACGCTCCGCTTCGGCGCCCTCATCGGCGCCCTCGGCCTGGCCGGAATGCTCGCCGCGGTGACGTTCACGCTCCACACCTACTTCCCGCGCGCCTTGGAATACGATGTGCCCATGGCGTACGTGGCGGAACAACTGGGTGCGCTCCTGCGCTGGGGCTACGTGTTCGTCCTGTGGGCCGAGGTGTATTCCACCCTGGTCGGCGATCTCTACGCCCTCACCGCCCAATTGGGGACCTCGTCCCCCCGCCGCAACGCCGCCGTCACCGCCGCGGTGCTGATGCTCGCCTACCTCGTCAGCCAGGTGGGATTCAGCGCCGTCGTGCAGTACGCCTACACCGCTTTCGGATGGATCAGCGCGGGCCTCCTCCTCGTGCTGCTGTGGCCGCGGGAAAAGTTGCCACGCGGCTGAACGGTCCCGTATAATGAGGCAACACGGGAAAGGCTCGTCTCGGTCCAGGGGGTGTCTGGAGCACACATGACTTGGCCGGCAGGGCCCCGGTGGATGTGGAAGTGGTTGTCCATCCTCGCCGGCGCCCTCATCTATGCACTCGGGTTAAACGCCTTTTTGGTCAGCAATCATCTGGCCGAGGGCGGGTTTGTCGGCATCTCGCTGTTGTTTCTGTATCTTCTGCACTGGCCGCTCGGTCTGACGTTCTTCCTGCTCAACATCCCGCTGTTGTGGATTGGCTGGCGGGTGTTCGGACATGAATTCATTGTGCTCACCACCGGCGGGGTTGTGGCGGTGTCCTTGTTCAGCTCGCTGACCGCCCGCATCCAGCTCCCGACGCACGATCCGCTGCTCGGCGCCCTGTACGCCGGCGTGGTGACGGGGCTCGGGCTCGGCCTGATCTTTCGGTCCGGCGCGACCACCGGCGGCTCGGACATCATCGCCCGGCTCGTCCGCCACCGGTACGGCGTGAGCATGGGCCGGACCCTGTTCTCCATCGATGTGTGCGTGATCGGCATCGTGGCGGTGCTTATCGGCCGCGAAACGGCCATGTACTCGCTGGTGGCGTTGTTCGTGGCCAGCCGCGTGATCGATTTCGTCATCGAGGGCACCCGGCGCGGCAAAGCCCTGACCATCGTCTCGGACCATCCGGAGGCCATCGCCGATGCCATCCACCGCCAGCTGGAACGCGGCACGACGCTGTTCCAAGCGGTCGGCGGCTTCACCGGCACGCCGCGACAGGTGGTGTACTGCGTGGTGTCCCGCGAGGAGGTCGTGCGGGTTCAGCAGATTGTGCACGCGGCCGATCCGCGCGCCTTCGTGGTGGTCAACGACGTGCACGAGGTCCTCGGAGAGGGATTTACCCGGTGATGAAGGTGCCCGTGACGGGCCGCCCGGTGGAGGACACGCCGCCCGATGCGCGAAGAAAACCCGATCCCGCGTGGATGCGCGGACCGGGTTTTTCCGTTTTTCCGTGCCGTGCTTTTCTGCATCACCGGGCCACAGGGCCAGATCAGCCTTTTTGCTTGGCCAGCCAGTCGGCGACCTTCTGGACGTCGGCGTCGCTGGAGAGGGTGCCTTTCTTGGGCATCCCCGGGGCAGGATTTTCGATGAAGTCGTACAGCTTTTTGGCATCCCAGTACTTGCCGATCGCGTAGATCGGGGGCCCGGCACCGCCCTCGCCGCTCTTCCCGTGGCAGTTGGCGCAGGTGTTCTGGAACAGTTGGTATCCGGGGTCGGAGGTGTCCACCAAGTGGATCTGGGACGCCTCAATCTTGGGAATGACCGGCAGCCCCGGCGTCGCCTGGCCGCTCGCCGCGGCGACCTCCGCCGCGTGTTGCACAGCCGCTTCATTGGTCAGCCAGATGACGAGAAACGTGGTCAGCACCATCCCCGCCGTCGCCAGCGGACGCTTGTACGGGTGCCGCGTCTTCTTTGTGTCCAGCCAGGGGGCGAACAACAACAGAAGCGCGCCCACCATGGGGACCAGAATGGTGCCGAACAGCTCATTGTCGCCCGGAAAGTACTTCAGAAGCTGGTACAAGAACAGAAAGTACCAGTCCGGGACGGGGATGAACGACGTATCATCCGGATTGGCCTTCGACCCGAGGTCGACCGGATTGAACACAACCCACAGCATGAAAGCCAGCAAGAACACCGAACCGGCGATCCACTCTTTCAAGAGAAAGTTGGGGATGAACGGTTCGGTCCCCGGATTCTTCAGGTGATGATGCCGGTACCGTGGCGTACCCGGAATCCGTTCGCCTCCAGCAGCCAAAATGTCCCCTCCTCGCTCAGCGTTCTCGCGAAGGCACGGCTTACAGCGGACCCGCGATGTGTTGCGCGCGGATCATGATGAAGTGCAGCGCCAGCAGCACCAGCAGGGCGGCCGGCAGGAAGAACACATGAATCGCGAAGAAGCGCGTCAGCGTCAGAGCGCCCACGGTGTGGCTCCCGAGCAGCAGCGTCTGGATGTACGGGCCAATCCATGGGATGGATCCCGCCAACTGCGCCCCGACCGCGGTCGCCCAGTACGCCTTCTGGTCCCACGGGAGCAGGTACCCGGTGAACCCGAAGCCGAGGACGACGAAGAAGATGAGGACGCCGACCACCCAATTCATCTCGCGCGGCTTCTTGTACGCCCCGGTGAAAAAGACGCGCAGCATATGCAAAAACATCATGATGATGACCAAGCTCGCGCCCCAAAAGTGCATGCCGCGCACCACATTGCCGAGCAGCACCTCGTCGGTGATGTACTTGACGCTGTACCACGCGTTGGTGATGTCCGGCGTGTAGTACATCGCCAGGAACATGCCCGACAGGATTTGGGTGGTGATGACCAGAAACGTGAGGCCGCCGAAACAATACACGAAGGCGGACATCTTGATGGCCGGATTCACGTGGGCCGGCACGTCGTGATCGGCCACGTCCCGCCACAGCGGCGTCACGTTCAGACGCTCGTCGATCCAATCGTACGCCTTTTTCAACATCTTACGATATCACCTGCCCCGCGCTGTTGCGTTGTTGCAGCGGTCCCAAGTACAGGTAGCCGGCCTCGTCCACCTTGACTTTGTGCACATCGAGCGGGCGCGGCGCCGGCGATCCCGGCGATTGGATGCCGTACACGGTGTACTTGCTGCCGTGGCACGGGCAGTGAAACCACCACTGTCCATCCTGGGAGGGTTCCGGTTTCCCGTCGGGACCCAGCGTGCCGTTGACCTGGCAGCCCAGGTGCGTACAGATGGGGGACATCGCGAGCGGCGAGCCGTCCTCTTGCAGGATGACCCATGCGCGCGACGGAATGTCCGCCGAGTTCCATCCGTCGTCCCGATGCGCCCGAAACTCAACTAATTGTGGCAGCGTTTTATTAAATTCCGACACCTTGTGGCCGGAGTTGACGAAGGCGTTTGCACCGCCTCGGCGAATCGGGTCGAACGTCTCCACGACGAACGGGACGGCGACCAGCGATGCCATGAACGCCCCGGTTCCCCCCAGCGCGTACGTCAAAAATTGCCGCCGGCTCAGCCCTGGCTGCTGCTCTCGTGATGCTCGTTCATGGAAGTCGGACACGTTTGTGGCCCTCCTGACCTCCATCCCGCACCCTGTGAAAAGCCAAAAAAGTATGTAGACCGGGCACCAGCTGCACACTCCACATCTTATGATTGGCTCATCCGGTGTGTCAAGCAATGCCAACAGTTCGCTAGAGTTCGAAGGATTCAGTTTCGACAATTCGTCATAACCCTGTCACAGGATGCGGTCCGGAAGCGATTGTCATACATTAGGATGGCCAGAATGCCCCGGACTATGCCCACAGCGCCAAAATGTGCCGGCTCAATGCCTCCTCCATCGCCGAAAACAGGCGTTGTCCCTCGGCCGCCATCGCCTGCATCACGTCGTCCGGCAACCCGAGGCTCAGGCGCTCCTCGCTGGCCGCATAGGCAGGACAGGCGTGGCACAGAAACGCCCACGCCTCCGGCAGTCGCTCCGCCGGCACGCGCCGGCGCAACCACTGCCACCAATCGAAGATCAGCCAATCCGCGCCGTCGGCGTCCGCCAGCCGCAGCACGTCGTCCGTCAGGGTCCGGTCCGTCACCAGGACGCCGTGGCGCACCCCGTAGGGAAACCCTCGCCGGAGGTCGGCCAGCCACGCTCGGTCGGATGCCCGGACGAATGCGTTGTGTCCAAGCGGCCACAACGCGGCCCGGCCTTGAAAACGGCCTGCCGCCCCATCCGCCAGCCGCTGCCCGATCCACACCGCCGCCAGGTGGCTGACGGCGGGATCGAGCGGAAGCGGACAGTATGCGCTCACCAGAAGGGTGTCAAAACCGTCTTGGATCCGTGCGAACTGATTCGGTGTGAGGCGTTCGAAGCGCATGTGCTCCCCCCTCGGTCACTGCCATGAGAAACGTACCACAGCGCCTCGGGGGGCACAATCTCAACGGCCGTTGAACAGCAGGTACGCCAAGATCAACCCGGCGATCACGTTCACAATCACGACCGTGGTGAACAGGGCGATGGCCCTGCCGCCGACCTCCCGGACCTCACGGAAGCGGGTGTTCAGCCCCACCCCGAAGAAGGTGAGCGTGAACAACCACGTGCGGACCGCGTTGAGGTTGGCCGTGAAATCCGTGTTGAACGCCTTGCCGTAGGCGGCCTGCCACCACGTCGCCAAGAGAGACGCGATCACGAAGGCCAACACGAACTTGGGGAACCGGCGCCACAGTTCGGACCAGGGCGACGACGACGGCTGGGCTTCGGCATTCCACCGGGTGGCGGCGACGGCGCCGAGAATCAGGCAGATGACGCTGATCAACACGTCCCGGCTGAGCTTGACGAGCGAGAACGTGCTGACCGCCGTATCGCCGAGGATGGCTGCGGCGGCCGCGCCGGACGCGTCCGCCAATTCCGAGCCACCGATCCACGCCCCGCCGACGGTGTTGCTCAGGCCGAGCAGATGCACCAGGGCGGGCAGCAGGAACACCAGGATCAACCCGTAGACCACCACCAGCGAGACCACGTAGCCCACCTTGCGCTGCGGGGCCCGCACCGCGTTGCCGACCGCGATGGCCGCCGACACGCCGCACACCGAGGCTCCCGCACCGAGGATGGAGATGTAGAGCGGGTCAATCCCCAGCCGCTTCCCGACGATGAACGCGACGGTGAATCCCAGTGCCACGATGACCAGCGCTTCGACAAACCCGCGGGGGCCGGACGTGGCGATGATGGAGAACGGAAGGTTGGCGCCCAACAGCACGATGGACGTCTTGATGAACAGTTCGGTGCGCCCTGCGGCCGCTGCCAGCCACCCGGGCAGCCGGATGAGGTTGCCAATCACCACCCCAAAGAGCAGTGCCCAGAACGGATACTCGAGACCGTAGGTCTTCAGGGTTTGCTGGCTGCCGATGACCAAGATCACGCCCGCCAGGACGAACAGCACCGTGAAGCCGGCAGCGTACGGAAGAAAGGGTGTGCCGAGCGCACGCGCGGCCACACCGGTCAACACCAACAGAACCAGCCACAACGCGACGTAGGCCAGTCCGTTCTGCGCGAAGTGCTGCCCCAACGCATGGGCCGGCCACGTCACCGGGATGGCGTGCTGAAAGACATCCAACGGCTGCTTGAGCTGATACGCCGCCCACACGGCAAGGACGAGAACCAACCCGAGGACGACCGACCAACCGTCTTCACTCCATCTTGCGGCTGCGCGCTGCTCAGGTGTACCCATGTTCCCGATTCTCCTCTCCATGAGTGTACAAACCATGAATTCTGATTTAAATTATAGATGTTTGGGGTAATTCAGACTGAGTACAGGATACAGTAGCCCAGGTGGACTTTGTCAAGAGGGGGAATGAGAGGTTCAGAGATCCGATGCGTGACAGGATGTCTGGGATATCGGTCCGGTGAAGAAAAGAAAAAGGGGCGGTCACCGCCCCTCCCATACGGCCGCTCGTCAACCGGGCATCGCGGCGGACGTGCTGGCGTCGAACTCAATCAGACGGCGGCTGGCCTCCAGGAACGCCTCCCGATCCCCGCGATCCAACGCCTCGTCGACGGCGCGCATGAGGTGCTCCCGCTGATGGTTGCGCACCGCCTGTTCGATGATCCATTCGGCCTGCATGCTGATGAGCTCTTTGACGGCCGGTTCCAGTTCGGCTGGCGCGATCTCCTCCAGCACGGCCGAGTACGCGGCGCTGGTCGCCCGGTCTTTGAAGTAGAGATTGACATACACGTCTTCGTCCGGGTGTTGATACAGGTCCAAGAACGCCTGTTCCACGTCCGTGGACACCGGCTTGTTGCGCCGGTAGTACCGGAAGGGGGCGGCTTGAACACAGGTCGTGGACACCACGATGACCCGCGGCAGCTGCCGGAAGCTGTCGACGAAGTGAACCCGGCGCAGCACGCTCTCACGGGTCATCATGTAGCGGATGAGCATCTCCGCTTCCCGACTTTGCAGTTGGTAATTCGACAGAAACCAACGCAGAAAGTGTTTCTTTTCGGCGACCGTTACGGTATTGCCCATTGCCGTCTCCTCCCTGATTGGTTGTAGCCGAATATCCGGTGATCCAGAACGTCCACAACCTGACCCCAGCGGCGAAGGTGCCGTGTGAATTCTTCGAGTATTTTATTCGACTGGCGCGTCATTTTTTCCTTCCACACCCGCCCGGAATGGCCCTCCAAATCTATCCGCGCCTCCCTGGCCCACGGAACTTCAACTCGTCAGACTGCTTTCTCCCATCTCTGGTTCTCGCTGCGTTCGCCCCCATTCCAGCAGCGTCCGCTCGACGTTGCCCGGCACCGGCGTCTGGGCGTGTTGGTGCAAGAACGCCAACCAGGCGGACACAAGCCCTCCGGACGCCATGCCGCGGCGGACGCTCGCCTCGCTCAAACGGTAGACCCGGATGGCGCCCGCCTGGCGCAGATCCGTGAAGGCCGCGAGTTCGTTCGTCACCAGCGGTTGGTCGCCCGTGACGACGATGTCGAAGTTCGGCTGCACAATCAGAATGCGCTGGCGTTCCCGCGTTTGATCCGGGGTCGCTGGTAACGCATCCGGTGTAATTAATTGTTGACCGAGTTTCGTGATTTGAAACCACTCCCGGCCCGTTTCGTCCTGCCCAATCCGGATCAAACCCAGGTGCATCAGCATTTTCAGGATGCGGGTGCGCCAGACCTGTTCCCGGTCGTCGTAGTAGTACGGCGTAACCAGATGAGCCAACGCGTCAAGGGTTTCGGCGCTGTCCAGCCAGTCGACCGCCGTGTGGGCCAACAGGTGGACCACCTGCGGGAGGCGGGCAATGGGCCGCCGGTAGAGGTGAATGTAAAACCGCATCAGCGCGCGCGCCTGCTCGATCTCGCTGAGGCCGTACCAGTCACTGCAATCCTCCGCGGCGTGCAGGTACCCGTCCTCCCCCTCGACAATCAGGCGGGCGCTGTACGCGTAGTCGTACAGCAGTGCCAGCCGGTCCGGATAATCGTGAAACCGCCGCCCGTAACCGAACCGCCATCCTCCCTGAAGGGGCGTCTCCTGCACTTCGAACAGCTCCAGCACCTGCGTCAGGTTGCGCTTGTACATGCTTCCGCCCGTCGTCAACGGCACCGTATGGTGCCGCACGTACTCCAGGAAGACATCCAGGTCTCGCACCAGGGCGAGACCTTCGTCCTGATACAGCAGGGGCCCTTCTTGCGAGCGGCGGAGGTTGCGCAGGAAGCGCGCGACCAACTGGCGTCGCATCGCCGCCTGCAACTCGTCGGGGATGTAATAGTAGAGCCGTCCTCCGTACCGGCTGCTGGGAAACAGCCAGCCCTCGCGGATGGCCTCGTCAATCACCGCCTCCCCGCCGCAGGATTGGAAGATCCCGCGCAACTCCTCGGCGGAAAACCGGCTCCGCGTCTCCAAGCACAGGCGGAGCATCGCCTCATCCCGGCCTTCCTGCCACCGGGCGATGGCCTCGTCGAGAAAGCGGCCTTGCCGGAATGCGTAGAGCAGCTCCTGCAGCAGCGCCAGCTTCGAGTGCTTGGAGCAGGTCAATCCGTAGTGATCCGAGATCTTGCGCAAGGTGTTGATGTCAGCGGTGCTCAGGCACTCCGACAGCTTCATCTTCATCCACCCCTTCCGGCAGGTACTCGTGGCTGTCGTAGACGCGGTATGTGTAGCCTTGTTCCACCAGGTAGAGCTGGCGGTGCTTGGCGGTTCGGGCCTCGACCGTCCCTTTGCTGACCAAGGTGTAAAAGACCCCCTCCCGGGTTTGCGGCCGCAGCAGCCGCCCCAAGCGCTGCGCCTCCTCTTGGCGCGAGCCGAAGAGGCCGGACACCTGAATCGCCACGGACGCGCATGGCAGGTCTACGGCCGTGTTGGCGATCCGGGACAGCGCGATGCGGCGGATGCGCCCGGTTCGGAATGCTTCGAACCAGCGCTCCCGCTCCGGCTGCGGCGTGGTGCCGGTGACGAGCGGGCATCCGAGGGCATCCGCGAGGGCGCGCAGGGGCTCCACGTAATGCCCGAGGATGAGCACGCTCTCGCCCGCGTGCTGTTTCAACAGGGCCTCCACCACGCCCCGCTTGGCAGGGTTGGCCGCCGCGATGCGGTGCTGTTCGCGGATTCCAGCCGACAGATACCGCCCCTGTTCCGCGGCGGGGAGCGGGACGTGCAGCTCGACACACCGAACCGCAGCCAGATATCCGGCCTCCTCCAACTGCTTCCAAGGGACCTCGTAACACTTGGGACCAATCAGGCTGAACACGTCGGCCTCGGCGCCGTCTTCCCGCACCAGGGTAGCGGTCAGTCCCAGCCGGCGAGCCCCTTGGAGATCGGCGGCGAGCCGGAACAGCGGTGCGGGCAACATGTGCACCTCGTCGTAGACCACAATCCCCCAGGGATGGGTCGTCAGAGACTCGAGGTGCCGTCGCCTTCCCCGCCGGTCCTGCGCCGCCACGCGCTGGTAGGTGGTGATGGTGACGGGCGTGACGGGGTGTCCCGGCCGGTAGAGGGACACGTCCTCCGGGCGCACGTCGGTCCGGTCCAGGAACTCGCGCTGCCACTGGCGTGCGGCCGTCTCGCTCGGCGTCAACACCAGGGCGTGCCATCCGAGCGCCTGGATCACGGCGATGCCGACGAGCGTCTTGCCGGCGCCGCAGGGCAGGACAATCACCCCGCTCTGTTCGCCCCCCTGCCGCAGAAACCGCCGGACCGCCTCCTCCTGATATCCCCGCAGCCGCGTCTCCTCGCGCAGGGAGAACGACAGGGCCGAGGCCGCCTGGTAACCCACGTGATCCATCACGGGCAACCCGGCACTGGCCAACGCCCGTTTGACCCGGGCCCGATGAGCAGCCCTGAAAACCAGTCCGTCGCTCCGGTCCGCGGCCGTTATGGCCGCCACTTCCGGTACGACGCGGGCTGCGGCCAAGGATTCCGGATCCCCGCGCAGAACGATTCGCTCGCGAGCGCCTTGGTGCAGGGTCAGCCGCCCCCACTTGGCCACCTCTTGCGCGATGGTCCGCTGGAGGTCATACGGGACAGGGTGTGCCGCGTGATCGCGCAGGAAGGTCAGGATCTCGCGCGCCGTGGAGCCAAGGCTCGCCGCCTGCCACAGAGAGATGGGTCGGATGCGGTAGATGTGGATGGGGTCCATTCGCTGCGCCAGCTCCGCGAACGCCAGCAGGCGCGGCCGCAGGGCCTCGTAGTGCGGGTGATCCGATTGCACCAACAGGGTCCCGTCGTTCTGCACGTACAGCAGTGCGCGCACGCGGATTCCCCCCTGTCGAGTCCTGCCTCCCCGCGGGAGGCGCTCGATGCTTCCCATTTCCAGTATGAGTTGGACAACGATAGGGTATACGGGGCGAATGGCGTTTTGCGTTTTGCGGGAGCCCACGTCCCTTGCCGCAGGCGGTTGGGGAACAAAAAAAGCGGGAATCTGCCTGTGACAGATTCCCCAAGCGTTGCTAGGAGTGGAGAGAAATCAGACACAACACCCTTCGATTCACAGCATAACGCAGTATGGAAGCGCTGTCAAGACGCAATTTTCTGATTCATGCCGCCGTGCTCCGCCGGCAGGGCGAGTCGGCAGAGCGGTGTACCGGACGGCTTGTCACTCGGACCACGCCTGTAAAGACGCGCCGAGCTGTTCCAACGTCGCCGCAAAGGAAGGATATGAGATGTTCACGCAATCCCAGCCGTGCACGGTGACTCCGCGGCGAGCCGCCAGGCCGGCGACGGCGAAGCTCATGGCGATCCGGTGGTCACCGTGGCTGTCCACCGCACCGCCGTCGACCGTTCCCCGTCCATACACCGTGAATCCATCCTCCGCCTCGTCGACCTGAACCCCGATGGACCGCAGCCCTTCGGCCACCGCGGCGATGCGGTCCGTCTCCTTGACTCGCAGTTCCGCGGCCCCGCGCACGCGCGTGGTACCTTCGGCGAACGCCGCCAACACGGCTAGGACCGGAAGTTCGTCGATGAGCGAAGGCACCTCCGCCGGCTCGATCTCGATGCCGGTGAGCGGTCCGTGCGTCACCGTGATGTCGCCGACCACTTCTCCGGACACCTTCCGCAGATTGCCCAGTTCCACCTGGGCGCCCATGCGGCCGAGGGCCCGGAGAAACCCGGTGCGCGTGGCATTGAGGCCGACGCCCGTCACCGTGACGGCGGAACCGGGAACCAGGGCCGCCGCCGCGATGAGGAAGGCGGCCGACGAAGGATCGCCCGGCACCGCCACCGCCGCACCGCGAAGCACCTGCCCCGGTTCCACCTCGATGCGGTTGCCCGCCGGCAGTGAGGCGCGTTTGACGTGTACGCCAAAGGCGGTGAGAAGGTTTTCGGTGTGATCCCGGGTGGCCTCCGGTTCTGTCACCGCGGTGACGCCGTCGTGCGCCAACAGGCCCGCCACCAGGATGGCGGATTTGACCTGTGCGCTGGCCACGGGCAGCGTGTAGTCGATCCCGCGCAACGCGCGGCCCTGCACCGCCAACGGCGCAAACCGGCCGGAGCGGGCGGAAATGGCCGCCCCCATGTCGGTGAGCGGATCGATCACGCGGCGCATCGGCCGCCGGCGCAGCGAACCGTCTCCCGTCAGCACCGCGAAGGGCGCGCGCGCTGCGATGGCGCCGAGGAACACCCGCATCGTCGTGCCCGAATTGCCGCAGTCCAGCACATCCTCGGGTTCGCGCAGATTCCCTGCCGTTCCGTGGATGATGAGCCTGCCGTCGTCTGTCTCGGCCACTTCAGCCCCGAGCATCCGCGCAATCTGCAGCGACGAGCGGCAATCGGCGGCGTCGAGCCAACCGGACACCTCCGTCCGGCCTTCGGCCAAAAGGCCGAACAGAATGGCGCGGTGGGTGATGGACTTGTCGCCCGGCACGGCCACCGTCCCCCGCAGCGGCGATCCCGGGAAACAGCGCATCCCCTGCTCAAGGGGTCGTTTCTCCGTCATGATTCACCTTCTCCTCCCATGCGAGACGGGCCATTCGGGCTTCCGTCAACCGCTGATGCAGCGCGTCTCCGTCGGCTTCGTCCAGTGCCCGGGCGAACGCGTTCAACTCTTCCGCGAGGGCCCGCAGATAGAGCGTGACGTGGTCCCGGTTCGCCGTCAGGGTGGGCACCCAGAAGTCCGGAGCGGAGCGCGACAGGCGAGTCACATCGCGAAATCCGGGCCCCGCCAGGAGGGCCCAATCCCCGGCCCGTCCACCGGCCGTGCGCCGGTACGCCAGCATGGCCGAGAGGGACGCCAGGTGCACGCCGTGGCTGACGGACGCCATGGCGGCATCGTGATCGTCCGCGGACGGCAGGTGAACCATTCTCGCCCCGGTCCTCTCCAGCCACGGTGCGACGGCCTCGCAGGCCGGCCAGCCATCCAGCACAATCCAGGTGCGTCCTTCGAACAGGTCCGCGCGGGCGTGGGCAGGCCCCGAGTCGGCCGTTCCGGCCATCGGGTGGGTGGGCGCGAAGACCGCCTTCAATCCGGCAGCCTCCGCGGCCTCGACCACCGGGCGCTTGACGCTGCAGATGTCCATGACCACATCGGCCAACCTCGCCGTGGCAGGCAGAAGAGCGCACGCGGCGTCCACCGGAACGGCCAGAATCCCCAATTCGTACCGCCCGCCGCGTTCGGCTTCATCCGGTTCCGGCAGCGCCGGGAAGACCTCCGCGAACGCGCCGGTGGCCAGCGCCTGCGCCCGGTGCACCTCCGAGCGTTCGACGCCGTGCACCACCAGGCCGGGGCGGGCGCGGTGCAGGGCGAGAGCCAACGAGGTCCCCATCAGGCCGCAGCCGACCACCAGCACGGAGGCCGGGCGCGCCCCGTCCCGTCCGTTCACCGGCCGGGGACGTACACGGGGGCTTCCACGCCGTGCACCGCCTCCGCGACGCGCGTGACCTCCCTCATCATCTGGTCGAAGTCCTCGAGCGTCAGCGACTGCTCTCCGTCCGACAACGCCTCCTGCGGGCGCGGATGCACCTCGACAATCAGTCCGTGGGCGCCCGCCGCGATGCCGGCTCGCGCCATCGCCAGGACATAGCGGGAATGGCCCACCCCGTGGCTCGGATCGACAATCACGGGAAGATGCGAGTAGTACTGCACCACCGGGACGGCGTTGAGATCCAGCGTGTTGCGCGTGTACTTCTCAAACGTCCGGATGCCGCGCTCGCACAGGATGACATTGCGGTTGCCCTCGGACAGGATGTACTCTGCCGACATCAACCACTCTTCGATGGTGGCCGACAGGCCGCGCTTCAGCAGGACCGGTTTGTCGGTCTTCCCGACGGCGCGCAGGAGCGGGAAGTTCTGCATGTTCCGCGCGCCAATCTGAAGCACGTCGACGTACTCCAGCATCATCGGGAGCGCCTCGATATCCATGACCTCGCTGACCACCGGCAAGCCCGTGACTTCGCGCGCCTCCGCCAGCAGCTTCAATCCCTCTTCCCCGAGGCCTTGGAACGAGTACGGGGACGAACGCGGCTTGAACGCGCCGCCGCGCAGCATGTGCGCACCAGAACGCTTCACGGCGTGCGCGATTTCGAGGATCTGCTCGCGCGATTCCACCGAACACGGACCCGCGATGATGACCGGATTGGCCCCGCCGACCACGTGCGGCCCCACCTGCACCAGGGTGTCCTGCGGGTGGAACGCGCGGCTGGCCAGCTTGAACGGGTTGCTCACTCGCACCACCTTTTCGACGCCCGCCATCGACTCAATCGGCATGCCCAAGACGCGCTCCTTGGGCCCGATGATCCCGATGATGGTCTTTTCCGCGCCCTGCGACAGATGGGTCTCCAACCCTTTGCCCTGCAGCAGCGAGACGACGGCCTGGACCTCTTCTTCGCGCGCCCCTTCTTTCATCACCACAATCATGCTCTCCCTCTCCTCTCAACGCAAGGTTGGTGTCGCCGCCGCACCGGTTCTGTGCAGGGCTTCTATCAACGCACCGGCGAAGCCGGATACGGATGCCAACAACGCTTCGTCACCGCGGCCCGCAGCCACGGCTTCACCAATGCGCCGCACGATGGCGCTGCCGACGATAACCCCGTCGGCGAACCCGGCGATCTCATGGGCTTGATCCGGCCGGCTGACCCCGAACCCGACCGCGACGGGCACCTCGGTGTACCGGCGGGCCGTCTGGACCAACTCCTGCAGACGGGCCGACATGCGAGCGCGCTCGCCCGTCACGCCGAGGGAGGACACGCAGTACACAAACCCGCGGGCCTGCCGGCAGATCCCTGCGATCCGGTCCTCCCCGGAAGTGGGTGCGACTAAGGGAATCAGCGCGATGCCGTGGCTATCCGCCACCGCTCTCACCGGGTCGCTCTCCTCAAACGGCAGATCCGGGATGACCACGCCGTCCGCGCCCGCCGTCCGGGCGTCCGAGAAGAACCGCTCCAGGCCGTACTGCAACACCGGGTTGATATAGGTGAACAGCACCAGACCGGCGTCGGTCTCGGGCCGCAGCGCGGAGGCCGCCTCAAACACCTGCGGCAAACGAAACCCGGCCTGGAGGCTGCGCAGCGCGGACGCCTGAATCACCGGGCCATCTGCGAGCGGGTCAGAATATGGCGCGCCAATCTCGAGGATGTCGGCACCAGCCCGCAGCACTGCGCGAAAGAACGCCAACGAGCGGTCGAACGACGGGTCTCCGGTGTTCAGAAACGGGATGAACGCCGCTCGGTCCACCCGCTTCCGAAATGCCCGCTCAAGCCGTTCCATCCGCCATCCCTCCCGTAAGCCGAGCGATCTGCTCCACGTCTTTGTCGCCGCGGCCCGACAGGCAGATGACCAAGACCTGGTCCCGGCCCATGCGCGGCGCCTCCTTGATGGCCTGCGCGACGGCGTGCGCGCTCTCCAGCGCAGGGATGATGCCCTCCAGTTTGGAGAGGAGATAGAAGGCGTCGAGCGCCTCCTGGTCGGTGACGGGCACGTAGCGGGCGCGGCCGGACTGATGCAGCCAGGCGTGTTCCGGCCCGATGCCCGGGTAATCCAGCCCGGCCGAGATGGAGTGCGCCGGTGTGACCTGCCCGTACTCGTCCTGCAGCAGGTACGTGAGTGCCCCGTGCAGGACGCCGGGCCGGCCGCGGGCAATACTCGCCGCGTGCCGCTCGGTCTCCAGGCCGTCTCCGGCCGCCTCCACCCCAATCAGTTCGACGCCGTCGTCCTCGATGAACGGATAGAACATCCCCATCGCGTTGCTCCCGCCGCCGACGCATGCCACCACCGCGTCCGGCAGCCGGTCTTCCCGTTCCAGCATCTGGCGCTTGGTCTCATCCCCAATCACGCGCTGAAAATCCCGCACGATCCGAGGGTAGGGATGAGGCCCGACGACAGACCCGATGATGTAATACGTGTCCTCCACGTGCTCCACCCAATGGCGGATGGCCTCGTTCGTCGCGTCCTTGAGCGTGCGCGTCCCCGTCGTCGCCGGCACCACCTCGGCGCCGAGCATCCGCATGCGGAACACGTTGAGGGCCTGCCGTCGCATGTCCTCTTCGCCCATGAACACGGTGCAGGCGAGGCCGAAGCGGGCGGCGACCGTCGCGGTGGCCACGCCGTGCTGCCCGGCGCCCGTCTCGGCGATCACGCGCCTCTTCCCGGTCTTCAGGGCGAGCAGGGCTTGCCCGATGGTGTTGTTGATCTTGTGCGCGCCGGTGTGATTCAGGTCCTCCCGCTTGAGGTAGATGCGCGCTCCGCCCAGGTGTTCGGTCAGCCGTTCCGCGAAGTACAGGGGGGTCGGGCGCCCGGAGTAATGCGTCAGGTAGTATTGCAGCTCTTCCTGAAAACCGGGATCGGCCGACAAGCGCAGATAGTCCGCCTCCAATTGGTGAAGGGCCGACATCAACGTCTCCGGGACATAGCGTCCCCCAAACGGCCCGAAGCGGCCATAGGCGTCGGGATACCGCGCACCGGCGGGCGTTTTCGCCACAGAGGGAGCGGCATCGACATGGGTGTGACTCACGGTATCGCCTCCTCGGACGTCACGGTACGGGGTTCGTGCTGGCGCACGAACTGCTCCGCTTCTTGCGCGGAGCGAGCCGCTCCGCACGACGCCCGTACCGCCAGCTCATTGCACAGCGCCTGGATGCGCCGGGGGTCCTTCCTGCCTCCGGTCTCCACGCCGGAGGACACATCGATGCCATCCGGTTCGAACACCGAGAGCAGGTCTCCGACATTGCCCGAATGGATGCCGCCAGCCACCCACAGCGGAGGCAACACGGTGCGCGTCCGCACCATCCCGATGGCTGTGGGCAGCACCCGCCAGTCAAACGGCCTTCCGTGTCCGCCGGATACGCTCGCCGGGGCGGACTTCGGCGGCGCCGCGTCGAGCAGCAGGGCGTCCACGTGAGGGGCGAACGTCTCGATCCGGGCGGCCAGGGCCTGTGCATCCTCGCCCGACGGCGCCACTGAGAGGGACTTCCAGACTTGCACGCCCGCCTCGCGGAGGGCGTCGCACACCTCGGGTCCTTCATCTCCGTGCAACTGCGCCACCCGGATGCCGCTGCGCGCCAGCGCCGCCCGAACCGCTTCGGCGCCGGCACCGGCGAACACCCCGACCGCCTCGGCGCGCCCCTCCAGTTGCGCCACCATGTTCCGCACCGACTCCGGCGCCACGTACCGCCGGCTGGCCGGGACGAACACGAACCCCACGTGGCTCACCCACGGGGAATCGGCGAACGACAGGTCGTCCCCCGGCCGCAGGCCGCAGATCTTGATCCGCACCGTCACGACGAGGACACCCCGGCCGGCAGCGGGACCCGGAAGGACGCGAGCCGGGCCGCGATGGCTTCTGGCTGGCCCGCGCGCATCAGGGACTCGCCGACGAGGATTCCGCGCGCCCCGCACGCCGCCATCAGCGCGGCATCTTCGGCGGAGTGGATGCCGCTCTCGCCGATGGCCAGCACGCCCTTCGGGACCTCCGCCAACACCCGCCGGGTCGTCTCCAGGGAGACCTCGAACGTGTGCAGGTCGCGGTTGTTCACGCCGAGGACGGACGGATTCGCCGCCAGGGCCGCCGGGAGTTCATCCGGATGATGCACTTCGACCAGGGTGTCGAGGCCGAGGCGCTTCGCGTACGCAGCCAGTTGTTGCAGCCGGTCGGGCGGGAGCGCGGCGCAGATGAGCAGCACCGCGTCCGCCCCGGCTGCGCGCGCCTCGTCAATCTGCACCTCGTCGATGATGAAATCCTTGCGCAGCACCGGCACCGCGACCGCCTGACGCACCGCCTCCAGATGTGCGATGGACCCGCGGAAGTATGTCTCATCGGTCAGCACCGAGATGGCGCTGGCGCCAGCCCGTTCGTAGGTGGTGGCGATCGCCACCGGATCGAAGTGGGCCGCAATCAGGCCCTTGGACGGGCTGGCCTGTTTCACCTCCGCGATCACCGCGAGTCGGGAGGCCTGCCGGATTGCGGCCGCGAATCCGCGACAGGGCGGCATCCGTCGCGCCTGCCGGGCCAATTCCGCGGCCTTCGGCCGAAGGCGTGCGACCTCCTCCCGCTTGGTCTCGAGAATCCGCTGCAAGAACCCGCTCACTGGGCCACCTCCTCGCGGTGGTACCGGCGGGACGCCTGGACCAAGCGCTCCAGGGCCGCCGCCGCGTCCCCTCCGTCGATGGCCTCCTGCGCCCGGCGCACTCCGTCCTGAATGGACTCCGCCCGGCCGGCGACGTACAGCACCGCGCCCGCGTTGAGGGCGACCACGTCCCGCTGCGGCCCCGGCACCCCCTGCAGGACGCGCCGGATGATGCCCGCGTTGTGGGCCGCATCTCCGCCCGCGAGCGCCGACAGCGGCGCCCTGGCCAAACCGAATTCCTCCGGCACCACCGTGTATGTGCGCACCTGGCCGTCCTGCACCTCGGCCACCAACGTCTCCCCCTGCAGGGAGATCTCGTCGATCCCGCCGTCTCCATGCACCACCAGCGCGTGCACGGTGCCCAACCGGGCCAGGGCCTGAGCCACCTTCTCCACCAGGTCCGCCCGGAACACCCCGAGCACCTGGCGACGGGCGCCGGCCGGGTTGGTCAACGGCCCGAGGATGTTGAAGATGGTGCGGAAACCGAGCTGCTTGCGAGGCTCGGCGGCGTATTTCATGGCCGGGTGGTAAGACTGCGCGAACAGGAAGCACAGGTGAGTCTCCTCCAGGCAGGCCAGCGCTTCGTCCGCCGACAGTTGGATGGCCACACCGAGCTCCTGCAGCACGTCCGCGCTGCCGCTGCGGCTGGAGACCGCGCGATTGCCGTGTTTGGCCACCGGCACGCCGCAGGCCGCGGCCACAATCGCCGCAGCGGTCGAGATGTTGAACGTGTGCCCCCCGTCGCCGCCTGTGCCGCAGGTGTCGACCACGTCCAACGCCGTGTCCAGGCGCACGCTGTGGGCCCGCATCGCCCGCGCAAACCCGACGATCTCGGAGACCGCTTCCCCGCGCACCGCCAGTGCGGCCAACAGACCGGCCGTCTGCACGGGGGTGATGTTGCCCTCCATCAGCTCGTGCATGAATTGCTCCGCGACACGCTCGTCCAACACCCGACCCTCCGCGACCTGATGCAGGACGTCTCTCACGAACATGCTCATCTGCCTCTGCTCCTCTCCACTGAACTCGCGGGCGTCGCCGTGGCGGCGGATGCTTCGTACCGGCCTTTCTGGGTAATAAAAAATCCACACGGTAGGAGAGCTTCCTATCCTGCGGATGGTCAAAGCCGATGACGATACACCGACCCTGGGAACCAGGGCCACCGCTCATCTCCACTCCGCTCCGCTCAACTCGGCTCAACCGGACTCAGCTCTCAACTCAACCAAACTCTGCGCTTGTCACTGGGATATATGACGAATCATACGGGAAGCCCGGTCATTCGTCAATATGCAGGTGCCCAGACGGGCGGGCGGGTCACGCCCCGCCGCCCCGTCCGTTTTTCGTCTGCGCGTGCTCCACCATGTCCGGGCGGAGCGCCACCGCATCCCCCAGGTACATGTGCACCATCTGCTCCTGGCTGCGGTCCGTATTGACGTGCAGCAGAAGCCGGATGCACCGCGGCATGGATCCCGGCACGGCCAGTTCGGTGGCGCACATCAAGGGAACCCACTGCCACCCGTCGATGCTGCGCACCGCCTTGGCCGGAAAGTCGGCGTTCAAATCCGGGGTCATCGTTAGCATCACGCTGGCCACGTCTTCCGGATGCAGGTCATTGGCTTCGATGACCGCGAGCATCAGCTCGCGCGTCGCCCGAAAGATCTCCTCCGCCGTGTTGGCCGCCGCCGTCGTTGCGCCGCGCACCCCGCGCACCACACGTGTCATCTCCGTCTCTCCTCCATCTCCCGCCACACCCGCGTCACGTCTTCGGGGCGGACGCCGCGCGCGACGGCCACTTCGCCGACCGCCCGCGGCAACGCGAACGTCAGCCCGCCCTGGGTGTGTTTTTTGTCCAGCTGCAGCGCCGCCCACACCGGTTCAAACGGCATGTCGGGCGGAGGTGTGACCGGCAGGCCGTGGCGCCGTACGACCTCGACGATGCGGTCGCGCTCGGCCGCCGCCAACCACCCGAGCCTGACCGCGAGATCCGCCTCGAGGCACATCCCGATGGCCACCGCTTCGCCGTGATTGAGCCGGTATCCCGAGGCGTGCTCGACCGCGTGACCGATGGTGTGCCCCAGGTTGAGCGTCATGCGCAGTTCCGATTCGCGCTCGTCCTGTTCGACGACGTGGATCTTCACCTGGCACGCCGATGCGGTCAACCGTTCGGCCGCCGCCGGTCCCGGGTACTCGGCGTACGGGGACGCCTCCAGCGCCGCGAACAGGTCCGGCTCCCCGATGATGCCGTGTTTGATCACTTCCGCCATCCCCCCTCGCCACTCCCGCGGCGGAAGGGACGCGAGCGTTTCCACGTCGTAGAGCACCAACAGCGGGTGGTGGAAGGCCCCGACCAGGTTCTTCGCCTCGGCCAGGTTCACCCCCACCTTGCCGCCGATGCTGCTGTCGTGCGCCAACAGCGTCGTCGGCACCTGGACGAAGCGGATGCCGCGCTGATACGTGGCCGCCGCGAAGCCCGCGAGATCGCCGACGACCCCGCCGCCCACGGCGACGACCAGGCCGTTGCGCCGGACCCCCGCCGAGAGCATCTCACGGTACAACCGCTCGGCCATGGCGAGGGATTTGCTCCCGTCTCCCGGCGGGACGCTCGTGACGGCGGCGGGGATCCCCGCCGCCGTGAGGTGCCGCGCCACCTCGTCCGCGTACCCCAGCGGCCGGATGTGGTCGTCCGTCACCACCAGCGCGCGCGCGCCCTCCTCCACTCCCGCCTCGCGCACCAGCGCCCCTGCGCGTGCAAGGAGTCCGGCGCCGATGTAGACCGGGTATTGCGAAGTCGGCGTGGTCACCTGCAAGCGCGTGGTCATCGCCGGGCCACCCGCGCCTGGTAGGCGCGCACGTGATCCTCCATCTGTTCGACGGAATCCCCGCCGAACTTCTCCACGAAGGCCTCCGCCACCACCCAGGCGGCCACGTTCTCTCCGACCACCGACGCCGCCGGCACCGCGCAGTAGTCGGAGCGCTCCACCGCGGCCGGCTCCGGCTGTTTGGTCTTCATGTCCACGCTCATCAAGGGCGTGTAGAGGGTGGAGATGGGCTTCATGGCGACGCGGACGACAATCGGTTCGCCGTTGGTCACGCCGCCCTCCAGGCCGCCCGCGCCGTTGGTCGGCCGCAGGTAGCGGGACCCGTCGTGGGCGATGGCGTCGTGCACCTGGGACCCGAAACGGCGAGCCGCCTCGAACCCGAGGCCAATCTCGACGCCCTTGATGGCCTGGATGCTCATCAGCGCCCCGGCCAGCCGCCCATCGAGGCGCCGGTCGGGATGGGCGTAACTGCCCAGGCCGACGGGGCAGCCGCGGACGACGATCTCGAACACCCCGCCGACCGTGTCGCCCTTGGCCTTCGCCTCGTCAATCCTCGCTACCATCCTGTCGCTGGCCTCCGCGTCCGCGCAGCGCACCGGGGACGCGTCGGCTGCCTGGATGAGGGCGTCCCATTCCGACGGAATGCACGTTGCCCGCACGCCGCCGATCTCCACCACGTGCGCCGTCAGCTCAATCCCGAAGCGGGCGAGCAACTGCCGCGCCAGGGCGCCCGCGGCGACCACCGTCGCCGTGTTGCGGGCACTGGCGCGTTCGAGGACGTCGCGGATGTCCTCGTGATCATACTTGATGGCACCGGCCAAATCGGCGTGGCCGGGGCGGGGGCGGGTGACCTGTTTGAGGTTTTCCGGGGGTGCGTCCCACACCGCCATCTTCTCTGTCCAGTGGGTGAAGTCACGGTTGGTGATGTGCATGGTGATGGGCGTGCCGAGGGTCTTGCCGAAGCGGATGCCGCTGGTGACCTCCACCCGGTCCGATTCAATCTGCTGACGCCGGCCGCGGCCGTACCCCTGCTGGCGCCGGCGAAGCTGTTCGTCAATCTGCTCGCGCGACACCGGCAGATTGCTCGGGAATCCTTCCACAATCACCGTCAATCCGGGGCCGTGGGACTCCCCGGCGGTCAGGTACCGTATCATGGCCATCCGCCTCTCTTATCTCTCCACTTTATTGCGAAGGATGTGTGTCACGTCTCAGATTGGGCAGTATTATAGCACGAGTGGTGCGGGACGGAAGCCCGTTCGGCGAGGACAGGCGGAGCGCTCACCACGAGCGCGCCGCCTCCACCACTAGACGGACCGCCCCCGCCACGTCGCGCAGGTCAATCACCTGGGCCAGCCCGCCCAACCGCCGCGCCGGGTACGACACGCCGCCGACTTTCACGCCGCCCTGCGAGAGCTGCACCGCGCCTGCGTCCGACAGACCGCGCGGCCACACCTCGTACTGGATGGCCAGCCCGAGGCGCCGCGCGCTCTCCACCAGGTGGTCCTTGACATCCAGCGGCACCACCGCCGTCCCGTCCATGATCTTGACGCAGGGCCCCTTCCCGAGCGAGAGCGCCATCCGCGGCGCCTCCGGCATGTCCCCCGCAGGCGCCGCGTCGATGACGATGGCCAGATCCGGATTGAGCTGGAACGCCGCCGTTCCCGCCCCGCGCGCACCCACCGCTTGCTGTGCGCTGAACACCACCGACACCCGCCGGCCCAAAGCCGCCAACTGCAGGAACGCCTCGGCCGCGACGGCGCAGCCCGCCCGGTTATCGAGGGCTCTCCCGGCCAACCGGTGGGTACCGATCTCCGACAGCGGTTCCCACACGACCCCCGCCGTCCCCAACGGCACGCGCGACCGCGCCTCCTCCTCCGACTCCGCACCGATGTCGGCGTACAGGTGCTCGAAGCCGATGTCCTCCCGCTTGACCTTGCCCTCGACGCCGATGATGCCCGTCACGCCGTTGGTGAAGCGCACCTGCCGACCGACCAGCTCGTGCGCCGGCACGTCGCCGATGGAGATCAGGCGCAGGAACCCACGCTCGTCCACGTGGATGGCCATCACGCCCGGTTCGTCCGCGTGCGCGACGAGCACCACGTGCGGCCCCTCGCCCCGTTTGGTGGCGATCCCGTTGCCGAGCACATCCACGCGCACTTCGTCCGCCGCCTCGCGCACCGCGCCGAGCAGCGCCTCCTGCAAACCGCCCTCGCTGCCCGAGGGCGCCACATACCCCGCCCACTCGAGAATCCGTTCCTTCATCCGCGGAAGCCTCCTTCCTGCAGCTCGGTCAGCACCGCCTGCACCAGGCGGACGGTGTTGCGATAGTCCTCCAGCGACATCACCTGCGCCGGGGCGTGGATGTAGCGCACCGGGATAGAGATGGACCCGCCGGTGACACCGGCGCGCGAGCGGTGAATGGCGCCAAAGTCGTTCGATCCGCCCTTGACCCGCCGGAACTGGTACGGGATACCGTGTTTCTCGGCGACGTGGATCATGAATTCCAAAAACCGCCGGTCGGCGAGCGTCCGCCCGTCCTGCAGGGTGAACGCCGGCCCCCGCCCGAGCACCGTCCCTTGCCCGTGCCCCGGCGCGTCCACCACGTCGAAGCAGACCGTGCCCTCGATGGCAATTGCGATGTCCGGCTGGAGCCGGTACGCTGCCGCAATCGCCCCGCGCAGGCCGATCTCCTCCTGCACCGTGAACACCCCGTACAGCGGCAGCTCGTAGTCCCTCCGCAAGACCTCGGTCAGCACCGCGCATCCGGCGCGATCGTCAAACGACTTGGCCTTCGCGCAGCCTTCGCCGATCTCCTCGTAGCGCGTCGCGAATACGGCCACATCGCCCAGCCTGACCGCCGCCAGGGCGTCGTCCTTGTCGCGCGCCCCGATGTCGATGTACAGGCTCTCCAACGGCAGCGGTTTCCGCCGCTCCTCTGGCTTCTGCAGGTGAATCGGCTTGGCGCCGATGACGCCGAATCGCTTCTCCGGCCCGATGCGCACCGGTTTGGAGACGAGCACGCGCGGATCGACGCCGCCCAGGGGCCGGAACCGCAGCAGGCCATTGTCCTCCGCGTGCACAATCATCAGCCCGACCTCGTCCATGTGCGCGTCCAGCATCACCCGCGGACCCGGCCGGTCTATGCCTTTCTCACAGATGAGCGTCCCCAGCACGTCCGTGTACACCCGGTCGACGTGCCCTTCCACCTCGGCACGCAGCACGCCGCGGATCTCGTCCTCGAAGCCGGAGGGCCCCATCGCTTCCGTAAGCCGTTTTAATAGCATGTCAGTCGCGCCACCTCCTCCGCCGTCACACCGGCGATGTAGTGGGCGAGCAGCCGCCCGCACTCGGCGATGTCGTCGTAGGCGGCTGTCTCCACGGAGCAGTGCATGTAGCGGATGGCCACCCCGACGAGGCCGCTGGCAATGCCCGCCCGGGCAATCTGGAAGGCGCGCGCGTCGGTGCCGGTGGGCCCCTGCGTCAGCTCCAGTTGGTACGGCACCCGGTGGCGCTCCGCCGCGTCGCGCAGGCCCCGGAACACCTTCGGGTGGATGTTCGGCCCGAACGCGATGGCCGGCCCCTTGCCCATCTTGAAGCTCTCGTCCGGCGCCTGGCCAGGCATGTCGGCGAAGGTCACGTCGACGGCGATGGCGATGTCCGGCTCGAGCGCGTACCCGGCCGTCGTCGCCCCGCGCACGCCGACCTCCTCCTGCACACTGGCCACCGCCAGAACGTCCGCCGTGTGCCTGAGCCCCCGCAGGACCTCCAGGCACTCCAGGATGACCGCGATGCTGGCCCGATCATCGAGGGCCTTGCCGGCGATGCGGCCGTTCAGCAGGTCCATCGCCTCCCGGCGGAGGGTCACCCGGTCACCGACGGTGACAAGCGCCCGCACCCGCTCCTCCGGCATCGCCAGGTCGATGAACAGATCTTCCAGCGGCGCAGCCTGTTTGCGCTCCTCCGGCGTGGTCAGGTGCGGAGGTTTCGATCCCACGACGCCGAGCAGCGGCTGCCGTCCGTGGACGACCACCTCCTGGCCGACGAGGGTGCGCGGATCGAAGCCGCCCGCCTGCCAAACCCGCAAGAATCCGCCATCCGCAATCTCGGTGACGACGAGCGCAATCTCGTCCATGTGGGCGCTGAGCAGAATCCTCGGCCGCGGCGCCGGCCCGTCTCCCGGGACGCGTGCAATCACGTTGCCCATCGCATCCGTCCGGATGTCGTCCGTGTACCGGGCGAATGCGTCCTTGACGCGGGCCGCTACCGCCTCCTCAAATCCCGGCCCGCCGTGCAGCTCCATCAACTCGCGAAGGGTCTCCCGATGCGTCACTGCTCCGCCTCCTTCCTCCCGTCCGTTCCGTCACGCCAGGTCAAACCGCCAACCGGGGGGCACGGCCGACGGGTCCGCCATCAACCGGTCCCAGACCCGCGGGTCCCCGCCCGCCTCCCGCCACAAGGTTCGCATGTCCTCCGGCGGCGGCGCCGTCACGCGCTTCACCTCGCCCGTCACCGGGTGCTTCCACATCAATTGCAGGGCGTGCAGCGCCTGGCGCGGAAAGGCGAGCAAGCGGGCCGCAGCGGGATCGCGTTCGGCCCGCCGCCACACCGGTCCCCCGTACGCCCGGTCGCCCACCAGCGGCATGTCTACGGCCGCGAAGTGCACCCGGATCTGGTGCGTGCGCCCGGTCTCGAGCACAATCTGCACCACAGAGATCTGATCTGTGGACGCCAGAGCCTGGTAGTGGGTGACCGCGCGCTGGCCCCCAGCCGCCACCACCCGCCGCGTCGGCGTGTCCGGGTCGGGGGCAATCGGCAGATCGATGGTCTGCCACTCGCCCATCCGCAACGGGACAAACGCCTCTTTATGGTACACCACCGCGCAGTAGGTGCGATGCATCCAACCGGATCGCAGGGCGCGGTCGAACAGGTGATGGGCATGCGAATGCTTCGCGTACAGGATCACGCCGGACGTGTCCCGGTCCAGCCGGTGCACGGCGTGCGGCACCTGCCCCGCCGGCGCCAGGTACGCGGTCAGCCCGCCGAGCAGCGTGCCCGTGCGCTCTTTGGACGAAGGATGCGACAACATGCCGGGCGGCTTGTTGACCACCACCACCTCGTCGTCCTCGTAGCGGATGTCCAGGTCCATCGGCTCGGCGTCGATGTGCGTCTCTTCATCCGGTAACGTAATATGTATTTGGTCGCCTTTGTGCACCACCGACTTCAGGCGGGCGGGTTGCCCGTTCACGAGCACGCCGTCGCGCAGCTTCAGATTGCGCACCAGGCGCCGCGAGAATTTCAGCTCGCTCTGCAGCACGCTGCGCAGGGTGTGCCCGTCGTGCGCCTCGTCGACGACCAGCTCGTACGTCTGGGATGCTCTGTCCGCCACCTCACCACTCCCCGTTCGATGAGATGTGGCCGGGCCCTCGCAGGGACTTGCGCGACCCGGCCAGCCTGCGTATAATACTACTACAGAAAGACGGTCCACTGAACGTGCGGATGTAGTTCAATTGGCAGAGCGTCAGCTTCCCAAGCTGAATGTTGCGGGTTCGAGTCCCGTCATCCGCTCCAGAATGAAGGGGTATACGTCACGACGTCCCCGTACATCGCCTTCACGACTACGATAAGGGCGATGCACGGAGGGATACGGGTCGGACGTATATCCCGTTTTGGTGTATTCGGACACGTTGCAGGGCGTCGAATCGAGGTTCAGCCTTCCCCTCTGATGTGGTCAATTCGGCCGGGGTAGTGTCTCGTCAAGTGGTGTAATTTTGCCCAGTATCTCTACCGTGTGTGACACCAGTCATTTCTGTAGTGCGTACGTTGGTGACAACAAGATCGAGTTGCCGTGAGCTTGGCCATCGACTCCAGGCTGAAAAACCGTCGTGCTACGATCCATTCCTCGTGTCGCTCCTGAAGGATCGCCCCTCCCAAACGAATCACGGCGTCTCTGTTCGGGAAAAAACCTACAACATCCATTCGCCGGCCCAATTCCCGGTTGAGCCGTTCCAAGGGGTTCGTCGAACAGATCTGTCGCCAATGCTCTCGCGGAAAGGCCATGTAGGTGCTGAACAGTTGAAAAGCCCAGTAGCAACAAGGATTATTAGCCTTTCGTGACGAAATCTCATGCACGGATTTTCGCTGAAATCCGTCAAAATCCTTGCACCTGAGGGACTGCCAGTGTGTCGACCGACCCAACGACAGATGCTGCTTCCAGATGAGTTCTTCCTACCGTTTGGCTGGAAGTTGAACAAGGAAAACCGCTGGGTAAAACTCGCTCAGATGATTCCATGGTGGAAAGTCGAAGAGCACTACGGCGAGCGCTTCAAGTCCTGGACGAAGGGACAACAAGCGTACTCCGTCCGTGTAGCACTTGGTGCACTCATCATCCAGGAACGTCTGGGTCTGAGCGACCGCGAAACGGTCCGCCAGATCACGGAGAACCCGTATCTGCAATACTTCATCGGGCTGCCGCGTTTCCAGGAAGAACCACCGTTTCATCCGTCGTTGATGACGCATTTTCGGAAGCGACTGGGTCCAGACGTGTTGAGTCAGGTCAATGAATGGATCGTGATGGAGCAGGCCGAACGCGATGATGATGCGGATGACCACGATGATGAAGGTCCTGGGCATCCGGGTGTGAATGCCACTTCCAAGCCCAGGACAAAGGCGCAGACAACCGCGAACCAAGGTAAGCTCCTGCTGGATGTCACATGCGCGCCGGCGGACATCTCCTACCCGACCGACCTGTCCTTTCTGAACGAGGCTCGTGAGAAATTGGAGAAGATGATTGACGTTCTGCATGCGGTGCGTGAGCGTGGTAAGCGCAAACCGCGCACCTATCGGGAGAAGGCGCGCAGAGCGTACCTGGCAGTGGCAAAGCAGCGTCGCGTGAGCCCGCGCGTATTGCGCAAGGCAATTGGAAA
>NZ_FPBV01000022.1 GCF_900116805.1 Paenalicyclobacillus macrosporangiidus | reverse complement strand
GTACCCATCCCGAACACGACCGTTAAGCCCTCCAGCGCCGATGATACTAGGGGCGGGAGCCCCTGGGAAAGCAGGACGCCGCCAGGCGAGAGAGAGAAGGCCCGGAATGCACGGTAAGGTGCAGACCGGGCCTTCTGCTGTTGTGTGGAGTGGAGCTGCGTGTGCCGTAGGAGGATGGCTTGTCAGTAGGTTGACCTGTGCCGCGCAGTCGGAAATGGGTGGTGAATGGGTGGTCAATGGGGGCGAATGGGTTGCAAAGACCGCCCGTCCGCCGAGGCGTAACACCAGAATTGCACTGATGACCCCGGGGGCTGGAATGGATAGCGGCGGCATTGCATTTATCGTGGGGGCCTGGGGCGGAGTTCGTGACGGAATGGCATGTAAGCGAGCGGATGGGCAGCCGAGACGGGGTGGACATGGAGCGATTAACGAAACTGCCTTATGGCATCTGCGGGGTGTGAGTTAAGACGGAAATGTACACTATGGTGCCGGCACCCGAGCGAGATAAGGCGGAAAGTGTTTTTAGCGGCCGACACGAGCCTGGCACGGGTCCGGCACGGGCCAGTACCGGCCGGGCACCTGCCGTCGGCAAAGTCACCTCGGTCGGGACGCCGCATCGGCCCCGAACTATTCGTCGCCTCAACCCCCCCATCCAATACCGCCTTCTCGGACACCGGCCTCTCCCTAAGGACCAGGCCTCTTGGACATCGCCGCCTCACTCATCTCGCAGGCCGCCTGCAGCAACGCCGACACGGTGCGATGCGGCGGATAGCAAGAGAAGTAGGCGCGGGTGATGGTCGCATCCTGTTCATTCTGCCACTGCACGATGTCTAACCACTCTCTGGCGTTGTAACGGCACAGAGCGGCGAGCGAGTACAGGATCGCGTAGTGGATGCACCACTCCGGGTCACCGTCACCGTCCATCAGGTACCAGTTTCCCCGGAACTCACGAAGCCAAGGATGGGACGGGCAAGGGTTGGGGATCACCATCCAACCATCCGGCTCTGCGCCGTCCGCTTGGAAAACCTCCTGGCAAACGGGGTGCTCCGGGACCGTGTACGTGCCGGGTTCGCCTGGCGCGGTATCCTGCGATGTACTTTGCGGTTCTGTCCGCACCTGCGGCACTGCGTTCGAAAGAGAGTTGACCGGCGACGGCGGGTTCACCCGGCTCAGCCGTTGGGCGCAGGACGCTCGCCACTCTTCCAACGTGGCTCCCCTGTGTGACGCGATCACCCTCGGAACCCATGCGGACACGGGTGAAGCCGCAAACTCCAACGGAGGCCAACACGAGCCGTCCGTAACCGAAGCGTTCGCGGGGCACGGCGGAGGCCATGGCGTGGCACCCGATACGGACATCGAATCCGAAAACGGGACAGAACCCGCACCCACAGACCACGAATTCGACTGTGGCGGTGCACTTGGGCGTTGGAAACGCAGCGGATAGACGCGCAGCCGGTCCGGTGCGAGAACGGAGAGTACGGAACCCAAACCCGGGAGTTGGCCCAACAACTCGCCGACGGTCCAACGTCCGGGGAGGGGGTATCCCGGCGCGATGAGGGCGCAGAGGCTCTGCAACGCTCCCTCTTTGTAGACGTGCACGGATTCGTCGAGCCACCGGTACACAGGGCGTTTTTGCCGTCGTACCGAAAGGCCGTGCTGCAAAACGGCCGAGGACGGTGGATAGCCGGGGTCCAGTGCATACAGGACCGCCTTGACCCAGTGGAGCCACCCGTAATATGCCAGCAACGGCATGACGCACAAGTCTGTCCGGAGGGCCACGTTGAGAAAAGTGACTCCCAAACTGGCGGACGCCCCCGATTTTGATGCCATTTCATACACCTGTGAAGGGGTGGCATCGGGATGCAACCGGGCTATGAAGCGGCGCAGCAGAGGTTCGCTGGTCCATTGAAACGGTTCAATCACGATGCCCTCCGAAACCGTGTACTCCTCAACGCGTATGCGGACGCGTGCTCGAGGACTGTGTGGGCGAGCTTTCGTTGACACTCGCCAGGGCGGTTGTTATACTACGCGTAATATCCGCGGGCCAAGCCCGCGTTATACGGTTATGGATAAGGAAATCCGCCCGCCCGTACAAGAGACGCACAGGCAGAGACGTACAGGAGGGGAACGTGCATTGGCGGATCGTTGGAGTACCAAATTTGCCAAGGAAGGCCTTACGTTCGATGACGTGTTGCTCATTCCGGCGAGATCGGAAGTTCTGCCCCGCGACGTGGATGTTCGGACCCGCCTCACCACGGACATCCAACTGAATATTCCTATTGTAAGCGCCGCGATGGACACCGTTACCGAAGCGGCGCTCGCCATTGCCATGGCCCGTGAGGGGGGCATCGGGATCATCCACAAGAACATGCCGATTGAACGGCAGGCGGATGAAGTGGACAAGGTGAAGCGCTCCGAGAGCGGGGTCATCACCGATCCCATCTTTCTCACCCCGGATCATCCCATCCGCGACGCCGAGGCCCTGATGGCGAAGTATCGGATCTCCGGCGTGCCCATCGTGGAGGAGGGCACGCGAAAACTGGTCGGCATCATCACCAATCGCGACCTCCGATTTGAGCGCAATTATGATCGGCCCATTCGCGAGGTGATGACCCAGGGTGCCCTCGTCACCGCACCGGTCGGGACGACACTGGAGGATGCGAAGGAGATCCTGCAGCGGCACAAGATCGAGAAGCTGCCCCTGGTTGATGCCAACGGAGTGCTCAAGGGACTCATTACCATCAAGGACATCGAGAAGGTCCGCCAGTTCCCGAACGCCGCCAAGGACGCCAAGGGACGGCTGCTCGTCGGGGCCGCGGTGTCCACTTCAAAGGACATGTTCGATCGCGTCGATGCCCTCGTTCGTGCCGGCGCCGACGTGATCGTGGTGGATACGGCCCATGGGCATTCCGTCGGCGTGATTGAGTCCGTGAAAGAGATCCGGCGGCGCCACCCGGACATCCAGTTGATAGCGGGCAATGTGGCGACGGCCGAGGCGACGGAGGAGCTCATCGCTGCCGGCGTCAACGCGGTCAAGGTCGGGATTGGACCGGGCTCCATCTGCACGACCCGTGTCGTCGCGGGCATCGGGGTGCCTCAGATCACCGCGGTGTACGACTGCGCGACGGTGGCACGCCGACGAGGGATCCCCATCATCGCGGACGGGGGGATCAAGTATTCCGGAGACATCGTGAAGGCCATCGCGGCGGGGGCCAGCACGGTGATGATCGGGAGCCTCTTGGCAGGAACCGACGAAAGTCCCGGTGAGATGGAGATCTACCAAGGCCGGAGCTTCAAGGTGTACCGCGGCATGGGGTCCATCGGCGCCATGAAGGCGGGCGGCGGCGAGCGGTACTTTCAGGACGACGCGAAGAAGCTGGTGCCGGAAGGCATCGAGGGGCGTGTCCCGTACCGCGGGCCGCTGGCGGAAATCCTCTACCAGCTGGTCGGTGGTCTGCGGGCCGGGATGGGCTATTGCGGGACGCCCACCATTGCCGACCTGCAGGAAAACGGACAATTCATCCGCATCACCGCAGCGGGTCTGCGGGAGAGCCACCCGCACGACGTGCACATTACCAAGGAAGCGCCCAACTACAGCATTTAATTCTCCTCCCTCTCGGGGGCCGCACACCAGGATGTCGGTGTGCGGCTTCCCGAACACCCTTTTTTCGCCAATCTGACGGTTCTTCCGCGTATGTTATACTGATGCCGGATTTGCACACTTGCGCCCGGATCCCGGGTTACCAAGCAAATCTTCGAGTAGATCTGCCAGTGATCCCCTGAAGCTGGACAAGGAGTGTAGCGGCGGTGAGGAAAGACGCACAAAAGTTTTTTGTAATCGCCTGCGCAGCCGCGGGTTTGGCCGGATTGGTGCCTGTGCAGGCGGTCCGCGCGGAGGTCATCAACCAGAACGCGCTCCAAGCCATCCACGCGCCCGCACCGCCGGTCGTCAAAGCCCAGTCCGTCGTCCTGATGGATGCGGACAATGGCCAGATATTGTACGAGAAGAACGCGGACGAACGGCGCGCGCCCGCGTCGACCACGAAGATCATGACCATGCTGCTGGTCATGGAGGCGGTCGCCAATCACAAAATCACGTGGGAGGACGAGGTTCCGGTCACGCCGGACGCCTATCAGGTGGCCACCACCTCCGACGTGTCGAACGCCTATCTGGATCCTCGAGAACACTTCACGCTGCGCGACATGATGGACTTCATCGCCGTGCTCTCGGCCAACGATGCCACCGTGGCCGTCGCGGACAAGATTGGCGGCGACAAGGACAATTTTGTCGCCATGATGAACCAGGAAGCGCAGCGGTTGGGCCTGACGGGCACACACTACATGAATCCGGACGGGCTGCCCCAGGACAACCACTACACGACCGCGATGGATTTGGCGAAGCTGTCCCGGTATCTCATCGAGCACTATCCGGAAGTGTTGGAGTTCACCTCGAAGCCGAACGTCACGGTGAAGAGCGAGGTCCGCAAGCAGTCGAACACCTGGCCGAACACCGACGAGATGATCGGCAAATATCCCGGGGTTGACGGTCTCAAAACCGGTTTCACCGATGACGCGGGCTACTGTTTCGTGGGCACCGCCCAGCGGAACGGCGTCCGGCTCATCTCGGTGGTGATGGGCGACACGAAGAACGACATCCACCAGCGGTTCGTGGACACGCAGAAGCTGTTCGATTACGGCTTCCAACAATTCACCGAGACCAAGGCGGTGACCCACGGCCAGACCCTGTCTTACACCGTGCCGGTGCCTGACGGGAAGACGACCCAACTCCCTGTGGTCGCCGCGGATGACCTGATTGTCGATCTCCCGTCCGGCGTCAAGGGACAGGTGAAATTCGTCTCCCAGCCGGTGACGGCACCCGTTCATCAAGGGCAGAAGGTCGGGATGCTGGAGTATGTGGTGAATGGCAGGGTGATCGCCCAGACGGATGCGGTCGCGGCCGGAGAAGATCCGAAGGCCAACTGGTTCGTGCGCCTGCTGCGCGGTATCGGCCGGTGGTTTGGCGGATTGCTACATCGCCTGTAATGTACTAATGTAGTTGTCGGAACCGTCTTGGAAGGTGGCGATGGCGTGGGCTCGGCGCTGTGGTTGCAAATCGGCAGTCTGACCGTCTGCAGCATATTGGCCCTGTTGTTCATCGTCGGCGCCTTTTTTGAAATGCGCCGCTTCCTGCGCAAACTCAGGAAAGAATAAGATACAGGCGAGAGCCGGAGGGAGAGAGGACCATGGCATTGACAGGAACCGACGTCGTCAAGCGCGGTATGGCGCAGATGCAAAAGGGCGGCGTCATCATGGACGTGGTCTCGGCTGAACAGGCGAAGATTGCGGAGGCGGCCGGAGCGGTGGCCGTGATGGCCCTGGAACGTGTGCCGTCCGATATCCGCGCCGCGGGCGGCGTGGCCCGCATGGCCGATCCGACCATCATCGAGGAGGTCATGAAGGCCGTCTCCATTCCGGTGATGGCCAAATGCCGCATCGGCCACATCGTCGAAGCGCGCGTGCTGGAGGCGCTCGGCGTCGACTACATCGACGAGAGCGAGGTCCTGACGCCGGCAGACGACAAGTTCCATATCAACAAGAAGGCTTTCACCGTGCCGTTCGTGTGCGGCGCCCGAGACCTCGGCGAGGCCCTGCGGCGCATCGCGGAAGGGGCGAGCATGATCCGCACGAAGGGCGAGCCGGGCACGGGCAACATCGTCGAGGCCGTCAAGCACCAGCGCTTGATGCAGGCGCAGATCCGCAAGATCCAGAACATGTCCGAGGATGAGTTGGTGGCCGAGGCCAAGAACCTCGGCGCGCCGTACGAGCTGGTGCTCGAGGTGCACAAGCTCGGCCGGCTTCCGGTCGTCAACTTCGCGGCGGGCGGGATCGCGACGCCGGCTGACGCGGCGCTGATGATGGAACTGGGATCGGACGGCGTGTTCGTCGGCTCCGGCATCTTCAAGTCGGAGAATCCGGAGAAGTTCGCGCGTGCCATTGTCCAGGCCACGACCCACTACCAAGACTACGAGCTGATTGCGCACCTGTCGAAGGGCTTGGGCACGCCGATGAAAGGCATCGACCTGAACACCCTGCGCGACGAGGAGCGCATGGCTGTTCGGGGTTGGTGAGGAATGAAGATCGGAGTCCTCGCCCTGCAGGGGGCGTTTCACGAACATGCGCGGATGTTGGGTGATCTCGGCGCCGAACCGGTGCTGGTGAAGCTGCCGCACCATCTGGAGGGCATTGAAGGCCTCGTGATCCCGGGTGGGGAGAGCACCACCATCGGCAAGTTACTCCGGGAATACGAGCTGATGGTGCCCATTCGGCAGATGGCGCAGGACGGGATGCCGGTGTTCGGCACGTGCGCCGGGATGATTGTGATGGCGGCGCGCATTCAAGGAGAGCCAGAGCCTCACCTGGCGCTGATGGACGTGACCGTGAACCGGAACTCGTTCGGCCGCCAGCGGGAGAGCTTCGAGACCGATCTCGACATCCCGGAGATCGGGGAGAAACCGTTCCGGGCGGTGTTCATCCGGGCGCCGCACATCGAGTCGGTCGGCGAGGGCGTGAAGACGCTGGCGACGTACGAGGGACGCATCGTGGCCGTGCGTGAAGGAAAGTTTATCGCCACTTCATTCCATCCTGAGTTGACCGCCGATGATCGCCTGCACGCGTACTTCCTCGACATCGTCGCGGGCAAGCGTTGAGCATCGAGATCGAGCGTAACAAACCCATCCAACCATGACGGGGTGCCCGCTGAGGGCACCCTTTTCGTCGGAGGCGGGGCGCATCGCGCATCGCCCTCTGCCTTGCGGGAGCTGTTCACCATCTGCTATGCTCGATCCATATGTGTGCACGGACTTGCTCCTCGTCGGTGTGACGGGGTGCCACCGGAAGGAGTGTTGGACATGCTGGATCTGCGCGCGATCCGCAGTCATCCGGATGAGTTTCGCCAGGGTTTGGAAAGAAAACACGCCGATCCGACCTTGATTGATCAACTCTTGCGCGTCGACGAGGCGTGGCGCAACGCGCTGGCCGAGGTGGAGCGGCTGAAGAGCGTGCGCAACAAGGCCTCGGAGGCCATCGCGAAGAAAAAGCGAAACGGCGAGGACGCGAGCGCGGACATCGCGCAGATGCGAGAGGTGTCCGACCGGATCAAGATGCTGGACGACGAGGTCCGCCGGCTGGACGACGAGGTGAAGGAACTCCTGTTGACCATCCCGAACATCCCGCATGCCTCCGTGCCGGACGGGAAGGACGAGCAGGACAACGTGCCGGTCCGCTACTGGGGGGACAAGCCGGCGTTCCCGTTTGAGCCGAGGCCGCACTGGGAGATCGCCGAGCGGCTGGACATCGCCGACTTCGAACGGGCGGCGAAGATCACCGGATCGCGCTTCGTCGTCTACAAAGGGCTTGGGGCCAAGCTGGAACGGGCACTGGCCAACTTCATGCTCGATTTCCAGACCAGCCGCAACGGATACACCGAGATGTTTCCCGCATTCATCGCCAATGAGACCAGCCTCATCGGAACCGGCAATTTGCCGAAGTTCGGCGATGAGATGTTCAAGTTGGAGGGACTGCCGTATTATCTCATCCCGACGGCGGAGGTGCCGCTGACCAACTACCACCGCGACGAGATCCTCGACGCGTCCCAGCTGCCGGTGAAGTACGCGGGTTACAGCGCATGCTTCCGGTCGGAGGCGGGATCGGCCGGGAAGGACACGCGGGGCCTGATTCGCCTGCACCAGTTCCAGAAGGTCGAGCTGGTGAAACTGGTGCTGCCGGAGACCTCCTATGACGAACTGGAACGGCTCGTGGAAGACGCCGCGTCCGTGCTGGAGGCGTTGAACCTGCCGTACCGGGTGATTGAGATCTGCACCGGGGACCTGGGCGCGAAGGAGACAAAGAAGTACGATCTCGAAGTCTGGATGCCGGCCCAGGGCGTCTACCGGGAGATCAGTTCCTGCTCCAACTTCGAGGATTATCAAGCACGCCGCGCGAACCTGCGCTTCCGTCGGGATGAGACGTCCAAACCGGAATTCGTCCACACATTGAACGGATCCGGGCTCGCCATCGGGCGCACCGTGGCCGCCATCTTGGAGAACGGGCAGCAGGAGGACGGCAGTGTCCGCATTCCCGACGCCCTGGTCCCGTACCTGGGCGTGGACGTCATCCGCCCGGCGGAGTGAAGGAATGACCAATGGCCGGCACCCCGTGGGTCTCGTGGCTGTGGGACGCGGTGAAGCTGCTGTTCATCGCGTTCCTGCTCTGGTGTGTGTGGATGCAATGGCGGGCGATGCACCGCATCGCGTTTGGCCGATCCATGTTCATTTCATGGACGGCGGTGTTGATGGGGTTTCTCGTCGGACTCCTGCCGACCGTGTCGGCAGCGGTCGTGTCCATCCTGCTGCTGGTCACCGGCTTTGGGATGATGGCTGTCCTCGGCGTCAAGTCCTGGCAACGGTTGCGCCGATCACGCAGGCAGCCGTCCTCTGGGCCGACCCGGCACCGTCCATGAACGTGCGGAGGGGGATCTCGTGCGCGTTTCCCAAATCTCCATTGTGATGGACCGGGATGACTTACAGGACTGGATGGACGAACTGCTGCCGGAATCCGGGCTTCGCATCGTGTCCATCACGCCGGAGGGCATCCGCGGCCAAGTGAAACTGCTCTGGTGGCATGTGGACTTTCTCGCGGTGCCCTCCATCCCGGCACCCGACACGGTGGCCATTGACATCTCGGCCCACAAACTGGTCCCCATCCCGTCCGCGCTGGTACAGCGCCAACTGAAGGAGGCGGTGCGGGACGGGCCGCCCGGCATCTCGGTGATGGAGGAGTCGCTTCGCGTCCATCTGCCCTCGTTGTTGGCGGGGCTCGGGGTCCATCTGCACGTTCGCCATCTGGGATGCGAACAGGGCCGCCTCACCATGTCCGTCGAAGGGTTGTCCGTATCCATGCCATTTCGGCCCAGGCACCGTTGACCGTGGTCATCGATTGCGGACGGTTGACCGTTGGAGAGGGACCGTGGACGATGGACCTTGAACGATGGTCAGCCGCCCATACGGGCCGGCCGGCAATCCATGGACGATTGATGCTGGCATTTGACCGATTGGCGCCGGGTATTTGAACGATTGACGTCGGGACCGGAGCTTTCCTTTGCCTGGATGCCGCCTGGTCCTGTATAATATAAGAGAGGGTATCCGGTCTCTCCATCATGCACCCGTAGCTCAGGCGGATAGAGCGGTGGTTTCCTAAACCGCGTCTTGCGGGGGTTCGAGTCCCTCCGGGTGCACCAAAATATCCAGTCGTGGCGCGGGTTCTTGGGATTCCGGGAGCCCGCGCTTTTGCTCAACCGCGGCTTCTTGAAAATCTATTGACAATCTTCGTGTACCGAAATCATTTTCAGGCGCTGCTCAACCTTGGCCGATTTGAGACCATGATCCAGCCTCGGACCGAGGAGTTGCCAGGCGTGCTCGGTTTGACATTCACGGGAACGCCAACCAAGATGGAATTTACTTCATGTACGGAAAATTTGTTATTATCAAGTCATATACCGCTCCATCACCCATATCCAATCCGCACTTCGCACCCCGACGCGGAACCCGTCATCTTCGAATGGGAGGACTATGTCATGAAAAGGACACGCGCCATCGTCCACCTCTTGTTCATCGGCAGCGCGGTTACCCTGCTCGCCTGCCTGTTTTACACCGCGCTCTGGTGGTTTCAAGCGTGGTCGTGGCAAATGCAGTCCCAACACACCATTCACGCGGCCGTGATGCAGGCGGACCTGCAGTTGGCGGCCAAAGCTGTTCACAATCTGCACGTCTGGCTCGGCATTGACGCAGGGTGGCTGTGCGTCACCGCTGTATTGGGGTGGATCCGTCGTCGTGTGATCACGCAAGAGTGGACCATGGCGGACAACCACTGAAACGCCTCCACGTATACGCAAGTGGCAACGATTTTGCAGGAAGAGAAAATTCCCGAACAGCGACGACTGCCCGCGAGTGAGCCAGGCGGAGGTGGTCACGGATGAGAGGAAGAACGCCCTAATATTGGGCGGAAGCAGTGAGTGCGGAAAAGAGTGTGTGAGGATTGGAAGGATTATCGGATGTCCATAAACAGCATGAGCAGAAAAAGGATTCGTCCCACGACGAATCTGGATAGGGATACGCCGGGGTACAGCAGGCTGATGATGAGCAGGATGGTAAACGGATGAACGCGGCTCGGTGGACCGATGAGAAACCGAGCCAATATGGTCAAGAAGGTCACGGCGAATCGGGTGCTTAGACTCGCCTGAAACTCCATGCTTTTCCCTCCTGAACGATTGTATGCGAGGATGGTGGATCCTGATGTGATGAAGGAGTCAGAGAACGGACCTGACCGACCGATGATTTTCAAGGTGTATGCGATTTGACGGGTCGTGTGTGGAGGGGTACGCTCGTTGAAGCCCGAGTTTACAGAAGGAGGGCGATCCCGTTATAATCAATGAACACAAAATTTAAAGGAGAATGTGAATGTCGGAACAAATTGAGTTGGTCATCACGCGTACCTTCGATGCGCCACGGGAGCTCGTGTTCGAAGCGTGGACCGAACGTGAGCGTCTGAAGCACTGGTGGGGTCCGAAAGGGTTCACGATGCAGGTCTCGAAATTGGAACTCCGCCCGGGTGGCGTTTTTCATTACAGCATACGATCTCCAGACGGCCACGAAATGTGGGGCAGATTCGTTTATCTCGAAATTGTTGCGCCGGAGAAGATCGTGTTCATCAATTCCTTTTCCGATGAGGAGGGCAACATCACCCGTGCACCATTCAGTTCAACGTGGCCGTTGGAAATCTCCAACACGTTGACGTTCTCCGAGATGGACGGTAAAACCAAACTCACCCTTCAAGGAGGACCTATCAACGCGACGGAGGAAGAGCGTGAGACCTATGAAGCAGGGTTAGAATCCATCCGGCGAGGTTTTGATGGAACGCTGGATCAGCTCGCCGATTATCTGAAAAGGGCTTGACCGATGGCGTGATCGTAGGACATGACGCCCCCTTGTGCGCGTCCGTCATTTCTGGAATGAGCATGTTTGGGTCCGTAACGTTTCGAAGACAACAGATCAGGGTCGGGACATCCTGATCCGGACCCCGTTTTTCGTCTTGCCGACATGGTCCTTGCGGGGTTCGGGTCGATCCGGATGCACCAAAATATCCAGTGTGGCGCTGGTGCCTGGGTTGTCCGGGGCCCGCGCCACTTCCATTCGGGGAACGAAATCACGTGTCCAACCCATCCATTGAGGGAGGCAGGACCAGTGGATGACTTGCGCCAAGCGAGAATGCAGTTATTGCAATCCGTTCAGGATTTGTCAGATGAAGAACTGCGTATCCGTAACGCAGACGGGTGGTCCATTCTCCATGTCCTTGAACATCTCCATTTGACAGAAAAGGCGGTTGTCCAAGGAATCCGTCATGCATTGACCAAGCCGAGTTCGGAGATCCCACGGCAATCTGTTGAGAGCGTTTTGGATAGAAGCCGAAAGTTGAAATCGCCCAAGGTTTCCGATCCACAGGGGATGTTTACCACTCTGGACGAGGCAGTGGCCTCATTGGCGGCCTCGAGAAGCGAACTCACAGCCGTTCTTGCCTCGATTGAAGATGCCGATGCATTGCACCATCACGGGTTCCGGCATCCCTTTTTTGGCATGTTGAGTATTCACCAGTGGTTGGAGGTTTTGCCTCTTCACGAGCGCCGCCATACCGCACAAATTGAGGAGATGAAACAGGTCATTGGTTCAAATTTCCGGATGACGTGATGAGCGATTATCAAGAGGAGGTGGCGCCCCGGGTGTCGAACCACCCGATACCGAGGAGGAAGCGATGTGAACAAACACGCCGTGATGGACGGGCCATATCGCTACTCCCTTGTACGGGAGTGGGAAGAAGGGCGGCCCAGGGTGCTCTTCATCATGTTGAATCCGAGTACCGCGGATGATGCGGAAGACGACAACACCATCCGCCGATGCATCGGCTTTGCGCGCCGGTGGGGATTTGGTTCGCTCGAGGTCGTCAATCTCTTCGCCTATCGGGCGGCCAATCCGTCGGATTTGCGCAAGGTGGCCGATCCGATTGGTCCCGAGAACCAGACGCATATCCTATCGGCCATCCGCAGGGCGAACCGCGTGGTGGTGGCCTGGGGCAACAAGGTGCGGACACTTCCGCAAGGGGATTTCATGGTCAGCCTGTTGGCGGACGCTGTGCCGGCGGACGTTCCGTTTTTCTGTCTGGGGTTGACGGAGCAGCGACAGCCGAAGCACCCGTTGCTGGTGCCGGGGGACACGCCCCTGAGGCGATGCGCCGTGAAACGGGATGATCGCGGATGGTATGTGGCCTTCGTGGACGAGGAGGCGGACCATGCGGACGAGACGGTGTACGAGTCCCGGGGTGCGGAAGCGGTCACGGCGGTGATGCCACAAGCGCAGGACGACGCGGGGTTGGAGACGACGCGGGTGAGCATGCGGGAGGTCGTGCACGCCTTCCTGCAGGAGGAGCAGTGGCAGTTCACAGAGCTGAACGCGCGCACCATCCGCTTTTGGTTGAGTGCGGATCACGGAGATCTGGAAGGCCGGGCAATCCTCGAAGAGGAGTACGGCATTTTCGTCTTCTATTCGAGATTGCCCATCCGCGTGCCGAAGGAAAAGCGGAGTGTGGCCGCTGAACTGTTCATGCGCATCAACTGGAATCTCAGCGTGGGCAACTTTGAAATGGATATGGACAGCGGACGCGTCTTCTTCAGGACCAGCGTGGATGTGGACGGCGACGAACTCCGTCCGGCGGTGGTCCGAAACCTCGTGTACACCAACTTTCGCGTGATGGATCGATTCATTCCCGTCATCCTCAGCGTGATCTTCGGGCAGATGGACCCCAAGCAGGCGCTGGAACCGAGCCGTTCAGTACCCAGTTGACACGGGGTCAGCTTCCGCAACGGTCAGCGCCCGCAAGGTTCCCCCGCGCCGCCGGAGGGGGCGGACACGGGGGCCCTGGCTGCGATGGACACCATCATCGGTGGACACCATGCCCGATGGACCCCCATCACCGGTATGGGCTGAGGCTCGGTTCCGCGCCGGTGTACGCGACGGCGCGCGTCTCCCGGACGAACAGCGTCAACAGGAGGCTGAAGCCGAGGACCACCATCATGAACAGACTGAACTTCCCGACGGACGGACCGTACGTCTTCGCCATCCATGTCCACAGGATGGGCCCGAATCCGTCGATGGCCGCGGCGACCTGGTACCCGACCGACAGGCCGGTGTAGCGTACCTTGGTCGGGAACAGCTCGGAGAAAAACGTCCCCTGCGTCGCGAAGATGGCACCCCAGACAACCCCGAGGACCACGGCCTCCATCGCATAGAACCAGCCCGCTCCGCGCGGGATCAGGGAGAAATACGGGATCGACAGCACGAACAGGAGGACCAGGCCGCTCAGATAGATGCGCTTGCGGCCGATGTAGTCGGACAGGTAGCCCGTGAACGGTATGATGACCAGCATCACGGCCGATCCGATGGTCAGCGCGTTGAGTGCGGTGTTGCGCGGATACTTGAGGTACACCGTGGCGTACGTCAGCACGTACGACATCACGAACACGTTCAAGAATCCGTCGCCGATCTTCAGCCCGATGGCGTGCAGGACATTCTTCCAGTTGGTGCGGAACACCTCCGCGATGGGCACCCGCGCGATGTCGCCCTGCGCACGCTGGGCCTGGAACGCGGGCGTGTCCTCGATGCCCGTGCGCAGCCAGATGGCCAGCGCGACCAACAGAAGGCTCAGCAGGAAGGGCACGCGCCAACCCCAGCTGAGAAACTGGGCATTCGTCGTCAGATGGCTGATGAGGGTGAAGCACAGTGTCCCGGTGACCAACCCGACGGGGACCCCCAGTTGAGGGATGGCTCCATAGAGCCCGCGGATTCCGCGCGGGGCATACTCCGTCGCCAGAAGGATGGCCCCGCCCCATTCGCCCCCGAGCGATACGCCCTGAATCAGGCGCAGGGCGACCAGCAGGATGGGGGCCCAGAGTCCAATCTGGGCGTAGGTGGGCAACAGGCCAATCAAGGTCGAGCTGATGCCCATGCCGACCAGCGTGTAGATGAGGGCCGCCTTGCGGCCGACGCGATCCCCCAGGTGGCCGAACAGGATGCTGCCCAACGGACGTGCCGCGTACCCAATCCCGAAGGTCGAGAAGGCCAGGATCAGGGATACGGCGTGATCATGCGAGGGGAAGTACTGGCTGGACAACACGAGGCTGGTCGCGGAACCGTATAAATAAAAATCATACCATTCAATCACGGAACCAATCATGCTGGCGAGCAATACCCGCAGTGGACTCACGCCGAGTCCCCCCTTCCGTCAAATCTGCCGGTTCATTTGAGCCCATTCAGCGGCACGGAGTTCGCGTTTCAGGACCTTGCCGTAGGCGTTCTTGGGCAGGCTGTCGGCGAAGCCAATCACGCGCGGCTTCTTGTAGCTGGTCAGGTGTTGCTGACAGAATGCGATGAGTTCTTCCTCGGTCACGGACCAACCGGGCTTTCTCACCACGACCGCCTTTACCGCCTCGCCCCACTCCGGATCCGGAATCCCGAACACACAGGCCTCCGCAATCCCCGGATGGCGAAGGAGAACCTCCTCGACCTCACGGGGATAGATGTTGCTGCCGCCGCTGATGATGAGGTCCTTGCTGCGGTCGAGCAGGAACAAGTTTCCGTGTTCGTCGAAGTAGCCGATGTCCCCTGTGTGTAACCACCCGTCGATCACGGTCCGGCGCGTGGCCTCCGGATCCGACCAGTACCCTTTCATCACCATGTCGCTGCGGACCACCACTTCGCCGGGCGTGTTCACCGGCAAGCGGTTCCCCTGCTCATCCACCACCGCCACCTCGACGCCGGTCCGCGGCGTTCCGACGGATCCCAGGTGAACCGGGTCGTCCGGCCGATGTGCGGCGCGATCCATCCCGGTGATGCTCATGGGACACTCCCCCTGGCCGTACACCTGCGCGAAAATGGGCCCGAATGCCTCGAGGGATTCCAGCATGTCCTCCACGTACATGGGCGCTCCGCCGTAGATGATGCACCGCAGGCTCGGCACGTCTCGGTTCGTCTGACGGAGGCCGCTGGTCAACCGCTTCACCATGGTGGGGGCGAGGAAGGGGAGCACGGTGACCTGGTGGGCTGCGATGTCCTCCAAAACCCGCTCCGGGTCGAACCGCGCGTGTGCATGGATGACCTGGGTGGCGCCTTTGGCCACGAGGGCCAGCGCGTACAGGCCGGAACCGTGGCTGAGCGGTGCCGTGTGCAGGGCGACGTCGCTGCGGGAGAACGGGTAGATGTCCGTGCAGACGTTGAGGGTCATCAACAGGAGGATGCGATGGGTGAGCATGGCACCCTTGGGCCGCCCCGTCGTTCCGGAGGTGTAGAATAGCCAGGCGAGATCATCGCCGTCCACGGGTGCCACGTCGGACAAGACGGGTCCCTCTCTCACCAGGGTTTCGTAAGCCAAGGTTTCGTAGGTCGGGAAGTCGTCTGCCGTCGCATCGTCCGGACGGATGCCGATCCACAGTTGGGTATCCGGACAGGACGGGCGGATCACCTCCACATCCGCGGTGCGCGCTTGCTCGTACACGAGGGCCTTGGCCTGGCTGTGCTGCAGGATGTAGGCGACCTCATCCCGATGCAGTCGATAATTCATGGGAACCACGACGGCACCGATGCGCCAGGCCGCGAAAAACACCTCCAAGATCTCCGGCCGGTTGGCTGACAGGACGGCGACGCGATCGCCGCGTGCGACGCCGGACTGCCGCAAGGCACCGGCCAAGCGCTGGATGCGGGCCAGCCACTGTCCGTATGTCCACATCGATTCACCGAAGACCACGGCCGGATGGTCAGGCGACGTGCGTGCGGCGTGATCCACCAGCACGCCGAGGTTGGCTCCCATCACATTAACCCCCTCTCTTTGTCACATTGGAAGAATAAATTGAAATTATCACACAAACATAAACGAACTCAACCCCTGCCGCGGATCAGGAGGGAGGATCCGATGGGCAGGGGATGTGTTATACCAGCCGTGAGAAGCGATCCTTCATCTGGGCGAGCACCTCGTCACCCGGAGTTTCCCATATCGTCTGGTTGAAGATCTCGACTTCGACCGGTCCGCTGTAGCCGGCGGCCTCGACGGCCTGCCGGATGCGGGCCAATTCAATACACCCGTCACCCATCATGCCTCGTGACATAAGAGCGTCCTTCACAGGGGCGAGCCAATCGTTGACATGGAAGCCCACGATGTGGCCGGCGGCCCGTTCAATCTCGCGGTACAAGTGCGGATCCCACCAGACATGGTAAACGTCAATGACGACCCCGACCTGCTTAGATCCAATGCGCTCCACCAGATCGTTCGCCTGGCCGAGGGTGGAGATGACGGATCGATCCGCTGCAAACATGGGATGCAGCGGCTCGATGCCGAGTCGAACGCCGTGATCGTGAGCGTCGGGGACCAGTACGGCGATGCCTTCCTCCACCATGCGCCGGGCGTCCTCGAGGGTGCAGCCGTCCAGGGGGCCGCAGACCAACACGAGAACATCGGTGCCGAGCTCGGCGGCTTCCTCGATGGCGCGCCGGTTATCGTCAATGCGTTGCTGGCGCTCAGCTGCAGACGCGGCTGGAAACATGCCGCCCCGGCACAGGCTCGAGACCCGCAGGCCGGCGTCCCGGACGGCCCGCGCTGCCTCGCGCAGACCGGCCTCGGCCACTTTGTGCCGCCACAGGCCAATCCAGCCGATGCCGGCCCGGGCACAGCCCTCGGCGGCTTCCCGCACGCTCCAGCGTTCCGTCGTCATCTGGTTGAGGCTGAGGAACCGGAGATCCATCAGCTCACCCCTCCCGCGAGCGCCAGCGTGAGCTTCATGCGGTGCACGGCCAACTCTGGATCGCGCAACACGCCGGCTTGGTCCGCGCGGCGGAACAATTCGGCCAAGTGGATCACGGACCGCATGCCTTCCATGCCGCCGACCATGCGAAAATGATGCTGGTGGCCGTTGAGGTAGGCGAGGAACACGACCCCCGTTTTGTAGAAACGCGTCGGCGCCTGGAAGATGTGCCGGCTCAGCGGGACGGTGGGTTTGAACAGCTCCGCATACCGACCGGCGTCCCCCGCGTCGAGGGCGTGCAGGGCCGCCGCCGCCACTGGCGCGATGGCGTCGAAGATGCCGAGCAGGGCGTGGCTGTGGTGCGTTCCGTCGCCGAGGATGAGATCCGGGTAATGGAAATCGTCGCCGGTGTACATCTTGACGCCGGGCGGCAGCAGCCGGCGCATCTGTCTCTCCAGGTCCGCGTCGAGCAGGGAGATTTTGATTCCGTCGATCCGGTCGGCCCACCGGTGAATGACCTGCAGACACACGTCCATTGCCTGGTGCACGTCGGTGTGCCCCCAGTATCCGGTGAGCTGCGGATCGAACATGTCTCCCAGCCAGTGAAGGATCACGGGGCCGCTCACCTGAGACAGCACCGTGCCGTACACGCGCACATAGTCTTCCGGGCCGCGGGCCACGGACGCGAGGGCGCGGCTGGCCATGAGGATCACCTGGCCGCCGGCCGCCTCGACGAATTCACACTGCTCAACGTAGGCGCGCTCGACATCGGACAAGGCGACTCCGGGCGCGGGGGTGAGGTGATCAGTGCCGGCCCCGCAGGCCACCCGGCCGCCGCATGCCTTGGCCTCCGCCACCGACAAGCGGATCAGCTCCTGGCTGGCGGTCCAGTCCAGCCCCATGCCGCGCTGGGCCGTGTCCATCGCTTCCGCCACGCCGAGGCCGAGCGACCACAGATACCGCCGATATGCCAGGGTTGCCTCCCAGTCGACGGCGGACTGGGATGATGGGTCGACGTCCTGCAGGGGATTGGCGACCACGTGCGCGGCGGCGAAAGCCACCCGGCAGCGCGCGGGGGCCATCGGGGCCGCCGGAACCGGAGAACCGGTCAAGTGATAGTTTTCCCATCCGCCGCCTGCTTGTGGAAGTCTCAATGCCAACATGGCCATCCTCCTCTCATCACTCGGACGGCAGTTCGGGCACCGGGATCCAGCGCCGTTCGCGCCAGGACAACAGACCCAGCTCCGCGAGCTGCACCCCTTTGGCGCCTTCGAACAGGTCGTGTTTGAAAGGCGTTCCGAGCACCACGTGCTTGAGGAACATCTCCCACTGAACTTTGAATGCGTTGTCCGGCTCTTCGCGAAGCGGTACGGGGACCCACTGGTCTCGGTACTGGTTCGGATCGGGCAAATCCGGATTCCAGACCGCCTTCGGGGTGAAGGCGCGGTGTTGAACCTTGCAGTTGCGCAATCCGGCCACCGCACTGCCCTCCGTGCCGTCCACCTGGAGTTCGAACAGCTCATCCCGGTTGACGCGCACGCACCAGGACGAGTTGATGTGCGCGATGACGCCGCCCTCCAACTCGAAGGTGGTGTACGCCGCGTCGTCCGCCGTAACGTCATACGGTTGTCCGGATTCATCCCAGCGGCGGGGAATGTGGGTGGCCCCGAGGCAGGACACAGCCGTCACCCGCCCGAACAGATGGTCGAGCACGTACCGCCAATGGCACAGCATGTCGACGATGATCCCGCCGCCCTCCTCTTTGCGGTAGTTCCAAGAGGGACGCTGTCCTTCCTGCCAGTCCCCCTCGAACACCCAGTAGCCGAACTCGCCGCGCACCGAGAGGATGCGGCCAAAGAATCCGGTGTCCACCAGTTTTTTCAACTGCAGCAGGCCGGGCAGGAACAACTTGTCCTGGACCACACCGTGCTTCAACCCGCGCCGCTGGGCCATTCGGGCCAGATTGAGCGCTTCGTCGAGCGACGTACCCGTGGGTTTCTCGCAGTAGATGTGCTTGCCCGCCTCAATCGCCGCCCGTACTGCCTGGGCGCGCAGCTGTGTCGTCTGCGCGTCGAAGTAGATCTCGTTGTAGGGATCGCGCAGGCAAGCGTAGAGATCGGTGCTCCAACGCTCGATCCCGTAGCGTTCCGCGAGCGCCCGCAGCTTGGATGGGTTGCGGCCGACGAGGATGGGGTCGGGCATGAGCACGTCGCCATCTGGCAGGGGGACGCCCCCCTGGTCGCGGATGGCGACGATCGAGCGCTCCAGATGTTGACGGGTGCCCATGCGCCCCGTGACGCCGTTCATGATGATGCCGATGGTTCTCATAAGGCGGTCTCCCTCCTCAAGTGAGTACGATTCCGATCCCGCGGCCCAACCGTATCACGCCGGTGGATTGGTGTCTTTTCAGCTGCGGAAGGGATTCGCAGGTTCGGAACTGAACGTCTTGCTTCGCGGAGGCCTCTGAGCAAGGCCGCGTGCCGGCGCCCTTACGGCGGCGGGACGTCGACAGAGGCACGTTGCAGACTTCGGAACTGGAGCGGTGACACGCCCACCTTTCGCTTGAATGCCCGGTAGAATGTCGAGAGCGTTTCGAAGCCGACCTCAAAGCAGATGGAGACGACTTCTTTGTCCGTATTCAACAGAAGTTCTTTGGCCCGCTGCAGGCGGACTTCGGTGAGATACTGAATCGGGGTCACGTGGTACTGCTGTTTGAAGATGTCGTTCATGTGCCGTGCCGTGATCTTCAGCATGTCCGCCAAATCTTCCGCGGACAGTCGTTCGAAGTACCGCGTCTCGATGTGATGGCGCAGCATGTTCGCCCGCTGAGTGTTCAGGTCCGGAGCGCGCTGCATCTCCCATCCACGGGCGATGGTGACCAGAGCGCCGAGCAGATGGCTGCGAATGGAGAGGCTCGAGAACCGGTCCGCGCGCGTTTGCTCGTACAGGATCTGGCGAAAGGAATCCCGAACCTGGGCGGCGGCGAACGGATCGAGCATCTGGTACTTCGACCGGGCCAGCGAGCGGATGAAGAAATCCCGCCCGCCCGGCAATCCACACAGAAAATCTCCGAATGCGAGCACGAGCACGGTCATCCGTGATTGGGCGTGCACCGCGTGTTCCGAGTACGGTGCGATGTATACCATCTGGTCACCCGTGACCTCATACGCCTTTCCCTCCAGGGAGATGGTGCCGTGTCCGTTGAGAAAGTAGAGGATCTGGTAGATCCGGTGGTGGTGGTCCGGTACCCGTTCCCCGGGAGGATGTTTGCTCTCGTAGATCAACACTTGGCTTTCGGGCAACGAGATTTCGCGCAGCGGCATTGGGCATCCTCCGCATCGGGTTTTCGTTTGGAAGTGGACGCGGGCGGCTGCACGCCCTCGATGCCGCCGGCGTCACCAACGTGTCGCCGGCGGCACAGACATGAACTACGACAGTGGTGCTCCTGCTTTCGCAGCACCGTCACGCACCTGGGCGCCTTCCAAATGTCCAGTGAACCACAACGCGGCGCAGCTGATGAGCTGCACGATTGCCGCCAGCATCCATACCGTCGTCATCGCCATATTCTCCTGTAAATATCCCGCGACCGCCGGGGTGATGGCGCCTGCCAACATCCCGACATTCATGACGAACCCAATCGCTGACCCGGCCACCTGTTTCGGAACGACCTGAGAGGTGAGCGTGAGGATCACCGGGGTGATGGGATAGCCGAAGAACCCCAGTAGAAGGACCAGCAGGACCAGCAGCCAGACCGGCACCGGAGCGACCATCAGGGCCATCAGGACGGCGGTGATGATGGTGATCGCCACGAGAACCTGCTTGCGCCGCTGGATGGTGCCACGATCGCAGAAACGGCCGATCAACACACCGCCCAGCGCGCCGGAGAGTCCCATCAGACTGGCAATGGTGCCGCCGACTGAGAGGGACATGTGCTTCGTCGTCATCATGAACGTGGGGGCCCACAGGAGGACGATCCACCATCCGGACATCAGGAGCAGGTAGAAGACGCCGAAGGCCACGACGGTGGGCTTGCGGAAAATCTCCCGCAGAGGTACGTCTTCGACCAGGCTCACCTTGGCGTCTGCGGCTTTCGGATGACGGACCAACACTCCGTACAGGAGCGCTACCACCAGACCTAGCAGCATGGCGACCAAGAACACGGGTCGCCACCCGTAGTGAGACCCGATGACCGCGCCGAGCCACGTACCGAAGAACCCGCCGATTGGATATCCCGACCAATAGATGGACATCACGGTGGTGCGCTGTTCCGGCGTCGTCACCAACGTGATCTCCTGGGACGCCGCTGGCCAGAAGAGGCCTTCACCCAGGCCGGTGACAATGCGGTAGACGAGCATCGTGGTGAATCCGGTGGCCAGCCCGGTGGCTCCTGTGGCCAGGGAGAAGATGCACAGGCCCCAGATCAGCACCGTCTTCCCGGTGAACTTGTCCGACAGGATGCCTCCGATGAACAACAGCACGACGAAACCGTAGAAGAATGAGCTCATCAACAGTCCTGAGAGGCCCTTGGAGAGATGGAAATCCTTCGCGATGAGACCGACGGACGACGACATCACCATGCGGTCCACCGAGTACATCATGTACCCCAGGCCGCACAGCAGGGTGACGAGCACTAATCTGCGGCGATCCACCCTATCATTCCCCCTGTCTGAAGTCTTTGAAAGCGCTTGTATGGGAATGATACAACGCCCCCGTTTGGGGGCGCTTACTGTGGGCAGAAATGATTCGCAAAACCGGAAGTGCAGAAATTGAGAGAGGATTGACTTGGTGAATCGCACGCTCTGCTACCGCACGTGAACCTTGGTCTGAACTGTCTGCCCGTTGCTGGTGATGGTCACCGGCCAATCGCCGGGCGTGGTGGAGGTCCCGACCGTCCATGTCCAGGTCACGCGGCCGGAAGCGTCCGCCGTCTGATCCACAAGGCCCTTGGCATGGCTGGGCCCGCTCTTGTAGCGGACCTCGATGTGCGCCTGCGCGCCCGGCGCCGTATGGATGGTCACGCTCGCCTCTTCGCCGCGTGCGACGTCCAGGTGGGAAGCGACAATTCTCAGCGTCCCTGCCGAAGACGCCGCGGTGCCCGCCGAAGACCCGGAGGCGCCCGACGAATGGCCGGTCTGCTGGCTTCCGCCGCCTGCTGTCGCCGATGACGCGGTCGATCCCGTCGTTCCATGGCCGCTCGCACCGCCTGCGGCCGCGAGGTTATACCCGTCATCCGTCACGTAGCCCGGGATGCTCCAGATCCCCAGCTTCTGAGATTTTGCGTACGCCTCATCCCGGCGCAGCGCCGCGAGGTGCTGGGTGTTTGGCTCGTACACGTAGGCGACCCGGGCGAGGCCGGCCCGGACGACGTCCTCGTTGTACATGTCCGTCGGTGTGATGTACACGTAGGCCAGCAACCGGCCGTACTTGTCCGTCTGGCTCCCGGGCACACCCTCCTCCAGGAACACGTGTTTCCCCACGGGCAGCTTCTGCTTCGCGAAGGCGCTCGCCTGCGGTCCGTACGGCTCCACCGGCTTGTCGGGGTCCACGGTCTCCGGGGTGTCGATGAGCAGCATCCGGACGGTGGCCTCCTTGCCGTTCGGGAGGATGACGTGAAGGGTGTCCCCGTCCACGTTGCGGGCTACCACCACCGGGACCAGCGCCGACTTGGGCGGATCGGCTGCAACCGCGCCCGCCGCTCCGGACGTCGCGGGGGGACTCGATCCCGAAGCCGCAGTGTTTCCAACCGCCGCGTTCGATCCGTTCGTTGCATGGGCGGGTGTGCCGTTCGCGGCGTCCGCATGGCCGGACGTCTGCGTCTGGGTCTCGGCGGCGGTATTCGAGGGATGGGGCGGTGCTGCTGCCGGCGTGGTGCCGGAGGTGCAGCCGGTGGCCAAGCCGATGGCGACGGCCGCTGCGGCCAGGGTTTGCCAGGTGCGCTGCCACAGCGGGATGGTCCGAAGGAACTCACGGTCTTTCACGATTTACCACTCCACATTCCATCGCTTGTCCGCGACATGGGACCTATGTTGGCACGATTGCCAATGAGAGAATTTCTTTTCTATCGTATCGGATCCAGCGTATCGAATCTAGGGAGCGCTTACAATTCCTTAATCCCTTGTTAGCTCATTGGAATGGTATTAAAATAGAACGGCATGCATCATCAAGGAGGTGGCTTCCATGGCAACGCCAGAGGCGCGCATCGTCGATCTCGACTCCCGCTTCTCCCTTCCGCAGGCGGACCGGCCGGAGACGATGCAGCGCGTATGGGTTTGGGTTTCCGTTCTCATCTTTCTCGTCGGGTTTATCTATATCGACCGGGCGGTGTCGTTCAACAACGCCGTCCTGTTCCTGGTGGCAGGCGTCCTCGGCATGGCGCTCTACCATGCGCATTTCGGATTCACCAGTTCGTTTCGGCACCTCATCGTCAGTGGCCGGGGAATTGGCATCCGGGCGCAGATGATCACGTTTGCGCTGGCCAACGTGCTCTTCCTGCCCGTACTGCTCAGCGGTCACATCCTCGGACACGCGGTGAAGGCCAACGTGTACCCGGTTGGGCTGTCGGTGCTGGCGGGTTCCATCCTGTTCGGCATCGGGATGCAGCTGGGGGATGGCTGCGCGTCGGGCACGTTGTATCACACGGGCGGCGGTGATGTCCGTGGGATCCTGACATTGATTGGGTTTGTCGCGGGTTCGGTGATTGGCTCCGCCCATTACGCCTGGTGGATGCAGACACCGAATCTCGGACCCGTTTCCTTTGTGCAGACGTTGGGACCGGCCGGCGGCTTGGTCGTCAGTTTCGCTCTGATGGCTCTGGTGTTCGCCATCGTGTGGGGCGTGGAGAAGCGACGCAACGGCCGGGTGGAACCGCTGTTCGGGGGCAGCCGTTTCCGTTGGGCCCAGGTGGTCAAGGGCCCGTGGAGCTGGATGGCCGGCGGCGTGGTGCTCGCCATCGGGAACTTCGTGCTGCTGGTGGTCTCCGGGAAACCGTGGGGCGTGACCTCCGCCTTTGCCCTGTGGGGGGCCAAGATTGCCCAAGGCATCGGCATTCACGTCCAGAACTGGGGGTACTGGCAGACGACCGCCAACGCGGCGGCCCTGCACCAGAGCGTGCTGAATAATCTCGAGACCACCGACGACATCGCCATCATGGTCGGCGCTCTGCTCGCGGCTGCGCTGGCTGGGAAATTGCCCGCGCGATATTTCCGGGGAATTCCCGTGCGGATGGTGTTGGGGCTGCTCGGGGGCGGCCTGTTGATGGGCTACGGCGCCCGCATCGCCTTCGGTTGCAACATCGGCGCCTACTTCTCCGGCATCGCCTCGTTCAGCCTGCACGGGTGGGAATGGTTCCTGGGCGCCTTGATTGGCAGCGCCATCGGCATCCGGCTGCGCCCGGTCTGCCGGCTGCAGAACCGTTGAACCGGACCGTGGCGGGTGTTTCCGGCGACAAACAGGGGTGCCTCCCGACGGGGAGGCACCCCTGTTCAATCATCTGCTGCGGCTGCTTCGTACCGCGGATCCAGGCCATCAATGCAGCAGGCTGGCGATGTTGCCGAGCGAGGAGATGCCGGCGTACGCCGTGGCGATGAGGGCAATCACCCCGAACACGTACAGCCAAACGGGGTGTCTGTAGTCCGCCCCCATGATGCGCTTGTTGGCGGCGGCGATGAGCATCGTCAGCAGAGTCAGCGGCAGGATGAGGCCGTTGAGCGAACCCACCACGACCAATACCTTCACCGGTTGCCCGTAGAGGATGAACACCAGCGTCGAGAAAACGATGAAGCCGATGATGGTCGCAGCTTGGTGGTCCCGGAACCAACGGCCGAATCCGCGTAAGAACGACGCGCTGGTGTACGCGGCGCCGACGACCGATGTGATGGAAGCGCTCCACAGGACGATGCCGAAGAACTTGTAGCCGAGGTCGCCCAGCGCGAATTGGAACGCGGACGCCGGGGGATTGCTCTTTGCCAGCGTGTGGCCGGCGGCTACGACGCCGAGGATGGCGAGGAACAGGATGATTCGCATCAGGCCCGTGATCAACACGCCCGTCAGGGATGCCCGCGCGATTCGCCCCAGGTTCTCCTTGCCGGTGATGCCCGCGTCGACCAAGCGGTGCCCGCCGGCGAACATGATGTAGCCGCCGACGGTACCGCCAATCAAGGTGATCATCGGCAACATCAGCGCGTTGTACCCCATGCTCGGCGACACACTCGAGACGATGGCCTGTCCCACCGGCGGGTGGGAGGTGAGCATGACATACAGCACCACCAGGATCATCAACGCCCCTAGGATTTGGGCGAACCGGTCCATCACGGGGCCCGCGTTTTTGGCCAAGAAGATGAGGATGCCGATCACGCCGGATACCGCCGCCATCCACTTGACGTCGAGGCCGAACAGGACGTTCAAACCGAGTCCGGCGCCGGCGATGTTGCCGATGTTGAACGCCAAGCCGCCGATGACGATGAGGACGGCGATGACCGTTCCCAAGCCGGGCAGCACCCGGTTTCCGATGTCCTGTCCGCGCAGACCGGTGTATCCGATGACGCGCCAGGTGTTCATCTGGGCACCGATGTCCAGGATGATGGAGGCGAGGATGGCAAAGGCGAAATCCGCCTTGAACTGCTGCGTGAACACCGCGGTCTGCGTCAGAAACCCTGGGCCGATGGCGGACGTCGCCATGATGAAGGCGGCGCCGATGAGCGCGGACAAGCTCGTGCGACGGGCGGCCACCATGGCGGCGTTCGGCAATTCGCTCACGAAGATCTCTCCTTTCTGCAATTTCTCCATGTTGCATTCACATCGCATAGAACATACACCGGCGACATTCCGTGCGTCAATGAAAATTGTGTGGAAATCTGACATACTAAAAAACAGGGAAGGAATTGAAATGCGGAAGACGATTGCATGTGATAAGATCATAGACACAGGTGTTTACACAATCGGGTTGCAATTGCGGTGATTGGAACGGTATGGCGCGGATCCCTAAAGGAGGAAAACTGACATGGACGCATCCCGTCTCACCCCCGCCCAGATGCGGGAAAAGATTCGGCGCGGGGAATGGACCGGACCGACCGCCGGTGCGGCCGCCGGGTACACGCAGGCCAATCTGGTCATTTTACCAAAGGAACTGGCGTTTGAGTTTTTGCTGTTCTGCCAGCGCAATCCGAAACCCTGCCCCGTGCTCGACGTGACCGAGGTGGGCTCTCCGGTGCCGGCCCGGGTCGCGCCAGACGCGGACTTGCGCACGGACGTGCCCAAATACCGAGTGTACCGGAGTGGAGAACTGGTGGACGAGACGACCGACATTCAATCGTATTGGTCGGACCATCTGGTGGCCTTTCTGCTCGGGTGTAGTTTCACGTTTGAGCAGGCGCTCCTGGACAACGGGGTGCCGGTCCGCCACATTGAAGAGAACTGCAATGTCCCGATGTACAGGACCAACATCGACTGCACCCCCGCGGGGCGGTTCTCGGGACCGATGGTGGTCAGCATGCGGCCCATCCCGCACGCGCAGGTGGTCCGGGCGGTGCAGGTGACCTCCCGCTTTCCCGCGGTGCACGGTGCGCCGGTGCACATCGGGGATCCGGCGGCCATCGGGATTGAAGACCTGTCGAAGCCCGATTTTGGCGATCCGGTGACCTTCCACCCAGGAGAAGTGCCGGTGTTCTGGGCCTGCGGCGTCACCCCTCAGGCGGTGGCGATGCACGTCAAGCCCGAGCTGATGATCACGCATGCCCCCGGCCACATGTTCATCACGGACGTCCGAGACGAGCAGTTCGCAGTGCTGTAAATGAACGGGCCGCGGCTCCGCCGCGGAGCTGCGGCCCTTTTCCCAGGCTCGTAACAGGTATTCGCCGGATCAGGTGGACGGTTTGAGCACATCGTGATCGACCCAGCGTTCGCCGTTCAGTTCGCTGATGACGTTGATGGCGACTCGGGCACCGTCGCCCGCGGTGATGATGGTGTGCACGCTGGTGCCGGCCACCGTTCCGGCCGCCCAGATGCCCGGGATGTTCGTCCGCCCGTCGCGGTCCACCACAATCACCGTCTTGATGCGCGGTTCCGTGGCCGGCTGGGTGTTCAGCCCGACCTGTTCCGCCAGGTCGGTCCACAACCCGGTCGCGAAGATCACGTGCCGGGCCTCGAAACGGCTCCCGTCGGTCAACAGGGCGAATCCGTCGGACAGCCGCTCAATCCCGGTCACCTTCGCCTGTACGATGGTCGCGCCGAAGCGCTGGGCTTGGCGCTTCCCTTGATCCACCAGGTCGGGGCCGGCGATCCGGTCAATCCCGTAGTGGTTCTCAATCCATGCTTTGCGGGTGATGCTCTGGTCACTGTCGAAGACGACCGTCTTCTTGCCGGCGCGTGCGGCGAAAATCGCGGCACTCGCCCCGGCCGGGCCCGCGCCGATGATGGCGATGTCGTACATGCCTAGCCACTCCTTTCGCTTTGGACGTCTCTATTCTGCACCACCCGCGCACAGCTTTCCAGTTGCCCGGAACACCTCTCCACAATGGCCACTCCTTGGTATACGATAGATTCAACAGGATACGACACGTTGGTGGTGTGCACCAGGTCATGGAGGGTGGACAAGCACGTCCATCGCCAGGTTTCCCATTCCGAGGGGTGACGACCGATGTATCAAGTCCCGTGCTGCCGGATCTGCAAGGTTCCGCTGTCGGTGGTGGAGCAGCACATCCATGAGTATCTGCGGCCGGTGACCGCGGGGGGCAAGACGGGGCGCCCCAAAAAGGTCGGGTATCGCCACGTCGTCAACGAGGTGCTCAAGTGCGACGAATGCGGCCGCCTGTTCGCCATCAAGCGGGATGCGGAGCATCGCATCGTGCGCGGAAGGCAGCTCCGACGCGCCACATGACGCGGTGAACGGTGAGGCGGCTGGCCGCGCGGCCGCCTTCCCGCCGGGCCGCGGGCCTAACGGATAAGTGCTTGAAAGGCTGCGCTGGCGCGCACGGGATCGAAGTCGTGTTCCGTGCGCGCCTCCGTTTTGCAGGAGGGGTCGAGCGAAATCGCCTCGCGCAGGTAGCGGACGGTATTCTCCACGTCGCCGCGGCGTCCGTAGATGCTCGCGATCCCGTAGTCGCACCAGGGGATCCACCACTCCCCGCGGCCGGAAGCGAGCGCATCCTGATAGGCCCGGATGGCCTCATCGTACCGCCCTGTCAACTCCAGGCCGAGGGCTTTGTTGAATTTGGCGTAGCCGAAGCCGGGATCGAGCTGCAGGGCGTGGTCGATGTCCGCCTGGCCCTGTTGGATTTGGCCTGCGTACAGCTCGGCGATGCCGCGCAGGTTGTAGGCGGGGGCGTACCCGGGATCGTCCGCGATGACCTGGTTCTCCAAGCGAATGGTGTCGCTGTACCGGTGGTTCGAGAACGCCTGGCTGGCCTGTTGGTGCATGTTCATCAGCGACTGGGGCAGCGTCTGGGTGGGTTCCGATAGCGAGGGGCGGAGCATCGCCGCGAATTCGCTGAGCGTCGTCGACTCGAGCACCGTCAACCGGTGCAGGGTGAGCGGCCCCTGGCTGAGGTTGGCGTATCCTTGATGCTGCGTGACGGCCAGCAGATACCCCGACTGGCGCAGGAGATCCACGGTCTGGTCGCCGTAATCGCCGTTCGGATAGCAGAAAAAGCGGATGGGGTGGTGGACGATGTTCTCCAGGAACGCCGCGGCCCCGTCGATCTCGCGCCGCTGCTCGTCCGCGCTCAACTTGGACAGGTCCGCGTGCGTTGCGGTGTGATTCTCCACGTCCACCAGGCCGCTGGCCTGCAACTCCTGCAGTTCGGACACGGTCATCGTCGGGAACGGCTTGTCGCGATTGGGCTGGTCGTGGGTGAAGCCGGAGACGGCGAACACGGTGGCTTGAAAGTGGTACCGTTTCAAGAGGGGGAATACCTTCAGGTAGACACTTTCATACCCGTCGTCGAAGGTGAGCAGCACGGGCCGGCTGGGCAACCGGTACCCCTGGTAAAGTGCGGCGTACAGTTGGCCGAAGTTGATGGTGTGAAAGCCGTGATCGGACAACCACTGGAACTCGGCCTCCAACTGGCCGGGTTTCAGGGTCGCCACGTTCCCGGGCACATAGTTGGCCTCGTGGTACTCGAGGATGGGGACAGACAGGTTTGGGTTTGCAGGAGCCGCGTGATTTGCGGCGGCGCCGGCCGGGGAGTAGTTGACCGGATCGGCGATCCAGGCCGGGTTTTTCAGGCCGGACGCCTCGCCTGGGCCGTGGCCTGCCGGATGGGATAGGGACGCGGCGTTTGCCGCAGCGGGTGCGGAATGCGATCCTGTCGTCCGGTTCCCTCCGCCAGGGGACGCGTTGTTCGCCGGACCGGTCGCGGGGGCCGCACCGGGTCCGCTGCACCCGGCGACGCTGAGCGCCGCCGCCAAGCAGAAGAAGATCCGGTTCCAACGGGATCGCAAAACCGCACGGTCTGTCATCCGCATCCCACTCCCCATTGCGCTTTGGAACCATTGTACGACATCTCTGCAAATTTGGCCGTCTGCAACATCCTTGTGAACATGAATCCCGGAGCGGGCGTAGGTGTGATGCGCCGCACACGGGTCGGTTGCCGCGCTTTCTACGCTGGTGTTACCAAACGGATCGAGAGGATGTGACGCGAGATGCCGGCGAGTGTCGATCACGCGGCCGGCAGTTGGCAGGAGGGTACAGTGTCTCCTGTACCGCTGCGCACCCGGATGTCGGCGTACTGGGAGCTGACGAAGCCGCGTATCGTGTTTTTGCTGTTGTTCACCGAGGTGTGTGCCATGGTGACGGCAGCCCATCAGGTGCCTATCACCCTGCAGGCACTGTCGGGCGTTGCTGGGCTCGCCCTGACCGCGGGTGGGTCTGCGGCGTTGAACATGTGGTATGACCGGGATATCGACCGGGTCATGGCCCGCACCGCTCATCGCCCGCTGCCGGCCGGCGTGGTACGGCCAAAGGCGGCCCTGGCCTGGGCGCTGGTCCTCGGATTTCTCGGTGTCCTCATCCTGGCCGTGGGCGCCAACCTACTTACAGCGGCCCTGGGGTTGGCGGGGTACCTGTACTACGGCGTCCTGTATACGATGGTGCTCAAGCGCAGGACCCCGCAGAATATCGTGATCGGCGGAGGCGCGGGCGCCTTCCCGCCGCTGGTCGGCTGGGCGGCGGTGACTGGGCAGTTGAGTTGGGCGGCATTGGGGATGTTTTTGCTCATCTTTCTGTGGACACCGTCTCATTTCTGGGGACTGGCGCTGTACAAGCGGGACGAGTACGCGAGAGCCGGCGTGCCGATGATGCCGGTGGCGCGGGGGGAGCTGTCGACTCGGCGGCAGATGGGGGCGTACGCGGTCCTGTTGGTGTTGGTGTCGGTGCTCCTGCCCTTCACGGTCCACCTGGGGTGGCTGTACCTGGTGCCGGCCGCCATCGCTGGGCTGTGGTTCCTGTGGATGCATGTGCATCTCTTGCGTCCGCGGGCAAAGACGACGTATTGGGCGAAGCGGACGTTTTTCGCTTCCCTGATTTACCTGCCCGTCGTGTTCGGCGCAATGGCGCTCGGCGCGCTGTGGCCGGCGGGTGGGATTTGAAGCGGCTGAACGGGCTGCCGTGTGCGTCGGGATGGTACCCATAATCGGCGGGCTTGCGGTACAATTTCCTTAAAGAGGAGTGAGGCGCAATGGCGGACTTGCAATTCCCAGTCACGCTGCGTTGGTCGGGAACGGGGAGGGATGGCGAGGGCCGCTTGGAGATCGCGGGGCAGACCTTGACATACTCGGCGCCCGACCAGATGGGTGGAAAAGGGGTCGGGGCGAGTCCGGAGGACTTCTTGATCTCGGCGGTGGCTTCTTGCTACAGCGCGACGCTTTTCGGCTTGTTGAAGAAGCGTGAATTGCCGGTGTCGGAGGTCCGGATCGCAGCGGAAGGCACCGTCACCGGATATCCGTTGCAGTCGAAGTTCGCCAGGCTGCAGGTGTCGCCGACCATTGCCGGGGGAGATCCGGCGCGTCAGGCCGAGTACGAATCCTCCGCACTGGATGCCCGAAACCGGTGCTTTATCGGCAAGACCATCGCAGGCAATGTCGAATACACGGTGGGCCGCGTGGAGGTTCAATCCAGCTGAGCTCCCTTTCGGAGGGGCCATGGACATCGACATCTACCCACTCACGCGTCTGGAACAATTGCAGGACATGCAGGAATTGGAGCGCCGGGTGTGGGGCACGGACCCGATTCCGGTGCACCAGACCTGGACGGCGGTGAAAAACGGCGGTGTCGCCATCGGCGCGTTTGACGGCCCGCGCATGATTGGGTTTGTGTACGGATTCCCCGGTTTTCGCGCCGGCGAGGCGTACCTCTGCTCGCACATGATGGGCGTGCTGCCGGATTACCGCAACCAGGGTGTGGGCGAGCGGCTGAAACACCGGCAAGCCGAGGCGGCTCGGGCTCTCGGTTACCGCAGGATGGTCTGGACGTACGATCCGCTGGAGGCGCGCAACGCGTGGCTCAACCTGTCCAAACTCGGGGCCGTGGCAGACACCTACGTGGAGAACTGCTACGGTGAACTGAACGATGATCTGAACCGCGGCATGCCGTCCGACCGCTTCGAGGTGACGTGGGATTTGGCCCCCGACATCCCCGTCGTTCCTGAAGACGTCCGCAGGGCGTGCGCACAAGCTCCGGTCAACACGGCGGAACGGTTGTTGGCCGCCCGCGTGCGCCCGGATGGGCTGCCGGAGCCGGCCGCGGTTCCGGACGAGGCGCTGCACGAACGCCTGCAAACGGATGGGAATGCGGACGAAGGCCGATCACGGATGCGCACGGCAGGAGGGAGTGGCGTCCTCCTGCGATGGATCTCCATCCCCGCGCGAATGCAGGAGATCCGGCGAACGGACCCCGCGCTGGCGCTGGCATGGCGGATGCAGACGCGGCGCGTGTTCTCGGTTGCGCTGGCGGCAGGGTGGGCGGCCATCCACATCCGGCCCGGTATGGACGGCCGGGTCTGCGATTACGCCCTCGTGCCCCGGGGGATGCTGAATATGCCCACTTTCAAGGTGCGTACGCTTGGGCTAATATAGAACCGTCTGACAATACGGAGGGGGACGTGCGTGTGCGTGACGCGGCCCGTCTGCCGACGGATGGGAAAGAGGGGATAGCATGGTCCAGGCGTCGATTCCAACTTTGGTCTGGCTGCCGACCGCCATCGCGCTGGTGTTGTTCATCGCCTGGGGAGTCTGGATGTACGCGGGCCGCCGGTGAGGCGGTGGTCCAAAGCGGGCGGCGAGGGGGCGGGAATGCCAACGATCTTCGTGGGAGGGTTTCCCGTTCCGTACCATCAACCGGGCACCGGTCTCCCCGTGGTGTGTGCCGCCGCCGCCCGTTCGCGGGCGGCGGTTTGGTTGAGCGTGGGCTTGCGGGATCGACAGCTTCCTGCGTTTTCAACCTCTACGCGTCGATCTCGCCGGCTCTCAATTGGGCCCTGACCTTCCGAAGCTCCTTGGCCAACCGGCGCTCCTTGAGGACGAGCGGGTGAACGGGGACCTTTCGTCTGCGCACCTTCGTCTTTCGCCGCCGCTCGATCCGGATCCGAAAGCCGGGCCGGGGGCCGAGGAGGCGCACCATCCCGATGAGGACGAGGACGGCCAGTGCCATGCCGATCACATCGTTCTCTGTCATGGGGATCCCTCCTTTCAGCCATCTCTCTTCTCTAGCATGCCCGATGATAGAAAAGATTAACCGTGCGGTTGACACGAACATATGTTCTCGTATAGTATCATTTCGAAGATTCGATTCGATAAAGACCTCGCCGTACGCCAAGGGACGGATCGCTGAATCGCGAGGTCGGATGCACAGGAGATGATGCGGTTGGATTGGAAGGCTTGGTTCCTGTCGGTGTGGGAGGACAATCGGCGTTTGACGAACAAGGTGGCGAGGGCCCTGGCGGAGGTGGATGCGCTGGACGCCAGGCCGGTGCCGGGGATGCGGCCATTCCGGGACATGCTGTTGGAGATCTGGGAAATGGAGCGGGCCTACATCCGGGGCTTGGCGGACGGCGAATGGACGTGGGAAGGCCCGCCCGAAGCGTTGAAAACGGCGACGGCCGACGAGCTTCTGGCGTACGGGGATGAGGTGCGGGCGCGGACACGGGCCGCGTGGGATCGAATCTCCATGGAGTCTCTGCTGGAGGTGCGGCCGGATCCGTTCTGGGAGGGTCCCGAGACGAACGCGGTGAGCTGGTTGACGTACGCGTTGGAGAACGAGATCCATCATCGCGGCCAGGGCTACGTGTACCTGCGGCTGCTCGGGCACGAACCTCCGGCGTTTTACGACCGGACCTGAGGCGGAGAGGTGGCGAGCTGCCCCCTAGCGGCTCGTCACCTCGTAGATGGCGAATTTCAGGTAGTGACCTTCGTCCACCCCGGCGATCTCGGGGTGATCTTTGCCGGCTCCCGCCCAGTGCACCAGGCGCACGATTTTGTGGGCGTCGAAGGCGGCGTCCAGCACGACCGCCTGGAAGCGGTCGGGAGAGACGTGGAAGGAGCAGCTTGCCGTGACCAGGTAGCCGTGGTCGCGGATGAGCTTCAAGGCGCGCAGGTTGATTTCCTTGTACCCGCGGCAGGCGCTCTCCACGGCGTGGCGGGATTTGGCGAACGCCGGGGGATCCAGGATGACCACGTCGTACTTGCGGCCGGCCTGTTCTTCGGATCGCAGATGGTCAAACGCGTTCGCGACCACGAAGTCGACGCCTCCGGCGAATCCGTTGCGCGCCACGTTGCGCTTGGCGACCTCGATGGCGGATTCAGAGATGTCGACGGCGGTCACATGCCGCGCGCCATAATGCAGGGCGTGCACGGTGAACGATCCGGTGTGGCAGAAACACTCCAACACCTCGGCACCGCCTTCCCCGGACGTGCCGGTTTGGACGATGGGGCGGATGGCGGCGCGATTCTCGCGTTGATCGAAGAAATAACCGGTCTTCTGGCCCTCGAACACATCCACCTCGAAGGTCAGGCCGTTTTCGATGATCTCGACGACGGGCGGCACTTCGCCGTACAGCACCCGCTTTTCGAGCGGCAACCCCTCCAGGCGGCGGACAGGCACGTCGTTGCGCAACAGGATGCCGCGGGGTTGAAAGACCTGAACGAGCGCCTCCTGGATGGCGGGGAGGAGGCGTTCCATCCCATAACTGAGGACCTGGACGACGAGGACGTCCTCATACTTGTCCACGATGAGGCCGGGCAGAAAATCGGCTTCTCCGTACACCGCCCGGCAGGACGTGATACCGGGCAAGAACCGCTGACGGTACGCCCACGCCTGTTCGACGCGGCGGGTAAGAAAGGACGCGTCGATGGTGGCGTCGGGCTGGTACGCCATCACACGGGCGATGATTTGCGACTGGGGATTGGCGTAACCGCGGGCGAGAAACACACCCTGGTGGTTGACGATGTCGACGATGTCGCCTGGCTGAATGGATCCATCGACGTGCTGGACCTCGGACTGATACACCCACGGATGGCCCTGTTCCAAACGACGCTTGCGGTTTTGACGCAACACCAAACGAGCGGGCATTCCGGTCCCTCCTTGCGGTGTTGCCCGGGTGCATCCTCCCGGGATGCCTGTCCCCGGGCGCATGCGGCGGACAGGCGGGTTGCACATGCCGGTCTGGCGGTGCGGTTTGGGGACCGCCCGGGCCCGGCCTGGGCACTCCGGATCATTATATCCTAACATCCCATCGCCTCCCTGCACGCGACGGTCTCCTGCACCGCATGGGTACGCTTGCGCGGGCCCATACTATGGCCACCGTAAAGGCCTGTCGCACGCCGTGGATGGCGGCCGGCCGGCTGGGAAGGGGGAACCGATGTGAGCAACACCCGCGAACACCACACGACCGTGTCTGAACTGGGGTTCACCGTGATGACGGAGGATCTCCCCATCCTCAACGTTTACCGAGGCGACTGGGTGTTGACGGGGGAAGGAGACCCGCCACCGAACTACTGGGTGGTGACGCTGGACGGGAAGGGGATCCCGTACACCGGTCACGCCAGCCCGCAGGAATTGTTGGCGTTGGCCAAGCGGGAGGGATTGCCGTACGCCTACGCGGCACCGTACGGCCGGTACGTGGAGGGGCGGGACGACAAGATTCAACTGCACGAGTGGATTCGCGATCACCGGAAAAAGATGCGGCCCATGTGAGGCCAGCCGGATACCCAAAGCAGAATCAGGTGATGTTGTGGATGCATGGACTTGGGCTGCCCTTCAGGAGAGTCTTGCCCATTGGCTGTACTGGGCGGTGTTGTTGGCCCTCTTGATTGGCGGCATCGTCTTTTTCAGCCGGCGCGACGCGCGACGAAAGACCCGTCGCGACAAGTGAAGGTTACCCGTCAGCTCCACCAACGAAAATCGGGTCCCTTTTGGGACCCGACGTTGGCGGAGCTGACGGCATGGACCGTTTCTTGTTTCTGAGTGGCGCGTACGCGCCCGTAATGGTTCGGTGGAAACGGTCCCGTGCTCCTCGCGCTGCGCGCTCGTGCGCGCGGAGCGAACCCACGCGGTTTCTCTGTACCCGCCAGCCCCGCCAACGAAAATCGGGTCCCTTTTGGGACCCGACGTTGGCGGAGCTGACGGGATTCGAACCCGCGGTCTCCAGCGTGACAGGCTGGCATGTTAGGCCTCTACACCACAGCTCCACAGATGGTGGAGGTAGTCGGATTTGAACCGACGGCCCCCTGCGTGCAAAGCAGGTGCTCTCCCCCTGAGCTATACCCCCTTGCACCGTGTGGCACAACACGCAGAACCATACCATGACACGTCCGTATCCGTCAAGAGGCGTGCGGGGGCGGGCAGATCGACGAACCCGCATCGGCCGCATTTTGGAAATCTGTCGGCGGACGGCTGAAGGGGTTGACAAGAGAAGCCCACCGTGTTATCTTAAGCGGTGTTCGATGACGCGGGTCATTAGCTCAATTGGTAGAGCATCCGACTCTTAATCGGCAGGTTGAAGGTTCGAGTCCTTCATGACCCACCAATCGACGCGGGGTGGAGCAGTTGGCAGCTCGTCGGGCTCATAACCCGAAGGTCGCAGGTTCAAGTCCTGTCCCCGCAACCAAGGTCATCAAATGCACGCCCTCCGGGAACGGAGGGTTTTTTCGTGTTCATTTTCATCTTTTTCATCTTTGGGGTTCATCACTTGGAAACTCCGTTCTTTCGGGGGGAACACCGTTCTTCCGGCCTGCACGTTCTCCCTGACCGCAATGACGGTCTTCGCCGGTCTTACGGCCCGCGCATCTGCATGTCAGACTGGCATGTCAGACTGGCATGTCAGACCTGCACGGATGAGCAGGACTGTCCGAAAAAATTGCGAAGATATACGCAGAACAGGAAAATGTATGCGCAACAGGCGGAGCGCCGGGAGCGGGAGGCGGGCACATGCTATTTCGTGTGGGAAAAGTGAAAATCAGCACGGCGGTGCTGGAGAGCCGGATCACCGCCGATGATCTCATTCGCGCATTCGAGCGGTATATCCGCGGCGACTGGGGCGGAGAGGAAGAACACCGGGTAAACAACGATTTGGCGTTGGTGAACGGGGATCGCATCCTGTCGATCTACCGGGCGGAATCCGGGGAGGAGTTCTGCATCACCACCGAGGATGGCGTCACACAGATTGCCTTTCTCCACGAGCTGGTCCTGCCGGACGGCCGGATGCAACGATGCGCACCGGGGTGCGGTTGACGCGGATGCTCGTACACCGGGGACCCTGTCGTACAGGCTGGGCGGGGGACCGGCGTACGAATGCCCGGACCGGGGCGTGGACCGGAATCCGGGCATTCGTATCTGCGCGGCCGCGGCCATCACTCCGCGGTCGTGAACACACCGTGGCGAATGGCCACCAGTTTGACGTCCATCATGTCTTCCATGGCGTAGCGGACCCCCTCGCGGCCGCTGCCGCTCTCTTTGACCCCGCCATACGGCATGTGATCGACCCGGTAGGTCGGTACCTGATTGATGAGGACGCCACCGGACTCAAGCCGCTCGGCGGCCGCCATGGCGCGTTCGATGTCCTTCGTGAACACCCCTGCATTCAGGCCGAACTTGGAGTCGTTCGCGAGGTCAATGGCCTCGTCCCAGGTGGAGAACGGCCACAGCACCACCACCGGCCCGAACGCTTCCTCGCAGTTGAGTTCGGCGTCCGCGGGGACGTCCGTCAACACCGTCGGTTCCATCACTTGGCCGTGGAATCGCCCGCCGCAGTGGATCTTGGCCCCGCCGGCCACGGCTCGATCGAGCCAACGCTGCAGCCGGCTCGCGGCCGCCTCGTTGATGAGTGCAGTGATATCGGTCGTCTCGTCCAACGGATCGCCGATGCGAAGCCGTTTTGCGCCCGCCACCACGCGTGCCAGAAGGTCTTCGAACACCGACTCGTGAACGAACACCCGCTGGACCGAGATGCACACTTGGCCGTTGTACGAGAATGCGCCCGCCACCGTCTCCTGGGCGATCCGGTCGAGCTCGGCGGGGCTGAACCCGCCATCGACCAGAAGCGGAGAGTTGGAGCCCAGTTCCAACGTGACTTTGCGCAATCCGGCCTGGGCCCGGATGATTTTCCCGACGCGGGGGCTGCCGGTGAACGTGACGAACGCCACCTTCGGATGCGTGGTCAGAACCTCGCTCAGCTCCTGACCGTCGCCGGGGATCACGTTCAACACCCCATCCGGCAGGCCTGCCTCGCGAAACACGTCTGCGATGAAAAGCGCGGACAGGGGCGTCTGCTCGGCGGGCTTGAGCACGATGGTGTCGCCGGCGGCGATGGCGGGCCCCACTTTGTGGGCAACCAGGTTGAACGGGAAATTGAATGGCGTGATGGCCGTGACCACGCCGAGCGGCACGCGCTTGGTGTACGCGGTGTGCCGCTCTCCGCGCGGCGCCGCGTCCATCGGCACAGACTCGGCATAGATGCTGCGGGCCGCTTCGGCGGCGAACAGATAGGTCTGGATGGTGCGGGCGATCTCGCCGCGCGCCGCGGTGATGGGTTTGGCGGCCTCCTCCGCAATGACGCGTGCCGCCTCTTCGCTGCGCCGCCGCAGAATGTCGACGGCGCGATACAGGATGTCCGCCCGTTCATGCGCGGGGGTGACGCGAAAGGCCGCGAATGCGTCGGACGCGGCCAGGATGGCCTGTTCCGCCTGCGCGGCGGAGGCGTAGCCCACCTCCGCCAGCAGCGCCCGGGTGTGCGGGTTGCGCAGGGGGACGCGGCGCGCCGGTTCCACCCAGCGGCCGCCGATCCACAGGTCCGTGCGTCGCATGGCGCACAGCCTCCCCTCAAGCCTTCACGAATTCAGGGTCTTCGTAGGGGTGGGCCACCCAACCCGACGGATCGATGAACAGGCGGATGGCCACCACCTTGCGTTCGTCCGTCAGGGTGAAAAAGTGGGGGTTGTTCTCCGGGACGGAGATGACATCTCCGGCTTCCAACTCCACGTCAAAGTAACCGGTCTCCGGTTTGCCCTTGATGATGAAGATGCCGCTGCCGGCGACGATGGCGCGCACCTCGTCCTCGCTGTGGGTGTGCACCTGTTCAAACTTCTTCAGGAGCTCCTCCAGGTTGGGCGTGGCCTCCGACAGGGCGATGACATCCCATTTCACGTATCCGCGGGATTGGGCGAGACGCTCGATGTCCTCCCGGTACGCCTGGAGGATGGCTTCCTGATCCTCCGCGGCGAGGACGAACTTGCCCTGCAAATGGACGGGCAGCTTGCCCGGATCCCAGTGATCATAGTAGACATTGTTGTCGGCGAGAAATTGCCGCACCGTCGATTCTCCCTCAATCCGCTGGCCGGTGTTGCGAACGCGAATGGTTGCCAAGGGCGTGACCTCCTCCTGAAATGGTGTGGTGTCCTCCTCTCCACTGGGGACGGGCTGGAGGCAAAGGGTGAAGTGCTATTGGCCCTATCATAGGGTACCCGGATCCGTTTGTCTACCGCCTTTATGAGTATACCGATGGGACAGCACTGAATTTTGCACTTCACGACAGGACGAAGACTTGATCCACGTTGAATCCAGGTTCGATGGGGGTCGGGGGATGCGTGCCATGCCCGGGACTGGGCCGAGGACGAGGACCTCCCTGGTGTCGGAACGGTAGGGCCGCCAGAAATCCATACGGGATCGCCCCAAACCGATTCCCTGCCGTGCACCCAGACGAACACAGGGCGGCGGCCTGCGTCCATCCCCGGCGTCCAGACGTTCAAGGTCAGGCAGTCTTCCGCGCACGGCAGCGGGGCCGCCGGGAGAAGCCCCGCGGCCGGCTGAGGCGCCCTCGCGCCAAAAGCTTGGCAGGCCCGGACCTCGGTCCAGGGGGACGGGGCCTGCGGCGGGTGAAAGCGCAGCCGGCCCACGGGCGGGGCGGCGTAGGGAATGCCCCGGAACACCCAGTGGCCGCCTTCCCGGGTCCCTGCCACGGGGCCGTCGGCGGTCTCAAGCACCATCATACACCCTGCTCCTTTCGCATCCATTTCGCTCATCCATGGACATTGCCGCCGCTCCTCATCGCCGGCCCACGGGCGGGACAAAACGCCCCCGGCGACTGCCGGGATGCGATTCAGAAAACAACACAGTTGACAGATAAATATTTAAATATTATTTTATACTTGCCGATGGACGGTGCAAGGGTCGGTCATTGCGAGCGCCGGAACAGGAGGGGTTGGATGCGCCAGAGAAACCTCAGCACGCAACTGGTTCACGAGATCGGGCGGAAAATCGTCAGCGGACAGCTGGCGCCGGGCGACATTCTGCCCCGGGTCGAGGTGCTCAGCGAGATGAACGGCGTGAGCCGCACCGTCACACGGGAGGCGTTGAAGGCGTTGGAGGCCCTGCGTTTGGTGGAGTCCCATCAAAAGGTGGGCACCAGGGTACGTCAGCGCACGGACTGGCACTGGTGGAGCCAGGATGTGTTGCGCTGGTCGACGGAGGCGACGCCGAACCGGTCCTTTCTCATGCAACTGACGGAGGTCCGTTTGGCGATTGAACCGGCGGCGGTGGCTTTGGCGGCCAAGAACGCCACGGACGAGGATCTTCAGGTCATCCGCGCGGGCTTCGAGCGCCTCGAGGCATCCCTGCACGGCGAGGGGGATTGGGCTAAGGCCGACTACGAGTTCCACGACAGCATCATCCTCGCCTCCCACAATGAACTGATGCTCAGCCTGGTGCGGATGCTGCGGGACGCCCTGCTGTACAGCCGGCACCACACCATGCCGGTCATGCAGCACACGACCCAGGAGGCGTCTCAGGCGTCGCTCGCCCTGCACAGGGCGGTCTTCGATGCCGTCTGCCATCGCCACCCGCTTCGGGCCTACCGCAGCATGCTTCGGCTGCTCAACGCCGTCAGCGGACTGGTCCATCGGCTGGATGAGAAGGGGGAGAGCGCGTGGGCGTGAGGTTGGTTCGTTTCGAGAAGGACGGAGATTGGCAATGGGGTGTGATGGTCGAGGAGCGCGTGAAGCCGCTTGCGGCACGGTATCCCTCGCTGGGACAACTGCTGACCGAGGGCATCGCTGACGTGCGGCGCGCCGCGGAGGCGGGCGAGGGCAGGTGGCCGGATGAGGAAGTGCGATGGTTGTGCCCCGTGACACGGCCGGCCAGACTGCTGTGCCAGGGCGCCAACTACGCGAACCACCGCCTGGAAGCCGGTATGGCACCGGTCCGGCCGCCGTACAATCTGATCTTCGCCAAGTCGGACACGTCCCTGAGCGGCCCTGAGGATGACATCGTGCGGCCGGCGAATGTGCGTCTGCTCGACTACGAGGTCGAGCTGGCACTGGTCATCGGCCGGCCCTTGACGGAACCCACCCGGGTGACGGCGGACAATCTGGGCGATTACGTGGCCGGCATCGTGATGTGCGACGACATCTCGGCGCGCGATGTGCAGTTGGTGGAGGGGCAGTGGTTCAAGGGCAAGAGCTACCGCACGTTCTGTCCGACCGGGCCCTTCATCTATCTCTTTGATGAGGGGGAATCCGGCGTCATCCACGACCTGCATCTGAACCTGTGGGTCAACGGGGAGCTTCGCCAGTCCGCCAACACGGGGCAGTTGTTGTACAGGCCGGAAGAGACCCTGACGGAGCTGTCCGCCATTGTCGATCTGGCCCCGGGGGACCTCGTCTTGACCGGGACACCGGGCGGCGTGGCCCTGCACCTGACCAGCGAGGAAATGGCGTCGCTGTCCGATCCCCGCATCCCCGCGGAGGACAAGTGGGCCCTGCTGGAGCGCAGCCAGGCGGGCCGGGCGCAGTACCTCAAAGACGGCGACGTCGTGACGTGTGAGATTCACAGTTCCGACGGGAAGGTGCACCTGGGCACGCAGAGAAACCAGGTTGTGAGCTTGAACTAGGCACAATTCACAGAAGCGAATCAAGATTATTTTGGGAGGGAAGGGCATGGTGCGAGTCTTTCGGTTGGCCTACGTGCACTTTGGCTGTACCGACGTCTCCGCGATGGTCCGGTATTACACGGAGGTGTTGGGGCTGTCCTTGACGGAAGAGGAGGGGGGCCGGGCGTATCTGAGCACGGCCTTTGACCACCACAATATCATCCTGTCTCCGTCGTCCGAACCGGGATTGAAAGGATTCGGCCTGCAGTTGGCGCCTGACCTCTCCGCCGCCGAGGCGCACGCGGCGCTGCAGCGGATGGGTATTGCGGCCGAAATGAAAGCGGATTCTTTGCCGGCCATCCCCGAGATCGTCCAGTTCACCGACATGGACGGGTTTGAGGTCCATCTGTTCTCGCAGATGGAGGCGACCGCACCCGGATTTCGCAGCGAGGGGATTGTGCCGAACAAGGTGGGGCATCTGTCCCTGCGCGTGCGCGACGCGAAACGCTCGGTCGAGTACTACAAGCAGTTCGGGTTCGTCAACACCGATTGGATTGAATCGTTCTTCGGATTCATGACCTGCAACCGGGATCACCATGTGTTGAACTTCTGCACGTCCGACCGCAAGGGGATGCATCACCTGGCGTTTGAGCTCCGGGACTACAGCCACCTGGTGCGGAGCATGGACTATCTCAGCAAGCATGAGATCCCCGTTCTGTGGGGGCCCTCCAGGCACGGTGCCGGGCACAACATTGCCACCTACCACCGTGATCCGGAGGGGAACATGATTGAACTCTTCACCGACGCCGACGTGTTTATCCCAGAGTTGAACATGTTCGAACCGCGACCCTGGCACGAGACCATTCCGCAGCGGCCGCGCGTGTGGGGCACCGACGAGTGCATCACCCGTTGGGGCACCGCCTTCGAAGAAGCGTTGGTGTGACGCCGGACAGGCCTCGCGCCCTCCATTTCACAGGCCAAGGGGATGATAAACCGTGACGGAGCGGATTTTGTTCAAAGGCGGCTGCGTGCTGACCCTGGATCCGGCGCTGGGCGACTTCAAGCGGGCGGATGTGCTGGTGGAAGGCAGCCGGATTGCGGCCGTGCAGCCTGACCTCGACGCGTCCGACTGCGAGGTGGTGGACGCGTCGGGGATGATTGTGCTGCCCGGGTTCGTCGACACCCATCGCCACGTGTGGGAGGCGGTCATTCGCAATGCCGGGGCCGACTGGCCGCTGACGACCTATCTGCAGCATCTGTACTTCGGCGGACTCGGCGGCACCCTGCGTCCCGAGGACGTGTACATCGGCAACCTGTTGGGCGCGCTGGAAGCCCTCGACGCGGGCGTCACCACGCTGCTCGATTGGTCCATGATCAACTCGCCGGATCACGCCGACGAGATGATCCGCGCCCTTCAGGAGGCGCGGATCCGGGCCGTCTTCGCATACGGCACGCCGCTGCGGGGCGCTGGGGACTATTGGTCCCGCGAGAGCGAGCTGACCCACCCGGAGGACTGCGTGCGGGTGAAGAAACAGTACTTTTCCTCCGACGACCAACTGTTGACCTTCGGCCTCGCCATCCGGGGGCCGGAGTTCTCCTCCTGGAACGCGACGCTGCACGACATCCGGCTTGCCCGGGAACTCGGCGCAGTGTGTTCGATGCACGTCGGGTTCGGATCGTGGGGATCGGTGGACCGCTCCATCGAGAAGATGTACCAGGCCGGGCTGCTCGGACCGGATCTCAACCTGGTCCACGTGAACACCATCAGCGACGAGGAGTTCCGCCTGATTGCCGAGACGGGCGCGTCCGTGTCGGTGACGCCCGAGATTGAGATGATGATGGGGCACGGGTACCCGTTGACCGGGCGGCTCACCCGGCACGGTGGGCGGCCGACCATCGGGATCGACGTCGTCACCTCGACGGGCGGCGACATGTTCGCGCAGATGAAGTTCATGCTGCAGGCGGAGCGCTCGCGGATCAACGAAGGGATTCTGGCGGGCGGCAACATGCCGGAGAAGCTGCCGCTCTCGGCCAGGGAGGTGCTGGAGTTCGCGACCATTGACGGCGCGCGGGCGTTGGGCCTGGAATCCAAGGTGGGATCGCTGACGCCCGGCAAACAGGCGGACGTCATTCTCATCCGCGCCACCGACATCAACCTGACGCCGGTGAACGATCCCGTCGGCGCCGTGGTCCAGTGCGCCCACGCCGGCAACGTGGACTCGGTCTACGTCGCGGGCAAGGCGGTCAAGCGCGGGGGCCGGTTGTTGCATGTCGATCTCGCGCGCGTCCGCACCCTGGCGGCCCAATCCCGGGACTACATCTTCGCCGAGTACGGGACGCCGGACGGGGCATGGCCGCTGTGATGGCGCAGCCGCTGTGCGCGCCCACGCGTCACAGGTGCCAGATGATGTAGGCGAGGTAGACGGCGGAGGCCCACATCATCACCGCGGAGACGCGGTTGAGGACGCGCAGGGACGAGCGGCCCAACAGGGCGCGCCCAGCCAGGTGTCCGGCGATGGAGAGCGAGAAGAACCACAGCCAGGACACGAGGACGCTGGCCACACCGAAGGCGATGCGCTCCGGCCAGGCCGGATAGGCGGCGGCGCTGCCGCCGACGACGGCCAGGGTGTCTATCAGCGCGTGCGGGTTGAGCAGCGACCCAGAGGCGGTGAACACCATCTGGCGGCGGACCGTCCAGGCGGTGGTCACCGCCGATTCGTCTTGTCCCTGGTTCTCCCGCCAGGCGGATGCGCCCATATAGAGGAGGAAGGCAATCCCGATGGCGCCGAACGTGTACCGAAGCCACCGGATGTGCAGGGCCACCGCGGAGACGCCCATCACGGCCAGCGCGATGAGCAGCGTGTCGCACACGGCGGCGGTCAGGACGGCCGGGAGGGTACCGGCCCAGCGGCGGTGCAACGCCCCCTGGGTGAGGATGAACCCGTTCTGCATCCCGATGGGCAGGATGAGGCCCAGGGACAACAGGAACCCGTGGACGAACGCGACCAACAACCCGATTCCCTCCTCGCCGTACCCACGTCCGGACTGCACCGGCGCAGCCGCTTTCCATTGTACAACACCATCCCGCCATACGGCCGGCGGCGTTTGACGCCCCTGAGGGCGGCCGCTATAGTGGGGGTAGTTTTCCAACCGGACACCACGGCCGGCCGGTGTCGGCGGCGGCCGGGACGGGGCCGCGGACCCGGCGGGGCGCGGCGGCAAGGGGGATGTGGAAGTGACGGCGGACGACCGTTTTGTGGTGGCCACGTACGTGGTGGAGGACGAGGAGAAGCAGTTGCGCAAACGGGCCGACGGGATCGCCATCGGGCTGACCGTGGGATCGTGGACCGACTTGCCGGCGGCGACGCAGGAGCGGATGCGCCCGTACTGCGGCCGGGTGGAGGACATTACGGTGGAGGAGCGCCTGCCGGACGGACGGGTGCGGGCACGCATCGCCATCGGCTATCCGGTGGTCAATTTCCCGGCGCGCATCCCGGCACTCCTGACGACGGTGTTCGGCAAGCTGTCGATGGACGGGAAGATCCGGCTGGCGGGTCTTCATCTCCCGGCATCGTTTGCACGGGCGTTCCCGGGGCCGAAGTTCGGGGCGGCAGGGGTGCGCCAAGTCCTCGGCGTGCACGACCGGCCGCTGTTGATGAGCATCTTCAAGTCGTGCATCGGCCTCCCGATGGACGAACTGGTGGCGGCATTCACGGAACAGGCCCTGGGCGGGGCGGACCTCATCAAGGACGACGAGATCTTCTTCAACGAATCCCTGGCGTCGCCGGAGGACCGCGTGCGGGCGTACCGGGAGGCGGCACGGCGGACGGAGGCGGAGACCGGCCAGCGCGTCCTGTACGCCGTGAACCTGACGGGGCCGGTGACGGAGCTGCGGGATCGCGCCAGGCGACTGGCGGAACTGGGTGCGGGGGCCCTCTTGATCAACGCGTTCGCGTACGGACTGGACGTGCTGCAGGCGTTGGCGGAGGATCCGGAAGTGTCCGTGCCGCTCATGGCTCACCCGGCGGTGGCGGGGGCGATGTACGCCGCGCCCGGGTACGGCATCTCGGCGAGCGTCCTGTTCGGCCAGTTGCTGCGCCTGGGCGGGGCGGACATCGTCATTTACCCGTCGCCGTACGGGACGGTCACCCTGGAGGCGGAGGAGAGCGGGCAGGTGCTGCATCACCTGCGGGCGGACAACGGCCTGAAGCCGGCGCTGCCCGCGCCGTCGGCCGGCATCCACCCCGGTCTCGTGCCGCTGTTGGTGCGCGATTACGGGATGGATGTGATTGTGAACGCGGGCGGCGGCATCCACGGTCACCCGGGCGGGGCTCGCGCCGGTGCGCGCGCGTTCATGGCGGCCATCCGGGCGGTTGTGGCCGGCCGATCGCTTCGGGAAGCGGCGGAGGACAGCCCCGAGCTGGCCGCGGCGATACAGCAGTGGGGGGTGAGGGAAGCGTGATCGACAGGCCGATGCCGGATTTCGCCGACGGAGCCTGGGATGTGTTCTGCGACTTCGACGGGACCATCTCCGAGAACGACATGATTGCGCAGATCATGAAGCGGTTCGTCCCAGAGGCGGGGTTGGAACTGATGGATCGGGTCAACCGGCACGAGCTGACGGTCCAGGAGGGCGTCGAGCAGATGTTCGCCCGGATTCCCTCGTCTCGGTTCGGGGAGGTGCGCGATTTCGCGGTCACGAGCGTGCGGCTGCGGCAGGGATTCCCGGCGTTCGTCCGGCTCTGCCGGGAGCGCGGGTGGCGGTTGACGGTGGTCAGCGGCGGCTTTGACTTCTTCGTCGAGCCGGCGCTGGCGCCGTTCCGGGACCGTCTCGACGTGGTATGCAACCGCATCGATGCCAGCGGTTCGCACCTGCGCGTGGTGTGGTCGACCCCGTGTGACGCGGCGTGCGAAGGCGGCTGCGGCCTGTGCAAGCCGGCGGTGCTGCGGTATCGGCAGCGGCCGGGCGTGCGCCAGATGCTGGTCGGTGACGGGGTGACCGACGCGAAGGCGGCGCGCGTCGCAGATTTCGTGTTTGCGCGCGACCGGCTGCGGGGCGAGTGCGACCGGATGGGGATCCCGTCCCTGCCGTTTGAGACGTTCGACGACATCGTGGCCCGCTTGGCGGATGTGCCGCGCGACCAGGGGGTGGCCCGGTAGATGGAAGGAACGCATGTGGATTTCCGCCGCGAGGCGGAGCAGGTGCGCTGGCTGGCGCAGACGGTGGCGGCCAAGGGGTGGCTGCCGGCGACGAGCGGCAACCTGTCGGTGAAAGTGAGCGATGCGCCTCTGCGCTTTGCCATCACGCGCAGCGGGGCGGACAAGCAGCGCCTGGCGCTGGACGACGTGCTCCTCGTCGGCGAGGACGGGCGGCCGGTGGCGAAGACGTCCCACCGCCCCTCGGCGGAGACGGTGGTCCACGTGCGGCTGTACCAGTCGCAGCCCTGCGGCGCCATTGTGCACGTGCACACCATGTTCAACAACCTCGCATCCGATGTGTTCTTCCCTCAGGGTTACGTGGACCTGGCCGGTCACGAGCTGCTCAAGGCGCTCGGCCACTGGGAGGAGGGCGCGCGCATCCGGGTGCCGATTGTGGAGAATCACCACCGTCTGGACGATCTCGCCGCCGCCGTCGCGGCCCAGGCCCAACCGGCGGTGCCGGGGGTCCTGGTGCGCAACCACGGCATCTACGCCTGGGGCGAGGACGCGGATGCCGCCCTGCGCCACCTGGAGGCGTTCGAGTTCCTGTTCGAGTACGTGCTGCGGCGCCGGCAGTTCCCGTGACCTCGGTTGGCCGGCCTCGCCTTCGCCACGTGGCGTCATGACCTCGGCCGAAAGTCATAGGACCATTGGCCGAGCCGGTCTATGACCGGCGGCCGATGTGCCTCCCGCCTCTTCACCGTACGCTTTGACCAGAAGGAAGATCTGGCCAATGCGGCCGTGAGGAGGCGTTTGTCATGAATGAAGGGATTCGTCACCCGGCGGGAGACCGTCCGGTCGTCGCCATCGCCGGCGGCAGTGCCGGGCTCGGCCTGGCGTTGGCGGAGGTCCTGCTTCGCCGCGGGATGGCCGTGGCGCTGTGCGCGCGCCGGGAGCGCCGGCTCTTGGAGGCAGTCGAGTCGCTTGAAGCACTCGGCCCCGTCGACGGCGTGGCGGGCGACGTCGCGGACCCGCGCTTTCGCAACACATGGCTCTCGCACGTGGTGCGCCGCTTCGGGCATCTCGACGCCCTGGTTCTGAACGCGTCCACCCTCGGGGACATCCCGATGCCCGATTTGCGCGACACGCACGTCGTCAATCTGCGCACCGTGTTCGAGGTGAACACGTTTGCCCCCGTGCTGCTGCTCCAGCAGGCGTTGCCCTTGCTGGCCGCGCGCCCGCGCGCCCTGTGCCTGGCCCTCTCGAGCGACGCCGCGGTCGGCGGGTATCCCGGCTGGGGGGTGTACGGCGCGTCCAAGGCGGCGCTCGATCTCCTCATCAAGACGTTCGCCCGGGAAACGGACCTCGACCACATCGCGCTGTACAGCGTCGACCCCGGCGACATGGACACCGAGCTGCACCGGCTGGCGGATCCCGGCGCCCCCGCCCAAGGGCTGGCCGACCCTGCCGAAGTGGCGGCGGTGTTGGCCCGCCTGTTCGATCCGCTGCTCACCGCCGCCCCCTTCCCGCACCCGAGCGGGATGCGCCTCGCGGTGCGCGGCACAGCCCTCTTCCCGTGCGAAGGGGGGTGCTGACATGACCCAGTCTGCGCTGGATCTCAATCTGCACTTGAGCCGTCCCCCGGCTCCCGCACCCCTCCCCCCGGAGGCGCGCGGACTCCGGCGGGACGAGGTGCGCCTGCTGGTGATGGACCGGGCGACGGGAGCTTGCCGGCATGCGCGCTTCGTCGACCTGCCCCACTTTCTGTCCGCCGGGGACCTGATGGTGGTCAATACGTCGGCCACCATTCCCGGCCGGTTGCGGGCCGTATACCGGGGTGAGCCGCTGTATCTGCACCTGGCGATCCGGTTGACGGAGGACACCTGTATCCTGGAGCGGCGGCGGGCGGACGGGGGGCCAGACCCTCGTCCATTCGAGCCGGGGGATACGTTAAGGGTCGTCCATCCCGAGGACGGGCGGGTCCTGGCCCGGATCCAAGTGGAAGCCCACTTTCATCCCGACAGCCGTCTGTGGCGAGTCCGCGCGGACCGCGACCTGTTTCGGGTGGCGGAAGCCGCCGGGGTGCCCATCCAGTACGGCTACGTGACACGGCCGCTGGAGACGGGCGCGTTCCAAACCCTCTTCAGTCGTACCCCAGGGTCGGCCGAGATGCCTTCCGCCGCCCGCCCGTTCACGCACCGGGTGCTGCGCGGCCTCGCGGCGCGGGGGGTGCGGTTCTGCTCGCTTCTTCTGCACACCGGTGTGTCCTCTCACGAGGTCGCGTCGGATTTGGCCCGCCACCCGGTGTTGCCGGAGTGGTATCACATTCCGCCCGCCACGGCCGCCGCGGTCAACCGGGCGATGGCGGAGGGGCGGCGCGTCATCGCCGTGGGCACCACCGTGGTGCGGGCGTTGGAGAGCGCCGCGGTGCCCGCCCGGGGCGGGGAAGGGGTGCGGGTGCGCAGCGGATCGAATTGGACCACCCACCTGGTCACCCCCGCCACCCCGCCGCGGGTGGTCCACGGTCTCATCACCGGTATGCACGACAACCACACCAGCCATCTGGCGCTGCTGTACGCGTTCGCCCGCCCCGAGTTCCTGCGCAGGGCTTATGAGGAGGCGGTGCAGTTGGGGTATCTGTGGCACGAATTCGGCGATATCAGCCTGCTGGTGTGAGGCGCCGGACGTGTCCTCGGCACGGGCGCGGCGGCGCCTTCGGCGGGGAGGGAATTTTCCGCCGCGTGCCGGGCGGTGTGGTACCATCAGCCTGAAACCGTAGAACGGGATGAGCGAACATGCGTGACTCGAATGGTTCTGTTCAGGAGGCGTGGCCCGAACCGGAGCGCCTGGCCATGCTCAAGGACATCGCCGAGGCGCTCAACGAGGCGACGGACATCTCGGAAGCGATGGACGCCATTTTACCTAGGCTCAGCGGGGTGCTGGGCCTGTCGACGGCGTGGGCATTCCGCTACGACGCCGGGCGCAGCCAGTTTGTGGAAGTGGGAGCGAGCGGGCTGCCGCCGGCCCTGGCGTGCGACGGCGGGGCGCCGCTCAAGTCCGGGTGGTGCGAATGCCAGGACCGGTTTGTGGAAGGGCGGTTAGACCGGGCGGTGAACATCGTACGCTGTAGCCGCCTGCGCGATGCCGTCGGCGACAAGGGCGGATTGACCTACCACGCGAGCGTGCCCCTGCGAAGCAAGGGCAAGCCGCTCGGGATCTTGAACGTGGCCGCGGCCGGGCACAGCGTGTTCACCCCGTCTGCGCTGCAACTGCTCACGGCCATCGGTCACCACGTGGCGGTGGCGGTCGACAGAGCCGCCATTCTGGCCGAGGAGCGGCGGCGTGCGGAACAACTCCGGGCGCTGTCAGACATCGCGGCGGAGCTGGTCAGCGTGGTCCGCCCCCGGGCTGTGCTCGAACTGGCCGTGTGCCAGTTCGTGGATCGGCTCGGGTACGAGTGCTGCGGCATCACCTTCCGCGAGCCTGGGGATCCGGAGGCGGAGGCCCTCGGTGCGGGGGGCCCGGGGCGGGTGGTGGCGTCGGCGTACCGCTCATCCGACGGAGAACCGGCCGGATACTCGTACGCGCGCGACGAGGAGGAACCGCTGCTGGACGAAGCAGAGCGGGTGTTGCTGCCAGAGGCCCGCAGCGCGATGGTTCGGCCGATCCCGCACAGCCCCTACGAGGTCCGGGTGGAAAGCCGGCGCCGGGGCGCGTTTTCGGCCAGTGACGAGGAGATGTTGTCGGCGTTCGCCTGGCACGTGGCCGCGTCTTTGGAGAACGCCCGCCTGTACGAGCAGTCCTTGGAGGAAGCCCGGTGGGTGGAACGACGCCGCCTGGCGGCGGATCTGCACGACGCGGTCAGCCAGCGCCTGTTCTCCGCGCAACTGCTGGCCAGAACGGCCCGTCTGCTGGCCGGGCGCGGCCACGCCAAGCGGCGGATGGCAGCGCAGCGTACGGATGAACGGCGCATGGACGAGGTGTTGGAGCGGTTGGAGGCGTTGATTGCGGACAGCCAGCGTGAGATGCGAGAGCTCATCGAGGCGCTGCGCCCCGCGGGAGAACGGGGATGGGTGGCGCGGGTGCGCGAGCGGATCGCACCGCTGCAACTGCAGGGGCAGACCCGCATCCATCTGACCGTTGCCGGCGATGCAGAGGAGCCGGCCATCCCCTTCGAGGCGCGCGAGTCCTTGCTTGCAGCTCTGGACGAGGCGTTGCACAACGCGCTCCGGCACGCGGGCGCGCGGAACGTGCACGTCCACCTCCGGCTCGCGGCGGACGAGGTCGAGGTGTCGGTGCAGGACGACGGCTGCGGGTTCCATCCGGAGGCGGCGGAGGGCCTGGGGACGAGCACGATGTACGAGCGCATGCGAAAGGCGGGGGGCCGGTTGTCCATCACCAGCCATCCGGGCCGCGGCACGCGGGTGGTGTTCACGGTGCCGGTGCCTGGGGACCCGGCGAGGGGGGAAGATCGGTGAGCGAGGCGCGGACCATCCGACTTGCGATTGTGGATGATCACCCGATGGTCCGGGAAGGCCTGCGCGCCTTCCTGCAGCTCTCGGAGGATATCGAAGTGGCCGGCGAGGCGGCCACGGGCGAGGACGCCATCCACTTGGCCGACGCGGTTCGCCCGGACGTGATGCTGATGGACCTGGTGATGCCGGGGGCGATGGACGGGGTGGCGGCGATCCGCGAGATCACGCAGCGGCACTCGGACATCCGCATCATCGCGTTGACGTCGTTTCAGGAGCGGGATCGAACCCTCGGCGCCATCCGGGCCGGGGCCATCGGGTACCTGCAGAAGGACGTCAGCCCGGAGGACTTGGTGACAGCCATCCGCCAGGCGGCGGTGGGCCGGGCGGTGTTGGATCCGGTGGCCTTGGACGCGCTCCGCGGCGGGGAGCCCCGCCGGGAATCCAAGCCCGCGGGGGGCGGGGCGGCCGATCCGTACCTTCGTCAGCCGCTGACGCAGCGTGAGCAAGAGGTGCTTCAGGCGTTGGCCCAGGGCATGTCGAACAAGGAGATCGCCGCGGCGCTCGGGATTGCGGAGAAGACGGTGAAGGTGCACATCAGCCACATCCTGGGCAAGCTGGACGTCTACGATCGGACGCAGGCGGTGCTGGCGGCCACGCGGCTGGGACTCGTCCGCATGGATTGACCGGGGATCCGTGGGGGCGGGGTCCGCCTCATCCAAAACACAAATGTGGACCACGATGTCATCCCTCCGTCGGCGCCGCCCTGATACAATGGGGATGGAGACGTTCGGTCCATCTCTGCTCAGAGGAACCATCACTTCCACCCGATGGGCCGGCGGAGAGGCGAACGGGTACATCGCCTGGGAACGGGGAGGCAGACGTCCATCGTGATTGTCCGGAAGACCAAGCGGCTGGTGCCGCGCCGCGTTCCGCGAGGCATTCGGGTCCTCGCGGGCGTCGTGTTGTTGTTGCTGATTGGCCACGTGTGGTTCCACCGGCTGTACGATCTGCGGTTGCACGTGGCATTGGGATACGGAGACGTGTACAGCAAGAACATGGTGTTTGAACTGTGCACCCGCTGGGGAGGCGCGCTGCTGTACGCCCTGCTCGGCGCCTGGGCGGTGCGGCCCTTCTCGGAGCACCTCCCGCGCTGGGCGTACGCGCTGGTGCGCTGGCCCGCGGTGGCAGTCGGATTCGTGCTGGGCTATGCGGTATGGTATCTGAACGCCACGGACTGGATGTTGTTTTTCCAGCACCAGCCCTTTGGGCGGGTCGATCCGCTCTTTCACCTCGACCTCGCGTTCTTCGTGTATCAACTGCCCCTGTGCGTCGGCCTGGCGGGCCGCTTGGCGGGGACGCTGCTGCTGCTCGCAGCCGTCCGCATGGCGGCGTTGGCGGTGAGCCTGGGGATGCAGCGGCTGACCATCTCCCGCGTGGATCTCCCCGCTGTGATCCGGCGCGAGGCGCGGGTGGTGTTGGCGCTCATCGGAGGTGCTCTGGTCTGCTTCACCGCCATCTCCTGGTTCGCGCGCTATCTGGCCGAGTTGCAGGAGGGCAATGGGTCGTTTTTGTTCGGGCCGGGGTTTGTCAGCGCCCGCTTGTCCATCCCGGTGTTCTCGGTGGTGCACACGCTGTTGTTGGCCGTTGCGGCGGTGCTCGTGCTGTGGCTGGCGGTGCGGGTGGACCGGGTCCTGCAGTTGCGGGACGGGATGGTGGTCCTGCGCTGGCGCGGGTTTCGGCCGGTGTGGTGGGCGTTTTCCGGGTACGTCGGGAGCCTGGTGGTGACGGGGATCATCGGCGGTCTGACGGAAGCCTTGTACGTGCACCCGAACCAGAACACGGTCGAACTGCCGTACATCCAGAGGACCATCGACATGACCCGGTGGGCCATCGGGATTGATCACGTCGATCAAAAACCGTTCACCCCTGCCCCGGCCTTGACCCGGGCGGCGGTGGACAAAGACAAGCCCACCCTCGACAACGCCCGCATCAACGACCAGGGCCAGACCACCGACATCTACAACCAACTGCAGAGCTTCAAGAGCTACTTCCACTTCGACCAGGTGTCGGTCGACCGCTACGACGGCCAGGAGGTGTACGTCGGGGCGCGCCAGATGGATGTGGACAAGGTGCCGGTGCAGACCTGGATCAACCGCACCCTGGTGTACACGCACGGATACGGTCTGGCGGCGAGTCCGGTGAACCAGGTGGATCAAGACGGCCTGCCCGCCATGCTGGCCAAGGACACGCCGCAGGAGACACAGGCGCCGCTGCCGGCCATCACCCGGCCCGAGATCTACTTCGGGCGGATGAACACGGACGTCATCGCGCCCAGCCGGGAACCGGAGTTCGACTATCCGGTCGGGTCCTCCGATCACACGTCTCACTACCAGGGCGGCTACGGCCTGCCGGTGCAAGGCAACCGCTGGATGCTCGCGATTGCGAACCGGAGTCTGCGCTTTTACACGAGCGACCAGATCACGCCCCAGTCGCTGTACTTGTTCGACCGCGACATCTATCAGCGGGTTCAGGACATCGCGCCCTTCTTGCGCTATGACCAGGACGCGTATCCGTTCATCGACGGCCAGGGCCACATCGAGTGGATGCTCGATGCCTACACGTCCTCGAATCACATTCCGTATGCGCAGCACTTTCTCGGCGCCGCGTACATCCGCAATTCGGTGAAGGTCACCATCGACGCCTACACCGGCAAGGTGACGTATTACGTGGTCGATCCGTCGGATCCGATGATCCAAAGCCTGATGCGGTTGTACCCGACGCTGTTCACCACCCGGGTGCCGGCGGACGTGGCGGCTCACTTCCGTTACCCGCAGGACCTGTTCCAAGCTCAGGCGGAGGCGTTGACGCGCTACCACATGACGGACGCGGCGTCGTTCTACAACCAGGAGGATCTGTGGGCCATCGCGACCCAGATTTACCAACAGAACGAGAAGCAGGTCCGGCCGCCGGTGTACCAGATGGTGCGCATGCCGGGCGAGACGGCGCCGCACTTCGTGCTGAGCGCGCTCTTCACGCCGGCCAACAAGGACAACCTGAACGGCTGGTTCGTCGCAGACAATGAGCCGGGCCGCTACGGACACCTGACCGTGTACCAGTTCCCGCAGTCCACCCTGGTGTTCGGTCCGATGCAGGCGGAGAACCAGATTGACGCCGACCCGGGTATCTCCAGCCAACTGTCGCTGTGGAACCAGCAGGGATCGCATGTGGTGCGGGGGGACCTGCTGCTGCTGCCCGTCGGCGATACCATCCTGTACGTGGAGCCCGTGTACCTGGTGGCCAACCGCGAAAATTCCTTGCCGCAGCTGGCCAGGGTCATCGTCAATTACAACAAGCAGGTGTTCATGGACAACTCCCTCGGCGCCGCGCTGCAGGACCTGCTCCAGGCGCAAAACGGCAACCAGCCGGCGCCGAACGCTCCGTCCGGCGGCGCGGGGACCGGCGGTGGCATCGGGACCGGCGGCGGTGGCACAGACGCGGGCGGTCCCGGTGAGTCCGGTGCGGGTTCCGGCGGAGCGGCGGGATCGAACACGGCCCAACTCGCCCAACAGGCCAGCCAACTGCTGCGCCAGTACGAGGCGGACACGGCGAAGGGGGACTTCGAAGCGGCTGGGAAGGACCTGAAGCAACTGGAGGCGGTGTTGGCCCGGTTGGCCGGCCAGCCCGGTTCGCGACCTTCATCGGGTAGGTGACACGAAGGCACGGCGATGAAGGGTCGGCAGACGGCAGGCGGCAGGCGCACACAAGGCAGCACGGCAGCTCAATACGAACACGGGGACGGTGTTCCGGGATGAAACTGGAGAACAAGGTCGCGGTCATAACTGGTGCGGCTTCGGGAATGGGACGAGCGATGGCGAAGTTGTTCGCTGCAGCAATGGTGGTTCTTGCAGATATCGCCCAGTCGGCCTTAGACGTTGTCGTGTAAGCGTCAAAGCCCCCACACCTTGCGTTTCTCCAACCGTCGTGCGACAGTCATGGACGACAACAATCAGCCCCGCCAGGAGACCCAGCGGGGCGATTTCTCATGCTATCCTTTTTTTCCACGTCTCCGGATTCGTTCCGGCAGGCGATCTGACCACGGGAGCAACGCGTCCATCGCTGCCCGGTCATCCGTTCGGATGTTGGGTAGCCGCTCGAACAGGTATTCCAGGTACAAATACGGGTCCAGCCCGTTCTCCTTGGCTGTCTCCACTAGGCTGTAGGCGATGGCGCTCGCCCTCGCACCTTGTGGGGTGTTGGCAAACAGGAAGTTCTTGCGACCAATTAGGGTCTGCTGAACGAGTCTTTCTGCGAGATTCGACGGCACTTGGTTTGTATGCTGTTGTATGGCGTCTTGGCCTGCCGCCAAACGTCACGCGAGC
>NZ_FPBV01000048.1 GCF_900116805.1 Paenalicyclobacillus macrosporangiidus | reverse complement strand
ACGGGCCACCTGCTCATGAAAGGGGTTGCTGTGTTTCGCGGTGCAAAGATGGCGGACGTCCTGACTGTGGAGGAGACGAAGGCGCTCGCGTGGCTTATGGGGGACACCCGCCAGGTGGCCATCCTCCTACCATGCGACGGCAAGGACAACGGCGTTGGAAGTGCCGTGCGACTGCTGGTTTCCCACACCAAGGTCATTCCGCAGTTTGGCAACGATGGAGTCAGTTTTCTGGTGAAGGTTCAAGCACGGGCGGAGATCGAGCGGCTTTGTCCGTATGAGCGGTTGAGTGAGAAAACCTACAAGCAACTTGAGCAGAAAACTGCCCAGTACATGGAACGGCAGATGCAGGCAGTGATGACAAAACTCCAATCCGACGGTGTAGACGCCTGCCAGTTCGGCACGCGGTTGTTTATCGAAAACCCGCGCAGGTGGCGGCAGATCAGCCAGCAATGGCCAGATTACTTTGCTCGTGCGCAGGTCAAGTTCAATGTACGCGTACACATTACCAGGACCGCTCTGTCTTCCAATACACCCGAATCCGCGGCCTCGCGCAGCGGCTTGGCTCCGCCGGCAGGGCGCGGAGTGACCACACCGTGATCTGGGCCGCACTTTTCACTGCCGTTGCCATAGCAATCCTTGACAAACACGCCCTTCGCCGGGCAAACCGCCGTGAAGTCACAGTGTACTGGTTACTCGTCATGTTGGCGGTCGCCATGTCCGCGCTTGTCTCTTGGCATCTGTGGCCCAACGTGCATCTTCTGGCTCCGTTCGACGCCGCGTTTGGTCCAGTAACAAAATGGATGTACGAGATCATTTAGAAGGGGGTCCGCGCCCCATGTCGAACGCACAGATTTCCCGGTTTCAATTAGTCATCGTGCTCATTTGGAGCATCCTCGGCACCGGCATCGTCACAGTCCCGTTCGTCATTGCCCAGTTCACCGTCCGCGACAGCTGGATTACGGGCCTCCTGTTTGCGGCCGGGGGCCTGATATCCGCCGGTGTTGCGGCGATGTTCCTCCGTGCGCTGCCAGACCGGAATCTCACCAGCGGCTTGATTGACGCATTCGGACCATGGCTGGGGCGCATGTTCTGCCTCTGGTTTCTTGTCTGGCTGTACCTGATTAACTGCACCGTTCTTCGGGAAGCGGAATCGTTTGTGAGTATCACCATCTTGCCTGAGACACCGGAGTACATCATCGGGCTGCTGGCCATGACTGGGATCTCATACATGGTGTACATGGGCGCGGAGGTCCTCGTGCGAGACGGCGAGTTCATTACACCGCTCGCGCTCATTGTGGCGCCGCTTCTCTTCGCCTTGTCCATGCAGCACATGGATGTTCACCAACTGATGCCTGTTCTCGCTTACGGCTGGCAGCCGGTGCTCCGCGGCGCCATAACGCCGGACCTGACCTACGCATTGGAATTTTTGATTAGCCTGCAGTTCGTACGAGCTTTGCGTGATAGCCAGACCCTTCCCAAAGACATAATCACCGCTACGGCCATCCTCACCGTTCTCTTGACGTGTGTCCTGGTAATCACGACAGGGGTGGTGGGGCAGTCCACCAGTTATCTCTCGTATCCGGTGCTTGAAACCGTCCGCAGCATTCGCGTCGGCCGCTTTCTGGAGCGTCTGGACACGCTGTACGTGATGGGAGTGATGTCCACCGTATGCATCAAACTGGCCGTGTTTCACTATGCTTGGTGTGAGGGTATGAAGGACGTGTTCAAGCTGTCGTCGCACCGGATTGTGGCGTATTCTGGTGGCTTGTTCGTGTGGGCTGGCAGCTTTACATTTTTCCGCAGCACGCAGGAAATGGAGCACTTCATCGCTGGTGTGGCGCCAGCGTATTTTGTGCTAACTTTAATCTGTATTCCCCTTTTAGCTGCCACGGTGATGAATTTTCGGAGGCGAGCAAAACGTTAGCCTCGGCAGTCCCTAGAAAAGCCCCTGTAAGTGCATAGCACATCGAAGATAAGAGACATGTATACTTGCCCCAGAGTCAACCCAGACAGAAGGGAGAGGTTAGAATTTAGAGTGAAGACGAGGTGTTTATGATGCCGGGACGTAAGTGGACAGTGGACGAAAAGATGAACATCGTGCTCGAGGGCATGATGCCCGGTGCGAACATCAGCGAGGTATGTCGGCGGCATGGCGTGGCCCAGAGTCTGTATTACAGGTGGCGTGAAGCGTTCCTGGCTGGTGGACGGGCTGGACTTCAGTCCGGACCCTCTACGAGGGAGCAGGAGCTGGAGAAGGAGTTGCAGGAGGCTCGGGCTAAGATCGGTGAACTTACGATGCAGGTGGATGTGTTGCGAAAAAATCGAATTGGGGCCGGAAGTAAATAGCCGTTCTTTGGTCTGTCAGCTCGCCAAAGAAGGGTTTCCGGTCCCAGTGATTGCAAAAGCATTAGGGCTGAACCGGACGTACTGTTACAGCTTGCTGAAGCCGCCTGTGTTAAAGCCGAAGCGGCCTTCTGTGGACAAGGACGCTCTGGTCAAACAGTGGATTCGGAAACTGTGCGAAGAATTCCCCACGTACGGATACCGGCGAATCCAAGTCATGCTGCGTCGCCGATACAACGTGCGGGTGAACCATAAGCGGGTGTACCGGTTGATGAAGGAAATGGGGCTGCTGGTGAAATCTCCGAAGCGGGGCGCTTCACGAGCGAAACGGCGAGGGAAGATACCGGTCACCAGGTCCAACGAGCATTTCCAGTGCGACATGACGAAGGTGTGGTGTGGGAAAGACGGCTGGGGATATCTGTTTGCCGTGATTGACGCTTATGACCGGGAGATTGTAGGGTACTCGTTTTCCCGGTTCTGCCGTACAGAGGACCTGCTGAAGGCTGTGGATATGGCACTGAACTATCGCTTCCCGAACGGCGTTCAAGGTGCCGGTTTGACATTGCGAACGGACACTGGCTGCCAGATGACGAGTCGACGGTTCATCCAAGCGATGAAGGTCTGCCAAATCAACCACGAGCGGACGGGTTACAACAACCCTGATGCTGACGGATACATCGAGCGATTCTTCCGGTCGCTGAAGGAGGAGGAGGTCTGGCTGCAGGAATACAGCAGCTTTGCCGAGGCGAAAGCGGCGATTGAGTCGTACATTCGCTTTTACAACACGGACCGACCGCATTCCGCACTAGGTTATCGCTCGCCGTTGGAATTCAGAAATTGGAAAATGCAACAAAACGCAGCGTGAGACAGTTTTTATCTGAATTGAAAGTCTATCATCTCTCTCTTAAAAGCCATCCCATCTGTCTTGACAAAGTCGGGTTCAATACGTGGATTATGCAAGTGCGGTGTTGAGGTCGGTGTTTCTTGTGGTCACTGATTGCGTTCGCATCAAGGAGTGAGGGCTGGGACTTCGATACGGTGGAGGATTGGAAGCTGACCGAAGTCTCGGTCGAGACACCAACACAATTCCAGGAATACACTACCATAATTCAATGGCACAATAGGTGGTGAGCGAGTACAGTCATCAATATCATCATCATACAAGGAGTGGCAAACTGTGGCCCGTGCTCAGAGTAAAAGCATGATATGATAGTTTCAGAACGGGGGACGTGTAATGGATGAGCAGAAGTTACGACATGTTCTGGCGGAAATGTTACAGCCTATCGAGCAGAGGTTAGACCGTATTGAGGCATCGGTGAAGGAAAGGCTAGATCACATAGAAACCTCACTAAGCCATACCCAGAGTCGATTAAACACGGTAGAGCATCGCATAATGGACATTGGCGATAGCGTTCGACTGGCTGTGCGGCAAATCTCTGCCGGGGCCCAGGAGAGGTGTGGGCTAAGCACCGGCCTTTGCCATCTTCAGCTCTCCAGTCAAACCACCTGAATGCAATGCCCATGGTAGGAACTGTTGAGCGGAATATGCAAGTCCAGTGAAGTAAGTTGGGGTCCCTGCCATCTTGTGGTCACCGGCTGTGATCGCATGAAGGGGACGGGCGGAGAGCCTGTAGGCAAACGTTGGAGGACTGAAGGCGGATTGCAATCTCGGTTTAGACACCATTATCTGGAACAGAGCCCACACCGCCCCGCCTGGAGCGGGTGGGCTCATGATGGATATCAGACATGAACCAGCATTGTCCCCAGAATGCCCAAGCCGTACGCCACCACGCCGACGATGACCCCGGCGAGCGTCATTTCCATGCCGCTCGCCCACCAGCTTCGGGCGGTCACCAGGCTCTTGGCGGCGCCCACGGCGAAGTGGGCGGCTATGCTGACGATGGCCGCTGCCACCATCGCCACGGTCCCGGTCATGAAAAAGAAGGGGACTAACGGCACCAGTCCGCCCACGAGCGTTGACAAACTGCCGATGACGGCAGACTTCCAGTGACTTCCCGCCGACTCGTCGTGAAACCCGAGCTCTTCCTGAGCCATGGTCTTGACAAACAGCTCGGTATCCTGGGCGATTCGCCGTGCCATCTGCCAGGACTCGGCTTCGTCAAACCCTTTGAGTTGATACATCAGGGCGAGCTCTTCAATTTCGTGTTCTGGATCCTCCAGGATCTCCCGCCGTTCATGTGCAATTTCGCTCTGTCGTAGTTCCGTCTCGGATTTGGTGGCGAGCCACGCACCGGCGCCCATGGAGAGGGTGCTGGCCAAAGCGCCAAAGAGGCCGCTGATGAGCACTGTGTTGCTGCTTGCAGTGTAACCGGCCACACCGGCGATGATGCCGAAAATGGCTCCCAAGCCGTCGTTGACGCCGTAGATGGCGTCTCCTATCCAGCCGGCGGTGTGTGTCTTATGCCAGCGCTCCCGTCCCAGGAGTCTTGCGAGGTTTTCTGAAACGCCGCCCAAGGTGGCAGGGTATTGCATGGACATGTCGACAACCTCCTTGCGCTTGTGGATGAATGGCCGAGGTCCGGCCTCAACCATTGTTCGACGGGAAGGAGCGATTAGTCAACAAAAAATTCCATTTTTATGTTCGTCGAAGAACGTGGCCGTTGAGGTGCAATGGAGTGGATTTTGATACCCTTTTTGTACGGAGGAAGGTATTGCTTGGCTGGAGGTTCATTCGAACTTCGTCTGGTCTATAGTGGACGCAACGTTTGCGTGGGGAGGGGTGGCGAATTGATTCGGGCGTACATACTGTTTATCCTTGCCGGACTGGCGGAGATCGGCGGCGGATACCTGGTATGGCTGTGCCTGCGCAATGGAAAACCCTTGTGGGTCGGACTTGCGGGTGGTGTCGTGCTGTTTTTATACGGCGTTATCGCCACCCGTCAGGAGTTCTCTTCGTTCGGCCGGGTGTATGCGGCGTATGGCGGAGTGTTCATCGTGATGTCGCTGTTGTGGGGTTGGTGGGTTGCGAAGGATGTGCCAACGCTGCAGGACTGGGTTGGAGCGACCATCTGTCTGGTTGGCGTTGGCGTAATGCTCTGGGGAACGAAGTGAACGAATTTCGCTTTTTTAGGGGCGCAAATGATATTAGTTCATGACTCATGGCAGCACTCGTATTGACCACTCAATATATTAAGGTATTATGATATAAAGACGAATTTCGGGAGCGTGGTTTTATGGAACATCCGCATGACCGGTCGCAAAAGTCGACTTGCTCCACAGGATCGTCATGGGCACTGTTTGGTATACCGATTGTTGCCATCCTCTGTTGCGGGCTGCCGGTGCTGCTCACGGCATTGGGTCTGACCGCCGCCGGGGCATTTTTGGAGGCGAATCGGTACTTCATCCTGGGCGGGATGGTGCTCTTGATGGGGGTCATGATGTTCATCGGATCGAGAAGGGGAAAGCATTGTGGCCACGGGGCCTGTTGTATGCCGAACACGAACCAGACCCGGCAGACACCGCAGGATGAGCGCTGAGGAGGAACGCACACATGGCACAGCTCAAGCTTCAGCCCGAAACAGCGGTGCAGACCGAAATCTATGCGAAGTTTTTTCACGGGCTGTCCAATCCCACACGGCTTCGCATCGTGGAGATTTTGCTGGACGGCGAAAAGAACGTCAGCCAGTTGGTGGAGGCCACCGGCGCCACGCAGAGCCAGGTATCCAACCAGTTGGCTTGCCTCAAGTGGTGCGGGTACGTCACCTCTCGCCAGGAAGGTAAGTACGTGCTGTACCGGATCTCGGACGAGCGTGTGCGGACCATCCTCCAGTTGGCGAAAGCGATTGTGGCGGACAACGCCGAGCATATCCGCTGCTGTACCCGGATGTAAGAAGGCCCCCTTTCGGCGGGAGGTGGTCGCACCGACAGCGGCACAGTTGCAGAAGGTGTTGGCATGAACGGGGATCTCGCCGTCGTACTCGCTGCCGGCATGATGGCCACCGTCAACCCGTGCGGCGTGGCCATGCTCCCTTCGTACATCGTGCATCTGATTGCGGGCCGTGAGCGCCGTGCGTGGGATGGACTGCGGGCGGGGCTGCAGATGACCGCCGGGTTTCTCACCGTGTTCCTACTGGCAGGAATGGTGTCGGTGATGTTCTCCGAGGTTTTGGGGAAAGCGGTGGCGTGGATTGCGGAGAGCATTGGTGCCCTCTTCGTCGTATTGGGCACACTCATGATGTTTGGCAAGGGCGGACTGGCGTTCCACATTGGCGGTGACTGGAACCTCAAGCCAGGCACGTCATGGTCTGTGTTTCTGTATGGGATTGCGTATGCGCTCGGGTCGCTTGGTTGTACGTCGCCGCTCTTTTCCGTACTGGTCCTCTCCTCGTTTCACAGCGAGGGACTGGCCGGAGGCCTAACCGATCTCATTTTGTACGGTTTGGGCATGGACTTTGTGGTGACGGTCATTTCCCTGGCGTCCACCATCTCGCAGCAGTTGGTCGGCAAGTGGGTGCGGGCCGGGGCTCGCTGGATGGGACGTTTGAGCGGGTTTATCACCTTGGCCACGGGTGTTTAACCTGGTGATCTACTGGTGTGGCCTTACGTTCATCCGGGACAAGGCGTGTGCCAGAAAACGAGGTGCTGCCAAGATGCAACCTGAAAAGCAAAAGGTTCGACTGGCCGTGCAGGGGATGACCTGCACGGATTGCGAGCGTCACGTAACTCTGGCTCTGCAAAGGGTGGGCGCTGAAGGCATTACGGCGAGTTTTCGCAGGGGAGAGGCGACGTTCGAGATCGATCCCGCTCGCCTCGAGGAGGCTAAACGTGCCGTGGCCAACTCGGGGTATGAGCCTGGAGCGGTCGAAATCCTCGATGGATCACCGAGACTGGGAGGGCCTGTCCAGAGCGGTGGCGGCGACCACGAATACGACCTGCTCATCATCGGCACGGGCGGGGCCGCCTTCTCCGCCGCCATCCAAGCCGTCTCTTATGGGGCCAAGGTAGCCATGGTCGAGCGGGGCACCATCGGCGGCACGTGCGTCAATATCGGCTGCGTGCCGTCGAAGACGATGCTTCGGGCAAGCGAAATCAACCATCTGGCCGCCCACAATCCGTTTCCAGGCCTTCACACTTCAGCCGGGTCGGTCAACCTTCAACAGCTTGTCGGCGCCAAAGACGAGCTGGTGGCGGAACTGCGGCAGCACAAGTATGTCGACCTCATCGACGAATACGGGTTCCATCTCATTCGTGGCGAGGCCCGCTTCGTGGACCCGTCGACGGTTGAGGTCGCCGGCCGCAATATTCGGGCCCGCCGGTATCTCATCGCCACGGGCGCATCACCTGCTCTTCCGGACATTGCAGGGCTTGCGGACGTGGATTACCTCGTCAGCACCACGGCACTGGATCTGACGGAGATTCCACGGCGTCTGGCCGTGATTGGCTCCGGCTACATCGCCCTGGAGCTCGGGCAGATGTTTCATCGCCTGGGTTCAGAGGTCACGTTGATGCAGCGAAGCGACAGGCTGCTCAAGGCGTACGATCAGGAGGTCTCCGAGGCCGTCGCTCAGGTGTTGTCACGGGAAGGTATCCGTAGCCTGACGGGCGTCACTTATGAGCGGGTAGAACAACACGGAGACGTGAAACGGGTTCATCTCACGGTGAATGGGCAGGAGCAGGTCGTGGAAGCCGAGGCCCTGCTGGTGGCCACAGGCCGAAAGCCCAATACGGCAGCGTTGAACCTTGAGGCAGCCCAGGTGCGTGTCGGCAGCCGGGGCGAGGTGCTGGTCGACGAATATCTGCGTACGAGCAATCCGAACGTGTACGCCGCCGGGGACGTGACGCTGGGGCCCCAGTTCGTGTACGTGGCGGCGTACGAGGGAGCGCTTGCGGCCGAAAATGCCGTGGGCAGCGCACAGCGAAAGGCGGACCTCACGGTGGTACCGGCGGTGACGTTCACGTCACCTGCCATTGCCACGGTGGGGATGACCGAGGCGAAGGCGAGATCGAAGGGGTATCAAGTCCTCACCTCGGTATTGCCGCTGGAGGCTGTGCCACGGGCGCTGGTGAACCGAGACACAGCCGGACTCTTGAAACTGGTGGCAGATGCGAGGACCCGCAAGCTCCTCGGTGTGCACGTGGTGGCGGAGAACGCCGGAGACGTGATTTACGCCGGCGTGCTCGCCGTGAAGTTTGGGCTCACGATTGAGGATTTGAGATCGACCCTGGCGCCGTACTTAACGATGGCAGAGGGGTTGAAACTGGCGACGCTGACCTTCGATAAGGATGTGTCCAAGTTGTCGTGCTGCGCTGGTTGATCCTTAGGCGGTTGCTCCCAGGTGAGGGCTGTATCGGTCATGCCATGACATGGCCGCTTGAAGAAAAGGGAGGGGGGTGCTTCAAATCGGCTGACATGTGATGAAAGTAAGCGTCAAATAGTCCGCACCTAGCGCCAAGCCTTGGTCTGCGAGATGATTCCCCCAGAACCCAATCATGGAGGGATCATCGTGACGAAAGC
>NZ_FPBV01000062.1 GCF_900116805.1 Paenalicyclobacillus macrosporangiidus | reverse complement strand
CGACGGTCGATATAATCCCCCCAACGGGGCAAAGCCAGCGACGTCACAAATTAGACACAAACGGTGAAATTACACCACTTGACGGGACACTACCCTTGTATTTCCTGCGGCTGCTTCTCGTTCATCACGCTGACACTCCCTTTCTCATGAGATTCGTGAAGCCGCATGAACTCGCACTACGCCAGTTCTGCTGCGAATCGCCCGAGCACCGAGCGCGCGAGGATGACTGGGCACGGCAAGACTTGCCGTAGAGCGTCTTTCATCTCCCCTGAATACCCCATGCAGTCGAGCACCACGGCATCCACGCCGTCCCCGGAAAAGCGATGCCCTTCTTCCACTACTCGCGCCACGCCGTCGTACGGGGATGCGGCCCGTAAGATAACGTCTTCCACAACAGTACGCCAACGCGCCTCCTGTTGCCTGAACTGTCCCTCATCAGGCGTCAGCACACCTAGTTTTAGCGGTTTTGGCCCCTTCATGCCACGTACAAAGTTCAGTAACAGATGCTCCGGTACGAGGATGGGCACACGTGATTGGAACACCGGGAATGTACCGGTGCACAACAGGGCGATAGCGGAGACCCCCGCACGCTGCAGTTCTTCGATACACCCTTGGAGTCTGGGAATGACTGCCGAATCGGAAATAATCACCGAGGATCCGTCCCGCATCCTGGTGACCAGCACCTCATCGTTCCCCTGGGGCCGCATTTCGGCGACCTCGGCCGGGCTGAGCCCGTCGAGGGCACCCATTTCCAAAAACTCCGCGTCCGGACCCGAAAGAGCCTGCAATTCGGGAATGATGTCAACCCGCGGTGACTGTCCGATGGTAATGGCCCCGATTTTTCTCATGTCGGTCCCCTTCCTCCGAAAAACGGTTGTTCCATCCAGACCACTCGCCTAGGCGCGGGTCCGCACGGCGTACCAAGCGAACAACCCTTCCGCCTCGACCCCGTCGACCACCACACAACCGAGCTCACGACGTAAGACGTCTGCCAAGCCAATCGTGGAGTATCCGGTACAAGCGAACACAATCGCCTTCGCTCCTTGTTCCAAGAGCGATCGGGTTGTCTCCACCGCTTGCTGCTGGCCCCGAAAGGTGAGCAGATCTTTCGTGTTGGTCACGTTCTGAGGTTTGGCATAACCCACAAACAAGTCCCCGAGTGTATCTTTGACCACCTGCGGTGCATTTGTGGTTATGCCCAACACCCCCGCCGGCAACCCTAGTCCCCGGGCGACCAGCGCGGCGGCACTGCCGGCGCCGATAACCGGGATTCGCAATCGGCCACGCAGCTCGGGCACGGCAGGATCGGCCGCACAGCTGACCACGACGGCTTCCGCACCGTCCTTCTCCAGCCGCGTCGCGAGGTCGATGATTTTTGGCACGGCCTCACGTTCCGTCTCGTCATTGTAAATTCCGTACGGTTGATTCGGGATGCAGACACTGATGACATCCAGCCCGTATTTCGCGGCGATGATGTTCCCGTGCTCCTCGAGCAGCCGTTGGTCTTCGAATGTCACCACACGAATGACGCCAATCATTTTGACCCCCCTGTCCGCGAGACATATAGGAGTGAATCAGCCAATCCCGTCAATTGTCTTCATTATAGGAAGCCACCTATGCAGGGAACATGGCCCGCCTTCCAAATCAAGCAGAGCAAATTTATGCAGTCGTCCAAATGGGCTAGCCTCAGCCCCGTCCGAGGCCGAGTTTCCACGCCCGCAGGCTCAAATTGAGACGAAATAACATCTCTGGATTGTTCAGGTCCCCGCCCAGAAGATCCTGAATCCGCTCCAGCCGGTAGTGCACAGAGTTGCGGTGGATGAACAATTCCGCTGCCACCTGTTTCGTATTCCCGCCATACTTGAGATATACATCCAGCGTGTGCAGCAAGTCAGTCCCATTCTCGACGTCATATTGGTAAATGGGGGCAATCAATGTCGCGTACAGACGTCGCAAGGTCGGATGTGCCCCAATAGCTAACATCATGTCTTCCACGTAGAAGTCGGTCCAGTGCACCACCCGTTGATCCGGCCGCACTTTCTTGCTCACATCCAGTGTCCGCCGGGCCTCATCATAACTGTTGCGGAGTTCCCGCAATTGCTGCCTGGCTTCGCCAATCGCCACCCGGACCGGTGCGTGAAACTGCTCCTCCAGCTTCCGTCGCAGCTCGTGTGCCACCTGCACCGCTGCTCTGTGCTGCTGGACCGTCGGCGCGTCGGAAAAGGCGTACAAGACCGCGACATGCTCCCCTAACGGTGCAGCGACAAACCGATTTCGTTCCGACTGATTAATCCACTGGACCATGTCCGTCTGCACCGAGTCCCCGCCCGCACCGTCCAGCGGCTCGATTATCATCACCACCCGGGATGCCCCGCGCGGGAATTCTAGTTGATTGGCGCGCTGCACCAAAATGCCCTCCATGTTCAATGCCCCGGTCAACAGTTCCGTCAAAAATTCTTCGCGAGCTCGTTTGCTATGCACCAGCCCCGCATCTCGCGCGGTCAACTCCAGCGACAACAAGCCGACGACTTGGTCCAAGCACATGGACTCAAACACGTCCGCCGCCCCCAAGAGGCGTGTCAACGCGACGTGTGCTAGAACCATATTGTCCACGCAGATGTTGCGAATGGTCTTAACATCCTCGACTGAAAATCCCGCTGTGCGAATCTGAACCTCCCCGCTAGACGTCAACAAGGCCGCCTCACACCCTAGCAGTTGCCCAAGCACGTTCAACAGTTCCTGCCCCCGTTTCGTTGCCAACAGGTTGACGAAACGGCTGTGGATGTCGTAGACCTTGCGCATCATCGCTAGCTGCGTGTTTAAAATCCGCTCCATGATGGGCTGAGTGATTTCGATGTAGGGAATATGGGGAGGAATCTCAATCAGAGGGATGCCATACTGATTGCTTAAGGCAATGGCATCTGGGGGTGTCGCCTGTAAGAACCGTTTCGGCTTGAATCCCACCGCTGCGCCACCGACCTTGTGCATCTCTTCGATTATCGCACTGAGCCCTTGCGGATTCCCGCGGAACGAGTATCCCGTGGTGAGCACGAACTCCCCTTGCCGCAGCCATCCTCGCACATCCGGGATTTCCATGATGTCCACGCAGCGAACTTCATTCACTGTCCCCTGGAAACCCGCTACTACCTTTGCGTCTTGCATCACGGGCAACCGCAGCAGCTCTTCGACCGTGAATGTAGTGTTCGTCATGGATATCCCTCCTATGACGCACGCTAAGACTATTTGATTTTACAAATGTAAGCGTCAAATAGTCCGCACCTAGCGCCAAGCCTTGGTCTGCGAGATGATTCCCCCAGAACCCAATCATGGAGGGATCATCGTGACGAAAGCG
>NZ_FPBV01000047.1 GCF_900116805.1 Paenalicyclobacillus macrosporangiidus | reverse complement strand
TTCAGATGCAACTCTTCAGTGTCCCGGGCATTCTATTGTCTCAAAACAGCGTAATGTGACATCTCCTGCCTTAAAGGAGGCCATTTTCTCATCAATCATCGCGGATCATTCCCCGGACATATGTTCGGTCTACCCGGTCACCTCCTCCTTCAGCGCGTGTGTCACCCCGGCGCGCAGCTTGTCCTTCATCCGGTAGCTGCTACCACGAATGTTGATGGTGGTGGCGTGATGTAGGAGCCGGTCAAGTCACGCCGAGGCCAGCACCGGGTCACCGAAGAGTGTTCCCCAGTTGGTAAAGCTGGTGTTGGACGTGATGATCAGCGCCCCGTGTTCGTAGCGTTCCGACACGATCCGGAAGAAGTTCGCGGCGTCCGTCGAGCGGCAAGTAACCCACCTCGTCGCAGATCAGCAGCTTAGGTTGAGTGTAGATGCGCAGGCGCTTGTCCGGCCGTCCCTCTTGGTACGCCCGTCGCAAATTGGCGACCAGGCGCTGCATGGTCACGAAGTACACGTTCATGCGCTGCCGAATCGCCTCCATCCCCAGGGGCACCGCAAGGTGGGTCTTACCCTTATGTAGAGAACAACATAAGGGCAATTATGGGGAGCTGCAGGTTATGTGAAGTAACGCCACACTTGTGCCATTTAATCGCGTCCTGACGATGGAACGACTCCACATAACGCCTCAGAATGAGGGACGAGCCATGTAGCTCATCAATCCTCATTAAGGAGGCTGTTTTCATGTTGGAGCATCTCACAATTGGCGAACTTGTGGAGCGAGTTCTGGCGGAATTGAAGCGGCTGGCCTATGCTCAAAATACGCAACTCGCCTACCGCCGTTTCTACAATCAAGTCCTCCGCTACGCGAAGTCCCAAGGGGTTGAGCACTACTCGGAAGCATTCGGCCGGAAATTCTTTGAGGCAACTTACGGATGCCAATGGACTGAATTGCCGCAACCAATTCCAAAGAAGTTTCGTCCCCCAGTTCGTTTTCTGGCCTCCCTCACGGATGTACAACTTCACGGCACCGTGGTCCGACGGCGACCGAAAAATCGCCCGTATGAGGCGCCGCCCGCTTTTCGTACGGCTTTGGACGCGTTCACTGTGGAATGTCAACGACGTGGCTATTCTTCATATGGTCAACGGACCCGGATGGGCCGCATACGCCTGTTTCTCGCATTTCTTGCAGCCGAAGATATCACGCCGGACACTCTAACCGCGCGACATGTATCCCGCTATGTGGCCACCTTAATGAACTACCACCCCAAAACGGTCTTGGCCATACTCACCAATCTGCGCACGTTTTTGCGGTTTCTTCATGATGCCGGTTTTCATGCCCAGGATCTGAGTAGTGCCATACCGCGCGTTCGTGCAGGTCGGTACGAACGGCTACCGAGTGTTTGGCCAGCTGACTCCGTGCAACGGCTCCTTAATGCCGTCGACCGCGGCAATCCGACTGGTAAGCGTGACTATGCCATTTTATTGCTCGCAGCTCGGCTTGGCATGCGGGTAGGAGACATTAAAGCACTGACGCTATCAGCCCTGCATTGGGAAGCGAAAACGATTGTCTTGGTGCAGCAGAAAACGGGACGTGCAATCGAATATCCACTTTTGGACGATGTTGGCTGGGCAATAATCGATTATCTAAAGCACGGCCGTCCCGCGACTGCGAGTCCAGTGCTGTTTGTGCGCCATCACGCACCCTTCGAACCATTTGGCCCGCACGCGAACTTACACCACATCATCACCCGTTACGCACGGCGTGCCGGTATTTCGGTACCGACCGCACATCATGGCATGCACGCTCTTCGACATACGCTCGCCAGCGCCTTGTTGGAGCGCGACACACCTCTGCCCGTTATCGCTGAAATTCTTGGCCATCTCAGTACTCAATCCACTCAAGTGTATCTGGCTGTGGATCGCGCGGGATTGGAGCGCTGTGCTCTTGACCCTGAGGAGGTGTTCGCTTATGGCGACGAATGACGTGTTTATTAGTGTGCTTGGGCCTATTCTCGCGAACCTGATAGCTGAACAACGTGGTGTTGGCTACCACTATGACAAAGAGGCCCGTGATTTTGCACGGTTCGATCGTTTTTGTGCGGCCGTTGGTCACCAAAGTCTGTCGTTGCCGCGCGAACTCGTGGAGCAGTGGACTGCGAAACAAATTCATGAAACGGAGACCAATCGCCAGCACCGAATTTCGCGTATGCGGGTGTTAGGGCGCTACATGCAACGCTGCGGATACCCAGCCTGGGTGTATCCTCGACAGGCGACTGCCCAGACGTCTGCGCGATACGTGCCTCATATTTTCTCTCGCTCGGAATTGGCGGCCTTGTTTCGTGTAATTGATGCGTCCACGCCGGAACATAGCTCTCTTACCGCCACCTGGTATTACCCTTGCTGTTTCGACTCCTTTACGGCAGCGGCTTGAGGATTGGAGAAGCATTAGCCTTATGTGGTGGCGATGTTGACCTAAAAACAGGCACCATCCACATCCGAGTGGCAAAGCTGGATAAGGAACGACGGATTCCCGTCCATCCCTTACTCATCCAACGCATTGCGCGATATGTGAGAACGTTGGGTATTGCGCCGACTCTGGAAGCACCCTTGTTTCCCGGGCCGACTGGACGGCCCTATTGCGAAAGCACCATTTACGACTTCTTTCGCCGTTTTCTCTGGGAGGCCAACATCTCACACGGGGGGCGGGGCCATGGTCCACGCCTCCACGACTTACGTCATACGTTTGCCGTGCACTGTCTACGGAAGTGGGTTTTGGAAGGTGTTGATCTCACGGTAGCGCTGCCATACCTCTCCGCGTACATGGGACACACGGGCCTCAAAAGCACACAGATGTACCTCCGTCTCACGGCCGAAGTATACCCAACTGTCGTAGCCGCTGTTGAGCGGCACTATGCATCCATAATTCCAACAGGCGGTGATCGTGGATGAGGCCAACAGATTTTGCGGTTTTGTTAACCCGCTACTTGAGTCAGTATTTGCCTGCCCAACGTAACTTGAGTCGACAAACGATCCAGTCGTACCGGGATACGTTCAAGCTCTTGTTGCGATTTTGCCAGGCGGAATATGGGTGGTCGCCGGAGAACATTACACTTGCTCAGATCGATCGGTCGTGTATTGAATCGTTTCTCGACTGGATTGAAACGGCTCGCAACTGCAGCGTCGCCACAAGGAACCAACGACTGGCCGCATTGAAGTCCTTTTTTCGTTGGATTTCATATGAGGCACCAGAACATCTTGAGACCATGCAGCGCGTGCTGGGGATTGCGTGGAAGAAGACGGGGCAACCAGAGATGGTGTACTTGACGGCGAACGCCGTGGAGGCATTATTAGCACAACCTGATCGTACTACCCCTGCAGGGCGGCGAGACGCAACATTGCTTGCTCTGCTCTACGATACCGGCGCGAGAGTGCAAGAACTGGTCGATCTGAGGGTTCGGGATGTGCGCCTTGAATCTCCTGCAGTTGTGACCTTAACCGGAAAGGGAAGGAAAAAACGCTCAGTGCCACTGATGACGGCTACGGCAGATTTGGTGGCTGCTTATCTGGAGGAGAAACATCTCACTCGAGCGGAATTTATGGACCATCCCTTGTTTTACAACCGGCAACGCCATGCTCTGACACGTTGGGGTGTGACGTATGTACTTCAAAAGTACGTCGCACGGGCCAAAGTGAAAGCGCCCGGGGCATTTCCTGAAGTTGTGAGTCCGCATCTCCTAAGGCATTCTAAAGCTATGCATCTCTTACAAGCCGGGGTCAATTTGATCTATATTCGTGATTTGCTCGGCCACAGCGATGTGACTACGACAGAGATCTATGCCCGGGCCGACGCAGAAATGAAGCGCCGGGCTTTGGAATCTACGCGAATACCGGGCATTGACGTTGTACCAGGGTCCTGGACTTCGGACGCAGGACTCATGGAATGGCTGACAAGCCTCGGTGCGCGACCGCTCTGATCGCTGGCCTGCAACATTATGTGGAGTCTACAAAGCGGTCATCCCAGCTTTCGTAAGCAGGGATGGCCGTTTCTCACCATAACCTGCAGCTCCCCATAATTGCCCACCCCCGGCGGTCCCAGGAAGATGACGTTGCTGCCTCCTGGATGAACGTCAGACTGGCCAGTTCTCGGATCTGCCGTTCATCGATGGACGGCTGGAACGAGAAGTCGAAGTCCGCAAGGGTCTTGTGGTACGGAAAGTTGGCCGTGCGGAGCGTGGGGTGCATGTAACGGCTGTATCGTTCATCCTTCAAACTAAATCAATATCAATGAGTCCCCTTTTCACACGTGATTATGATTTCTTTCGATGAGACAGTAAGTCAATGGAACGTTGCTGTCTAATGGGTATGTCCAATAGGTCGGATACTCTTTGTTTATCCTTATAAGACACGTTAAACATGTACATGTGATTGAGCACCAACGCCTTTGCCAACGTATTGCCCAATGCGTTTCCTCTTGCGACCTCTATGAACTCCTCGAGTTCCGGGAAAGGTATAAATTGCAAATAGTCCAATCTCAAAGAAATATCCACTAGGCGAACGGCTACTGAAGAATCCTCGGATACGATACGTCTGAATGTCTCCATCAGATTCTTCGTTCCGATGGAAGTGGATATTTTTCTGATAAATGTATACGAAATTAACAGCGTGAGATTAAACACGAACCTGCGCGATATGCGATCAATACGATCCCTATCTATTGACTGCCCCGAACTGAGCCTCCTTTTTTCTAGAATTTTGTGAACCTCACTAACCATCCCATCTAAGTTATTGCCCAACACTGAAAGAAACGAGTTTAGCGATCTTAGTCCCAAATCATATGCCTCTTTACATAGTTGGTATTTATCATCAGCCTTTATCGAGCCATAGTAATTCTTTAAAATTTGCCCAAGTATCTCCAATGACTTAAACGCGGAATTAAGACGTGCAATAATATCTAGTTCTTCATATTCGTCCTCCTCTAATTCAACGGCTGTCTCTGCATTCGCTCTCTCCAGCTCATCTCTTGCTATAAGTCGTTGTTCCCTATGCTTCTGAACATCAACAGTCTCATACACCAACTTAGGCAGTGTGTCGACAAGGGCATTTATTGATGCAACATCGTTCTCCAATTTCGTGGGAACGACGTCGGCAAAAATTGCCCGAGCTTTGGCGACTATTTCGCTAAGTATAAAAGGATCCTTAGACATGTGCGTCAGGAACATGAGAATGTTTGCATATTCCTTTATGTGAACCTTTTCGCACATAAATGATATTCGGGCCTTGATTTGATCATCACTAATGTTATTTGCCAAATATCTGGCCACGAAATAGTAATAGATATATGGATAACGAAACCGATACGAACTACGGAACTTCTCAATAATGGAGGCCGCCTCCAGACGACTTACCATAAAGCCTAGATCATACGATAACTCATATTCCTTTCCAAACCACACATTAAACTCTCTAAACTCTTCCTCACTAATCTCCTTTGCTTTTTTCGTATAGAACTTAAAGGCCAGTTCGGTAACATAGTTATAAAATGCATCTATTTCTTCATGGCGCAAGTTTATGTTCATGAACTCACGTGTGATCAAAAAATCGTAGTAGTACCCATAAGAACTCTCCTTTAGGTTATGTTGAACACCGCTTTCAATGGTTTGAATGAGTACCAGCAAGAAAAACGGATATGAAGGCACAAAATTGTAACCGATTATTGTATCTAAGATGGCATTAACTCGATCATTTTCCTTAAGCAACTCATCGTCTTCAATTGTGTATTCACGACCGAGTTTATTCCACTTGTTTACAAGATCATAGCGAAGTTTATGTCCGAACTCTACTAGCTCAAACTTTTGATATGCTACATCAACATCACCGTCGTCATCCCCCGTCATCAACTCCATAAATTGGAACAAAGAGCTTCCCGTCAGAACGATGTGTCTGTATAATTTACCAAGTTGGCTAACAAGTTTATATGTAAATCGGTTATTTAATTTGCATCTATCTAAGTTATCAACAAGAATTACTTTCTTTTCGTTACTCAGTTGTCTAAACTGCTCTACCTTTTCAGCCCTATATTGTTCCATAAAGGTTTGTGTAACCAACTTGTCAAAGTCCTCTAGAACATGTGAATTTACCTTTGAACCATCAATCAATACAGGTACATATCCTCTATCATAGAAATTCTTATAAAGAATTTTACATACCGTAGTCTTACCTGATTTTTCTTCACCAATGATCATATATTTATTCTCAGTGTTCAGTGTGGCAAACACGTTCTCTAAGCTCACAAACCGTTCCAGATTGTCAGTGACGTCTGTTCTATTAATAATCTTTGCGTCTGGATAGACGAATGTGTCGTCAAGAGTCAACTTGGTCTTGCGCGGATGGTAGAGTGTCACACCTGGATCGTTCAGATATGCTTGGAAATCCTCATGTATCTGAAACACCTTGGTAGAAAGCCATTCAGAACGCTTAAACTTTATCCACTCAGTACTGGACTTTATAACATACATTGTTTTATCCCAATGAAACTGAAACACTCTCTGCGTTCCCTCTTTAAGATTGAACCTGAGCAGATTGAACTCGCTCACATCTGGATCGCCAGAATCCTGTAGCGCACCCCCTTCTATGTGCTCCACATGCTGACCGTGCAAATTATCCTGCTTACTAATCGTTGTGACGTGCTCATGACCGGTAAGAATTACGTCTGAATATCGCTCCAGTACCCTTCTAATTTTTCGTCCATTTTCAGGAATGAACCAATTGAATGGATGATGCAAGATGGTGATTATGAGATCACCTGTGTTTCGGCTTATGACATCTTCGTATCTTTCAATAGGCAACACCATGTTACCGGGATTCTCGTGGAGTTCAGAAGTCCATGCAGTATTAAGTTGGTGAAATACAATTCTAAATTGACCTCGGTAAAACAACGATGATGCGAATAACTTGTCTTGAAAGATTAAGTTTTCCCGACTTTCATATGCAGTTGCAAATGATCGATACTCTTCCTGTAAAACACAGCATTGGTCAATAATCGATTCGTCAATTTCGTGTGTTCCGTTCCTAATACCCTCCAGAACAATCCGTCGGACCCTGCTGTCGCTAACGAAATGACAGTCATGGTTACCTGGAATCATAATGAATTGCGGTTTCAAACCTAATTCTGAAGTAGCAGAATCACTTAGGGTTTCAAACGCGTCGATGGCCATAAGGTATTCGTTCTCTTTACCTGAAAATGCAATGTCTCCAGAAACCACGACAAACAAATGTTCTACTCCAATAAGTTCGCTTTTGATAGCCGGAACAATCTTGTTGAACTTACTAAGCACACTATTGGTATGTTCTGGTTCACGCAAATGAATATCACTAAGATGTAACACTGCAAGTTGCATTAACAGAACCTCCCGATAGCGTATGATGTCCAAGAATTCGCCACATAATGTGGTATAACCTGCACGGAAACATAATATTTCTCTATCTTTTATCGCTTACTCTACGGAGGTCTGAAGTACGGTCTGCTTGTTGGCGGTGTTGCCTAGGAACACCTCATGGGTGATGGGGAACCCGTCTGGGGTCACCAGCAGGCCCAAGTCCACCCCTTCCAGATAAGGACGGTATATGGCAACCATCAAATTGATACACCTTGAAAGTCATCGGTCCGCTCCCCGACCATCCGGTTCAAGTCAGTCCCACCACATACTCAGGCGACGGGCCGGTCGGCATGTCGTCATTTTCCGTTGCACACGTTCCGCCATGACAATGACCAACACCGCGCCATCATGATACAGAGAGCTGCAAATTAATAACGCCTGCGCGGTATACGGTCGGATGTAGATCATGTCCGGCTCAATAAACACATACCGGTCCGCGGCGGGTTTCTCCTTCTTCGGACGTGGATAGAAGTCCGTGCAGCACGTCCCAATTCGCGCGTCGTCCGCCGTCCGCAGATAGTAAGTTGTGCACAACGAAATCGAGTAGGAGGGGGCGCCTCGTATTGAACCCCACATTGTCAAGACAGATGGGATGGCCTTTAAGAGAGAGATGAGAGACTTGCAATTCAGATAAAAACCATCTCACGCTGCGTTTTGTTGCATTTTCCAATTTCTGAATTCCAACGGCAACCGATAACCTAGTGCGGAATGCGGTCGGTCCGTGTTGTAAAAGCGAATGTACGACTCAATCGCCGCTTTCGCCTCGGCAAAGCTGCTGTATTCCTGCAGCCAGACCTCCTCCTCCTTCAGCGACCGGAAGAATCGCTCGATGTATCCGTCAGCATCAGGGTTGTTGTGACCCGTCCGCTCGTGGTTGATTTGGCAGACCTTCATCGCTTGGATGAACCGTCGACTTGTCATCTGGCAGCCATTGTCCGTTCGCAATGTCAAACCAGCACCTTGAACGCCGTTCGGGAAGCGATAGTTCAGTGCCATATCCACAGCCTTCAGCAGGTCCTCCGTCCGGCAGAACCGGGAAAACGAGTACCCCACAATCTCCCGGTCATAAGCGTCAATCACGGCAAACAGATATCCCCAGCCGTCCTTCCCACACCACACCTTCGTCATGTCGCACTGGAAATGCTCGTTGGACCTGGTGACCGGTCTCTTCCCTCGCCGTTTCGTTCGTGCAGCGCCACGCCTCAGAGATTTCACCAGCAGCCCCATTTCCTTCATCAACCGGTACACCCGCTTATGGTTCACCCGCACGTTGTATCGGCGACGCAGCATGACTTGGATTCGCCGGTATCCGTACGTGGGGAATTCTTCGCACAGTTTCCGAATCCACTGTTTGACCAGAGCGTCCTTGTCCACAGGAGGCCGCTTTGGCTTTGGCACAGGCGGCTTCAGCAAGCTGTAACAGTACGTCCGGTTCAGCCCTAATGCTTTTGCAATCACTGGGACCGGAAAGCCTTCTTTGGCGAGCTGACAGACCAAAGAACGGCTATTTACTTCCGGCCCCAATTCGATTTTTTTCGCAACACATCCACCTGCATTGTAAGTTCACCGATCTTAGCCCGAGCCTCCTGCAACTCCTTCTCCAGCTCCTGCTCCCTCGTGGAGGGTCCGGACTGAAGCCCAGCGCGTCCACCAGCCAGGAACGCTTCACGCCACCTGTAATACAGACTCTGGGCCACGCCATGCCGCCGACATACCTCGCTG
>NZ_FPBV01000049.1 GCF_900116805.1 Paenalicyclobacillus macrosporangiidus | reverse complement strand
GACGGCCATCTGGAGTTGGATAACAACCGGAGCGAGCGGTCAATCAAGCCGTTTGTAATTGGTCGCAAGAACTTCCTGTTTGCCAACACCCCACAAGGTGCGAGGGCGAGCGCCATCGCCTACAGCCTAGTGGAGACAGCCAAGGAGAACGGGCTGGACCCGTATTTGTACCTGGAATACCTGTTCGAGCGGCTACCCAACATCCGAACGGATGACCGGGCAGCGATGGACGCGTTGCTCCCGTGGTCAGATCGCCTGCCGGAACGAATCCGGAGACGTGGAAAAAAAGGATAGCATGAGAAATCGCCCCGCTGGGTCTCCTGGCGGGGCTGATTGTTGTCGTCCATGACTGTCGCACGACGGTTGGAGAAACGCAAGGTGTGGGGGCTTTGACGCTTACCGAGATCTGTCTCGATGGACTCTACCTCGATGGACGGTGGCGCGATGGCGATTTCCGCCGTCGTCCCCATGGCGGAGAACGTCCTCGTGTGCATGGTCGGCCTCACGACGCGTGCGACTGAACATCCGAATGGTTTCCAGGGCTGATGCCGGCACTGCCTTGTCCGCCGCCGTCAAACAGCCCGGACCCGCCGGAGCTGCCATAGTTGTCACCATAAGACCCGTGGTGGTGACCATACCCGTCGCCGTAGCCATAGTTCCCGGACTCTTCTGACCCAGACGACCCAAATTGCGACCCTGGTTCAGTTCCGCCGCCAGATTGGGCTCCTGAACTCGCGCCATCACCGCTGGAACCTGTGCTTGAGTTCCTATGCGAGTGGGTGCCCGCGTCGCGGCTGGCCGTGGTAGAGGATACGGGGCTGGCCTTTGCGGATTGGTGGATGTTGTACCAAATGGTGAAAAAACCGGCGACACTGGTGATAACCGTGCCCCAGGTGAAGACAGACAGCAGTCGCGCGCGCACCGCGCTTCGCTGTTTTCGATCCGATTTCAAGTCGGTGGATTTCGCCATCCATTTCGCCTCCTCGAGGCACCATGGGCTTGTTATTCTGGAGTATAGGCGGTGATGATTGAAAAAGTCTCAAATCAGGCAGTTGCATAGGAGGCGAAGTCTGGGTAAAATAGAAGGGTAACTGCGGAGGCATTGAAGGGGACTGGCTCGGGAAGGGCCTGTACGGAAGTAACCTACACAGGTACGCAGTTTGTCCGGAAAGATATGCGGGTGTAGTTCAATGGTAGAACTCCAGCCTTCCAAGCTGGTAGCGGGGGTTCGATTCCCCTCACCCGCTCCACAACGAACCAAACTAAATTTGAACTGCCGCTGTGATTCACTAAGTGTGAAGAATACAGCGGCAGTTTGTGTGAAAGGAGATACATTCATGTGAACGTACGGGCACTTCTTCGGCAGCTGAATGAAATCGCCGTTGTCGCCGAGAAGAAGGGTTGAACAATAAGAGACTTGTCGACGCCATCGCTCGCACTGGCGTGGACATTCCTCATCTGGAGTTCTTGGGGTGCTTTCGGGGACTTCACAAAGCATCAACAGGTTCGAGGGGGAGCCGTGGTCCCCCTCGAAAACCTTTGTGTGACCGGACCTCCTGTCATTCCGGCTGACGCTCAGGTGCATGCGGAACACGGACCATGTCCTTGTCGCGAATCAAGATCAGACACAAGAGTGCACCGATTGCCAGGATACTTCCTGCCATCACCAGAACATCAACCGTCCCGTGAATGAAGGAAGTGCGGGCGATGTGCTGGAGCGTTGGAAACGCGGGATTGTGTACATACGGAGCGGCCTCTGGTGAGGAACTCGGCAATCCCATACTTCCAGCAATCGTACCGGCCTTTTGCACGCCTGCAATCATGTTCTGCTTTGCGGCTTCCGTCAATCCAGGGACGCTAAGGGCGTTCACCATGCCCTGCACGGAGTGGTTGTACCGGGTGGTCAGCATGGCGCCCAGAAAAGCGACTCCGAACGCGATCCCGATTTGACGGCTCACATTGTTCACGCCCGACGCCATTCCAATCTGGGTGGGGTGGACGGTGCCCATCGCGATGCTGGAGAGGGGAGGATTGACCATCCCATTCGCAATTCCGGCGATGATGAAGGATGGAAGCAGTACGATCCAATCCGCCTTGGTGTCGACGGGCGAGATGCGGGTCATGAGGAATACCGCGATCGATAGCAACGCAAGGGCAATGACCAGGAACCACTTGGGTCCGAATTTGTCTGTCAATCTTCCGGCGAGGGGCGCGCCAAGCAAGACGAGTGCACTCATCGGCAAAGTCCGAAGTCCCGCCTGAAGGGAGTCAAATCCCAAGTAATTCTGCAGGAACAATGTCAAATAGAAGAACAGGGAGTAGAACCCTGCGCTTAAGGTGAAGGCAGCAATGGCCGAACCTGTGAAACTCGGATTTTTAAAGAGCCGCGGATCAATCATCGGGTTTTTGATGCGCATTTCTCCGACAATGAAAACCACAAGGAAAACCGCAGCGACAATCAGCAAGGTCAGGATGTACCCGGAAGACCAGCCCTTTTCGTTGCCTTGCAGCAGGGCAAGCACAAGGCACAGCATGCTGACCGTGAGCGTGATGAGCCCGAACACGTCTATGAAATGAGCGGCCCGTTCTTCCTTCGATTCACGGATGGCCCACAGCGACAGCAAAATTCCGATAACGCCAATCGGCACATTGATGTAGAAAATCGATTGCCAGTTGACTTTCAGGACAAGGATACCACCCACGAGAGGTCCAACTGCCGTGGCTAGGCCCGATACTCCGCCCCAAATGCCGAAGGCCGCGCCGCGCTCTTTCCCATGAAATTCAGTCGAGATGATAGAGAGGGATAGTGGCATCATCGCCGATGCTCCGAGGCCTTGGATGGCACGGGACAGATCCAGCGTCGCGATATGCGACATTGTAAGGAACGTAAAATCGCCGGAAAGGGCGCAAAACAGAGAACCGAGACTGAAAATAAACAACCCGGTGATGAAGACCTTCTTTCGCCCAAGGATGTCTCCAAGGCGCGATGAGGTGATGAGCACAACCGCGAAGGAAAGGGCATACGCGTCAATGACCCATTCCAGGTCCGAGAAGGGGGCATTGAGGCTTGCTTGAATCGTCGGCAATGCCACATTGACAATGGTGACGTCGAGCAGGGCCATGAACAATCCAAAGCAAACTGCCGTTAAAGCCCACCACTTGTGCGATTTCACTTTTTCTGTGTTCATCTCTTAGTTCGCTCCTTCTGTACCCTGCTTCATCTTCTCAACCCACTCAAGTTCCAATTCCCACTCTGCTTTGATGTGTGTCATCACGCTGATCGATGATTCCACATAATCGCCAATGTCTCTGTGACGGTTTTGCAAGTCCTCGATTTCGTGGTCGAGGTGAAAAATGTGGGTCTGGCAATAGTTCCGGTAATGATCAAGCAAGTACAGTTGCTCATTGGGTTCGATGAGGTCCCAAAATACCATTTTCATTTGGAAAAGCTTTTTGTACTCGCCCGGATTTGACACCGTGTCCATCATCAACTGATGAAACCGCTGCTTTCCTTTCTCCGTGATGATGTATTCCCGCTGCCTCGTGCCCTTGCCTTGCGCGTTTGTTGCTTCAATCTGTCCATCTCTGGCTAGTTTTTCGAACAAAGGATATAGCCTGCCGCTGCTCAACTTGGCATATGGACCAATAATGTCGTTAATGATTTTCACGATACGGTACCCGTGTGAAACGGAGCGCATCAGGAAGCCAAGAATGACGAGTTCGTACACCAGGACACCTCCTTCACGTGAAGTATAGATTTATTCTCATATAGATATATCACAATGATATACATCGCGTCAATGGTGTACGGTGCGGAACCGGGCATCATGGGCATCCTCATCCTGGCCACGGGCTTCATGCATCCCGTGGCTGCATCTTTCATCGGTATTGCGAAAGACACGCCTGTGTGGTATCTCGTTAGTGAGTGATTACTCACTTTAAAGGGGCGGATGACATGTTCGGCAAAGGGAGCCGCGAAGAGGGATGGGGAATCCAGGTCAGCCACGTGGACCGCAAGTTTGGCAAGAGGCTGGTGCTGCAAGACATCGATTTTGAAGTCAAGCCCGCGGAGATATTCGGGCTGTTGGGCCCCAGCGGATCGGGAAAGACGACGCTGGTCAAGCTCATGGCTGGAATCGATCGGCCTACGAGTGGAACGGTGGTCGTCGGCGGGGTACAGATGCCCCGGCTCGACATGTTGGGGAAAATCGGATATATGGCGCAATCGGACGCGCTGTACGCAGAGCTTACCGCGAAAGAGAATCTGGACTTTTTCGCATCCTTGTTCGGCCTGAGGGGCAGGGGACGCAGGCGTCGAATCGAGGAAGTCATGGAGCTTGTCCACCTCACCGATTCCATGAAAAAGCGGGTGTCGACGTATTCTGGCGGGATGAAACGACGGCTGTCCCTGGCCATCGCGATGCTCCATCGGCCGCGGATTCTCATTTTGGACGAGCCGACGGTTGGCATCGATCCCGCCTTACGCGTGTCCATCTGGAATGAATTGCGGGACATGAGTCAATCCGGAACGACCATCTTGGTCACAACCCATGTCATGGACGAGGCGGAGAAATGTCATCGTCTGGGTATGCTGCGGGACGGACGGCTGATTGCCGTCGGCACACCAGGTGAGCTGAAGGCAAGCGCCAACGTCACGACAATTGAAGAGGCGTTCCTCGCCTTTGGAGGTGTTCGGGGATGAGGGTTTGCGCCCTGGTTGTCCGGATTTGGCGTCAATTCCTGCATGACAAACGGACCCTAATGCTGATGCTGGTGGCGCCCATCCTGATTCTGACCCTTGTTTCTCTCGTTTTCAACGGCAACACCTACAAGCCCAAAATCGGCACCGTCGATGTGCCGGCGATGGTGACGCAGCGCCTGGCCCAGGAGGACGTGAGCCTGGTTTCGTATTCGTCAACGAACAGCGCGCTTGAGGCATTGAAGACGCAGACCATCGACGCCTACATCAGCTGGCAAGACGGAAGGCCCGCTGTCGTTTTGGAAGGCAGCGATCCGTCCAAGAACAAGGCGATTCTCCTCGATCTTCAACAAATGGCCGAGGCCTCCTCGCCCGGCCCAACCGGCATCCAGCCCAAAATCACGTATCTGTACGGATCGGCCAAGATGTCATCCTTTGACAACTTCGGCCCTGCCCTCATTGGTTTCTTTGCGTTCTTCTTTGTCTTTCTGGTTGCGGGGATCTCCTTCCTGAAGGAGCGCACCACGGGCACACTTCAGCGCCTCGTGGCCACGCCGATTCGGCGTTGGGAAATCGTGGCGGGCTACGTCGCCGGATTTGGGCTCTTCACTACCATCCAGGCCATTCTGATAGCATGGTTTTGTGTCGACATCCTGGGCATGATGATGAATGGAAGGCTCATCAACCTGTTGTTGATCACCCTGCTTTTGTCTATCACCGCGCTGACGCTGGGGACGTTTCTATCGTCGTTCGCCAACTCTGAGTTTCAAATGATGCAGTTCATCCCGCTGGTCATCGTACCGCAGGTGTTCTTTTCTGGGCTGTTCAACATTGATACCATGGCGGTGTGGCTCCGTTGGCTGAGCAAGATCATGCCCCTCTACTACGGCGCAGACGCCATGCGAAACGTGATGATTCGGGGCAAAGGGTTTACTGACATCGTGATGGATTTGGCCGTGCTGCTGGCGTTCTCGCTCGTTTTCATGGTGCTGAACGTGTTGACGTTGCGCAAGTATCGGCACGTGTAGCCGGTGATGGGGGTGAAGCCATGGCTGAGGAGATGGAACAGTGGCTGTCTTCCCTGCTTCGTCTCACCGATGAAGAAGAGAAGATGACGGAAAAGCAGATCAAAATCATTCAGGCCGCCGTGGACATTTTTGCGGACAAAGGGTACGCGTCGACGTCGACAAGCGAGATCGCCCAGCGAGCCGGTGTGGCGGAGGGCACGATTTTCCGTCACTACAAAACGAAGAAAGACCTCCTCTTGTCCATAGTCGCGCCTGTGATGTCGAAGCTCGTCGCGCCGTTCGTGCTTCGCGATTTGCACCAAGTCCTGGATACGGAATACGAGCAGTTTGAGGACTTTCTGCGGGCGATGATGCGCAACAGGTTGGAGTTTGTTGTCAAACACGCGCCGATTGTGAAGATCATGCTGCATGAGATCCCGTTTCATCCCGAGCTGCAAAGCCAGTTCAAGGAGCAGCTGTTCCCCCAGGTCGGCGAGCGCCTGAAGCGCATCATCACGCATTTTCAGTCCCGCGGGGATCTCATCGAAATGCCCCCGTTCGCTCTTCTGCGAATGAGTGTGTCCGCCATCATGGGCTACATTTTCACGCGCTGCTATCTCTTTCCGGAGCATGATTGGAACGATGAGGAAGAGATTGAGCGTGTGGTGAATTTCATCATGCACGGATTGGCGCCGAGGAAGGAATGATTCTCCCCCGACGCGTTTTTCGGAAAGGCTTGCCGCGCGGCACGGGGTTCGTGTCCTGGCCTACGGATGCCGGGTCGAGGCCGACCGGCTTGAGCTGGGCGACCCCGTGCCTGTGCAGCTCACTTGATTCGTCACCTACAGCGACATCTCTCGCCGGCGGAAGCCAGCGACGGCGACGGCAAACAGCGCCGCGGCTGCGAGGGCGAGCCAGAGTGAGGTGGAGACAACGGGACCACGCCCGTGAATCAGGTCCTGCGGCTGGAAGACCGTGAACACGGACAGGTTAACAGATACGCCATCGATCCGTTGTCTACACTGCGCGCCATGAGCTTGGTGGCTGTCGTCACGGTATAGATGGCGAGGATAATCAAGTAGATGAGTCCGTAAAATTCGCCCGCGAGGAAGTCTCCCACTTGCGAGACGCCGGATTGGTACCCGATGACCTGCAGCATCCCGGGCGGCAAACTTTGCAACAGGGAGTTGAGCGCCGACGACTTGGCCAGCGACGGATACACGCCGATAAAGAGCCACAGATAGACGCTCGTGCCCAGTGCGTAACTCAGGATTGTAGGCGTATGGATCTTCAGGGTGGTTCGGAAAAGAGCCGCGCTCACTTATAACGCCTCCTGTCCAGCGTAATAGTGCATGAAGATCTCCTCCAATCCCAAATCCCGGGTGGTCATGCCTGTGACGTCGCACTGGGACAGGGCTTTGACGAAGCGGTTGTAATCCCCTCGCACCTCGATGTCGATTTCGCCGCCTCGCGTTTGCACGATTCGACATCCTGCTCTCTGCAGCTTCTGCACGTCTTCCCGGCTCGCCAGCTGCACCGTGAACACCCTGCGTTGGTGGGCGCGCAGGTCTTTCACGTCTTCCACGGCGACAATCCGCCCGTCCTTGAGGATGCCGACCCTGTCGCAGACGCGCTCCACTTCCGGAAACAGGTGCGAGGACAGCAAGACGGTGGCGCCCCGCCGCTCCTCCTCCTCAACCAGTTCCAGAAACCGCTGTTGCATCAGCGGATCCAGCCCGGATGTCGGCTCATCCAGGATCAAGACTTCAGGTCGGTGCATGAAGGCAGCCACGATGCCCAGTTTTTGTTTCGTCCCCTTACGCCGATGGCAATTACAAAGGCCATGCTCTGAACGCGTCCGCCTTCCCGTACCTTCGGGAACGTGGCATCCAGCCATACGTAGGGATACTCACCCTCCAGAGGATGCCTCCTCTACGAAGAATTTCGTGTCACTTACGTAGATGGCACTCGGTGGCCTTCTCGTCAATTGAGGCAACGAATTTTACACCACCACCTGAGACTTTAACCACCTTTTCAAGGTGACAATCACGCCAAATAATTCGGACCCTATCCTGTGGAGAGCAAAAATATCCACTCCTGCAATGGAGGTACAAAGCCCTATTTGCCATTGGTTCGATCCGGAAGTCTGGTTCCATGCGGAATCGGCGTAAGGGTCGCCAGTACATCACGGTTCGGGTCTGTCGCGCCCATAAGGGCACGCGATAGACGGGCGATGTACGACCTGCCATAAGGCGGTCAGATTGCGCTCAGACACGTCGAAAGCATGCCCCCGGCCAGTGGGACGTGAGACGTGTCCGGAGGGGTGCACCATCTGCATCTTCCGTCGTGTGCACGATGCGACGATGGGAATGCGGTGTTCACAGTCGTGCGGTGTTCGAGCATGGCCACAAATTTTGAAGGAGGTGATGGCGAAAAAGATCGGGGTCAACACAGGCGACAGGATGGTCGCCGAATGAATGCGCCGAGGCGGAAGCCGAGGATGCGACGCCCACCGCCTGCTGAAAGCAGGCACCCGTCAGGGTATGTGGGCGGCCACGGTTTATCACGACGGCATTGGCAAATGGCGTCGTGATAAACACCCGCGAAGCGGGAATGTGGCATGCATGCTAACCACTGGCACGAGAGATGGCGAAGGCTGGGGCGTCCGCCTCTGTCTCTGCGCCTAAGGCGGGCAGAGACAGAGACGGACGGGAGCCGGAATAGCGTGAAATCAAGCGATTGGCGAGCGGATCGGACGGAAATTCAGCGGAAATCACCGGCCGGAGACGGGGGCTTCGCACGTCCAAGAGGCTTGAAAGCCATCGTCACAATCGGTTAAAGTCTCAAGTAGTGGTGTAAAATGCGTCGTCCACAATTGACGACGAAGCCACCGTGCGTGTCTACTAGAGTGTGTCGAAACAAACTAGTAGGAGGAACGCAACGATGGCTTCTGTCAATAGCTTCGCAGTTCTTGAGTGGATTCGCAAGCTCCAAGGCGTGGAAAATAAC
>NZ_FPBV01000050.1 GCF_900116805.1 Paenalicyclobacillus macrosporangiidus | reverse complement strand
TGGAGTAAATTTCCGACGCTCCACTTGAACAACCTCCTGACCGGATGGTCTCATGGATTAGGGAGATTGTCCAATCCAATTTCGGGGCTTAAGAGTACAGTTTGCCTAGAACCCAGTGGTCAAAAACGGTTTTCGGAGCCTGCGGCAGCGCTTTGATCACCTCGAGGATGTGGATGTATTTGCACACCCAAAAGGTAACCCAGCCTTCGTCAAGGTGTTCAGCACAAGTGCTCAGACCATATTCGCCAGCCGCAATCCCAGTGGCGTGCTCGACATACCTGGTCTGAAGCGCCATTGACGCCGCAGGCTTTCCTCTCTGCACCATGTAGCAGTAGGTCCGCAACTCTGCTTCATACGGCGCCATCGTATCACCTTCATTTGCTCCCGCAAGAGATGTCGCATACAAAAAATCCGCCAACCTATGCGGATGGCGGCGCCACAAGGGAAAGGCGGGCACAGGTAGGCTGCACTTACACGCTCAATACTATGCAGCTTCCTGCTCCCGCAGTATTGGCATAGTGACCTGGGTCACGTCAACCTGTCACCAGCATCCTCTGCCTGGACAACCTGGATCAACAACCACGTTCCTTGTGATTGGTTGGTAAAAGTGCCGAGGCACATTTACAATGACGTGTCTGTTGATGTTCACAATCGGATGGACATAAGGAACCATTCGAGGAATGTAGCAATCTCGAACACAGTAACGGGGCGGGCATATGATCGGCGGGCAATTCATCACGCACTCACCTCCAGTCAACCGCTGCAGGGCGATGATTCAATATCCTGCTCCGCCAGCGGTTGGAATGAGTAAGACGAACAGCACGAAGATGATGAGAAGCACGACTGCTCACCGAGTCAAACCACCAAACACTCCCCATCGTACATGGACCAACACCTCTTTCCTGTGAAGTGCTGTCATGATACGCAGGCTTGATCGCTTAGGACCAAGCCATTTGCCATATATCACATGTGGATAATTTATCAGGCCCACCGTGGAGAGGGCGAGGCATACGAACCTCGCGTCGGCTATCCTCTCCACGCTGGGCCCGGATGTCACGTTTCAATGTGATTTCGAAAAAACCTTGGTACACTAAATTCGCCTCACCCATTAACCCCTTAAACGGAAGTTCACAGTCTAAATGTGTCTTGAGACCTTGATGGACAAGGTCTCTAGGCGGTTTTGCTGTAAGAAACGTAGCCACTAAATTTGTGGGTATAGGAGAAGGAATTATCAATTCGATATCGAATGTCAATAACGATGAGAAAATCGTCAAACGCCATGCACGTAGCCATCACCAAACGTACATACAAGGGCAAGACCTACACCTCCATCCTTCTTCGGCAGACTTACCGGGAGGATGGCAAGGTCAAACATCGCACGCTCGCCAATCTGTCCGCGCTCCCCGAGCATGTTATCGACCTCATTCGCCGCGCTTTGAAGGGGGAGGCGTTCATCTCAGCGTCCGAAGCCTTCCGGATTACCGCTTCCCGGTCTCACGGCGCCGTATGGGCCGTCCTCTCCACTGTTCGGCAAATCGGATTGGACAAACTGCTCGGCGGCGATGAGCTTTGGCGCTCCATCGTCATTGGCATGATTGTCGCCCGGCTCGTGGAGCCGGGCTCCAAACGGTTCACACGATCTTATTGGCAGCAAACCACCCTTCCCTCCCTGTTGTCCCTGCCTGAGACGCTGTCGGTCAACGACCTCTATGACGCGATGGACACCCTGCTGCAACGGCAACCGGCGATAGAGAAGAAACTGGCCAAGCGCCACTTGGAAGAAGGGGCGCTGGTTCTGTATGACCTGTCTTCCTCGTACCTGGAGGGCACGCATTGCCCCTTGGCGGAGTTCGGATACAGTCGGGACAAAAAGCGCAGGAAGATGCAGTTCACCTATGGATTGCTGACCAACAAAGACGGTTGTCCCATCGCCATTGAAGTGTTTCCCGGAAATTGTTCCGACGGGACCACGCTCAAGGAACAGATCACCCGCCTGCGGAAACAGTACGGGCTGCGCCGGGTGGTCTTGGTCGGGGATCGCGGGATGATTACAAAGACCCGTATCTCCGAGTTGAAGGAAGCGGGGTATGACTGGATCACGGCCCTGCGCGCCAGCGACATTCAGCGTCTGTACGCCGACGAGGCGTTCCAGTTGTCGTTGTTTGATGAGCGTGATTTAGCGGAAATCGAACATCCCAGCTTTCCGGGCGAACGCCTGGTGGTGTGTCGGAACCCCTTGATGACGGAGGAGCGGCGGCGAAACCGGGAGGACTTGTTGCAAGCGACTGAGCGGGAACTGGAGAAGATCCGCGCCCGTGTCGAGGCGGGAACACTGGTGTCCGCAGACCGAATTGGGTTGGCGGCTGGGAAGGTGATTGACAAATACAAAATGGCCAAGCATTTCATCCTGGAGATCTCGGACGGGATATTTCGCTACCGGCGGGACGAGGCCCGGATTGAGCAGGAGGCACAGTTGGATGGGATTTATGTGGTCCGCACCGCGGTTCCTCGTGAAGAGATGTCCGCGAATGAAGTGGTGGAAACGTACAAGGGGCTGCAACAGGTCGAGCAGGCCTTCCGAAATATGAAAAGCATGCAGTTGGAGTTGCGGCCCGTGTTCCACCGATTGGCGACTCGCGTTCGGTCTCACGTATTTCTGTGCATGATGGCGTACTACGTGCAGTGGCACATGATGCGAGCCTTGCGCGGTCTGAAGGAGAGCGGCGATCCGGCGTATGGAAGCTTTCGGCTGATGATGGAACGGTTGAAATCCCTGCAACAGAACACGGTGGAATGCGCCGGACAGATGTTTGAACAGATCACGAAGCCGGATGAGTATCAGCAGCAAATCCTGGATGCTTTGGGCGTTCGCTTGTAAAGTAGCCAGAACCGGCGGCGTGTAATTTCCGAAAATCCCTTGTCTAACACAGGATCTCAGCCACTCTCAATCGTGAACTTCCGCTTAAAGCCCACGGTTCTCGGCAACAGCGTCCTGCTGTTGCTGCCTTTTTTTCGATACCCCGCTTCAATGAACTTTCAAGGCAACCGATATATACTCATTCCGCCGCATCTATGGCGGCCCCTTACCCATGTTTCAAGGCAGCGGCGATGTGCTGCTGCCTTCTTTTTTCCCCAACTCAGTCCCGCGCAATCCGACGCTGCCTCAGCCGCCCGCCCCGGCGCTCGTATGTGTTCGCGCTCTGCATCATGCGCTCCAGTTCGCGGCATGACAGTTTCTCCTGCTTCCACTTTAGGGGCTTGTCCGAGGTCACGACGCTGCCTTGGCATCGGGAGCAATGCATCTTGCGCGTGTTCGGAATCACCAATTGCCCGCAAACCCAACATGGTTTCATGTCATCACCGTCTTTTCTGATAACCGGGGAAAGCCCTGCAGCTCCACCAGATTCTGTGGGGAGTGTTCGGTCGTACACAACCGCCTTGCAGGGCCATGAAATAAAATGAGCACCGGCTACGGCCGATGCCCTCACAAGATACATATGATACCTCCCATTAAATGGGAGGTTTCTCGCGATCCTATTCACTTAGTACACAACAGGAGTTGTTGTGCAGCTCGTCGTATATCCGACGTGATGTGGAACCAGCAGGAAGAACAGCACGAAGATAATCAGAAACACTACTGCCCAACGTGTGAATCCACCAAACACTCCCCCATCGTACACGGACTACACCCCCTTATGATCTGCATGACTCATTCTACGTAGCCATGAACCGATGAGTAGCGGCTGCTGTCCAAGTGTAAACATTGATGTGCGCTGTATCTCACAGCGGGTATATGCACCCAAACATTCGCTATCGCACACTTAATTTCTTCCTTGGGATTTTCATCCATACCCCGCTATGAATTTGCGCAAGGTTTCACCACCCCCATGGCCCGAGCGCCGCAAGCGCCAAAAAAGGAAAGAACAGAAAGGGGAAAAAAGTCTCTTTAACGTCATCATTCAACTGAGGAATGTTCTGCAGCACATCAATGTTTGCAGTATTGACGTCTGTCTCATTCGCGAGACGAGTGGTTGCACCACCTACCGGCCGTACGTAAATTCCATCACCTGTTACGGTATGGAGAATTCCGCGGTGAGTCATACCATCCCTCGTGCGAATGACGACGGGCCGTCCAATAAACCGCATGCAATGAACACGTGTAATCATTGTTGTATCCCCCCTCCCCGGTACTTACTTGCCAATGTCCATTTAATGTTCGGGGGATTGTGCATGCAGGTTTTACTGTTTAGTAACCTGCATATCCGCCGGTAAACGGAACCAGTAGGATGAACAGCACGAAGATAATCAGAAACACTATGGCCCAACGGGTGAAACCACCGAAACATCCTCCATCGTACACGGACTACACCCCCTTCGGACTGGATAACACATCTTACGATGCTACATCCTCTCTCGAAGCGGCAGTTGTCCCATAAACTTCAGGGCACCAGCCGAAGCCGATGCCCTCACAATGAGATACGCGCCGTAGCGAGTACCTTGTAAATACCCTTGTTGCGTTACTCAGTATGCTCCTACTCCAGCGCCTGCGCCACCTGCGTAACCGCCACCTGCGTAACCGCCACCTGCGTAACCGTCGTGATGCGGAATCAGCAGGATGAACAGCACGAAGATAATCAAGAACACAACTGCCCAACGTGTGAAATGTCCTCCATCATACATGGACTACACCCCCTTCGGACCGGATGACTCATCTTACGATGATGTCTTCCTCCTTGAAGCGGCGGTTGTCCAATTGATTACAAGGCACCAGCCGCGGCCGGCGCCCCGGGGCAATACAAAAGCCACCAGCCGTGGCTGATGGCCTTAGTGATATACCGTTGCGTGAGATACCGCCATTTTGCACCCCACCGCACCTAGGAGCGTGTCCGAGTAATCGACCGAAGGGCACGCTCCTAGCCTAGGTGTCTTGTGGTAATGGTGAATGTTGGCGCCGACTGCGTTCGCGGCTCTTGTCCTGTATGTCCTATGTCCGCCACATCGGAGTTACACGGTGACCAGCTTTGTCCAGCCATACCGGAATATCTTCAGGAGGTTGTGGCACATCGCTACCAAGGACCATTCCCCTCGCACCTTAGCCAGCCCACGCAAGGAGAAGCGAACAAACCCCATGCACGCGTTGATGTGGCCGTACACAGGCTCCACGATGACCTTCCGCTTGGCGTATATCGCCCGGCCTCGTTTGGTCTGTCAACATCGGATGTAAAATCCCCAATAACAGCGGACAAGAATTCCCCAAAATCACCGCGCTGAATTCCTCAAAATCATCGGGATGAATTCCCC
>NZ_FPBV01000052.1:3553-4727 GCF_900116805.1 Paenalicyclobacillus macrosporangiidus | reverse complement strand
ATGACGCTTGATGAGGCCAAACAGACGGTGCAGGAGTCTTTTGACCGTCTCGGCGTACACATGTCGGCAGACAGCGTGTTGTACGCCCTGCCTGGCATGGCGGTTGACTAGGTGATTACTGGGTATCCGGAGATTTTGGTCCCTCACGGCGGGCACTGGTACGTGCAGCCGGGGTTCGTGGCGGACACGAAGTTCTGGCACAACTTGCTCGACGCCTGAGAAACGGTACTCGCCATGCACACCCCCTTTAGATTGAAGGGGGTGTTTTTGTTTGCAGGCGCTGTTGCGTGTGGCGTTCCGGCGGTCGTCCTTACGGCGTCGTATCACGCGGATTGCGATTGGGATCCTGCTTGTGATGTTCGCCCCGGCAACGTTCGGGTTGGTGCTGGCGGTGGCGGTCCTGGCTGGAGGGGCGGCTTACATGGCCGGGGCCGATCCCTGGAATGGCGAGATCCCCAAGGATGTCTCGCCAGCGCACGGCATCCCCTCAATGTTCGTGGCATATGTCCAACAGGCGAGTCTCACGTACCACGTTCCCATGCAACTCATCGCGGGTGAAGTCATGGTGGAATCCGCCTGGGACCCGACCGCGTACGCGGACTACGGCGGGAGCCACGCGATGGGGCTCATGCAGTTTGAGCCGGAGACGTGGAGCGGGTGGAGCGATCCGTTCTGCCGGATCGACGAACCGGACACCGACGCGCAGCGCATTCAGCAATACGGAGGGTACGGCGTGGACGCGGATGGGATGTGGGCGCCGATTGGTACGCCGTCGCGCGCGGCCAGTCAGATCGCAACGCTCAACGCCCAGTGCCAAGCCAGGGGTAATGCCGGGTGCGCGCCGTATGCGAGCCCATGGGACCCGGCGGACGCGCTTGCCGCCGGGGCGAAGTACCTGTCGACCCTCTACAACCAGTTCGGCACCTGGGCGTCGGCCAGCGCCCATTACTACGGCGGAGCGGGCCAGGACCAGTATGTGGCGAGCGTTATGCGGTACACCTACGCCTACGTGCTGGACACGCCGCCCCTGCAACTGGACGGTGGAGGGTTTTGGCCGTTTGGCGAGGCGGACTTGACCCTGAGTTCAGCGGGGAACGGCTGGTGGTCGGTCAAAGGCGAGAGCCAGAACCCGGTTGTCTCGCAGCTCTTGCCCTCGCTGCCGATTGTGGCCCCG
>NZ_FPBV01000052.1:0-3036 GCF_900116805.1 Paenalicyclobacillus macrosporangiidus | reverse complement strand
CATGAGCGTGGAATCCTCGCGGGGCAGTCGGATTGGAAATCGAGATTCGCCGTATTGGACGTCCCCTGTTCGGATGGGGTGTACCGGGTGTATTTCCGGGCGGATCCCGGTGCCGAGTATTCAGAGGCGGCGCGGTTCGCGCAGGCAGTGGACGCGCTTTTGCACGACCATGAACGGCTAAAAACGGAAGCGTTTCACGACGCACTCACGGGGTGTCTCAACCGCAAGGGATTGCAGACGTGGTTCACCGAACGGGCGCGGCGGTACACCGACGACACGGGGTTTGTCTTGGTGCTGGTTGACTTTGACCATTTCAAACAACTCAATGACACGCACGGACATGCCAAGGGCGACGAGGCACTTCGGGAGATTACGGCGGCCCTGCGTGCGGAGTTACGCGCGTACGACATTCTCGCCCGCATCGGTGGCGACGAGTTTGTGCTGGTGCTGGAGGCGTGTGCCTGTCATCCGGGGATTGTGCAGAGGCTTGAGGGCATCAAACAGCGGTTGCCGCTCAAGGATTACGACTTGGACATGACAATGGGCGTGGCCTGTTATCCCCGGCACGGGCGGACTCTCGAACAGCTTCTTGCACGGGCAGATTTGTGTCTGTACCGCGGCAAACAACAGGGGCGCGGGTTAATTGTGTTCGACATGGACGACTCGGGCACGGGAGAGGAGGGAACAAATGGCGGCGGAGCTTTGGATGGATGCCAAGGGTGTCATTGAGCGGGCAGACGGCGATACGGAATCGCTGCTCGGGTTTCGGAACAAGGAGTTAGCAGGACTGCCGATCGCGCTTTTGCACCCGAGGCTTACAGAGCCCGGGCTTCACACGCTCTGGATTCGGCGCCGCGATGGGCTAGCGGTGTTGGCGCATGCAGTCGTGAAACGTGAAGGCGCATTTGGTGTGTGCAGGGCGTATCTGGAGGATGTCTTCGGCGATGAGGCGGAGCGGGCGCGGCTGGCATTCCAGTACGCCCTGTTCAGGGGGCTTGCGTTCGCCGCCGAGTATGGAGACCCGGACTTGCTCGATCACCTGCGCCGGGTTGGGCGCTACACGTCGTGGATGGCGCGCGGGGCGCTTGGCTTATCGGAGGAGGATGTGGCGCGCCTGACGGTGGCGGCGTATGTGCACGATGTGGGCAAGTCCGCGATCCCGAGGGAGATTTTGTACAAACCCGCGCCGCTCAACGAAGAGGAGTATGCCCTGGTTAAGACCCACACGGATAAGGGATTCGCCGTGTTGCAGGAGGTCGAGCGGCACGTCAAGCGCCAGGCCCCGTGGCTGTACGACGTGCTGACTTGGCGGTGGGCCAAGGACGTGGCCCGATACCATCACGAGAATTGGAACGGCAGCGGGTATCCGGCGGGCCTGGCGGGCGAGGGTATTCCGCTTGTGGCGCGGGTCGTCAAGGTGGTCGATGTGCTCGACGCGCTGCTGCACGCCCGGCCATACAAATCCGCATGGTCCAATGCAGATGTTCGCCGGGAGATCGAGGCGAAGGCGGAGACGGAGTTTGACCCAAAACTCGCCACATGGCTTCTCGCCCATGAAGCTGAGTGGACGCATGACAGCGACGATTCAGGAGGGGATGCGCCGTGGTGGCCGTAATCGCCATCCTCCTTGGGGTGCTTATGTTTTTGGCGGTGTTTGTCGTCGTGTGGGGCTTTGCGCTCGTCAGTGCACAGGAGGAGCAACTGCGTATCCAGTCGATTCGGGGTACGTACAAACGCGCGGCGCCAAAGGCCGGGTTTCTGGAGGTCATGCACCGGGATATGGTGCGGTATGCCCAGGAGATCGGCAAGCCGGAATGGGCGGACATCGCCTACCGCTTGTCCTTTACCATGCCGCTGGTGGTGGCGGCGATGGCCCTGTTGGTGGGATGGTACTGGGCGCTCCCATTGGCACTGCTGGCGTTCTTTCTCCCATACCTGTATCTGGAGCGGACGTACCGGCGGGCGAGGCTGTTGCTTCGGCGCCAGCTTCGGCAAGCAAGGCTTCTAATTGCGCTTCTCGCAGAGGCGGGCGCGCCGGTGGAACGCGGGATTGTGGCAGCCGAGGCGGTGAGCGGGTATCCTCTGAAGCCGTATCTGCGCGACGTGTGCATTGCCATTGGCCAGGTTCCAACAGACACAGATCAGCGGGAGCGGGACACTGGGATGCGGGTGCAGACGGTGGTGGAGGCGTTCATGCAGATGGCCGAACGACTGAAATTGTCTGAGGCCACGCAGTTCGCCCAGCTTCTCGCCCAGTCCACCCGGTACAATACGCCTCTGACCGACATGATGTTCACGTCGCTGGAGATCGAGGAACGGATCCGGGACGCTGAGGCGGAAGCGAAGTACAACACCGCGATCTCGAAAATCAGTTACCTGTCCACGCTTGGGCTTGGCATTCCGGTGTTCGGGTACATGTTCCTGGCGATGTTTTCTTATCTGCTGAAGTTGCTCGGCGGCGCGTTCGGGTTTGGCTCTTTGTGATGGCGCTGCCCTGCACGCCTCCCTTGAGTGAGGGAGGTGTTTTTTTATGCGCAGGATCGTCCGCCGCGTTGCGATCCGGGATCCGGTGTGGCGAGGCCGCATGATTCGCCGGTGGCTCCGCCTCCGGCAGGCGGGAAGCGGCATGTCCGCGATGATGTCGAATCTCATCTGGCTTCTCGCCACCATCACGCTCTCAACGGCCGGCGGGCTGCTGCTTGGCAACACACTGTTGAATGGTGTGTTCCCTGCGGCGCTGAACGCGTTCACGGCCATGTTCGGAGCGTGACCGGTTTGCCATGCAGCACTCCACCAGGTGGAGGGCAAAGCCCCACAATCCAAATCACCATTTCAAGGAGGAATGCAGTTTATGATCAACAAGTTGGGCACTCTGGGGGTACAAGCGTCTCGTTCCACCCCGTGGCTGAGGTGGCGGCGGGCCGACGCGGAGGGCAGCAACCTCACGAAGCTGGCGTACGTGATGTTCGCCGTTGTGATTGCGGCGCTGTTCATCATCGCGATTGGCGCGCTGATGATCTTTGGCATCAACAAGGC
>NZ_FPBV01000051.1 GCF_900116805.1 Paenalicyclobacillus macrosporangiidus | reverse complement strand
ACGTCAAGGGCGTCCGACCGGACGAGCGCAGCACCCCTTGACGGAGCGACGAAGGTCGATATACTCCCGCGACGGAACAAAGCCATGGATGTCACGCATTAGACACAAACGGTGAAATTACACCACTTGACGGGACACTACCGGCCCGGGCCACCTCATCCGCAGCTTTAGACATGACTCATACCCCCCTCACGCTTCCTCAACAACGTGCCGTGCCTGAGCGTACGAACGAAACCGCTCGATGCGTTGCGACAGCCAGACTTTCCCCCTTTCTGTTTCTAATGCCTGACGCCATGCCGCAGCGTTGAAGTTCTTACACAGCGTCCTTACACGTTTGCGTGCGAAGGCCCGGGACAGGGCATCCGACGCATCGCCGCGTGTCCAAGTGTCATCGTACTGAATGCGATACTTGTCCAGCACGTATTTCTGCCTGGCCGACATAGGTGCGTTACGCCAATCGGCCTCCCGCTGGATAAGTGGTGATTCGAGAAGCTGGAGAAACCCTTCGGCAATCCCTTGGGCGTATTCCAGAGGCACGGCCCGGTCGTGCAGGGGCATGAATTTCTCGTTGTTAAGCTCAAGTACGGGCCAGTATTCGTCGCCATCCCGGTACAGGTAAGCCCAACGGGAGTCTTCGAAGCAAATGGCGAAGTTATCCTGGACCTGTTGCCAACGGTAACGAGTCCGGTTGGCAAAAAGGTTAATCGCCTGGGCAACCTGGGCCGCTTTCTCCTGTTTCTTGGCGATCCTGGTTAGCCACTCGACCACCGTTTCGCCCTGCTCCATCGGCACGTCTTCGCTCTCTGGTTCATCCTTACCGGATGGAACACCGGTTGTCTTGAACCGTTCATTACGTTGGGTTCGCATCAGACGCGCGAAGGTTTGCAAAGACTTGTCCTCGGTGGCGCCGGTCAGGTCAAGTACGAGTGCATCGTTCTTGCTCGGGTGCAAACGCAGTGCACGGCCGACCATCTGCACATACAACGCTTGGGAGCGAGTGGGTCGGGCGATGACCACCGCGTCCACATCCGGTTGGTCGTAACCTTCGGTGAGGATTTGGCAGTTCACCAAGAGCCGCAGCTGATTCTGTGCAAACGCGTGGAGGATCGCCGCCCGGTCTTCCGCCTTCATGGAACCATCGATCGCGGCGCACGCGATTCCCCGCGTTTGAAACCGCTCGGCCAGAGCGCGCGCATGCTTCACGTCGACCGCAAAAACGAGCGCCTTGCGGCCTGGGGCGTAGGTCAACACTGCGTCGACCACCGCGTCCAGGGCTTCCTCGATATTCATGACGTACGACAGATCCTTGGCATTGTAGTCTCCGCCGGTCGTACGAATGGCGCCAAGATTCAGTCCAGGAACCTCAACCCTGATTCCCCGCACGTCCGCCAGATACCCGTCCATGATCATCTGCAGGATGGTGCGCTCATACGTCAGATGTTCGAATACGTCTCCAAGCTCCGTCCGATCCGACCGGGACGGTGTGGCGGTCACGCCGAGCAAAGGTGGCCCGTCAGGATCAAACACACCCAGGCGCTGTAGGACCCCAAGCGCCCCCTCCGCCCTGCTGTGGTGGCACTCATCGTAAATGATGAGGCCTGGCCTTGGTACATTTCTGCCGGCCACCAGAGTTTGTGTGGAGGCGAGCAGTACCTGGGCAAGCTGCTCATTTCGTCCGGCCTGAATGCGGCCCGTCAACACCCCGGGCCAGACATACTGGATTTTTTGCTCCGCCTGATCGAGCAATTCCGTTCGGTGAGCGATCACCAAAATGGGTTTATCTGACGCAATCGTTTCCCAAAACCGCCGGGCCGTGGCGCCGAATACAATGGTCTTGCCCGCCCCGGTAGGCAGTACGATTAGTTGCCGGCGATGGTCAGGTAAAGAGGCGAAAAAGGCCTCCACCGCCTCCTGCTGGTACGGACGCAGTTGGATATCCATGCCCGGCATTTACCTCACTTTCGGTAAGATGGGAAGTCGCTCTGCTGGCAGCGCCGTCGGTTTAACCCCGTATTGCGTGTCTTGTACGCTTTTATGTTCTTTGTGCGCTGCCAGCACAGGGACTTCCCTGTGCAATCAGGACCGAACGACTTCCTTTAGGCCCGAGCCTGCTTTGAAGATCGGCACCCGGTGTCTCGGGACCACGATCTTGTCGCCGGTGACCGGGTTGCGAGCGGTTCGCTCGGCTCGTTCCTTGGTCTCAAACGTCCCAAACCCAGCGATCTGGACCTTTTCGCCAGCTTCAAGAGCTTGTTTGATAGTCTCGAAGACAGCGCCCACGATCACCTCGCACTCCTTATTGGTGACACCCGTCTGTTGTGCGACCTTTCGGACCAAATCCGACTTGTTCATACATGGGCCTCCTTGGATGGGGTTTTCATACGACTCAAGCGTATCATCTCAAAGTATTGGATGATTGCAATTTTGAGGCGAGTTTTCAGCGAAATAGGAGGAGGACGGAGTCGGACACAGCGCAGGAGGTACATGGAAACAGGGTGCTCCGGGTCTGGCACGAAGCGGAGGTCTGCGCTAAGCTCACGACACTGAGACTGCACACGCTCCGTGTGAGCACTCCCGGACACCCAATTGCCGAACGATAACCGATGATTCCTGCTCGCATACCGGATCTCGACGCACGGTTTACGCATATCCATCCCTGGCCCCTCCTTTGTCTCAGAGTACAGCGAGGAAATGTAGATTTCGCGCCATTTTCGCGCCATTTTCAGCCTATTCGATACGCAACCGAACCACATCAGCCAATATTCTCATTGAGATGGCAAACCGGCTCCAATCGTGTAGTCGTGGACTGGCGCCGGCTGATTTGCGTTTGGAACCAATTGCGGAGATCGACTTATCTACCGTCGGTCGACAATTTTGTCGTGACTCTCAAATTAGACTCCAATCAGATGCATTGAATGAAATATCGCATAGCCAACAGTACCTACACCCACCAAGATGAGAAGCATACCAGTGATACCAATTCCAGTAGTATCTTTAACGCGACTGTACAAGACATCCACGATGAAGGCGAATATGACTAGTAAAGCTAGGATCATGTACAGGCAGATACGGAATGCAAGAGGATGTCCGAATAATGCTAGCAAGGCCCCGGTAAACCAGACCAAGACTACAATGACAAGGTTGTACAGCAGGAACTCATACAGTTCTCTAATGGTGAACCTCCGAAGATATTTCCACATGTTGAGCGCCTCCATCTTGGTTATCCGTTGTCTTCGACGTCCAAAGAAAGTCGACAACCCTCGAGAATGTCGGCCACGGTGACCCGCAACAATACGTTATCCGTTGGAAACACGGTTGGGTCTCGTTTTCCGTTGCCGCACCCACATGCGTCGGAAAAGGTCAATCTGGGCGAGAATCAAGGGACTAAGCGCAACGTAAATGCCATACAACATAGCGGAATACTCTCTTTGTGCAGAGCAGATAATCGCTTCGGACAGCAATGCTACAGTGGGAACAAAGTATCCAATGGACAACAACATGTGCAATACAAGGAAACTTTCGCCCCGCGCAGACCGATACAAATGTCGTTGAAGCAAAAATCCAACAACAGAGAATCCGAGTGAGTAAACAAATCCCGCCAGTAACATTTGATGCACGATTTCGTCCAAGTCGATCATGGTTCCACCCCGCTTGTGGTCATTTGTTCAATCCCCTCTTCCATTGTGTCTCAGACGCAGATTCCGTGAGGGCATCTTTGATCCCTTTTTACGCTTTACGCCTGGCGCGTCATGGCAAACTGGCTTTGCATTTTTGCACCAGGTCAGGTCGCGGTAAGATCAACGGGTGCAACGGACATCTTACGCTCCAACTCCTCCACCGCTTTCGCAAACGCGCCAAGTCCGGCATGATGTACGAGGACGGCACGCTTGTCCGAGGCCTTGAGTGCATAGAACTTGATGTGGCTGGAGTACGCGGTGATGAACAGAATTCCGTCTGCCGCGTCGAGCTTAGAAGCGGTTGTGCGATCCTTGTCGAAGCCCGGCAGGAAGTCGAATATGGCCCCTTTTGCCTCAAGGATTGCCCGGTACTGCGGGGCGTGTGACTCATCACCTACGACCAGGATTCGCTTACCTACGAGAGCTGACACGTGCGATTCGCGTTGGTCGCGACCCCGGATGATTTGATGCAGGCTATCGATGACGCTCAAGAGGGTCTGTACATCCTGCTCATACTGCTGGTGCAGACGCTCATTTTCCTCTCGCAATCGGTCTACTTCGTTTGCCTTGGCGGCCTCAATATCCCGGGCTGCCGCTTTTTCCGTGGCACGAAGGCGTGCCCGGAGATAGGCGTCGAGGCTGTAGGCCAGACAGTATGAGAGTATGAGATGTTCGGGATCTACAGTGCGCCGTGCCTTATCCAACCACCGAAGAACGAGATCATCGTCCTTCTCCAAGAAGATGATGGCGTACAAGGTGCCCGCTGCAATCTCGTCGTCCGATTCGTCCATGCGAACATTCAGCTCGTCTCGAAATTGTCGGCCCAACTGCTCCATTGGTGCGTCGGACTTGAGCGCTTTCCGAATCTGTGGCAACAGCAAAACATCTTGCTGCATGGCCAGATGTCGTTTGAGAATGTGGGGTCTGAGTAAGGCTTCTTCTGCTCGCTGGATAATACGTTGGTTGCCGGCCTTGAGATCCTTAGGGGTGAACCGCATACCTGTGGTTTGCAGTAGTTGGGCCACATCACGCTTGGACGGTGAGGATTCGACCATAATTCTCAGGATGAAGTACGCATTGAGCGATCTGCAGTCGTCCAGGGAAAATTGAACAAGGGCGTCCTCTTCCTGCGTAAACGCCGGATCCTGCAAAAACGACCAAAGTTCTTCTATGGTCACGGGCACCCCATCGCGCATGATAGCCTTTGTCTCCTTGGACTTCACGTACAATGTGAAACTTCGAAACTTGAAGCGTACGGGAAGCTCAAAGACGACCGACTTGTCCATTCCGATCACCACCGGCTAGTACGAATAACCATATTGTACTGTATGTGGCACCTTGTAGAGCGCCATAATCCGGCCAATCGTGCGACAAAAAAGAGCCGCCTTTTCAGGCGGCAGCACAGGGGGAAAGGAGGTTCAGCAGACACCCCTCATGTTGAGTATACCTCAAGCGAGAACCTGCCATTGCCATACTTTCAGGCTTTAAAGTCCGGTTTGCGCCGCCTGTTCCAGCTCAAGTTTGACAGTACCCTTGAGACGACGCGGATTGTGGGTGAAAGTTTGTACCACACGCACGCTAGCCCCGCATCTCTGCGGGGCTTGCAA
>NZ_FPBV01000054.1 GCF_900116805.1 Paenalicyclobacillus macrosporangiidus | reverse complement strand
ACTAGTTGGTTGCGTCACTTTCTAGTAGACACGCACGGTGGCTTCGTCGTCAATTGTGAACGACGGATTTTACACCACTACTTGAGACTTTAACAATACAAGACAACGTGCATCCGAAATTGTTTGAACCATCCAGTTTCGTTTTCAATTTGCTCATCGGGTTTCTTGGCGCCATCATTGGGATGCAGTTGATAGTGACCCTCGGAATCACTCCGAACACCGCCATAATTGGTGCCCTTATTGCTATGTTAATCGCACGGATGCCGGGGGCCGTATTCCAGAAGTTCAAGTCGATTCACCGCCAGAACCTGGTGCAGACGACCATTTCCGGGGCGACGTTTGGGGCGGCCAACGCCCTGTTGCTCCCGATTGGGATTCCCTTTTTGTTGGGGCAGCCCAATCTCGTTGTCCCAGTACTCATCGGTGTAACGTTTGCCTTGCTGATTGATGCAACCATTCTTTATAAAATCTTTGATACGCGGATTTTCCCGGCCTCCAACGCTTGGCCTCCGGGCGTGGCCACGGGCGAAGCCATTCTCGCCGGTGACAAGGGCGGCAAACGCGGACGACTTTTGTTGTACGGCACAGGCCTCGGTTTGATTGGGTCGTACTTTGGTATCTCCATGTCGGCGTTCGGCGTGGCATTTATTGGTAATATCTGGGCGCTTATGATGTGGGGCATCGGTCTGCTCGTCAAGGGGTATGACAAACAGCTGTTCGGCGTCAGCATTGACAAGTATTACATTCCGCACGGCATCATGGTCGGGGCCGGTTTGGTTGCCTTGATCCAGGTGATTTGGATTTTGTTGAAAAAGCGGACGGACGCCCAGTCGTCCGTGGCGGAATCGGCGGCCACTGTGGAGACGGGCGCCGAGCTGGCACCCACCGACATTCGGCTGCCCCTGACCCGTTCCGACCGGGACATCTCCAAGGCGGTCCTGTACGGGTTCTTGGCCTACCTGATCTGCGCCCTGTTCCTTGCCCTCGTCACCGGATTGTGGGCACACATGTCGGTGGCGGCGATGATTGGGTGGATCATCTTCGCAGCGTTCGTCGCATTGGCTCACGAGTTGATTGTCGGGCTGTCGGCGATGCACGCAGGCTGGTTTCCCGCTTTTGCGGTCGCGTTGATCTCGTTGGTCGTCGGCATGATGTTCCACTTCCCCGCCGTTCCTCTGGCGGTTTTGGTGGCGTACGCTGCCGCGACAGGTCCCGCGTTTGCAGACATGGGGTACGACTTTAAGGCCGGTTGGATTTTACGTGCCAATTACAGCCGGGCGTATGAGTTGGAAGGCCGTCGTCAGCAATATTGGGCGTCCCTGCTCGGTTTCGCCGCGGCTCTGGTGATTGTTGCCATATTCCACCGAAACTATTTCGCTCACGGGTTGATCCCACCGGTGGACAAGGTATACATTGCCACCATCAAAGCGGGCCTGACCGATCCGCACATCGCCACCAACCTGCTATTGTGGGCGATTCCTGGTGCCATCGTCCAGCTGATTGGTGGACCGTCGCGCCAGATTGGCATCCTGTTTGCCACGGGTCTGTTGATCACCAATCCGTTGGCGGGGTGGGCAGTCCTCGTGGGTATCGCCATTCGCTTGATCGTCCTCAAGATTTACGGAAAACAAGCGGAGAGCACGATGAGCATCCTGGCTGCCGGGTTCATCGCCGGCGACGCCTTGTACGGATTCTTCAACTCCGTCTACAAGTTCTTCGGCACCGCGAAAAAGTGATGCGTTGCTGACGTCTGCGAGGCGGCTGCACAGCCGGGGCAGCGATCCGTCACCCGATCGAACCTCCGACGGGCGTCGGGTCGCCGTACTTCTGCGAAGGAGGGCATGCATGTGACGAACCAGCTGATTGCGGCAGCACGTAACATCTTGGAGCAGTGCCTCGACTTGAAGCATGATGAGACGTTGTTAGTCGTCTCGGACAGTACGCGTCCGGAGATTTGCCAAGCGCTCCGGCTCGCCGGCCAAGAACTGGGAGCTGAGGCGTTGCTATTGGAAATGGCCCCGCGGGAGCGCAGCGGGCAGGAGCCGCCTGACGTCGTCGCGGTGGCGATGAAGCAGGCGGATGTGGTCGTCTGCCCGACCGCTCATTCGCTGACACACACGCGCGCCCGGCAGGAGGCCGCCGCGGCGGGCGCTCGTATCGCCACGATGCCGGGCATCACGTTGGACATGTTCGAACACGGTCCCATCACCGCCAACTACAGCGAGGTCGCGCGGCTGACGCAGCGGGTTGCCGACATCCTCACACACGGCAAACATGTCCGTGTCGTGAAGGACGGTGCGGTCTTTACGTGTAGCATCGAAGGCCGCGCCGGTATCCCGAGCACCGGGGTCTACCGGGAACGGGGCCAATCCGGGAACCTGCCTTCGGGGGAAGCGTATATCGCCCCCCTGGAAGGCACGGCGGAAGGGGAGCTGATTGTCGACGGCTCCATGGTCGGCCTTGGTCTGCTCAACGAACCCTTGCGGCTTACGGTCCGGCAGGGATTGTTGGTTCGCGCGGACGGGGACCGGGCGCAAGAGTGGCTGGCCAAGTTGGGGGACAGCGACGCCGCACGCAACGTGGCGGAGCTGGGGATTGGGACCAACCGTAAGGCACGCCTGACGGGCGTCATCCTCGAGGACGAGAAGGCGTACGGCACAATTCACGTGGCTTTCGGGAGCAACGCCACGTTTGGCGGCACCGTGCAAGCGGGGGTCCATCTGGACGGCGTGATCCGCAGACCGACGGTGTACGTGGACGGGCAACTGGTAATGCAGGATGGCGAGCTGACCGTGTCCGGCTGACGCGTGATGATGACAGACGGCCGGAGTACACGAGGATGTACGGCCGTCCGGCCGCGGGAGGGGAGCGCCAGTGCAGAATTCGCTGATCAGAAATCGGTTGGAATTAGAAGGGATGCGGCTCCCGCCGGATGTGGACAACGAGACCATTCGGGTGCTGACATCCCATGAGTCCATCCGGGGGTTTCAATCCACGCCTGTGGACGATGTCAGGCTGCAGGCGATTCTCGTCTCCGCCCGGAGTGCCCCGAGCTCTTCCAACCTCCAGGCCTACAGCATCGTGGTGGTGAAGGACGCGGCACGCAAGAAGAGATTGGCTGCGCTGAGCGGAAATCAGCGTTTCATCGAAGAGGCGCCCGTGTTCCTGGTGTTCTGCGCGGACATCTACCGGCTCAGATACGTCACCAAGCGGCAGGGGTACCGGTTTGCGGCGGAGACGCTGGAGATGTTTCTGCTGGCGTCGGTGGATGCCGCCTTGGTCTTGCAAAACGCTTTGGTGGCGGCGGAATCACTGGGGCTGGCGACGGTTCCGGTCGGATCGATTCGCAACCATCCGGAGGAGGTTGCGGCAGAGCTGGCGCTCCCGGATAGTGTATACGCCTTGGCCGGGTTGGCGCTCGGATACGAGCGGGAGGGGGTGCGGCGAGGTGTCAAACCCCGCCTGCCGGCGCGCGTGACAGTGCACGAGGAACAGTATTCCGCTGTCCATTTGGAAGACGGGCTGCGGGAATACGACCAGGTGATGATTTCCAGGCGGACGTACGATGGCCGCCGCGTATCGATTGCGGGAGAACCCGAACGGGAGGGGATCGAGTACGGGTGGTGTGAACACACTGCCCGGCGATGCACCCGCCCGGAGACCATCGCGGCCTCCGCCAGCTTACGTGAAAACCTGCGTGCCATTCTGGAAAAGATGGGATTTTCATTTCGATAGAGAGCTGGTCCCGACATCCTCTCGTGTCGGATTGGATGGAGGAGGGCATACGTATGGACGTCATGGAAGTCATCCGGACCCGCCGGAGTACGCGCTCGTTTCAACCACGGTCACTCGATGCACAGGCCATGGAGGCGATTGAAACGGCCATCCTGAACAGCCCCTCCGGCAGTAACGCGCAAGAATCCCATTTCGTGATTGTAAAGGATCCGGATCAAATTCGTCGTATCAAGCGTTTTGCCCCCGGGCTGTCCGGCCAGCCGGCGGCGGTGGTCGTTTTGTGCTCCAATCGGCGCGAGGCGCTCATTCGGGGCGGAACGGACACAGTGCAGACGTTGCGGTTCGTCAATCTCGGCATCGCCGCGGCGTACATTCTGCTGGTCACCTCGTCCTTGCAGTTGGGGAACTGCCCCGTCCGGTCGTTTCACAAGAAGGCGGTGCAGACCCTTCTACAGTTGCCCGAAGATGTGGAACCCGAATTGTTGATCACGGTTGGCCATCCAGCGGAACCGCCGCGCCCGAAAGTGTCCAAACCTGTGACGGAGGTGATTTCCTATGACCGGTTTGGAACGCGGTGACGGGACCCAGCGGGACCGGGACGCGCTGCGGGAAACCCTTCGCGACTATATCGGCTACGTCCTGACCAGCGCCCGGGGATTGTATGGGGAGCCGCTCAGCTACGGACCGATGCGGATGTTTGACGCATTGGAGAAGAGCCTCGTCCCCAAGTTCGACAGTTGGTAGTCACACAAAGTCCCGCGAAGTCAAGCCCGACATGGATTCGCAAGACCTGTGGATAACTCGTGTAGTAACTACAGCCCG
>NZ_FPBV01000055.1 GCF_900116805.1 Paenalicyclobacillus macrosporangiidus | reverse complement strand
TTTCACGAAGGCAATACCCTGCAGGCGGCAGTGGAGGCCTACCGGGAGCGGTATGGCCATTATCCGGAAGCCGTGCTGGCCGACAGGGCCTACCGAACTCGGGAGAATCTGCGTTACTGCAAAGAGCGTGGCATTCGCCTGAGTGGACCTCCGCTGGGTCGGCCTTCGAAGACGGCGCGGACAGAACAGGCACGGATTGAGAAACAGGATGCAGCGGAACGAAACGAAATCGAGGGGAAGATCGGCGAAGGCAAGCGTTTGTACGGTCTGGGTCTGATTCGGACGCGTCTGCGAGCCACGAGCGAGACGGTTATCGCGCTGCAACTGCTGGTGATGAACTTGGAGCGGCGACTCCGCCTTCTTCTGTACCTTGTATTTGCGCGGCTCGAGCGCTGTCCGATCTCAACTGCTCTGGCGAACTCGTGACCTGTTCAGCAGACCCTACTTACGGCCGTACAACGACAGCTTGGAGACCCGTTTATGTTCGAGTATGAGTTGGCCGAAGAGGCACTACAGGACGCCCGGGAGACCGTCAATATCATCCGGGCGCATTGGGCGCAAATGCCTCCAAAGCTGAGAACTGGGATCAAGTTCGAAGAACCAGAAGCGGAAGAAGCGGACTGAGAGGACCCGGTAGTCGCATGACTTCGGGTCCCATCACACACTGGGAAGAGAAATTATGCTCGTCCGCTCGTCATTGTATGCGGCATGCCTCTAAATCATTACAGGCTCGCAACATGATAGAATAACCAGTGGGAGAGGGGAAACCTTCTCCGCGTGCACTCCCTGACGAAAGGGGGTGGACGGGTTGAGTGTGTTTCTCGCCATGCTGGGGCTGGCAGCCGTGATTCGCGCGGTTGAGACCCTAGTGTGGGCAATGAGAAAGGGCCCCGGCAATCGGCAAACTCGACGGGGTCCTCTTCATTTTGTCGCAAACATGGTGCACGAGATGCCTAGCCACAATGCTACAATGCGATCGAAGTTGCCCCGACTGGGATGCACACGTCAGGGGCTTGGGCTGTGGGCGCGGTTGCCGCAACATCCTTCCTGCTGCGTCTTTCGTGGAAATCGATGCGGCAGCTACTCAAAAGCAACTGGAATGCGGTCCTCGTCGGCGCCTCCACGGTGGGCGCAATTGTGCGTGAATTGGACCAGACTGAAGTACCGAGAGACGTGAGATTGAGGCCTTTCAACTGGAAGACAACGTTTTCGCCGACACATTTGCGGTCCCGATGACGACGACTGGTAACATCGCGATGGCTGCCAGCATCTTCATCGTGAATCTGTCTGGTAAAGCCATGATACACGAGTGGGGTATATAACGTGAAGATTAGAAAGATATTTTTTGTTTTGGGCGTATTTCTTGTTACTGGTATGTCGGTGTTCGGCGTGTCGATATACTACCTGTTTTATTCTCCGAATCGCTTCCCCCACGGTACATTGATGAAGAGTGTGGAGTCTCCCGATCACCAATACAAGGTCAACATTTACCTCACGAATGGCGGAGCCACGATGGATTTTGGCATTCGCGGGGAATTGGAAGAGGAGCGGACTCACTACAGGCGCAATATCTATTGGCAATACCATGAGGACAAGGCGACAGTGCTTTGGGTCAACAACAATATGGTTTCCATCAACGGACACGTACTGGACGTAGCAAAGGGGCAAACGTACTTTTGGAGACCATAGCACGGGTGGCCTGGGCACCAAAGGCTCAGTTCGCCCCGTGTCGGGGGATTGTCGCGCTGAAAGAGCTCATCCAGGAAAGACAATTCGGTCATCTTTGTGACATCATGTTATGTCCGATAAGTGAACGTTATCGGACATGATTTGATATCGAGAAAATGACTGAAGAACACTCAAATGACATACGTTTTTAGTTATAGCGTACGTATAATGTATTGTAAGAACGTCACCGATCCGAAAATAAGGTGATTTCCATGATGTCCATTGCAAAGCTGTCTCCAAAATTCCAACTCACAGTGCCAAGTGAAATTCGTGAGGCGCTCGGCGCGCAACCAGGCGATAAAATCCTCTTCCACCAAAAGCCGAATGGGGAGATTGTGATTCGTCGCATACCGCGAACAACTGCACGCGAGCTTGCGGGGTCCCTTGGAAGGGCGAGCGGAAGGAACATTGAATACGTGCCGCTTGACGAGGCACGCCGCATGACGTACGACGAGCTGTCAGAACGACGTTCTAAGGAATTCATTCAACAGAAAGACCGTTTAGCGGATGATGGCGGTGACACCAAGTGAACGCCATTCTGGTGGACACCAATGTGATTCTGAGGTTTCTGCTTGGGGATCACCCTGAATATTCGTCTGCAGCCACCAAGTTGTTTGCAGCCGCTGAGCAGGGGGAAGTCACACTGTCCATTGACCCCATGATTGTTGCAGAATGCTGCTCTGTACTGGAAGGACGAGTTTATCAGTTATCCAAGGAACTTATTGCTTCTCATCTTGTGCCAGTCCTCGTCCATGACGGGGTTCAGTGTGAGAATCTGCTCACGGTTTTGGACGCCCTGCAAATCTATTCCGAACATCGTCTGGATTTCGCAGATGCCTACCTCATTGCCTTGGCTCGGCGTACCGATCAAGTGGTGGCGACGTTTGGCGACAAGATGCTTGGTGTTGAGAACGTGTCCGTGCACGGCCTCAGCTGACGAATCGCGCAAGTTCTTTGCTTGGATATGACACATCCCTGGGGATACGTTTGTCTGGGGGCTTGGTGATGGAAGGAACGATTGCGAAACACGAATCAACATCCGTTGACACGCCGATTACCGAGTTAACCGTCAGAGCAAATGAGTACATTCGCCGCTCCAAGGCGAAGAACACAGTCAAGGCGTACAAGTCGGACTGGCAAGCCTTCTCCCGTTGGTGCGATGAACAGGGGGCGCGTTCACTGCCGGCAGAGCCAACCACCGTGGCATTGTACCTGTCACACATGGCCGACCAGGGCTACAGAACGAGCACGATTGGGCGACGCATGATCTCCATCGGACTCGCTCATAAGACAAAAGGGTACCCCTCACCAACGGCCACTGAGACGGTGAAGAGCGTTTGGCGCGGGATTCGCAACACGCTCGGGGTTGCCCCACGTGCCAAAATTCCAGTGCTTGTCGAAGATCTACGCAGGATGCTGCGGTATGCACCCGACGACCTCCTCGGACTGCGCGATAGAGCACTTCTGCTCATTGGTTTCGCCGGCGCGTTTCGGCGGTCTGAGTTGGTTGCATTGAACGTCGAAGACGTCCAGTTCGTTCGCGAAGGTCTCATCATCACGGTTCGCAGAAGCAAATCTGACCAGGCAGGTGAGGGGAGGAAGGTGGGAATCCCTTACGGGTCGCACCTGGAAACCTGCCCAGTCCGGACCCTTCAAGACTGGATTGAGGCCGCACAACTTACCTCTGGACCCTTGTTTCGCCGAGTGACGAAAAATCGGGAGATCGGGGACCACGCTTTGTCGGACAAGACGGTCGCCCGTCTTGTGAAGAAGTACTGCGAATATATCGGGCTCGATCCACGAAAGTACGCCGGGCACAGCCTGCGTGCTGGCTTGGCAACATCCGCAGCCATGGCGGGCGTGTCCGAACGAGCCATCATGGCACAGACCGGTCACAGAAGTGTGATGATGGTACGGCGATACATACGAGATGGGAACGTCTTTCGCGAAAATGCAGCAGCGCGTATCGGGCTGTAAATGAAAAATGAGAACAACGTCACCGTGCGGCATGGTTGTCCGGTGACAACGGTTGTCCTACGACGCTTGCCGCGAAGTCTCCTGCACGAAACTGAGAGGAAATGAACGGCTTCCTTGGTCCGTCGGGTCCAAGGAAGCCGTTATAACCCAGGCATCTGTTCTTCGGGGAGACGTGAAAACAGAGCACATCTGTACAGTCGAGCTTCCGCTGCGATCGCACCATGGTAAACATTACCATATCCAACCAGACGGAAACAAAACGTCCGATAATATATATTATGTTAACTTAAAACGAATTGAGACCCATTACTCAAGCACTCTGGATCCACACTCACTATCGAGCGAGAAATGATTCATCGTCAGGACAGCGACAACTATGAAACTCTGGACACGGCCGTCAAAACAATTTCGCATGCGCGATCCAAAGCCTTGTCCAACCGTTCTGACCCAAAGGCTGGATTCCAATCGTGCCATAACTCATCACTGACCGCCAAGACATTCGCTACGTCAACACCACGCACCATGCCAAGCGCGTACATCGCGGATGTTTCCATATCCACTCCGAGGACGCCCGAATTCCGATGGCGATTGATTTCATCGATATGTTCTCGATAGATCGCGTCTGTCGTCCAATGACGCCCAGTGACCGTCGAATAACCTAGAGAGTCTGCACATTGCATCAATAATTTACGTAACTGTTCAGATGCATGGACAGTGGTTTCCGGAGGTAAATAGGGTCTGCTGAACAAACGGAAAGTCGTTTACTGGCCAGGATTTTGGGGCTCTGATCGCGAATTTATGTGCAAGGGTTTTTGTAGACAGGTCGC
>NZ_FPBV01000065.1 GCF_900116805.1 Paenalicyclobacillus macrosporangiidus | reverse complement strand
TTTCCAATTGCCTTGCGCAATACGCGCGGGCTCACGCGACGCTGCTTTGCCACTGCCAGGTACGCTCTGCGCGCCTTCTCCCGATAGGTGCGCGGCTTGCACCTGCCACGCTCACGTACCGCATGCAGAGCGTCAATCATCTTCTCCAATATCTCACGAGCCTCGTTCAGAAGGGACAGGTCGGTCGGGTAGGAGATGTCCGCCGGCGCGCATGTGGCATCCAGCAGGAGCTTACCTTGGTTCGCGGTTGTCTGCGCCTTTGTCCTGGGCTTGGAAGTGGCATTCGCACCCGGATGCCCTGGACCTTCATCATCGTGGTCATCCGCATCATCATCGCGCTCGGCCTGCTCCATCACGATCCATTCATTGACCTGACTCAACACGTCCGGACCCAGCCGCTTCCGAAAATGCGTCATCAACGACGGATGAAACGGTGGCTCCTCCTGGAAACGCGGCAGCCCGATGAAGTATTGCAGATACGGGTTCTCCGTGATCTGGAAGACCGTTTCGCGGTCGCTCAGACCCAGACGTTCCTGGATGATGAGTGCACCAAGTGCTACACGGACGGAGTACGCTTGTTGTCCCTTCGTCCAGGACTTGAAGCGCTCGCCGTAGTGCTTTTCGACTTTCCACCACGGAATCATTTGAGCGAGTTTTACCCAGCGGTTTTCCTTGTTCAACTTCCAGCCAAACGGTAGGAAGAACTCATCTGGAAGCAGCATCTGTCGTTGGGTCGGTCGACACACTGGCAGTCCCTCAGGTGCAAGGATTTTGACGGATTTCAGCGAAAATCCGTGCATGAGATTTCGTCACGAAAGGCTAATAATCCTTGTTGCTACTGGTCTTATCAACTGTTCAGCAGACCCTACTTCCGTATGCTCTATCGTGAATTTATCAGAGCGGTTGACGCATTCCATGTACTCCAAATGCTCCGCAACGCACTTCAGCGGGTACAAAGGTCATTCTCAGCGGCAACTGCTCCCCGTCGATTTTCAGGCGGAGAAACTGCAGCCCTAGCCTAAGAACCGGTATACGCTGACATACGCCGATATGCGTAAGGCGCCCGGATGACACACGCGTTAAACGAAGGGGATGGCCGTTATGAGTTGTTCTCTCGAACAATCTTCGACAAAGTTCATTTGGATGAGCTTATCCTATCAGAGAACGAGGATGTTTTTGTTTTTTGTTTCGTGTCGCCTGAAATCCTCATCAACACGGTTCATTCAGTAAAGTAATCGCCTAGTACAGTGTGAGTTTCGTGCTTGTTTGCAGTATGTTGTCCCGATAGAACTCCAACGTGTATTGACCCTTTGGCCATCCAAGACCAACCTGGTAGAAAGTTCGGCCTCCACCTCCATAGGATTCTTGCCACTTCTCGTCCATCATTATTTTGCGCGTATCATCTTCCCGAATGATCAGTTCAAGATGATGAACTGTCTTGGCCATTGGTGTAACGACTTGTACCATTAGGGGCTGATTGGCCGGGAATCTTGATCCGGGGTTCCGGATATAACCGGTCTCCTGGTCTTCGGAAGTGCCGATTTGAATCGCATCGTGGCTTGGGCCTGAACTCATACAACCGCTGATAAGCAAACACACCAAACAAGTTAAACAAGTTAATGAAATTAGAGTTCTCTTCATCCTAGCCCCCTCGACTCTCGTAACCCTGCTTAGGGTAGTTGACTCATGTTAAAGTTGGAAGATTAGCCCCAAGTGCGCTGATGGCCATATCGCGTCCCATCATGTTTTTTCTTCCTTGCTCAAAGCTTAGCACGAGGCGATACGGGACGGTGGGCAGTTGCTGGGTCACTTTCATTTCACTGTAACACTGCGGGAGATGTGTTTCGTCCCAATTTCTCACCGCCAACGTGTAGGATTGTGCGTGGTCCTGTTTGCGCAGACGGATGTTGTGGTACAATGTGCATAGAATAACAAACGGAAGATTGATCTATCCTCTTCCGCGCGGGTGTCAGTGAGGACCCGGTTTGGTTTGCCGACTCCGGGGTTCTTTCGCATTGCCCACACCAAGGTCGCGACCGCGCGATTCACGGCCGTTGCACTCAGCAGGGCTAGAAACACACTCAACCCGTCCACCCCCTTTCGTCAGGGAGTGCACGCGGAGAAGGTTTCCCCTCTCCCGTTGGCTATCCTAATCCGGTTTCGACACTGTAACCGTTTATTCGTATGCCGCATACCCTCATGAGCGGAAGAGCAGAATCTCCCATCCTAGTGTGCACGAGTGGACCCGAAGCCATGCGGCCACGGGGTCCTTTCTCTTAAGCCCCGAAATTGGATTGGACAATCTCCCTAATCCATGGGACCATCAGGTCAGGAGGTTGTTCAAGTGGAACGTCGGAAATTTACTCCAGAGTTCAAGCGTCAGGTCGTCGAACAGGCCATCGCCGCCGGAAACAATTCCATCGTTGCTCGGAAGTACGACATCCGACCGAATCTTGTCAGTCGATGGGTTCGCCAGTATAAGTCAGGCCAATCCATGCAGGGCAGCAGCCCGAAGGGAAACGCTACCCACGTGACCCAGCAGGAACATGCCCAGCTCGTGGCAGAGAACCGTGAGTTGGATAAACAGAATGCCCATCTCAAGCAGCTTTTGGGCGAAAAAGACCTTGAAATTGCCATTTTGCGTGACCTGCTAAAAAAAGCCAACCCTCACTTGCGGATAAAGTAGCGTTAAAGTCTCAAGTAGTGGTGTAAAATGCGTCGTCCACAATTGACGACGAAGCCACCGTGCGTGTCTACTAGAGTGTGTCGAAACAAACTAGTAGGAGGAACGCAACGATGGCTTCTGTCAATAGCTTCGCAGTTCTTGAGTGGATTCGCAAGCTCCAAGGCGTGGAAAATAAC
>NZ_FPBV01000057.1 GCF_900116805.1 Paenalicyclobacillus macrosporangiidus | reverse complement strand
GGTGTTTTTCAAAAGTCAAGTGGTTTTCGGTGATTTCACGAATATGTCATATAATGTTCACAATCCAAGTTCATACAGCAACTGCATAGCGCCTGTAAGTGATAGTCCAGAAACTCGAAATTCGAATCAATTTCCAGAGCCAGTTTGGCATGACGATGTGTGCGACGCAATGTCCAGTCGTAGAGAAATTCCCGTCAACGTGGATTCTCGTTATCCGGTATGTGAGTGGATGATTACGGGGAGAACCAAATGGAACAATTTTGCATCACAACCGTATTCATCGTATTATGCACTGTTTCGCCGGCTTGCATTTACGTCTGAAAGGTGGCTGATTATTGGATACAGTGGTGGCGACTCGCATGTGAACGTGGTACTTCGAGATGCACTTAAGTACAGGCGAGCTGCAGGCTTACCCATATCCGTTGGACTGATTGACATGACTAAGAATCCCTTGTCTCTGTTCCGTAGGATCTTCGGAGAGATGGATCCGTGTTTGGTCTGGGCACAATCTAGCGAACACCGATCTGGGGATTTCATCACAAAAAAACTGGAATAAGACCCAGATCGGATTTTTGTGGAGTGGCGGTCTAGAAAAATTTATTAGCCCAAATGTGCTTACACTTACTGGTTGGTTATAAATACGTGTAAATCGAGGGTCACGGCTTGGACATATTTAGTCGGTTTACTTGCATGATGTTTCCGATGGGTACGAGTTAAACAGTTCATGGGGGGAATCGATGTGACTACGAGGAACATCAAGAGAACCGACCCATGTCCATGCGGTAGTACGTTATCTGCAAAGGACTGTTGTTACTCTTCGAAACCACCTGTAACTATGCCGATCCCACAATACGTGACGGCTACTTGGGTTCTTGTCCCGAATTTGCATAAGCCCGGCGATGTCTCCGCTACGAAGATCAATTCAGGGACGGATTATAGCGGATTTCAGCAAAAGTGTTCAGGTGACACTTAACTATGGCCCTGAGTCCGGGCCTGGATTCCTGCCACGTGAACAAGTAAACTCGCAAATTTACCGTGTTCTTGGATACAAACCAAACGAGCATCATTTGGGAACCGTACGTAACGAACATCAGTTGCTCGGACCACTTCACAGAACCAAATATCACCAACGGCAATGTATGTATCGGTTATTTATACTTGAACAAAAATCTAGGAAGCCCAGGCGACCAGAAATATCGAGTTCGACCGGTACACAGGTGAAACTTGTGCGTACTATTCAGTTTGAGGACTTACCCTTAAGGGCCGAGTTTGAGGTCTACATTAGCCGATTAGCATCGTCACTTGACGCACTTGCACACTATACGTGTAAATGTTTAGGGAAAGACACGGATGATGTTGGAAGTCACTTTAAGTTGGCCAATCATCTCAAAACTCAATCTGATGTTTCATGGTTGAATGAGTTAAGCCAGAAGTACATAGAAAATATGAGGATTAGGCACGTATTGTGATGAGACAGTTTCGAGATTATGTGATTCATGAGGGTACATTGTGGGCACTTGATGCCAGTAAGGGCCTATCACTAGATCAACCTTTTGCACCTCCATCATGGCAAGGCAAGGGTATTGAATGCTGTGCGTGGAGAATTGGCGGATACTCATGCAGTTTGTCGAGGAAATTCGAAATATCCTGTTGAAGTACCGATTCACTTCATAGCGGCGTATTTCCGGGTATCCCAATCCTCCATCGTGGCACTAGGTCGATGCTGCTGATGAGAGTCGATGGTCTCCAATTGGATTATAAGACCTTCATGCCGCCAGCGGCGCTACGATGGATGAAAATGGACGTCTTTGGGCTATTTTTACGGTAGAACATATATTAAGGAGTGATAGTGTGGAGGCTTTGAAATTTGACGGAGTATGGTGGGTCCCTGGGAAAGAAGACGACAAGGTGGCTGGTACGATGGAATTCCAGCCCGGCGGGAAGTGTACATTAAGTCTCATTGGTGGATTTTCAGATCTGAAAACTATTTTTAGCCTTGACAATTTAAGGTTTGATGTAATTAATGGACTCACCGTGGAAGGACAGAAAATAACTTTGTATGATTGCCTGCGAACCTCGGGCAGGTTGCCTTTTCCAGGAGTTATCTCCGAAGCGTACCATGTAAGCATTCTCCTCGTAGGATATCACTTTCAGTCCAAAGAGGACGTTACATTCGACACGATAAGGGTATCTTTCACCAATCTAGATGATTGGGTGGGTTTCTCAGGTTTGCAGTATCACCAGTCAAAAGACGGTAACAAGAACTCTCCGGTCGTTTCATATGAGTACCCAAACGCAATTGAAGCCGACGTAAACGGGGTTCGCATCTCATTGGACTTCGGATATAAAATTAACGTCAATGTCCTTAAAGGAATTTCCATCACCGAGCAGAAAATGTTCACCATAAAACTCCGCTTTTTTAAACAAATAGAAGAGATTCTTCGGGAAGGGTTACTGCAGAACCTACAGAACTTCATTAGCTTCGGACTGGGCAAATCGACAAAGATCTTGACTCTTACAGGAGCCAACTCGAGCGTCATGACGGATGACAACCGAGAACTTGAGATTTCTATCATTTTTAGTCAGCGATCCATGGCTAGCGAGAGTGAAAGGATACATCCAAGCACAATGCTTTTCCGCTTTGGTGATATAAAAGATTCATTTCAAGAGAAAATTTCTGCATGGCTGCTTAAAGCAGAACAATTACAGCCAATATACAACCTGTACTTCAGCGTGATGCATCAACCAACAATCTACATTGATTTTATGTTCTTAAGTCTCATGCAAGCCATTGAAACTTACCATCGTCGCACACACGCAGGAAGGTTCTTAAGTAACGAGATGTTTTCTGACGTTTTAAACACTATAATGTCTGCGATCCCTAAGGGCTTGCCTGACGATTACGTAAAAAATCTTCATGATAAGTTAAAATATTCAAATGAATTTTCGTTAAGGAGGAGAATAAAGGAGCTATTACGGGAACTTGGTGATATCACTGTTCCATATATACCTGATATAAAAGTGTTCGTCCAGCAAGTGGTGGATACACGGAATTACTTAACGCACTACTCCGTAGAACTCGAAGAGCGGGCTCTCAGGGGGACAGAATTATATGGTGCATGTCTTAGGCTAACTGTGATTCTGCAAGCCTGCTTGTTGAAGGAGATGAACTTCACTCATTCAGAGGTAGAAGCGCTGCTAAAAAGGCACTATAGGACAAATTTGTGGTTCAGCGATAGCATTAAGAAACTGCATTGAAGAAGTTGGCAGGTGGTTCCTAAGGTGTACGCTGAACTGATGTTTTTGAAGGGCGTGTCGAACAAGTAGACGTAATGGTCGGACTCATTTGATTCATACGTGGATATTTCTGGAATACGCCGATTTTGGATGTCTTAGTCTAGCTAGACAATGTCACTACCTCGACGCAACCTGCCATACGTTGGATAACTTGGAATGTATACCTATCGCACGAAAAGGGTAAGTCAGGGAGAATATTAATCTCGCCCAGCCGTCGCTAGTGGAGTGTCTAGACGTGAGGCTTTGACCGAGGCCGCTATAGGGTTCATGCATTATAACCGTTCGGTTGTGGGTTTTAGAAGCGTTCGAACGGAGGGATGGGATCTGGACCCTCGCATACACGAACACAGAGACGAGATCTTCCGAATAGCCGCCAAATATCGAGCCCACAATGTTCGCATATTCGGTTCCCAAGCACTTGGGGAAGAAACGGAGAACAGTGATTTGGGCCTGTTGGTCGACTTTGAGGAACCTAATTTGTTGGATCGGATTGGGATGAAACAGGATTTGGAGGCCTTACTTGGGATACGGGTGGACCTCTTGACCGAGGAGAACTTGCACCCGGCTTTTCGAGAACAGATTCTGGCCGAGGCGAAACCACTGTAAGGGTGTCTACATCACGGGCTAGCCGTCGGATGTATCTCCCGGTCCCGGTGTCCCTGCGGCAGGCCTGGTAGGGGGCTACCGCCATTTTGTGCTACGTCATCCAGGTGTGCGGCATACATGGCGTCCTGCCATCACGGAACGAGCGTGATGTCCGACGGGCCCGTTTTTTGTCAGGGGCTTACCTCCCCTGTCGTGTTATTTTGCTATGACACATGTGACGGATGTGACACAAAAAACAAGAAAACAAGCATATACGACGGACATAAGAGGACTTTCGGCTACTTGGTGTCATCATGCGTCATTGCGTCACCCCCCCACCACCCCACTGGCCGAAAGGGGGCGGCGGCAAATGAAGATGCTCGAGATCTTCTTGTTTTACGAGCCCAGAGGCCATCCGTACGCACCTGTCCGGGCGGAAGTTCCGCACGGGCATCGAGCGCATCGTGTTCGCGATGGTGGCCAACCGCGCACTCAACCCTTC
>NZ_FPBV01000068.1 GCF_900116805.1 Paenalicyclobacillus macrosporangiidus | reverse complement strand
ACCGCGGGAGCGGAGTGAAAGAGAACCTGAAACCGTGTGCCTACAATCAGTCGGAGCAGCGAAAGCTGTGACGGCGTGCCTTTTGTAGAATGAACCGGCGAGTGATGGCAGCGGGCGAGGTTAAGGCGGGAAGCCGGAGCCGAAGCGAAAGCGAGTCTGATAAGGGCGCAAGTCCGCTGACATGGACCCGAAACCGGGTGATCTACCCCTGGCCAGGGTGAAGTGCGGGTAACACCGCATGGAGGCCCGAACCCACCGGCGTTGAAAAGCCGGGGGATGAGCTGGGGGTAGGGGAGAAATTCCAATCGAACCCGGAGATAGCTGGTTCTCCCCGAAATAGCTTTAGGGCTAGCGTCAAGTGGACAGAGGCGGAGGTAGAGCACTGATTGGGTGCGGGGCCCGGCCAGGGTTACCAAGCTCAGTCAAACTCCGAATGCCGCTTCGTGGGTGCTTGGCAGTCAGACTACGAGTGCTAAGATCCGTGGTCGAGAGGGGAACAGCCCAGACCAACAGCTAAGGTCCCGAAGTGCCAGTTAAGTGGGGAACGATGTGGCGGTGCACAGACAACCAGGATGTTGGCTTAGAAGCAGCCATCATTTAAAGAGTGCGTAATAGCTCACTGGTCGAGTGTCGCTGCGCGGAAAATGTAACGGGGCTAAACTGGCCACCGAAGCTTTGGATACGGAGACGTATGGTAGGGGAGCGTTCCGCTTGCGGGGAAGGTGAGCTGGAAGGCTAGCTGGAGCGAGCGGAAGAGAGAATGCCGGTATAAGTAGCGAAAAGACAGGTGAGAATCCTGTCCGCCGAAAGCCCAAGGGTTCCTGGGGAAGGATCGTCCGCCCAGGGTAAGTCGGGACCTAAGGCGAGGCCGAGAGGCGTAGTCGAAGGAGAACTGGTGGAAATTCCAGTACCACCTTGACGCGTTTGAGCGATGGGGTGACGCAGGAGGCTCAGGGGAGCGGCCGGATGGAAGAGGCCGTCCAAGCAGCGAGCGGGGTGTGTAGGGAAATCCGCACACTGGAAACCGTGAGCTGTGACGGGGAGGGAAGGAAAGTACCGAAGCCCTGGGAGTCACACTGCCGAGAAAAGCCTCTAGCGAGTGTCAAGGTGCCCGTACCGGAAACCGACACAGGTGGGCGCGTGGAGAACACGGAGGCGCGCGGGAGAACTCTCGTTAAGGAACTCGGCAAAATGGCCCCGTAACTTCGGGAGAAGGGGCGCTCTGTGAGAGCAGAGCCGCAGTGAAAAGGCCCAAGCGACTGTTTAGCAAAAACACAGGTCTCTGCGAAGCCGAAAGGCGACGTATAGGGGCTGACGCCTGCCCGGTGCTGGAAGGTTAAGAGGAGGGCTTAGGGGGAGACCCCGAAGGTCCGAATTGAAGCCCCAGTAAACGGCGGCCGTAACTATAACGGTCCTAAGGTAGCGAAATTCCTTGTCGGGTAAGTTCCGACCCGCACGAATGGCGTAACGACTTGGGCGCTGTCTCAACGAGAGACCCGGTGAAATTGTAATACCTGTGAAGATGCAGGTTACCCGCGGCTAGACGGAAAGACCCCGTGGAGCTTTACTGCAGCTTGATATTGGAGATGGGTATGTCATGTACAGGATAGGTGGGAGGCGGAGAAGTGTGGGCGCCAGCCTGCACGGAGCCGGCGTTGGGATACCACCCTTGAGATACCTGTTTTCTAACCGGATACCGTGAAGCCGGTATGGGGACAGTGTCAGGCGGGCAGTTTGACTGGGGCGGTCGCCTCCTAAAGGGTAACGGAGGCGCCCAAAGGTTCCCTCAGCGCGGATGGAAATCGCGCGGAGAGTGTAAAGGCAGAAGGGAGCTTGACTGCGAGACGGACAGGTCGAGCAGGGACGAAAGTCGGGCTTAGTGACCCGGTGGTTCTGAGTGGAAGGGCCATCGCTCAACGGATAAAAGCTACCCCGGGGATAACAGGCTGATCTCCCCCAAGAGTCCACATCGACGGGGAGGTTTGGCACCTCGATGTCGGCTCATCGCATCCTGGGGCTGAAGTCGGTCCCAAGGGTTGGGCTGTTCGCCCATTAAAGCGGTACGCGAGCTGGGTTCAGAACGTCGTGAGACAGTTCGGTCCCTATCTGCCGCGGGCGCAGGATACGTGAGAGGGGTCGTCCTTAGTACGAGAGGACCGGGACGAACCGACCGCTGGTGTCCCAGTTGTTCCGCCAGGAGCAGCGCTGGGTAGCCAAGTCGGGGAAGGATAAGCGCTGAAAGCATCTAAGCGCGAAGCCAGCCTCAAGATAACGTATCCCATCCCGAAAGGGAGTAAGACCCCTTGAAGAAGACGAGGTAGATCGGTCCGGAGTGGAAGCGTGGTGACACGTGGAGCTGACGGATACGAATCGGTCGAGGGCTTCACCGGAAGCAGGGGAAACTCGGTATCTGGTTTCGAGGGTGCAAGGGACCCTCAGGTCTGGTGGTGATAGCGGAGGGGAAACACGCGTACCCATCCCGAACACGACCGTTAAGCCCTCCAGCGCCGATGATACTAGGGGCGGGAGCCCCTGGGAAAGCAGGACGCCGCCAGGCG
>NZ_FPBV01000058.1 GCF_900116805.1 Paenalicyclobacillus macrosporangiidus | reverse complement strand
TCACACGATGAAGACTTCCCGCCCACCGTCGTGAACACCGCTGCCACGTTGTCATCCAGCGCCCGCAGGTAGTCCGGTGAAAAGTGCCCCTGCGTGAGTTCCGCCAGCACCCTTGCGCTGTCCGCCCCAACCCGAAGGCTAATGAAGTTGCCCAGCACATCTTTTATCGCCTTTTTCAGTTCTCCGTCGAACTGCTCTACCGACTGCGTGATCATCCCGAGACTCAGGCCAAACTTCCGTGTCTCCGCGATGATTTTCGCCATCACGCCGGTCTGAACCCGGTGGCACTCGTCCACGAGCAGAAAGTGCGTCAGCGCTGTACTCTCCAGCCTCGTGAGCGCCACCTGGTAGTACCGCTCGATGAGACCGCCCATCAGCAGCCCCATCAACTCCCCGCCGAGGGCCTTGACGTCGAGGATCAGGATATGGCCCTCGTCCATCCACTCTCGAATGGGCAAGGCGTATTCCGGCTGGCCGAAATAAAGCGCCGTGCTGCTTGAGACAAACGGGCGCAGGCGCCGCTCCACCGGGGCGTAGTAGTCCGGGTTCTTGGCCTGCGCCGGATACGTCTGCTCCCAGTAGGACCGAAGCAGCGGCGTCTTGAGTCGGCGCACCACCGGCAGCCGCCAGTTCTCGTCCTTGAGCATCGGAATCATCCCAGCCAGGACATGCACCACCTCGTCGTCCTCCTGAAACGCCGCCACGCACTTGTCCACGATCTCGTCGATCCGCGCCCCGCCGCCATACGCTTTGCTAATTGTGGCCACCAGCGCGTCGACTGACAGCACCCTCAGCAGATTCATCGCCACAGGATAATCGCGGTTTGAGAAAGAGACGAAGTGCACCTTTTTCCACAGCGGACTATCCTTGGGCAGCGTTGCCTGGAGACGCGACAGGATGATGAGCGCCGTCTCCGACGCCGGGTCCACCAACGTAAAACCGGGCTTTGGCGCGCCCGGCTTTTGCGTCGCCCACTCGTCAATGATGGACTGGATCATGAACACCAGCGTCGAGGATTTCCCTGAACCCGTCATGCCGGTCATGAGGAAATGTCTCGTGAACTGCTCATACGGAATCCGCACAAGCCTTGTCGCCTGTGTCGGGTGGCGCAGGTATCCAATGGCTACGCCAGTCGCGAATTCGTCGTCCCCGAGCGTCCGGGCATGTTCGCGAATAATGGGCATCTTTGGCCATTCGTCCGGTGACGGCACGTGGACCAATTGCGCCAGTTCTTCCGCCGACATCACGAATGGTCTTAGCCCGCGCGACGCGACAAGCTGGTTCTCTGCCGCCACATCGGTCAGCGCCCCAAGCATCCCCTGAAACCACGGCCGGGCGCGCCCTGGGTCCTCGCCTTCAAACTGAATCGTCACCTCGAACAGCTCGTCGAGTTCTTCGTACCGCCGCAATATCCCCTGCATCCGCGCCTTCTGGTGGGGGAGAAGCGACGGCTTGGCGGACTGCGCCCTGCCCTGCCCCGGCTTTGGCGCCGGTTTCCCCGTGAACGCCGCGCCCAACTCCGCGAGGGTTTGCCGCCCGATCTCCGCAAAAGCCTCACGGGTGCTGGCCGCTCCTGAATGGGCTCTGGCCGCCTCCGGGTCGGCCTTGGCATGGGCCTTGCGCACCCGTTCAAACGCTTCTCCGCCGTCCATCGGACTGAACGCGATCTCCACGGCGGTCTTCGGTCCCATCGCCCGCAGCAGCGTCACCAACGGGTCGGACTTGCCGGGGCGGGCAAACGGCAACATGGGGTGTTTGGCGGTGACCCGCATTCGCTCCTTGCGGTTCCCAGGGCTCAAAGCCTCATGGCGATTCTCCTGTGCCACCTCGTGCCACTCCAACGTCGGCAGCAGCGTCCCTCGGACCCCTTGCACCCGGTCGTCCGGCACGATAAACCAGAACCACACCTCACCGTGCGCGTCCTTTTCCACCCGGAAGGTAAACCATACCCGGCCCTTGGCGTACCGTTCGGCCCTCGGCCGCCGGAAATGCGTCAGGCGCGCCAGCCATGCGGCGGTCTCCTGCGCGTTGTAAACGTGGTTTGAACGGGCGATCAGCGCCCTGGGCTCCCCTTTCCATCGCCGCCGCTCCGCCGCCAGCTTTCCCCTGTCTCGCGCCGCGCCGTATCCCACGGCAGCCACAAGCCCAGCCGTGCCAAGACCCGCAAGTGTGTGTTCAACCCACGGATCGAACATCACGAATCACCTCCCGACACCCGACGAGTGACCTTCGGGATGAACCGGCCCGTCACACGCGCGTATGCCGCATACTCTGGAAACTCCGTCACCAGCACCCGCTCCTCCGCCTTGGCCCGAATCCACTGCAGAACGATGAATCCGGCCAGCAACCCCCACAAACTCCACCGCATCGCCCCCAGGCACGAGCCGACAAACGCCAGGGTGTAGGCAACATACAGCGGGTGCCGGACATATCGGTAGGGTCCCGAGCGAACCAGCCGGTGCGCTTCGGGAAGCTGGGTGAGTGAAGAACGAAGCGTCAGAAACGCCCACACCTCCAACGCCAGTGCCAAGCACTGGATCACGTAGGACAGCCCAAACCGCCACACGGGTTCCACATACGGTCCCGGACAGACCCAGGAGATGAGCGCCGGATACACCGCGATGACGGCCGACGCCACAATGCCCGCGGCACCGCCGGACATCCTCGGCGCGCGCCACAGGGACACAAACAGCCAAAACGCCTCCAGCACCAAGACTGCGGCAAACGGCCACAAAAGCGGCGAGCGGAGCATTCCACAAACGCCCGAGAGCAACACCAGAATCGAGACGCCCTGGATCAGCAACCGCAACCACATCACTGGCTCGCTCCCGTCACCACGACCCGCATCGGCACTTGAAACGTCACCGCGTACTGGCCACCAAACAGCGCCTGAGACGCCGTATCCAGCCATGGCACATGGAACACCCCGATGGCCGTCACGGTCACTTGGTTGTTTTGCACCGTCGTCGTCTCGTTGAGACCCGAGAACATCGACGACAGGTGCAACTGCTGGACGGTTTGCTCCCACTGCGCCTGTGCGGCCGCAACTGGATCACTTTTCTGTCGGGTGGTTACGTTAAAATACCCCTGATTCCCCGTGGTGGCGGCCACCTCATGGTGAATGGCGGTCTGCCCGGACCAGGCCGCCGCCTCCGCCGCTGCACGCAGTTGCCGGTATCCCGCGTGGGCAGCCCCGAACGTCATCAGCATGACCGTCAACAGCAGCCCTATCGTCACCCACACCAATCCCTTGTACAGCGCAGCCATGGTCATTCCCCCCTCAATTCGGCGGCCCCGTGAAGTACGTCTCGTTCGTGGCCGAGGCGGTGACACTGAGCGGGATCGTCACAGGCAAGCTGTACGGGTGTCCCAACGCCCGGAACAGGTTCGGGAACAGAATAGGTGCCTGGTACTGGATGGTGACCTTCGCCTCGGGCTGCGCAGGGCCGTTTGTCACTGACGTGGATGAGACCGTCCACAGCGTCTGGCCATGATACGTCTGCGGCAGTTTCGCTTCTTGCAAGGTGTTGGCTACCGCCTCCTGCACCGTTTGGGTGTCTCCCGTCAGCGCCGCCACCCGCGCCCCATTCTCGGCTGCGGTGACCAATACCTGCCGCACGTGAATGAGGGACGAGAAGATGATGATCAGCCCCAGCACCACCAGCGCTGCGGCGGTGGTCACCAAACCCGCGTACAGCATCCCGGTTCCTGTTCCAGCGCGCCTGAAGCGAATCCAACGTGGAATGCGCACCGAAAATCCCCCCTAGACGCGAAAGGGGCAGGCAAGAACCCTCGCCCGCCCCGCTTCAGTGTCCGGATGATCAGCTGCCCGAACCGCCGCCAAGCGCCGGAAGAGAAATGCTGCCGCCGCCCGTGTACGAACCGGTGTACCCGCCGACGCTCGTCGTGCCGCTGGTGGAACTCACGGAGTTGAGCGCGTTCAGACCACTGGTCTGTGCCTTGTTGATGCCAAAGATCATCAGCGCGCCAATCGCGATGATGAACAGCGCCGCAATCACAACGGCGAACATCACGTACGCCAGCTTCGTGAG
>NZ_FPBV01000059.1 GCF_900116805.1 Paenalicyclobacillus macrosporangiidus | reverse complement strand
GCGTGTATGTTACACGCAAACATTGACTTTGTCCCCTAGGCGCCTAAATTCGACCGGCAGGAGCGACGTCAAGGGCGTCCGACCGGACGAGCGCAACACCCCTTGACGGAGCGACGAAGGTCGATATACTCCCGCGACGGGACAAAGCCATGGATGTCACATATTAGACACAAACGGTGAAATTACACCACTTGACGGGACACTACCGCTGAGACACATTTGATTGATTACCGGCGATACTTTGAACAATCTCTGTAACCGTTTTTTCTCCGTCTTGGAGACACTCCAAGATTTGAATCCGAGTCTTGTCCGCAAACCCCTTTATAAACTTCACCTTGACATCCAGTTCCGTCTTGACCATGCAAACACCCCACACACATTAGTCCGCACTAAAATTAACCGACACACATATTAACACTGACTAATATATGGGTCAACACATGGTTTTGTGAAATCGAGTAGAGCGGATTTTGACACGTGGATTTGTGGTCAAGGAGAATAGTAAAGATTGAAGTGCCCCGGTGACGAGGCACTTCAATTGATTTTTGATTATAATTTTTGACCACAGTTCGGACAAAACGCTGCGTTCGAGGATACCGCATTACCGCAATTTGAGCAGGACATTTGCCTTGGTCTTAGGCTCGTTCCACAGTAAGCACAAAAATTGTTTGCGACATCGTTCTCTTTCCCGCAATTCGGGCATCGTCGCCAGGACACCGGACGCTTGTATGCAGGTGTATCTTCATAATAGTGGTGATCATGATGCCCATAATGATCTTCGTGATGACCATGGTGATCATGGTGATCGTGGTGGCTATGATGGTCATCGTGATAACTCCCATGGTGTCCACCGTGGTGTCTGTCATGATGTCCACCAAAAAGTTCCCGGAAGAAATCAGACATCTGCAACACTCCTTTTAATGACGGTGATGGCATTCACTCGCAGCGCAAAACTCAGAATCATCGTGCGGGTGATCCCCATCTTCGGTTTGAATCGTCACATGACCGATTCCCATATGAAGCAAGCGATGTTCCATGTCCCTTAAAATCTTCTGGCTGTCACGGATGGTCATGTCACCATCAAGAACCACGTGACAAGACAGTGCATTTTTGCCGCTGGTGATACTCCAGACATGTACGTCGTGTACATGCTGAACACCGGGTACTAACTTGATTTCGTCCACAACTTTCTGGAAGTCTATCCCTTTCGGGGTTCCCTCCATGAGGATCACTACACTCTGCCAAACGATTTTCCAGGCGCCGAACGCAATCAACAGAGCGATCAGTACACTGAGAATCGGGTCAACTACATACCACTTGGTGACAAGGATAATAATTCCGCCGACGATGACACCGGCTGACGCAGCCGCATCACCAAGCATATGAAAAACTGCACTCTTGACGTTGATGTCCTCTTCTTTACGCATGCCTAGACCAAGATACAGATTCATCAGAAGTCCAACGCCGGCACTGACAAACATCCAGACCGGAGTGACCTCTTCTGGTTTCTGAAACCTACCGTATGCTTCCCACAAAATCCAACCCGTGATCAGAATTAACGTCATTCCATTGATAAGGGCCGCTAAAATGCCGGATCGGTAGTACCCATACGTCATTTTTTCATTGGACGGCTTTTCTTCCTGCTTCAAAGCAAACCAGGATAGGCCAATCGCAGCAATGTCCGTCAACACGTGACCGGCGTCCGACAAAAGCGCCAGACTGTGCGAAATCAGTCCACCGATGACCTCAACAATGAGAATCACCAAGGTCAGAAAAAACGCTGTTTTCATCTTGTCCGCAGGAGCATGCGAGTGAAACACATCCCCATGGTCGTGGGTGTGTCCGTGGCCATGTCCGTGATCATGAATGGGAGGCATGCGCATTCCCCTTATCTCTTTCGACATGCGTAGCATGGTCAATTCCCATTTGCAAGAGACCGACGATGTGTGCATCGTCGCATGTGTAGTAAACCGTGTTTCCTTCTCTTCGACCCTTCACAATGCGTAAAGTTCGTAGGTATCGAAGCTGATGAGAAACTGCCGATTGCGTCATTCCAAGCACCTCGGCCAAATCGCAAACACAGAGTTCCCTCTTGGACAAATTGTGTAGAATTCGGATTCGTGTCGGATCGGCCAAGGCCTTAAAGGATTCCGACAAACTTTCTACCAGGGCTTCGTCCAGTTGGTTCGGCAAACAATCGGCCACGGCATCCTGGTGAACAACCGACTCGCTGCAGCGATCCTCATCAAGACGAGTTGCCATGCAACCACCACCTATATGAACAAATACTCATGTGCTCATAATATGCACAAAACACGACTACGTCAAACAGAAAGAATCACTGTGTCTGATATCACGTCATGTGGTATCATATCATCATATCCGCATATTAAGATATGAGGTGAAATAAATGCTGATTGCTGGCGACTCATTGGCGTTACGGGCCAAGTTTTTTCGTGGCCTGGCGGATGCTTCTCGATTGGCGATTTTGTTGGCGTTGCGTGAAGGCGAAAAAAGCGTCAGTACATTGGTCGATGAAACTGGTCTGACACAAAGTAACGTTTCTCGGCACCTGGCGTGCCTGAAAGACTGTGGCTTGGTGGTATGCCGTCAAGAATGGCGCAATGTTTACTATCGATTGGCGGATGAACGAGTGGAAGGACTTTTGCGTGCGGCGGATGACATACTGGCGACCACTGCAGAGCGTGTATCCCGGTGTGTCAATTACTGCTCTGATGACGTAAACGAAGCTGTTGAAGGGGGAAAATAAATGTCAGCACATTCGGTGTCGGTGAAAAAAGGTGTTTCGATTGAAGTGGTAACCATCCTTTGGATGATTGTCGAAGCTGGTGTTGCAATTGGAACTGGGTTGGTCGCTCACTCATTGGCTTTGGTTGCCTTTGGAGCAGACAGCATAATCGAACTGATTGCGGGCACGGTCTTGTTGTGGCGACTGATCATCGAAGCAAACGGTGCAGGCCTGGACCGGGTGAAGCAAGCGGAAAAGGTGTCATCCTGGGTTGTTGGGATTGCCTTAATGTTACTGGCGGTTTATATCGTTGTCGCATCCACGGATAAACTTTGGACGCATCAAGGCGCAGAGTCCAGCTTCTTAGGAATTGGCTTTGCTATCGCTTCCGGAGTCGTCATGCCTTATTTGTCACGGGCAAAGAAACGCATTGGAGCTGAGATAGCGAGCAAGGCTCTTCAAGCAGACGGAGCTTGCAGTATCGTGTGTGCCTACATGGCTTGGACGGTTCTTGCAGGTGTGATTTTAACCGCTTTGTTCGGCTGGTGGTGGATCGATTCCATCGCTGCATTGGGATTAGTGTATTTCGTCGTCAAGGAAGGATGGGAAGCCATCCAGGAGGCACGTGGCAAGGAAGATGCCTGCGGTTGTGGCTGTTGCCATGATTGACACATCATGTGGAGATGCGCCCTGAAGAGTAATACGAGCCACTTGTTTTCTTCGTGGTCCGATTGTCTTTTCGATAGACGGTTCACGGATCACAAGGTGAGGCGCTTCGGATTTTTCATTAACGCTAGGTACGAGGTGGAGTTGACCGAGGTTTCATCAGTAAGCGTCAAAGCCCCCACACCTTGCGTTTCTCCAACCGTCGTGCGACAGTCATGGACGACAACAATCAGCCCCGCCAGGAGACCCAGCGGGGCGATTTCTCATGCTATCCTTTTTTTCCACGTCTCCGGATTCGTTCCGGCAGGCGATCTGACCACGGGAGCAACGCGTCCATCGCTGCCCGGTCATCCGTTCGGATGTTGGGTAGCCGCTCGAACAGGTATTCCAGGTACAAATACGGGTCCAGCCCGTTCTCCTTGGCTGTCTCCACCAGGCTGTAGGCGATGGCGCTCGCCCTCGCACCCTGTGGGGTGTTGGCAAACAGGAAGTTCTTGCGACCAATTACAAACGGCTTGATTGACCGCTCGCTCCGGTTGTTATCCAACTCCAGATGGCCGTCCTCCAG
>NZ_FPBV01000061.1 GCF_900116805.1 Paenalicyclobacillus macrosporangiidus | reverse complement strand
TCACACGACGAGGACTTCCCGCCCACCGTCGTGAACACCGCCGCCACGTTGTCATCCAGCGCCCGCAGGTAGTCCGGTGAAAAGTGCCCCTGCGTCAGTTCCGCCATCACCCTGGCGCTGTCTATGCCAACGCGAAGCGAGATGAAATTGCCCAGCACGTCCTTGATCGCCTTTTTCAGTTCCCCGTCGAACTGCTCTACCGACTGCGTGATCATCCCCAGGCTCAACCCAAACTTCCGAGTCTCTGCGATGATTTTCGCCATCACGCCGGTCTGCACTCGGTGGCACTCGTCCACAAGCAGAAAGTGCGTCAGCGACGTGCTCTCAGGACGGGTCAACGCCACCTGGTAGTACCGCTCGATGAGACCGCCCATCAGCAGGCCCATCAACTCGCCGCCCAGGGCCTTAACATCGAGGATCAGGATGTGCCCCTCGTCCATCCACTCCCGAATGGGCAAGGCGTATTCCGGCTGGCCGAAATAAAGCGCCGTGCTGCTTGAGACAAACGGGCGCAAGCGCCGCTCCACCGGGGCGTAGTAGTCCGGGTTTTTCGCCTGCGCCGGGTAGGTCTGTTCCCAGTAGGACCGAAGCAGCGGCGTCTTGAGTCGGCGCACCACCGGCATCCGCCAGCGTTCGTCTTTGAGCATCGGGATCATCCCAGCGAGAACATGCACCACCTCGTCGTCCTCCTGGAACGCCGCCACGCACTTGTCCACGATCTCGTCGATTCGCGCGCCGCCACCATACGCACGGCTTATCGTCGCCACCAGCGCGTCTGCCGACAGCACCCGCAGAAGATTCATAGCCACCGGATAATCGCGGTTCGAGAAAGAGACGAAGTGCACCTTTTTCCACAGTGGACTGTCTTTTGGCAATGTGGCCTGAAGACGCGACAGGATGATGAGCGCCGTCTCCGAGGCGGGGTCCACCAACGTAAAACCGGGCTTTGGCGCGCCAGGTTTTTGCTGTACCCAATCATCAATCAGTGACTGCAGCATGAAAACCAGCGTCGACGATTTCCCGGCGCCTGTCATGCCGGTCATGAGGAAATGTCGCGTGAACTGCTCATACGGAATCCGCACAAGTCTTGTCGCCTGTGTCGGGTGGCGCAGGTATCCAATCGCGACCCCCGTGTTGAACTCCTCATCGCCCAGGGTGCGGGCGTGCTCCCGAATCACCGGCATCTTTGGCCATTCGTCCGGCGACGGCACATGGACAAGCTGTGCCAACTCCTCGGCCGACATCACAAACGGCCTTAGCCCACGCGACGCGACAAGCTGGTTCTCTGCTGCCACATCCGTCAGCGCCCCAAGCATCCCCTGGAACCACGGCTGGGCGCGCCCTGTGTTCTCGCCTTCAAACTGAATCGTCACCTCAAACAGTTCGTCGAGTTCTTCGTACCGCCGCAATATCCCCTGCACCCGTGCTTTCTGGTGGGGGAGAAGCGACGGTTTGACGGTCTGCGCCCTGCCTTGCCCCGGTTTTAGCACCGGTTTCCCCGTGAACGCCGCGCCCAACTCGGCGAGCGTTTGCCGCCCGACCTCCGCAAAAGCCTCACGGGTGCTCGCCGCTCCTGAATGGATTCTGGCCGCCTCCGGGTCCACCTTGGCATGAGCCTTGCGCACCCGTTCAAACGCTTCGCCGCCGTCCATCGGACTGAACGCGATCTCCACCGCAGTCTTCGGTCCCATCGCCCGCAGCAGCGTCACCAACGGGTCGGATTTGCCGGGGCGGGCAAACGGCAACATGGGGTGTTTCGCGACGACGCGCATTCGCGCCTTGCGGCTCTCAGGGCTCAAAGCCGCATGGCGATTCTCCTCCGCCACTTCGTGCCATTCCAGCGTCGGTGGCAGCGTCCCTCGAACCCCTTGCACCCGGTCGTCCGGCACGATAAACCAGAACCACACCTCACCGCGCGTGTCCTTTTCCACCCGGAAGGTGAACCATACCCGTCCCTTGGTGTACCGTTCGGCCCTCGGCCGCCGGAAATGCGTAAGCCGCGCCAGCCACGCGGCGGTCTCCTGCGCGTTGTACATGTGGTTTGAGCGAGCGATAAGCGCTCGCGGCTCACCCTTCCAACGGTTTCGCTCTGCCACCACCCTGTCCTTGTCTCGCACGGCGCCGTATCCCACGGCACCAGCCAGCCCAACAGCGCCAGCACCGGCCAAAATGTGTTCAAACAGCGGGTCCACGCGTGCCCACCTCCTGCTCATTGGTTCGAACCCGTCACGGAAACCCGCATCGGCACTTGAAACGTCACCGCATACCGGCCCTCGAACAGTACCCGCGACGCCGTGTCGAGCCATGGCACATGAAAAACCCCGGAAGCCGTTACCGTCACTTCATTGTTCTGCACCGTCGTCGTCTCGTTGAGACCCGAGAACATCGACGACAGGTGCAACTGCTGAACGCTTTGCTGCCACTGCGCCTGTGCGGCCGCAACTGGATCACTTTTCTGTCGGATGGTTACGTCAAAATACCCCTGATTCCCCGTGGTGGCGGCAACCTCATGGTGAATGGCGGTCTGCCCCGACCAAGCCGTTGCTTCCGCCGCCGCGCGCAGTTGCCGGTATCCCGCGTGGGCAGCCCCGAACGTCATGAGCATGACCGTCAAAAGCAGCCCAATCGTCACCCACACCAGTCCCTTGTACAGAGCGCTCATTTTACCCCCCTCCTCAGTTCGGCGGCCCCGTGAAATACGTCTCGTTCACGGCCGACGCACTGACGCTCAGTGGAATGGTCACGGGCAGGCTGTTGGGGTGCCCCAGCGCCCGAAACAGATTGGGGAACAGGATAGGTGCATGGTATTGGATGGTAACTTTCGCCTCGGGCTGCGCCGGGCCGTTCACCACTGAGGTCGATGAGACCGTCCACAGCGTCTGGTCATGGTACGTCTGCGGCAAGTTCGCTTCTTGCAAAGTATCGGCCACCGCCTCCTGCACCGTTTGGGTGTCTCCCGTCAACGCGGCCACCCGCGCCCCGTTCTCGGCTGCGGTGACCAACACCTGACGCACGTGAATCAGGGAGGAGAAGATGAGCAATAGCCCTAAAACCACCAGCAACGCGGCCACCGACACAAGACTTGCGTACAGTGTGCCGATCCCCGTTCCGGCACGCCGCAGCCGCATCCACTTGCGCACCGAAAATCCCCCCCTTTGACGCAAAAGGGGCGGGCAAGAACCCTCGCCCGCCCCGCTCCGGGTGTCAGAAATCAGTTGCCAGAACCGCTGCCAAGCGACGGAAGAGAAATGCTGCCGCCACCCGTGTACGACCCCGTGTATCCGCCCACGGTCGTGGTTCCGCTGGTGGAACTCACGGAGTTCATCGCGTTCGCGCCGCTGGTCTGCGCCTTGTTGATGCCAAAGATCATCAGCGCGCCAATCGCGATGATGAACAGCGCCGCAATCACAACGGCGAACATCACGTACGCCAGCTTCGTGAG
>NZ_FPBV01000066.1 GCF_900116805.1 Paenalicyclobacillus macrosporangiidus | reverse complement strand
GTAGTTACTACACGAGTTATCCACAGGTCTTGCGAATCCATGTCGGGCTTGACTTCGCGGGACTTTGTGTGACTACCAACTGTCGAACTCGGGTCTCAGAGCTGGTTTGGCGCCGTGATGGTGCGGTGCTGTGCCAGTTTTCCCGGATGTTTCGGGTGGATTTTCCGTTGTGGGCGAAGGATATCCAGTTCCTTACACAGACGGTACACCTTCTTCTCGTTAATCACGAGCCCAGGCTCTTGCCGGAGCATGTGGGTCAGCTTCCAATACCCATATGCATATCCATCATCCCCCCAAGCTCGCCGGATAATCATCCGCATAAGCAGAAAAATGATACTAAAAATGAGTTTTTCACATACCGTATCCTTTTTGTGATCTCACTCGTCATGTTGATGACACAGACGAAAGGAGCAATATGAAATGGAATCTGTTCAGACCGCCTCACGTGAGTTGCGAAAGGAGTTTGAGAACCTCATCGTCGCGTTTCGCCCAGAGCTGTGGAACTATTGTTTGTATCTGACACGTTCGCCATGGGACGCGGAAGATTTGGTGCAAGAAACAATTGTAAAGACGTTTGCACACATGGCACACCTGTATCAGGTCGTGAATATGAGAGCCTATTTGTTTCGTATGGCGAGCAACCTGTGGATCGATTGGTGTCGACGGGCTCGCTTGGTGTCACAGGACGACCGTTTTCTGCGTGCAATACCTGCGCCGGATGAGGTGGATCGTGCGGACGTCATTGGCTCCATGGAAGATCTCATTCGATTGCTGCCACCAAGGCAAAGGGTAATTCTTTTGCTCATGGACGTGTTTGATTTCAGTGCTCGCGAAACGGCAGAGATGCTGGTGATCACCGAAGGGGCTGTCAAGGCGGCTTTGCACAGAGCTCGGAGAACGCTACAGGGCAACCGCGCCTGCGCACCCGTTGGCCGTGCTGTAAAGAAAGTGCCACCTGCCGTCGTGAATGCGTATCTAGAGGCATTCAACAAGCGTGACGCAGATGGCATTGCCGCACTGTTGGACGAACACGCCGTGGCTGACATCGTTGGCGTGACGCAGGAATATGGGAGGGACACCATTCGCAAAAATTCCCTATCTGACTGGGCCCAGGATCCGATTCCCATGCGTGGCGCATACTTCGACTGGGACTCGACATCTTTCATTGGGGTATTTGCAATGGAAAACGGAGAAGAGAAGCTGGATACCATCATTCGGGTGACAGAAGACGGCGAACGCATCCGTGGTGTGGCGGACTACTATTTCTGTCCCGAACTCCTGCAACATGTGGCATCGCAGTTGCATGTGAGCGCTCGTGCTCGCGGGTATTTTTGGAACACCTAAGTCGCTCAGCCATCACGAAAGGGTACGGGGGGAGAACGGCTTGAGCAAGGCTGATGTATTGTTACGGGTTGCGGATCTACACCGATCCGTCGAATTTTATAAGAAAGTTGGATGCTCTGTTGTCTATTTTGAAGGTGAAACCGGTGTTGCTCAAGTCCGTTTGCCTGATGGTCATGGAATCCTACTGGTGCCGTTGACCCATCCGGCAGTCGATGTGGGTGTCTTCCTGAAAGCCGCATTTGATGAGCCTGCCCCGGGAAAGCGCGTTTATTTTCAAGGTTCGAATCTGAAACGGCTCGCCGAGGATTGTGCGAGCCACAGGCTTGCAGACGTCTCTTTCGAGCAGGAGGAATACTGGCACACGCTCGTCATTTCCGATCCGGACGGATATTTGCTGTCTTTTCACGAGGAATTGGACGTCTCAGATGAACAAATTATTTCCGGCTATCAGAGAGGGCCCATTTTGCTGCAAGAAGCTTTAACGGGCTTGGATGAGAGACAGTTCGACTTGCGTCGAGCGCCCGGAAAGTGGTCCATCAGAGAGACGGTTTTACACCTTGTGGATTCCGATGTGACGACTGCGATCACGATGAAATTCGCATTGGCAGAACCCGGACGGATCTTTACCAGAAGTTCATACAATCCGGATCAGTGGGCGGTTGGAGCGGCATACGCGCGCCGCCCCATTCATGTGGAGGTTCAACTGTTCAGTTTGATGAGACAACATATCCTTGGCATATGTCACGTGTTGCCCGATGCGCTGGACAGAACCGTAGTCCGGGAAAACGGTGAAGTGGTGTCCGTCCGATTCCTGATGAAGTTGCTTGCGGGTCATGCCATGGGACATATAAACCAGGTGTGGGAGACCAGGCGGGTTCACAATCTGTGACACGACACAGGAAAACTTCCAGAGAACTTGCAGATCGCAGGGGTCCATCTATTCTCCCTTCACCGTCTGACAAAAATGGTATTCAACACTTGGGATGGGGCGGGATAGGCTTGAAACGAAGGATCAGGCCATAGTGAAACGGGGTGGTTGGAAATTCATCGCTGAACAGGATCGGTGGTTATTGGAACAGGTTTCTCGCATCCGGAACATCAGCATACATGGTGATCCCGTCTTTCTCATCTTGCAAGAACGGACATCCCCCGAAAATCAACACGAATGTCCTTGAACTTTTGCCATCATGGACCACAATGTCATAAGTTCCTCCTACATTTGTGCTGGGGCAACTGGTGGGACGGTCTGGGTAGTGTCCCGTCAAGTGGTGTAATTTCACCGTTTGTGTCTAATGTGTGACATCCATGGCTTTGTTCCGTCGCGGGAGTATATCGACCTTCGTCGCTCCGTCAAGGGGTGCTGCGCTCGTCCGGTCG
>NZ_FPBV01000078.1 GCF_900116805.1 Paenalicyclobacillus macrosporangiidus | reverse complement strand
TTCAGATGCAACTCTTCAGTGTCCCGGGCATTCTATTGTCTCAAAACAGCGTAATGTGACATCTCCTGCCTTAAAGGAGGCCATTTTCTCATCAAAAATCGCGCTCGATTCCCCAAAAACAGCGGATTCAGTTCCCCAAAATCATCGCGCATGATTCCCCGGACATATGTTCGGTCTACGCGGTCACCTCCTCCTTCAGCGCGTGTGTCACCCCAGCGCGCAGCTTATCCTTCATTCGGTAGCTATTGCCCCGGATGTTGATGGTGGTGGCGTGATGTAGGAGCCGGTCAAGTAACGCCGAGGCCAGCACCTGGTCACCGAAGAGTGTCCCCCAGTTGGTGAAGCTGGTGTTGGACGTGATGATCAGCGACCCGTGTTCGTAGCGCTCCGACACGAGCCGGAAGAAATTCGCGGCGTCCAGGGCATCGAGGGGCAAGTAGCCCACTTCGTCGCAGATCAGCAGCTTCGGCTGGGTGTAGATACGCAGGCGCTTGTCCAGCCGCCCCTCTTGGTACGCCCGTCGCAAGTCGGCGACCAGCCGCTGCATGGTCACGAAGTATACGCTCATGCGCTGTCGAATCGCCTCCATCCCCAGGGCCACCGCAAGGTGGGTCTTGCCCACCCCCGGCGGTCCCAGGAAGATGACGTTGCTGCCCTCCTGGATGAACGTTAGGCTGGCCAGTTCCCGTATCTGACGCTCATCGATGGACGGCTGGAACGAGAAATCGAAGTCTGCAAGGGTCTTGTGATACGGGAAGTTGGCCATACGGAGTCTGGCGTGCATGTAACGGCTGTATCGCTCCTCCTGCTCAGCTTCCAGCAGCCTGTGCAGGAACTCGGCATAAGTCGCCTGGTGACCCGCTGCCCACTCCACACACGCCGGCAACACCGCCGCGGCTCTCTTCAATCCCAGCTCCAGAAGCTGTTCCTCGGCCTTGGCCAGAACCAACGCCTCACTCATTGCACCTGACCTCCCATCGCAATCTCCTCATACACAGACAGCTCCCGCTGCTCCACGTCCGGCCCGATTTGCACTCCTGGTACCTTGCCTCGATCCGGATGGGACGTCCCAGCCGGGATGCCCTTGAAGTGCTCAGGGTTGGTTGAGACCTGGTGCCTCCCAGTGAGTACGCGGTGTTCGGCGATGACCTGCCCGCCGTACTCGATCTGCAGGCTGCCTGACTCAAACTCCCTGACCAGAACGGTATGTCCCACATACCGCCACGGAACGGTGTACATGTTCGTGTTCCACGAGATGCGACAATCGCTCATGACCTTACGCATATCGGCGTACGCCAGCGTGTACCGGCTCTTAGGCAGGGGCTGCAGTTTCTCCGCCTGAAACCGCACCACCGGCTGCTCCCGCGTCGTGCCGTGAATCCGCACATTGGCCACCGTATCCTGCCAGACGGCGGCCTGTCGGTTCAGGTCGTCCAGGTCCACAAACGCTACCGGCCAGAAGCTGGACCGGATGTACCCAATAGGCCGTTCAATCTTCCCTTTGGTGCGACTTCGGTAGGGTTTACAGGCCTTGGGTACGAATCCGTAGTATTTGGCGAAGTCCATGTACGCTGGCTGCCAATCCACGTGCCCCTGACCGTCGTTGGTC
>NZ_FPBV01000063.1 GCF_900116805.1 Paenalicyclobacillus macrosporangiidus | reverse complement strand
TGTTTTGGCCATCTCGAAATGGCCGAAAGCTGACGTTATTGCCTGTCCGAAAATTGCTGAGTAAAATGGCCATATCCTAGGAAAGGAAAGACGCCCCTCTTTACGTAGTGCTGCGCCAACAGCATCACAAGGGGCGTCCCATCACTCGGATATGGTCAGTATATCAAACTTTAAGCTTGTTGAAAGCCACACCGCCGGTGTTTTTTGTCCGGAGTGCGGAGAATGTCCCCTGCCCTTGTTGCCAAGGTGAGCTTCGCGTCATCGGGAGTCGGAAAAGGACCTGGGTTCAGAGTTCCGGCAACAAGGTAAAACTCATCATCCGCCGACTGCGCTGCCGGGATTGCAACAAAATCCACCACGAACTGCCAAGCTTTCTGGTTCCCTATCGCCGCCATGAGGCACAGGTCATTGAGGATGCTGTCACGGATAAGGCGACGCCTGCCTGCGTTGAGGAATCAACGCTGCGGCGCTGGCGTCAGTGGTTTGAGGTCTTTGCCCCATATGCCGCCGGCTGCCTGGAGTCCATCGCTGACCGCTTCCAGTGGACTGTGGAGAGTTCGTCCGCTCATCCACAAACCGCACTCCATCGAATCGGACGGGTTGTTGGGCATCATCCCGGTTGGCTGGCGCGTGCTGTCCGACCGATTGCAAATCTACATTTGTGGAGACATACCCGTTCGGCGTGTTGATCCGCGTCTCGTCACTGTACGTTCATGCTGACCCTACCAAAATGGAGGTGGTTAGCATGAAAGATTCGAGGAAGGCGGAGGAAATCGCCGCAAATCGGGTGCAGATGCTGTCTCGGCTGCTTGCAGATGGCCTGGATGCAGGCCGTGCGCGACAGATCAGGGCTGAGATCTGCGCACAAACGGGTCTCTCAGAACGAACCATTCGTCGGTATCTGGCCCAGTACCGCAAGGAAGGTTTCGAGGGCCTCAAGCCAAAAGCCAAAGTGTATCAAAGACCAGACGCCATCCCGGAGTCGCTTCTGGAACAGGCCATCTTGCTGCGACGGGAGGTTCCCACGCGCAGCATCTCCCAAATCATTCAGATCCTTGAGTGGGAGGGGTATGCAAAGCCGGGCCAGATCAAGCGCAGCACCCTGCAGGAGAAGTTGGCAGAGCGGGGGTATAGCTCCCGTCAGATGCGGATGTACGCCGCAACCGGTACAGCCGCCCGCCGGTTTCAGCGTCGGCATCGAAATGAATTGTGGCAGTCGGACATCAAGTTCGGCCCGTATCTGCCCATCGGGCCTGGCGGCGCAAGGAAACAGGTCTACCTCGTCGTGTTCCTGGACGACGCCACGCGGTACGTACTCCATGCCGAGTTCTACCCCACCCTCGACCAGGCCATCGTGGAAGATTGTTTTCGCCAAGCCATCCAGAAATACGGCGCCCCGGATTCTGTGTACTTCGACAACGGAAAACAGTACCGAACCCGTTGGATGGCCCGGATCTGTTCCAAGCTTGGGATACGGCTCCTCTACACCAAGCCGTACGCTGCCGAGAGTAAAGGCAAGGTAGAGAAATTCAATCGGACGGTCGATTCATTTCTCAGCGAGATTGCCCTGGACAATCCGCAGACACTGGAAGAACTGAATCAGAAGTTCTCCGTATGGCTGTCGGAATGCTACCAGAACAAGCCGCACGCCGCGCTTTCCAAAGACAATCAGTCCATAAGCCCAGAGACGGCGTACCGTAGTGACCGTAAGGCGCTGCGATTTGTCGAGCCGGAGGTCCTCGCCAACGCCTTCCTGCATGCCGAGACACGTAAAGTGGACAAATCCGGGTGCATCAGCTTCATGGATCGGAAGTATGAGGTGGGGTTGTCGTTCATCGGTTGCACGGTGGACGTCATTTACGATCCGGCAGACATCAGCGAGGTGACCATCGAGTACGAGGGATATGAACCGTGGAAAGCTCGCCCCATGGTCATCGGTGAGCGGGCCGGCAAACGACCCAAGTTGCCGGAACATTTGGGTCCCCAACCAGCAGACGCGTCCAGGTTGCTGGGCGCTGCACAAAAACAGTACGAGCAACGCCAACACAGACAGGCACGGGCCATCTCCTACACCTCCGCGTGGAACGAGGTGAAGGGGGATGTTTGAGTCATTCTACGGATTTAGGTACACCCCGTTCGCCAGAAACATTCCGGCCGGAGAGCTCTACACATCGCCATCGTTGGAGGACACGCTGGGGCGGCTTTCCTACGCGGCGCAGCGGCAACTGTTCTGTGTCGTCACCGGGGACTGTGGGACTGGAAAGACCACGACCATTCGCCGTTTTGCGGAGACACTGGATGGTGCCAAGTACCAGGTCCTCTACCTGTCAGACTCGAAACTCACGCCTCGCCACTTCTACAAAGGACTGTTAGAGCAGCTCGGGTGTGAGTCGAAGTTCTACCGCGGCGACGCAAAGCGACAATTGCATCGCGAGATAGAACTCATGCGCGGCATTCACCACGTGCAGCCCGTTTGCGTCGTAGACGAAGCTCATCTTCTCGACCGAGAGATGTTGGAGGAGGTGCGCTTCCTGCTCAACTTCCGCATGGACGCGCAAAGTCCCATGGCGCTCATCCTGGTCGGGCAGAGCGAACTCTGGGAGCGTCTAAACCTCCAGGCATACGCTGCCATCCGCCAACGAATCGACATACAGTGCAAGCTCCCGTATTACGACCGGGCAGAGGTCGGTGAGTACATCCGACGTCACCTGGCCTACGCCGGGGCTGAACATGAGATTTTCTCGGACAAGGCCATCGACGAGATTTATCAATTCTCCAGTGGTGCAGCACGCATGATCAACAAGGTGTGTACGCACTGCCTGATGTATGGCGCCCAGACGAAGCACCGGATCATCGACGATCACATCGTGAATCTGGTCATACAGGGGGAGTTGTCATGACAAGACGAGCTGCAAAGCGCGGCACCCTCCGTTACGACAGACAGTGGGACCGGTTCTCGGTTCAGTGTGGGGACGACTCCGTGTCTTTGCACTGTGGAGAAGAGATTGGCTTACGAATAGGCAGGCAGTTTGTGTGGGGACGGCTGGAAGTGGACATGGCGGGCAGTTGGTGCATCATCTTTCCCGGGTCGACGGATGGCAAATCAACGGTGCTCACGTTAAGAACAGCGGGGACCTACGACGCCAAGATTTATCTGTAAACTGCAGTGCTAGCGGGGCAGCTCGGATGAGTTGCCCCGTTCATCCGCCATGGCCACCGAATCCGTCAGTTTCCGGACAACAAACACCGTCAACTTATGGCCATTATACGTTGGCTGTAACA
>NZ_FPBV01000067.1 GCF_900116805.1 Paenalicyclobacillus macrosporangiidus | reverse complement strand
GCTTGGCCTCATGTTGGATCACGATCACCCACCAGTAAACAACTACGACTACATTTTCATCATAATGTTGTGCCCCAAAGGGGCATGGGGGTTTTTGGGGAGTTTTAATCCGCTATTGACAGGCTCACCTCTATTCACCCACCGTTCGACCGCTACACCCAAAATACCACAGTAAAATCCAGCAATACCCACAGGTTGGTGCTCGCGTGCCGGGCCACCTCGTCATTCACATCACTAAAACGTCAATCTGTCATTCCATGTTCGACTCGTCTACATATGGACATCCAGCATGCAACAGCGCCTCAACGCCCCCGGGGTGATAGGACAAATACTCATTCGCCAACGAGATTGAAACCCACTCTACTGCGCTAATCTCTTCGGGACACATAATGCGTGGCTCTCCACCAAGAATTTCAGCCGTAAACGTGAAGAAGAGGACATGTTCCTGTCGGGATTCCCATAGACGCTCATGAACCGATACCAATCTTCCGACATGAATCCTCAATCCCGTTTCTTCATACACCTCTCTGACGACCGCTCTATCGAGGGTCTCACCCAGTTCCACGGCACCACCCGGTAAGGTCCATGAGGCATTGTCGGCGTTCTGCACCATAAGGACACTCTGTGCCTTTTCGTCAAGAATAAGTGCATACGCCACGTGAACACTTCTCACTTCGTCACCTTCATCCCTTCACAGTAACGTGTGGCCAGGCGCAAACGACCCTCTCGTGACGAGTTCAGCAGTATCGTACGATGGATGCGCTCAGCAGGAATTTGATTCCTTGATAAGCTTCAAGAAGAGCTCGTCGATGCAGATGGTCGATCCGCTGTCCATTCTGCAAACAATCCTCTGCCAGAGCATCGTTCGGCCGTCCTATACGTCTGAGTGTGGCTTCTCCTCTCCATGTGGCCACTCTTCCACCAATTGTAACGCTCCGATATCACCGCGGCATTCTTTTATGAACTATTCAATTCTTCCGACAGAACATCATAGAGGAACAGGTGTGTGTATCGATATTCGCTTCCATCTCGTCTAAGCTGTAGTCGAGCGACAAGCGAGGTGACTCATTCTGGATGAACGTCAGTCCACGCTCGTTTATCTCATGCATGCTTACTGGCAAAGGGCTTGGGCGTACGTGTATTCCTTAACGAACGACCCGTTTCTGACCGATGACTTGACCCAAGACGTCTTCGTTCGAGCCTATACGAGCCTTGACCAGTTTCGCAATGAATCCTCGTATAAAACCTGGCTGTTTTCGATCGCCAGAAACAGATGCAAGGACTTCCAGAAATCCGCTTTCTTTCGGCGAGTCGTACCTATTGATTTTCACCGAACCCAATCCTTGGATGCGGAGCACACTTCGGCGGAAGACGAAGCTGTCCGAGCGATCGAAAGAAATGAGTTGTGGAAAGCGATCCTTACACTCAAAAAACCGTATCGAGAGGTCGTGATTCTCCACCTGCGGGAGGATATGACTTTCGCAGAAATAGCAGCTGTTCTCAGTATACCGGAAGTAACTGCACGGGCGAGATACCGTCGTGCATTACAACAATTAAGAGCCATCTACAATACGGAGGTGAATCGTAATGACATTTGAAGAAAAGTTGCGTAACGAGATAAAAGACCTGCCTGTCCGAGGGCTAACGAACGACAAACAGCAGGCAGTCCTAGAGCAAATAAGGAAGACGGACCGCACGCGGCACCCTCTTCGTGGTCTCTCATCGGCAGTGGCGGCCGTTGGTGCAGTAGCCATCATACTTGTGGGCACGACGATCATGAATCGGAATGCGCAGTATCGATCCCCACTTTCGTTGTGGACCACCGCAACGGTTGAAAATTCGGTATTAAATACCCCGAGTTTTCGTAACGCAGTTCAAGCTTACCTGGAAACGCACACAGATTCCGGATTCAGCAGTGCAGCGATTCCGTCGGCTGTCGCCAATAACCCTGAAGTAACCAATGCCGTCCCGAGCCAACCTATCCCAACAACCATCAAAGACCTAGCCGTCCGATGGAGCCAATTGGATGGAAAGTTTGGTTATGCGTTCGTTAGCTTTCGAAGAGGTGAGAGCAATCACGTCGCTACCGTGGTGGCTCAACAGAAGCCAAATCTTGAATGGGACGTGCTTGATGTATTTGATTCAGGCCCGTTGCCACCAGCGTACATTAGCAAGTTTCCAGTATACAATATGGAATCTTCCCGTGATGGTACGCCCTCCTATTTTATGGTGTGCGGGATCCTCGTGAACCCGAACATCACTCGTGTGCAAATCACTTGGCCCGATGGACAGAAGAACGAGGCTCAGGTAGCCAATGGCGTCTACGGGTATGTAAAAGTATATCCTGCCCAGATGAATTCAATGGTAGGTCCTAAAAACATTGAAGCGTTCACGCCCGAGTTCGACAGTTGGTAGCACCCTGTAGGCAGATGGATGAAATTGGGGTGCAGCAGTGGTGCGGCTTCTCGGGCTTATCCACAGGCATACGGGGATCATTTGTCGTGAAAAGTTTGTAGGCATGCATAGGATTGTGGATAACTTTATTTACTTGTTGTTATTTTGGTAGTATGTTTCGTATAATGTAGATATGTACATACGAACTATCCGCCGTAAAAACAAAGATGGCTCCATCACCGGCTACGTCCAGTTGGCCCATAACT
>NZ_FPBV01000071.1 GCF_900116805.1 Paenalicyclobacillus macrosporangiidus | reverse complement strand
GCTCGCGTGACGTTTGGCGGCAGGCCAAGACGCCATACAACAGCATACAAACCAAGTGCCGTCGAATCTCGCAGAAAGACTCGTTCAGCAGACCCTAATTAATACCTTATATGCCCCAAACGAGGTTGGTGGTGCGGAACGCTCGGTGGCATTGCTTGCAAATTCATTGGCTGATGCTGGGCATCAGGTCGTTGTTATATGTACATCGCCGGATAAGGATAAAAGAGTGGAAAGAGGGAATGTGACAATCCATTACGTGAAGTTGCGAAATGTTTACTGGCCATATGACGAACACCATCAATACGAAAAAATATTGTGGCATTTATTTGATATAAATAATGTCCTTATGACTCGTAGAGTCAAGGATATTTTAATGGCTGAAAACCCGAATATTGTTCACACGAATAACATAGCTGGTTTCTCTATTGGTGTCTGGCAGGTTGCACACAAGTTGCGGTTGCCTGTAGTTCACACGATAAGGGATTACTATCTCTTATGCCCTCGAATGACAATGTTCAAAGATAATAACTGCTCACGGCAGTGTGCGGTGTGTAAGGTCTTTAGTATGCCGAAGCTTGCGAATACGAAGTTGGTTGATGTCGTCGTGGGCATCAGTCGTTTTATTTTGTCAAAACATCTTGAACACGGAGCGTTTCGGAGTTGTGATACAGCGGTGATTCCGAATGCGTACGTACCACCTACACCAGTTCCAAGAGATGAAGGAGGATCTGTAGGCCGTCGGCTTACTTTGGGGTATTTAGGGCGGTTTGACCGTGAGAAAGGCGTAGAGTTTATGCTGTCTGAATTATGTTCACTGGTCGATGAATGCTGGGATCTCATCCTAGCTGGAAAGGGATTCAAAGCCAACATCGTTCCAAGCGCCATAAGAGATAGGGTAAGATACGTAGGATACGTGAATCCCCAGGAATTTTTCTCTCAAATAGACGTTTTGGTGGTGCCGTCATTGTGGCAAGAACCACTAGGTAGGATCGTTTTGGAAGCGCACAGTCATGGAGTTCCTGTGATTGGTTCGAAGAGAGGCGGTATTCCAGAGATGATTGACGACGGGGTGACCGGATGGCTCTTCGAGCCCGAACAACCAAATTCCTTAGCTTCCGTAGTAAGAGCTGTTATTAATGATAAAGCGCTAATTAGAGAAATGGCGAAGAACTGTAGAAGGCGGACCGTAGTGTATTCTACAGATAGTGTACTTGGCAAGTATATGGAAATATACGAGAGAGTATTAAAATGACCAACCCACGGTCAGTCGATGTCGAATCCATGACGATCTGCTGTATGCGTCAAATCGAGCACAGCGCGCCTAGCAAAGCTAGGCACAACTAGCCGGTGCAAGTCCGGCCGAGGTAGGGGCCAGACCGCCTCGTTGCTAGCAGGCACTTGGTGGTGAGAGCCTAAGGGTGAAGCCCTGCGAAAAGCCCGGATGGGTGAAGCGAAACTGCAGGCCGTAACATGAAGTGAATCCTGCCGCATCGTTAATCCCGGATTTCGACGGTTTTGTCCTTAGTGAACCCTAGCGATATGGAAATTCCAAGGTTATCCGTATATGGTTGTTGGAATGCCAGCTGCCGATAGAGGCGTGGTACGGCACGTTCGCTGATCTCACCGTCGCAGACGCTGTGCTCGACCGCCTCGTCCACAATGCCCACAAGCTCCTGCTGAAGGGCGAATCTATGCGAAAATTAAGAAATGGCTTGCCACAGGCCGAGAAAACTGGTAAATAGGGTCTGCTGAACGAACGGAAAGTCCTTTACTGGCCAGGATTTTGGGGCTCTGAACGCGAATTTATGTGCAAGGGTTTTTGTAGACAGGAGCGCAAAATCCTTGCACATGGAGGACAGATCGATGTTCCGCGCGAGGGAGAACCAACTTATTTTGCCAGGTGATTTCTTCCTTCCGTTCTGTGGGAAGTTGAATGAGGATAACCGCTGGGTCAAGCTTGCGCAGGTGATTCCGTG
>NZ_FPBV01000072.1 GCF_900116805.1 Paenalicyclobacillus macrosporangiidus | reverse complement strand
GAATATGAGCGGTGGTGACCTTCTTGTTCGCCCAAATTGTATCCACAAAGAAACCGGACGGTAAGACCTACAAATATCTCCATATCGTTGAGTCCTATCGCGAGGATGGGACCGTCAAGAAGCGCCGCGTGGCTAGCCTCGGCAACATCAGTCAGTACTCAGAGCGGGAGATTGAGCAGATTATCCGGACGCTCGAGTCTCTCCTACAAAACCGCACTACCGGTTCGCTCAATGACTTTGAGGCGCAACATGTCCTTCAATTTGGCGTTCCCTACGTGGTTCAATTTTTGTGGAACCAGCTTGGCCTGACAGAGGCCATCCGCGAGGCACTCAAAGACCGAGATATCACGTTCGATGTGGCCCGGTACGTTCAGGCGATGGTGATTCATCGATTGGTGGACCCCTCTAGTAAACTCCGCCTGTTTCGGATGCTGGATGACCTGTATATTCCAGACACCGGGGCGGAACCGTGGCAGCTTCAGCACTTCTACCGGGCACTGGATCATCTCGTGGAGATAAAGCCGCAGCTGGAGCGGGTGTTGTACAGTCGGATGACGGACCTACTCAATTTCAAGCTGTCTCTGGTGCTATACGACTTGACCAGTACGCACCTATACGGGCACGCCTGCCCCTTAGGCGAACACGGGTACTCACGCACTCATCGCCCCGACCTAGAGCAGGTCGAACTCGGTCTGCTGGTGACGCCAGAGGGGATTCCCATCACCCACGAGGTATTCGCGGGTAACGTTTCCGACAAGCAGACCGTGCCCGACATCTTGAAGCGCCTCAAGGAGGAATTTGCTGTCGAGCAGTGCGTGTTCGTCGGCGACCGCGGAATGGTAACGGAAAAGAACATGGCGTTAATGGCGGAGGCTGGGTTTCCGTACATTGTCGGGTTTCACAAGCGTGGCCGCATCGTGAGCGACGCGCTGTTGGAGCAGTTTCCGAATGTTGATACATACAGCGAACTCAAGGACAACCTGCGCTATCTTGAGGTGCCGGGAGACAGTGTCGAGGACGACGAAAAGACCCCCGGCGTGCGGTACATCCTGTGCTACAATCCGGAAAAGGCCGCCCACGATGCTGCGTTTCGAGAGAGTGCTATCGCAGAGGCCGAGGCAGGTCTAATGGCCCTGGCGGAAGGACTGACGCAGCCAAGGCGCGGCCGAAAGCCAACCGACAAAGGCGTCATGCTTAAGGTGGCGGAACTTCTGACGAAGAAGGGGGTTCAGGCGTTCTTTCACGTCGCATTCAAGGACGGTGTGTTGACGTACCAACGGGATGAAGACGCCATTGCCAAGGAGGCGCTGCGGGACGGGAAGTTCCTGATTCGTACGAACACCGACTTGCCCGCAGGGGACGTGGTGTTGTCGTACAAGACGCTGATGGGGATTGAACGGGCGTTTGACCAAATCAAGAACTTCCTTGATGTGGGGCCTGTGTATCACTGGAACGAGCAGAGAGTAAGAGGGCACATCTTTGTCTGCGTGTTGGCGTACCTGTTCGAGCAAGAGATGCAGGTGTTGTATCGCAGGCACTGGGAACGCGAGAAGCAAGAGGCGGAGAAAATCGAGAATGACCAGGAACGGGAGAAGGCATTGGCCGAGCTAGAAAGGCGCTGGTACACCGGAGAGACCATTGTACGCGAACTAAGGCGATGGCAGGCGGTGCACGCGACGTTTCTGGACAAGGAGTTTCTCAGCGTGACGAAATCGAGCGACAGCGTGAAAAAAATCCTCACCAGCCTGGGCATTCCGATGCCCAACAAGACCCTGTCAGTTTCGGACCGCAAGCGTGTCGACCCCGCCCAGTAGACGCCTACGGAACTGCCGGGAAGGCCGTGACGCCCCATAACCGATTGCAAGCCCCGCAGAGATGCGGGGCTAGCGTGCGTGTGGTACAAACTTTCACCCACAATCCGCGTCGTCTCAAGGGTACTGTCAAACTTGAGCT
>NZ_FPBV01000073.1 GCF_900116805.1 Paenalicyclobacillus macrosporangiidus | reverse complement strand
CGACGGTCGATATAATCCCCCCAACGGGGCAAAGCCAGCGACGTCACAAATTAGACACAAACGGTGAAATTACACCACTTGACGGGACACTACCCGCCCTTGTTATACGAGGGACGCTTTATTGTTTGTCTATGGTACTTGGGATGGGGTGAAAGTTCGATATTTCGTTGTTTGCCATAGACGTTAATAATGAAGCTGGAACGGGCAAGGACATTCGGCAAATCCACCTGGTAGGAAACTGCTCCTCATCGTCTACGTGTTGGTATTCTTGCTCGTTTCTGGTTACGGCGCTTATACATGAGCCAGGCTATCCTACACAAATACCGTACCTTTTCGTTTCGTGCCATATTTAACACCAGAGGACCGTATTTGATCAGTGTACCGAGCTTCATCAGTACCGTCTCCATCCATTGGAACATAATGATTTATGAGTTCGTTCTTCCTTGGTAAATTAGCGTATGAAGGGTAAGTCAGTCGTAAGACGGCTTGCATCATAGAAAGTCGCCCTTTTACTTTTGGCCATTCCGATGCAGAGCATTTCAGACAATGATAAATGCCGGTGTGATCCAACACTCACCATGGACGCCATAAATACAATCTGTGGGTCTAGTCTAATCGACTTTGCTCATGACGATGAAAAATCCCCCATCTGCACGGGGGATTTTTTCGTAGCCTCCTCAATAGTAACTAGGTCCATATCCGCCTCCGTAAGCTGATCCACCATAGAATTCCCGTTCACGTGGAACGAGCAGGATAAACAGCACAAAGATAATCAGAAACACAACCGCGTGGCGACGAATTTCACGACGTTCCTCACCCATCCTTAGTCACCCCCTTCACTTGAAGTAATGTACTGTATGGAGGAAAATTCAGTCGTGAGACGGCTCGTATCATAGAAAGGACAAGGCTTTTGTCATAGAATGGAGCGGCTTGTACGCCCTTTTTAGACAAACAATAAAACGCCCACGAGGGACGTTTTATTGTTGGGAGGAACGTACGACGGAGCTTCGGCGGTACCCGTTGGGTAGTTTTAATTTATGCGACCACTTTTCAAAGACAACGGCTTGTACCTATCAAAGGAACGAAATAAGACAACTGGCCATTCCGATGCAGAGCATTTCAGACAATGATAAATGCCGGTGCGATTGCGACACTCATCATGGACGCCATAAATACAATCTGTGGGTCTAGCCTAATCGAACTTGCTCAATCGAGTAGGAAGGGGCGCCTAGCCCCCGTCCTCTCACACCACCGTACGTGCGGGTCCGCATGTAGAGGAAAGGGCTGGGGGACCCAGCCCCTCCTCATCAAACCGTACGTGCGGTTTTCCCGCATACGGCTTTCCGATGTTCTTCACCTTGCGCTGTTATAGCCCCTGCCCATATCCGCTTGCCGTTTTCAGCCCAATGGACCGGAAAAACTGAACGATTTCCGTCGGCGTCATCCGGTTGCGTTTGTGCTTCTTGCGCCAGTACAGAATCAGTCGCCAATTGATGTGCCAGTCCACCTTGCTCAGAAACCTGCGGCTCATGCCTGGGTCGATACTCCCATAATAGCTCCTCCATCCTTGGATGATGGGATTCAGGTTTACCACCACCTGTGCCGGACTCCAATACAGCCGATTCCGTGGCGCCAACTCCTCCCGTACCTTGGCCCGCGTCTTCTTCACGGCCTTCTTGGACGGGTAGCTGCGCAAGACGTACGCTACCTTGCCTCCCTTACGGAGTACCGGTATGCGTTCTACGAGGATTACGAAAATCTAAGGATCTCTTAGACTGAGCAACATGGCATGTGTTGGGGTAGTGTCCCGTCAAGTGGTGTAATTTCACCGTTTGTGTCTAATTTGTGACGTCGCTGGCTTTGCCCCGTTGGGGGGATTATATCGACCGTCG
>NZ_FPBV01000075.1 GCF_900116805.1 Paenalicyclobacillus macrosporangiidus | reverse complement strand
CAGGCGCTATGCAGTTGCTCTCAACAACTGGGTTTTGTCAGGGTCAAACCACCTCAGTTCCAATCGTGTTGGCCAAAATTTGTCGATGAGGCTTGCGCAATGCCTTGCCGTTGTGTCAAGATCGATCACGATCAAGTCTGGCTCGTTTGTTCGAGCGGCTTGACGGGTATGACAGCGGATGCAGAGCAGATTGCGGATCACTTGGCCGTGTGTGCAATCTTCCTCGCCTGCTGTTTTTCGTTGCTCCCAAACGAGGTACCGAACGAGCGTTTCGGCCGTGAATAGCAGCGTCATGTGAGCGTGTATGTGGTTTTGGTTGGGCGAATGGCAATTGAGCATCCCGAGTTCTTGTTTTGCCGTACGGAACAAGACTTCAATTCGCCAGCGCTTCAGCCACGCCCCCATCACTTCAGATGGCGCATCGCAACGGTTGCTTATCAGCAGGTAGGCCCCTTTGTACTCTGCAGCCAACTCTTCGGTCTCTCCGGGTTCATGCGAGTTCACCAGTTCTGTGGGTTGCGTGGCAGCCTTGTTGTCTTCCGAGTTCATTCGTTTGCCTACTACTGCGGCGACCGGTGTGTATTTCATTTTCGTACACGGCTCACCCCGTCGATTCACGGAGACTTTCGGCATCTTGATGTAGATGTTTTCGCAGACGACGGAGGCGACATCCACATTGCCTTGCGTCCTGAGCAGCGGATAGACCTCCCGAATCAGGTCCCTTGGACGTATCGGGACAAAGCGTTCACGTCCGGTGCCGGGCTCAATCATGCGGCGGAATAGCTGCGTGTTCCGTTTAGCCTTCGTGACCCAGTCAAAGTTCTCTGATTCACACTGGAGCAGGAATGGCTTGCTGAAGTACCAGCGGTCCATGACCACCCACAAACGGTACGTCACGTGTTTTCGGACAGCCAGGAGCATCTGCCATGCCAGGTCCAGCTTCGACTGCTTCTTGTCGGTGTCGTTTTCAGGTTTCGTCCAGATGGCGTACGACCATGGGTATTCAATCCCATTGCTGCGGACGGCGTACAGCGCCACGATGTTCATCGCCCATGTGTAAACTTTGTTTGAACTGTCGTAGAGCCAATAGAGGAACGGGATCCCCTTGGCGTATGGGTGTGGGGCATGCGTATCGTCGAGAGCAAGCACGTCTCCGTCTGCCAGGGCCGTATCCGGGTCTTCCTGAAGACGAGCAGTGCGCTTTTGATTGAACATGTCCCATTGAGAAAATCCCGTCAGGAAGCGGCTGAGGGCGGATTGGGTCACTCTTTGGATGCCCAGCATGCGCTGTAACAGGCCGTCTGTGTTGAAGAACGTGGCCAACGCATTGACGGACGGACAGCGGTTAATGAGTCCAACGACGTAGAGGAACGCCAGAACCCAGGTAGCGACGCCACGGACTTTGAAGATCCCCGACTGGGACAAGAGCAGCGAAAGGTCGAACCGATCCCACAGTGTACGTAGAACAGGGGCGCCACCGACATTGCTGAAAGACGAAAGCTCCTTGAACTCTGGTTTACATAAACGAGCCATACTTCACACCCAAATCGCTGAGAGATAGGCAGTTAGGTGCCTCCTCGGCGATTGTTTGGGTGTTTTTCAAAAGTCAAGTGGTTTTCGGTGATTTCACGAATATGTCATATAATGTTCACAATCCAAGTTCATACAGCAACTGCATAGCGCCTG
>NZ_FPBV01000077.1 GCF_900116805.1 Paenalicyclobacillus macrosporangiidus | reverse complement strand
GGCGTCTTTCCTTTCCTAGGATATGGCCATTTTACTCAGCAATTTTCGGACAGGCAATAACGTCAGCTTTCGGCCATTTCGAGATGGCCAAAACACCATGGCTTTCGGGTGTTTCGCACGGTGGCGGTTGAAGGAAGTGTAACCAAAGTCGCCACACTTTTGAACGACGTTCAGTCCAATGCGACAGGTTGGGGATCGCAAATCATAACAGATGATCAGCAGGCGGTAGAGGTACTACGGGACGCTCAAGAGACCGTCCAAATGGTTTCGGCACATTGGGCGCAGATGTCTTCAAAGCTGCGAGCCGAGATACAGTTCGAAGAGTCAGAGGCGGAATGAGAAAGCGGATTAACACCCGCAGATTGGACACATACTCCCGATATTGAGCTCTTTCGCAGTTTTTCTTCAGCCCTTTGCCCTGGTCTATAAATTGCCATCGGTCGTCGGTCCGTCAAGGGCCGCTGTCGCTGAACCTCCGGTTCCCCTTGACTGCCCATCCTCCCGCTGGCTTGGGGCAGTTAGGGGCAAAGGCCCTGGATACGCACCAACGTGCGTCACACCCTTACAGGGCGTCTGGGCTGGAGCCCTGTCTCGAGATGGCGGCGGTAGAACTCGGCCGGCGACAGGTAGTGCAAGCTGGAATGCAATCGGCGGTTGTTGTACCGGCTCACGAATTCCACGACGACCTGGTATGCCTCGGCGTAAGTCTCGAACTCGTACATTGACAAGCACTCATCCTCGAGAAGCCTGTGGTACGACTCGATGTATGCGTTCATATTCGGCGTTTTGGGCGGTATACGCTCGTGTAGGACATTCCATCGCTCACACTCCGATTCAAACAAATGACTCACAAACTGGGGGCCGTTGTCTGAACGGATAATGGGCAATGGTAAATTCCGCCGAAGAATCTGACGTTTCCACAGTGCTGCCCGAAAAGCTTCAACGGCATGTCTGGCTTCGCAGGTTAGACCGATATGATATCCCACAATCTGCCTGTCGTACACGTCGATGTACGACAGTACAAAGAAGAAGCGATCCTCTCCTGCGATGTATCCGTACTTCACATCGACCTCCCAGAGCTGGTTCGGTGCTGTGATGGTGCGGTTCTGTGCCAACTTCCTCGGGTGTTTTTGGCGAAGTTTCCGTTGCGGCCGCAGGACATCCAGTTCCTTACACAGGCGGTACACCTTTTTCTCGTTCACCACGAGTGCATGGTCCTGTCGGAGCATATGGGTCAGCTTGCGGTACCCATATGCGTAACCATCACCGGTGATGGATTCCATAATCCATTCCTTGATCTGTTCATCACTGACCTTACGACCATCCACAGTTAGTGAAAACCCAGGAATTGGCCGTCCGCCCGAGGTGGTATGCGGCTTTGGTTCATGTGTCAATTGATAGTAATAAGTGGATCGAGAGACCCCCACTATGCGCAGCACGAGAGTAGCAACATATCCGGCTGTGATCCACCTGTGCGCAACGGCTACTTTGGTAGTGTCCCGTCAAGTGGTGTAATTTCACCGTTTGTGTCTAATGTGTGACATCCATGGCTTTGTTCCGTCGCGGGAGTATATCGACCTTCGTCGCTCCGTCAAGGGGTGCTGCGCTCGTCCGGTCG
>NZ_FPBV01000079.1 GCF_900116805.1 Paenalicyclobacillus macrosporangiidus | reverse complement strand
TTGCAAGCCCCGCAGAGATGCGGGGCTAGCGTGCGTGTGGTACAAACTTTCACCCACAATCCGCGTCGTCTCAAGGGTACTGTCAAACTTGAGCTCGAGAAGTCGCTCATGCGCTCTTTTTCGGCAGGAAATTGGTTGAATGCCCACCACAACATCCTCATCACGGGCCCAACCGGTGTCGGGAAGAGTTACATCGCCTGTGCGCTTGGGAACTTTGCTTGTCGGCAAGGGAGAACGACCCGCTACTTCCGCACCTCGAGAATCATGAGTGAGCTGGCAATGGCGCGAGGTGACGGGTCGTTTCAGCGGGTGTTGAGTAAACTGGCCAAGACCGAGGTTCTAATCCTGGACGACTTTGGTCTATCACCGCTGACCAGCAACCAGTGTACCGACCTGATGGAAGTCATCGACGACAGGACGAACGCGGTTACCATCATCGCCAGCCGGCTCCCGATAGAAAACTGGTATGCGACGTTTGAAGACCCGACCACCGCCGACGCGATACTGGACAGGCTTGTACACAACGCGTATAAGATCAGGTTGACGGGTGAATCGATGCGGAAGATTCGCGGCTTTTTGACCGAGGACTCTGCCGAAACCCGCGAGTGAATTTCCAGTTCGCCGAGCACTTTTCAGCAGGGCAAACCGGGATCTCGGAGGGGAATATCACTCGGCTGAAAAAGTGGTCGGTTTGAAGTGGAATCGGTGGTCGGTTTGGAGCGGAATAGGTGGTCGATTTCGTCGTAATACGCAATTATTTCATAGTCATCCATTTTTGACCAACTGGCAATACACCTTTTTACTAATTCTGGCTTTTCGGTTTTTCCGAACCAACAATAATGTATCCTCCTGGGAATCGTCACACATCTCAACCCCTTTCAGTCAATATTATTTTTGCAAAGTCTCGGGTCCAAGTCATCCCATCACCTGGGAGGCGGTGTAGCTGCGTATTCCGATGCATTTGGACACCTAATCCGATAACTCTTGGACACTCAGTCCAATAACTTTTGGACACTCGTTCCGATAAGTCTTGGACAGGCAGATTGCCCGCCGTGCAACTATTGCTTATTTAGTCATAATGAACGAGGCGGCTCCGTTTCGTACGCCGTGGATTACACTGAAAGTAAGGTCCAGTGCAGAGCCACATACGAAAGGAGCCGCATGTATGAAGCATATCACAAAGTACGTTGGTTTGGATGTGTCGAAGGAAACGATTGCGGTAGCTGTAGCTGAAAGCGGGCGAGGTGAAGCTCGGTTCGTAGGGACAATCCCTAACACGGTCGAAGCCATCAGGAAGCTTGTACGTCAACTGAGTGGTGAAAACGTTCGGTTGGAATTTTGCTATGAAGCGGGGCCGACCGGCTATGGACTCTATCGATTGCTTCGAGCTATGGATCTATCGTGCTTCGTTGTCGCCCCGTCGTTGATTCCGGTGCGTCAGGGCGATCGAGTCAAAACGGATCGGAGAGACGCGCTGAGGTTGGCTCAGTTACTACGTGCAGGTGAATTGACACCCGTGTGGGTACCGGCCGAGGCTGACGAGACTTTGCGCGACCTTGTTCGTGCCCGGGAAGACGTGCTTGAGGACCGGTTGCG
>NZ_FPBV01000081.1 GCF_900116805.1 Paenalicyclobacillus macrosporangiidus | reverse complement strand
GGTTTTTTCCGTTCCGCTGTCGGCAGAGCTGTGAGCGCCTCGTCGAACTTGCGCCTCGCGTGTGCCCAGCAACCTACCAAGGTGACGCCCTCAATGTCGTGGTATCCGCTGTACCCGTCCACATGCAGGTAACCCTTGAATCCCTCCAGGAACCTCCTCGGGTGCTCCCTGGACCGAGTTTCCTGATAGTCGAACAGCACGATAGGCGGACCATCCCGGCCGCTGCGGTACAGCCACATGTACGAGTCCGATTCGGCTGCCCGCCCCGGCTCGTGCAGCACCTGCAGTGTCGTCTCGTCCGCGTGCAGGTACTTGCGCGAAAGCAGCTCCTCGTGCAGCCGGTCATACACCAGGCTAAGCCACCGTGTCGCACCAAGCACTACCCAGTTGGCCAGGGTCTGCCGTGACAATGCCAGGCCCTTGCGGGCGAACTGCTGCTCCTGCCGGTACAGTGGCATCCCGTCCACGTACTTCTTGTCAATCACATGCGCCAGCATAGAAGCCGATGCAAGGCTTCCAGGGATCGGAGGCCTGGGCATCTGCGCCTTGGCCATGGGTGTTTCGGTTCCGTGCTTGTCACACGGCCGGCATGCGTATTTATACTGCACATGTTCGACCAGTACCGTCTGCGCCGGGATGTGCTTGAGCTCACGCCGGACCTCAACCCCCACCTCGTCCATGACTGCATTGCAGCATGAACAGATCCGCTCTTCCTCGGACAAACGGTATTCAATCCGCTCCACTGGCAGATCCGCCAACATGGCGTCCCGCTGACCAGGCTGTTTCTTGCGCCGCTGGTATGTGACCGTTTCGACGGTGGGTTCCTCTGCCTCCGGTTGCGCCTCCGCCTCTGCCTCGTTAAACACCAGGTCCAATCGCACCTGGTCGTCGGTCGTGCGTTCGCTGGATCTCCCGAACTGCCGATGGCGGGCCAGGCGAAGCTCTTCCAACAGCAGCTTCACCTGCTTTTTCAGCTCCGCGATTTCCTGCTCCTGCGCTTCGCAGCGCGCCTGTAGGGATTCCAGTTGGTTGGCGGTCACCGTCGTCGTGTTCATCATGCACAAGGATTTCGACGCGGCCGTCGAAATCCCTTGACAGATCTTTCTGTGTTTACCTGTTCCCTCACACCACTCTCTTCGCGGTAACTCTCCGGTGTGCTTTTTGTTGGTTCAATGGCAGGCCGTCCAGAAGCCAGTTCAATTCTCGTCGGCCAATGACGAGGGTTTTGCCGGAGCGGGTGTCCGGCCACTGAAACCGTCCGCGCTCCAGGCGTCGGTAATACAGCCAGAATCCGTTGTGCTCCCAGTACAGGATTTTCAGCTTGTCCCGCTTCCGGTTACAAAAGACGAAAACACACGGAGAAAATGGATCCAGCTCGAAAGATTCCTGGACCAGGGCCGCCAAGCCGTCGATGGATTTGCGCATGTCCGTGCTGCCGCAAGCCAGGTACACGCGCAGTTCCGGTCCAGTACCGATGTTCAGCATAGGCCGGACAACGTGCGCACCACATCGCGCAGCAGTTCAGTGTCGTAACCGGGCGTGACCTCGATGATGGCCGGGCCCACACG
>NZ_FPBV01000082.1 GCF_900116805.1 Paenalicyclobacillus macrosporangiidus | reverse complement strand
CTCTTAAGCCCCGAAATTGGATTGGACAATCTCCCTAATCCATGAGACCATCCGGTCAGGAGGTTGTTCAAGTGGAGCGTCGGAAATTTACTCCAGAGTCCAAGCGTCAGGTCGTCGAACAGGCCATCGCCGCCGGCAACAATTCCATTGTTGCCCGGAAGTACAACATCCGGCCGAATCTTGTCAGCCGGTGGGTTCGTCAGTATAAGGCTGGCCAATCCATGCAGGGCAGCAGTCCGAAAGGAAACGCCACCCACGTGACCCAGCAGGAACACGCCCAGCTCGTGGCGGAGAACCGTGAGTTAGATAAACAGAATGCCCATCTCAAGCAGCTTTTAGGTGAAAAAGACCTTGAAATTTCCATTTTGCGTGACCTGATAAAAAATCCAACCCTCACTTGCGGATAAAGTAGCCATTGCGCACAAGTGGATCACAGCCGGGTATAGAGCTACTCTCGTGCTGCGCATAGTGGGGGTCTCTCGATCCACTTATTATTACCAATTGACCCACGAGCCAAAGCCACATACCACCTCTGGTGGTCGGCCCATTCCTGGATATTCATTGACTGTAGACGGGCGCAAGGTCAGTGATGAGCAGATCAAGGAATGGATTATGGAATTCATTGCTTGTGATGGATATGCATATGGGTATCGGAAGCTGACCCACATGCTCCGGCAAGAGCATGGGCTCGTGATTAACGAGAAGAAGGTGTACCGTCTGTGTAAGGAACTGGGTATCCTGCGCCCACAACGGAAAATCCACCCGAGACATCCGAGAAAACTGGCATAGAACCGCACCATCACGGCGCCAAACCAGCTCTGGGGGGGTCGATGTGAAGTACGGATACATCGCAGGAGAGGACCGCTTCTTCTTTGTTCTGTCCTACATCGACGTGTACGACAGGCAGATTGTGGGATACCATATCGGTCTTACCTGTGAAGCCAGGCATGCCGTTGAGACTTTTCGGACGGCCCTGTGGAATCGTCGGATTCTTCAGTCTGATGCACCGATGCCGGTCATCCGTTCGGACAATGGACCTCAGTTTGTGAGCCACTTGTTCGAGGCGGAGTGTGAGCACTGGAGCGTCCTGCACGAGCGTATACCGCCCAAGACGCCGAACATGAACGCCCACATTGAAGCGTACCACAGGCTGCTCCAAGACGAGTGTTTGTCAATGTACGAGTTCGAGAGCTACGCCGAAGCGTACAAGGCGGTCGTGGAATTTGTCGACAGGTACAACAACCGCCGGCTGCACTCAAGCTTACATTACCTGGCGCCGGCAGAGTTCTACCGCCGCCATATCGAAACAGGGCTCGAGCCCAAACGCCCCGTGAGGGTGTGACGCACGTCAGTGCGTATCCAGGGCCTTTGCCCGTAACTGCCCCCAAGCCAGAGGGAGGAGGAGCGGTCAAGGGGAACCGTAGGTTCAGCGACAGCGGCCCTTGACGGGCCGACGACCGATGGCAATTTATAGACGAGGGCAAAGGCC
>NZ_FPBV01000084.1 GCF_900116805.1 Paenalicyclobacillus macrosporangiidus | reverse complement strand
CCAGGCAGGGCGTACAACACGCTGTCTGCCGACATGTGTACGCCGAGACGGTCAAAAGACTCCTGCACCGTCTGTTTGGCCTCATCAAGCGTCATCGTTCCTACCGATCCGGATGACCCGCTGCCTCCGTAAGCAAGTCCTGCCGCTACCAGCTTAACTCTGTCCAACAGCCCTTCTTGCTGCAACAACCGAATCGTTTCGTGACAGTGCCCGCACCATGGCGCGAACACCAATACGGGCTTGTCCGCCGGAAACGGCACGACCGCGCCATTCGCCGCCAGCAATGGGGCGTCCTTTATGGCCGACTCCAAGTTCGGAGCGGCCTGTGCAAGTCCCTTCCACGTTGACACTGACTGTGAATTCGCGGAGCTGGCAATCGCGTTATCCGGAATTGATGCGCGTGAGACCCCGGTATGGTGCCCAATCTCATAGCCGACACCCCCGGCCAACAGCACCACGACCACCCCAATTGCCGCACCAATCACCTTGTCTTTGCGCATTTATAAGACCTCCTCAGTTCTTGGAGAAGAAATTCACCCATTGGTTGACTTCGCTGCTCTTGAGCACTCCAGGCACCTCTTCCCAGCCGCCCGATACCTTCCGGTATGCCGCTGGGACTGGCACTGAGGCTTTGTCGTACAGCGTTACCGGGCTTGGGAGTGGATCGCCGTGATAACCCAGCTTCGACCACATCTGCTTTGTCTGCGCCTCCGTCATCCCAGTCCACACAACCGCGGGCTTGGGGTCCAACTTAGGCCAGACCGATTGGAATTGTGAGATGGCGTACCCGACGGCGGGACTAATCACGAGCACCCGATCCACATTCGACGGGACTTGTACCGGGAGCTTGTCCACTTTTTGGATCCGGCTGGAATACGAAGACAAATGCGATTCAACGCTGGATGGCAGGGATTTGATCGGCGCCGCCACCGCACTGTTTGCCACTGCGTTGTCGGGCGTCGCTGAATTGGTGGGCGCCCCTCCGCACCCCACAAGCAACCCTCCAGCCACAGCCAAGACCGCTCCTGTTCGGACAACCTTGCGCATCTGCAAGAACCCCCCTCCCTTTTGAAACTGGTTCCACTCCAACGCGGCTTGCAGGGCAAAATAAGAGCGCCAGGACTCAGTCATCCCGACGCAATAGCCGTCTCTCTTGCACTGTGTACCGCCCCGGCCTCAATCCTGCCACCCGGTACCGCCCCGGCCTCCGGAACCGGCCAGCCTTCGTCAGCACTGCCCTACCTCGCCGTAGGCGGACATCCAGGTGTATGCCACTCTCAAAACTCCAGTTCTCCCCGTACACTTTCAACGGCAGCGGCAAGTCCCCGCGCGTCCACACAACCTTCGCCGCCTCTTTCCGTCGTGTTACCTTGCCTCGGCGCCACACCAACTGCCGTGCCTTTT
>NZ_FPBV01000085.1 GCF_900116805.1 Paenalicyclobacillus macrosporangiidus | reverse complement strand
GCTTGGCCTCATGTTGGATCACGATCACCCACCAGTAAACAACTACGACTACATTTTCATCATAATGTTGTGCCCCAAAGGGGCATGGGGGTTTTTTGGGATGAATTAAAGAGGTATTTCAAAGAGGGTATTGCGTTAAATGGACATCCTGAGGAACGCCTTCCCAATACATTAAGCGTAAGTTTTATCGGGAAGGTCGGTCAGGACATATTGGAAAGTATTCCTGAACTTGCTGCTTCCACAGGTTCCGCTTGTCATTCGAGGATGGTTCAGATTTCCTCTGTGTTAAGGGCGATGAAAGTTGAGGAACGGGTAGGTAAGGGAACGATCCGGTTCAGTTTAGGAAGATATACAACAAAAGAGGAAATCGATGAAGTAGTACGGTTGTTAAAAGAAAGGATTTGAAGACGATGGGGACAGCAGCTTTATTTGATGAGAAGGCCAGTACGTATGATGATTTCTGCCGTACGCCGCTCGGCCACTTCGTAGATGTCGTCGAACGTGAAATCGTCGCTGTGACAGCGAAGCCGAAGCAAGGGGAAAAGGTCATTGACCTTGGCTGCGGGACAGGTTCCTACACGTATTGGTTGAGTGATCTGGGACTTTCGGTTGTGGGTGTGGACATTTCACAAAAGATGTTGGAGGTTGCACGCAACAAACGGGAGAAAGTCGTCACCTTTGTGCAAGCTGATCTCCTCAACCTTCCCTTCGACAACAACACGTTTGATTTGGCAGTTTGTAACACCGTTTTGGAATTCCTTCAAGACCCGGTCGCTGCACTGCGAGAGGGGCTCCGTGTCCTAAAACCTGGTGGTCGATTGGTGGTCGGTTTCATCAATTCGTCTGGAACTTGGGCCAAAAAGTATTCGGAGCGTGGCCGAAAAGATCCTGGGAGTGTCTTTCGGCACGCTCGGTTCTTTTCGGTGGACGAAGTATCAACTATGTTACCCTTTCGTCCGTCCGAGGTTCGGTTTGGATTGTATGTCGGACCAGATGAGTTTCAGGACTTTGGCTCCGCCATGCAATTGGAGCGGGAGTGTGATGGCCAACAACAGGGTGCAGGTTATTTTGTTGTTCGATGGGATAAAACTGAACCGTAACCTGCACCTGTTTCCGATGTGGTGGTGATCCTGCTCGCCTCGTCAGACCGTGTCACATCCACTATACTTGCCCCAGAGTCAACCCAGACAGAAGGGATGGGTTAAGATGAAGTAGAGGTGTTTGTGATGCCAGGACGTAAGTGGACTGTGGACGAGAAGATGAACATCGTGCTCGAGGGCATGATGCCCGGTGCCAACATCAGCGAGGTATGTCGGCGGCATGGCGTGGCCCAGAGTCTGTA
>NZ_FPBV01000086.1 GCF_900116805.1 Paenalicyclobacillus macrosporangiidus | reverse complement strand
GGTCTGGCTTCAGTCTCGCCATAGACTCCAGGCTGAAGTAGCGTCGAGATACCATCCACTCCTCATGCTGCTCCTGCAATATGGCCCCCATTAGGCGCAGTACAGCGTCTCGGTTTGGGAAGATTCCGACGACGTCCATCCGCCGTCTCATCTCTCGGTTCAGGCGCTCCAGCGGATTGGTGGAGCAGATCTGCCGCCAATGCTCGCCTGGCAGTGCCATGAACGCCAGCACGTCGTCCTCGGCCGTCTGCAGGATCTCCATGGCCTTTGGGAACTTGTCCTCAAGCTGCTTGACCACGTTGCGCAGTTGGGCTCTGGCCGCATCCTGCGTAGGCTGTGCAAAAATCGTCCGGATGATCGCTGCCACCATCGACTGCTGCTTCTTCGGCACCTGGCTGAGCACGTTCCGGATGGTATGCACCTTGCACCGCTGCCATGTGGCTCCGGTGAGCACCTCCGATATCGCTTGCCGCAGCCCCAGGTGAGCGTCGCTGACCACGAGTCTGACGCCTCGCAGCCCACGCTGCTTCAGGCCTCGCAGAAACTCGGTCCAAAAGGCACCGTCCTCACTCGTTCCCACGTCAAACCCCAAGACCTCACGCTCTCCGGTGTCTGTGACGCCTATGGCCACCACAAACGCCATGCTTTGTACACGCCCGCCCTCCCGCACCTTCGGGAATGTGGCGTCCAACCAGATGTACGGGTACTCTCGCTCCAATGGCCGTTCCTTGAACTGACGGACGGCCTCATCCAACTGCTTGCACAGGCGAGAGACCTCACTTTTGCTTATGCCGTCCAATCCCAGTGCCCGCACCAGGTCGTCGACCTTACGGGTGCTAACACCATTGACATACGCCTCCTGAACTACAGTTGCCAGAGCCTGCTCAGATCGGCGGCGTGGCTCGAGGATGGAGGGGAAGAAGCTCCCCTTGCGGAGTTTGGGGATATTCAGTTCGATCGTCCCCAGTCGGGTGTCCCATTCCCGCTTCCGATAGCCGTTACGCTGTGTAACACGCTCCTCACTGCGCTCATAGTGCTCCGCCCCGATTTTCTGCGTTGCCTCAGCGTCGATGAGAGATTGGGCGAAAATCCTCATCAGCTCCCGCAGCGTGTCGATATTTTCCTCTCCTTGGAGCTTGCGAATCCACTCGAGAACTGCGAAGCTGTTGACAGAAGCCATCGTTGCGTACCTCCTACTAGTTGGTTGCGTCACTTTCTAGTAGACACGCACGGTGGCTTCGTCGTCAATTGTGAACGACGGATTTTACACCACTACTTGAGACTTTAAC
>NZ_FPBV01000087.1 GCF_900116805.1 Paenalicyclobacillus macrosporangiidus | reverse complement strand
TGAGTTGCCCCGTTCATCCGCCATGGCCACCGAATCCGTCAGTTTCCGGACAACAAACACCGTCAACTTATGGCCATTATACGTTGGCTGTAACAGTTCGAGTAAATCGCAGACATGTATCTCTATATAAAACGTGATACTCAAACAAAACTCGTTCGCTTGACTTCGGTTATCGGAACATTGACGTAATGTTTCGTGTCATTCCTGCCCTGCACCCCTCCTTCATGTGGAAGGAGGGGCTTCGTTTGTGATCCACACCACCCATGCGGCCTTCGGCGCCGCCCTCATGGAAACCATCCTCGTCGCCGAGCATGCCCCTGTCACCTGGCAAGCCGCCGCCGCGGTCACCGTTGCCTTCACCGTGGCGCCGTTCCCAGACATCGACCAACCCGAGTCATGGGTTTCCCGGCACGTGCCGTTCGGATCGGTCGTGTCCATGTTCATCCGCCACCGCACGTTGACCCACTCATTGGCGGTCACGGTTGCCTTGTACCTTGTGTTGTTCGACATGGGTGTGCGTATTCCAGGATGGTTGGCCACCGGGATCATCGTGGGATGGACAAGCCATTGGCTTATCGACCTGCTCAACCCGATGGGCGTTCAACTGTTCTACCCGCTTCCCATATGGGTGCGGCCTCCCATACCGTGGCTGGCCATTGGGGTGGAGAGCCCCGGAGAGGCGATTATTCGGCTGGTGATTCAGGTGTATGCCGTTTCGTTGGGGGCGAGCTACGGGCTTTTGCACCTGCCAGGGGCGGTTCGGGAAACGGGGAGGTTTGTGATGCCATACGCATCGCGATTGGTTGAGGCGGTCTCATTGCCCTGGTTGGCGGACGCCTGTCGGTGGCTGCACTTGACCGCCTGAATTTGAGTCTTGGAAAGGGTGATCGATATGGGGGCCAACGCGAGTGACATCACGAGCAATCCCGCATGGAGCCTGGTTCAACCGATCTTTGACCTGCTCGCGGTTGGGATTCTGGTATGGATGACGGTCTTGATTGTCAGGAAGTATTTCAAAGGCGAGCACCACAACATCATTGTCCAGGTGCTGTTCGGGATGATCGCCCTCGTTTTCCTCATTGACCCCACGGTGTTCTTCGGGGTGCTGAACTGGCTGATTGGCAAACTGCCGCACGCGTGACGGCCGGGCCGCTCGGCAGGGGCGGCCCTTTGTGTGGAGAGGAGGGTTTTTGGTGCCGCGCAGCTATCAGAAGCTGTTCAAACAGAAGACGGTGATCACCAATCTCAATCGTCACAGCCTGGGTTTCAGGCTGTTTGCAGACGACC
>NZ_FPBV01000091.1 GCF_900116805.1 Paenalicyclobacillus macrosporangiidus | reverse complement strand
GCTGAGAATACCCAAGAGATGGGTAACCAAGGCAAACTCCTTTTGGATGCGACGTGTGCGCCGGCAGACATCGCCTATCCCACAGACCTGTCGCTGCTCAACGAGGCGCGTGAGAAACTGGAGGAAATCATCGACGTCCTGCATGCAGCACGGAAAGGCGGTAAGCGCAAGCCACGGACGTACCGTGAGAAGGCACGCAAAGCGTACCTGGCCGTGGCCAAACCGCGTCGTGTGAGTCCGAGGGTGCTTCGCAAGGCGATTGGCAAACAGCTGCGGTTTGTGGCACGAGACCTGCGGATTATTGCGCGGTTGAAAGATGAAGTCGGGCTGAGCGTACTCAGCCGGCGTCAGTACCATCAACTTCTCGTGATTTGCGAGCTCCACCGACAGCAAGAGGAGATGTATCGCAAGCGCACGCATCGCATTGAGGACCGCATCGTGAGCATCTCGCAGCCGCATGTGCGTCCAATCGTTCGAGGCAAAGCGCGGGCCAACGTGGAGTTCGGGGCCAAGGTGGCAGTGAGCCTCGTGAATGGGTATGCGAGGCTGGAACGGTTGGAGTGGAACAACTTCCACGAGGGTCTGACGTTGCAGGCGGCGGTGGAAGCGTACAGGGAGAGGTATGGTTGTTATCCGGAAACCGTGCTGGCCGACAAGGCGTACCGAACCCTGGAGAACCTGCGCTATTGCAAAGAGCGGGGCATTCGATTGAGCGGGCCTGCATTGGGACGGCCATCGAAATCCTTGGCGGTGGAACAAAAGCGAATCGAGCAGCAGGATGCAGCAGAGCGCAACGCGATTGAAGGCAAGATTGGCGAAGGCAAGCGCCTGTATGGGCTCGGCCTGATCCGTGCACGTCTGCGAGAAACCAGTGAAACGGTGATTGCCTTGCAACTGCTGGTGATGAACCTGGAGCGGCGGCTGCGCCTGCTTTTTTGCGCCATTTTGTCCAGGTTCATGGCAACCAGCGTTTCTGGCAGAGCACTGATGCTCACATAACGCTCAACGGCAGGTCAAGATAGCATACCGAAGAATACGAGCCGAGTGCCGTTGGGGTTGGTCAAAAGACTCGTTCAGCAGACCCTGATATGAACGAGGCGGTCAAGCCCCGTGGCTCTTGGGTTGAGTGCCCGGCCCGAAGGCAATGCTCGTCGACGGTTGGCAGTCTGATAT
>NZ_FPBV01000092.1 GCF_900116805.1 Paenalicyclobacillus macrosporangiidus | reverse complement strand
AAGCCTCATCGACAAATTTTGGCCAACACGATTGGAACTGAGGTGGTTTGACCCTGACAAAACCCAGTTGTTGAGAGCAACTGCATAGCGCCTGTCACTTAAATGTACTGATCCATGCAAGGAGAGACAGACATCCGAGTGGTCCATGCAGCGGATTTCGAATAGAGGATCATACTTCTTGTACCTCGTAAAGGAAGACGACTTCGATTGAGTAAACCCGTTTTCAAAATGGATGTTGGAGAAGTCTAGTAAGTGATCATAGTTAAGCGTTATCAATCGTAAGCGGTATTCATCTCGCAGCCGTGTGAGGAACCTGTTGATAGGCGCTTCCTTCAGTTGTTCCTGGCTCTGTTCACAGACCGCCAGTGTCACTGTTTCAAGAATGTACTTTCGCACCTCGTGTGCAAGAACCCTAAAAAATAGAGGTTTTACGCAGCGATACGATAGTAAATTTCCACATAAGATACGTACTGCAGTATGAATGGACGGATTCAATGAACTAACTTGTTGACCCTCCGTTACGGTTGCTAGAATATCTATGCCGTCAATGAGATCCTCGAAGGTCAGATCCAGTTCCGACGCAATTTCTATAAGACCTGTAACTATTCTCTTTTGAGAGTGTTCACTACCGTAAAACTGATCGGTACGATACAGGGAATCCACATACTTGTCCGACGAAAGCCGGTCTAAAAGCTGGCTCGTCAAAGGTATCGTCATCGGTACTATCGGATGTGAGACACCTGCTCCGGTTAAAATGAACAATTCCTGGTGTCTCATGAAACCTCACCTTTCAGCCATCTTGCACCTATCCATCATGTGCGCAACATGCAATCTACTCTGCTGCGGATGCTGGCCGCTACACCAACCTGCCTTGAATTCTTGGCCAATCACCCAAATTTTCCTAGTGACCTACAGTGGGAGGAGTACCATCCTGATTCAACTTCCGGTACACCGACCCCATGATCCACTCTTTCACCGCCGCCTGAAACTCTGGCTCATCCATCAGCTTGGTGAAAATCTTGTCGTTCATCCCCATCCGGTCGATTACCTTGCTAAGAAACACATTGTTACAGCCAACGTATAATGGCCATAAGTTGACGGTGTTTGTTGTCCGGAAACTGACGGATTCGGTGGCCATGGCGGATGAACGGGGCAACTCA
>NZ_FPBV01000093.1 GCF_900116805.1 Paenalicyclobacillus macrosporangiidus | reverse complement strand
TTCTTCTCCTTCAGCTCCGTCTCCGTCGCAGCGCCGACCTTGATGACCGCCACGCCGCCCGCCAGCTTCGCCAGCCGCTCCTGCAGCTTCTCGCGGTCGAAGTCCGACGTGGTCTCCTCAATCTGCGCCTTGATCTGGTTGATGCGCGCCTGGATCTCCTTCGTGTCACCCGCACCGTCGACGATGATGGTGTTCTCCTTGCTCACGCGCACCTGGCGGGCCCGGCCGAGCTGGTGGATGTCGGTGTTCTTGAGCTCGAGGCCCAGCTCCTCGGAGATGACCTGGCCGCCGGTGAGGATGGCGATGTCCTGCAGCATGGCCTTGCGCCGGTCGCCGAAGCCAGGCGCCTTGACCGCCACCGCCGTGAACGTGCCACGCAGCTTGTTGACCACCAGGGTCGCCAGCGCCTCGCCCTCCACGTCCTCGGCGATGACGAGCAGCGGCCGGCCGGTTTTCACCACCCGCTCCAAGACGGGCAGCAGGTCGTTAATGCTGCTGATCTTTTTATCAGTGATGAGGAGGTAGGGCTCTTCGAGCACGGCTTCCATCTTGTCCGTGTCGGTGACCATGTACGGCGAGATGTAGCCGCGGTCAAACTGCATGCCTTCGACGACCTCGAGCTCCGTGGTGAAGCCCTTGGACTCCTCCACCGTGATGACGCCGTCCTTGCCGACTTTCTCCATCGCGTCGGCAATCAGGACGCCGATCTCCTGGTCACCCGCGGAAATGGCTGCCACCTGGGCGATGTTCTCGCGGCCCTCGACCGGCTTGGAGATGCGCTTGATCTCCTCGACCGCCGCGTTCACCGCCTTCTCGATGCCCTTGCGCAGGATCATCGGGTTGGCGCCGGCCGCCACGTTCTTCAAGCCCTCGCGGACCATCGCCTGCGCCAGCACGGTCGCCGTCGTGGTGCCGTCGCCCGCGACGTCGTTGGTCTTCGTCGCGACCTCCTTCACCAGTTGAGCGCCCATCTTTTCATACGGATCTTCCAGCTCAATCTCCTTGGCGATGGTCACGCCGTCGTTGGTGATGAGCGGAGACCCGAACTTCTTCTCCAACACCACGTTGCGGCCCTTGGGGCCAAGGGTCACTTTCACCGCATCGGCGAGCGCGTCGACACCGCGCAGCATCGCCCGGCGGGC
>NZ_FPBV01000094.1 GCF_900116805.1 Paenalicyclobacillus macrosporangiidus | reverse complement strand
GGCACGACGTTCCTCTGGTGTCTCGTCTTTCAAACCGCGCTCAATCTTGAACAGCCTGTTGCAGTACTCAAGCCCAATCCGGGCTGCTGTCGGTTTTTTCCGTTCGGCTGTCGGCAGAGCTGTGAGCGCCTCGTCAAACTTGCGCCTCGCGTGTGCCCAGCACCCCACCAAGGTGACGCCCTCGATGTCGTGGTATCCGCTGTACCCATCCACATGCAGGTAACCCTTGAATCCCCCGAGGAACCGCCTTGGATGCTCCCTCGAGCGGGTCTCCTGGTAGTCGAACAGGACGATGGGGGGCCCATCCCGGCCGCTGCGGTACAGCCACATGTACGACTCCGACTCGGCCGCCCGTCCAGGCTCGTGCAGCACTTGCAGCGTCGTCTCGTCCGCGTGCAGGTACTTTCGTGAAAGCATCTCCTCGTGCAGTCGGTCATACACCAGGCTCAGCCATCGTGTCGCGCCTATCACGACCCAGTTCGCTAAGGTCTGCCGCGACAATGCCAGGTCCTTCCGGGCGAATTGCTGCTCCTGCCGGTACAGTGGCAATCCGTCCACGTACTTCTTGTCAATCACATGTGCCAGCATCGAGGCGGACGCCAGACTGCCCGGGATCGGGGGCCTGGGCATCTGCGCCTTGACCATCGGTGTTTCGGTCCCATGCTTGTCACACGGCCGGCACGCGTATTTATACTGCACATGTTCGACCAGCACCGTCTGAGCCGGGATGTGCTTGAGCTCACGACGGACCTCAGCGCCCACCTCGTCCATGACTGCGTTGCAGCACGAGCAGATCCGCTCTTGCTCCGACAAACGGTATTCAATCCGCTCCACAGGCAGATCTGCGAGCATGGCCTCCCGCTGGCCAGGCTGTTTCTTGCGTCGTTGATACGTAACCGTCTCGACAGTGGGTTCCTCTGCCTCCGGTTGCGCCTCCGCCTCGGCCTCGTTAAACACCAGGTCCAATCGAACCTGGTCCTCTTTCGTGCGTTCGCTGGATTTCCCGAACTGCCGATGGCGGGCCAGGCGAAGCTCTTCCAACAGCAGCTTCACCTGCTTTTTCAGCTCCGCGTTTTCCCGCTCCAACGCTTCGTAGCGTTCCTGCAGGGATTCCGGTTGGTTGGTGGTCACCGTCGTCGT